>CAWJGD010000024.1:0-67703 GCA_963842345.1 uncultured Acidobacteriota bacterium
AGGCATGGTGGGGCGTTTGGCCATGATTTGCTCCGCCCACTCCCGTGCTTCGGCGACCCGGCCCCGTGCCGCCAGAAACTCGGCATAGTGATACTGCGTCTCCGTCAAGGTCGAAAACTGCATGATCCGGCCGAACAGCGCCTCCGCCTTTTCATTCTGGCCGGTTCGCGCGTATGCCCAGGCCAGCAACCCGGCGGCGCGATGGATGTCATAGCCGGGTTCGGTTCGCACCACCCGTTCCAAGTCGTCTATGGCAGCCGAAAAACTGCCGAGTTGCAGCAAGGCCAACGCCCGGCGATAAAAAGGATCGGTGGAGTCGGTGCGCTGCGTGATCGAACGGTCGAAACAGGCGCGCGCCTTTTCCCATTTGCCTTTGTCGAGGTAGAGCTGCCCGAGCTCCTCGTAATTCCCGGCTGAAGGATTCTGGCTCACTGCGGATTCCAGTTCCCTGATCCGGCGGTTCCGGCTCATAAAGTCGAAGGCGCCGGGGTCGCGCAACTCGGGAAGGGCTTGCGCCGCCAGGTAGATAAGCGATCCAAGCGGACCAAGCAGCAGGATGATCCATAGCCAGTAGGAATCCGGCTGGCGGCGTACGAAATGGATGATGGCCGCCGCCATCAGCAACATGCCAGGCAATCCGAAGTTGAAGAATCCGAACATCCCACTAAATACTAGCAGTGTAAGCACCTAACGGGCTGTTGAAAAACAGCCGCCGGGGCAAGATGAGCCCGGCGAGGCCTCGATGTAAGAACCCTGGTGTCTCTTGTGGTATGAGGCCGAGCTGCGGACGTGTAAAATCGAGAAGAATGCATTCTATTCGGCTCATTGCCGTAGACATCGATGGAACCCTGCTGAATTCAAGCTTTCAGGTTTCAGCCGGAAACCTGCAGGCGTTGCTCGGCGCCCACGAACGCGGCGTCGAAATCGCGCTGGTTACCGGCCGGCGTCACAATTTTGCTTTGCCGATAGCTGAGTCACTCGGCTTCAGCGTAACCCTCATCAGCTCCAATGGCGCGGTCACGCGGTCGAGCGACGGCAGCCTTTTTCACCGCGACCTGCTGCCGGCGGATATCGCCCGCGAGATGGTTTGCCACATGGCCGCTTTCCGCGGAAACACGGTCCTGTCCTTCGACCGCGAGGGCAAGGGCGCACTGGTGGTTGAGACCACCGAGCTGCTGAATGTCGCCATCCGCCGCTGGATGGAAAAAAATTCAGAATACCTGGACGTGGTGCAGCCGCTGGAAGATGCGGTGACCGAATCGCCGGTTCAAGCCACGTTCTGCGGTGATATTGCCCGCATGCAGGAGGTGCAGCAGGCATTGATGAACTCAGGCCTGTGGGAACGAATCACCGTTTTGCGCACTCAGTACGAGGAGCGCGACCTTTGCATTGTGGATGTGCTGAACCACGGCTGTTCGAAAGGGCACGCCCTGCGCCGCTGGGCCGAACACCGCGGCATCGAACGGCAGCAAATCATGGCTATCGGGGACAACTACAATGACATCGAAATGCTGGAGTTCGCCGGCGTCCCGGTAATCATGGCCAACGCTTGCGACGAGTTGAAGCAAAACGGCTGGATGATCACCTTGGGAAACAATCAGGACGGCGTTGCTCACGCTGTCGAGTCGGTGCTGGGATGACGAACCGCCGCTGGCCATGGCTGACGCTGCTGTTGTGCGCTTGTTGCGCCCACGGGGCGGAATTCGCGCGGCTGACAAACGGCTTTAGTCTGCGTTGCGAGCGCCACGAAGAACTCGGCGGCGTGACTCGTCTGTACCCGGACGCACAAGACGCGGGCTTCATCGAGGTCGCCACCGAGCGCATTTCCGGGTATGAGCCGGCACCCCCTCCGCAACTTCCGGCACAGGCGACCACCGTACCCGAGCACATCGCGAAGGCCGGGTTGCAGACCGGGATCGATCCCGACTTCATCCACAGCGTCATCCGGGCGGAGAGCGGCTACAATGCGAAGGCCGTTTCCCCGAAGGGCGCCCAAGGGCTGATGCAATTGATGCCGGCAACCGCCGCCAAGCTCGGGGTGCGCGATAGCCTCGATCCGGCGAATAACATCGACGGCGGCAGCCGCTACCTGCGTGAGCTGTTGTTGCGTTACAACGGAGACGCCGGCAAGGCGTTGGCAGCGTACAACGCTGGACCCGAATCGGTGGAGAAATACCAGGGGGTTCCGCCCTACCCGGAGACCCGGAGCTACGTTGCCCGCGTCATCAACGACTTCAATCGCCGCAAACTCTGCCCCAACAAACGCACCGACAGCGTTTGCCAGGAACCCCGGCTTCCACCCCGGCTGGCAGCCTCGAACCCGCCGGGGTCCCCAACGAGGCTCGGCTCGTTGGGGTGGAAGCCGGTGAACGCCAAGGATTCGAAGCATCCAGTCCGCCACGAAAAGGGCGCTTCCCGGCCTTATCATGCTGGTCAGCGCAAGCACACTGCGGCAGCCGCAGCAAAAGCGGCGCCCGCCGGCCATCCCGCGAACCAAACGCGCAACGAGCGGGCCAGCAGGGCCGAAGGAGAGGAATCGACTCGGGCAATCGTGCCGCTCTCTGCCAGAAATCAATCCCGATGAAAAAGAAGCACGCAATCACCTCGGCGATCGTATTGGCTGTTCTGGCAGCGCTTGTCTACTCTCAATTCCGGCACTGGCGGAGCTTCGACTGGCAACAGTTTTGGAGAGTCAGCAAAGACGTAAACATGTGGATGGTGCTGGGCGGAGTAGTCTTGATCTACCTGGCTGACGTGCTGCGCGCCGTGCGCTGGAAGCTTTTTCTTAGTCCCACCTGCAAAACCACTGTGAGCCGTCTGATTCCTTCGCAATTCATAGGCTTCACCGGGCTTGCTCTGCTGGGCCGTCCCGGCGAGCTTGTGCGGCCATTCCTGGTGGCCCGCAAGGAGAACCTGACATTTTCTTCGCAACTCGCGGTTTGGGCGGTCGAAAGAATATTCGATATTTCCGCCGTGGCCGTTCTGATGGGGTTGTCCCTGGCAATTTGGGGCGACAAGTTCAAGGCCTATCCGCAGGTACAAACCGCCGGTTATCTGCTGCTTGGCCTGGCGGCGGCGCTGGCGCTGATTTTCTTTCTTTTGTGGTGGCGTACCGGGCAGATTGCCCAAATCTTGGACCGCCTGCTCCGGCCGCGCTCGGAACAGGTTGCGAACACGGTCTGCCGCAAGGTGCGCGCCTTCGGTCAGGGACTGCACACCATTCGCGACCTGAAGTCCTTTCTGCTCATTGCCCTGGTGTCGCTCTGCCTGTGGATATTCATCGCACAGGCCTACATTCAGGTCATGCATGCTTATCCAGTCACTACCGTCCAAGTGCGGGCCGACTCGGACGACGATGACGACTCCGGCCCGATGGTGACAGTGACCCGCACGGTTCGTCTTCACCAGATGAAACTGGAAGACGCGCTGCTGGTTATGGGAGCAAGTATGGCCGGGTCCATTGTGCAATTGCCTGGGGTTGGAGGAGGCTCGCAGTTAGCGGTCATCGAACTGCTGTCCTCCGATATATTCAAGAACGAGCCCTATAACATTACGCGTGAACTTGCCGTCAGCGTTGGCATGCTGTGCTGGCTGGTGACCTTCATGGCGGTGATTCCCGCGGGGCTCATCATGGCTCATCGCGAACGCATCTCGCTGCGCATGATTTCGCGTGAAAGCGAGATGGAAGCCACCCAGGCGGAACGGCCTGAGTGCGCGCCCACGGTAGTCGCCGGGCAAGTTGACGCTCCTCACAAAGGTGATTAGTTCGTCAGCAAACGGCAGGTCCCTCTTTGTCTTCACGGCCACGCGCCTTGACCTTCTTCCTGCTACAATTGCCTGTTTGCGGGTACTCTTCAGTCCATGAAATGTCCTTTTTGCGGCTTTGAGCAGGATAAAGTAGTCGACTCGCGCGAAAGCAAGGAAGGCGAAGCCATACGGCGGCGCCGGGAATGCCTGCGTTGCGAGAAGCGTTACACCACCTACGAGCGCATCGACGAGATTCCGTACATGGTGGTGAAAAAGGACGGACGCCGCGAGAAGTTCGAGCGGCAGAAGGTGCTCAACGGATTATTGCGCGCCTGCGAGAAGCGTCCCGTCTCCATCAGCAAACTGGAGCAGATCGTCAACGAAGCCGAAAGCTTTGTGATCGACTCCGCCGAACGCGAACGCAAGACAAGCGAGATCGGCGAACTGATCATGCTTCGCTTGCGCGGCCTCGACAAGGTAGCGTACGTGCGCTTCGCCTCGGTTTACCTCGATTTCAAAGATGTCCAGGAATTCATGTCCGAGTTGCAGGACTTGTTAAGAACAAAAGACAACGGCAAGCAGACTGCCCCCGTCAAGGCAAAGGCGGGGCCCCCACTCGCCTGAGAGGTGCGTATCCGTGGCTCACAAAATCACTTTGATTCCCGGCGATGGCATCGGACCGGAAGTGACCGGCGCAGCCGTTCGAATCCTGGAGGCGACCGGAGTCAAATTCGAATGGGATACGTTCGAAGCAGGCGCCGATGCCTACGAGAAGTACCACGAGTACATCCCCCAGAGCCTGCTCGACTCGATTGAAAGCACTCACATCGCACTCAAGGGACCCCTCACGACCCCGATTGGCGGCGGCTTTTCCAGCATCAACGTCCAACTCAGAAAACGCTTCGAGCTGTTTTCCAACTTCCGCCCGATTAATAACCTGCCCAATGTGCCGACACATTATCCGGGAGTAGACCTGATCATCGTTCGCGAGAACACCGAGGGCCTCTACTCCGGAATCGAGCACGAAGTCGTTCCGGGAGTCGTCGAAAGCCTCAAGATCATCACCGAAAAAGGGTCGACGCGCATCGCGCGCTGGGCATTCGAATACGCCCGCAAGACGAAGCGCAAGAAGATACACGCGATTCACAAGGCCAACATCATGAAGCTCTCCGACGGCCTTTTCCTGCGCTGCGCCCGCACGGTTGCCAAGGAGTACCCGGAGATCGCCTACGGCGAGCACATCGTCGACAATACCTGCATGCAACTGGTGACCAACCCGTACCAATACGACGTGCTGCTGCTGGAAAACCTTTACGGGGACATCATCAGCGATCTTTGCGCGGCTTTCGTGGGAGGTCTCGGGCTGGTTCCGGGGGCGAACTTCGGCGAGCATTGCGCGATCTTTGAAGCGGTTCACGGCTCGGCGCCCGATATTGCAGGGAAGGGCCTCGCTAATCCGACCGCTGTGCTGCGTTCCGGCATCCTCATGCTGCGCCACCTGGGAGAGCAGAAGGCGGCGGACCGCATCCAGCGCGCGCTCGAAGTGGTTTATTCCGAGCGAAAACACCTCACTCGCGATGCGAGCGGAAGCGCTTCGACCAACCAGTTTGCTGACGCGGTGATCGCGGCCATGGAAAACGTGCCGGCAGCCCTCTCGGCCCCGGCTTCCGGGAAGAATCAGTAGAGCCTGTTTCATAAAGGTTTTTTTGAAGGGCGCGGCTTCACAGCCTGCTGAGAACCCGTGGCAGGGTCATCCTGAGGTCGTGCCGGTTTTAGCCGGCCTGAAGGATCTGCTTTATTTTCGGCACACGCAAACAGCAGTTCCTTCGCTGCGCTCAGGATGACACCTCTGAGAGCAGTTTTTTCAGCAACCCGTTTAGCCCCACGATTCAGTCGGCAGCTCGCGTTTTGCTCCACTCCAGCGCGAACCTCCGCGTGAGGTTCGCATCTAAGTTGTCGCACGAGCGAAAACCCATCGAAACAAGGAGAGTCTCTATGGCAGGCAACGTGAAACCAGTGCCCGATGGCTACCATACGGCAACGCCATATCTCATCGTGAAAGGCGCCGCCAAGGCAATCGAGTTCTACAAACAGGCTTTCGGCGCGACGGAGGTGGAGCGCATGGAGATGCCGGACGGCAAAATCGCCCATGCCGAAATCAAGATCGGTGATTCCATCATCATGCTGGGCGATGAGGCGCCGCAGCACGGGACCCGCAGTCCGAAGTCTCTGGGCGGCTCTCCCTGCGGCCTATATCTATATGTCGAAGATGTGGACAAGACTTTCAACCGGGCCGTCACCGCGGGAGCAACCGTAACCATGGCGGTCAAGGACCAGTTCTACGGCGACCGCAACGGAAACCTTGTCGACCCATTTGGCCATACATGGTACGTCGCCACCCGCAAGGAAAATCTTTCGATGGATGAGATTCGCCAGCGCCTCCCGGCAGCATGACGAACGTCGCAGGCAAAGGGGATCGCGCAACTGCTGCGCAACTCTTTGGCTAGTGGCCAGCAGCCGTTTGGGCGTCGGTGGCCCATATCCGCCGCGTTGCATGTGGGGCGCAAGAAGTTCTGCCAATCGCTATCAGCAGTTGCAGCTGCGCCACCAGCGGTGTCAGAACGGAATATCGTCGTCGGTGATCTCGGTGCTCTTCTCTGTGTTCTTCGCGCCGGCGGGCTCGTGGGCGCTCTGATCGAAGTCGTTGCCGGCCGCGGCACCGCGCGAGCGTCCGCCAGCGTAGCCGCCCTCTTCGCCGCCACCGCCTTCACCGCCTTTGCCGCCGAGCAGCACCAGGTCATTGGCCACGATGTTCGTCATATACTTCTTCTGGCCGGTCTGCTTGTCGTCCCATGAGTCTGTACGGAGACTGCCCTCGATGTAGACCGAGCGGCCCTTCTTCAGGTACTCGCCGGCGATCTCCGCCAGCCGAGCCCAGCAGGTAATGTTGTGCCACTCGGTGCGGTCCTGCCATTCGCCCTGCTTGTCCTTGAAGCGCTCATTGGTTGCCAGCGAGAACTTCGCCACCGCCGTGCCCTGAGGCGTGTACTTCACCTCGGGATCCTTGCCAAGATTGCCGATCAGAATGACTTTATTGACGCTCTTTGCCATGCGCTGATTCCTCAGTTTGCAGTTGAATGCTCAAGTTTAGCAGCAAAGCAAAAGGTTTCAAGGGAAGCCAATTTGCTGTGTCATTCTGAGCGACTGCAGGGAGCGAAGAATCCCCGTTGGGCGTGGGGCTGAGGCGCAGCCGAAGGATTTCATCCAGTAAGCCTAGAGCGGCGCGGGGTGGGACAGTTTTTCGGGATGCTTCACTCCGTTCAGCATGACAGCCGGAATCTGCTCTACTGCGTTCAGCAGACACCCTAAATCATGTTACAAACTCTTGGATACTACACGAACAGCTTATACAGCATGAGGTAGATGACGACGCCGGTGACGCTGACGTACATCCAGAGCGGGAAGGTCCAGCGCGCAATCGCCTTGTGCAGCGCGTAGCGGGCCCGCAGCGCGCGCGAGAGCGTGACCAGCATCAGCGGCACAATGACAACGGCCAGGATCGTATGGCTCAACAGGATGGAAAAATAAAGCGGGCGCGACCAGCCGTGTCCCTGGAAGTGAACGCTTCCGACGTGGGCATGATAGTAGAGATAGGAAGCGAGGAAAGCCGCCGAGGTACAGAGCGCAGCCAGCATCACCAGCCGGTGCGCCTGCATCCGTCCGCGCCGGATGAGGTTATACCCTGTCAGCAGCAGAACGGCGCTGGTGCCATTGAGCAAGGCATTCAGCGCGGGAAGTGAACTCAATTCAGCTTGCATTGTCAATCACCTGAAAAACTGCTCCCCATGACACTGTTACGAACTTTTCAGCAGCCCCTGAAGTCACGCCACCTTCAAAACCGGGACCTGAAACAGTATGTAGGCTCAACGCCGATCGCAATCCTATGCCGCCGGCTTCGTCGTGCGCCGATTGGCCATGAAAAAGGCCAGCGCGAACATGACCGCGGTGAAGCCGGCCAGAATCGCCAAGGCTCATGCCGATCGAAAAATCCGTAGCCGTGCCCGGGAAAAGCAAGGCGCGCAGCACCTCCGTCCCATAGGTCAGGGGGTTGATGCGCATCAGCGCGCGAATCCAGAAGGAAGCTCCGCTCAGCGGAAACAGCGAGCCGGAAAGCAGCCAGAGCGGAATCAGGAACAGGTTGATGATGGCGTGGAAGCCGGATGTGGAATCCATCGGCCAGGCAATCGCGAAGCCGAGCGCGGTGAGCGAAAACGCCACCAGAAAGATATCAAGCGCCACCAGCAGGAATTGCACGATGCCGATGTGGACGCCCACCAGAGGCGCAAATACCAGGAAGAGCAATCCCTGCAAAGTCGCCAGCGTGGTGCCGCCCAGAACTTTTCCCAGCACGATCACCGAACGGTGAACCGGCGCCACCAGCACGGAGAGCAGAAAGCCCTCGTTGCGATCTTCGATCAGCGACATCATGGCGAAGATCGAGGTGAACAACACGATCATGATGAGGGCGCCCGGAAAAAAGAATTCCAGGTAGTGCTGGCTCGATCCGCCATTGCGGAACGAGGTGCCGAAGCCGGAGCCGATCACGATCCAGAACAACAGCGGCGAGGCGATCACGCCGACCACGCGGCTGAGGTTGCGGTAGAAGCGCACGACCTCGCGCTGCCACAGCGAAAGGGCCGGAACGAGGCTGAAGGATGCGGATTCGTTCGCGTGCGCCGGAATAGCGGTCGTCTGTGTCGCCACGTTTACTCCCCGTGAGTCCCTTATCAGATACCTAACATAACTAAACACACATCGCGAGGTCATGCTGAGCGAGCCGCAGCGAAGCGAAGCATCCCCGTAAAACTGTCCCAACCCGCGCTGCTCTGCGCTTTTTCCATGAAATCGTTTGGCTGACCTTAGCCCCACGCCGTGCTGGGCTTCCGGGTTCCTTCGCTTCGCTCAGGATTTCGGCGGCCAGGGCGGGCTTCTAGCTACGCCGCCTCAACGCCTCAACTTCTTGGTCTTCTTGGCCGCTTCGGCTTGTTTGTTCTCTTCGTCTTCGTTCCAGAAGCGATGGCCGGTGCGGCGGATGAACACGTCTTCCAGGGTCGGCTTGCTGACGGAAATGGCGGCGATTTCGCCGGGAAAAGCTTCCACGACTTCGGGAACGAAGCGGTGCCCTGCCTCGCGCTCAATGCGAACCTGGTTGTCCAGCACGGTCGTCGCCAGCGCGAAGCGCGCGCCGATGCGGGTCGGCCAGCGCTTCCGGGGCAGAGGTATCCAGCAGAATCACGTCGCCGCCGATTTCCTGCTTCAGCTCGGCCGGCGTGCCCAGCGCGACCAGATTCCCATGACTGAGAATTGCCAGCCGGTCGCAGCGCTCGGCCTCTTCCATCAGGTGCGTGGTCACGATAATCGTCACCCGCTCCTGATCGCGCAGAATTTGCAGATACTGCCACAGGTCTCGCCGCGCACCCGGATCGAGCCCCGTCGTCGGTTCGTCGAGCAGCAGCACCGATGGCCGGTGCAGCAGGCCCTTGGCAAGTTCCAGGCGCCGCTGCATGCCGCCGGAGAATGTCTCGACACGATCTTTTGCACGCTCCGCCAAACCCACGCGGCGCAGCATCTCGTTGGCGCGCTCCTTAAGCGCCGCGCCGCGCAATCCGTAGAGATGTCCAATATGCCGCAGGTTCTCTTCGGCCGAGAGTTTGCCGTCGACGCTTTGCGCCTGAAAGACGACGCCGATGTGGCGGCGAACTCCGGCGGGATCGGTCGCCGCATCGTGGCCCATGATGCTGGCATGTCCGGCCGAAGGCAGCATCAGGGTTGAGAGGATGCGGAACATCGTGGTCTTTCCGCTGCCGTTAGGCCCGAGCAGTCCGAAAATCTCCGCCGGATAGACCTCGAACGACACGCCATTCAGCGCGGCCCGGTTGTCGTAGGCATGACGCAGTTGCTGAACGCTGATTAACGGTTCGGCTTCCGGAGTTCGTTCCATCACGCCGACTTCACTCGAGTCTGTTGACATTCTCATGATCACTGGATTTGCCGAATAGCCGCTTTCACTCTAGTAGTTGATACTGTTGATCATCATCAGCGCAAACAGCAGCGGCAAGTAAAGCACCGTTGCCTGCAACAGTTGGCGCGCCATCACCTTGGCGCGCGGCTCCGAGGGCGCAAGTTTCTCCTTCCAGATGCGCAGGCAGAAGCAGAACTGCGCAATACCGAGCACAACCGCGCCGATAAAATAGCCGCGTCCGGAGATGCCCATCAGAAACGGCGCAACCGTCACCGGGAATTAATGCGAGCCCGTAGACAACAATCGCCTGTGCGGTGGAGACGCCAGAGCGCTCAACCACGGGAAGCATGCGGATTCCCGCGCGTTCATAGTCATCGCGATACAGCAACGCAATCGAGTGGAAGTGCGGAAACTGCCAGAAAAATACGATCGCAAAGAGAACAAAAGCCTCCCATTCGAGTCGACCGCGAATTGCCGTCCAACCAAGCGCCGGAGGCATCGCGCCGGGAAATGCCCCGACGAAGGTACACAACGGCGTGACCTTCTTGAGCGGCGTGTAGGCGACCAGGTAGACGAAAGAGGTCAGCAGGGTAAGCCCCGCGGTGAGCAAGTTGGTCGCAATCGCGAGATAGAGCAGGCCCCCGAAAATCATTGCCAGCGAAACCACCGTCGCATGCTCGACGCTGATGCTTTGCTTGACCAGCGGGCGAATCGCGGTGCGCCGCATCAGGGCATCCATGTCACGTTCGATGACTTCGTTCATCGCCGCCGTGCCGCCGGAAACCAGGCCGATGCCGAGCAGCGCGTGCAGCAACGTCCAGGAAAGAGAACTGACGCCCGACTGGGCGGCGCCGAAATAAAAGCCGCACCACGCCGTCATCACGATCAGCGTGGTAACACGGGCTTTGATCAGCTCAGCATAGTCTTTGGCCAGAGCGGCGGCGGTGCCGCGAGGCAGCGCCAGTGGTTGTGTGATCGAACTCATGCGGCAACGGCCTCGCTATTCTTGATCAAAAGCGTCTCCTCCACCACGGTGTGCCTGCGGGCCTGGATCGCGAGAATGACGGAAGTCGCAAGCACCAGCGCGCCTACCGCAACGTGAGCCACGGTCGTGAGCACCATCCTCATCCCCGGCTGCGGCAGCGCCTTTGTCCCCATTCAACGCGTGTAAGATATGACCCGAACCCAAGCGAGAGCTGCACAAACAGCAGCACCAGCAGCGCGACCGCGGGCTTGCGAAGTTGTGGCGTCCGCGCATACCGCGAAAGCACGCGAACGCAGGTCCAGAGCAGCACCACCGTAACCACAACGGCGCTAACCAGGTGCGGCAACAGCTTCATTCCCGAGTGGCGGAAGCCCGCTCCCAGAGATCAACTGCAAATAAACCGAGCACACGGCCAGCACGCTCAGCGTCGCCAGGCGCGGGCGCTCGCTCTGCGTGATCAGCACAGGCGCCTCTTTCACCCATCCGCGCCCGGTAAACAAAGCCATGCTGATTACGATGCAAAAGAACGTCTGCCCAAGCGTGGCGTGGGCGGTTGAAACCGCGGGCGGAAGGTAAAACAGGACGGTGATCCCGCCCAGAATGCCCTGCGCAATCACGGTTGCCAGAGCTGCCCAGCCGAGGGCGCGCATCCAGGGCGGCGATCCACGCGCTGCGTCCACACCGCCAGCACAATCGTGAGCAGCCCGATGAACTGTGCGATCATGCGGTGTCCGTGTTCGAACTTTACGCCATCCACCATCGGCGGAATGCGATAGAGCGAACCGAACGAGGTCGGCCAGTCGGGCACAGAAAGTCCAGCATCGTTGCTGGTTACCGACGCACCCGCCAGAATCAGCAGGAAAGTGCAGAGCGCAAGGAAAACAGCAAACCGATGATGCGCAGGATTAAAAGTTGTGCTTGAAGAATTTGTCACAGTTTTCGATTCTCCGTAGTCCGGGATTACGGCCTGCACCGCTGGTCGCTATCCCCATCGTTGACCTGACCCGTCACGGCGACGAAATAAACCTGCTACCAGAGCAGATGCCTTTTCCTGCCAACTGGTTACAGAAGTGTTGATGGATATTTGGGTACTTCCCAATTTGAATCGAGATGCCGGTCAGCCAAGCCGCGTACAAAGCCAGGGCGCCAGCCGAGCGGACTGATCCCACGACCGCCAAGTGCATTTTTCCGCAATGCATTGCCGCCCATGTGTGAGACTTTACTTCAGTCTTACTTCAGCTCCGGGAAGTCTTCTTCCCAGTATTCGCCTTCGCGACGCGCACCCTGTTGGCGCGTTTCTTGTTCGACACCCCGCAACTGCACGCGCCGGATCTTGCCGGAGATGGTCTTCGGCAGATCGGAGAATTCGATTCGTCGCACGCGTTTATAAGGTCCCAGGCGTCCACGAATAAAGGCGAATATCTCTTTCGCCAGCTCCCGCGAGGGTTGCACCCCGGGAACCAGCGTCAGGAAAGCCTTGGGGACGTTCCAGCGGATCGGGTCGGGGCTCGGGACCACGGCGGCCTCGGCCACGCTCGGGTGCTCGATGAGCGCGCTTTCCAGTTCGAACGGGCTGAGCCGGTAATCGGAGCTCTTGAAAACGTCATCGGCTCGGCCAACGTAAGTGAAGTAGCCATCGGCGTCGCGGCGAGCCACGTCGCCGGTGCGATAGTAACCGCCTTCCATCACCCGCGCCGTGCGCTCGGGATCGTCCATGTAGCCCACCATCAGGCTCAGCGGACGCGGGTCCAGTTTGACGCAGATCTCGCCGTCATCGGCCTCGTGGCCTTCGCCGTCGAGCAGTACGACCACATGGCCCGGCGAAGGCTTGCCAACGGCTCCGGGCTTGACCTCCTGCCCCAGGAAGTTGCCTAGCGTGAGCACATTCTCGGTTTGTCCAAAACCGTCCCGGATGGTGATACCCCAGGCAGCGCGCACCTTTTCAATGATCTCCGGGTTCAGTGGCTCTCCCGCGCCGACCAATTTGCGGATCTTCACCTTGTAGGCTTTCAAATCCTCGAGCACCAGCATCCGCCAGACGGTGGGAGGAGCGCACAGCGAGGTCACGCCGCAGCGCTCCATCTCGCGCAACGTGCTCTTGGCGTCGAAGCGGCCGTAATTGTGCACAAAGATTGTCGCCCCGGCATTCCAAGGCGCAAAAAAACTGCTCCAGGCATGTTTCGCCCATCCCGGCGAACTGATGTTGAAATGCACGTCGTCCGGTTGCAGGCCGGCCCAGTACATCGTGGCCAGGTGCCCGACCGGGTAGCTCTGGTGGGTGTGCAGCACGAGTTTGGGAACCGCCGTCGTGCCCGAAGTGAAGTAAAGCAGAAACGGATCATCGGCGTTCGTCGGTCCGTCGGGCGCGAATGCCGCAGGCTCGTTGTAGGCGTCTTCGTAGGCAGCCCACCCCGGCTCCGCGCCTCCGCAGGCGATGCGGGTGTAATTGCCGCCAATCCCGGCAAAGCGGGAAACAGCGGCGCTTATGGCAATCACGTGCCGGGCTTTGCCGCGACCAAGGCGGTCGCGAAGATCGGCCTCGGTGAGCAGCGTCGCCGCCGGAATCAGGATCGCGCCCAATTTCAGCGCCGCCAACATCACTTCCCAGATGGCCACAACGTTCGGCAGCATCACCACGACGCGGTCGCCGCGCCGCACTCCCTGCCGCCGCAGGAAATTAGCCACCTGGTTCGATCGCCGCGAGAGTTCGGCGAAGCTCAACTTCAGCTCCGCGCCGCTCTCCTCCACGATCCACAGTGCCGGCTTCTGGTTGTCGCGGGCGTAGTCGTCGAAGTAGTCGAGCGCCCAGTTGAACTGCGTCAGACCGGGCCAACGGAAATCCCGGTAAGCGGTTTCGTAATCTTCGCGGTACTTGAAAAGAAAGTCCCGGGCGGCAAGAAAAGCCTTCAGGCTCTCGCCGCGAGCGGTCAGCGTTTGAGGATTTGCCATATCCCCTCCCCACGAGTCGGCTCACATTTTAGAGCAGAATGTCACCCTTGCGCTATTCCGGCGGGAAAACAGTTTGATAACCTCTTGAATTGTGGCTCCCAACGAGGAATACCTTCAACGGCTCAAGGAACGGGAAGCGCGCGCGGCCCGCTACGATGGTCTGCACCTGCGCCTGGGCTATCTCAAGCTGCTGTTGCTGGGCGCTGCACTGCTATTTGCCTGGCTCGACTTTGGGCGCGGCGTCATCCCGGCTTGGCCCTTCGCAATTGCCGTAGCCCTGTTCGTGGCCGCCGGCATTTATCACTCCCGCCTGCTCCGCAACAAGTCGCTCGCCGAGCGCAGCGCGCAATTCTACCGCCAGGGCTTGGCGCGTCTGGAAGATCGCTGGCGCGGCCACGGTTCGCATGGAGAACGCTTCCAGAACCCGCATCACGTCTACGCCAGCGACTTGGATCTGTTTGGCGTCGGCGGCTTGTTCGAACTGCTTTCCACGGCCCGCACGCGCATGGGCGAGCAAACACTCGCCCGCTGGCTGCTGTCGCCAGCCGCCATGCCTGATGTGCTTAGCCGCCAGCAAGCAGTGATCGAGTTGCGCGACCGCCTCGACCTACGCGAAGAAATCTTCCTCATCGGTTCCGGAGAGCGCAGCGGAGTGCGCTCGCGCAGCTTGCGCCAGTGGGCGGAGTCACGCTGCGATTTCCCGCCGTGGCTTCGAGTTGTCGCTCCCTTACTGGCATTCCTGGTTGTCGCCAGCGCCGCGCTCTGGCTCCAGACCGGATTTGCCGCTCCCGCAGTCTCCCTGCTGGCAATTGAGGCGGCTATCCTCTACCGCTACCGGCGACCCATCGAGCGGATTCTGCACGAAACGGAGCATGCCTTTGAGGATCTCGGGCTGCTTTCATCGCTGCTTGCCCGCTTGGAGAGCGAGCGCTACGGCTCAGAACGGCTTAAGCAGTTGAGCGGCGAACTCGAGTCGCACCACCTCCGGGGGTCGCAGGCGATCAGGCGGCTGGAAACCGTAGTCGATTTCATCCATTCTTCCGACAACCTCCTGATTCGTGTTTTGAACCTGCCGCTGCTCTACAGCCTGCAGGTAGCCTTCGCCGCCGAAGGGTGGCGGCGCGAGCACGGTCAGGCGGTGGGCCGGTGGTTGAAGGCAATTGGCGAAATCGAGGCGCTGCTGTCGCTGGCCAATTACAGCTACGAGCATCCGGAAGACACTTTTCCGGAGTTTGCGACCGAAGGCCCGCAATTCATCGCGGAGGATTTGGGGCATCCCCTCATCTCTGCTGCGACCTGCGTCAGGAACGACCTAAGCCTGGACGCGGAAACGCGCGTGTTGTTCATCAGCGGCTCAAATATGAGCGGCAAGAGCACTCTGCTGCGCGCCGTCGGCGTCAATATTGTGCTTGCCATGGCCGGCGCTCCGGTGCGCGCCCGGCGCATGCGACTGGCTGCCGTGCAAGTGGGCGCAAGCATACGCATTAACGACTCGCTGCAGGAAGGCAGCTCCCGCTTTCAAGCCGAGATCACGCGGCTGCGGCAGATTTTCGACCTGGCGACTCGCGGCATGCCGGTGCTGTTTCTGCTGGACGAGTTGCTCCAGGGAACCAACTCAAAAGACCGCCGGATTGGAGCCGAGGGCGTGCTGCGGGCGCTGGTGCAGCGCAACGATATCGGCCTGGTAACCACGCATGACCTGGCGCTGACCGAAATCGCGGATGCACTGCCCGGCAAACTGAGAAACGTTCATTTCCAGGAGGAGATCGAGCAGGGCGTGATGCGCTTCGACTATCGTCTGCGCCCCGGGATCGTGGAAAAGAGCAACGGGCTCGAATTGATGCGCATGATGGGCCTGGACGTTTGAGACTTGAGGACCACTTTCCACCCGGAGCGAAAGACTACGCCCTGCAAACTCAACAGCATAGGAACCACGGTGCTATACTCTCCCGTTCGCACGGATAGGACCGTGCGGCTCGGAAAGGACACCTGCCATGGCCACGCCGGCTCTCAGTTTCGCCCAACAGAATCAGCAGCGCTTTCTCAATGAGCTCAAGGCCCTGCTCCGCATCCCCAGCGTGAGCACCTTGCCCGAGCATAAACAGGACATTCAGCTCGCCGCCAGCTTCGTGGCTGACGAACTAAAGCGTATCGGTTTTGAAAACGTCGCCGTGATTGAAACCGCCGGCCACCCGCTGATCTATGCCGATTGGCTGCACGCCGCTGGCAAGCCCACGGCGCTGGCCTACGCGCACTACGACGTCCAGCCGGCCGAGCCGTTGGACGAATGGATCACGCCGCCCTTCGAGCCCACCGAACGCAACAACAATCTGTATGCCCGAGGAGCGGTGGACGACAAAGGCCAGCTTTGGATGCAGGTGAAGGCCTTCGAGTCTTTATTCAAGAGTAACAACGGCAAGTTGCCGATCAATGTGCGGGTGCTCTACGAGGGCGAAGAGGAAGTGGGCGGGGAGTCAATCGAAAAGTATGTACGCGAAAACTCGGCCAAGCTGAAGGCCGATTTCGCGCTCGTCAGCGACACCGAACTGTTCGCGCCTGAGCTGCCGACGCTTTGCGTTGGACTGCGCGGTCTGGTTTACACCGAATTGGAGTGCCAGGGAGCATCCACCGACCTGCACTCCGGAATTTACGGCGGCGCGGCTCCCAATCCGCTGTTTGCGCTCTGCGAAATCATCGCCAAGTTGAAGGATCAGAACGGGAAAGTTCTGATCCCCGGCTTCTACGACACCGTGAAGGCACCGACCGAAGACGAACTGAAGGCGTGGAAGGCCTTGCCCTTCGACGAGGAGCACTACCGCAAGACGGAAGTCGGCTCCACGGTGCTCACCGGCGAACCGGGGTACTCGGTGCTCTATCGTACCTGGGCGCGGCCCACGCTCGAAGTCCATGGCATGCCGGGAGGCTTCACCGGGACCGGCGCCAAGACGGTGATTCCCGCCCGCGCCTCGGCAAAGGTCTCCATGCGCCTGGTTCCAGACCAGGATGCCGATGACATCCTTGCCAAGTACACCAAGTTCGTGACCTCGCTTGTGCCCAAAGGCGTCCAGGTGAAGGTCAAGGTGCACAGCAAGGGTCCGGCATCCGTCGTCAGCACCGATAATGACTTCGTGCGGGCGGCTAACCAGGCCCTGCGCGAGGTTTTCAAGAAGGAGACCGTCTATATCCGCTCCGGCGGCTCGATCCCGATCGTCGCCCAGTTTCAAAATTACCTCAAACTCCCGAGCGTGATGATGGGTCTGGGATTGCCTGACGACAACCTGCACGCGCCAAACGAGAAATTCCACATCCCGAACTTTTACCACGGCATTGAGTCCCTGATTCGCTTCTTCACCATTTTGGGAAAGTAATCTGTGCCTATTCAAATTTACGGTTGCGATTTTTTTTACGGGGCGGGCACTGAAAAGATTTTTGCCAACCGTGCTCGGAAATCGGCTAACTTAGCCCGAAAAGCGTGCCTGGCGCGGGTTAGCGGGAAACGGCCGGCGCTGCTGACGGTCTGTTAATTTTCTGTTACAAGAACACTTGCCAAGTGGCTGGAACTGTGATCAAGAAAAATGGTTGCCGCAGGCTTTCAGGCAGGTTGGCCGCAGTTGGCGAAATTACCTGAAAACCCTTGCCAGGATTGCGTTCCCGGAAATTAGAAACCGGCGGCTTCTTGTCCACGACCCACCCGTCAATTCAGGTTTTGCGTAAATGAAGATTCGTTGACAAAATAGAAGCGCTCCTTTAAAAATCTTCGACGAATAAATTTCAAAACTGTGAACACTCAAACACCAGAAGTTCTACTCCGTTCCGACTTCGGCGACCTGGAACTTTATGCCAGTGGCAAAGTTCGAGATGTGTACGTCGCCGGCAAAGATCATCTCCTGTTCGTAGCGACCGACCGCCTCTCGGCCTTCGACTACGTGCTTGGCGACCGGAATTCCCTTGAAGGGCCGGGTTCTGACGCAGCTCTCGCTGTTCTGGTTCGACTTCCTTAAGGATATCGTGCCGAATCATCTGGTTACGGCGAACGTAGACCAGTATCCCGCGGCGATCCAGAAGTACTCCTCCCAGTTGCGCGGGCGCTCGATGCTGGTCAATAAAGCCGAAATGTTTCCGGTCGAGTGTGTGGTGCGCGGGTATGTGTCGGGGTCGGCCTGGAAGGAGTATTTGCAAACCGGAAAAGTTTCCGGCATCAAGCTGCCCTCCGGGTTGCGGGAAAGCGATCAGCTCCCCGAGCCCATCTTTACCCCGGCGACAAAAGCCGCGAGCGGCCACGATGAGAACATCTCTTTCGACGAGGTGGTAAAGCACGTGGGCGCCGCGCAGGGCGAACAACTCCGCGACCTGACCTTGAAGATTTACAAGAAGGCCGCGAACTACGCTGCCACCCGGGGCATCATCATTGCGGACACCAAGTTTGAATTTGGCCGCACCCCCAAGGGGCTTGTACTGGCAGACGAAGTAATGACTCCCGACTCGTCGCGCTTCTGGCCGGCCGATACCTATGAGCCGGGCCGGGCGCAACAGTCGTACGACAAGCAGTATGTGCGCGACTACCTGGAATCGATTCGCTGGAACAAGTTGCCGCCGGCACCCGCTCTGCCTTCGGATGTCGCCGCGAATACCAGCGCGAAGTACGTGGAGGCATATCGACGACTGACGGGGCGGGATTTGCCGATGGACTAGGGGTGCTTCGATGACGGGGCTGGACTGGATCATCGTAGCGATTCTGTTCTTATCCGTATTGCTGGCAACGGCGCAGGGATTTCTCTATGAGCTGTTTTCCCTCGCCGGCGGCGTGCTCGGCTATTTGCTGGCGGCTTGGAATTACAAGCGCTTTGGCGCATGGCTTTTGCCTTACGCCAAAAACGAGTGGATCGCCCAGGGCGCGGCCTTTCTGCTGATTTTTATTTGTATTCTTTTTCTGGCCGGAGCCGCCGGCCGGGTGGCACGCTGGGCGGCACATGGCGTGGGGCTCCGATGGTTTGATCGGCTCCTTGGCGCGGCGTTTGGCATGCTTCGCGGAGCACTGATCGTCATGGTTCTGGTGATGACCATGGCGGCCTTCGTTCCCGGGTCGCGCATGCTTGCGGAGTCGAGATTGGGATCGTATTTCCTGGTTATGGGCCGGGGCGCCACGTGGGCAGCTCCAGCGGAACTACGCGCCAGGTTCAGGGACGGGTTGCGGTCGCTTAGCGAAATCCGCAACAAGGAAACTAAAGAGAGTGCGCCAAAGAGCGGCGCTCAAAAATAGCAGCCGGAAGCAGTCGAATTGACCAACGTTAATAACCGGCGCTGATAATTGTTCATTTTTGGGAAAGTGAGGCGTATCGTGAAGGACCAGCTGGAAGCGCTCGTGATGCAGATGTACAAAAGCGGAATCTTCTATAGCGAGGCTGTACGCGAGTTCAAGAAGCGGTTCATCATTACCGTGCTGGAAGAGAATCATGGAAATCAGTGTAAGGCTGCGCGCCAGTTGGGAATGCATCGCAACACGCTGAGTCGCACCATCGCCGAACTGAAGGTCGACGTTCGCGCCCTGCGCGGCGGAGCGCGTCGTCCGCCCAGAAGCGAGCGCTCGCTCGCGGTCGAGAAGAGGGCGGCACGTTAACAGGCTGCGAAAAACCGCGCTGAAGCCGGGGCGGAAGCCGGGCACACGCCTATTCTGAAGCTGCTCCAGACGCTTGCCGATGTCGCTGCCGCATCCATTCCCATGCGCTGCGTACGATCGTCTCCAGTTCGGCAAACTGGGGCTGCCACCCCAATTCGCGACGCATCTTATCCGAGCTTGCTACCAACACATCCGGATCGCCCGCTCGCCGCAGCCCTTCGATGGCGGGAATAGCGTGTCCCGTAACCCGTCTGGCCACTTCGATCACTTCGCGCACGCTGAAGCCACGCCCATTGCCGAGGTTGTAGATCAACTGCTGCGGCCCTGAATCTGCTTTCAGCCGCTCCAGCGCCAGCAGGTGCGCACTTGCCAGATCCGAAACGTGGATGTAGTCGCGCACACAGGTGCCATCGGGCGTGCCGTAGTCAGTGCCGAAGATGTCTATATGGCTGCGTACGCCCAGCGCCACTTGCAGTATCAGCGGGATCAAGTGGGTTTCCGGACTGTGTCTCTCGCCAAGTTCCGTGGTTGCGCCAGCCGCATTGAAGTAGCGCAGGCTGGCATAGGACAAGCCGTGAATGCGATGAAACCAATCCAGCATGCGCTCAACCAGGAGCTTCGATTCCCCGTAGGCGTTGGTCGGCTGCAATGAATCGCTTTCAGCAATCGGCGAGCGTGCCGGGTTGCCGTAGAGAGCCGCCGTGGAAGAAAAAACAAACCGCGGAACGCGGTGGGCTAAAACCGCCTCCAATAGCACGAGCGCGTTTGCTGTATTGTTGCGAAAGAAACGCTCCGGCTCCTTCATCGACTCGCCGGCCTCGATCCAGGCCGCAAAATGCATGACGGAGTCGATGTTGCCCTCCCGCAAGGCTCCATCCAGGCAGGCACGATCGCCGACGTCTCCGACGATCAGCGTTGCGCGCCCGGGAACCGCGTCCCTGTTCCCTTTGCTGAGATTGTCGTAGACGACAACCTCGTGTCCCGCCGCCACTAACTGCGCGGCCACCACACTGCCGATATAACCGGCGCCACCGGTGACGAGGATTCTCATCGGAGCTAGCGTCTAGCAACCTTTCCGCCGGGCAATCGGCTCGGACAGTTCGCGGACCGTGAGGTCCTCCTCACCCTTGGCGCCCTGCCAACTCGGCAACCGTCTGCTGAAAGTAATCGAGCGAAAGCTTCAGCCCCGTTTCCAAATCGATTTCAGGCTCCCAGCCGAGCAGCCGCCTGGCCTTTGTAATGTCGGGACGGCGCTGCTTGGGATCATCCTCCGGAAGCGGTTGGAATCGGATTTGCGAGGACGATCCGGTGACCTTCAACACCAGCCGGGCACACTCCAGGATAGTAAATTCTCCGGGATTGCCGATATTCACCGGCAGATGTTCATCGGCCGCCGCCAACCGCAGAATTCCCTCGATCTCGTCGCTGACATAGCAGAAGCTCCTCGTCTGACTGCCGTCTCCATAAATCGTCAGATCCTCGCCCCGCAGAGCTTGCTTCATCAGGTTGGAAATCACGCGGCCATCGTTCAACTGAAGCCTGGGGCCATAAGTATTGAAGATGCGGACAATGCGCGTGTTCACCTTGTGATACCGGTGATACGCCATGGTGAGCGCTTCCGCAAAACGCTTCGCCTCGTCGTAGACGGAGCGCGGGCCGATTGGATTGACGTTGCCCCAGTACGTCTCGGGCTGCGGATGCACCGCCGGATCGCCATAACACTCGGAAGTAGAGGACAACAGGAACCCGGCATTGTATTTTTTCGCCAGCTCGAGCGAGTTCAGAGTTCCCTGCGATCCCACCAGCAAAGTTTCGATCCCATACTTCATGTAATCCGCGGGACTTGCCGGAGACGCGAATTCGAAAATGAAATCGACAGGACCGAAATCAAAGGGCCGGCAGATGTCGTGCTGGATGAACTCGAAGCGTGGTTCGTGCTCCAAATGCCTGATGTTGTCCAGGCTTCCGGTTATCAGGTTGTCCACGGCGACCACCGGGCGCCCTTCGGCCAAAAGTCTGTCGCAAAGATGCGAACCCAGGAAACCTGCCGCACCTGTCACCAACACGCGCATTCTCGACCTTCCCCGGCAACCTCTGCGATTCTAGTAATCCCGTCGACCAGCCCTGCCTTGAATCTATCACCTCGAATTGCCTCTCGCACTGCTTCCTCGCCGGCGGCTACAGCACTTCCCCGCGCACGATGGCCGTTGGAATATCGAAAAAAAGCGCCTGCGCGTATTCTTCTCCGACCATTTTGGCGGCGAGCTTGCGGGCCGCGGAGAGAACCGGAGGCCGATGATCCGGATCATGGGCATCGGTCGCGATCACATGCACTTGTTCTCTCGTGAGCAGCTTCTCACAGAACTTCTTCACGGCCGGGCCCCAAAAGCCGGTCAGCGAGTTGGCTGTAACCTGCACGAGGCAGCCGAGCAAAATCCATTCCTCCACGAGCTCGAACCGGCGCACCAGCATCCTGTTCCGTTCCGGGTGAGTGATAATCGGAACCAGCCCGAGACAAGTCAACTCCGAAAGCACGGTGGTCATGGAGCTGGCAGCAGCATATGGGCTGAGTTCAACCAGCAGATACTTCGTTTCCCCGATCGTGTACCGTTCGGGATGCAGCTTGACATCTTCGAAGTTGTCGTACGAAAGATGAAAGTCGCATCCCAGGCTGAAGGCCATATAGGGGGCGCGGCGCGCTAACTCATCCACCAGGAAGAGCGCGACTTTGCGGTCAAAGCAATAGCGGTCGTCGCAATGTGGAGTCGCGACGATGTGCGTGATGCCATCGGCTGCGGCTCTTTCGCACATCTTTAATGTTCCTTCCCAGGACTTTGGCCCATCATCGATTCCCGGAAGCAAATGACAGTGAATGTCTACCATTTTTATGAATTATAGCTTGTGCAAAGCGGACAACGGCGATCCTGCCATCCTGAAGATACCATTGCCGTCATGAAAAAATCTCTGTACTTCGGGAGCGGCGTTGCGCCCGTCGGCTGGAGTTCACCGGGGAGCTAAAGCACGTTCACATTGACCACCAGACGTCCACGCACCTTGCCGGCGACGATCTCACGCCCAGCCTCCAAAACCTGCGACAGCGAAATCTCTTGTGTCATCCGATCCAGCTTGTTGGGATCAAGATCAATCGCCAGCCGTCTCCAGGCTTCCAGGCGCAAAGGCATTGGACTGATCCCGGAATTGATGCCATACAGCGTCACACCGCGCAGGATGAATGGGGCAACGGTCGAAGGAAAGTCCATTCCCTGCGCCAGCCCGCAGGCAGTAACGGCCCCGTAATCCTTGGTCTGGGCGCAGGCGTTGGCCAGCGTGTGGCTGCCTACGGAGTCTACGATTCCCGCGTACCGCGGCTTCTGCAGGGGCTTTCCAGGGGCGTTGAGCGTGGCACGGTCGATCACCTCCGAAGCGCCCAAACTTTTGAGATAGTCGCCTTCCGCCAGCTTTCCCGTGGAGGCCACTACCCTGTACCCGAGTTTGCCGAGCATGGCGACAGCGATGCTCCCAACCCCGCCGGAAGCGCCGGTCACCAGGATGTCGCCGTCCCCTGGTCTGATGCCGTGTTTTTCCAGTGCCATGATGCAAAGCATCGCGGTATAGCCGGCGGTACCGATAGCCATCGCGTGCCTGGTCGTCATGTTTTTCGGCAGGCGCACCAGCCAGTCGCTTTGCAACTTGATCTTCTGCGCCAGCCCACCCCAGAGCACTTCCCCGGACCCGCAGCCAGTCACAACGAAGGCTTCGCCTGGCTTGAATTCGGGGTTGCCGCTGCTCTCGATTACGCCGGCACAGTCTATGCCGGGCACCATAGGCCATTTCCGGACAATGGGGGCCATGTCCGTGAGCGCCAATCCATCCTTGAAATTGATGGTGGAGTACTCGACCTTCGCCAGCACGTCGCCTTCGGCCGGCAACTGAGCTTCATCGAGATTCGCAAGCTGGGCGGAGAATTGGTTGTTTTCCTTCGTCAGATAGATTGCTTTGAACATGAGACCTCCAGAGCGATAGGCCGACCAGTGAATATACCGGCGCAACCGTGCGCACTGCAATGGCGAGATCAGCTTCGCAAAAGGCGTATTCCATATAGCAGCCGGGGCATCGGGGTCCCCGGCAAACGCCGCCTTTAGCGTTTGTTGGGGTGGCGCGCACAGGGTCGCCGAGTCAAACCCTTTGGCGTTCGCCGGGGTGACAGTTAACCCGGCGTCGATGGCTCGGGGATACACCTATTCTGAAACTGCTCCAGGCATGCCGGGACATGCGTGCCAGGCCGCCCTCGGCATTTTTTCGCCACCCGTTTAGGATTTAGACGGATGCTTGCCAAGCATCGGAGCGTGACAGCCGCCGCAGTTCATCTTGGTGCGGATGTTTTCCACCGCTCCGCCTTTTTCGTGACAGCTCATGCAACCCTGTGTCGCTTGCGGCAAAGCAAATGCTATCGGCTTGCCCGCCGCCTGTTCGTTCAACAGTATGACAACCTGCTTGGCAACGGATGCGGTCAGGGATCCGCAGCGTTCGGCGCGCTCCGGGCTATACGCATGAATGTGGCTGACCTTCGTCCACGACGCAATCGACTGATGGCAGAGCGGCGAATCCGCAACGGAGCGGATTTCGGGAAATTTGGCGCCTTTAGGATGAACGTTTGGCAACGGCTCTTGCTCGTACCACGCAAAGAGCGCGTTGATCAGCGGGTCGGGGTTGGGAGAGAGAAGCTGAATGGCAGCCGCCGCGCCATTCAGCGCGCCGCAGATGGTCGCCCAGCCCTTAATTCCTCCCCCGCCGTACCTGAACATTGCGAAGGGAAAATCCTTGTAGGGGGAACCAAGCTGCTCGGCAACCGGCCCGACGACTGCCTCGAAACATCCGGCCATGCATTCAGCTTTGTAGTAGCCTTCGAATCCGCGCTGAGCAACGGCATTCGGGTCAAGCGGCTTGTAAGGCCAGGGCACACTCTGCAGTCGCTCCCGCTGGAGCTTTCGCCGTAGCCGCCTGGTCAGCGTGCGCAACAAGAGTTGCAGCCGCGCCTACTCCGGCAAGTCCACCCAACAACGTGACCAGCTTCCTGCGATCGATCTGATTCTCCACTTCATCCTCCCGGGCTGAAACTGATGAACCGCGCTCGCGGCTGATTGCAGTTTAAGTAAACAGCGATACACGGAGCCGTGACCGTCGTCACACAATGGCGGTGCAAACAACCGGCGGAACTAGGGGCGTGCGGCCACCATCACGCGGGGAATCCCTGACAAATCGGGAACGGCGCGGACATCGATCCAGCCAGCCAGCAACTCCGTCGCCACTGGAGCCATGGTGTAACCGATCTCAAAGACCAGATAGCCCCCAGCGCGCAACGCTTCATACGCCTGCGGAATAAGACGGCGAATGATATCCAGGCCGTGCTCGCCGGCGAAGACCGCCATCCTCGGTTCGAACTTCTTCACCACGTCCTGAACCTTGTCAGCCTCGTGGAAGCCCACATACGGAGGGTTGGAGAGCACAAAATCGAAACTGCCGTCGCGTGGCACGCCTTCCAGTACGTCGCTCACCAGGAAGCGCACGCGGCCATCCAGTTGCAGTCGCGCCGCGTTGGCCTTCGCGACTTCGAGCGCCTCCCGCGAGAGATCCACGCCATAGATCTCGGCCTCGGGCAACTCTGTCGCCAGCGCCAAGGCAATTGCTCCTGAACCAGTGCCCACGTCAATCAGTTTCAGCCCAGGCCGGGCGTGGCAGCCCTTGCCTGCGCGCACCAATTCCAACGTGGCTTCGACGACGTGCTCGGTCTCCGGACGCGGAATAAGGACCGCCGGGGAAACAATCAGGTCCAGTCCCCAGAACTCCTGATGCCCCGTGATGTACTGCGCGGGATAACCGGAAGCGCGCAGCGCAATCGCAGATTCATAACGCGATTGTTCGTCCACTGTAAGCTCTCGTTCGGAATGGGCGTACAGATAGGCGCGGTCGCAGTCGAGGGTAAACATCAGCAACATTTCGCCGTTCATGCGAGGCGAGCCGACACCCTCGTCCTCGAGCCTGCGCACGGCGTCCGTGAGTGCCTTTCTCAGTTGCATTGTTGATGGCGACGAATCGCCGGGAAAGCGTGTTCGCCCGGTACCGCGTTCGCGGAACCCTACGCCAATACTGTCGCTTCGTGCTTCAGTTTTTCTGCTTCGTAGTGCGTCACCAGTGCATCGATTACCGGCTGCAGCTTGCCGTCCATGATCTCGCTCAACTGGTGAATCGTAAGCCCTATGCGATGGTCCGTCATGCGGTTCTGCGGAAAGTTGTAGGTGCGGATTTTCTCGCTGCGATCGCCGCTTCCCACCATCGAGCGCCGCTCCTTGGCCAGCGCTTCCTGCTGCTTGGCCAACTCCATTTCGTAAAGACGGGAGCGCAGCACGCGCATCCCCTTCTCGCGATTCTTGATCTGCGACTTCTCATCCTGGCAGCTCACCACCGTGTTGGTGGGCAAGTGCGTGATGCGGACGGCCGAATACGTGGTGTTCACCGACTGCCCGCCCGGTCCCGACGAGCAGAAGGTATCGATGCGCAGGTCTTTGGCTTCGATTTTGACGTCCACGTCTTCCGCCTCCGGCAGCACCGCGACGGTTACGGCGGAGGTGTGAACACGGCCCTGCGTCTCGGTGGCCGGAACGCGCTGCACGCGATGCACTCCGCTCTCGTACTTCATCTGCGAGTAGACGCGCTGGCCTTCGATGATCGCAATTATTTCCTTCAGCCCGCCAATGCCCGATTCCGAACTGGAGAGCACCTCCACCTTCCATCGGCGCTGTCTCCGCGTAGCGCGTGTACATGCGGAAGATCTCGGCGGCAAACAGCGTAGCCTCGTCGCCTCCCGTTCCGGCCCTGATTTCCAGCACCACGTTTTTCTCGTCATTCGGGTCTTTAGGCAGCAGCAGAACCTTCAGGTCCTCGCGCACTTGCGCCATTCGCGCTTCCAGTCTCGTCAGTTCTTCCTGCGCGTAGGCTTTCATTTCCAGGTCGCCCTCTTCGGCGACGAGCGCTTTGCTCTCCTCGATTCCGCGCTTCAGATCCTTCAACTCACGATACTTCTCGACAATCGGAACAAGCTCGCTGTGCGCCTTCGCCGTCTTCTGGTAATTAGCGGAGTCAGACATAATGCCGGGCGAAGCCAGCGCCTGCGTCAATTCTTCGTATTTCACTTCTATCTGGTCAAGTCGTTCAAACATTGCACACCCACTGGTTTTCGATGGTTGGGTTCTCGATTGTTTTCCGCGCGCAAGGGCACAAGCGATAAGGTGATCAGGCGAAAGCGCAAGTCGCGGCGGGCGCCGCTACAGATGGGCGGGCAGGTTACCGAGACGGATTGTTGCCGCGTGAAACATACGTTTAGTGTACTGCAATTCCTCGCCGCCGGTAATTACGCAATGACCAGTTCGCCGCCATGCTGCTTTTCCAGTTCCATGGCCTCATTCAGCGCCACGATCGCGCACTCCACCTGCTTGTCGTCGGGCTGGCGCGTAGTGATGCGCTGCAACCAGAGCCCGGGACGCGTCATGATGGCGAACAGCGACGAACCGTGCTTGGCGGCGAAACGGATGATCTCGTAAGAGACCCCGGCAATCAGCGGCAGCAGCAGCAAACGCATGCCAAACCCGGCCCAGAATGTCCGGATCGGCACCAGCGCATACACCGCAATCGAAATCAGCATCACCGTCATCAGGAAGCTGGTACCGCAGCGGGGATGGAACGTCGACCAACGCTGCACGACAGGCGGCTCCAGCGGATCGCCCGCTTCGAAGGCAAACACCGTCTTATGCTCGGCGCCGTGATACTGATAGACGCGCCGAATATCGCTCCACCGCGAAGTGAGCCAGATAAACCCCAGAAACAGGCCAAGCCGGATCACGCCCTCGATCAAGGCGAAGACCACGCGATTGCCCAGTTGTGGATTGAGATGCCGTAACTCCTTGGTGGCCAAGTAGGGCAAAAACTTGTACATGAAGATGAAGAATCCGAGAGAGAGCGTGATATTCAGCGCCGCCACCCAGCCGCTCAGTTCAAGTTTCTTTCCCTTCGGAGTATCGGGTTGGGCCTCATCGAGCGCGACATTAGCCGAGTAGCGCAGAGCTTTAAAGCCCAGCATCATTGCCTGACCCAGCGTCATCACTCCGCGTATCAGCGGCCATCCCTTCCACGGACACTTCTCGGAGGGCCGCTCCATCGTCTCCGAGTGGGTTACCAAGCCGCCCGAAGGCTTGCGGACGGCGATTCCCCAGGCATGCGGCGAGCGCATCATGACGCCCTCCAACACAGCTTGACCTCCGACCAGGGTTTCCTGCGCGCTCTCCAGCGCGAAGGACAGGTGAAGGGCCGTATGGAATCGAAGCGCGCGACGCAACCAGGACATAAATACTTGGATGACAGAACTCGGAATTTTGACTCACCCCCGTCAAAGCTGCCCGCCGGTGGTACTCGATACGGAACATGCTACACAGTTAGAGTATCTACCGTGTCGCCGGAGTGTCAATCAAACCAGCAGCTTGGAGCTGGTTGCTACATACCTTACTGAGCCAAAAC
This sequence comes from uncultured Acidobacteriota bacterium, assembly GCA_963842345.1. GTDB lineage: Bacteria > Acidobacteriota > Terriglobia > Terriglobales > Acidobacteriaceae > CAWBRT01. The sequence goes on from CAWJGD010000024.1 coordinate 27,889, forward strand.
TTCGTACCGAAGGCCGTCGCGGCGCAGCGAGCCCGCAACAGACGCACGAATCCAGACCCTAGTACCGGGACCGGCAGGCCCATAACTCGCATCCAAGTTGAGTATGGGCCGCGTTGACGTATGAACTCCTTTGCCGAAACCTGCGAAGCCGTAGCCGCAACCAGCAGCAAGAATGAGAAGGTGGCGATTGTAGCCGATTACCTTCGCTCTCGCCCGATGCCGGATGCCGAACTTGCAGCCGTGTATTTTTCAGGAAGATTTTTCCCCTCCTACGACGAGAGAACGCTGCAGGTCGGCGGCGCTTTGTTATGGAGAGCGCTGGCCGAAGCGGCGAACACCAACGAAGCCAAGGTTGCGCTCATCTATCGCAAGCACGGCGATCTTGGCGCGGCGGCGGCCGAGTTGCTCTCTTCCAGGAAGCCGCCCGGACAGCCGTTGACGCTGACCGCGGTTGCCGAGAGCTTCCGCGCAATTGCTCAATCGCGCGGCCCTGCCGCCAAACACGCCGTGTTACGCGACCTGCTGGCGCGCGCCTCTTTCCTGGAAGCCAAGTACCTTGTCAAGATCATGACCGGGGAGCTGCGCATCGGCTTCAAAGAGAGCCTCGTGGAAGAGGCGATTGCGGCCGCTTGGTCCGCTCCCATCGAGGTGGTCAGGCGGGCCAATATGCTGCTGGGCGACCTGTCGGAAACCCTGCGCCTCACCGCTCAGGGTCGCGCCGGACAAGCGCAAATTCGCTTATTCCATCCCATCGGCTTCATGCTTGCCACACCCGCCGAGAGCGCGGCGGAAGCCTTTGAGCAGTTTCCCGACATGGTGGTCGAGGACAAGTACGACGGTATCCGCGCGCAGGCGCACTGCTCCGGAGGATGTGTCCGGCTCTTCTCGCGGACGATGGACAATATCACCGACTCGTTCCCGGAACTGATGCCGTCACTGGCGGCGTTCCCCGAAGACGTCGTGCTCGACGGTGAGATTCTCGGCTGGCACTTCGAGGGAAACGGCGGACGGGCCCGCGCTTTCCCGGAATTGCAGAAGCGGCTTGGCCGCAAACGTCCCACCCCTGCCATGATTGGGCAGTTTCCAGTCGCTTACTTGATTTTTGACGTGCTTTACGCCGGACATGAACTGCTGATCGACCGGCCATTGCGCGAACGCAAGGCGATTCTCGATGCTCTGTTCGCCTGGTTGCGCTATCCGCTCCCCTCCGAAACGGCCGCTGCCCAGAAATTGTTGAGCTTCGCTGCGGCCAGCGATCTTCCCAACGCGGCGCGTCTGCTACGAGCCCCTTCCGCCCGCGCTGCCTCCGCCGTCCAACTCAACGAATTGTTCGACCGCGCCCGGGCTCGCGGCAACGAAGGGCTCATGATCAAAGACGCCGCTTCAACTTACACTCCCGGTCGCCGCGGTCAATCGTGGATCAAATTGAAGCGTGAACTCGCCACACTGGACGTCGTCGTCACGGCGGTCGAGCTCGGCCACGGCAAACGCGCTGGAGTGCTCAGTGATTACACCTTCGCCGTGCGCAGTGGCGACCGGCTGCTGAACGTCGGCAAAGCCTTTACGGGGCTGACCGACGCCGAGATAGCCACGATGTCGAAGTGGTTCCTCGAGCACACCACCGCCGATCACGAACAAGTGCGGCAGGTAGAGCCGCGGATCGTCATCGAAGTGGCCTTCAACGCCGTGACGCGTTCCAACCGGCACGATAGCGGATTTGCGCTGCGCTTCCCTCGAATCGTGCGCCTGCGAAACGACAAGCCCGTCGAGGATATCGACACGCTCCAGCGCGTGGAAGACATCTACAACGAACAGCTCCACGTGCAGAAGACGGCCTAGCGTGGTATCCCGGAAGGTCTTTGGCCGATCTGAGGTGTCATTCTGAGCGAACGCAGCGAGCGAAAGAATCTATGTATTTGATTTCCGAAATCCATAGACCCTTCGCTACGCTCAGGGTGACACTCTTGATTTATTCAATGAACTCGTGGCACCAGCGAGCTGCTGCAAAGTGCGCACGAACAACTAGTTGGCGGCCTTCATGCCCGCCGTCAACTCATAGCTGGTTGTAATTTGTATCGCGGAATCCAGTGAGCGGTAAATCGGGCATTTCTCGGCGAACATGCCATGAACGCGCTCCACGGTCTCCCGCTCCGATTCAGGCGCCGCGAGTTTGAGGTGAACGTGAATGCGGCGGATAATCAGCGTTCCGCCTTCGTTTTCCACTTCGCCGCGAGCGTGAGCTTGCACCTTCCCGTTATCGACTTCGATTTTGCGCGCTGCCAGCGCGCCGGCAAATGTGCCCAATAGTCAACCCGCGGTCGCAGCGACGATATAGTCCAGAGTCGTTGCGTGCTGTTCCTTCAGGTTCTCCGGGTTTACCCCGTAGTGTTTGGCCACCGGCCCGTGAGTGCTGAAATAAACCGGCTTCGGCTCGCCCGGCAGGTGAGCCACCCGAAGAGGACCGGCAATTCGTTCCAGGTCAACTTCCGAAACATAAGCGATGTCCGCCATCTTTCCCTCCAAGAAATTCTTCGCCGCGGTCAGCCACATTAGCTGCAAGCGGCCCGCGTCTGGCAAGCCAGTGTAATCGAAGGTGCCCCGTATTTGCCATCGGTTGGCAAATTTGGGTCTGTAAGGCTCCGTTTTTCGGCCGTCACCTCAACCCGCTCACGACTGTCCCGGCACCCCGTAGAGGGCGCGCACGCGCTCCCCGCCTGGACCTTTCGGGACGGGCATTGCCCCGGCCTGCGACGCGACCCATGCGCCCACTTGGTTGGCGGCCTCGGAGACGCGCTCCGCCTCCGATCCTGCGATCAACTGCACCGCCAGCGCGGCGGTAAATGCGTCTCCCGCGCCAACCGTATCGATGACTTCGACTGCAACTCCCGGGTGAACCACGGTTTCGTCCCCGAAGGCAATGACGCTGCCGCGAGCACTGCGCGTAATGCAAACCGTCTTAAAGCCACAGTGCCGCTGCAACATCCCGGCGGCATCGGTCTCAAGCGCCAGTGGCAGTTTGCAGGCGCGCAACACTGCGGGCAGCTCCTCGCTGTTCAGCTTCAGTACGTTCGCGAGCGGTAAGCAATCTCTGAGAATTTCAAGGCTGTTGAACGGCGCCCGCAGATTCACGTCGAGGATGCGCAGGCATTCCGGACGGCTGCACCCGAGCGCCCGGCGAATCGTTTCGCGGCTCGCCGGTGAACGTTGCGCGAGAGTTCCAAAGCAGATGGCATCCGCCTGTCCGGCGAGTTTCGCGAGTTCCGAAGTCCATTGCAGATAATCCCAGGCAACGTCTTGCGCAATCTCGAACCCGGCGCTTCCGTCACTCGCCAGCGTTGCTCTTGCCGATCCCGTCGGGTGCACGACGTCGGTTTGGACAAAAGAGCCATCGACACCATGACGCTGCAACCCGGCGAGCGCCTCGTGCCCAAGCTGGTCGTCTCCCACGCGGCTCACGACCACGCCGGTAGCGCCAAGCGACGCAGCGATGCAGGCAAAGTTCGCCGGTGCGCCGCCCAGGTGCGCCCCGACAGGCAGCAGATCCCAGAGAACCTCGCCGATCCCGACCAGTACCATGAAGCCTTACAATATACGCAATAAGACCGGGGGTGAACTCATGCCGCACCAGAATATCGTTTGCGAACGCGAGAACGGCATCGCCATCGTGACTCTGAACCGTCCAAACCGGCGCAACGCGCTGTCGTTAGAGCTGATGCAAGAGTTGATCGGCTGCCTCGAAGAGATTGGCGGCTCTCGCGATGTGCGAGCAGTTATTCTTGCCGCGGTCGGCAAGGTCTTCTCCTCCGGCCATGATTTGGGCGAGATGGCGGGAAGAGATATCAACGAATATCGGCATATCTTCGACGTGTGCACCGCGTTGATGGAGAAGGTGCAGTCGATACCGCAGCCGGTCATTGCCGAAGTGCAGGGCATCGCCACCGCCGCGGGCTGCCAACTGGTAGCCACCTGCGATCTGGTGGTCGCGTCCGTTGATGCCGCATTCGCCTGTCCGGGCGTGAAGATCGGACTGTTCTGCACCACGCCCATGGTCGCCCTCACGCGGGCAATTGGCCGCAAGCGCTCGTTGCAGATGCTGCTGACAGGAGAGATGGTTCCGGCCACAACCGCGGCCGAGTGGGGTTTGGTCAACACGGTCGTTCCCGCCGCGCAATTGCGCACCACCAGCCTGCAACTTGCGCGCAAAATCGCCGAAGCCAGCTCGTTCACCGTTGCCCTGGGCAAACAGGCTTTTTACACGCAGATCGATCTCGATCAGCCGAAAGCCTACGCTTACGCCAAGGAAGTGATGAGCATGAATGCCCTCGCGGCTGACGCGCAGGAGGGCATCGCGGCATTCCTCGGCAAGCGCGCGGCTTGCTGGACGGGAAAGTAACTTCCGGTCAGAACAGATTCGCTAAAGGTAATATCCGCGGTGTAAGTTATCCTGTTTGAATTGATCGAGACCGCAACGATGACCATACCGACTCCCCAGATTCGCTTCGATGGACCGGCGATCGAGTTCTGCTTTCCGGGACTGCTAATTGGTATTGCCGAGTATGACGAAGGGCCGACCGGGCTCACCGTTTTTCACTTCCCCAAGGGTGTGATGACAGCAGTGGATGTGCGCGGCGGAGCAGCGGCCACCATCAACACCGATCGCCTGCGGCTCGGCTATGACCAGCCGACGGTGCGCGCTATTTTTTTTACCGGCGGTTCCAGCTACGGCCTCGAAGCCGCCTCGGGAATTATGGCTGAGCTGCTCGCCTTGCGCGGGCACGCTACCGCCTGGGAGATGATTCCCACCGTAACCGGAGCCGTGGTCTTCGACTTCCGCGGGCGCAATAATGCCATCCATCCTGACAAGGAGCTCGGCCGCGCCGCCCTGAGAGCTGCTCGCGAGGGCCAGTTCGCGCTCGGCGCGCACGGCGCGGGACGCCTGGTTAATGTCGGCAAATTTTTCGGCCCGGCGTTCATGGAGAGCTCAGGACAAGGTGGTGCTTTCCGCCAGATCGGCGAGGTAAAAATTGCCGCTTTCAGCGTGGTGAATTCGGTCGGAGTCATCGTCGGACGCGACGGGCGGGTCGTGCGCGGCAACTTCGATCCGCAAACAGGGTTACGGCGCACTCTTGCCCAAGACCTCGATGACGGCACGGCCGCGCGCAAACGCAGCGCCCGCGGCGTGGCTGAGCCGCTGCCGGCTTCTGCCGCTCCCGAAAACACCACGCTGACGGTCGTCGTCGTCAATCAGAGGTTGACCTACGCGCAACTCAGCCGGCTCGCCGTGCAGACCCACACCTCGATGGCACGCGGCATTCAGCCCTTCCACACGGAAAAAGACGGCGACGTGCTCTACGCCGTAACCACCGGAGAGGTGCAGAACTCCGGGCTGGAATTTGAGGAGCTGGCGTCGTACGCGGCCGAATTGGCATGGGACGCTGTCCTGAGCGCGGTGCCGCCGCTGGAAAAGTAGACTGGCTTTCAGGAACCACCCCACCCTACACAAACGCGGCGTAGAATGGGGCACCCATAAACAGTCGGTCGCTTAATCACTCTTCCTTCCGTGCCACAGGCGGAAATGTTTTGACACTCTCGCGCAGCTTGAACTTCTGCAACTTCCCCGTCGAGGTCTTGGGCAGCGGCCCGAAAACCACCGTCTTCGGAACCTTGAAGTGCGCCAGGTTTTCCCGGCAAAACGCGATGATATCCTCTTCGGTCGCCTGAGCACCCTCCCTCAGGGTTATGAAGGCGCATGGCGTCTCGCCCCACTTCTCGTCCGGACGCGCCACCACGCCCGCCTCCAGCACCTCCGGATGACGGTACAGCACGGCTTCGACCTCGATGGTAGAGATGTTTTCACCGCCAGAGATAATGATGTCCTTCAGCCGGTCTTTTACCTCTATGTAGCCGTTCGGATGCATCACGCCCAGGTCGCCCGTGTGGAACCATCCGCCGGCAAACGCCTCTTGCGTGGCGCGCGGATTCTTCAGGTAGCCGCGCATGACGGTGTTGCCGCGCATGAAGATCTCGCCCATGGTCGTGCCGTCGCCCGGCACCGGGTCCAGGCTGTGAGGATGGCCCACCATCAACCCTTCCAGCGTTAGGTACGGCACGCCCTGACGCGCCTTGAACGCCGCCTGTTCCCTTACCGGCAGCGCATTCCACTCCTCCTGCCAGGCACAAACCGTAACCGGGCCATAAACTTCCGTCAGGCCATAGACATGCGTCACCTCGAAGCCGAGGTTCTGCATTTTTTCGATGATCGCCGCCGGAGGGGCCGCGCCGGCGGTCATCATCCGCACCCCTTTTGGAATTTCGCGCCTGCTCTCCGGCGGAGCGTTGACCAGGGTTCCCATGACGATCGGCGCACCACAAAGATGCGTCACGTGGTGATCGGCGATCGCGTCGTACATCGCTTTGGCCGTTACCTGCCGCAGACATACATGGGTGCCTGCCATGGCCGTGATGGTCCAGGGAAAGCACCAGCCATTGCAGTGAAACATCGGCAGTGTCCACAGATAATTAGGATGGTGCGGCATCGCCCAGGTAAGAGCATTCCCCACGGCGTTCAAGTGAGCCCCGCGATGGTGATAGACCACGCCCTTGGGATTTCCCGTCGTCCCCGAAGTGTAGTTCAGCGAGATTGCCTGCCATTCGTCAGCGGGCATCTGCCACTCGAAGCTGGGGTCTCCCTCGCCCAGTAGCTGCTCGTAGTTCAATTCCCCAAGCAGTGCTCCACCTTTGCCGCGAGGATCGTCAACGTCGACGACCAGGAGCTTGTTCGGCAGCAGAGCGAGCGCTTTGCCGATCACGCCCGAAAACTCGGTGTCGGTAATCAACACCTTGGCTTCGCTGTGCTGCAGAATGAAGGCGATTGTCTCGGCGTCGAGGCGGATGTTGAGCGCGTTCAAGACCGCTCCGCTCATGGGCACCCCGAAATGCACTTCCAGGCCCTCGGGAATGTTCGGGGTCATCACCGCTACCGTATCGCCGATACCCAAACCGCGCCGGTTCAGCGCCGAGGCAAGCCGAACGCAGCGCTCATAGGTTTCCCTCCACGTGCGCTTGAGATCGCCATGCACTACCGCGATTCGCTCCGGGTACACGGCTGCCGTACGCCGGATGAACGAGAGTGGCGATAGCGGCGCATAATTCGCAATGTTCTTATCGAGGCCAACTTCGTAAGGATTCTGACTTGCCATGTGATTCCTCGCTAACTCGCTAATAAGGTTGCCGACGAGCGCTTATTTTGCGGTCGCTCGACCTAGGCGGGCAAGCGCATGACTTTATGCCATGTATCGCACTCCCATGTCCACTGCCTCAAGGCGAATTCCGGATTCAGCCGGCAGTAGCTCCCAAGCAGACACTCAGGATGACCCTCACCGAGGTGTTTTAATCATGCGCGAGTATTTCCCCACACCACTCTCGCGGCGCAGATGCAAATTGACCGTGCAGAACCGGCCAGCGTAGAATTCACAAGGGCCGCCAGGTAACGAGCTGTCTCGATTCATGGTCCCCGGGCTCTGCCTCGGGGTATTCAGACAGCGCTACCGTTCCGGAACGGATACCAAATACATTCTTGCGGCAGGAGTGAGGTCCTTATGAGCAACAAAACGAAAAAATGGTTTACCAGTCCTTGGAATTTTGCCGAGGAAGTAAGGTCGCAACTCAAATTTGCTCCCAAGATCGAGTTGCACGACGTCACGTTGCGCGACGGCGAGCAGCAAGCCGGCGTGACCTTCCGCAAGGAAGATAAGGTTCGCATCGCCGAACTGCTGGCCGAGGCGGGCGTGCATCGCATCGAAGCCGGCATGCCGGCGGTCTCCAAAGAAGACGAGCTGGCCATCAAGGAAATCGTCAAGCGCAAGCTCGGCCCCAAGATCTTCGCTTTTGGCCGCTGCATGAAGGAAGACGTGCAGCGGGCCGTTGATTGCGGCGTCGATGGCATCGTGATGGAAGTGCCGTCGAGCGATCACATCATCAAGTATGCCTACAAGTGGCCTCTGGAAAAAGCCGTCAATCTGTCGATCGAAGCAACACAGTACGCCAAGAAAAACGGTCTTTACACGGTCTTCTTTCCCATCGATGCCTCGCGCGCGGATATCAACTGGTTTCTGGACCTGATCCAGCGTATCGCCAAGGACGGCCATATGGACGCGCTGGCGGTGGTTGACACCTTCGGCGGTACCTCGCCGCACGCCATCCCTTACCTGATCAAGAAGATCAAGGAGCGCATCAATAAGCCGCTGGAGACCCATTTCCACGACGATTTCGGCATGGGCTCGGCCAACACGGTGCTCGGCCTGGCCGCCGGGGCCAACGTGGCGCACACGACCATTTCCGCGCTCGGCGAGCGGGCCGGCAACGCCGCTTACGAAGACGTGGTCATGACACTGCTGACGATGTACGGCATCGATCTGGGAATCAAGACCGAGAAGCTCTACGCGATCTCCAAGGAGGTGCTTGCCATGGCGGGGGTTCGGGTGCGCCCGAATCGCGGCATCTTCGGCGACGATATCTTCAAGGTCGAGTCCGGCATCATCTCCGGCTGGGTAAGGAACTGCGGCGACGAGCATGCGCTTGAGCTCTGCCCATACCGTTGGGACCTTGTCGGCCACGATGCACCGGAGATTGTGCTGGGCAAGAACAGCGGCGCGGATTCAATCAAGATATGGCTGGAACGGATCGGTCATCCGCTGCCAAGCGAAGAAACCATAATGGAGATATTGCTCAAGGTTAAGTTGCGCGCCCTGGAGAAGAAAGGGGTGCTGACGTTACGCGACTTTGAGAACATTCTCGCCAAATACCCGCTGGCCAAGCCCGCATCCAAAGCAGGCGACTAGAGCGGAATCGCGGAAGGTATACCCTGCGAAGCCAGGCTGTTACGAAACTGAGTGACTCTGAAGTAAGTTAATGGGAAGATGCCCTTGTTGCGAGAGCGGGGGCATTTTTCATGGGCTTCATTCAGGGTGAGACGCGGGGCCAGCACAGGTTGTTTCCGACGACTCTGGACGATCTGATTCCTGCCGATCATATGTGCCGTGTGATCGAGGCGTTCGTCGGCAAACTGGAGATGTCGGCGCTGGGCTTCGTGCGGGCCGAGCCAGCCGAAACCGGGCGTCCTGGTTACGACCCGCGCGATCTGCTGAAGCTGTATCTGTATGGATATTTGCAGCAGATACGTTCGTCGCGACGGCTGGAAGCCGAGTGCCGGCGCAACGTGGAAGTGATGTGGCTGTTGAGCAGTCTGGAGCCGGACTATAAGTCGATTGCCGAGTTTCGGCGGATGCATTCGGAGGCGGTGACAGAGGCGGGAGCGGAACTAGTTCGCTTTGCGCGTTCGGTGGGACTGGTTCGCGGCGAGTGGGTGGCGATCGACGGCTCGAAGTTCCGTGCCGTCAGCAGTGCCAAGAGCGTGAGGGAGCGTGAGGCGATCCGGCGCTACCTCGATCAACTGGAGCTGGCCGACGAGCAGGACGAAGTAGTGATCGACCCGAGCGCGGTAGCGGCGGCGCTGGAGAAGCTGAAGAATCACCCAGAGGCGGAAGCACGTTTCATGCGTATGGCCCAAGGAAACGCGCCTGCCTATAACGTGCAGACGGCAGTGGATGCCGAACACGCTCTGATCATTGCGCAGAAGGTGACAACCGAGGCCACCGATAATCGCAGTCTGTTGCCGATGGCCGAAGCGGCCCAGCGGGCTGTCGGCGCTCCGGAAACACTGCACGTGGTGGCCGATGCGGGCTACTCCAATGGCCCGCAGGCGGAAGGTTGTGAAGTCAAGGGAATCCTGCCCCACGTCCCAGCCAATCGCGCCATCAACAACCAAGGTGATGGAACACTGTTCGACCGCACCGAGTTCGTTTACGACGACGAGACGGACAGCTTCCGGTGCCCGGCGGGGCAGACCCTGGCCCGCAAGCAGCTCCAGAGATGGAAGACGCGGGTTGTCTATGCAGCGGCGGCATCTGCCTGTTCGACATGTCCCTTGAAACAGCGGTGCACGAACGCCCAGTACCGGATCGTCAATCGTCATCTCCACGAAGGCGCATTGCAGCGCATGCATCAGCGTGCCACGCCGCAAGCCATGCGACTACGAAGATCGACGGTCGAGCATCCGTTCGGCACACTCAAATACCGCATCTTCGGGCACCCCAGATTCCTTCTGCGCGGAGTCACCGGTGCACAAGCCGAGATGAGCTTGGCAACCATTGCTTATAACCTGAAACGGATGATGAATGTTCTGGGCGGCAAAAAACTCGCCACCGCACTCGCCCGTTAAGCGTTGGTCGGCAACACCAAACCTCAAATCAGCGCTGCCGAAAAGAAAACGGTGCTCCGAAACCGGAACACCGTTCGTTTACCCCATCAAAACTTGTCGTTTCGTAACAGCCTGAAGAGCCGGGCTTCCAGGCCCGGCGGTAATACTCGGGGTATATCGACCGCAGAATTGCTCTAGCAGATCGGAAAGCCACAACGCCAGTAGCGCACTCACCGGCCGCGATTCCGCGGCCGGTTTTGCTTTCACCGTGCTTTTTCGCGTTTCGCCTTTCGCATCCATTGGACCAAGGCGTTTCCCTTACCCGGCGGCTGGCGCTCGGGCCATTCTGTCCGTTTAGCGCCGCATTAGCTCGATCCAGGCTCTCCTGGAGCCATTTGGCTGTAATGCAGTTTCGAGATTCGTCTTGACTGCGGGTGAAAACCCGACCTATCATTCAGAACCGATACTCAGAAGTCATCATAGAGCCGGACGACCTGAACGTGCTGCAGGAACCACTACGCTCCTGATAGCGAAGCTGTATGCGTGACCATCCCGAAATCGTTTACGAGGAGTTCCCGAATGGCTGACCTAAAGACCGCCGGACCTGGGGTATTGACTGCACCAAAGGTGTCCCCGGAGTTCGAAAACTCAACCTATCGAAAAGTAACCATCCGTTTGTTGCCATTTCTAATGGTGTGCTACATCGTCGCCTACTTGGACCGCGTGAACGTGGGCTTCGCCAAGCTCCAGATGCTCGGCGAGCTTCATTTCAGCGAGACAGTCTACGGGCTAGGCGCCGGCATGTTTTTCATTGGCTACTTCTTTTTTGAAGTCCCAAGCAACATCGCCTTGCACAAGGTGGGTGCGCGCGTCTGGATCACCCGCATCATGATCACCTGGGGAATTATCTCGGCGCTCACACTTTTGGTGAAAACGCCGATGCAGTTTTATTTGGTCCGCTTCTTCCTCGGCGCAGCCGAGGCGGGGTTCTTCCCCGGAATCATTTTGTTCCTCACGTATTGGTATCCCTCGCACCGCCGCGCCAAGATGGTGGGCATCTTCATGGTCGGAATCCCGATGGCCGGGATGATCGGCGGCCCGCTCTCCGGTTCCATTATGGCGATGACTCACGGCGCTGCAGGTTGGCCCGGCTGGAAGTGGATGTTCCTTCTCGAGGCCGTACCTTCTCTTATTATGGGTGTCGCCTGCATTTGCTATCTCAGTAGCAGAATTCGCGACGCCAAATGGCTAAGCGAAGAAGAAAAACAGCTTCTTGAGTACTACGTCGCTGAGGAAGCCAAGCAAAAGAAGGAGCATCCTTCTCTTCTGGCCGTATTCACCGACGGCCGCATCTGGCTGATGTGCTGGATTTACTTCACCGTCGCTCTGGGTCAATACGCGCTGACGCTGTGGATACCCACCCTCCTCAAGGATGCCGGAGTCAAAGGGGTATTCAATATAGGCATGGTATCAGCCATTCCATACACTTGTACTGCCATTATGATGGTCGTGCTTGGAGCCAGCGCCGACAAGCGGCGTGAGCGCCGTTGGCATGAGGCCGGTCCCATGCTTGTGGGCGCCGCAGCTTTGGTTCTGAGTATGATGGTTGGTGGCGGGAACACGATACTGGCCGTCATATTGCTGTCGATCGCGGCGGCTGGGATCATTCCCGCGGCGCCTATGTTCTGGGCGCTGCCTACCTCATTCCTCGCGGGGACGGCGGCGGCGGCCGGCATCGCCTGGATTAACTCGGTTGCCAATCTGGGCGGCTTCGTCGCCCCCTTCGCCATTGGCTATCTCAAGGACCTGACGCATGGCAACTTGATCCCCATGATCGTCATGGCCGTTACTGTGGCTGCGGGAGCAATTACGGTGCTTGCGTTGCCTAAGCACATGGTCAACAAATAGGTCGGCTACTGCCATTACGGCAAGATGAATCGGCTCACCGGACAAGTTCCGGTGAGCCGATTTACTTTGCGTTCGTGCCTGGCCGCAACTCACACGACTGCCGCTTGCGCGATTGCGGCCGCGCTGGGCAGCTTCTCGACACCCCAGCATGCATCCAGCAGCCGCCGGATTTGCGGACCCGGCAGTATGCCTTCCGCGAGATCGCTGAACTTCGCCTCCAGCGCGCTGTCGGACATTGGCACCTCAACACTGCCGACGGCATGCTCGAATGTACTTGTGCAACTTCCGGCCATCCTTCAGCACGATCGTAATGTCAACTTGCTCCGGCTTGATGGATGGGTCTATAACCGGCATCACCTTGCTCCGCAAGCCCACAATAACCGGGTCGCGAACGGCCCGCTCGCTGAACTGCTTCTCGCCGGCCGCGCCCTCTACGATTGCGACCGCCACGGCATGGTAGATGCTGAACTTCCCCTCCAGGCCTTCATAGGGAGTCTTCTTGCCGGTCAATTCGAGCACCAGCGGATTGACGCGCAAGTCAACGTGGTCAATCTGATCGACCTTCACTTTGTACTCATTGCGCAACTGTATGGCCGCGTCGATCGCGGGGTGCAGCACGATTCCGCAGGCAAACGGTTTATAGGTGTTGAGCGCCGCTTCGTAGTGTTTGCCCAATCCTTCCGTGATTTCCCTGTAATCCTGCCTCGTGCTGATGGTGTTTGCCCATCCGCGCTTGGCTTCAATCATCTCGTCGGAGCTGGTGAAGTTCCGGGAAGCGAGGATGGCGGCGACCAGGCCGTCATTGGCCGCGCGGCCCGGATTAAAGCTCTTGTTCATCGACCCGAACGACTCGCGCAAGCCGATCGGCTGCGAGGCAGCCAGTCCCAGAGCCCAGACCATCTGCTGTTCGGTGAGGCCAAGGAGCATGCCTGATGCCGCGGCAGCGCCAATCACTCCGCACGTTCCAGTGCTGTGCCAGCCGCGGTCGTAGTGCTCGGGGCTGACGCAATTGCCCACGCGCAGCGCAACCTCGACTCCGATGACCACTGCATTCAGGAAGTCCTTGCCCGAAACCGGCCGGTACTCGGCCAGCGCCAGGATACCCGGGATCACCGGCGTCCCGGGATGAATGATGGTGCGCAGGTGCGTGTCGTCATAATCAAAAATATGGGCGCTGATGCCGTTGATCATGGCAGCATTCAGGATGTCGAAGCGTTCGCGCCGCCCCAAAATGCCGGCCTGGGGTGGTCCGGAAAACGGAGCCATCGCGGCAATTGCATCGTTGACTCCTTCGTGACGCGAGGCGCCGACGGCAACCCCCACGAAATTCAGCAGGGTCCGGACTCCCTCTTTCCGCACCGCCGGGGGCAGGTCCTCGTATTTCGCATTCACCACATACCGCGCCAGTGTCCGGGTGACTCCCTTGGCGGGGGGAAGACTCTGGGCACTGCCGCCGGCATTGCCGGTTTGGGGTGCTGCGAGCAAAGGTTTGGAACTCCCGGCGGCCGCAAGAGAAGCAGCAGTGGCCGCACGCAAGAAAGAACGGCGATCAAGATCGAACATGACGTGAATCCCCCACGAAGGAATGGCTGCAGCGCTCCGCCATTGATATCAAATTGCGACCAGCAAAACAACCGCAACTAACGGACCGAGGGGGAAAAGAAGCTAATCATCCCGATACAGAACCCGCCATCGCCGTCTTTCTGCCGTCCTAAGGACGATACAGCCGAGTCCAGGACCGGCCTGGCGCCGGGCAGATGTACAGGGCGAGGCGGCACCATCCCGGGGTACCCAGCATGCGCCGGGGTTGCGCGTGTTGGGGGGACGCCACCGCCGTGCCATGCCGACGCTGGTTTTTCGGTATTCGGTGCGTTGTTCGTTAAATACGGGTCGAAAGGCGGCAGAACTGCATCTATTGAATTGTAGGGGTGCTGGTTTCCCCCAATTCCATCTACGGGTGCCAGATGTTGCGGCCCCGGCTGCAACAGGGTTCTATTCCAGACTTTCAGTCGGAGAAGAAAGGAAATTTAATGAGCGAACAGTCCATGACCACCACCGGGGTCAGAATTGATGCGCCTCGTCATCCGGGGCAGGATCAGGTGCTTACGCCTGAGACAATTCATTTCTTAGCTGAACTTCAGCGCCGGTTCAATACTCGCCGTTTGGAACTGCTTGCCGCCCGCAAAGAGCGCCAGAAGCGGCTCGACGCAGGCGAGAAGCCCGATTTTCTGCCGGAAACTAAGCACATTCGCGAATCCGAATGGACCGTTGCTCCCATTCCGGCCGATCTCCAGGACCGTCGCATTGAGATCACCGGACCCACTGACCGTAAGATGATTATCAATGCGCTGAACTCCGGCTCGAGCGTATTCATGGCCGACTTCGAGGACGCGAACACGCCGACTTGGGGCAATCTCATCGAAGGTCAGATCAATCTCACCGACGCCATCGCGCGCAAGATTACCTTCAGCGACCCGACCAGCGGAAAACAGTACAAACTGAACGAGAAGACGGCGGTATTGTTCGTTCGCCCCCGTGGCTGGCACCTCGATGAAGAACATATTGCGATTGACGGCAAGCCTATGTCGGGCTCGCTGTTCGACTTTGGACTCTACTTCTTCCGCAACGCGAAGGCGCTGCTGGCGTCCGGCACCGGCCCATATTTCTACCTGCCGAAAATGGAGAGCCATCTTGAAGCCCGGCTGTGGAACGACGTTTTCACCTACTCTCAGAAGGCGCTGGGCGTGCCTCACGGCAGCATCCGTGCCACGGTCCTGATTGAGACGATTCTGGCCGCGTTTGAAACCGATGAAATTCTCTACGAACTGCGCGATCACTCCGCCGGCTTGAACTGCGGCAGATGGGATTACATCTTCAGCTTTATCAAGAAGTTCTCGAACGATCCCAATGCCGTCATGCCCGATCGCGGGCAGGTCGGCATGACGGCGCACTTCATGCGCTCGTATAGCAAGATGGTCATCCGCGATTGCCATCGGCGCAACATCCACGCCATGGGCGGCATGTCCGCCTTCATCCCCGTCAAGAGCGATCCGGAAATCAACGAGAGGGCGATGGCCCAGGTTCGCGCCGACAAGGAGCGTGAAGCCACCGACGGTCACGACGGAACATGGGTGGCTCATCCCGGCCTGGTGGCTATTTCCAAGGAGCCCTTCGACCGCCTGATGCCGCAACCGAACCAGATCGACAAGAAGCTTCCCGGATTCCGGGTTACGGCTGCCGACCTGCTGCAAATTCCAAAAGGCGACATCACCGAGGCCGGCCTCAGGCAGAACCTGGTGGTCGGGATGGGGTACCTGGAATCATGGCTGCGCGGCATCGGCTGCGTGCCCTTGTTCAACTTGATGGAAGATGCGGCGACGGCGGAAATCAGCCGTTCCCAGCTCTGGCAGTGGATTCGTCACGGCGCGCATCTGAAGGACGGCCGCAAAATCGACGCCGCGCTCTGCGATGCCATTCTGCATGAAGAGCTCGCAAAAGCGAAGGCAAGCGTCCCTGCCGGCCAGTATCCCTCTTACGACAAAGCGGCCGAGTTGATGCGCCAGATGTACACATCGCCGACGTATGTCGACTTCCTCACGATTCCCGCCTACCACGAGCTCATCAGGCAGGAACGTATGCGCAAGGCCGCATAGACCTCAACTTCGGCGGGTGTCAAACACCACTCGCCGCGGAACCCGGCACTGCTCATGAGGCCGGGAAGCGACAAAACGAGCGCCGGAATCGCAACCTCGATTCATCCGGCGCTCGTTTCGCTTTCTGTGTGCAATTCGATGGCGGTTGGTTCGGCGTGCCGCAACGTTTACTGCGTGAAAAGCTACGAGGCTTGGCGGTGCGTTCGCGTCAGCAGCTTGCGCGCCTTGTCCAGCGCCTGCTGCTCCGCCTCCCGCCGGCTTGTGCCCTTCGTGCGCGCCAGCCATGCACCCGGAGAAACATTGTCCGCAGTGCAATGGAACTGCTCGCCGAGTTTGTACGAAGTCAGGCGAATCTGCCACCCATTGAGTTCGACTTTTCGTTCGCTATAGGCTTGCGGCTTCATCGTTCAGGCCGCTTTGGCAGCGGGGGTTCCGCCCCTTTCGACAGGAGCTCCAACCAGGTTGCCCCACTCTGTCCATGAGCCGTCGTAGTTTGTCACGTCCTGGAACCCGAGCAGGTATTTCAAGACAAACCAGGTGTGGCTGGAGCGCTCGCCTATGCGGCAATACGCTACCACAGGCTTGCTGCCGTCGATGCCTTCCGATCCGTAGAGCCGCTTCAGATCGTCATACGACTTGAACGTCCCATCGTCATTGCACGCCATGCCCCAGGGAATGTTGCGCGCCGTCGGGATGTGACCGCCTCGCTGGCACGTCTCCGGCAGGCCCGGAGGCGACAGTACCTCTCCGCTAAACTCCTGCGGGCTGCGCACGTCCACCAGCGCTGCCGTGCTCCGCGCGCTTGCCTCCTGCGCTTGCGGAAGAAATGCTCGCAACGAAAGGTCGGCCTTGGCGGCCTTGTACTGGGCTCTGACAGTCTTTGGCGTTACGGAAGACAGATCTCTCGCTTCCGCGATCCACTTCTTGCGGCCCCCGTTCATGAGGCGGACGTCTTTGTGCCCGTAGATTTTCATCTGCCAGAACGCCCAGGCGGCGAACCAGTTGTTGTTATCGCCGTATAGCACCACGGTTGTGTTGTTGCCGATGCCCGAGTCCGTCATTAGCTGCTCAAATGCCGCTTGTGAGAGGATATCGCGCCGCACCGTATCGCAAAGCTGCGAATTCCAAGCCCACGCGATGGCCCCAGGGATGTGTCCTTCATCGTAAGCCGCCGTGTTCACATCTACTTCCACCAGGCGAACGTTCGAGTCGCCTGCATGCGCCTCGACCCAATCGGTGCTCACCAGAGCTTCTGATTTTGCGTAATTACTCATGCCACTCCCCCAAAAGAAAAATCAAAAAGTTTAGGTCACGCTGCCAGCGGAAATCCCTTTTCCCGCCAGCCTCGAACTCCTCCGTCCATTGAGAGCACATTCCGATAGCCCATTTTGCGGAGATTATCGGCGGCCAAAGCCGAACGGAATCCGCCTCCGCAATAGAGAACGATGGGCGTGTTCAGATCCGGAACCTTCTGCTCGATGTCGCGCTCGATTGTTCCCTTCCCCATGTGCAGCGCTCCCGGAATATGGTCCTTGGCGAATTCGCTCTCTTCACGCACGTCGATGAGAACGAACTGCTCGCCGTTTTGCTGCTTTGCCTTCACCTCGTCCAGAGTCACTTCTTGGATTCGCTTCTTCGCGTCCGTGACAATCTCCAGAAAACGAGGCGAGTGTTGATGTGCCATTGCCGACTCCTGAGTAGACGTATGCCATCAGATGACTGGCCTTTGCCTCCAGATGCCCTGACGGCCACGGGCGGTTCATCTAAAACGCGATCCGGCAGCTCTCAAAAACAGAGAAAGACCGGAAAAACACTGATCCGGCAATTCGTCTTTCTCCATCCAATAGTTATGTCGCGAGAGCACGCCAGGCTGGCAGTCGTCCCCCGCTTATTGGGGCAGAGTGCGCTGGAACGCATTGGCAATACGCCGCTTCTGCGATTCGAGCGCATCACGCGCGATCTCAATGCGCAGGTGCTCGCGAAAGCCGAGTGGGTCAATCCTGGCGGCTCGGTCAAAGACCGTGCAGCTGCCAGCATCGTTGCTGAGGCTACCCGCACCGGAAAACTCGCGGGCAAGACTCTGCTGGACTCCACCAGCGGCAACACGGGAATCGCTTACGCCATGCTGGGCGCGGCTCAGGACTTCCCTGTCACTCTCTGCCTGCCGTCCAACGTTTCTCCCGAGCGTAAACGCATGCTGCATGCCTATGGGGCGGAAATGATCTTTACCGACCCGGGCGAGGGCTCCGATGGCGCCATACGAAAAGCCCGTGAGCTCGCCTCCGCCGCGCCGGACAAATATTTTTACGCCGACCAGTATTCCAACGACGCCAACTGGCGCGCCCACTACCACACCACGGCAAACGAAATATGGCGCCAGACCGAAGGCCGCATCACCCACTTTGTGGCCGTGCTCGGCACCAGCGGCACATTCATCGGCGCGGCTCGAAGGCTGAAGGAGCTGAATCCGCAAATCCTCTGCATCTCCCTGCAGCCCGATTTGCCCTTCCACGGTATCGAAGGCGCCAAGCACATGCCGACCTCAATCGTTCCCCGGATTTACGACCCCGGCGTCGCCGACCGCAATCTCGAAATTGGCACCGAGGAGGCCTATGGCATGATGAAACGCATGGCGCGGGAAGAAGGACTGCTGGTAGGCATCTCCGCCGGTGCAGCCATGGCCGGCTGCCTGCGCGTCGCGCACGGCGCGGAACCCGAAGCCGTGATTGTGACCGTTTTTCCCGATGCCGCCGACAAGTACCTGAGCGAGAGATTCTGGGAAGAGTTTTGAGCCCCACGGCTTCCATCGAGAGCTCAGACAAGCCTATCCTGAACGTGATCTCTTCCGTTCTCAAATTACCGCTTGGTGAGCATTTGTGCTAAAGATTGGCAAATCGCAATTCGAGGAGCTTCGCCTCCACGGCGAACAGACTTATCCTCACGAGTGCTGTGGTGTGCTGCTGGGTCAGATCGATGACGAAGGCGTCAAGCACGTGCGCGCCGTGGTGCGCTGCGGCAACACGCGCATCGACTCGCCGCATAATCGTTACCACATCGATCCTCGCGAACTGGTAGGCATCCAGCGCAAAGCCCGCGAATCGGAGCTGGACATCATCGGGTTCTACCACTCGCATCCGGACCATCCCGCCCATTGGTCGCAAACCGATCTCGCCGAGGCCCACTGGATCGGCTGCTCCTACGTCATCACCAGCGTGGAACAGGGCCGGGCGGTGCGGACCAACTCCTTTGCACTGGCCGGCGAAGAAGAAACGAAACAGTTTCACGACGAGGAAATCACGGTCGAATAATCGCCGCCATCTGCCGCCGCAAGCGATTGGAGAGCTCTCGCTGAAACCGCCGGGCCTCACTTTGCATCAATAACTATTGAAATGAAAGTGATGATACCAACCCCTTTGCGGCAATACGCCGGGAAGCAGGCCAGCGTAGAGCTTCCCGCCAGCACCGTTGGAGAAGCACTCAGCAGCTTGGTCAGCCGGAATCCCGAGCTGCGCAAACACCTGTTCACCGATGACGGCAAGCTACGGGCGTTTGTCAACGTGTATCTCAACGACGAGGATATTCGCTACCTTAACAAGGAAAGCACCCGAGTACAGGAGAGCGACACGATTTCCATCGTTCCGTCAATCGCCGGCGGCTGTGCCCGCCGTTAATTTTTGCCTTGGCTGGTATCGCTTCAAGTCACAACGGTGACGACCCAGGATCTCCACGATGTCCACGGTTCTCGAAAATCCGCAAGCCCTCACGTTAAGCAACGATGAAATCCTGCGCTACTCTCGCCATCTGATCATGCCCGAGGTGGGTATGAGCGGACAGCTCAAGCTCAAAGCGGCGCGCGTGCTCTGCATCGGCGCCGGCGGACTTGGCTCGCCGCTTGCGCTCTATTTGGCCGCCGCCGGTGTGGGCACGCTCGGCCTCGTCGACTTTGACGTCGTCGACTACACCAACCTTCAGCGCCAGGTAATCCACACCACCAACGACGTTGGCCGGCCGAAGTTGCAGTCCGCCGCGGAGAAGCTGGCGGCCATCAATCCTTACATCAACCTCCGCCGCTTCGAAACCAGGCTCGCCAGCGACAACGCCCTGGAGATCTTTCGCGACTTCGACATCATTGCCGACGGAACCGACAATTTTGCCACGCGCTATCTCGTCAACGACGCCTGCGTGCTCAGCGGCAAGCCCAATGTGTATGCGTCCATCTTCCGTTTCGAGGGACAAGCCACGGTCTTCGCGACCAAAGACGGCCCGTGCTACCGCTGCCTCTATCCCGAGCCGCCTCCGCCCGGCCTGGTGCCTTCCTGCGCGGAAGGCGGAGTGCTCGGCGTCCTGCCGGGACTGCTTGGCATAATCCAGGCCACCGAGGTCATCAAGCTGATTCTTGGCTCCGGCGATTCCCTCGTTGGCCGCCTGCTGTTGGTCGATGCCCTGGCAATGCGATTCCGTGAACTTCGGTTGCGCAAAGACCCCGATTGCCCCCTCTGCGGAACCCACCCCACGGTGCGGGAATTGATCGATTACAACGCGTTTTGCGGGATTCGCGGCGAAGAAAGCGCGCCCGGCGTGAAGGTTCCCGAGATTCAACCGGAGGAGCTGAAGCACAAACTCGATGCCGGCGAAGACGTATTCATTCTGGACGTGCGCGAGCCGCACGAATACCAAATCTGCAATCTGGACGGGTATCCTATTCCGCTGGGCGACCTGCCGAAGCGAGTCAATGAACTCGATTCCAGCCGCGAAATCGTGGCCCACTGTCGCAGCGGCGTACGCAGTGCGAAAGCCGTTGATTTCCTGCGCAAGGCAGGCTTCCGTAAGGCAAGCAACCTCGCTGGCGGCATTCTCGCCTGGGCTGACCGGGTCGACCCCCAGGTGCCTAAATACTAGGAGCTGTTTCTCAGAGGTGTCATCCTGAGCGCAGCCGGGGTCCCCGGCGACGGCCGTTTTTGCCGTTGCTGGGGTGGAGGAGCGAAGGATCTGCTGTTTGTGGGTGCTGAACATAAAGCAGATCCTTCGGTCGCACAAAACCGGCGCGACCTCAGGATGACACTGGCACGAATTATTTCGGCATCCTGTTTAGCCGCGCCGTTTCGCTGGCCATTATTCTCCGTCTTTAGCCGCTGCTCTACGCAGATTGCACGCACCTGCTTTGTTATTATCGTTCTCGCCTGTCGGCTGCCGGAAGGAGCATCGTGAGCTTCGACAACATACTTCTGCTGCATGGCAAGGGCGGCAGCCCTGAAGGTAGCGTCAAGGACATCGAAGCGCTTCTGCGCAGCCATTACCCGCAAAAGCCCGCGAGTTCGTTTCAGCGTCCCAGGCTGCTGCACGCGGATGGAGAGATTCTGGCCGAGCAATCGCTGGCCGAGTTGCAAAAGAGGGATATCCCGAAAAGCACAGTGGTAATCGGCGTCAGTCTCGGCGGCCTGCTGGCGGCGAGATTGCAGGAGCAGGGCCGCGAAGACCTGCGCGTCATCTGCCTCAACTCTCCAACCTGGGCCGATGCCGTCCGGCTGGAGCGGAGAATGCCGGAGCGGATCGCATTTTATTCATCCAATGACAACGTCATCGCGGGGCGCACGCAGCATTGGCCCAGGCTGGCGACCGCTTTCGATCTCCCTTGGCTCACCCATGACACCAGCGCGCATGCGCCGGAACTCACGCCCTTGATCATTGCCTATCTGGAAGGCCGGAACGTGGCGCACGCAATCCAGCAAGTCGAAGAGCGGATTGCACAGGCCGAAAGGCACCGGCAGGACAGGGCAGGAGCATCTTAAGTACGAGATAGGCTCGATCCACGCCAGCGTTCTTCACAAGGCTTGGGTGCTGCCGTACTCTGAGTTCTGGTATCGTTGTCAAGCGCTTCGACTTAGGAACCCATATGCAGAACCCGCAAGTAATGTCCGCACCCGCCGCGCAACTCGACGGCGCCGTGGAGGCGCTGAAATCTCTGCTCGGCTCGCGCGCCAGCACTGCCCTGGTGCAGCGCGAACACCATGCCCACGGCGAGTCTTATCATCCGCCCGCAATGCCCGATGCCGTCTGTTATCCGCATACCACCGAAGAGGTCAGCGAGATCCTGAAGATCAGCGCCAAGTACCAGGTTCCGGTGATTCCCTTCGGCGGAGGAACCTCGCTCGAAGGTCACGTCAATGCCCTCTATGGCGGCATTTCAATCGACCTTCGCGAAATGAACAAGGTGCTCAGGGTGAGCGCGGAAGATCTCGATGTGACGGTTGAGGCAGGCGTCACGCGGCAACAACTGAACAAGGTGCTCAACAACACCGGACTCACTTTCTTCATCGATCCCGGCGGCGAGTCGACGCTGGGCGGCATGGCCGCGACCCGCGCCTCGGGAACCACGACCGTGCGCTACGGCACCATGCGCGACAATGTGCTGGCGCTCACCGTGGTGTTGGCCGACGGCAGCATCATCAAGACCGGCACCCGTGCCCGCAAGTCATCCGCGGGCTACGATCTGACGCGCTTGTTCGTCGGCTCCGAAGGCACGCTCGGCGTCATCACCGAGCTGACCTTGCGTCTGCACCCGCTGCCCGAGGCTGTTTCCGCGGCGGTCTGCTCGTTCCCGAGCATTGAAAGCGCGGTGAAGACCGTCATTGAAACCATCCAGTTCGGCGCGTCGGTCGCCCGCATTGAACTGCTCGACGACGCGCAGATGGACGCCATCAACCGTTACTCGAAGACCGACTACCCGGTTGCGCCGACATTGTTTTTCGAATTCCACGGCTCCAGTGATCGTCATGTCAGCGAGCAGGCGGAATTCGTGCAGTCGATTGCCGAAGAGCACGGCGCCAAGGGCTTCCAGTGGGCTACCCGTCTGGAAGATCGCGACAAACTTTGGGAAGCGCGGCACGCGGCCTACTACGCGGCGATCGCACTCCGTCCCGGTTCGAAGGGCCTGGCCACCGATGCCTGCGTGCCCATCTCGCGTCTTGCCGAGTGCATCCTGGAGACACAGCAGGACAATCGCAGCGCACCATTTCCCGCCACGCTGGTGGGCCACGCCGGCGATGGAAATTTTCACTGCGTCTACGCGTTCGATCCCGAAAATGAAGCGGAACTCGCCGAGGCCAAGCGGTTGGCAGGCCGCATCGCTACTCGCGCGCTCGCCATGGGCGGCACCTGCACCGGGGAGCACGGCGTTGGCTACGGCAAGATGAAGTACCTGGAAGCTGAGCACGGCCCGGCGCTCGACGTGATGCGCACCATCAAACGCGCGCTCGATCCGGACAATCGCATGAACCCCGGGAAAATGGTCGAGGTCTGAACCAGGGCGCCGGGCTTCCAAGCCCGGCGCTGATATTGAGCGGATGCGCTCCAGTGTAGTGCGTCACAAGCGCGAATAACTTAGAAGATGTCATTCTGAGCCGAGCGCAGCGGAGCGAAGAATCTATGTATTTCGGCGCATGAAAATGCATAGATCCTTCGCTTCGCTCAGGATGACATCTGAAAGAGGGCAAGAAGCCGCCTTTCAAATAACGGCCCATCTATTTGACGCACTGCTCTAGTCTGCTGTCGCGTCTGACTGCAACTCGGCAATGCCGCTCTTCTCCAACTCGCGGTTGTGTCCCATGGCGAGTGCCAGGAAACCGGACATCGCCATGCACGCTCCAAGTCCGATCAAGCCGTAGGTGTGTGACTTCGTCCAGTCCTTGAGGTAGCCCATGAAGGATGGACCGAAATATCCACCAAGATTGCCGATCGAGTTGATCAAGGCGATGCCACCGGCCGCGGCCGTGCCGCTCAGCATGGCCGTGGGCAAAGTCCAGAACGTTGGCAGGGCGGCATAGATTCCCATTGCGCCGATGGTGAGCGCCACCAGCGCCAGAGCCGGAGTGCCTGTCAGGAAACCGCTGATGGCGAGGCTTGTGCCTCCGATAATCGCCGGCAAAAAGACGTGCCATACGCGTTCGCCGGTTTTGTCCGAATGGCGTCCCCAGAGGTACATGGTGGCGGCGGCAAAGGCGGACGGAATCATCGTGATCAACCCAACCTGCCAATTCGAAAGCCCGCCAAATCCCTTGATGATCTGTGGCAGCCAGAAGCTGAATCCATACAGCCCGATGACAATGCCAAAATACATCAAGCCGAACAGAACCACTCGCGGATTCATAAGCGCCTGGCCCAGCGTGTAGTGATGAACCGACTCGCGCGTCTTGCGTTCAGCCTGCAAAACACGACTAAGCCAATCCCTCTCGGCTGGCGTTAGCCAGTGTGCTTTTTCCGGCTTGTCGGTCATGAAGAACAGCACGACCACACCAAGCACCAGCGCTGGAAGGGCTTCCAGGATAAACAAGCTCTGCCAACCCTTCATGCCCAGGATGCTGGTCCCTAGCAACGCCGTTGAAATTGGCGCGCCAATAATGCTGGAGATAGGAATCGCCAACAGGAAGCAGCCAACAATCTTGGCCCGGTACGCAGAGGGGAACCAATAGGTAAGGTACAGAATCATTCCCGGGAAAAAGCCCGCTTCCGCGATACCAAGCAGAAACCGCAAGGTGTAGAAGCTGATCGGTCCCTTGGTGAGCGCCATGAGCCCCGAGATAATGCCCCAGGTGATCATGATTCTCGCGATCCACATGCGGGCGCCGAACTTCTCCAGCGCGACATTGCTTGGCACCTCGAATATGAAGTACCCGATGAAGAAAATGCCGGCGCCATTTCCGAAGACCGTCGCTGTCAGTCCAAGGTCTTTATTCATGGTTAGCGCGGCAAAGCCGACATTGACGCGATCCAGAAAGGCGACGAAGTACAACAACACCATGAAAGGAATCAGGCGCAATGACACTTTACGCATCACGCTTTCCGCAGTTGGCTGGCCTGTTATTGCTTGACTCATATCTCTCCCCTTAAGTAGATCGCTTTGGCCCCTTGCCTTGAACCCAATGATTTCCAGGAAAATGCCGAGATGCGTATGTAACACTCAGAAATAAATACTGTTGCTTGAGAAGTGGAGTTCAACTTCGCGCCCGGTTATTGTGCAACCTGGCTGACCTTGTGAACCAAACCATCTACAAATCCGGTGGCGGGAGTATAGCACCCCTGCGGAGTGCCAGAGCACCTGCGAGTTAGCTAATGGTTATCGCGCAATGGCCGTCCGGCAGCCGCTCACTCGTCCCCAACCGTGGAGGTCAGGACAAGTTTGCCGTGCTTCACCCCGCGCATACTCAGCATGTGATCGGCAAGATGCTTGATTTCGCCGCTTCTGCCTTTCATGATCACAACTTCCAGGCAGTTGTGCGCGTCGAGGTGGACGTGCGTGGCGGCCAGCACGTTGTCATGGTGGTGATGCTGAGTCTCCGTCAGCTTGTTGGAGAGGTTCGGACGATGGTGGTCGTAAACCATGGAAAGCGTGGCCACGACCGGCTTGTTGTCGTTCACCTCTTCGGTAATCAAGGTCTCCCGAATCAGGTCGCGCAACGCCTCCGAGCGGTTGCCGTAGCCCCGCTTGGCAATCACCTTATCGAACTGCTCCAGTAGCTCCCGTTCAATCGAGACACCGGTTCGTACCAGTTCCCCCATACGCCACACTCTCCTTCAGCACGCTTCTTGACCGGTTTCGCGAAACCACCCGGAGGGTGACGCCGGTCACGCTCGGAAGTGTGAAAAAAATACAGTAGCACGAATTTTAGTACGTCGTGTTACAATTTGGTAACACGATTATCTTCGTATTACTATCCATTATTCGTCGAAAGCCTGTCGGGGAGATATTGGCATGAAAGCCCGGGCTGTAATCTTGTGCGCGGTAATGCTTCTGCTGACCGTCATCCCCAGTCCGCTATTAGCCCAACAGAACCCTCGAACCGTCGCAGGCCTTGTCCTGAACCCAAAGGACGAGGCCATTGTCGGAGCAACGATAACCGCAACCGCCGGCAAGCGAAGTTTCACGGCGCTGACCGACGCGAAAGGTCGTTTCACGCTGGAATTACCGCCGGGCTCCGCAGTGCTTATTGTATCCGGCAAGTTCTTGCAGACAACCACGTACCAGCTTTCAGCCGCTCAAGAATCCACCAGCCTGGTCATCAAAGTGCGCGAAATCATTCCGCAGCTCCGGCAGAGCGTCGTGATCACCGCCACCGGCCTGGAGCCCTCGATAGACCGCCGTAATGACACCATCTACAAGAACACTCTGTTTCTGCGCGACGACCAACTCTTCGAAACGCTCGACAGCGGCATCAACGCCGGCCAACACGAAGGCGGCGGCAAGTCGCTCGAGATTCGCCGCTTCGGATTCAACCTCGACCACGGCGGCCTGAACGGCGGCCTCAAGGTGCTCGTCGATGACATTCCGCAGAACCAGGCCACCCAGGCCCACGGGCAGGGCTATCTCGGCTGGCTCAAGGCCCTCAGCCCCGAACTGGTCGATGACGTCGACATCATCAATGGTCCGTTTAGCGCGGAGTATGGAGATTTTTCCGCCCTCGGCGTCGTCCATATCCGCCTGAAAGAACGTCTCGAAAACGAGTGGACATTGCGCGCACAGGGCGGCAGCTTTGGCAGCTACCGCACGTTTGCCGCGTGGAGTCCAAAGTTGCAGAATGCGGAGAGTTTCCTCTCCTGGGAGCACGCCTACACCGACGGTCCGTTCCAGAATCCTCTGCATTATGTGCGGGACAATATTACCGGCAACTACACGTTCAAGCTCGATAACACGCAGTCGCTCGGCTTCAAGTTTAACGGCGGACGCAACAACTTCGATTCGTCGGGGCAGATTCCGCTTGACCTTGTAGCCGCCGGGCAGCTCGGCCGCTTTGGATACATGGACCCGAGCGACGGCGGCAAGGTTCGCGTGGGAACGGCCAGCACGTATTACAAGAAGGATCTGAGCCCGAACGATACTCTGCGCGTCGATGGATTCGTTACGCGCTCGCTCTTCGACCTCTACTCGGACTTCACCTTCTACCTCAACGACCCGGTGCACGGAGACGGCATCCAGCAGCACGACTCGCGGCTGCAGGAGGGATCGAGTGCACAATACATGCACGCCGGGAAGCTATGGGGGCGCCCCACATTGTTCGTGGCCGGAGTAAACCTGTTCGACAGTTGGATCAACGTTGGCCTCTTCCACGACCAGAACCGGCAGATCATTGCGCCTGTGCCGGGAAATCCGTGGACGGAGTCGAACGTACACATTACAAACGCGGCGGTGTACGCGCAGCAAGGGATCGACTTTCCGCACCTGCACATCGACGTCGGGCCTGCGCTACGACGAGTTCCGCTTCAATCTGGCGGACCGGCTCGTAGCCGCTAACAGCGGTCTGAACTACGCGGGCAATGCAGAGCCAAAGGTCAACATCGTGTACACGCCTGCCGAGCGCATCCCGCTTGCCATCCATCTCAATTACGGACGCGCCGTCACCAGCCAGGACGCGCGCGGAATGGCACTGGACCCGGCGGCGCCGAAGGTCGCAGCCACGGACTTCTACATGGTGGGAACCTCGCACCACCTGAAGCGCTTTTCCCTGAGCACGGATATGTTCCTGATCAACCGGCAGCACGAGGACGTCTACGATCCGGACAACGGCACCATGCAGTACCAGGGGCCGAGCCGCTCGTATGGATGGGAGGCGAAGACCTCCGTGCAATTGAACACGCACCTGAGCTGGAACGCCGGCATCACGCAGGTCTCGAATGCCTTCTTCCTCGGGCACTTCGCCACGCCAGTACGTGGACAGCGCGCCCCACACGGTCGCCAACTCCAGCCTGACGCTGCGAGCTGGAAGGGGCTATACAGTTCGCTGCGCTATCGCCACATCAGCCGTTACCTGCTTACGAATCCCGATGACACCTCGGTTCCGCCGGCGCCGCCTCTGCTGTCCTCGGCCACGCCTTTGCCAGCGGGCTGGACGTGATCGATTTTGCGGTCACCAAGAAGCTCCGCCACGGACTGGAGTGGAATCTTGCCATCGACAACCTTAACAACAAGCACTACTACGAAACCCAGAACCTCTTCGATTCGCGCGTGACCCCGACCGCGCCGGTGGAAGCGCGCGTACACGGCACGCCCGGCTATCCCTTCGGCCTCACCACGGGATTCACCTGGCGATTTGAGTAGAGCCTCAACTACAGAGACGCTGTATTCAAGAAGGAAACGTCATTCCGAGCGAGCGCCGCCTTGCGTCGCGAGTCGAGGAATCTTTTGTGTTGCATTTCTGGAAGAAACAAAAGATCCCTCCACTCCGCTCCGCTTCGGTCGGGATGAAGCTTTCGAATTTATCTTGCCGGGCGGATATATCTACTCTGGATCGATCCTGACACCAAGCAAATGACCTGCCCTTGCGAAGAGCAGGCCATTTTCACACATCGAAGCGAAGCCGAAATCAGACTCTCAACTGGCCCTGAATGTACTGTTTCGCTTTCTTGTCGGTGTTTTCGTTCAGCTCCAGCACCGAGAACTTAACGTCCTGCTGACCGTTGAGCCGAATGTAGTTCATGATCGCCGGATGCTTGTAGATATCGCCCGGCTGGAAGACCGGCATTTCCGGCACTTCACTTTCCTGAAGGTTCCACACATATTTCAGGAAGCCCCGGTTGCGCGCTGTCCGATTCTTCTGCACTTCCCACAGCGTTCCCGGTCCAATGCTCGGGTCGGAAACGTCTTTCGGCGTCATCGTCGCGCGCGCGTACTCCAGGAATGCATACGCGAAGATCTCATGCGCCAGCAGGTTTTCCGAAGCAAAAATGGGAGCCGATTCCGGTTCGACAACATAGCCGGCGTCAGGCCCAATCAGCGTCATGACCGAACGGCCTGACGTGACCGCCAATCTCAGCTTCGACTTGATCTCCGGGACTTCATTGATCTCCTCGTACATCGGATAGTAATTCGCGCCGCCCTGGTGGAACACCTTGCGGCTGTCCTCCCGCAGGAAGCCGACACCGATCTTCATGCCTGACGTAAGGTCGGCGAAGCCATGCGAACCCAGGCGCGGCAGATAGATGATGTGATCGACCTCGTTAACGAACGAGGTAATGCGCAACGGCTGCTTCCAGTGGTTTTCGCCAATCGGCGAGGTCTCGATGTATGCCCCGTAGCCACGCTCCTCGAAGAAAACCGGTTTCGCGCCGTTCTTCTCAGTAATAGCCAAAAGCCCCGAGGACTGGGCGAAGGCCCGCGAAGTGCCTCTTACCTGTCCCTGCGCCGTCCAGTAAACGTTGCGAACGCCAGATTGATCGCCGACATAGACCTTCGTGGCACCATGCTCCTTCAATACCTTGAGCAAACAATCCAGCGACCAGGGGTCGGAGGTTGCAGGAAAGGGATTACCGGAGTTCAAAGCGAGCTTAATAAGAACGCTGTCGCCTTTTTTCAACCACGAAAAATCCGTGGATTTTTCGATCATCTTCTTGAACAGCGTGTAGGATGTATCCCCTTTGGGCAACCAAGCCGCGCTCAGTTGGGCGTTCTTGGCCGGTGCCGCCAGCTTCTTATTGTCTAAAGCGAAGCTCACGCCGCCCAGTAACGCCATGGAAGACATACTGCCAACAGTCCACAAGAAATCCCGACGATCCATATATGCCCCCTTACAATTTACCGTGTGCTTTTTCGCGAAAACCGGAATTCGATGTCATTTATCACTTGCCGGCGGCACAAGTCAATCAAATTGAGACGCACCTTTGTTCTCTCGATAAATCGATCTAGTTTCTGACGGTGCTTACTGTGTGGTCGATGCTTCGCCCGTCGGCAGCAATCGCGCGAGAATCGCGTGGAGTTGTCCGGGATCGACCGGCTTATGGAGAAACTCGGCGGCTCCCAACTCCCTGGCAATGCGTTCCATTTCAGGGTCGCTGGTGCCGGTTACCACCACTACCGGAATCTGCTGTGTTTTTGTAGACATCCGCAGTTTTCTCAGGACGTCGATTCCGGAGCCGGCAGGCATATTGATATCAAGCACAATGGCGTCCGGCACATCCCGTAATGCCGACATCCACGCCTGCATGGCATCCACCGCGACTGTTACGGTGAATCCTTTTGCCGCCAGACAAGAGGAGAATATCTGGATTTGAACCCGGGAGTCGTCGGCAATCAAGATTCTCGGCATGTGCAATCTACCGTCGGGGCTAATCAGGCATATTTAAAGTATATCCGACGGAGCAAATGTATGGCCCGCCCTTGAACGATTAGCCCGTAAACGAGCAAAGAGGAGGCCAGAAGATCCTTCGCGCGGGAGCGTGGATCTCACGCGGACTCAGGCGGCTGTGCCGGTGCATGTGTGGTCCGCGGTTCTCCTCGCGCCCTATCGTACATCGTCTAAATTGAGCAAAACCGAGATTTTCGTCCCCGGAGCAAGTGGAGGCACTTCGACATGGCCGCCATTTATGACGATATCGCTGTTGGTCGCATGAAATCGATCCTCGGCTCCTGCCGGGCGGAAGGTAATAGAGCCTGAACATCGATATTGCGGAAATAGCCTTTGCTCGGAAGATCCGGCCACATCCGAAACTTTCGGCTCCTCAGAAATTCTTGTACCAATGGAGGGTTCTATCTGATGAATTTGCGATGAGTTCTTCGTTCGACCGCGGCGATAATCATCTCCGAAAATTCGCGGAAGCACTCGCCCCCAAATAAGCTTCCCACTGTCAACCAGTTGCAGGCCGATCTGATTCTGCACTAGCGTGCCCTCCGCGCCGACCCAAGCAACCCGGTATCTCGCCTTACTGATCGCGTGTTGAATACCGACAATACAGCCTTTTTCGAGCGGACCGGCGACTCCTTCCAGTCGAGCACCCGTTGTGGTTATATCGACCGTCATAGCTTCATGCTCAAATAACTCTCCATTAACGTCCATACCCCACAGGCGAACGGGGAGAACCACGTTTAAACGTTGTTCGAGTCTCATCCCTTGCTTAAGGTCAAGTTCTGAGTGCAGGATAACTCGGTTCCGGCCACTGTCCTTGGCTTCGTAAAGCGCAATATCGGCAGCCTCAAGCAGATCAGATTTAGACTGCGCATCTCGTGGAAATGATGCCACGCCAAGACTAATAGTCAGCTGTACTAGTTGTGATGATGAACCTACAGCAAACCCAGTGCTTTCGATTTCCTCACGCAAGCGTTGCGCCACGTGATCTGCGCCCACCAAGTTGGTGTCAGGGAGAATGATGATAAATTCCTCGCCTCCATATCGTGCCACCGTATCAATCTCACGCCTGTCTTTCATCAACCGCGAGGCGATCTGACGCAGTATTATGTCGCCCGCCTGGTGCCCGTACCTGTCGTTGACTAGCTTAAAATGATCGACATCAATGAGTACCAAGGATAGTGGATTACCGTTGCGCTCAGCGCGCTTGATTTCCCGCTCGAGGTGTTCCTCAAAATATCTGCGAGTTTTCAGCCCCGTTAGGAAGTCAGTAAACGCCAACTCGATCAGTGCCGCGTTGGCGTGTTCCCGCTGGAATAGCTTTTCCGATAACAAAGACAGCATCCACAGGAACTGGGCATCTTCTTCAGTGAAGCTATTGGGAGCCGCGCCGAACAACTGCAGAACGCCCAGAACCTGCGAGTCTACAAACAGCGGAACTACCAACAGGGATTGCGCTCCATACGCGGCCAACAGCAGATCTGCCTCGGGATGAGAACCGCACGAAATCAGCACTGGTCCCTGGCACACCCTAGCCCAATCGTTGACTAGATTGGAGCGCTCTAGAGTCTCCGGAACAGGCATATCAAGGTGGCGGGTCAGACGCAAGCGGAGTTGTTTCTGCTCTTTTTCCCAGAAAAATGCCAGGCCGCCACTGTACGGAACAATCTCACCAGCCAGATCACAAAACAAACTCAAGGCCTGTTCCAACTCTAGCTTAAGCCCGGCAAGCATACTCATTCGTAGCAGAACGTTAACAGCTTGCCAGCGACTGTCCAGTGTTTCTCGGCTTAATTCAGCGAACGCCCTGATCACGCATTGGTCAGGAGGCAAGGACGCTGCCGACCGAAAGCTAACGGACTTACGACCTCGCGCAGCGCTTGGATCTTGCACCGTCGAACGCGTAGCTGCCTGTGGTCCGTTTCCCGAGGATGCAGGCTTCAGCACGCCATCCTTTCCGCCGCCAGAGATGGCCAGGCAGCTTTCGGACGGAGCGGAAAAGCGAAACTCGGGGATGACGCCCAACACGAGAAGCTCCATTGATAGCTACGATATTGCAATTCGCGAGGTGTGCCCATAAACAAGCTCCCGCAGGAGTTTAACGGTCACAAGTTACGCTCCGCCACCTTATGCCCGACGCACTTCTTCCTCAGGAGATCGTGTGCTGCAGTTGCAAACGCGTATGCCGCCGCAGTTCGTCGTCCAACACGAAGTCACGCACGCTCCTTTGGTCTATTGTCATGAGCAAACAACGCTCACTAACTGGATAAGACCATCCGCTGCAATTTATGTGCCAAACGCTTAGGCCACGAGGGGGAATACCTACCGTCCAGTCGGAAATGGGATCACGCTTACGAAATGGGTGCATATGGCCATACATTCGGGCCAGTCTCGGCAGAGTGGCACGGAAACGATCGAGGTCCCAAGATGAGCCATCGCCAGCTTGGAGGTGCCCAGGAGTATTTTGCCTAATTTGTTAGGCCGGATGTGCAGAGTGCAAATGATCGTGGGCTTGCCCTGCGCGAAACCTCTTCTCCCACAATCTGCCAGCATCAATTAATTTGAGTCTCGGTTATCCAGCGGCGCAGGTGGAAGCGGTCAATTTCACAGAGGCCGGCGAACCTCAGTCCTGCCCGGCCTGTGGAATCGCACCAGATAACGTCAGCTGCCCCCGAAATCTCGACTTTCGTCTTCGGCAAGGGAGAACTGGAACTCTATTCGCCAACCTTGCTGCAAAATCTCCATGGCTTGGATCGCCATGCCATCTTCGCTCAGGTTGAGTATAAAGCCGGGAGTGTCCGCCGCTTTTGTGAGGTAGACCAAGGGCTTGACCTCAATGCGCGAGCCCTGCCTTCGGTATGTTGTGTGACAGATGCCTTCTTCTGTTGTAGCCATCGCGCGACAATCCTTGCACAAGGGTTCTACGGCATAGCAATATTAATACTTGCATGTTTCGTGCCAGAGTAAGTCGTTGAATTTGAATCGTGAATGTCTGCGCTTTTCTGTCGCAGAACACGATGTTGTTCTCCCTCACCAGTCGAAAATACCTGCAGAGCAAGCCTCACAAACTAATTTTAGTGACATTTTAGTTACTATGTTGGTCGCCGCGCGTTAGCATTATAAACAGCGACGAAAGCTGGGGGTGCAAACCATTGCATGGTAAACGAGGAATTTTTTTCTGTTTCCGGCTATGAGATACCGAAAACGACCGGCGTTGCACACTCATTTCTCCTGCTCGCAACGGTAGCCCACCCTACGGGGTAATACGCTTCACTCAATGCTTGCTGGCTGGTTTCCTGTAGGTGCTGTAGTGACCTGCCGCTCGCTGGTGCTCTTACAATAAGGCCGAATTGCGGAATCTCTGAATAAGCACTCGTCATGAGCGAATGCGAAGGGGAATATTGTTGACCAACGCTCAAAACAGGGACGGGTTCCCTCCTACCATGATCGTGGCTTTATCACGAGTTTCACTCCTGACGCTGAAAGAAATCTTAGCGGCCTTCAAGGCTTGCAACACTGTGGCCGCATCTGAACCGGATGCCTTGTACACAATTAAGCCTGTCCAAACGACACCTTGAGGAAGTAACTTCCTCCAATCTCCCATTTCGAGTCGGTGAACACTTTTACGATATCCTCAGCGAAGAGTCCCGATTCCGGATCGCCCATTGTCTCGATAACTACTTGCCCGGTCTTCTTTGAAAGGATGTCAACCAAAATCTTGTGCTGTTTTTCCGAAATACGGCGGTTAGCAAGCTTCAGTTCTAAATTCTCCTTCTCTATTTCAGCGATTCGTTGGTTTGCCAAAGCTGCGGATGCTTCGGCCAAGGCAATCCTGTCATCCGAATCGCGTTTGTCCGCCAACGCCTTGTTCGTAATCTGTTGGATCTGTTCGTCTTTTTCCTGTTTGATTCGCTCGATCTGTTCGTCCTTTTCCTTCAAAGCAAGCGCCAATTGGCGATCTTTCGCATCTATCAATAATGCGCCTTTCCTCCTGCTTAATACTGATAACCGGTAAATGATTATGACCGCCACCGTTCCAGCGGCGATGAACAGCCCCGGCACAACATAGTTCTGTAGGTCATATTTCGCCAGTAGGTTGGGGATACTCGGGGCCACTACGAATGACTTGATTTGGTCAAACAGGGTATTCGTGCTCTGCTGTGCAGTTGCGCTCGCCATGATAGCTGTTTATGCCCTATATCGGTGCACTACGGGTTCAGTCTACGATGATCCCGTTATCGGCGTATCTATAATCTGCCGAATTGCTGATTTTCTAGATGAGGTTGAACTCACGCCAGTTGCCAACACTTCTGGGACGTGCATCGACAACGCGGGAGGCGTCTCGGTGTTTACGCGAGTGTGTCAGAAAATCGCTCGAACGCGCCGCTCTCAGCCTGCACCACCTTACTGCGTACATTAAGTTCATCCGGGCATGGTGGCGGAACTTCACAAAACGGCAATGTATTCAATAGCTTACAAGAAACAAAAGTCTGTTCTCCTGCTGAGTCGATTGGGCAGAATCGCGGTGCAAATCGAATTCAACTAACCTTCACAATGAGGAATTAGCACGGCTAGCTGAGGGCCGCAAGAATTACGGCTTTTGCCTTTTGGGACAGACTGCACAAGTCTGCGTTCAACCAGCAACACATGTGCCAAGGAGTATCCGCAGAATCACTGGGCGACGAACAAGTCGAGGCTCATGATGAAGGAGAGATGTGAGAATCGCCGTGTGTTGCCAGGAGGCTGCCGATGGCTTCTAATCCGTTTCGCAATGTTGTTGTGCTTTGCGTCGATGACGAAGTTATTCTCTCCCTTCTACAAGCCGCTCTGGAGGCACGGGATATTAGTTTCTTGGCCGCAAATAATGGGCGCGAAGCTCTGGAAGTGGCGGCAGAGCACCGACCGGATGGAGTCGTCCTTGGTCATTATTTGCTGGACATGACTGGTGGCGAACTCGCAGCCAAGATAAAACGCGTTTGCCCTGACACAATAATTATCATGTTTTCAGCATTGCCTGAACTTCCACCAGAGGCCGTGGGATTTCTGGATGCCTTCGTTCATAAGAGCGAGGGTGTGCGCCCACTTCTTTTGACACTTCAGCGGATGCTGGGGCGACCTCAGCCTGAGGCCCGTAGATTCCCTCGTTACCCCGTACGGTTGCCGCTGGCAATAATTGTCAACCGATTGGGAAGCTCAGCAGTGCTATTCGGAATTTGTAGCAATTTTGGCGAAGGAGGTATCGGCTGCACAATCGAAGGGAATCTCGTACCGGGTGAGTTTGTGCAGGTTCAGGGTTCTGACTCACGGCTAGATTTCAGCTTAGAGTCTCACGCTCACGTTCGCTACCGAAAAGGGGAGACATACGGGTTTGCGTTTTGTGATGTCACTCCGCAGCAGCAGGTTGAGGTGCAACGGCTTTGTCAGCGGCTTGCACCTGCTTGTGAACTCTAGATGAATGCTTCATCCATACTTTCCTAGCATGCACCGACTTGGGACTCACGCCGCGAGCCGTTGCTTTATACAGGAATTACGGCGTGGTCGTCTGGTGACGTACCAGCGTCCATCGAGCAGTGGTAGGCGCCTTCGGCTACGGATACCCGGGGCTTCCGATTGGCGCGTCCAAAGCTCAGCGCAATTTAGCAAAGCCGCAGAAGCTACCAGTGCGTCCAACGCAGCTATCGGAGTCGTCGTACCCCTTTGCCATTTCAGTGAGTCCGAAGTTACTCCAGTTAGGGTCGGCACCGATGCTCTTCCTGATGTTTCAACAATGCTCGACGGGCTTCGTTCATCTCGTCTTCGAGTCGCTTAGATTCCTCATTATCTTTGGCGGTCACGACCAATCCCTTGAGCGAATCAACAAACCTGCCGTAACGAAGCGTGGCTATGCGGAATTTAGCGTTCAGGTCTTCACAATCAGAGCAGGTCGCCATAAGAAAAGAATCATGGAAAACCCGGAAATAGGCAAGAGGGATTCTGCAACACGATGTCTCATGTGGTAATCGCATGCCGGGAGCCGTCCGTTTACAGAGATGCTCTTCGTCCGAGCGCTTGCCGAAGCGCCGTGCTGAACTAACAAGCTAGATCGTGTGCCGTAGGCGCGAACGGGTATGCCGCGCATTTCGTCATTCAACCGTAACCGATTTCGCCAGATTACGAGGTTGATCGACATCGCAACCGCGGCGCACTGCAATATGGTAAGCAAGCAACTGCAGGGGCACGATCTCAAGAATCGGCATCAGCAGCTCCGGAGCTGCCGGAATGTAGAGAACGTGATCGGCGGACTCGCGGATTTCCTCGTCGCCTTCGGTTGCAATCGCGATCACTTTGCCGGCGCGCGCGGTTACTTCCTTCAGGTTTGAGCAGGTCTTTTCGTAGCGAAGCACCGAGTTGGGGTCGTGTTCGTCCTTGGTGGCGAGGATCACCGTCGGCAGCTCCTCGTCGATCAGGGCGTTCGGACCGTGCTTCATCTCGCCTGCCGGGTAGCCCTCGGCATGAATGTAGGAGATTTCTTTCAGCTTGAGAGCGCCTTCCAGCGCGATCGGGAAGTGCACGCCGCGGCCAAGAAACAGAAAGTCCTGAGCACGGCTATATTGCTTGGCGAGGTCTTTTAGGTCTTCTTCCAGCGTGAGCACGCTTTCGAGCTTGCCCGGTATCTTGGCCAGTTCGCCCAGCAACTGCTTCGATTGCTCCGACGAAAGGGTTCCGCGCAACTGCCCCAGGTAAACGGCGAAAATAAAGAGCGCCGCCAATTGACTGGTGAATGCCTTGGTGGAGGCTACGCCGATTTCCGGCCCCGCGTGCGTGTAGATTGTGCCATCGGCTTCGCGCGCGATCATGGCCCCGACGACGTTGCAAATCGCCAGTGTCTTGGAGCCTTTTGCCTTGGCCTCGCGCTGTGCCGCGATGGTGTCGGCGGTCTCTCCGGACTGGGTAATGACAATCGTCAGTTCGTTCTTGCCCATGATCGGGTCGCGGTAGCGATATTCACTTCCGTAGTCGACTTCGACCGGAATCCGCGCCAGCCGCTCGATCATGTACTTGCCGGCCAGAGCCGCGTGCCAACTGGTCCCGCAGGCAACCGCCTGAACCTTGGTGAGGCTCTTGAATTCGGCCTCGCCGATCTCCATCTGGTCGAGAAACACTTTGCCCGTGTCGAGCGAGATGCGGCCCAGCGAAGTATCGCGGACGGCGCGCGGCTGCTCGAAAATCTCCTTGAGCATGAAGTGCTTAAAGCCGCCCTTTTCCGCCATGATGGGGTCCCAGGTGATGTGCTGCACCTGCCGCACCACCGGTTTGCCACTGCTAAAGTCGCTCAACTGCACGCCGCTCGGCGTGATCACTGCCAGGTCGCCGTCGGACAGAAAGAACAGGTCGCGCGTGTGATTAAGAATGGCCGGAACGTCGGAGGCCACGAAGTACTCGTCCTTACCCAAGCCGATGACCACGGGCGGGCCATTGCGGGCAGCCACAATCTTGTTCGACTCATCGGCGGAAATCACTGCCAGCGCAAAGACTCCGTGGACATCGAGGACCGCATTGCGAACCGCTTCTTCCAGCGCAACCTTCGCGCCATTGTCGCAGGTCAGGTACTTCTCGATGAGGTGGGCGAATACCTCGGTGTCGGTTTCGGTCAGGAACGTGTGGCCTTCCTCGCGTAGCTTTTTTATCAGGCTGAGGTAGTTCTCGACAATGCCGTTATGCACTACTACGACACGCCCGGTGCAGTCGCGATGCGGATGCGCATTCGCTTCCGTGGGACGGCCATGGGTCGCCCAGCGGGTATGGCCGATGCCGTAAGTGCCGTCGATCGGATTCAGCCGGATGGCCTCTTCCAGGTTGCGCAGCTTGCCTTCGGCACGGCGCATCTGCAGCCCGTCGCCATTTCCGGCGACCGCGATTCCCGCCGAGTCATAGCCGCGATACTCGAGCCGCTTCAAACCATCGAGAATGACTGGAACAACCCGCTTTTTGCCAATGTAACCAACAATTCCGCACACGTGCTCACACTCCGATCTCTAGTCGCTTGCACTAACTAAAGACCACAGAACCGCATACACTGCCTTACCTTTGCAATTTGCACACCAAACTGGTACACCCGGGATCGAAGCTGCGCCGAATAGCGCGGAGGTGTCAAGTGACACAGAAGTGGGCAAGGAGGTTGCAGAATGGTGATCCCGTACGCTCCGGAAACTGGCAATCTGTGATGATCGACTTCGATTCGCAAGTCGGTCGCGAGCAGGCCGAGCGCCGGTCTTCATTGGTGCATACTTTGTAATCAGCGGCACAAGCGTGCCAGCGGCCTCGCCGTAGTTTGTCCGTTAACGAGCTATCGCAAATCATACCCATTCGCACTGCCCGTTACCGTTGGCCAGGTAGAGAGCGTGGATTGGGATGGCCGCAAAGCAGAACTCAACTCTAATGCTGAACCCGGAATAGTCAACAAAGGGCGCTAATATATTGCTGTTTTGCTCGCCCGCTTTCACATCCATGGCCAGCACCTTTGGCCCAAATGGCACTCAGATTGCAATAGTTATTAATGAGGGTCCGTCCTGCGGTTTTTTCAGGATCAACCTCAGCTTTGAATTAGCTATTCAGGCGAATTAGCAATGGCAAACATCTTGTATTTTGGTGGTACCCCGCTCAACCAGCCTCTTGTTGGGCTCTTGCACGATGCTGGGCACAAACTTTTCGCCTTTAACGCCTACGGCATATCCACACTCCGTGATTCGCATTGCCAAGCAGTTCTTGTCGACTGGAATTCACCTTGCGATCAAGCCATGGTTAGAGCGGCGAAGCAGGAGGCTCTTCCCGTTGTGGTGGTGAGCAGTCACGTCAGCGAGGCATTTTGGGCAGATAAAGTCCTTGCCGACATATACCTCGAAAAACCGGTCGAGGCTGCGGAAATTGCAAGTGCGTTGCTTAAAGCTATTGACGAATACCAGAATGGCACGATAGGTCCCAATCACGGCGTCGTCTCAGTTACAAACTGAAAGCCACCTCGATAGGCGACCTGGTGAATCGAACATTCAGGAGTGAGCGAGCAACTCCGCCTTCATGGTGCTCTTGTACCACTCCACCGTGCGGCGCAAGCCCTCTTGGAAGTCCACTTGCATCTCATAGCCAAGATGTTTCCGCGCGAGATTGATATCGGCCAGCGAATGTTTGATGTCACCGGCGCGCTCGGGCGCATACGTCACCTCTCCCCGGTAACCGGTCAGCTCGCGCAATATCTTAACGGTTTCATTCAGGGTGATTCTCGATGCGGTAGCTACATTGAACACTTCGCCGGCGACTTGGTTGGCGGGCGCCTGGGCCGCCAGCAGGTTGCCGCGCACGACATTCTGGATAAACGTGAAGTCCCGGCTCTGCTCGCCGTCTCCAAAAATTGTTGGCTGCTCGCCGGCCAGCATCTGCATGCTGAACTTCGCGAGCACTCCACTGTAATGCGAAGACGGGTCCTGATACGGGCCGAAAACATTGAAGTATCGAACGGTTACAGTTTCCAATCCATAAACCCGGTAAAACGATTTCATGTAGTACTCGCCGGCGAGTTTGGAGACCGCATACGGCGAGATCGGGTTGGGAAGCATTCCTTCATGCTTGGGCAAACTCGGCGCGTCGCCATAGGCGGAGGAAGATCCGGCGTACACGACCCGGCGCACCTTCGCATCGCGAGCGGCGACCAGCAATTGCAGCGTGCCGGAAACATTGGCGTCGTTGGTCAAGATCGGATCGACCACCGAACGCGGCACGGAAGGAATCGCCGCCTCGTGAAACACAACTTCCACGCCGCGGCATGCCGTGGCGCAGGCGTCGGCGTCATTGAGGTCCGCCTCGATAAAATCCATCGCTTCCAGGCCGGCGAGATTTTCCCGCTTGCCGGTCGAG
>CAWJGD010000025.1:0-132844 GCA_963842345.1 uncultured Acidobacteriota bacterium
AAGCGACGTGGGCAGCCCGTCCGCGTCAAATCCATTCGGCAGGGCGAGAGCGCAAAGTTCAAGCAGGTTGGCGAGGCGCGTAAACCGTGCCGGCCCCTTGCTCTGATCGACCGAGTCAACGGGATGGCGGTGGTTTCTGTCGTCGGCGTAAGTAGAGCATCAAAATCCGCCATTGCCAAGGCGAAGGCGCGCTTTCGCTCTTCACGCTCACTCAACGCGGACAGGTACTCCCGGACGGAAGTCTTGCTGCCCAGCAGCAATCGTCTCGCGTACCGCCTCGTCCAATGGAAGTTCGCGGTTATCCGCCAGGTCGCCGACAATCGAGTAGCCTTCCGTCATCATGATGCAAGCCGACAGCTCGGCACAGTCTTCAAAGCGGAAGGGTAGTTTCACCGGCTCTATCTGCGCCCCAAGCCGCGCCAGAGCCTCCAGCGACTGGTCATAATTCCTGAGCACATCAGTGGCTACGCCCGCACGCTCCTCTTCAGGCATCCGCGCCAGGCGCAGTCCCCTGATGCCCCGCTTGAGCGTGGACATCGGGTCATGGAAATGATGTCCAAGAGTCTTGCGGTCGAGTGGGTCGGGACCCTGCATGGCGCGATAGAGAATTGCCGCGTCTTCGACGGTTCGCGCAATCGGACCTGGAGTGTCCAGGGTTGGGCTCAGCGGCAGGACGCCATAAGTGCTGATGCGTCCAATGGTCGTTTTCAACCCGGTCACGCCGCAAAAAGATGATGGCAGCCGGATAGATCCGCCCGTGTCGGTACCGATGGCCCAGGGTACCAGCCGGGCTGCAACGGCCACGCCCGAACCGCTGCTCGAACCGCCGGGAATGCGCGCGATCTCGGCATCCCAGGGATTCCACGGCGTGCCGAGATGTTGATTGGTACCCCAACCGCCCAATGCGAATTCCACCGTATGCGTTTTGCCGATGACGATCATGCCGGCGCCGATGAGGCGGCGAACTAGGGTAGCGGTACGCGTGGCCCGGCGCTGGGACCAAACCTTCGTCCCGCCGGTCGCGACCCGACCCTCTATCTCGACCAGATCTTTGAGCGCGACCGGAATGCCGTGCAGGGGGCCGACCGCATGGCCAGACCTTATCGCCTTGTCGGCTGCTTCAGCCGCCAGGCAAGCTTCGTCTCCGTAAACTTCCACAAACGCATGGAGCTTTGGCTCACTCGCGCGAATCTTTTCGAGCACGGCCTCGATCAGCTCGACCGGGGAAAGCCGCCGAGCGGTGATCATGGCGGAGAGAATATGCGCGGGCAGCGCGGCGGGATCCGAGGTTTTCAGCGGCATCATTGTGCTCCTATTTTATGGCGCCACAATCGAAGCCCGCATACGTCTTCGCGGTTTCGGGAATGTGCGCCTGCTCTGCACCTGAACAGCGGAAGGCTGATAGTACGAGCTGTAGTTGTGGGTGTCAATTTTAGAGCTTTTTGTACCAAAATTTCTTCAAGAGGGCCCGGCTCCGTTTACCGCGTCAACCCAGGGAAGCAGCGCCAGCCGAGGGGGCCGGACCGGGGTTGGGCGTTTCGCCGAAAAGGGGACCCAATTGCACCGCAACGGAATAGGCTGCTAGAAAACGGCTGAGGGGCTGCCTCGCCTAGAACACAAAGTGCGCTGCACAGGCGGTGATCAGCGTTGAGTTCGGTTGTTTCTCGGAACTTCAGACGGCGATTGCTTTCTGTTTGCCGGGCTTGGTTTCTTCCAGATTCGGCAAGAACATGGTCAGTAGGCCAATCGCCGGCAGGAATGAGCAGACTCGATAGACGAAATAGATGCTTGTGATATCTGCCAACTGACCTAGCAGTGCGGCGCCAAGACCGCCCAACCCAAAGGATAATCCGAACGATATGCCGGACATGGTTCCCACTCTCCCGGGAACCAATTCTTGGGCATAGACCACAATGGCCGAAAACGATGACGACAGAATGAGGCCGATTGCGATAATGAGAATAACGGTCCAGAACAGATTGGCGTATGGCAGCATTAAAGTGAAGGGCAGAACACCCAGAATCGAACCCCAGATGACATACTTGCGCCCGATTCGGTCGCCGACGGGTCCACCAATCAACGCACCTGCCGCGATCGAACCCCAAAAAACAAACAGATGAATTTGGGCGCTCTGCACCGATATATGAAACTTGCTAATCAGGTAGAAGGTGTAATAACTGGTCAGACTCGCTTGATAGAAGGCCTTCGAAAACAAAAGACAAATCAGGATCGCAATCGATAGTGCGACCTTTGGGGAAGAGACTGGCAGGTGACTCGCGACTTTGGCTGCGCGCGACTCCGCCTTGTTTGTTGATATGTTGGTTTTGTACCACCCGCTGACAACCGTCAGCACGAGAAGCGACAGCAGAGAAGCGATAGAAAACCAGCCTAGACTATGTTGGCCACGTGGCAGGACAATAAACGCCGCCAGCAAAGGTC
Source organism: uncultured Acidobacteriota bacterium (assembly GCA_963842345.1). GTDB lineage: Bacteria > Acidobacteriota > Terriglobia > Terriglobales > Acidobacteriaceae > CAWBRT01. Next base: position 2,440 of record CAWJGD010000025.1, read on the forward strand.
CCAGAGTAGCGCCTACGTTTCCGCCGACTTGAAAAATCGATTGTGCAAGGCCATGCTGTCCGCCTGAGGCCATGCGAGCCACCCGCGACGATTCGGGGTGAAACACCGCAGACCCAACGCCCACCAGTGCCGATGCCACTAAAATTACAGGGAAATTGGGCGCTCGCGAGAGGAGCACCAAGCCAACCAGGGTAAAGCTCATTCCGATTGGCAAGGAAAATGGCTTGGGCCGGAGATCAGTGTAGAAACCCACTACAGGCTGCAGAAGGGATGCGGTCATCTGATAGGTGAGGGTTATCAGCCCAACCTGCGCGAAGTCCAGGTGGAAGGAACTCTTCAGGATTGGATAAATCGCTGTGATCAGCGATTGCACCATATCATTTAGAAGATGACAGAAACTGATAGCCACCAGAATCGGGAAGATTGTGGCCGACTGTATTTTTCGTCGGGCCTGCACTGCTGTGGTTTCGCTCACGTCAACCCCGGAACTGTCCAGCAACCTCTTAGGATTCCAGAATAATAGCCGCACGAGGACATGTTTTGACAGCAGATTGTAATGGGCACGAACTCTTTGGGACTTATGTTAGGCAGACCAATCGCGACCGATTACAGCTTGTCGGCCGGAACCGTGTTCCGACGCTTTGTCCCGCGGTCAACACGCAGGCCTCCAACAGCACGCAGCAACATTGGCCCCTTTGAAATGCAGTCCCCGCAATTGCTGTTGACTGGGCGGCAGCCCCGAATCACAATTGTGCTTCCCGAGAGGCAGTCGGAGCAGCCTCAGTGTTCACATTCCTGCTGTCCGTAATTCTTATCGTCGGTTCCATTTGGCGCGTGATCGTTGCCCGATGGTTCCCGTTGGATTCTAGCTGCAACCATGTCATGTCGGATCAACCGAGAAGATCAGGAGGTCTCATGTCCATACCGCCCCGCCTCGTCCAGATCATGGCAGTACTGATGATGGCCGCGGCCGCTGCATTGCCCGCAGCGGCTCAGAATACGTCCGCATCCACCTCGAAGCCACTGAAATTGGAAAAGGAGGGCAGCTTCTTCGTCGGCGGACGCGACGTGCAGTTCGACACGCTCTCACCCAGCCCAAATATCCAGCGTCCGGCACGATCACTGTCGATCAGGTGTACGTCCATTACCAAGTGCCGGCCAGGCGCCAAGCGGCATTACCCGCTTACGCTGATTCACGGTTGCTGCCTGACCGGCAAGACGTGGGAAACGACACCTGACGGCCGAATGGGCTGGGACGAATATTTCGCTCGCAAGGGTTTTCCGGTTTACGTCGTCGACCAGGCATGGCGCGGCCGCTCGGCCTGCAGTCCGGCCGCGATCAACGCGGTCAAGGCGAACAAGGCGCCGCTCGACCAACTTCCGGTGCGTGTTCTCGGCAGGGCACGAAGGCGCTTGGGCGATCTTCCGCTTCGGTCCGGAATATCCGAAGGTGTTCCCCGGCATGCAGTTCCCGCTGGAGGCGCAGGCGGAATTCTGGAAGCAGATGGTGACCAGACTGGTTAGACACCTTGCCCACACCCAATCCGACGGTTCCGGCACTGTCCGAACTGGCACAAAAAATCGGTGGCACCGTGCTGGTCAGCCATTCGCAGTCCGGCATCTATCCGTTTCAGCGGCGGTGCTCAGTACCAAGGGCGTCGCCGGGATCGTATCCATCGAACCCGCCGCCTGCCCAGACCGTAAAGATGATATGGCGCCGTTCAAGGGCATGCCGATTCTGGTGCTGTTCGGCGACTATGTCGACCAATCGCCTCGCTGGGCGCCGCGCCTGAAACTCTGCCGCGACTTCGTGCAGGCGGTCAACGCGGCTGGCGGCAAGGCGGAGCTGACACTGCTGCCCGACATTGGAATTCATGGCAACTCCCACATGCTGATGCAGGACAAGAACAGCTTGGCGATCGCCGACTGGCTGGTTGGCTGGATTAATCATCACATCGGACAGAAGCCGTAAGTTCCCACGCGAGGTCGCTCCACCAATCACAGAGCGACCTCGACGGGCATTCCATATTTGGGTGCCGCGAACGCAAACTCTAATCCGCGAGCGGACTGAGCCTGCGCTTCCAGAGATTCCGCGAATGAACGTTGGATGCAGACACGAATCGTGGTGGCCCACCGTAGCGGCTGAGAGCAACCGGCCTAGGTTAAGTCAAGAGGAAACGAACAATGCCAGTCTTGCGACGATCTGCTTGCTGACTTGGACCAATGTTTTTGGCCTTCCGCGTCACCATAGCGTCACCAGATTCTGAAGGCTGCTTGATTCTGTGGATGTAAGTTACTGAAGAAGCTTGGCGTCCCCGGCGGGATTTGAACCCGCGTTACCGCCGTGAAAGGGCGATGTCCTAGGCCAGGCTAGACGACGGGGACTCTACAGGCAGGAACTCTTGCACGTAACAGCAGATTCATCGTATCAGCACACCTCGGCAGTGTCAAAAGCGAGTCGCCCAAAGGGCTGAAAGCAAAGCACGCGCCGAACATTTGTTCCGCTTCGTCGGAGTGCCCGGTACGAAGCTGATGGGTGCTGATATTATTTAGCAGTCCAAAGCCGTCGCGACGGTCGGATGCGGGTTCCCGGCACGCGCTGGAGTTGCGCGTGTTGGGCAGGGCAGCATGCGCTTAACCTGCCGGCAAGCGTTGCACTGGCTGCGACTCGCTGCCGGTGCGGCAACAGGCGTTGCACGCAGGCCGCGAATTCCGCCGCTTTGCAACCCGGGCGAGCAAGGGACAATTTGAGAGACACCCGGCCATCTACTACTTCAACGGCGACTGGAGCCATCCGGAGTGGCTCGGCAAGACGCCTGATACTCACTACGCAACCGCAACCGGGGCTGTCGAGGACCGGCGCGAGGAGAAAAATGATGTTGAATGGGAAAACCGTTGTTCGCCTCTTTTCTTTGTTGCTGTTAATGGTCTCGATCGGTATGGCTCAAAACCAACCGGCGGCACCGGCGGCTCCCGCTGCAAGCCCGCAGGCAGGCGCACAGAAAGGGACGATGATGCTTACCATCTTCTTACGTCACGACGAGTCCAAAACACTCGACCAGATCAACGCCGACCTTAAGGCGCACGGCTATTTCGACAATTTCCCTCCCAAGGACGTCGAAGTCGTTTCCTGGTACGTGATGATGGGCATTGGGCAGGTGGTCACGCTTCGTTTCCCGGCCGAGCGTTTGCGCGAAGTGAATCTCGCAATTGAGCGTCACGCGTGGGGAGCATTCCGCACGGATTTCTATCCGACCTACGACTACAAATCCGTGTGGGAAGCAACGCAGAAGAAGTGAACGCGCAGTTTCAAGCATCGGATATATAGCGTTTGTATTCTATATAGCGTTGTGGCGCCTGGGCCGGATGCACTGGCATCAACCGGCCCCGGGAGTCATTCAGCCCGGCACGGTCTCGCCGGGCTTGAACCCATGGAGCAACGATGGCCGATCCGCTTTACCTGAGCTTATGGTTTCCAACCTTTCGCGCCGAAGAAATGCTGGTGCGAGCGCTAGGCGTTTTGCAACAGTTCCCTTTCGCGCCCGCCGCGCCGGGGATCGCTTACGTTGCAGTGCAGCCCATTAGTTACTCGGAGCCTTCCATCCTCGAGCGCCGGTTCACTCCGCCTGCCACTCCGCAACAAGCCATGGAGGCAGTAGAGGAGTTTGCCCATGAGGACTACGCCATCACCTTCGAGGCGTATTGGGAGTTATGGACACCGGCCAGCGAGGGCGGCGAGTGGTCGCGACGTGAAAACAAAGTCAGCTTCATTCTCCATGGCACGGAATTCGATGAGGGCGTCTACACCGAGTACGGGCATCTTGAAATCGACTTCGGGCTGGACTTCCCTTTCCTTTACGAAGATATGAATCTGTCGCCAGCGGACCAGCAGCGGGTGCGGGAGAATGTCGCCCAACTCATTGCCTTCACGCGTGCAGTGGAGAAACATTGCCAACTGACTGGCCGCGTGCTCTGGTCGGAGAGCGAAGAGAACCTCGCGCAGAAACTCGTCGCCCGTTTGCAAAAAGTGCAGTAGCCAGCCTCTAGACCGAATTCGCGGAAGGTATACTCCACGCAGAAGCCGGGCTTTCGAGCCCGGCGATGATATTGAGGGTAGACCAACTGTGGAATTGCTCTAGAGTGCTCGCGATAGCACGTGGGTAAATCGCTGCTTCAACTTAAGGAATGGAGTTTCCAGCCAACGGTAGGAAGCCGCCGCCAGAGCGACCGTCAGCGTCAGCGCAACCAGGCCGTGCAGCGCCAAGCGACCGGCAGACGCCGCGAAGTTTGGCATCAGATAGTCCGAACACATCAGCGCCAGCACGTGGAAAACATAAAGCCCATAAGAAATGCGGCCCAGGTACACCAACAGACTCTTGTCCAGCATCGGCCGGCTGCAAAGCACGGCGATCAGCAGCGTTGAAGCACCCGCGGCCATTACCGGGTAACCGAGCAACAAGTCCTGCAACTTGAGCGGATCTGCTTTGATGCGGAAAAAATTGGCGGCCGCCCACAGCAGAGCGATCCCTGCCATTGCGAGCGAGGCTCTCGCTCTCAGGCCTAGCGTAGGCGTCCTTCCCTTCAATAACACCGCGATCAGAATGCCTGCCGCAATCGGGTCGAGTTGCACCAGCGTGTTGCACCAGGCCTGCGTTTCCATCGTGTGGTGCAGCCCAAGATAAAGGCGCGTCGCGTTCGCCAGGGCCAGCATACAAACCGCAAGTGCCAGCATCATCACGGTTCCCGCCCGCTTAACCGCGGCAGGCCACAGCAGGTAAAACTGCTCCTCGATGGAGATGCTCCACAGTGGAAAGATCACCGAGGATGGAAAGCCGTGAAATACGATCCACCAGTTCCCCGCCAGGAAGGTGAATCCCATTGCTGCCCGCCACCCTATGTGCTGCCCGGGCACAAACAACTGCATCGCCGCCGCCAGAGTCAGAAATGCAAAATAAAGCGGCCATATCCGGAGCACTCGGCGGGCATAGAAGGACCTGACATCGACCTCTCCCAGCAGCGACTTCTCCCGCAACAACAGCTCCGTGATCAGAAACGAGCTGAGTACGAAGAAAATGTCGACGCCGAAAGCGCCCGTCGCAGCAATGCCCGCCAGAAGATGGCCGAGCCACGGCACAATGTGAAGCGCGGTATACGCCGAAACTTCGCGCGGCAGCGCGTGGTGGCAAAACACGGCAAAGAACGCGAAGAAGCGCAGGATATCCAGCTCAGGATGATAGAAGCGCGACGCCGCCACTCTTGCCGGCGCTTCCTCGGCTAGCGCTTCATTCCAGATTGTCGTGAGAGAGGACAAGGCAGAATCGATTGGACCATTTCAAAGTGTCGATACAGTTCATGTTAGCAGGCCGGAGCGCAATCGACATAGAGAGAACGGCTGTCCGTCCGCCCCTTGCCACACACAAAAGAAGGCCCGGCTTTTTCGCCAGGCCTTCTGCTAATGCTGGTTGTCGCGTGAGCTGAGGCGATTACTTCGTGGCCCCACCCTCCATTCCTTTTTCGGCAAGGCCTTCCTGCGCCGCGGCTAGGCGGGCAGTTAAAACACGGAACGGAGAGCAGGAGACGTAGTCCATGCCGACGCGGTGGCAGAACTTTACCGATTCGGGCTCGCCGCCGTGCTCGCCGCAGATGCCGACCTCCAGCTTCGGACGCGTGCTGCGGCCGCGCTCGGTACCCATCTTCACCAGCTGTCCCATGCCTTCCTGGTCCAACACTGCGAACGGATCCTGCTTGATGATTCCGTCCTTCAGATAGGCCGGCAGGAACTTGTTGATGTCGTCGCGCGAGAAACCGAACGTCGTCTGCGTGAGATCGTTGGTGCCGAAGCTGAAGAACTCGGCCTCCTGCGCAATCTGGTCCGCCATGAGACAGGCTCGTGGCAGCTCGATCATGGTGCCGACCAGGTACTCGACCGTCGCGCCCTTCTCCTTGAACACCTCTTCGGCGACGCGGCGACAGATGTCAGCTTGGTTCTTCATTTCCTTGATGCCGCTGGTGAGCGGGATCATGATCTCCGGGTGTACCTTGATGCCCTTTTTCTTGACGTCGACGGCCGCCTCCAGAATGGCGCGCGCCTGCATTTCGGTGATCTCCGGATAAGTGATTCCCAAACGGCATCCGCGATGTCCGAGCATTGGGTTGATCTCGTGCAGATCTTCCACGCGAGACAACAGGGCGCGAAGCGCCTTCAACTTCGGAGACTTCGGCTTGCTGATCTCGAGCCTGGCGATTTCCACCATCAGGTCCTCGCGCTTGGGCAGGAACTCGTGCAGCGGCGGATCCAGCGTACGGATGACAACCGGCAAGCCGTCCATTGCCTTGAACAGGCCGGCAAAGTCGGCACGCTGCATTGGAAGCAGCTTCTTGAGAGCCGTACGGCGGTCCTTCTCGTTGTCGGCCAGAATCATGATGCGCATGAACGGCAGACGGTCCTCGGCGAAGAACATGTGTTCGGTGCGGCACAGGCCGATGCCTTCGGCGCCGAACAGCCGGGCCTGCTTCGCGTCGCGCGGAATATCCGCATTGGCGCGCACCCCCAGTTTGCGATACGGATCGGCCCAGCTCATGAACTTCACCAGGTCCGGATTGTCCGCCGAAACCGCGATCGTGTTCAGCCTGCCCTTGATGACGCGCCCGGTCGTGCCATCCAGAGAGAGCCAGTCGCCTTCCTTGAAGGTCTGCCCCTTAACCCGCATCTCGCGCTTTTTCTCGTCCACTGAGATGTCGCCCGCGCCTGCCACGCAGCACTTGCCCATGCCGCGCGTAACCACCGCCGCGTGCGAAGTCATGCCGCCGCGCGAAGTCAGAATGCCGGACGCGATTTCCATGCCGTGAATGTCTTCCGGCGTGGTTTCGCCGCGCACCAGGATGACCGACTTCATCTTGCCCTTCTGGGTGTAAGCCACGGCATCATTGGCGCTAAATACGATCTGTCCCACCGCCGCGCCCGGCGAAGCCGGCAAACCGGTGGCGAGCACTTCGACCTTGCTTCCCTTTTCATCAAGCTGCGGGACCAGGAAGTCATAGAGCTGGTTGGGCTCTACGCGGAAGATCGCCTCTTCCTTCGTAATCAAGCCCTCTTCCACCATGTCGATGGCCAGGCGCACAGCCGCCAGTCCCGTGCGCTTGCCGTTGCGGGTCTGCAGCATGTAAAGCTTGCCGTCCTGAATGGTGAACTCGAAGTCCTGCATGTCGCGATAGTGCTTTTCCATTCGCGACGTGATATCACGCAGCTGGTTGTAGACCTCCGGCATGATCTTCTCGAGCTCGGTGATGTGAGCCGGAGTGCGCACACCGGAGACAACATCTTCGCCCTGCGCGTTCAGCAGAAACTCGCCGTAAAACTCTTTTTTACCGGTTGCGGGGTTGCGCGTGAATCCGACGCCCGTACCGCTGTTCTCGCCCATGTTGCCGAACACCATCGCCTGCACGTTAACGGCGGTTCCCAACCAGTCATCGATATTGTTGATGCGGCGATAGTGCTTGGCGCGCTCGTTGTTCCAACTCCGGAAAACCGCATCGCGGGCCATCACGAGTTGCTCGCGCGGACTCTGCGGGAAGTCGACCTTCGCAAACTTCTTGACCACCTTCTTGTACTCGGCGATCACTTCCTGCAACGCCGCGGCATCGAGATCGGTATCCAGCTTCGCCTTCTTCTGTCTCTTCTTCTTGTCGAACACTTCCTCGAAGTGCGCTTTTTCGACCTCCAGCACGACGTTGCCAAACATCTGGATAAGCCGCCGATAAGAGTCATAGGCAAACCGCGGATTGCCGGTTTTCTCGGCCAGGGCTACCACCGACTTGTCATTGAGACCAAGGTTCAGAATCGTGTCCATCATGCCCGGCATGGAAAACTTCGCGCCCGAACGCACAGACACCAGTAACGGGCTCTCGCCCGAACCCAATTTCTGTCCCTGCAGTTCCTCTAACCTCGCAAGCGCCGCATCCATCTGCGCGTCGAGTTCAGGCGACTGCGAACCGCGCATCCGGTCGCGACAGGCCTCCGTCTGGATCGTGAAGCCCGGAGGAACCGGTAACCCGACGTTGGTCATTTCAGCCAGGCCGGCGCCTTTGCCGCCAAGCATATCCTTCATTTTTCCGTTTCCTTCAGCCTTCCCGCCGCCGAAGAAGTATACGTATTTGATCGCGGTTTCTTTGGGTGTTGCCATCTGTGCGCTCTCACTTTCAAAAGTTTGTGTGCTCATTTCAACATCGACCTCTAAAGGCGTCTACCACCGCCGGAATATACAGTGCCATTGACTCCCCGGACCTGTACGACGTTGCCGCCCCAAAGGAACCGGTTACTGTAAACTCTTACGCTCGGTCACGATCTCGCTGAAGTCGGCGATATTGCTGAACTGGCCGAGCAGCATTTCCAGCAACGCCAACCTGCGGTTACGAACCTGTTCGTCTTCGACCATTACCATCACTCGATCGAAGAATTCGTCGATCGGCTTACGGATCTTCGCAACCTCGGCCAGCGCTTCGTCGTATTTTTTCTCGGCGCAGAGTGCGCGAACATTCTCGCCGGATTGTGCCCCCTGTCCGGCTAGTTCACGCTCCGCCGGTTCGCCGTCGTCAAAGATTCCGCCAACCGCTTCCGTTCCGGTCTTCTTGCTTTCGGCAGCCTGCCGCAGAATGTTCTTGATCCGCTTGAAGGCCGCAGAAATCGCCTCGAAATCCTCCGAGCCGCGAACTCTTGCCACCGCTTCGGCGCGCATGATCGCGTCCGGAACATTGTCCGCGCCTGAGGCCAGCACCGCGTTCACCACGTCATAAGCATAGCCCTTTACGTCGCGGAGGTAGAATTCCAGGCGTTCGCGGAAGAACGCCGCGACATCCCGCGGAAAGCCCTCCCCCGCCGTGAACTTCTTCTTGGCTTCGCTGCCTTTGTATTGCAAAAGCGCATCGGCCATGATCTGCGAAATGCTCAGTGGCAAGTTGTGCTCGGCCAGAATGCGGACGATCCCATTGGCAGCCCGCCTCAGCGCGAAGGGATCTTTCGATCCCGTGGGCTGCATCCCCAGCGCAAACATTCCGGCGATGGAATCCGCCTTGTCGGCAATCGCCAGAACCGCGCCCTCCAGCGTGCGCGGCACCGCATCTTCCATCGACTCGGGCTTGTAGTGGTCATAGATCACGTCGCCCACGAAGGGATTCATCTCCAGCGCCACCGCCTGCGCCTTGGCATAGAGACCGCCGATAATGCCCTGGAGTTCGGTAAATTCCTTGACCAACTCGGTTGTCAAATCCGCTTTGGCCAGCAGCGCGGCCTTGTGGATAATCCCCGGACGCACCGTAATGCCGTTCTCACGCACGCTTTCCGCCACCAAACTCGCCAGGTGTTGCGTGCGGATAGCCTTTTCGAAATAGCTGCCAAGGTCTTTCTGGAAGGTAACCGACTTCAGCAACTCGACGCGCTCGCGCAGCGTGATCTTCTGGTCGGTTTGCCAGAAGAAGCGCGCATCGTTGAAGCGCGCGCGCAGCACCCGCTCGTTGCCATGGCGGATCAAGCCGGCGGAGTCGGAGGAGGTATTCAGCACCGCCAGAAAGTGCGGCGTCAGCTTGCCGTTTGCGTCTTCCACGGCGAAATATTTCTGGTGATCGCGCATCACGGTCACCAGCACTTCTTCCGGCAGGCTCAAGTATTCGTGCTCGAAATTGCCAAGAATGACCGAAGGATATTCAGTGAGGTTCACGACCGTCGCCAGCAGCTCTTTATCTTCCCGCCAGCGCGCTCCCGGAATCGTCCTCGTGGCTGTATCCAGCGCCTTGCGGATGATTGCCTCGCGCTCCGAGGGATGCGGAATCACGCATGCGCTTTTCAACTTGTCCGCATACTCGTCTTCCGCGCGCAGCGTTATATCGCCCTCCGATAGAATCCTGTGGCCGCGCGATTTGTTTCCCGCAGCGATCCCGCCAAACTCGACTGGCACCACCTTGCCGTCGAGCAAGGCCACGATCCAGCGCACCGGGCGCACGAAGCGCTCCGCCGATTTGCCGCGCCAGTACATATTCTTGGCCCAGTAGATCGAGCCCACCTCTTTCGGCAGCGACTCCGCCAGCAGCGCCGAAGCGGCGCGGCCCTTCTTCAACATCTTCGCCGCCAGATACTCGCCTTTCGGGATTGAAATCTTTTCCAGTGCGCTCAGTTCCAGGTTCACCTTTTTCGCGAAGGCGTACGCCGCCGGCGTCGGCTGGCCGTCTCTAAAGGCGACTTTCAGCGAAGGCCCGATCACTTGTTCGCTGACATCAGGCTGTGCGTCAGCCACTCCGCGAGCCAGCACCGCAATGCGGCGCGGCGTGGAGAACGATTCCACGGCCGCCACTTCGGCGAGATGCTCGCGCGCCAACAAATCGCGCACACGCTTGGTCAACTCCTCGGCGGCCGAGGCGATCATGCGGGCGGGAATTTCTTCGGTCCCTATTTCAAGCAGGAAATTCGCCATCGCAACAAGTTCTTTCCTATTCTATGCGCAGCCCATCGCGCGATGAGCAAACTCAGGTTAAAATTCGCGCACCGCAGGCAGCAACCCCGGATTCGCCTCCGCGGCAGCACCTAGAGCACTTCCATAGTCGGTATACCCTAACCTTCACCGCCGTGCTCGGAAGCCCGGCTGCTTCGCGGGGTCTGCCTTCCGCGAATCCGGTCTAGTTGGCGGCGGCCACTGAGGGCAGAACCTCCCGCTCCGCCATTCCGGTCTTCTGCTGATCGACCCACGACCTGGCGGCGGCAACGGCCAGCGCGCGAATCCGCGCGATAATACCGACCCGCTCCGTCACGCTGATTGCTCCGCGCGCGTCGAGCAAATTGAACAGGTGTGAGCACTTCAGGCACAGGTCAAATGCGGGCAGCAGCGGGAAGCGCAACTTCTGCTGCGCTAAATGCTTGCCAAATTCCTCATCCAGCACGCGCTCCTTTTTGCCCGTTTCCTTCTTCTCGCCCATCAACTTGGCATACTCGGCCAGCAATTCCTGGCACTCGGCCTCGTAGGCGTCCAGATGCTTCCAGAGTTTGTCCACGTCGGCCAATTCAAAGTTGTAGACCGAATACTGCTGCTCGTCAGCCAGCCGGATGTCACCGTACGTCACCGGCTTGCCTTCTGGGTCGTAAACCCACACGATGTCGTAGATCGAGTCGACATCTTGCAGAAAGGCGGCAATGCGCTCCAGTCCGTAGGTCAACTCGGCGCACATTGGGTCCAGGTCCACTGCGCCGCACTGCTGGAAATACGTAAACTGCGTGATCTCCAGCCCATCGAGCATCACCTGCCAGCCCACGCCCCAAGCGCCGAGCGTCGGAGACTCCCAGTTATCCTCCTCGAACTTGACGTCGTGCTTCCGCAAATCGATGCCTATTGCACTCAGAGACTCCAGGTAGAGCTCCTGCACGTTCTCCGGCGGCGGCTTCAGAATCACCTGGAACTGCGTGTGCTTGTATAGCCGGTTCGGATTCTCCCCATAGCGGCCATCCGCCGGGCGGCGTGAAGGTTGGACGTAACCCACGCGATACGGCTCCGGCCCAAGCACGCGCAGAAAAGTCTCGGGCGACATCGTGCCCGCGCCAACCTCGACATCGTGCGGCTGCTGCAACACACATCCGTAGCGCGCCCAAAACTCTTGCAGCTTCAGGATTAGATCCTGGAAGGTGAGCGGTTTGTTAACTGATCCAGTCACAGACAGTCTTTCCGGCCGAGCGCTCGGCCCCAGTCATCAGCAATTGCGTTCACTCCAGTCAACTTGTGGATGCGCGGCGGTTCGCTCAGTCCAGCTTCTCCAACTGCGCCGCCGTCACCAGCTTGCGATCCAGGTGCCGCGAGAGAATCTGCATCAGGAACTTGCGCAAGTCCGCGCCGCGTGAGCGCGGCCATGGCTCGCCTGCCAACTTCTCCACCGGCGAGCGGAACATCTCCGCCGCCAACCCCCTCGACTCGGCCGTCATCTCCGACGACGCCAGCCGCTTATGTTCCGGACACATCAAGCCGTCCGCCAGCACATGGAACCAGGCCCGCTGCCCGTCCAGTGCGCGTCCGCAAACGATGCAGGCGCTCAGCTCCGGCAGAAACCCCATCAACCGCACCAGCCAGAGCTGGAAGTAGGTCACCGGCATCCAGATGGCATTCGAATTCAAATTCGCCAGCACCGAGATCGCCAGCCGGTAAATTGCGTCATTCGCCTCGCGCTCCGGCAGCATCTCGTCAAGCATCTCGGCCACATGCCCCAAGGCCACGATGCGAGGGTAATCCACCTGCGACGAGAGCGGTGACGCCAACACCTCGCAGGAATCGATCCGCGCCAGCTCCCTTCGCTCGCGATCCTCCCAGAAGACACGCACGCAGGTCAGCGGCTCCAGGGCGCCGGCGAATCTCCGGCGCGACTTCTTGGCCGCCTTTGCCACACCTTTCACCTTGCCTTCCAGGCGGGTGAACAAAGTGACCAGCAGGTCCGCCTCGTGCAGCGGGTACGTACGCAGAACAATCGCCTCAGACTGCTTCAGCGGCATTCAGAGTGGTTCTCGGCGCCTATGAATTCCTCGCCGGTCGCCGTTGCGTCCGTTGGGGCCGAGACAGGCCAGTCCTTCATATCAAGCGCATCAGAACAATTTTACTGGAGTGGAGACAAGGAGGGAAGCACAGGAATTCACCCATGCGGAAAGGCGCTTTTTCCCAGGGACGCCTACTCGGCTCGTCCCTGGGACAAAGCTCGACCTGTGGCAGCCATGATGACCGGATCCCAGGTCTGAGGCCTAGGCTGCCGCGACTTTACCGGCCAAAGTACTTCGCGTTGCGCTCGGTGTATTCCTTCCACTTCTCCGGCAGATCATCGAGCGCAAAAATAGCCGAGACGGGACAAACCGGAACGCACGCCCCGCAGTCGATGCACTCGACCGGATCGATATACAGCATCTCTTCCTTGGCGAACGCTTCTTCATCTTTCTTCGGGTGGATGCAATCCACCGGACACGCATCGACGCATGCCGTATCCTTCGTGCCGATACAGGGTTCTGCAATCACATATGCCATAGTTTTCGCTTTCTCCGGAACGCCTGCTGATGATCACGAAAAGCCATCGGAAACACTCGATTCTAACAAAACGGCCGGCAGAGCCGCCCAACCGCCTTTCCGCAATCGGCTGAACTCCGCTAAACATGGACCTTGGCGGGTTCGTATTCCACAATGTAGCCCGCCACGGCACTGGCCGCGACCGTCAGCGGCGAAGCCAGGTACATCTGTCCCGGACCGCTGCGGCCGGGGAAATTGCGGTTCTGCGCGCTGATGACCACCTGATCCGCTCGCGTCGAGACCCCGGGGCCGGCATTGATGCAGGCCCCGCAGGAGGGCTCGATGACGGTGGCACCGGCTTTGTGGAAAATGTCGAGATAGCCTTTGCGCACGCAGTAATCGCGGGTCTGCTGCGAACCGAATTGGATATAGAACTTGCAGGAGTCCGCCACCCGCCGTCCTTGCGCAACCGCGTCGGCAAGCACGCGGGCATACATGTCCATGTCCTCGTTCTTGCCCGCCGTGCAGGTTCCGCCGTAGGCGATCTCCACCGGAATCGGGGTGTGCAGGTCGCCGATGAACTTGCCGTTGCCCGGATCGCCCGGCGTCGCCACCATGGGATAGATTTCGCCGGCGTCAAGTTCGATGGCATGCGCATACCGCGCACCGGGGTCGGAATACAGTCCGTTGCACAGCCGTTCCGCCTCCGCGCGAGGCATTCCCCGGCGCTCGACGAGGAATTCGACGACCTTGCCGTCGGGGGCCACAATGCCGGTAAAACCGCCGATCTCGGCCGCCATGTTGGTCATCGTCGCGCGCTCATCGACGGTAAGCTCTTCGATGGCTTCGCCGGCGTATTCGATCACCTTTGCCAGCGCCCTTCCTTGCCGCACATAATCCATGGCAAGCAGCTTCAGAACAAAATCCTTTGCCGTTACGTTCTCCCGGCGCCTGCCGCGGATCACCACCTTGACCGTCTCCGGCACGCTGACGCGAACGTCCCTGGTGAACCAGGCGTTAAATACGTCGGTGGTGCCAATGCCAAACGCCACGCAGCCGATGGCGCCGACATGAGGCGTGTGCGAGTCGGACCCAACGTTCAGTTGCCCCGGCAGCGCATAGCTCTCCAACACAATCGAGTGGCAGATGCCTTCACTGCCTTTACGATCGGCAAGTTCGCCGTGCAGCCTGATTCCCTGCCTCCGGGCAAACTCCTGCTGCTTGAGTTTGAGCTGCGCCGCCAGATCGAGCAGGCCCAGTTTTTTCTTCTCCTCGCTGATCACCTCGTCCAAAAACGTGAGGTGATCGCGGAAGAGAAGGATCGAATCCCTGCCGACGACCGCGACCTCCCTGCCGACGAAGTGCTCGTAGAAGATGGCGGCCATTGGTGTGACATACTCGTGTGAAAAACGCAGGTCGGTTTCGCAAAATCCGGTATCGCCCGGTTGCACGAACCCGACGCCCGCCGTACCCTCCGCGGTTTTCATGTGGCGCGCGAAAATCTTTTCGCTCAGCGTCATTGCGCGAGGTGGTGTGCCGATCGCCGGCAGCGAAACCTTGCCCTGCATACGCGCGACATTGAACGGAAACAGGCCGCCATACTCGATTACTTGCCGCGTGATCTCGTCCTCGCCGTCGGTGAAGAGGTCGAGTGGAATCTGCTCTCCCCGGCGCACCTTGTCGATCAGCGAAAAGTCGGTCGATGTCAGCAAGCCAAGGTTCTGGCAGTTCTGGCGGTAGATGCGCTCAATATTTTCCGCGATCACCAGCTTAATGCCCGCGCAAAGCTCGGCGTACGGAGAGTGCTCGCGACTGGAACCCTTGCCTCTCCGCTTGCCGCTGACGCAGGCGACAAAGCCGCCATTCTTGACGTCGCCGCGTCCGATCGGCAGATCGTGGCCGCACTTCAGCCCTGTATACGGATACTGACCGAGCATCTCGTCGAAGAAAAAACAGATGTGCGCCGGCGTGATCTCGTCGGTGGAAATGTCGTCACGCAGCTTTGGATTCGCCGCCGGATTACCAGTGTCCCACGCCAGATCTTCGCCGGCGAGCTGGCGTCTGATCAATTCCGGGTCTTCGGTGAGAAACAGTATCCTCCCTCCGAGACGGACTCGATCGGGTAGTTTTTCAACCTTTCGCTGAAGCAGAGGATTCGCCACGGTTTCAAACCTCAGAGTGCGCCTTTTTCACGCAGGCTAATGCCGCCTTGCGGTTCAGCCCGCAAGGCAATTGCTTCCGCATGGAACCTTTTGTAAGCCCCCATACCTCTACAGATGCAACCGCGAGCAGAAGAGTTCAACTCGCCCTGATTATCGGCCATTCCGCGCTAGGGGTCGCGGTCCCACTCCGTCGGTGACGGCAGCGGCTCCAGTCCTCGACCGGCGAAAATCTCGGTGAAGTTGTGGATGAGTTCCTGGTGAAGCAGGCCGTTTGAAGCGAGCGTTTCAGTGCTGTCCAGCCGCCAGGGTGAACCGTCGAACCGGGTCACCATCCCGCCGGCCTCCAGTACCAACAGAACGCCAGCCAGCGTGTCCCAGGGATTCAGGTTAAACTCCCAAAAACCGTCGTAGCGTCCTGACGCGACGTTTGCCAGGTCGAGCGCCGCTGAACCGGCGCGCCGCACGCCATGGCTCCGCAACGTAATCTGGTGATAGAAGTGAATGTTCGGGCTCGTGTGGCGCTTGAAACTTGGAAACCCCGTTCCAAGGATCGCCTCGGAAAGGCTCGGCAACCTGGAAACCCGAATCGGCCGGTCGTTCAGCGTGGCGCCTTTGCCCCGCTCGGCGGCGAACAACTCACCCCGCGTCGGATCGTACAACACCCCCGCTTGTGGCACGCCTGCAAACTCCAGCCCAATGGAAACGCAAAACACGGGATAGCCATGCGCAAAGTTCGTCGTTCCGTCCAACGGATCGACGTACCAGCGATAGCTGCTGTCGCTCTGTTTGTTGCTTCCCTCTTCGCCGACGATGCCGTGGTCCGGCCAGCGTTCGTGCAGGCGCGAGACAATCAGCCGCTCCGACGCGCGATCAGCATCGGTTACGAGGTCCATCTCGCCTTTGTACTCGAACCCGACGTTCTGCTGGAAATAGTCCATCAGCACTTTGCCCGCTTCACGGGCAATCGCCGAAATCTCTGGGAGGAACTCAGACCTGGAGTTTGCAGTCACTGGAGGTTCGATACCGAATATCTACTTACCGGGCTCATTCGTGTTGTTCACGTCCGGGTCGCGCAGAACAACCGGCTTGGCCGTATCGCGCTTGCGGGCAGCCTCCCGGCCGCCGCCTTCGGCGATATACATGATCTCGTGCTTAAAAATAAAGAGGTTGGGAGCGCCCTCGCGCGTCAGCCGGATCATGTTGCGGTCATAGTACTCGATCCAGCCGCGAACGATCTCGCCATCCACCAGTTTGACGTTCACCGCCTTCTGCTTCTCGCCAAGCAATTTCAAGTACGCAACTTCTTCAAATGTCTCCTCGGGCGGCGGAGTCTTGCCTTTGCGGTTCGCGAGACTGGTTTGAGCGGTTTGAGCCGAGTGGAAAACCATGCCCTGAATTGTACAGGCAGCTTGTGCTTCTGTCAGTGCCGAACATCCGCGACGGTCAAACGCTTCGGCCGGCTATTCGAGCTTGCTGTTGTAATACCCGGTTCGATGCCGGACGCGCAGTTCCCTGGCGGTGATCTTTTCCGCAGCCTGCGGCACCACGACGATGCGAATCTTGCGGAAGTCGCCGCTAATTCGCCTCGCGGGATAATAGGCGATCAAATACTGTGTGCGCAGCTCTTCGCTGATTTGCTTGAACGCCTTATCCAGGCCGTTCAGGTTAGACGCGTAATAATGCTTGCCGCCGGTATCGTGTGAAATCTGTATGAGCGCATGTTCCCCGCCGATGTCGCGCCCCGCGTTGGCTTCGATCGGCACCATGATGATCGAATAGACAATCGCCTCCGCTGTTTGGGCCGCGCGCACCGCCTCGCTATAGGAAATCTTGCTGCTTGTGTCGCCGCCATCGGTGATGACGACCAGCACCTTTCTCCCTTCCCTTGGAATCAACGCTCTCGACCCCAGATAAACCGCGTCGTAAAGCGCGGTCGAAGATTGCGAACGAATCCGGGAGATTCCCCGGTCCACAACGCGCAGATCGCGGGTGAACGGGATCACTTCCGAGACAAACTGGCTGAACTGGTAAATCGAAATGGCGTCAACCGGCCGCAGAATGGCATGCGTAAAGCGCTTGGCCGATTCCAATTCGAGCGGAAGGTCTTTGCGCGTGCTCAAGCTGGCGTCGACCGCCAGCACAATCGACAGCGGCAACTCGCTTTCGCGGTCGAAGACGGCGATGTTTTGCTCCTCGCCGTCCTCGAAAACGTGGAAGTCATCTTTCGTCAGATTCCCGACTGGCGCGCCGCTCTCATCGGTAACGGTCGTAAACACGTTCACCAGCCTGACATTCACCTTGAATGTCGTCGCCGGCTCCCCGCTCTGTGAGGAACGCGGCTGCGGAGGCTGCGCGGGCGGTTGCTTGGCGTCCGGGCGATCCGGCGGATGCGGCACTTGTTGCGCGAGAAACACGATCGGGGCGGCCGCCAACAGCAACGCGCAGAGCAGCACTCGACACATCCAATGCGCCATCACCACCGATCTAAGCCGAAGCTGCCTCATGAGTTTGCCGGATTCTTGAACTCCGTCCCTTCGACTCTTTCCGGCTTTGGGGCCTCGCCCGACGCGCTTTGGCTGCCCGGCAGCGTAACCACGCTTGGCGGAAAGGGATCTCCATCGGCCCATATCGCGCCATCGGCAAAATGCTCCTTTTTCCAGATAGGCACGGTCCGCTTCAGGGTATCGATGATCCAGCGGCAAGCCTCGAAAGCCGCCGCCCTGTGAGCCGAGGCAACCACGATCAGCACGCTGCTTTCGCCGATCTCCAGCCGCCCCAGGCGGTGTACGACCGCACAGTCGCGCACTTCGAAGCGCGTCTTTGCCTCCGTGGCAAGCGCCTCCAGGGCGTCCAGCGCCATCTTCTCGTAAGCTTCATACTCCAGGTAGAGCGTGCACCGTCCGCGACTGTGGTTGCGCACAATCCCGTCGAAGACCACGACCGCACCGTCTTCGCCCCGCCGGATTTGATGGATAATCGAATCGGCAGCGATTGGCGCATGTTGCAATTGGCAATGGGCGCTCCTCATCGCGGGCTTGGCGTCGGGCTGGCCGATGCCGGACCCGCTTCCACCGCTTACCGGAGGAAGCAGCGCGACCTCGTCGCCCTCATGCAGCAGCGTTCCCGGCTCGGCGTAGTGCTGATTCACCGCCACCGCCACCGACTTCTGGAAGCGGGCGAGTCCGGGCGTTTGCGCCTGGAGCGCCGTCCAGAGATCTCCCGCGGTCGCTCCCGCCCGCAGCTCTAACTGCGCTTCGGAGCTGCCCACAAGGTCTTTGAGAATCCCAAAAAAAACTATCCGCACGCGCATGCACGAAGCATATCAGAGTGTTTCGCAACTTACAGGGTCACGCGGTCGAGGCCCCGGCGCTGCCGCAACGGATTGCATTAGAGGCGAATGAAAAGCAAAACCATCCGAAATTCAGATTCAGCGGCCAGCCACTGTGCCGTCCCACCGCTTTGCTACTTGAAATTAGATATGCCCGGGTGGGTGCGACAGGCCCAACCCCGGCAGCTACCTTTGCCGTCGTCGGGACAGAGTGCGGCAGCGCACACCTCATGGTGACGGGCGACAGTGGCTTCGCCGCGGCGGTCACGTTTTCGCGTGACTGCTGTCCTAGTTTACGCCGCTGCTTGCGCCTAGAGTAGGCATTGTAGTGCATTCATAGCAGTGGAGCTTTTGATAGCGGTAGGGCTTTTCATAACGCAGTTTCGAATTCATATATGTCCCCGGAGGACCACGGTGAAAGCTAGCTTTTTGCGTCGTCTCATAAGCATTCTTTTTTGCGTATACATACTCCTTATTCTCATAACTACCAGCGAAACGATTCCGCAGGTACGGGCGGGTTCAGCCGCGCCCGAGAGTTCCAATCTCGCCATCGAGGTCAGTGAACTCCAGATGCACGATTGAGCCGGCGATGGTTTCAAACGGCGTACTCCACGGAGTACGCCGTTTGACTTTCCGGGCAGAGAATCTTAGCGCCACACGAAAGCAACCGCTCCCGCTGGCGGCCTTCGCATCGACGCAAAAAAGCCCCACCCCCCAGCCAGGGATAGGGCTCTCGTCTTTATGATTTTGCCAATTGGGTTTTCCAGCACGCGCCATGTTTGCGCGTGTTGGGGTGGTTTAGACGCTGCTGAGCAACTGCTCGCGAATCTCGGAGTCTTTTTTCTCCTCGGCCTTGCTCGTCGGCAGCGCGATGTCGAGCACCTCGTTAATGGTGTTCGCGTAATGCACGTTAACGCCCTCCAATTGCTCGGGAAGCACGTCCTCTTCCACATTCTGCCGATTGTCGGCCGGGAAGATGAGGTCCTTCACTCCGGCGCGCCTGGCGGCAAGGAACTTCTCCTTCACGCCGCCGATCGGCAGCACGTTGCCGCTGAGCGTGATCTCGCCGGTCATGGCCAGCAGCGGTCGAACCGGCCGCTCGGTCAACAGCGAAACCAATGCCGTTGCGATGGTCACGCCCGCCGAGGGACCGTCCTTCGGTATGGCGCCGGCCGGCACGTGGATGTGCAGATCGTGCTTCGACAGAAAGTCCTCGTCGATGCCGAGCGAGATCGCGTTCGAGCGCACCCAACTGAGGGCCGCCTGCATCGACTCGCGCATCACGTCCTGAATCTGACCGGTGATCTTGAACTCGCCCTTCCCCTTCATCTTCATCGCTTCGACAAAGAGGATGTCGCCTCCGGTCGGAGTCCAGGCAAGCCCAACCACCACTCCCGGCCGCTTCGTCCGTTCGGCGATCTCGGTGTCAACCCGAACCTTGATGCCGCCCAGCATCTCGTGCACCACTTCGCGCGTCACGACAAGCTTTTCGAGCTTGCCTTCGGCGATGCGGCGCGCCTGCTTCCGGCAAATGGTTCCGATCTGCCGCTCCAGGCTGCGCACACCGGCCTCCCGCGTGTAGTGCCGGATGATGAAGCTCACCGCGTCCTGCGTGAACTCGATCTGCTGGTCGGTGACGCCGTTCTCCTCCGTCTGCCGCCTGATCAGGTACTGGAAGGTGATGTGAGCCTTGTCTTCTTCCGTGTACCCATGCAGTTCGATGATCTCCATGCGGTCGCGCAGCGGATCGGGAATCGTATCGAGCTGATTGGCGGTCGTGATAAACAGCACCTTCGACAGATCGAATTGCACGTCGAGGTAGTTATCGCGGAACGTGTTGTTCTGCTCCGGGTCCAGCGCCTCCAGCAACGCTGAAGTCGGGTCGCCACGGAAGTCGCGTCCCACCTTATCGATCTCGTCGAGCATGAAAACCGGGTCGTTGGTCTCCGCGCGGCGAATGCCCTGGATGATCTGCCCCGGCATCGCTCCGATGTACGTGCGGCGATGTCCGCGGATCTCCGCCTCATCGTGCACGCCGCCCAGCGACAGGCGGACAAACTTGCGTCCGAGCGCCCGCGCAATCGACTTGCCCAGCGAGGTCTTGCCTACACCCGGAGGTCCGAAGAAGCACAGGATCGGGCCCTTCATCTTCGGGTTCAGGCGGCGCACCGACAAATAGTCGAGAATGCGCTCCTTCACCTTCTGCAGGTCATAGTGATCTTCGTCGAGGATGTCCTTTGCCTTGAGAATATCGGCTTCGACGCCCGACGATTTCGCCCAGGGCAGCACTACCAGCCACTCCAGGTAATTACGCGTCACCGAATAGTCGGCCGCCATAGGAGACATGCGCGCCAGCCGGGCCAGCTCCTTAAGAGCTTCCTTCTTTGCCTCGTCCGGCATGCCCGACTGTTCGATCTTCTCCTTGAATTCTTCCGCGTCGCGCTGCGTTTCGTCCTGTTCGCCCAGCTCCTTCTGGATTGCCTTCATCTGCTCGCGCAGGTAGTACTCACGCTGCGTTTGCTGCACGCGATCCTGCACCTCGGACTGGATCTTGTTGCGTAGCTGCTGCACTTCCAGCTCTTTTGCCAGGTGCTGATTGATCTTGTCCAGCCGCAGATAAACGTCCGGCGTCTCCAAAATCTCCTGCTTGTCGCGGGTCGAGAGCGAGGGCAGAGACGAAGCGACAAAATCAACCAACCGCCCCGGCTCTTCGATATTCATCGCCACCGTCGACAGCTCATCGGAGAGCGTCGGCGAGCCCGTCACGATCTGCTGGAACAGCGTGAGAATATTCCGCTGCAAGGCCTCCACTTCGGCGCTCTTGGGCGGAGTCACCTCGCTGATCGTGGTCACCGTCGCCTTCATGAACGGCGCCAACTGCGTGTATTCATCAAGCCGCACGCGCTCCAGACCCTCGGCAAACACAAACAGGCTCTGGTTGGGCATCTTGACGACTTTGTGAACCACCGCCAGCGTGCCGATCATGAACAGATCGGTCGGCTGCGGGGAATCCACGCGGGCCTCGCGCTGGGCCACAACCACAATGGTCTTGTCTTCTCCCAGCGAATTGATCAGCTGAACAGAACTTTCGCGGCCCACAGTGAGCGGCAAAACTGCATGCGGGAATAGGACCGTGTCCCTTACCGGCAGTACCGGCAGGGTGCGCGCTTCCGTGGCATCATCCCTTAATTCGGGCGGGACACTCTCTAAGTTGCGCGTTTCGTTGGCCATAACACTCCTTGAGTCAATCTTACTCAACTTTTGATGTCGTTTGCCGGGAAATGGATTCAGCTCGAAATAAGTATTATAAGAATCATCTATATAAGTCCAATCGCCTCAACCCAGCCGCTCCGGCTGCCGGCTGCGTGCGAATAGCGGCTTTCACCCCTGCCATGACCAGAGGTCACGCCGGAGGACCGAATTATGAGTCGCGCGGATTCTAGTTGAAGTCGGCCCGCTCGGCAATGCCAGACGAGAGAACTAGTCAAAATATCCAGCTCACGCCACTGCCGCCCATAAGTGCTAGCCGACCCCAAGCTTCCAGCAACTCGGCTTACTCCGCGTTCTCCTGCTTCTCGGGGAATGCCAACGAGAGCGCCACCGAAACCGCAAGCACGCCCGCCACGGCTGCCAGGGCCCATCCGGTCGGCATCTCCCACCAGTTTGAAGCCAGCATCTTTGCGCCGATAAATATCAGAATCACGGCCAGACCATAGTGCAGCAGATGAAACATTTTCATCATCCCCGCCAGCGCGAAGAATAGCGACCGCAGCCCGAGAATCGCAAAAACATTGGACGTGTACACAATAAAAGGATCGCGCGTAATCGCCAGGATCGCCGGAATCGAATCGGTTGCAAACACCACATCGGTGGTTTCGACGACCACTACGGCCAGCGCCAGCAGCGTGGCATAGCGTTTCCCTTCCCGATGGACGAAAAACCTGCCGTCTCCGTAATCGGCAACCATCGGCACATGCCCGCGAAAAAACCTGGCTACCGGATTGCTTTCCGGGTCGATCTGGTCTTCGTCCTTCTGCACGAACAGCTTCGCCCCGGCATAGACGAGAAAAATGCCGAAAAGGTAAATCACCCAGTGGAAGCGATTCACCAGCGTGACCCCGGTCAGGATGAAAACAGCGCGCGTCACCAGCGCTCCCAGGATTCCCCAGAACAGCACCCTGTGCTGATATTCGCCGGGAACCCCGAAGTAGCGAAACAGTAGGAGGAAAACGAACAGGTTATCGACGCTGAGCGCCTCTTCGACGACGTATCCGGTGACGAACTCGAGCGAAAGCACGCGCGTCGGGCGGTGCAACCTGCCTGTCATGGCGTGGCCGAAGAAATAAATCAACAGGGCGAAGATTGCGGCCAGCGCAATCCACATCGCCGTCCAGGCAACAGCCTCGCGGAAGGGGATGACGCGCGCTTTGCGATGGAAGACGCCGAGATCCAGCGCCAGCATGGCAAACACGAAAACATGAAACAACACCCAAAAAAGCCAGTTTGTGGGCATCGCTGGCATTGTAACAACCGCCCGGATTCCACGGTTGGCGAGAACCTGCCGTCCTAGTCAGGCGCGACTACCCAGACGGTTCCATGCCCGTCACAAAAACGGCAGTTTCTTCCTGCTCCACCACATTCGGAGCAAGTGGCGACAATGCGGAATTCTTGCAGTGGAATCTGCAGCACTTGCTGGAACTGCCGAATCATCTTGCCGTTGTGATAGTCGATAAGCCAGTGGGCGAGTTTGTGGTCCAAAACTTCCCGATCCGGCACGTCGAGTTGTTCGCATCGCATTGGCCACCACTCATGAATACAGCCAACGCAAACCTGTTCACCGTTCCCGTGGAATAGTGCAGCCGGCTCGGAGCTTCGAAAGAAGCTTCCGCAGAAAGAGCAGGGCTCGATGCCGAACAAGCCCAGCGCAGCTATTAGCTGATTCAGCCGGCGCTCAATTCGCAACACGGCCGCGCATGAATGACTGCTTATTTCGCTTGAGGCGGTATCCGCCTCCTGAGAACCATCCCCGCCTAAGTTGCCCGCCGTTTGTTCCCAACAACCCATATCGATGCCTTTCGGCTTCCGCCCTGCGGGAGCTGTATCAAACGTGCTGATTATCAATGCTGGTGCGGCGCTCGCGAAAGTAACGAAGGTAATCGAGCCGGACCGGATAAAGTCGGGCGGATAGCGGGTGCCACATTCAAGCGCATTCCACCCCATCTGATAACCGCGTCCGGTAGCTGTCCACACGCCTTCAGGCATCCAGAATGGAACGTGGAACGCACCAACAAATAGTTTGAGACGAACACTGGGAGCGCTGAATCTACCTATATCTAATTTCGTGCGCGAGCCGGGTGAGAAGGCTGTGGGATTAATTTGTCTAGAAGCTGTTTCATAACCTGATTCTGAATCGAGGGCGGTACTTGGCGAGGCGGTTGGCATTGGGCGATAAGGTGGCAGGAGGAACTTTGAATGCCACGAGGCGGCCCGATGTTGACGGACCGGCAGTGGGAAAAGATCATGCCGTTGCTGCCCAAGTTGCGCAAGAGCAAGCGGGGAGGCCGTCCCTGGTCGGATAGCCGCCGGGTACTGGAAGGCATTTTGTGGATCGCGCGTAGTGGGGCGAGGTGGCAGGATCTGCCGACGGAGTATCCTTCCCCGGCGACGTGTTGGCGTCGACTGCACGACTGGGAAGAGCAGGATGTGTGGCTGACGATCTGGCGGACGTTTCTGGGTGAACTGAATCACAAGGGCTTGTTGGACTGGAGCGAGGCGTTTATCGACGGCAGTTTCGCCTCTGCCAAAAAGGGGGCGCTGGAGTCGGCAAAACCAAGCGTGGCAAGGGTACAAAGTGGATGGTGGTGGTCGATGGCAAGGGTGTTCCTCTGGGAAACCACTTGGGATCGGCCTCCCCGGCGGAAGTCCAACTCGCGGAAACCACCCTTGCAACGATCTGCGTCCCGAACCGATGTCGGCGCGGCCGTCCGCGGCAGAAACCGCAAAGGCTGATTGGCGACAGGGCCTACGACAGCGACCCGTTGCGAGCACGATTGAAGAAGCGAGGCATCGAGTTGATCGTGCCTCACAGAGCTGGCAGGCTTCGCAAGGCAACACAAGACGGACGTGCCCTGCGCCGCTATCGCAAACGTTGGAAGATCGAGAGAACCAATGCATGGCTGGGAAACTTCCGCCATCTGGTGGTTCGATATGACCGCAAGCTGAACATCTACCAGGCCTTCTTTCAGATCGCCTGCTTCATGATCGTCTTGCGTAGGTTATGAAACAGCTTCTAGAACGCAATTGGGTTAGAGCAATCGTCGTAATCGCGAGTTTGCTATGGTCGTGGCCGGCCTGGGGTCAATATAGTCCTAGTTCAGGCCCGTACCACGTGCTTACCGTCGAGCGCATCGTCCTGCACGATGCAGCGCGCAAGAAAGATCTGCCGCTGAAGATCTACTACCCGGACGCTCCCGGGCCGTTTCCCGTCATCATTTTTTCTCATGGCGCACTGGCGTCGAAAGATTGTTATTCGGCGCTTGGGCGGTACTGGGCGGGCTTCGGATACGTAAGCGTTCATCCTTCACATGGCGATTCCATCGCCGACAGTGGATACCGTGGCACGCTGCGGGGGGCAATCAGCGATCCCGCTGCGTGGGAGAACCGCCCTAAAGACGTCTCCTTCATCATCGACTCGCTTTCGGACATCGAAAAGCTTGTGCCGCAGTTGGACGGCAAACTCGACTACCGGCATATCGGGGTAGGTGGACACTCCTTCGGCGCCTACACGGCTGAACTGGTCGGAGGCATGACCATTCTGCTGCCGGGGAAAGCTGGGCCGGAGAGTTTTGCTGACAAACGAGTCTCCGCCATTTTGCTGTTGTCACCTCAGGGAGAAGGCCGCATGGGGCTGACGGCTCACTCGTGGGACAGCCTCCGATTGCCGATGCTGCTCATGTACGGTTCGCTCGATTTTGGACCATGGGGCGAAGCGCCAACTTGGCGAAGTGAGGCCTTCCAAAAAGCTCCCTCCGGAAATAAATACGAGGTGGAACTGGAGGGTGGAACGCACATGGGGTTTGCCGGTCCTTCCCGGCGCGGAGGTATTCAGAACGAAGTGTTCCAATGCGCGAAGCTCGAAACTCTCGCGTTCTGGGATGCCTATCTGAAGCAGGACCCGAAAGCCAAGGAATACTTGAAGTCGGATGGTTTAAGGAAGTTCAGCGTAGATGCTGCCAAGTTTGCGAACAAGTGACCGGCGCCGAACTTACTTGCATCCGACATCGATGTGAGGTACCGATGCGAGGTCGATTGGAAGAACTCGATGCTCTTCGCGGTCTGATGCTGGTGTGGATTACTTTCACCCACCTGCCAACCATTCTCAGCAGATACCTCAATCAGCCGTTTGGATTTTTCGCGGCCACGGAGGGGTTCATCTTCCTTTCCGCGCTCTTTACCGGCCGCATCTACTTGCAGATCGCCGAGCGCGAAGGCGACCGCGCGATGTGCCGCAAGCTGTTGATGCGAACGGGACGGTTGTACTGCTATCAGTTGCTGCTGTTGGCCTTTGCCTTCGTGGTCGCGGCTCCAATCGCGGCGCAAGGCAACAGGCCTGCAGTACACAACCTGCTCGACTTCTATTTCGCGGTCGGCCGGACACATGCCTACATCGACGCCGCACTGATGCTCTACAGGCCGCCTCTGCTGGATATTCTGCCAATTTACATCATCTTCCTTGCACTCACGCCCATCGCTCTGATCCTGGCGTCACGACTTGGCTGGAAGTTCGTCCTCGGCGGAGGTTTCACCCTTTGGCTGCTTGCGCAATTCGGGTTGCGTGGTTTTGTCTATCAATGGACGACTCGTATCTTCGATCTGCACATCCCGTTACACGAAATGGGCGCGTTTAATCTCTGGGCGTGGCAGCTCTGGTGGCTCGTCGGCATTTGGCTAGGCGTTCGTTGGGCAAAGGGTGACTTGCAACTCGAAGCCTGGGCGAGACGAATGACGGTCCCCGCGGCGATTGTGGCGACTTGTTTCCTGGTGCTGCGCTACGTGCAGATGGCGGATGTTTTCGAATTCGGAAAGTTCGGGATCCTGCTGGATAAGTGGGATTTTGGGATTGTCCGGATGATTGATTTCACCGCGGTCGCGACGTTGGCGATCCGCTTGCGATCCGTCCTCAAGCCATTGGCGATCCAGCCCTTGGTAATTATGGGCCAAGCCTCGCTTCCGGTCTTCTGTGTACACCTGCTATGCGTTTTCCTTGCGTTGACGATTATGGGCAACAAGCCGATTGTGGGTGGTTGGCAGTCGGTCGTTGTGGTCCTGACAAGTTTGTCGGCCCTTCTGCTCACGGCCAAATTTGCGGTTGCGAGACGCGCTAAAGCCAAAGCGGGGCATGCCGGACCTGAAGTTAAGATCCCGCCTCGTGTCGGCTACACGGCGGCATAGGTCATCCGTTCGCCGACATTGACCACAATCAAATAAACTTGCTCACCGTCGAATCGTCCACGCCCACGCTGTTGCTAGACTCCCGGCAACAGTGCGATATCTGCCGCTCCGCTAGCGCTGTTCATGTAGTCGGACATGCCCAACAAGTGAATTATTGTATGGAGCATATCCTGAAAATGATAGGTGTTACTGGTGGTTGAACCCGGAAGTACCTTGGGGCCAATCATCACGAACGCGACATGTCCGCCGCAACCGGAGGACTGTGTTGGAGAACAGGAGTTATCGCTGGACGAATCGCCAGATTTTCCTGCCACCGCACCTTCGTCAAAGACGACGATTAAGATTCCGTCCCCGCCTGGCTGAAAGGGACCGCCTTTGGCCGAGAGCAAAGGCGCGATATTTGTCTTCAGCCAACTGTCCGCCGAAGACAGCAAAGCACTGCTGCCCTGACTTCCGGTTCCATCAGCATCGTGGATGACATTGGGAACGATGTAACTGAAATTCTTGAATGTATTTGCCGCCACATCCTTTGCAAGCTGAGTGAAAGGGTACATATTGCTCTGCTGCGTGGTTGATTTGGCAACGTCGGAATACCAAATAAATGGATTGTGGTGTTGCACATAATCGTTCGTGTCCCCGCCCACGTAGCCTTGGGACGGCATGCCCTCGAAATAGCCTCGCCAAGTCTTACCTGCGGCTGTCAGCGCTCGAATTATGTTATCCCCAGTGATCGCTCCCTCAGAGGAACACGCGCTGCCCGTGCAACTGGCAGGGCTCCCGGTCCAAGTGGCGCCGGATGTGTTGTAGAGATAAGCCAGCAGCGAGCCATGGTTGTTGGCATAAAAGTTTAGCGCCAGGCCATTGTTCGCTGCCAGGCCACACAGGTAAGGCATCCCCGAGGAAGCGCAGTTGGTGGCCAGTCCGGTGGGAAAGACTTGAGAGAAGCTTTGATTTTCCTCCATGATCACGAATACATGGCTCGAACTCGGGAAGCCGGTCGCCGAGGTTACCATCACATTCGCGCTGGCAAATTCGTTGGTATCGGCCACGCTGGTTGCGGCTACCGAATGATTCCCGGTGGTTGCCGGGGCCGTGTACGTAACGGTTGCACCGCTGCCGGTAATCATTCCCACGCTGCTGTTACCGTTGAGAACTCCGTCCACCGTCCATGCCACGCCAGTGTTCATCGTATTCTGGACTGTTGCCGTGAACTGCTGACTGCCGTTTGGCGGCAAGGTCACAGAGGCGGTTTGATGCTGACTGTGATCGTGGGCGGCGTAGAAGAGACCGTGATAGTTTCGTGGACGCTGATAGTTGTATTGCTGCTGGCATCGTGCGCCTGCAGCGTTAAGGTGTGTGATCCCACGGCAAGTGAGGTGACCGTGTAATCGAAGGTGCTTCCGTTGTGTTCGGAGACGATCGGAGAACCATCGATCCAAAGCTTGGTATAAGTATCGGTGCCGCTGTAAGTGAAGTTCACGTCGAACGGAACGGTTACGGTGGCTCCGTTCGCCGGAGAGTTCACGGTGATCACGCCAGCCGCCAATGTGGATATGGGAATAAAAAAGATTGAAGCTGAAGTCAACAATCCTAGGACCAATCGCCACCTGCCGCCACTTCGAAAACCAAACATAGAACCTCGCATGAGTCGCAGACACTTTTGAAGCTAATTTGGGCAGGCCTGTTGCTCCAAGTTGATGACCCGAGTAGGAATCGAGAGTCGGCGCGGAACTCAGCCGGTCAATTCGAAAGCAAAACTGCTGGCCTAGAGGAGTGAATCCATGCCTTTCAAGCGCACAATATCTGGATTGGCTTTCGTATGACCGCTTAGTGCGCGTCGAGGGCCCGGATGGTTTCCAGCACCGTGTCTCCGACGATTTGCAGGCTGTTGGGGCTGAGTTTGTCGAGCGTGTCCTGCGGCGTGTGGTGGAAGACGTTGTCGTAGCCGTAATCGAAGTCGATGAGGTCGGCTACCGGGACGCCTAGTTTGGCAAACGGCAGGTGATCGTCTTCGATGGCGATCTGCCGGGCGAAGAAGTGCGATTGGTAGCCCAGCCGGGTGGCCGCATCTTTGACCAGGTCTTCCAGCCAGACGGTCGAGTTGAGATCGCGATCGATGTTCAGGTCGGCGTCTCCCACCATATCGACCAGCAAAAAGGCTTTGATCTTTTTTGCCGTGCCGTCCTCCTGCCAGAGTTGCGCCAGGTGCCGGCTGCCGTAAAGGCTGTCGGTGTCGCTCCAGCTTACGGTGGCCTCTTCGCCGTCCAGCCACACCAGCCACACGCTGTAGCCTGCCGTTGCCTGCCCCGGAGGATGTCGGCTAACTCCAGCAGCAGGCCGGTGCTTGAGCCGCCATCGTTGGCGCCCACGTAACTTTTGGGCAAAGGCAGGTTCGTGTCGTAATGGCCGGCGACAACGATAATCCCGTCTTTCTTGCCCGGAAATTTGGCAATGATGTTGCAAATGGGATAGGAGCCGGCAGCGGTTTTGGCGGTAAAGGCGTCGTCGGCAACCGCAACGTGCCAGGCCGCCAGCTTCTGGTGGATATAGGCTTCGAGCTTGCGGTGCGCCGCGCTGCCGACCGGGCGCCGACCGAACCCTACCGTTTCGCGGACATACTGCATGGCGCGTTTGCCGTCGACGCGAGGCGCGGGAGCGGCATCCTTCGGGACGACGAAATCGGCCGCAACCGGTTGCCAGCGGGCGGATGGCGATCCGCCTGAGGGCACATCGCCCATCACAACCTGTTCACTCTGTCCACTGCGCTTGCAGCCCATAAAGAGCACCGCCAACAGGATGAGCCAGGCCGCCGGCCAGTAGAAAGAGCGCAGCGTTACCCGCCGCGCCCTCTTCACCGGCCCGAGCAAACTCCGCGCCAGGCCCTTATGCTCGCTCATTCGTTCAGCGCCTTTTTCTTCTTGTTGCGCCGGCTCGGATGGACAAGGTAAGCGACTCCGATGCTGCCCAGGTAGAGCACGATCATAGGCGCCGCGAAGATGCACATATTCATGATATCGGTGGTCGGCGTGATGATGGCGGCAATTATGAAAATTACCAGAATCGAATAGCGCAGGTTACGCCACATCCACCCGGCGCTGATCACACCCATCAGGGCCAGAAAGAAGACCAGGATCGGCATCTCGAACACGATCCCAAGGCCGAGGATGATCGTCATAAACAGGTTGGTGTACTCGCTGATGGTGATCATCGGCGAGAACTGCTGGCCGTAACCGATCAGGAAATCGAGTGCCGCCGGATAGACCATTTTGTAGCCGAAGACTCCACCGGCGACGAACAGGCCTACGGTCGAGAACAGAAATGGCGCCACGTAACGCCGTTCATGGCGGTAAAGCCCCGGCGCAATGAACAGCCAGACTTGGTACAGAATGAGCGGCGAGGCAACGAAGATTCCGCCGATGAATGCGACCTTCAAGTACATGTTGAAGGGCTCGGTCGGGTTCAGATAGACGAGCTTCTCGGCCAACCCGTGCGCCCTTAGCGCCTCGAAAATCGGCTTCTGCATCAGGGTGTAGATTTCTTCGTGGTACCAGTAGCAGATGGAAAAACCGCCGACGATGTAGACGATGCTCCAGATGATACGACGCCGCAGTTCCTCGAGGTGATCGAGAAAGCCCATCGACTGCAAGGTTTCGTCCTTGCGGGTACGTTCAGAAGAAGGAGGAGATGCCAAATCAGGCATTGGACTCTCTTAGCGGGGCCTTGTTGAGATTGATCGAGCCGCCATTTTCGCCCTGCACGGCGGCCAGATTCGACGGGACCGGATTGAGATCATGGGCCAGGTCCGCGGCTGGCGGTTTGGGTTGAGACAGTTCTACTTCTCCAGCTTGCCCGACAGTGGTGGCAACGGTAGGTTCGGTGGGCGGCAGAATTCGCGGCTCGATGGTTTCCCCCTGGATGGGCTGCGGAATCGGCTGCTGCATGGGGTCTCCCGAAAACTCCGCGCTGGCCGGGGCGGAAACCGCCTTCTCGTGCTCTTTGCCCTCCACCTGCGCTATCTCGGTCTCGAGCTGATTCTTGAACTCGTTGCTTGCGCGCTTGAACTCGCTCAGCGCTTTACCCAGCTCGCGACCCACCTGAGGCAACTTCTTTGGCCCAAAAAGCAGCAGGGCGAGCAGAAAGATAAAAATCATTTCGGGCATTCCGAGATTCATGGCTGTATGATACTTCGCCCAACCCCCGGCAGCAATGAAAGGCATGAGTTTTTTGGCTCCTCAGGGAGAAATCCGCTATCTTCCCGAACCCGTGGAGAAGCTACTTGCATCTGAATCATCAGCACATGCGGGCGCGTGGTTCCGGTCCCGTGGGCCGAGCCTGTACGTGCTATACTTTTGAGAATCTTCACGGTTGCGGGCACAGTTTCTCGCCACTCTGGCAGCCGAAGGACAATTTGGATGGCTGGTAGTTCTCGTCGCTCCCTCTT
This sequence comes from uncultured Acidobacteriota bacterium, assembly GCA_963842345.1. Taxonomy (GTDB): domain Bacteria; phylum Acidobacteriota; class Terriglobia; order Terriglobales; family Acidobacteriaceae; genus CAWBRT01. Next base: position 33,838 of record CAWJGD010000025.1, read on the forward strand.
TGTAGTATTTCTGGTGATCTTGCTGTGTGGCTGTCTGGGCGTGGTTTTCGGACAGCGCATAGGAAACGGCTCGCCGACCGGCGATGGTGACGTTCGCGACAGTTTGCGCTCGTTCACCCAGGTCTATGACGTCGTCGAGCAAAACTATGCCGAGGTCGTCGATGCCAACAAGGCGATTTATAACGGAGCCATCCCGGGCATGCTGCGCGTGCTCGACCCCCACTCCAACTTCTTCGATCCGAAGTCGTATGCCCTGCTTCGCGAGGAGCAGAGCGGCAAGTATTACGGAGTCGGCATGCAGGTTGGCCCGCGCAATAACAAAGTCATTGTTATAGCGCCCTTTGCCGGCGCTCCCGCGTACCGGGCCGGAATTCGTCCAGGCGACATCATCGTCGCGGTCGACGGCAAACCCACGGACAACATGAGCGTCAGCGAAGTGGCCGAACTGCTGAAAGGTCCCAAAGGCACCGCAGTCAAGATTTCGGTACTCCGCGAGGGCTCCGACAAACCGGTGGAGTTCGCCGTGGTGCGCGATGAAATTCCGCGCCACAGCGTCGATTTGCACTTTATGATCCGCCCGGGCATCGGCTATCTCCACATCAGCGGCTTCCAGGAAACCACCGACCAGGAAGTGAGCAAGGCGTTGGACGCCATGGGAGATCTGAACGGTCTGATCCTTGACCTTCGCCAGAATCCGGGTGGCCTGCTCAGCGAGGGCGTCGGCGTAGCCGACAAGTTTCTGCGCAAAGGGCAGGTGATTGTCTCTCACCACGGACGCAATTCGCCGGAGAAGGTTTACCATGCCCAGCACGGAAACGGTGGCAAGGAGTTTCCGCTGGTGGTGCTCGTGAACCGCGGCAGCGCCTCGGCGGCTGAAATCGTCGCCGGAGCCATTCAGGATCACGACCGGGGCCTGATTGCAGGGGAAACGACGTTTGGCAAAGGATTGGTGCAGACGGTCTATCCGCTGTCGGAAAACACCGGCTTGGCTCTAACCACCGCCAAGTATTACACCCCAAGCGGCCGCCTGATCCAGCGCGACTATACCGGCGTTTCCCTGTATGACTACTATTACACCCGGGATGGCAGCTACCCCAGAAAACCCGGCCCAGAACCATGATGTCAAGCTGACCGACAGCGGTCGCACGGTCTACGGCGGAGGCGGGATCACCCCCGACGTCAAGTTACCCCCCATCAAGAGCAACAAGTTCCAGGATGGCTTGCTGCAGAAGTATGCTTTCTTCAACTTCTCCAAGCACTACATCGCGATCCACAAGAGCATTGGCAAGAACTTTGCGGTGGACGAAGCGGTTCTGCAGGAGTTCCGCCGCTACCTGGACGATCAGAAAATCCCGTTTACCGAGGGTGATCTGGCCGACAACCTCGACTGGGTGAAGTCGAGCATAAAGACCGAATTGTTCATCAGTCAGTTCGGCCAGGAAGAAGGTCTGCGCGTGCAGGCCGAATCCGATCCCAATGTCACCAAGGCGCTTGACCTGCTGCCCCAGGCCAAGCAGTTGGCAGAGAATGCGCGCAAGGTCGTCGCCGAGCACAATAATCCCAGGCTGGGAACGCGCTGATCGCTAATCTAAGAACAACGGTTTCTTACTATCCGGCCCGCTCCACGCGGGCCTTTTTCTTTCCCGCCTGGGCACGCGGCCTCAATATCGCAGTGTTGGTATGCCCCTAAGTATCACCGCTGGGCCTGGATGTCACCCCAAGCAAACGCCAAAACGAGGCCGATTGGTTTGTCTTTTGAGTGCGCGCGTGGTTCACCTGTATTGGTAAGGCTGCCGCATGTGTTGGCGGGCGATCTCAGCCGGCCCTGTATTGTTGCCAGCCAAGAGCAAGGCCTGGTAACGATTGACCGCCAAATCGCGCTTCTGGAGGGTGTCATACATCTCGCCTGCGGCAAGCATGGCGCGCTCGGTCAGTTCGCGGCTGGCGCCTGGATATGTGCCCACGGAGTCGAAGGTTTCGGCTGCTTCCTCGAAACGGTGCTGCCCGCGCAGGGCGTTTCCCAGGAAGAAAGCGGTGATGGCTGGCTCGGGAAGGGGGTACTTTTTCTCTTTATAGTTGGTCAGGATTTGGCGGTAGGCGACGACCGATTCCGGCCCGCGGCCCGCGGCCGCCAGCAAATGTGCATATTCGAGGGCGGTCAGGCAGCTGCGGGGATAAGCGGCGCTCATCCCTTGCACCAGCCGAAGTGCCTCGTCGTAGGCCTGCTCCCGGCGCAGGAACAACGCCAACGCAAGTTTCGCGTCCATACTGGCCAGCGAGCCTGCGTTCGCCACCTGCCGCAGCATATTCAGCCCCTTCTGCTTGTTGCCCCCGATGCCGACAATCGAGGCTGAAACCCTTACCGGCCAACTCAGGCTGCCAATCACGTAGTTGTGAACCCCGACCACCATCTTGGCGTCAACGTAGTCGGGGTCCAGCTCCAACACCCGCTCATGGTCCCGGCGGGCGGCGATAGCAGCCCGTAGCCCGCTGAGCCAGGCTTTTTCGCCCATGCCCATGTACACGCAGAGCAGGGCGCGGGCAGCACCCCTGGCGTAAAGGGCGTCGACATCGTCTGGATTCTGGGCGAGCAATCGATTCGCCTGAGTTTCGGCGCGGCGATCCAATTCCAGGATTCGCGCTCGTGCGGCGGGGTCCAGCGGCCGGGATGCCTTGCGGTCCATGAAGCTGTCGTTGGCGTAGCTCTCCGTTTCCAGCGCTCCTATCCGGTACATCTCCTTGAACAGGACGGCGGACAGCAGATAATTGGTGGCAAAAGGGTCCTCCGGGTGCTCTTTTACGAGACTCTCGAATCCCCGGATCGCACGTTCATAATCCTGGTTATAGAAGTCGTCGGACGCCCTTTTCGCGACTGGGTTGTTATTGGGATGGACAAAACGAGGTGCGGCTCCGGAGGTGCTCCGCTCCGCAGCCTGAGCCGCCGAAACAGAAAACATCACCAGAAAAAGGGCCAAAACGCCAAGCGGACGTACTGATCGCCTCATTGTCACTTCTGAATAGAGTCTACTCGAACTCAAAAGCAGGCGAAAGGACGGATTGGCGGTCGAGCGTGCGCGCCAAGCGAGTTGAACCAGAAAGGTGAGGTGGCAATCCGTCCCGGAAGCGTCCCGGACCTATTCGTCTCTCGTCCTGAGGTACTTGGGAAGATTCTCGGCTAGCACCGTGGCCTGCTGGTCAACCACGTCAAGCCGAACCTTCTGGATGCCCTTGCGATCGAACCGCAGGATTTCAGCCGCTTTGTAAGAGAGGTCAATCACCCGGCCCGGCGTAACCGGCCCCCGGTCGTTGATTCGTACGACGACAGACCGCAGATTGCTCAGATTTGTGACCCTTACGAAACTGCCCAGCGGCAGCTCCGGATGCGCGGCAGTGAGCTTGAACATGTCGTAGGTTTCGCCGCTGGCGGTCGTCTTGCCATGGAACAACTCGCCATACCACGATGCTTTGCCCACCTGATAGGGCTTGGCCTGCGGTTTGGCTTCAAATTTGGGGGTTATGCGCTTGACCGTGTAGTCATGCAGGCTGGGTGCCGCGCCCAAGGTGCTAACCAGAACGGCAGCCAGCATTGATTGGGTTAGTACTCGTCGCATCCAATACCTCGCAGTCCTAATTTCTGGCGCGTCGCTTGCCGCACAGGCCCGGGGGCTCTGAAAGAGACGACCCTGTAATTGTAAGTACTAAAGCAACTTACAGTCAACGCCTAAGGAGAAACTCTGAATTTGTGCTTGCCTTTTCAGCGCGATTGTGCTAAGCAAAAGCAGAGCACCTCAAAGTGCGAATCACCTCTCCCTTTTCACTCCCTTTACTTCGCCGGAGCCGAAAGATTGCTTCCAGACTTTTGGGCGACACTTAAGATGGATGGGGGAGGACTGGGACGCCGTTGCACGTAGTCGGGCTTATTTGCGGCACCGGGCCAATTTTGGCCAGAAATACACCATCTTTAGGCTATCAAATAGCCGCCCGCCAAATGGCTGCGTCCGCTCAAACCGCCGATGAGCTGTTTTTTCCTTGCGGTGAAATCCGTTTGCGCTAGGGTTGATGGGTGACTCCGTTGGCTAACAGGCAAAATCAGAAGCCGGCTCCCGTCGTGCTTTCGATTGCCGGCTTCGATCCTTCCTCGGGAGCGGGAATCACTGCGGATATCAAGACGATTGCGGCTCACGGCTGCTATGGGGTTACCTGCATTACGGCGCTGACGGTGCAGACCACGCAGGGCGTCCAGGCCGTCGAGGCGGTAAGACCGGAGATCGTTCGCGCCACGCTCCGGGAGCTTGCGGCGGACCTCCCCGTAAGCGCCGTTCGAATTGGAATGCTCGGCTCGGCGGCAGTGGCGGAAGCGGTGTTGGAGTTCCTTGAGACCCGCCCGCCGAACGTGGTCCTGGACCCGGTTATCCGCTCAAGCTCGGGGGCGGAGCTACTCGAGCCGGCCGGGGTGGCTCTTCTCAAACACCGGATGCTGCCACTTGTCTCCGTCGTGACACCGAATGTCGGCGAGGTTTCTGCGCTGAGCGGCCTTCCCGCCGCCGAGCCGACGCCGGCTGCTGCCCGATTCATAGACCCGGACACAGATCCGAGGCTCAGAACGGCCATTGCCGCCGGGGAGGTGCTGCTGGACAGCGGCGTCAAGGCGGTTGTGATTACGGGCGGGCATCTTGGAAAGCCCATCGACGTCCTCTTGTCGCGGCCCGGAGGAGAACTCCAGATTCGGGCTTTCCCTTCGCGGAGGATCGAATCGCGCTCGACTCACGGCACCGGCTGCGCCTTTGCCACCTCGCTTGCCTGTTCGCTGGCCCTCGGCATTTCGCTTCCTGAAGCAGTGGCTCGCGCCCAGGAATACGTATTTCGAGCCATTCAGACGGCCGAACCGCTAGGAAAGGGCATCGGCCCGATCAATCATCTCTGGCCGCTACAAACGCGGTCATGAGGCGGCTCCCCGGGATAAGAGCCTTGGGCCGGCTTAACCAAGGACTAGAGATTGCTGCTGCCTGCTGGTGGCTATTGTGAGTCTGACAGGGGAAGCATCACGCCCTGGATCGGACGTTCGGTCATTCTTTAGGATGGCTCTGAACCAGCCGTGCTGATTGTCCGGTCCGGCTGCTCGGACTCGGGTTACGGCCACTCAGGGGCGCTGAACCTGCGGAGACTCCGGCGATTCCTGCTGTTCCGGCGGGACCGCGTCGATGACAGGAGTGTTGTCGCGTCGCATTAGGGCCGGTGGAACGCCTTGGCGGCGGCGAATCTCCTGTTGGGTGCGCTCGGCGGCGTCTACCGCCTGATCATTGATAGTGGCGACCGCCCCGAGGCTCTGCCCCTCTACCTCTTTCCGGGTAGCCGTCGCGACGCGCACGCTCGAACCATGGGCTTCCATCGCCTTGGCATAGAAGAAACTGGCGGTTTCGCGATCCCCCTCAAGTTCGGCGATATAACCCATGTTGTTCAAAGTGAAGGCGTTGTTCGGGTCCAGGGCATAAGCCTGCTGAAGGTATTGCAACCCCAGTCGGCGCTCATTGCGATTGATGGCCGAAACACCCCGCAGGTTCAGCCTTGCCACCTTGGCTTCCACGTCCTGCTCGTGCTCAAGTGCACGTTGTGCTTTTTGGGCGTTTTCGGCGGCCACTGCGCTGATGCCCTTGCCGCGCCAGCTCTTGTTCATCGCCACAATGATCGGTTCTTTGGAATTGATGGCGGCCGCGCGGAGATAGAAGCTCAGAGCCAGCTCCAGCTCTCCTTCTTTCTCTTTCGCGTATCCCAGATTGTTAAGGGTAAAAGGATTCTTCGAGTCAAGCGTCAGCGCCTTCTGGAGCGTCTGGTCGGCCTCGGCGTCCCTATCCCTCTCAAGCAAGCCGATGGAGGACACGTTGAGGCGATTAATCTCCATTTGCTGATCCGCCGCGCTGCCGGCGATCTGATCAACCGCCTTGCCGACCGCCGCCTTGTCTGAGGCCTTGGCCACAGCCGCCTCCGACGGATGCTCGGCTGACAGCGCATAGAAGCGCTGAGCCCGGTCGAGATCGCCTTCCAGCTCGGAGATGTAGCCCAGATTATTGAGCGTGAAGGGATCGTTGGGATCGATCAGATACGCCTTGTAGAAGAGCTTTTTAGCTCTTGCGTAATCGTGCTTCTGGACCGCCTTGACGCCTTCCTGGTTGAACTTCTGCACCGGCGTTGGCTTGGAACTCTTTGGAAGCGGTATGCGGAGATCGCCGGCAAAGCACGCCGTCGCGGCCAACAGAACGAGTATCAAAGCTACCAAACGCGGGGAACGCTGCGCTTGCGGAGAAGCCATCAGACCTCCGAAAACTTCACTGTCATCACCTGAATTGCGGTTCTAACCGCCTGAACACCATTGCCATGCCCGGGGGACCTGCCGAGCTGCTTATAGTTGGATGGGCAAAAGGTCCTTTTTGTTGTGTGTCTCCGGAATCCCTGTCGGGCTTCGACTTACTTGCAAACGATCGCTCCGTTCGCTGCATCCAATAGCAAGGGCAGAGTTTCTCATTCGCTGCCGCTGCGACAGGCTCAGCCGCGTTTCACAAGCCGGCGCAGGCGAGCATGATCGCCCTTCGGCCAGGGCACAACCAGCCCTCGCCGCGAGCACTACAGTAGTCAGCCCGAGGACAAGATGAATCGACTGTTCCCCGCCCTTGCATTGCTCTTGCTCTCCGTCCTTATGGCGCAGGCGCAAAACACCCAACCGGGCTCGCCCGCCGCTGAAGCGCAGGCCGCCGGAGCGCACGCCGGTTCTGATGCGCAAAGCCCAGCCCTGCCCCGCACGGAGATCGTCCCGGAAGCTGCTGCCGCACCCGACCCGATCCTTGATCCCGGCCCGCTACCGTCTAAACCCATGAGTTTGATCGGCGGGACTGTCAAGAAAGTCGATGCCGTCCGGAATCGCGTGGTGATTCAGCCTTTCGGCGGCGGCCCAGAGGCGTCCGTTCGATTCGACGATCGCTCGCACATCTATCGCAATGGCGCTGCCACAACCGTGCTCGGCATCCATCGCGGCGACCGAGTCTATGTGGATACGATGACCCTGGAGCACAAAGTCTTTGCGCGCACCATCCGGGTGGAAACTGCCACGGGACCGGTGGAGGCACATGGCCAGGTCGTACATTTCGATCCGTCGAATCGCGTAGTCCAGATGCGCGAGAATCTGACTTCACAGATGGTTAGCTTTTCCATCTCGGATCGCACGGCGCTCCACAAAAAGAATGGCGTGGCGACGATTGGCGATTTTGTTCCTGGCGCTCTGATCGAGGCGGTTTTCGCTCCAGGCCGCAAGGGTGGGATAGCGGACGATGTCAACATTCTGGCCGTGCCGGGAAGCAGCTACGTCTTTGTCGGACGGATTACGAATGTGGACGTGCGTCGAGGGCTGCTGGCCATTGAGAACGAAAGCGACCAGAGGAATTACGAGCTCCGCTACAATGCGGCACAGGTTCCTGAGCACGATCGGCTACGGGTGGGAGCCAAGGTGACGGCACACGCCAATTTCGACGGAAATGGCTATTTGGTAGATTCCATTTCAATCCTTGAGTTGGCGCCTGACAACACCAAAGCCGAACGCTGAAATTCGCGGGCTTCGGCGCGTTTGCCGGCCTTTTGCAAAAATGCCCTAAGCCGCCGGTTTTTTCAACAGAAGCGCGGCCAGCAGAGCCACCACCGAAGCCAGCATCCACTCGATCCGCCACGTCTGCACCGCCTGCCATTCAAGCATGGTATCGGCACGGTAGATAACGCCACTCAGAATTGCGCCAAGAGCGCACGTGCATGCCGCAGCGAATAGGAGAAACGAGGCCAAGTTGAGGCCCAGCTTCTCGCGCATGTTTTCAATCTCGAACCACTCCGTCCAGCGCGAACTCGGCTCCGTCAAAGGCTCTCGCAGAGCACCACAGACGTGGCAGAAACGGGCTCCAACCGCGAACTCTGCACCGCAATTTGCGCAGCACGCCGCTGAAAAAGCAGCGTCAACTCCCACGCGGGGCGTGTGTGCCGGCCGCCAAAAATCCTGTGATACTCCCTGTGCGCGCTCTGCCATCGATGGTGCCTCCCGACACTGCATCGTAGATACCGCAAGCAAGGTGCCATTTGCCGTGGGCGTACAAACGCCGGTCTCTAGGCGCTTTCACTGGATTGGGGATGTTCAACGGAAAGGCATGAAGCAGAATTTACCAACGTAACGCAGGAACTTCCAGCACCGCGCCAGTCGGGGTAGCGGGAGAGGACGGCTGGAGGATTTCCCGAACGCTCGGGAGCAGTTCACCCCAGCCAAGTTGGTATTCAGTTTCTCATCGGCATTGCGAGAACGTTCTCCATTGGCGTCTTTTCTACCCAATAGGCGATCATCAGCAGGTCCGATGATGTGAATTCGACGTTTTCGGGACGGGGGATCCCGTCGTTGAAGATATGCGCGTCGAGGATTACATGGAGCAACGGGAGAGTAATGCCGAGTGCCTCAGAGGCTTCTCTCTCGTTGTAAAGCTGTTTCACCGGCATCTTTATGTTATGCATAGTGGCGTCTGTCGAATTGGGGGACGATCCTTTTTACCGGCTTGGCGTGCTCAGGGATATCGGGTAAAGTTCTAAGCATCTACTCTGCTTTTGCCTTATTAACCACACTGCCATCGCTTTTCGGCACATTAGATTGCTTAGAGAATCAATGAGATCCGCCTGATTCCCGACCTGAATCGGGGGCGAGGCAGTCTGGGAAACCGCCGCTTGCTGCTTGCGAGAGAGATTATTTGGACCTGGAACTTCGTGGGGCCAGCCGGACAGGAAAAACGCGCCCCAACCCGGGCGCGTTTCTCTTTTCACTGAATTGGACTCCGCCAAATGCCGTCAGGGCGCCGCATTTCGCCCTGTCGGGGGCAAAACCTGATGTCAGAGCTTCTCGTAGAATTCGCAAGCCGAACAGGAGATGTAGACTCCGCCGGGGATGTTGCGTTCGCGATCCTTAACGCGCTTCACAATCCGGGTGGGTTTGCCACACTTGGGACAATCGGTGCTCTTGGATGTATCCATCACCTTTTTGCGGTCTGCAGTCTTTGCAATTTTCGCCATTTCCTTCTCCTAAAGTTCTTTGCCGCAGGTTGCCACCGGGCTCTGCCAACTCTGGCAGGCTCGTCGCAGTTGCGCGCTGCTGCCTCCAGCCCATACTTAATCTGGAACTTATGCTTTCACCGGATTCCGGGTCCCGGACGCGTCGTTAATGCGCTGGCAGGGCCAATTTGGGAACCCGGACAGCGCCGCCCTCGCGGTTGGCCACCCCAGCAAACGCAAAGGCAGCGTTAGCCGGGGACCCCGACTGATAGGGGTAAACATACCGGGTAGCATCCTGATATTACCACGGACCATTTTGCGTCCAGCTCACGACCGGGCTCCTCACTGATACTTTGAAGCCGCTCTTGCATTGACTGAGGTGGAAGCCCCGGAAGCCGGGGACCCTTGAATCACCGAGGCAGCACATCTCGCACCGTATCTGTTATATTCTCAGCGGTATCTGACACAGGCAAAATTCGCGCTTCCAGCTTTCCAGCCACAGCCAGAATGGAACTCTTCTCGCCAACAGAGTTTGCCAAGGACAAGGTCCTGGCGGTTCAGGAATACGCTCTGCTTTCCTGGCATTCCCTTGCCAACCTCTTCAAACAGCCGCGTTATCTTGCGGATATGCTCCAACAGGCCGACCTGATCGGCGTTGGTTCGCTGCCCATCGTAATTCTGACCGGCTTTTTCACCGGGGCGGTGCTGGCCTTGCAAAGCGCGAACTCATTGACCCGCTTCGGCGCATTGTCGTATACCGGGCAGCTCGTATCGCTTTCCATGGTGCGTGAACTTGGACCGGTGCTCACCGGTTTGATGGTGGCGGGGCGGAACGCCAGTGGGATGGCCAGCGAACTGGGCTCGATGAAAGTCACCGAGCAGATTGACGCCATGCGTGCGCTCGGCACGGACCCCGAGAAGAAGCTGGTTACACCCCGGGTCATCTCGACCATGGTGATGTTGTTCTTTCTCACCATCATCTCTGACCTAGTCGGCCTGACCGGCGGTTCCATGGTGGCGGTGCTGCTGCTGCGACTGAACTCGAATGAATATTGGAACTACGCCTGGCGCTCGCTCGCCATGGCCGACGTATTCCAGGGGTTGACGAAGCCCGTATTCTTCGGCTTTATCATTGCAACCGTCGGCTGCTACTACGGATTGAGCGCTCGCGGCGGCACCCAGGGCGTTGGCCGCGCCACCACCCAGGCGGTGGTCGCCGCCAGCGTTCTCATTCTCGTTGTCGACTTCTTCCTGACACGATTGCTCATGGTAATCGTCCCGGTCCGCTGACATGGAGAATGGAGTGCAGAACGACCCTGCCGCCGGCGAACCGAAGCAGGCCATTGTCTTTGAAAAGGTCAGTATCGGCTTTGAAGGAAATCCGGTGCTGAAAGAAACTTCCTTTACGCTCGAGCACGGCGAAACCAAAATTCTGCTGGGCGTAAGCGGTTCGGGCAAGACACTCATCCTCAAACTTGCCCTTGGGCTCATCAAACCAGACAGCGGGCGGATCTATGTCCTCGGCCGCGAAATCACGCAGATAAAGGAAGAAGACCTGTTCGGATTGCGCCGCATGATAGGCATGGTCTTCCAGGAAAGTGCTCTATTCGATTCGCTCACGGTCGAGGAAAACGTCGCCTACCGGCTATACGAAGAGCGCATCCCTTACGAGGAAATTCACCGTCGCGTAATCGAGGCACTGCGGTTCGTGGAGCTGGAAGACACTGTCGGTCTTTACCCTTCCGAGCTTTCCGGCGGGATGCGGCGGCGCGTGGCCATCGCGCGCGCCATCATCACCGAACCGCATGTCCTGCTCTACGACTCGCCGACCGGCGGACTCGATCCGGTCACCTCAACCACGATTATTGAATTGCTGGTTAAACAGCGGGATGTTTACAAAACCAGCGCGCTATTGGTTACACACCGGCTGCAGGATGCGGTTCTGATGGCAACGCACTACTTCAACCGGCAGACGAACAGGATGGAACACATCCCTGCGGGTCACCGGGGCGACACGCATACCAGATTCATCCTGCTGCGCGACTGCCGGATTATCTTCCAGGGCACCGCGGCTGAACTGGCCAACTCGCCCGATCCGTACATACGGGACTATCTGAGCTGAGCCGGGGTTCGCCGGCGACTCAGCCCTTTGCCATTTTCTTGCGCATCTCGATGATGACTTGCACGCGATCCTGAACTGCTTTGAGCTTGTCGCGCCCGGCCTTGCTCCGAGTCACCAGGGTCTCGATATTGCGGAGGAATTCCGGCGCTCCCATGCCCTCGCGGATCTTGCCGAGAAAGGGATAAATCTTAGAGAACGTAAAGAACATTTCGCCCGCGTTCTCCAGAAACAGCTCTTCGTGCAACGCGCCCCGCAAAACCAGGCTGGCGGCCATGTCCCAGTAGCTGACCACCTGGCGCGCGTATGCATTCTCTTCCGTTCCCCAGGCTTGCATAAGCCGGAGGAAGTCGTCCGCCGATTGCGGAAAGAATTGGTTAACGAAGTCTCTCGCTTTGCGCATCACCGGCTCGCGCCGGAGGTCGTAAAGCTTCAGGATCAATTTGGCGTCGTCTGGAGTCGCGCTCCGTGGTTCCATGCTGCCTCCGAGGTAAGTGAAAGACATTTCAAGCCGTATGTAACCGCATTTCACAGCGTAGTCGCTGTCAATGTTGGTAACGTAGCACGTGCGGCCACGGAACTCACAGTGCTTGGTGTAGGCTTCCTCTAGGGTTGCGCTTTCCATTAGCTTGTCTAACAGCATGGCGCGTAAGGTGTTAGGCCGCGCGGTGTGGTCCATCACCTTGTGTATTTTAGTCTGGGGCTTCTGCTGTCTGGTGCAACGGTCTGTTGTCGGTGCAGCGCCCGCAGCTGCGGTGGTCTTTTTTTCTTTGGTCGACATAGTTAGGCCGAGGCCTTTTCCGCCGGCGGCGCCACCCGGCGGGAATAATCGCAGGGCTTTGCCAGTTCGACGGTCGCGGCTTTTTTCTTGCCTTTGCCTTTCACAGGCGCCGTAACCTTGCTGTTCGGACAGACCAGAAAAGTGCCGTCCTTTGTCGTCTTTTCCACCAGGTATGAACTGCCGCAGTCGGGGCAGGGTTCCGCCACCGGTCTGGTGGCCGAGGTAAAATCGCACTTCGGATAGTTCGCACAACCGTAGAAGAAGTTCCCGCGCCGCGCTTTCTTCTCGACCAGTTCACCGTCCTTGCACTTCGGACATTTCATCCCGATGAAGTTCTGCTTGACCCATTTGCATTCGGGGTATCCCGAGCAGGCAACGAACTCTCCGAATCGCCCGTGGCGCAGAACCAGATTACGCGCGCACTGCGGACACTTCTCTTCCAGCGGAACGTCCGGAATCTTTTTGGCCTGGTCGAGCCGCCTCGTGGTCTTGCAATCCGGATACCCGGTACAAGCCATGAACTGCCCAAAGCGCCCGCGTTTGAGCACCATCGGGCGGCCGCAGTTCTCGCAATACTCCTCCTCCTGCGTTCCCTGCATCTCCGCCTCGTCGAGGTCGGTGAGGTTGATCGGGTTTTCCTTGGTAAACGTGCAGGAGTTCGGGTCCTTCTTGTCGTAGGTGGAGCAGGCGAAGAACGAGCCGTGCTTCCCCCACTTCAGCACCAGCGGTGCGCCGCATCGTTCGCACTTCTGGTCGGTCGGCTTCTCCATGCGCTTGATGTTTTCCATGTGCTTTTCAGCGTAGGAGAGATCTTGCTCGAACTTGTCGTAGAACTCCCTCAGCGCGTCGGTCCACTTCTCCCTGCCGTCTTCGATCTCGTCGAGTTCTTCTTCGAGACGCGCCGTGTACTGCGGATCGAATATGTCTTTGAAGTTGTCGACGAGCAGGTCGGTGACGACCATGCCGATTTCCGTCGGGATGAATTTTCCACCACGGCCGGGCGTCTTCTGCACGTACTGGCGCTCCTGGATCGTGCTCAGGATCGTGGCATAAGTCGAAGGTCTTCCAATGCCGCGCTCCTCGAGTTCCTTGACCAGCGACGCCTCATTGAAACGCGGAGGCGGCTCGGTGAAATGCTGCTCCGGCTTGAGGCTTCTCAGCTTAAGCTTCTGTCCCTCGGTCAGCGGCGGCAGCTTGTGTTTCAGCGCCTCGTCTTCCTCGTCCTTGGCGTCCTTCGCTTCCTCATAGACCTTCAGGAAGCCGTCGAATTTCGGCACCGTTCCGGTCACGCGGAACGGATGCGTGTCGCTTGTCTTGGTGAAGGCGTCAATATCAACCGTGGTCTGATCGAAGACCGCCGGCGCCATCTGCGAAGCGAGAAAACGCTGCCAGATGAGCTTGTAAACCTTCATCTCATCTTCGTGCAGGTACTTCTTTAGATCATCCGGACGCCGCGAAGCTTCAGTCGGACGAATCGCTTCGTGCGCTTCCTGCGCGCCCTGCTGCTTGGATTTGAAGACGTTTGGCTGATCGGGCAAATACTGCTTTCCATAATCGCGCCCGATCACCTCGCGCGCCTCGGCCAGCGCTTCGTTCGACACGCGGGTCGAATCGGTACGCATGTAGGTAATGAGGCCGACCGTGCCTTCGTCGCCGAGATCGACGCCTTCATAGAGCCGTTGCGCGAGCATCATCGCGCGCTTCACGCTTATGCCCAGCTTGCGCGACGCATCCTGCTGGAACTTACTGGTGGTAAACGGCGCGCCGGCGTTGCGACGCGTTTCGCGTGTCTCCACCTTGCGCACGGTCCAGGCAGCGTCCTGTAGAGCCGATTCAAGCAGCTTTGCCGCTTCTTCGTTCGGCAGAACGTTGGCCTTCGGATTTGTTCCCACCAGGCGTGCATCGAACGCCGGCGGCTTCGGCCCCTGCAGATGCGCGTCCAGCGTCCAGTACTCCACGGGTGCGAAAGCCTTGATCTCGCGCTCGCGCTCGACGATGAGCCTTAAGGCAACGGTTTGCACGCGTCCCGCGGAAAGACCGCGACGAACCTTGTCCCACAACAATGGAGAAACCTGGTAACCCACGATGCGGTCGAGCACGCGCCTGGTCTGCTGCGCATCCACCAGATTGTGATCGATGTCGCGAGGATGCCGGAATGCCTCCTGCACGGCCCGCTTGGTGATCTCGTTGAAGCTGACGCGCACAACGCGCTGGGCCACGCCCTTCTTGTTTTTGGCGCCGCCGTTACCGAGTTCTCCGGCGAGATGCCACGCAATCGCTTCGCCCTCACGGTCCGGGTCGGGGGCCAGGTAGATTGCGTCGGCACTTTTGGCCAGCTTCTTCAGCCTGGCCAGAACTTTTTCTTTTCCGGGAATGACCTGGTATTCGGCCTCGAAATTATTTTCAACGTCAACACCGAGATTGCTCTTGGGCAGATCCTTTACATGACCCAGGGAGGCTTCCACGTCGTATCCGCTACCCAGGTATTTTTGAATCGTCTTCGCCTTGGCAGGCGATTCGACGATGACCAATCCTTTTGCCAAAGTAAACCTCTAAGGGACTGCTGAAAAACAGGGTTGCTCCGATGTGAGCATACAAGCAATTGCGCTGTAACTCTGTGGTTTCCACGTTCCGTAGCGCCTCGCTTGGTGCTTCGGCGCGTTTTCCAGCAGCCTGCTAAATCTATCGCGAAACTTCCTGGCGGCAAATCAGCACGCCCTGAATCCTTCTGAAGCTAGCACGAGCAAGCGAAAATCACAAAACCCGAACGTTCCGACCGATATGACCCCGGCCAGATCAGTTCCATCGTTGGGCGCTGAATGCCCGGCTGCTTTCGGAACGCACCTTCCGCGGAACTAATCAAAAAGTGCGCACGTAGTTTTTGCCTGGAAGTTGCCGAATGCGTGCCGCGAGTTCCAGCTCAAAAAGCGCGGCAAAGATTTCCGAGGAAGAAAAAACGCCTTCCAGTTCCTCCACCAACTGATCGATGTGTATCGCCTCGTCGGACTTGATGAGGGCGTAAATTTTCTTTTCATTTCCCTCAAGAGGCGTCTGCTGCTCAAACAGAGATGCGGTCGCCGGCTCGTTCGATGCAGAGGGGCGCGCCTCTTCGACGCGCAACCGGATGTCGGTTGGCAGTTCCTCCCACACATCTTCCCAGGTAGCGACCAGCTTAGCGCCCTGCTTGATCAGTGTGTTCGGTCCCCACGCGAGCTTGTTGGTCACGTTCCCCGGAACGGCGAACACTTCTCTGCACTGTTCCAGAGCACAACGAGCGGTAATGCGAGTGCCGCTGTACTCGCCCGCCTCCACCACCAGCACGCCGCGCGACAGTCCGCTGATGATGCGATTGCGAATCGGGAAGTTCTGGGGCACCGGCGCGGCTCCCATGGGAAACTCGCTGACAAGCGTGCCGCCGTGGGCAAGAATCTGTTCGGAAAGCTTCTGGTTCTCTCTGGGATAAATGATATCGATACCAGTGCCGAAGACCGCCACCGTTTTTGCCCGGGCATTCACCGCCCCGCGATGCGCTGCCGAATCGACACCGCGAGCCATTCCACTGAGTATGATGAGTCCGCGAGCCGCTAGGTCGCAGGCCAGCCGCTCTGCCATCCCCAAACCGTAAGGGGAGGGATGCCGCGTTCCGACGATCGCAATCCCCGGCCTGCTCAGCGCCTCCACATCGCCCCGGACGCGCAGCACCGCCGGAGGGTCATAGATCTCAAGCAGTTGGCGCGGGTAAGCCGGGTCGTCCGGAACCAGCAACGTTGCGCCCGCCGCATGTACCTTCTCCAATTCCTCGTCGGCAAGCTGCATCGAAGACCCGAGCGCGATCGATTGCGCCGAAGCCGCAGGAATTCCCGCCGCTTCCAGTTCGGTTAACGAGGCGCGGAAGACCTGCCCAACATCTCCGAAACGCTCCAGCAGCCGTTTGATCCTCGTCGGTCCAAGGCCGGGAGTTGCGGACAGGGCCAGCCACTCGCGCGTGCGTGCGGCAGAGGTTGCGGCGGAAGCAGAGGACACAATGATAGCTCCGGAAAGCTCGGACTGTAGCCCGAGCCCTGATTTCTGTCAAGCGAACAAGCATTGGCTGCCGTTGTACAATCCTGAGTGGCTCCCGCCATCCAGCACAGGCAGATCATGCGTCCACTTAGGATTTCCGCGATTTCGTTCTTGAATACAGCTCCGCTGATGTGGAACTTCGAGCACCAGCCCACGGCCGAGATCGCCGGCAATTTCGAAATTTCCTACACCGTTCCGTCGCAGTGTGCCCAGGCTCTGCACGAGGGCACTGCCGACATCGGGATCGTCCCGGTCATCACCTACGCGACGATTCCCGACCTGGTGGTGATTCCTCGCGTGACCATCGCGGCGCGCGGTCCGGTCCGCAGCATATTGCTCATCAGCAAAGTGCCGATCGAGCAGATCGAAACCGTCGCGGTTGACAGCTCTTCGCGAACCTCGGTGGGCCTGACGCAAGTTCTGCTCACGAAATTCTTCGGAGGCCGGCGGCCACTGGTTTCGATGCAGCCGGTTCTGGAGCCCATGCTTGCAAGATGCGATGCGGCATTGATCATCGGCGATCCGGCGTTGCTGATCAACGCCAATGGCTTCTACTCGTATGACCTGGCGCAGGTTTGGTTTGAGCGCACCGGCAAGCCGTTCGTCTTCGCGGTCTGGGCGGTAAGGCGGCAGGCATTAGAGAAGATGCGGCCAGGCTTGCCCGTCGCGGAAATCTTCCAGCGCTCACGCGATGCGGGGCTGCAACCGGAAAACGTCGAGCGGATCGCCTGCGACTGGTCGCGGCACCTTGGCCTTTCGCCGGAGGATATCCGCAGCTATCTCACCCGAAACATCTACTATGATCTCGACGAGCCTTGCCTCGAGGGATTGCGGCTGTTCTTTGATTACGCCGCCGAGTGCGGCGCTGCTCCCCAAGCGCCGGCGCTGAGCTTTCTCTGATCCCGTGGTTCGGAAGGCATGGCTCACGTGGACTCAGTGAAGCATGAGTGTGTCCGGATCACGCGTACTTCGGAGAATTGCCGGGTCTGCGCGTTCGCGTAGAATAGAGGCACACCAGAAGCGAGCGCCAGGATCGTGTACCGCACCCAGCGCTGACGCCGGGGAATTATTGAGCACGCGATGAGCCTTACAAAACAGGAAGCACTGGAGATGTTCCGTTCCAACGACTTGATCGGCATCGGCATGGAAGCCGACGCGGTTCGCCGCAGGTTGCATCCGGACGGCATCGTCACCTACATCATCGACCGGAACATCAATTACACGAACTTCTGCACCGAGTACTGCAGCTTCTGCGCCTTCTATCGTCCGCTCAAGGGCAAACTCGCCTCCGAGGGCTACATCCTGGATTTCGAAACCATCTACGAAAAAATCCGGGAGACCGTGGAGTTGGGCGGCACCGGCGTGCTCATGCAGGGCGGACTGCATCCGGAACTGAAGATCGACTACTTCGAGCGCATGATGAGCGGCATCAAGCAGCGCTTCCCGCAGGTTCATCTGCATTGCTTCTCGGCCTCTGAAATTCTGGCCATCGCCGAGTACAGCGGCATCAGCGTGGAAGAGACCATCGTGCGTTTGCGTGCTGCCGGACTGGACTCGATACCCGGCGGCGGCGCGGAGATTCTCGATGATGAGGTTCGCCGGCGCATCGCCCGGTTGAAATGCCTGACCGACGACTGGCTGCTGGTGCACCGCACCGCGCACCGGCTGGGCATGAAGACCACGGCGACCATGATGTTCGGCGTCGGAGAAGATTACGAACACCGCGTCAATCACTTCCAGCGCATTTACGATTTGCAGGAGGAGACCGGCGGCTTCACCGCGTTCATCCCCTGGTCGTTCCAACCCGGGAACACGGCGCTCGGCGGCCGCGGCTGGGACGAGGCGACTGCCGTGGATTACCTGAAGACGCTGGCGATCTCGCGGGTTTTCCTGTCCAACTTTCCCAACGTGCAGGCAAGCTGGGTGACGCAGGGGCTCAAGATATGCCAGATGGGACTGCGTTTCGGAGGCAACGACGTGGGCTCGGTCATGATCGAGGAAAACGTCGTGGCTTCGGCGGGGGTCCACAACTGCACCACCGAGGAAGAGCTGCGCCGCATCATCCGCGATGCCGGATTCAGGCCGGTGCAGCGCGACACGCTCTACCGGACATACTTCCTCAACTAAGAACGTGTCGCTAGCGTCTCATGCCCGCGCTGAACGGCGGATGCTGTCTCGACGCCGCGATTCAGGTACAATCAGCCTTGGCCGGGCTGGCCGAATCCCTACAAGTTGGATTGTGCAATTGATTGCCTACTGCGCGGCATTTTCTTTTATCGCGCAAGCGCGACCGAACCCGGTCGTCCAGTTTCTGCAGAAGCAGACGAATCCCGCTTTCAAGGGGCTTTATCAGGCCAACAGCTTCGACATGATGCTGCTGGTGCCTTACTTCATTGTCCTCATCATTCTTGCCGGCTATGGGTTCCACAGATACCAGCTCGTCTGGATGTATTACCGCAACCGCAAGAACGCGGTTCGCGAGCCGAAATCCCGTTTCCAGGAACTCCCGCGCATAACCATCCAGTTGCCCATTTTCAACGAGCAGTTCGTGATCGACCGCCTGGTGGAGTCCATTTGCAAACTGGAATACCCGCGCGAAAAGCTGGACATTCAGGTTCTCGACGACTCGACAGATGAAACCGTGGAAGTTGCGCGAGGCGTCGTGGAGCGCTATGCGGCGCTGGGACATCCGATCAGCTACCATCACCGCAGCGATCGTCACGGATTCAAGGCGGGCGCGTTGCAGGAGGGCTTGAAAACCGCCAAGGGTGAGTTTGTCGCCATCTTCGACGCGGATTTTACGCCCTCGCCGGACTGGCTGATGAAGGTGATCCACCATTTTGCCGATCCCGGGATTGGCATGGTGCAGACTCGCTGGACCCACATCAACCGCAACTATTCATTCCTGACCGAAGTCGAGGCCATACTGCTGGACGGCCACTTTGTGCTCGAACACGGGGGCCGCTCGCGCGCGGGCGTCTTCTTCAACTTCAACGGCACGGCCGGAATGTGGCGCATCAAGGCCATCGACGACGCCGGTGGCTGGCAACACGACACGCTTACGGAAGATACCGATCTGAGCTATCGCGCCCAGCTGAAAGGATGGAAGTTTCTCTATCTGCAGGACGTGGAGTGTCCGGCTGAGTTGCCCATCGAGATGACGGCTTTCAAGACGCAGCAGGCGCGCTGGGCCAAGGGACTGATCCAGTGCGCCATCAAGGACCTTCCCAAGGTCATGCGCTCCGGCGTCAACCGCAGGGAGAAGATCGAAGCCTGGTACCACCTGACGGCCAACATCAGCTATCCGCTGATGATTATGCTTTCCGTGCTGCTGCTGCCGGCGATGGTCATCCGCTTTTACCAGGGATGGTTCCAGATGCTCTACATCGACGTGCCGCTGTTCCTGGCCTCCACGTTCTCCATCTCGAGCTTCTACCTGGTTTCGCAAAAGGAGCTGTTCCCGCGGCGCTGGTTTCGAACCTTCCTCTACCTGCCCTGCCTGATGGCGTTCGGAATTGGCCTGACCATCACCAACTCCAAGGCGGTGATCGAAGCCTTGGTGGGAAAGCAGACGGCTTTTGCGCGGACTCCCAAGTACCGCGTGCAAAACAAGAGCGACCAATCGGTCGCGGCCAAGAAGTACCGCAAACGCCTCGGCATCGTGCCCTGGATCGAGCTGGTCATCGGCTGCTACTTCGCCATGACGGTTGTCTATGCGGTTCAGAACGAGAACTACATTACCGTTCCGTTCCTGATCCTCTTCGTTTTCGGTTACTGGTACACAGGCATGATGTCATTGCTTCAGGGAAGATTCGACGCCATGATCCGCTCCAATCCAGAGCAGCACACCAAGCCATTCCCGGTGGGAGTGTAGCGGCGGAAGATTATGCGCGTGCGATTGGTTTTCATCCTGATTGCCTTGCTGGCGCTGGCCGGCATTTTCTTCTGGTACAGCCCCTATCATCAGGTGCGCTCGATTGTGACCGTGGTGGACATCAATGCGCCGGGCGACCGCGTGTGGCAGGTGCTGACCGATCTGGATGGCTATCGCTCCTGGAATCCGTTTCTCACCTCCGCCAGCGGCACGGTTGCGCCCGGCAGCACGATTACGATTGCGGCGAAAGTGGGAAATCGCACCATTACTTTTCATCCGCGCATCAGCGCCGTCGAGCCGAGGAAAAAACTGGCTTGGGTGGGCCGACTGCTCTCCTCGGAGTTTTTCGAAGGCGAACACGAGTTCGAGGTCATCGAGCTTGATCAATCGCACACCCGCGTGATTCAGTCGGAGCATTTCAAGGGAATGCTGGTCGCCGCCTTATGGGGCCGGTTTTCTCCCGCGCTCTTGCAAGGCTTCCGCGCCATGAACGACGCGCTGAAGCGCCGTTGCGAACAAATCGTTGCCACCCAACGCTGAAGTGCCAGAACCGCGCAAGATTTACGCCCGCGAAACCGGAAACTTACCGGCTCGACGCATATTGCTATCGCGCCGGGCCGCGGGCTTGCTGTATGCTAGATTTCTGTGATCGTGAAGATCCTGTACGCGATCTTGGTGCTGTCGACAATTGCCGTGGTTGGTGTGGCGCTTGCAATTTATTGGCGCGTTCGGCGGCATTTGTCGCGGGAAACCGATCAGCGAACCTCCGAACCGTTGGAACGCAAGTAATGTTGCGCCGGGTGGGGTGTTCCCAGTGCAGGGAATAAAGCACATAAGGAGATGAATATGGAAAATCTCAGGGTGCAGTCTCGCGCTTTGCTCGTTTCCCGCCAGGTGGCGATCGTGGTTTCCGCCAGTCTGGTGATCGCAGTTTGCGCTCGCATCAGCCTCCCGCTGCCCTTCACGCCCGTGCCGCTGACCTTGGCGAACTTTGCCGTGTTGGCGGTTGGGTTGGTGCTCGGCAGCAGGCGCGGATTTGTCGCGGCAGCGCTGTATCTCAGCTACGGCGCCGCTGGAATGCCGGTATTCAGTCCCGCCGGACCAGGCGGCATGGCGCATCTGCTCGGCCCAAGCGGTGGTTATCTTCTTTCGTATCCGCTGGTTGCATTCGTGGCAGGGTTTATCGGCTCGCGTCTGCGGCGGCGGATTTCCGGCGAAAGCCGTGGCCGCCGCCACTGCCGAAGTTCTGTTATTCGCCTTTGGCGTCACTTGGATCGCGGTGCTGACGCACGTGTCACTGCTGCAAGCCGTTGCGTTCGGCCTGTATCCCTTTGTGTTCGCCGAGGTGATCAAGGTGATGGCTGCCGCGGCCGTTGCGACCAAGTTCAGGCTTAGGGATTAGCACGAATTCAAGGGATTGAGTTCGCTGATTCGAGCAAACCAGCTCGAGTTTTGGAGTGATATGACCTCGCGGGGATAGCAGAGAAATAAAGGTTGCGCACAGTCCTGATTCGGACGATGCGTTCATGTTTTACGGCCTGGCTACCAACAAGGTGCGGGTTCCCGGGCTGAAGTTTACGCACACGCTTTGCGATATCGAGACGTTGAATCGCATGGCCATGGAAGGCCACTACGACGTCACCGCCATCTCGTTTCATGCCTATCCCTATATTCAGGACAAGTACTTGTTAATGCCGAGCGGCGGGAGCGTAGGCGAGGGCTACGGGCCCATGATCATCTCCGCCAAGCGATTGAGCGTGGATGAGGTAAAGAAGGTGCGCATTGCGGTTCCGGGAACGCTGACGACGGCCTACCTGGTTTTGAAACTGTTCGCCCCGGAAGCGGAGACCCAGGTAGTGCCCTTCGATCAGATCATCCCCGAGGTCCTTGCCGGCAAGTTTGACGCCGGGCTCATCATTCACGAGGGCCAGCTCACTTATGCCAGCAGCGGGTTGAATCGCGTGGTCGATATGGGAAAGTGGTGGAGCGACCTCACGGGAATGCCTTTGCCCCTGGGTGGCAACGTAATCAAGCGCGATTTGGGGCCGGAGGTGTCGGCGCTGGTCTGCAAGGCCCTGCGCGACAGCATTCAGTACGCTCTCGACCATCGCGAGCAGGCGTTGGAATATGCCATGCAGTTCGCGCGCGATCTCGATACGCAAATGGCCGACAAGTTCGTGGGCATGTACGTCAACGAGCGCACCCTCGACTACGGAGAGGACGGGCGAGCGGCCGTGGCCAGGCTTCTCGAAATGGGCTACGAACACGGAGTGATCCCTCACCAGGCAAAATTGGAATGGGCTGGCGCGGCGGTTGCCGAGTCCGCCTGAATCATGATTCGCGAATTTCGATTCTTGACGGTTGCGAGCCGCGATTCTTGCATTGACGTGGACGTTGCGGTTTGGCCCGCGCCGGTCCTGCCAATTGCCCGTGCAGAAGCCCTTCAATCACCCCAGCGAGCGAAGCTCGCCAGGAGACCCCGATCAGGAATCCTGATTCCATGCAGATGGAGCGCGATCCCCGGAACCGCAGGCAAACACTGTTGATCGACGCCGACGACACTCTCTGGGAAAACAACATCTACTTCGAGCGGGCCATTGCCGATTTCATCTCGTTTCTCAATCACCGCGAGTTCACGCCCGTTGAGATCCGGCAGGTGCTGTACGAAGTCGAGCGGAAAAACATCCCGACCCATGGCTACGGCATGCACAGCTTCATGCACGCGCTGATCGGCACCTTTGAAAGGCTCTCGGTAGAACCTCTCACTCCCGGCCTTCACGACACGATTTGCGGATTCGCGCACGCTATCGCCGAACATCCAATGGAGCTTATCGAGGGAGTGGAACCCACGCTGCAACATCTGCAACCGCGGCATCAATTGATCCTGATGACGAAGGGAAACATCGCGGAGCAGTCCGGCAAGGTCGAGCGTTCCGGTCTGCGGCGCTACTTCAGCGCGGTCGAGATTGTCGCCGAGAAAGACTCCCCGACTTACAGCCGCGTGGTGGAAAAATACGGACTTGTCCGCGAGACGACTTGGATGGTCGGCAATAGCCCGAAATCGGACATTAATCCCGCCCTGGAAGCGGGACTCAAGGCGGTTTTCATACCCCACCCCGACACCTGGATACTGGAGCACGAACCGCTGCTGCGTCCGGATGAGGCTGACAGGCTGATGGAGCTGAGCAGGTTCAGCGATTTGCGAGGCATCTTCTAAGCAATTCAGAGAAACAGTACAGAGAAAATCACCTTAGGCGAATCTAAGAAGTCACCTAATCCCAGCAAGAACATGTTGATCGTGTTAGGCTCCAGGAGCTACTCTGCATTGGCTGGCAAAATGAGAGACGATTCTTTGCGCCTCCAGCATGCACTCGAAGCTCTGGGTGAGCTTGGACCAGCGCTGACGTCTAATACAGATTTCCGCGAGACGACGGGCAAGATTCTGGCGATGGTCATGAAGATTGCCGGCAGCCGTTGCGCCGTTCTCTTCCAATTCGGAGAGAAGCCACTGATGCTTCGTTCGCTGGCTTCCGCGGGTTTTTCCAGATTTTCTGAAGACGTAACCGTTCCCCTGCTTCCCAGACATGGCTATGCCCTCGGCAAGCTCAACGAACCCGTGCGGCTCGATGGTGAAAAGCGCGAGCAGTTCTTTTCGACGGACGGCAATTTCAATCCGGCTTGGCTGGAGTGGATCGTCCCGTTGCGCATCGGGCGCAAACTGGTGGGTATCTTCGGCCTGGGTGAGCATTTGGACGGCGTCGACTATACTTCGGAGGAGGTGCAGTCCCTGCAGGTGGTGGGACACTACTGTGCCCTCGCCGTTCACAACCACAGCCTGTCGGAAACACTTGCAGCGCGGATTTCTGAAAACCTCAGACTGCTAAGCAGTGTTCACGCCTTCTATGACTCCACGCTTGAGGTTTTAGCCGCCGCCATCGATATTAAGGATGTCAACATCCATGGCCATTCCTTGCGGGTGGGCATCTACGGGGCGGCAATCGGCCAGGCTCTCGGGATGAGCGAAAACGAGATTGCCGGGGTCCGTGCCTCGGGATTCCTGCACGACATAGGAAAGGTCGCCGTGGATCGCTACCTTTTTAACAAGGCGGACCCGCTCAATCCCGCCGAGTTCCGCCAGATTGCCGACCACACAGTGCTCGGGTATGAAATCGTCAAGGACGTCGAGTTCCCCTGGGCAAGCATTCCGGAGGTCGTTCGCTCACATCATGAACGTTCCGATGGCACTGGTTATCCGGACGGCCTCTTGCTCACCGACATGCGGCCAGAGGTCAAGATAGCGGCGCTGGCCGATACGTTCGACGCCATGACCAGCGAGCGCACTTACCGCCGAAGCATGTCGGTCGGCGAGGCCCTGACGACTCTCGTCAATCTCTCGCCTTCGAAGTTCGATCCCGAGTCCGTGCAGGCCCTGATCGTGCAAGTCCGGCGCGATGCCGTAGCCACGCTCACCCCTCCGCCAGGCTCAGGGCCAGATTCCTTTCTCCAGCGGCCCCGCTTTCTGCGCGAAGGTCTCACCTGCAATCTTTTTCCCTCCGATATCGATCAAATCGCGTCGCTCTTGAACCATAAGCTCACGCAGGGACGCACTTATTTTGACCTGATTCACTGAGAGTCCTGTCCGGAAATCCTCACGCAACTAAATCCACTTCATGAGTGTCATCCTGAGCGAGTGTCGTCCTGGGAACTTTTTTCGAAAGGCGCCCCCTGCCGCAGTTAGCAGCTGTGGGACTTGGGCACAGTCGAACTACCCCACGTTAGCCCAATCACCCCAGCGAGCCGAGCCTCGCTGGGGACCCCGACTTTCACCCCGACAAACGCTAAAAACGGCGTTTGTTGGGGACCCCGACTTTCACCCCGACGCGGGCGAAGGTGGGGCATCAAGCCGAAAGATTTATCAATAAAACCCAGAATGCCGCATTCACGGGAGATGTTTGCCGGCTTCCACATAGGGATACTGCTTGCGCAGCGACTCGAACACCTTGCTGTCGATCATGGCCACTTGATCGGCAACCAGCGTCGCCAACTCTTCCGGGGAAGCATGCCCGATTGTCTCGGGAGCCAATTCTTCAGTCAGTATCTTGTAAGCGTCGAAGTCTGCCACCTTCCATGCCCTGAAGGTCCTGGCCGCAACCAACAGGGCGGCAACGCGCCCCGCCGCGGTCTTCATCTGGTACGCCTGTACCACGATCTGAAGGTCTGCCTGAGGCCGGTCGACCACCTCGACATCCTTGTATGGCTTCAACGCTCTCAGGTATGCGGTCTTGACCTCGTTCGGCGTCCCCTCGCCGAACGTCATTTCGACATAAATGCGCTTGGCTGGATGCGGGTCAACTCCCTCACGGCTTGGGCCGCGCTTCAGCGTCCAAGCGATCAGACTGGCATATTCGCTGTCGGAAAGTTTGCAAAGTCCCAATTTCTCGAACTCGTCCGTCGTCATGCCGAACAATCGCGTCATGCTGAATTCGTTCTTCTCTTTGACGGCCGCATCGCAGATTGTTTTTCGTGACTGTCCTTCGAGTGCAGCAACGCACAGCATCAGGATCCCAATTGTGAACAGGAATCGGCGTTTCATAAGTTCTCCGCTGGACCTTCGACCGTACCACAACTTTGCCCGGCTTTGTAGCTGATTTCCTCGCGAGAACGTGGCCTCGTCTCCCAACAAGCGTGACATCGGTGGCTGTGAGCCCTGTCCTGCGCCGTGGGTCCAGCCAAGGAAAAACGAATGCGCGGGAATCCCTCGACGGGTATATTGAGGATATAGCGACTTGACGGCTTCATTGCTGTCGTTCCAATTCCATCATTTCTGTTTGAAGGCGAGGTACGCTTTTGCTTAAGGTCTCACTGAACCGGCTGCGCGGTGCGAAGATCCTCGATTCGGACGTTGAGAGGGCGGAGCAGGTCTTCTTGGCGCCACCGTTCACGCCGGAAGTCGCCGCTGCGGTGCGCCTCATTTCGACGCGCCTGCCGTTCCGTGCCGACGAGCGCTCTCGTTTGCTTTGCCAGATGGAAGCTAATGCATTTTCAGAGCGGGAATACGACGCGCTGGCCCCGCTTTTGGGACAGATGCCGAAGCCGCGGCACGTGCTGGAGATTGGGCCAGGTTTTGGCCGCTCCGCCGTCTATTTCAGCAAAAGAGGCGTTTGGGACGAGAACGCCGAAGTGCATCTCTACGATGCCAACGGCACGGAGACCAAGTACAAACGGAAGCATTATGATCATCCGCCTCAATGGCCTGATGTTTCGTCGTTCTGCGGTAATCTGCCTCTGCTGCGGTGTTTTTTGGATTACAACCACATCGCCAATTTCCGGGTTTTTGATGCAGCGGAGTTGCCGCTTCGTCAGTTGCCCGGACCTTACGAGCTGATTTATGCCTTCTTCAGCATGGGCTTCCATTGGTCGTTGGATTTCTATTTGGATGACCTCGACCCGCTTATGGATGAGAGCAGTGTCCTGATCTGCACACTGAACAAGCGTTTCCAACCCTTTGCGAGACTGCGGAACTTCTCGACGCGCATCCTGTACTGCCGCGATATCAAAAAGAATGCTGCGCCGCGGTGACTGTTGGCGTTAAGCAAGGGCAAACTGCCTGAGGTCGGTGTCACGCTTGCGGAAGCGTTTCCCGGCTCCACCCTGTGAGCACGCAACCCGGTACTCTTTTGCGACATGACTGATGCAACTGTTCCGCTTCGAACGCAGCCGGGGTCCCCGACAAACGTAGCCTTTGGCGTTTGTTGGGGCAACGGCACGGTTGTCCGAAAAGAAAAGCACAGCCGAAGCTGTGCTGGAATCGAAAGTAAACCCTTTCTTCAGGCCCACGGTCTTGCAGGCCTGCTCTGACGAGCGGCTTACTTTGGCTGGGGCGTCTGCGAAATCTGGACGTTGCGCTTGAAGTCCTCGACCATGCCTTCGGCGAGCCGAACCTGGGTCGGCCTCTTGGCGATGCTCATGGTGTCAATCTTATCCTGTAGCTTCAGCAGCGCGTAAAACAGGTTCTCCGGACGCGGCGGGCAGCCAATCGTGTAAACGTCAACCGGGACGATCTTGTCCACGCCCTGCAATACCGCGTAGGTATTGAACGGACCGCCGACTGAAGCGCAGGCGCCCATGGCGATGACCCACTTCGGGTCCGGCATCTGGGCATAAATGCGCTGGACAACGGGGGCCATCTTGAGGCTGACAGTGCCGGCCACGATCATCAGATCGCTCTGGCGGGGGCTGGGGCGAAACACTTCGGAACCGAACCGGGCGATATCGTAGCGCGCCGCCGAAGCCGCAATCATTTCGATGGCACAGCAGGCAAGGCCGAAGGTCATGGGCCAGATAGCCGATTTGCGCGCCCAGTTAAAAACATAATCAACGGTCGTGATGACGAAATTCTTCTCGAACTTGTTCTCAATCCAACCCATGAAAACCTCTGTATCCTTGTATCCAATCTAGTTTCGCCCATAGATAAACCAGCCCGCTGTGATGTTCGTCACAACGGTCTTCGCCAAGCCGCCACCCTGGCAAAAAGCCGGGAACTCACGAATTGGGAGTTGCCGAACCTTTCCTGGTTCATACGAGATTCGAAAAACACTCTTAACACTCTCCTAAATGGCAACCCGCTCTCAATCAACAGCCTCTCTCATGATGTCACACCCCTGGCACACCGCAAAAAGGACAGTGACCCATGAATGCAGGTTTCTTGAAGGTGTTGTTGATAGACCGCGACCCGGAGCTGCGCAAGGAGCGAATCTCGGCTCTGAAAAAAAACGGATATAGGGTGTTTCCCGCCCTCGATCTGCAACAAGCCAGACAGCGGTGCAAACCCGGCACTTACGATTTGATTGTCGTGAATGCTGGTGAGCAGCCGGATATGGCGTTTGAATTCTCCGAATGGATCAGAAGCACCGACCCGAAGCAAGCTGTTCTGCTGATGGTCGGCGCGATCATCCAGCTACCAAGCCGGGATTACATGGTTTCCGACATTCCGGAACGGCTGCTTGAAAGAGTCGACTCCATGTTCGAACGGGTGGATACCGCCGCCAAAGCTGCGTAGCAGAGCAGGCGAAAGCACGGAATCCGGCATTGGCATCAGCGGCACTCATTCTATTGTGCCGCTGATCTGCCGTGTTTTTTTGCCCGGAGCTGACTCAATAGATCTCGATTCCGCGAGGCGGCGTCAGGAAGTCCGGCTTGCGCGCGATCAACAACAGGGCGCCAATGCGCTTGTAGTCGCGCAATTCCTGGGCATTGCTGAACCCGGCTCCCTTGTAGTCGTCTCGAGTCGGCGACTCATCCGGGACGTGATGGATTTCGATCTCTTCGAACGTGTGACGTTTCAGCATCTCTGCATATTCGTTTTCTGAGCGCACATGAATCGGAATGCCCAGCTTGTCTACCCAGCGCAGCGAGTAGGGATTCTCTTTGTAAAGATTAATCAGGATGTATAGCCGCGCCTTGGGAGCCATGACCCGGAACATCTCGGTTAGCACTCGCTCCTGATCGGGATAGTAGTAGAACGCCTCAATCGAGAGCACTTTGTTGAAGTAGTTCTCTTCCCACGGAATCTTTTCCGCTGAACTCCAGACGAAAAGAATGTTGTCGAACTCCCTCGACGCCTCGCGGGCGCGCGCGATCATCTCGTCGGAAATGTCAAGGCCAATGACCTGTCCAAAACCCACCGGCCCCTCGGCCACGAGACGCGCGATAACTCTGGTTGCCCAGCCGGTCCCGCATCCGAGATCCAGCACACGTTCGCCCGGCTTCAAGTCCATGCGGCGTATGGTCTGCTCCGCGATGCTGAGGTGGCGGCTTTCCATGCCATCGGCACGGCCGGTTAACACCCAGTTATTGAACTCCTGTCGCAGCTTCTCGTCCGGATCTTTGCCCTGCATGGGATTGATGAATTCCTCCTGGCTTATGCTACAGTCGCAGAACCATGGTGGGAAACGCAAGCACCCAGAAGCCGGATGATCGAGACTCGCTGCTCTACTGTCCAAGCTGTGCATGCAAAGTGGAGGACCCGCTGGTGTGCGGAGATTGCTCAGCCGTAATATGCCGCGCGTGTGGAACTCCACTGGAATCCGCCGACGAACTGGCGATGGGATGAGCAACTCCATGCAGCTGCTCGTGATCGGTTCCGGAATGATGGGGTCGGCGGCAGCTTACGACATGGCTCGCTCGGCCATGGTGGAAGCCGTTACGCTCGCCGACATCGACAAGCGACGCGCTAAAGATGCGGCGTCGAGAATCAACCGGCTCGTCGGCGGCAAAAAGGTCGCCTTTGCGGAAGTCGACGCGGCGAACCATCGCGCCGTGGGCAAGCTGATGAAACGGCACCAGGGTGCGCTTTCCTGTGTCCCCTACTTTTGCAATTATGCGCTCGCCGAAGCCGCCATCGATGCCAGGTGCCATTTTGCCGACCTGGGCGGGAACAACGCGGTCGTACGCCAAGAGCTTGCCCTCGACAAGAAGGCCGCCAAGCGGGGCGTTCGCATTGCCTCCGACTGCGGCCTTTCGCCCGGACTAGTCTCGATCCTCGCCGGTGACCTGCTGCTGGGAATGGGCGGCAGGGCCGACGCGTTGAGAATCTACGTCGGCGGTCTGCCGCAAGATCCGCGGCCGCCCTTTCACTACCAGCTTGTGTTCTCGGTCGATGGACTCATCAACGAGTACGCCGAGCCGGCCAAGATTCTGCGCCACAAAAAGGTTGTCGCCGTCGAACCTTTGACCGAAGTGGAAACATTCAAGCTCTACGGCTTCCCGGAGCTGGAAGCTTTTCACACCTCAGGCGGGACTTCGACCCTGCCGGAAACCTTCGCGGGGCGCGTCGGCGAGTGCTTCGAAAAGACACTGCGCTATCCCGGGCATGCGGCTATGATCCGGGCTCTGTACGACTTCGGCCTGTTCTCCAAGCAGCAGCGGCAAATCGGCAAGGTAAAGATCTCTCCGCGTGAACTGATGGCCCACCTGATGCTTGAAAAGTTCACCGACGCGGCTCCGGATGTGACCGTCATGCGCGTGGAAGCCGTGCTCGGCAGGCGGATCGATTCCTACACGCTGGTGGACAAATTCGATCCCGAGACCGGCATGACTTCCATGATGCGGACAACGGCGTGGCCGGCCAGCATCGTCATCCAGATGCTCGTTTCGGGAAAAATCGAAAAGCTCGGGGCAATCCTGCAGGAGCGTGACGTTCCCGCGCAGCAGGTGATTGCCGAACTCGCGGCCCGTGGTATTAGAATGGTGCATCAATCAAGCTCGCCGGGAACGGCTGCCACAAGAGCCGCGGCGGGAAGGAAAAAATAGTGCGGGAAGCAGCGAGTCCGTTCGCCGTGCTGGTGTTGCGATTGGCGCTCGGCAGCATCATGGCCACGCACGGCTGGATGAAAGTGCACCATGGCATGCACAATTTCGTGCAGTACGTGCAATCGCTCGGCATGCCATGGTGGCTGGCGTATCTCTCGGCGTGGACCGAGTTCGGCGGAGGGATCCTCGTGCTCATCGGCCTGTTCACCCGCATCGCAAGCCTGTTCATTCTGGCAAACATGCTCGTGGCCATCGTCAAGGTCCATCTGCACAATGGACTCGTCGGCCACTCGGGCAAGACTGGTTATGAGTTCCCTCTCGCCCTGGCAGCCATGGCCTTGGCACTGGCCATGCTTGGCGCCGGCCCCATCGCGCTTGGCTGGCTGTTAGGCGGGCAACGCAACGAGCGCCGGCGTGAGGCCTTGCGCTAGAGCGGTTTCGGAGCCTCGTCCTCTCATGCGGCCGGGCGACGCCGCGTGCGCCAACCCTGTTCAATCTCTTCCAGGGTGCGTCCTTTGGTCTCCGGAACCATATAGTAGGAAAACACGAAAGCGGCGATCGAAAGCACGCCGTAGAGCCAAAATGTCCAACTGGGACCAATCGCCTGCACCAGGCTTAGAAACGTAATGGAAACCACCAGGTTGAAAATCCAGTTGCTGCCGGCCGCCGTGCCCTCGGCCAATCCTCGAATTTGCAGCGGATAGATTTCCGCGATGAGCAACCAGAAGATAGGTCCGAGGCTAATCGCAAAAAAGGCAACATAAGCCATCAAGGTAATCACCGCTACCCAGGCGACGGTGCTGGTTTCGGCCTGCATGCGGAAGGCCGCGCCAAGAATCCCGAGGCAGACGGTCATTCCGGCAATGCCAACGAGCAACAGCGGCCGCCGGCCCACGCGATCAATGAGCCACATGGCGACGATAGTCATGATGACGTTCACCAGACCAATGACGGCGGTGGCGAGAATCGCGCCCGCGGCGGATGGAATGCCCGCCGTGAGGATGATCGTCGGAGCGTAGTAGATAACCGTGTTAATGCCGGTGATCTGCTGAAAGATTGCCAGCCCAATTCCGACCACGAGCGCCGGACGCACGGTGGGAGAAAGCAGATCCGACCAGCGGCCGTGCTCTTCCGCCTGTTCCAGGCTGTCGATGATTTCCCGGAACTCCGAGTCGACGTTATTCGTTCCGCGAATCCGCACCAGAACCGCGCGAGCCGCCTCGGGGTGCAGATACTTTGCCAGCCAACGAGGGCTCTCCGGCAGAAACAGCATGCCTGCACCCAGGATGACACCGGGGATGACCGCCAATCCCAGCATCCAGCGCCAAGCCTCGCTGTTCGCGTAAGCGAAATCGACCAGGTAGGCGCCTAAGATGCCGATGGTGATCGCCAATTGGAACAGTGAAACCTGCCAGCCGCGCGCTTCCGGGGGAGCGACTTCCGAAATGTAGACGGGCACTGTAGTGCAGGCCAGTCCAATGCCTAACCCGACGATAATGCGGCCAATGACGAGCGCGGCAATCGACTCAGCGGCCGCGCAAACAATTGCGCCCGCGATAAAGACGACGGAGGTGGCGAGCAACGTGGCCCGGCGGCCAAAGCGGTCCGACAAGCGGCCCCCGGTGAGCGCCCCGACAATCGCTCCCGCCAGCACAATGCTGACGATCAATTCCTGCTCGAACGTCGAGAGCGCAAATTCCTTCTTGATGAAGATGAGAGCCCCGGAGATTACTCCCGTGTCGTAACCGAAAAGCAAGCCGCCCAGAGCTGCGAAGGCAGCGGCCAAGTAGACGAACCGCGCACCCTTGCCTTGCGCGCCTGCAATAGCGATCTTCGAGTTCCTTGCCGTCACAATCTGCTCCTGTCTGCCTCTCGGCGGTTCCGCCCCACCACGCGCAACTACGGCGTGTGCCGGGGACCCCTTGCACCGACCCGCTAGTCAGTGATGGTGAACCGGGCCATTTGTCCTTGCGCCGAGCTCGGGCCTATCCAGACCGATACCTCCGCCGGTTCCACAATGTAATGCATATCGATATTCCAGAAGGCGAGTTCGCCGCGGCTCAATTGAAACTCGACGCTCTGCGATTCACCTGGGGCAAGCACTAGGGTTCGAAAACCCTTAAGCTCCTTTATCGGACGCGCTACGCTCGCCCCGTGCTGCCCGACGTAGAGTTGAACGATTTCCCGGCCCGTTC
Source organism: uncultured Acidobacteriota bacterium (assembly GCA_963842345.1). Lineage (GTDB taxonomy): Bacteria > Acidobacteriota > Terriglobia > Terriglobales > Acidobacteriaceae > CAWBRT01. The sequence goes on from CAWJGD010000025.1 coordinate 66,240, forward strand.
GCGTTCCCGTGTTGGTGACCGTGGTGGAAACGCGGACGGAGCTTGCGCGACTGTTCAAGGCGCGAGCTGAGGCCGTTATTTCGCTGAGCTTTAGAGGCGAGTAGGTGAATTGCGTGTAGGACAGGCCGAATCCGAACGGGAACAAAGGCGCATTTTGCTCGTCAATGTAGCGCGAAACATATTTTTCAGCCGAGTTTGCCGGCGGACGAGTGAGGTCCACGCCATCCGCCGGACGGCCGGTACCGAGCGCGTTGTAGTAGAGAGGCTCCTGTCCCACGCTGCTAGGCATTGAAACCGTCAGCTTGCCGCTGAAATTGACGTCGCCAAACAGCGTCCTCACCAGGGCAGGTCCGGCTTGCATGCCCGGATACCACGCTTGAACCATGGCGGCCACATGCGCGGCGGCCCACGTCAGCGCCAATGGACGTCCACTGAAAATAATCAGCAGCACCGGCTTGCCCGTGGCAGCGATTCTTTCCAGCAACTGCTCCTGATTGCCGGGCAGATCGAGATGAGCGCGTGAAGCGGCCTCCGCGGTCATCGACGGCGCGTCCTCGCCCAGCGCTGCAATCACCAGGTCGGCCTGGCTCGTCGCCTCCACCGCTTCTTCGAACCCGGCATCGTTGGCGGTGTTGATCTCTGTGCCCCTGGCGTAGAGCAGCCTTCCGCCGAATTGAAGCATGCGCTGCTCTAGTGCGGCTTTGAGCGTGATCGCATCCTTCGAGTCGCCTTTGCCAGGCCAAGACCCAAGCATGTTGGAAGCATCATCGGCGAGCGGGCCGACCAGGGCAACGGTTTTCACCTTGGAGGAAACCGGCAGCAAAGCAGAGCCGCTGACTTTCTCGTTTTTCAGCAACACGAAGGAGCGCTCCGCAATGGTGCGAGCCAGTTCCAGATGCGCGGGACCAAGCTTCGGCTGGGCTCCTGTGGCAGGTTCGGGCGCATAGGGACGATCGAACAAACCCAAGGCGAACTTTACCCGGAGCACACGGCGCACGGCCTCATCCAACGCAGCTTCCGGCACGGCTCCCGCGCGCACAAGCTCGCTCAAGTGCCGCTGAAACAAGCCGCTTTCCATGTCCACGTCGACGCCGGCCAGGAGCGCTTTCCGGGCGGCCGTCGCCTCGTCAAGAGCAATTCCATGGGGAATCAATTCGGCGATTGCCTGCCAGTCGCTCACCACCAAGCCCTGAAATTTCCACTCCCCCCGCAAAATTTTGGTCAACGTCATCGGATCGGCGGTGGCCGGCACTCCGTTCAGCGTATTGAATGCGCTCATAATCGTCGCCGCACCCGCCTCCACCGCGGACTCAAATGGCGGAAGGTAAGTCTGCCGGAGCGTGCGCTCCGACATATCCGCCGTGTTGTAATCGCGGCCCGCTTCGGCCGCCCCGTACCCGGCATAGTGCTTGGCGCAAGCCGCCAGCGAATCGGCATCCGCCAGATTCGCACCCTGATATCCGCGCACGTAAGCCGCTGCCATCGCGGAACCAAGGTATGGATCTTCGCCGGCGCCTTCCACGATGCGGCCCCAACGCGCATCGCGCGCGATGTCGACCATGGGCGAAAATGTCCAGCGGATACCCTCCGCTGTCGCCTCCTTTGCGGCGACTCTAGCGGCCTGTTCGACAAGTTGCGTGTCCCAGGTTGAAGCCATGCCGAGTGGGACCGGAAACACCGTCCGGTAGCCATGAATGACATCGAGCGCGAAGATCAGCGGAATCCCGAGGCGCGAGTGCTCGACCGCAATCCGTTGCAGTGCATTGGTCTCGGCCGCGCCCGTCAGATTCAAGAAGGAGCCGATTTGCCCCTTTGCGATCTGCGCGCGATAGTCGGCGCGCCCGGGGCCTGGTCCAGTCGGAGCTCCCGCCGAATACTGAACTAGCTGACCCACCTTCTCTTCCACCGTCATCCGTCGAAGCAGGGCAGCGATGCGGCGCTCAACTTCGGGGCTCCCGAACTGGCTTTGCGCGAACGCCGAACCGGCAATCAGCGCCAGAGCACCGAGGATTGCGAGGGTTTGTCGCATGGAGTCTCAAAATAAGGAGGGCTGCTGACGCACTTCGCGACGCGCCATGCCACCCCGAGCAGTTTCAGAATAGGTGCATCCCGGAGCCGCGCTGTATGGGATGCATCTTTCGCGAAACTGGCCCAGGCCGATCAGCCTAGCACAATTTCCGAGTGTCAGATTTCGGGTACCCGGAACGGGCACGCCGCGAATTACGAGTGCATGGCCGCTGAGCCCTGCATCGAGTAGAGAGTCGCCGGCGCGCGCAAAGGACGGAAGCCGGACTTTTCCATGGCGACCTGCACCTCCGGATTGCGCATGAAGGTTCGCCAGACGAATTCACTGCGAGCATTCTCCGCCATCACCATGCTGATGCCCACGTCGATTCCGACCACCTCGTGATCGACCCAGCCGGTCAGCGGATTGAAGGCGTCGACAAAGCCGTAGCGCTTCCAGATTTGCTTTCCGTAACGTTTGCGCAGGTTGCGCAGCACTACCATCGAGTCCGCGAATAGGAACGGCAGCGAACCGGCAGCCGCGGCGGGAACGACGCTCCCATCGACCGGCCCCTGCAACGGCGGACCGCCCCAGGCGACGTATCCCTTGCGCGAATCCGACGCCGTGATCCCCCAAAGCTCTGGCGAATAGCTGGGAAACTGCACGCTCAGTGACTGACAGAACTGCCGGTGTGCCTGCGAGGCGAGCACGGAGTTCGCAAAATAATCGGCGTAGTCATCCTGCTTCCCACGGAAATCGAACCACGCATGCGAGAACTGGTGGACAAACAGCGGTGCGGGCGTGGAGATGAATTGATAATCCTCGTAAACCAGCATCGGCCTGCGGAAACTGTGCCAGCACGCCGCCGGAATAGGATGCGTCGGCGATCCAATGGCCAGCAGATAGAGCATCATGGATTCGCAATAGGAATCCCATCGCAACGGGCTGAAACCAAATTCCGGCTTCCATTCGAGCGCAAACGTGTCGCCATTATGCAATGCCCACGGCCACTCGACACGTCGATAGATTCGTGTTGCGGCGCGGCGAATTGCCGCGTCGTGGAAATACTCGCGGCAGGTCAACACTCCGCATAACAGAATCGACATATCGATGGGCGACAGTTCCGATCTCGCGAAACGTTTCCCGTCATGCATGTCCACATAGTGGTAGAGAAAACCATGGACGTGGGGGGCGTGCTCAAGGAAATGGAGCGTCTGCCGAACCCGGGCAGTAATTTCGGCGCGCGGCCTGTAGTTGCGTTGGTGAGCAATGCACAGCGCCGTGAGTCCGAACCCGGTCGCCGCAATGCTGCTCATCCTGCTCCTGCTGCCGCCTTCTGCCTCGGCCCGGTCACGGACCAGGCCCGTGTGCGGGTTGGCTTCATTCCAGAAGAATTCGAACGAAGCACGCTCTAGCTGGTCCAACAGCGCGGAGCTGGTGCTCGCCGCCGCTGACGCTTTTGACAGCAACACATCGGTTGCAATCCCGCCGCCGGTAAAGCGCAATATGGCGGAACCAATCGTCAGCGTGCGCATGAATTCGCGTCTGGTCAGAGTCATCGTAGTGGCGGCGGAACAACTTGAAAGCTGTTTGCGAGCATTCAGTGTGCCGCGCCGGCTGCGATTTTGGAGTAGGGTGAATCTCCAAGAATGGTCTGCGAAAGTATCGGTCTTCCGCGAGGGTGAGACTAAGGCTGGCCGTCGTCAGAAACGGTAGCCAGGCTTGAGCTCACATCGGTAGGTTCTGGCGTCGTGCTCAACCCCAAGGGTGCAATCGGCCCAGCTCAAGCAGAGGCTCGGGCCAAGAGGAAAAATGACGCGTTCGCCGCCGATGTCGGCCTCGATGCTCGGCCCCTCGGCCTCAGCCGGAAGACTGAAGTTGAGTGCCCGTCCAAAAACAATCGGGTACGAAGTGCGCACCAGATCGGCAACCCAGGGGTGAAAAACTTCCGCCTCGATGAGGAAAGTAGCAGTATCCGACCAGTTGAGGACCGACACCGTCACCGTGCGGCCGCCTTGAGAAATGCGGGCAGGGTCGATCCTGGTAAACGGACAGGGACCCGCGATGCAGGAGACTCTCACGTTGCGGAATTCGTTTCCCTCGCCGGCGTCGAGCGCTCCGGAGCCGATTGCCGCCTTCCATCTCCCATCGGGCGAGCACGGAGATTCTTGGTTGCAAGGCACGTTGCCGGCATTCGCCACCTGGAAGGTCTTTGCCGCGCTGCCGACCTCGGCTGCCGTAGTGGTTTTGACGGAATACCTTACCGAAAGATTGGCGACGAGCGTTTCGGGGCGATGAGCTTCCGGGCGGAAAGCCTGCCGAGAAATTGGAATCATGCGGGCAACGTAAAGCCGATTCCCGGCAGGTTCGCTGAATTGCAGCGGCTCGTAGCCGGAATGCCGGAACGTCAGCGTGAGTGCCTGTCCCGCTCGAACTTCCCGCGGAAGCGTGACCCGAAAGAAGCCTGCCGCGTCCGACCTGCCCGCGTATGATGCCGATCCGGTCGCGACGGTCACGTCGACATCGGCAATGGGTTGCTCCTTGTTCGGGTCAGCATCTTGCATGATGACCGCGCCTTGCAGGATCAGCGGCCGCGGCTTGAACGAACGCAGAAGAACCAACGCCAGGATCGCCGCGAGGGCTGCCATGACAGCGGCGAGAATTGCGGTCTTCCGTCTTACCCTCATATGCCTCGGACCTTCGAGTGTCCTGCTAGAGCGGTTCCGGAGTCGGTGTATCCGGAGCTATCAACGCCTTGCCCCCTCGGATTCCCGAATCTTGCTCATGATGCGCGATTGTGCTCTCCTGTTGGGATCATCCCGCTCCCAACTTCCGTCATCCCATTAAAAGATGCGGAAAGAGGAAACTGCGAGCTTCGGCCGGACTTCGCGCCGGGAGTTTCTGGGTCACATCGTGAAACTCGGAATTGCGATCCCGGCTGCCTGTGGCATGTTGCCGGCTTCGGCGGCGCCGCAGGCGGCGTGCCCGGCGCCCACGCCGGTTCCCGGCCGCCTCGTCGCCGAAGATCAGCAGCTGCTGGAAGAGATCGAGCGCGCAAACTTTCTGTTCTTCTGGGAGCAGGCAAACCCGCAAACCGGATTAGTAAGGGATCGCGTTAACGTGCGCACGATGAGCGATGGCGTGGTTGGGAGCATTGCCGCGACCGGCTTCGGCTTGACCGCTCTCTGCATAGGGCAGAAGCGCGGCTACGTTTCCCTGGCCGAGGCGCGTGGGCGTGTGCTCGCGACGTTGCGCTTCATCTGGAGGAAGCTGCCCATTCATCGCGGCTTCTTCTTCCACTGGGCCAACGTTGAGACGGGTGAAAGAATTTGGGATTCGGAGGTTTCATCGGTGGACACCGCGATTCTGCTATGCGGAGTGCTCACCTGCCGGGAGCACTTCCGCCACCCGGAGATCCGTCGCCTGGCAAGCCAGATTCTGCAGCGCGTCGACTGGACATGGCTCTCCGAAGACACCTCGCTGCTGCCGCACGGCTGGACTCCGGAAGTCGGCTTTCTGCCTTATCGATGGGACTACTACAGCGAGTTGATGATGATGTACCTGCTCGGCTTGGGATCTGCGATCCATCCCTTGCGCGTCGAAACCTGGAAGGCGTGGAAGCGTACGACCTTTGAGTACGATGGGCTTCGATACATCGGTTCATTCGCGCCTTTGTTCGTTCACCAGTATTCCCAAGCCTGGTTTGATTTTCGCGGCAAGCGCGATCAATATGCCGATTACTTTCAGAATTCGATCATCGCGACCGATGTCCATCGCCATTTCTGCCTCGAGCTGGCAGCGCAGTTTCCCGACTACGGCGATGACCTGTGGGGAATTACCGCATCGGATTCGCAGAGAGGTTATGTCATCTGGGGAGGCCCGCCCAGGATGGGTCCGATCGATGGGACCGTCGTTCCCAGCGCCGCCGCAGGGTCGTTGCCGTTTCTGCCGGAGGCTACGATGCGCGTCCTGAAGACGATCAGAAACCGCTACGGAGCAGCCTGGAGCCGCTACGGATTCGTGAACGCCTTCAATCCGCTGAAGAATTGGTATGACACCGATGTGATCGGGATCGATACCGGGATAACAATGCTGATGGCTGAGAATGCACGCACCGGTTTTGTATGGGACACTTTCATGAAGAGTCCGGAGGCGCAGCGCGGCATGCGGCGGGCGGGGTTCAGGCCCAATGCGTCCCCGGAAAAATCCTAACGCCGAGGACACGCGATCCGCTCGAGCAAGCTTGTGTCATCAGGCTGCCTAAGCGATCTTTTTCTCTGCCCTGCTGCCGCTTCGAAACGATAGTGCCGGCCAGCGCAGCAGGGGCGCTGAACGCTTCTTCACAATCGGGCGCTCGTGCAAGAGCAACTCGGTCGCCTGCACCCGCGTATCGCCGTGGAACCAGCGCTGCACAACGCCATCCTCCAGCACGTTGGCGATGGACAGCAGACTCATACCCTCGTGGTGCGCCATCCATGACTTCACCAGTTCAAAGCGGCGCCAACGCGAGCGCCCGCGCACCGGAGTGAAGTCGGCAGCCTCATAGAAGCCATACGCGCCCAACCAACCGTGCTTCATCATCCATCGCAGGTTGCCGAGCGCGGCCGCGGAATCGAATCCAACCGCCAGGATTGAGGCGTACGGCGCCACCACAAGAGCTTTGGAATCTTCCTTCTGCAACGCCAGTTGTGGAACGCCGAACGCGCGGTATCCGTAATTGCCGGTTTCGTCGACGCGGTTATAAGCGGATTCGGAAATTCCCCACGGAACTCCTTTTCGAGCCGCATACGACTGCTGTGCCCGAATGGCGCCCTCCGCGGAACGTCTGAGCAGGGTGTCCGGATAGGAGCGCATCCAGATCGCCGGCATCAGGTACTCGAACATAGTTCCTGTCCAGGAGGCTAGAACCGGACGGCCTCCCGCGAGCAGATAGCCCCGGCCGAGCAGGAACCAGATCTCCTGCGGGATGTCGCCCTTGGCAATCGCGACGAACGTCGCAATGCGCGACTCGGAGGCAAGCAGGTCGTAGCACGCCTGATGCAGCGTACCGCTCTCAACTTCATATCCTATCGAGAGGAGCTTGCGGCGACGATCCAGCAAGAAGCCGAAAGACATTTTCGAAAACCAGTTCCCGGCGTCCTCGGCGAGCGACTGCAATTCGCCAGTGAGCCGAGTGGAATTTCCGTGTGCAGCCCGCGAGAGTTGCGTTAGTTGCCGGCAGCAGCTCTGCATATCGCTCGAGAGGGAATCGCTTGCGGCGGCCTCCTCAAGACGCGTGCTCAGAAGCTCGATTGCCGCCGGCAATCGAGCCGGGGAGATTTCATGTGTTTCCTGCAGGAATGCAAATGCCGGATGGCGGTAAAGAGATTCGAACTGCGGCAGCAGCCACGGCATGTAGTCGGCGATCATCTTCCGGTTGCACTCCTCGCGGCCCGCGAGTTGTGTCTCGAACCAGGAAGGCGCGACTTTTGCCGGTCGATCACCTGGCGCTGCCGATGGAAAGGCCGGCGCGAGCAAGCGTTCCAACCATGGCATCTTCTGATGCCGCCGGATGGCCTTGAGCGTCTTGCGCGAAGCCGCTCGCGATTCGCGCAGCACGCCTATGTAATCGTCGTAGCCGTCCACCAATAAGGGCGACAGCAATGGCTTGTCGAGCAGCGCGGCAGCTCCGTTCTCCAGGGCAACCAGCGCCGACGCAAGGTTCCCGCTATCCACCGTGGAGACGAAGCGCGGCTCCATCGGAGTCAACGTTCGGGTGTCGTACCAATTCAGCAGATGCCCGCGATAGGTTTGCATGCGAGCCATCGTTTCCAGCGTCTTGCGGGTCTGCGACGCAAACTCCGGAACCGTGAGATAGCCCATTTCGCAAGCGACCTGCCGCGCATTCAGGAGGAACGCAAGATTGGTCGGTGAGATCCGCGGCGCGATCTTCAACGGTTGCTCTTGCACGTTATCCGGCACCAGCCAGTTGTGCTCCTCGGTGCTGAACTCGGCAAAGTAGCGCCATGTGCGCAGGGCGAGGCGGCGCAAAAACAGCCGATCCTTTCTGGAAGGCGTATTGCGAACGCGGACGAAACGGCCGGTCAAGCCACAACGAAATCAGCTTGCTGCCCGCCCAAAGCAGCAGGATGGGCAAGGCCGTGGCCAACGCCTGGAGATGGGCATGGCGGTGAATGCAGTAGACAAGCGCCCCTATGCCCGACGCAACCGCCGGCGTCCAGATCAGGTACCAATCAGCCGGAGAGCGCTTGCGTTTGCCGGTCTCGGCTTCCTCGGCGGTTTCCCATTCCAGCATGCGCCGGCGTGAAACCATGCGGCGATACAGCGTCCGCCAAATAGCATCCACGGAAACCAAGGCATTGTGCTGCAGGAACGTAAGCGTCAGCACAACACTGACGAGTGCTGTTCCAAGCGAAGCCAGAGCATCTGCAATGCCGCTCAGGCTGGCGGAAAGCGCGGCCCGCGCCACCCCGAACGCAAACTGCACCCACGGCGGAACAAACAGGATGGCGAGGGTGACGGCGGTCCAGTAGAGCGGGCGCCCGGGAAGCACAGTCCATCCCAGGACCAGGAGCACGAAAATTGCAATCTCGACCAGGCTCCGCCGCAGGTTGTCGAGAATCTTCCAGCGCGAGATGAACGAGATTGGATTGGGAACGCGGTTGCCGCTCTCGTCGGGGACCCGCGGAAACAGCCACTCTACAATCTGCCAGTCTCCCCGCAGCCAACGATGTTTACGCCTTATGTAAGCGCGGTAGTGCGATGGATAATCATCAATGACCTGGGCATCGCTCACGAATCCCGCGCGCGCATAGGCGCCCTCGATCAAATCGTGACTAAGAAGCGCGTTGCGCGGGAAACGATGGTCGAGAACTTTGTGCAGTGTGCGAACTTCATAGAGGCCCTTGCCGACGAAGGTGCCTTCGCCGTACAGGTCCTGATAGACGTCGGAAATCGCTCGCGTGTAAATGTCGAACCCCGTCTGCCCGGAATAGATCGAGGCCAGCCGCGATTGGGCCGCGCTCTGGACGCTCACTCCGACGCGCGGTTGAAGAATTCCAAAACCTTCGACAACTACATTGCGCTCGGGATCGATAATGGCCTGGCACAACGGATGCGCAAGCGCGCCGATCAGCCGCTGCGCCGTTCCGCGAGGCAGTTCCGTATCCGAATCCAGCGTCAGGACGTAGCGAACGCGCGGCAGAATCGAAAGGTCGCCGGCTTTGTAAGGAAAGCTGTCGTAGTCGCCAAGAATCAGCTTATTGAAGTCAAGCAGCTTGCCGCGCTTGCGCTCCCAGCCCATCCATACGCCTTCGCGAGGGTTATAAACGCGATCGCGGTGGAACAAGGCAAAAGTGCCGGCGCCGTTTCCGAGATATTTGTCGTTGAGTCCGCGAATGAGCTTGCCGCAGAGGTAGACCAGAGGATCGTCTTCGCTGGGACGCGAGGCGGAATCGGGCAGATCCGTCAGCAGCGCAAAGTGCAGGTTTGCACTCATGTTGCCCACATAGCGGACCTCCAGATCGTTCACCAGATCGCCGCACTTGTTTTTCATTGAGCAGCAATGTCGGCACCACTACCATGGTGAGACAGTCGTCCGGGATGCCGTCCTGGAAATCCAGCTTGGGCAGAATTCGCGGCGGCAGCAGCGAAGTGACCAGGTAATTCATCACTTCAACTGCGCTCTGGCTGCTGGGAAGAAGCAGCACCAGCACGCAAAAAAAGATCGCGGAAAGCGAGTAGACCTCGATACCGCGCCAGATGATGGCGATCACGATCGCGAACGTCAGCACTTCAATGCCGCTGAGGTAGAACTCATCCGCGTAGCGGCGCAGAAGCTCCTGCGCCTGCTCGTTCCAGGGGAGATGCACATGGACGCGTCTGTGCAGCAGTTCCCTGCCCTCGGCAATCAGGTAATAGCCCACATGTGAACGGCGAACGGCAACGCGAGGGTCGGCCTCGCTTTGCTGTTGCGACTCGCGCGCGAGGGCAAGCGCCTGCTGGGCGATCTCCAACTCAGAGCAGTCCGAGTGTGCCGCCAGATGGACCACGGCCCGCCGGTACATCTCTCGCGAGTCAACATCCATATGCGCGTACGCACCTGCCGGGTCTTGCCGCAGCACCTGATCAAAAACGATCAGAGGCTCAAGCAACTCCCTCCAGGGCGCCTGGGAGATCTCCCGCAAGCTGTGAATGCAAATGCGTATTCCGGTCGCTTCTTTGTTTGCCATCAGGAGGCGAGAAAGTGCCGCGATTCGCTCCAGCAACACCGCGTTGAAGGCCGCCGGCAGCGCTTGCAGTTCTTTCAGCGGGAGGACAGTTACGCCCTGAAATGCGCGCAAATACGTGCTCACGTCGGAGTCAACGAAACGATTGCCCAGAAAACTGAATAGGTCTTCGGCGATGGCAATGACGCGCGGCCCGACCTCCCCGTTGTCTGCCACCACGTTAGGTAATGATGCAAGTGCGCGCTCCGATTCCGGCAGCCTGGCCGCCATCGAGCGCAGCAGGTGAACGTTATCGCGAAGACAACGCCACTCCTCGGAATCGCCCGTCTGGTTTGCCGAAGACTTCTCTAGAACGGCAACCAGTTTGCCCAGATCGCGAGCCAGCATTTGCAATCGCTCGGCAAAGCCCCGCGGGGTCCGGACGTCCGGCAGCCAGACCAGCGACCGGGCACATCGGTGGCGCGAGCCACTATCAGTTCGGCATCGTGAGCGCCATCTTGCCCGATGGAGCCGAAGAATCTTTCGGAAGCTTCGGCCAATTCAACGTGAGTGTTCTGAGGCATATCAGTCCAAAAAATTACCGGTAGCTGGCGGCCTGCAATTCAAATAATTCGGCGTACCGTCCGCCGAGCGCTATCAATTGGCCATGATTGCCGTCTTCGGCAATCCGGCCATCGGCGAGCACGACGATGCGGTCGGCCATGCGCACGGTTGAGAAACGGTGCGAAATGAACAGCGCCATCTTAGCCTGCTGTGAGTTCGGCGAATCGCTCGAAGACTTCAGCTTCGCTGCGTGCGTCCAGTGCGGCTGTCGGTTCGTCCAGCACAAGCAGTTGCGCGTCCCGAAGATAAGCGCGCGCCAGCGCCAGCTTCTGCCACTCGCCACCGGAGAGATCCACGCCATCGTTAAAGCGCCTTCCCAGCATCTGCTCGTAGCCGCCGGGGAGTTTTGCAATCACCTCATCGGCCAGACTCTTGTGGGCGGCGGCCCGAATCAAATTCAAATCCTGAAGCTGCTCAATCCGTCCGACCGCGATATTTTCGCGTGCGGTCATTTCGTAACGCATGAAATCCTGGAAGATCACCCCGATTTCCTTGTACAGATCTTCGAGGCTGTATTCTCGGAGATCGACGCCATCGAGGAGAATCTCTCCCTCGGTGGGATCGTAGAGGCGGGTGATCAACTTGACGATGGTGGTCTTTCCCTGTCCGTTCTCGCCGATCAGCGCCACCCGCTCGCCGGGGCGCAAATGAAAATCGAGACCCTCCAGAATGAGTCTGTCGCTCCCGGGGTAATGGAACGAGACGTTTCGGAACTCGAAGCCGCGCACAATGGGCCGCGGCGCAGGCAACGCATCCGGTTTGGAGCGGATGGTCGGCTCCATCTGGAAGAACTCAAGCAGGTCGGTCAGGAACAGAGCCTGGTCCGCGATGCCAGACAAAGTCGAGAATATCTGCTGAATGTTGTTGCTTGCCTGCAGAATTGCGCCCGCCAGAAAGTACAAGGTGCCAACCGAGAGAATTCCCAACAGAGTACGCCAGATCACCCACGCATACGCCGCGTAATAGCCGAGCGTTCCGAGAACCGAGAGGAACATTCCAGCCAGCAATCGCAGCCGGGAGAGCGCGACGTTCTCGCGATAGATTTCATCGGAAAGCTTCGCAAAACGCCCGGTGAGGAACCCGCTCAGTCCGAATAGCTTCAGCTCCTTGGCGGCTTCCTTGCTGCCCCCCAGGATGCGCAGGTAATCGAGTTGCCGCCGGATGGGAGTTTGCCGGAAGTTCTTGGCATAACCGAGAAATGCAAAGTGGCTTTCTCCGAGAAAAGCGGGGATCACGCCGGCGATCAAAACCAGCAGCAGCCATGGAGAGAAGTAAACAATGGAGATCGACAGCGAAAGCGTCGTGATCACCTGCTGCACCAGCCGGCCGATGGACTGAATCATCCCAAGCCGGTCTGTCGCCTGCACGCGAGCGCGCTCGAGCCGGTCATAGAACACCGGGTCCTCATAGGCAATCACGTCCAACTGCGCGGCGTGCCTCATCACGGCAATGCTGACGTGGCGCGTGTACTTGTCAGCCAGCAGCGAGTCCAGGTAATCGAGAACGCGCGTGACCATGCTGCTCGTCACCGCCAGCGCGAACTCCGCCGCCACCAGCCACCAGAATCGGTTGGAGACCGGCTGGTGATGCGCGACGACATTGACGATGTTGTCGATAATCAGCTTGCTGACGGCTAGCAGTGCAATCGGCAGCAGAGCGCTGAAAACCCGGACGATGATGCCGAAGGTGACGACCGCCGGCCCAGATTCCCACACGATTTTTAGGACAGGCGGAATCTGGCCGAGCGCCGCCAGGCGTTCGTGCCACCCGCTCCAGAAACTGTTTTTGCCGTGTGCCATCGATCCTTTTTGGTTGGCTGTGGCGAGGCGGACAACGGACACTCCGCACCTGCAATGGCCAGAGCAGTCTTTGTGGCGCTGTTTAGACAGATGCAGAAAACAGAAGCAGGGTTTGTGTTCGCTGAGGTAAGCAGAAACCGGCACGTTCGCGCAAACTCACGGCCCAGCCTCTCCGCGCAGGTTCGCTTGGTACACTGAAGAAGAACAATGAATTCGCGGACCTCTGCGGCACCGGTGGCGAATGGCCACCGTCGCCGACGAGGCGCTTGCCCGATTCGAATCCAGGAGCTCGGAACCATGAAACCCGACATTCTTGCGGTCGACAAGCTGCCCGCTTTTTATGAGGATCGCCTGCGCGCGGCTTTTTCGTTTCACGATCGCGTCCAGCAGTTGGATCCTGCCGCCTTTGTTTCGATCGCCGACAAAGTACGCGGCATCGCCGCCAGAGCCATCTCGACGGTGACGCGCGAGTTCATCGCGCAGCTTCCGGCGCTGGAAATCATTTCAGTGTTCGGCGTTGGCTACGACGGAATCGACGTCCAGGCTGCTCATGAGCGTGGCATCGTCGTCACCCACACGCCCGATGTGCTCACCGACGATGTCGCGGATCTTTGCCTCGGGCTGATCTTGGCGGTTGCGCGTGAAATTCCAGCCGCCGAGCGATTCCTTCGTGACGGCAGTTGGAAGGCCGCGCTTACCGGCTGGCCCGCAAGGTAAGCGGCAGCCGGCTGGGCATCATCGGATTGGGACGAATCGGCAGCGCGGTTGCGCGCCGCGCCGCCGGATTTGGGATGGCGATCGCGTACACCGATCTGAGCGAAAAACCAAACGTGAGCTACCGCTATTACGCTTCGTTGCTCGAGCTCGCCGCCAACACGGATTTCCTGATTGCCGCTACCTACGGCGGGCCGACGACCCGCGGGCTGGTCAACGCCGCGGTTCTGAACGCGCTTGGCCCGGAAGGTTTCCTGATCAACATCGCTCGTGGCTCGCTGGTCGATGAAGCCGCACTGGTGGAGGCTTTGCAAAAACACACCATCCGCGGCGCCGCGATGGATGTCTTTGCCGATGAGCCGAATGTGCCGGCGGAGCTGCTGACGATGGACAACGTTGTGCTGACGCCTCATATCGCCAGCGGCACGGCTCAGACGCGGCAGGCAATGGGAGACTTGGCATTCGCCAATCTGGAAGCATACTTCGCGGGCAAGCCGGTGCCGGCTCCGATTCCGCGATAAGCCTCGAGATTAGGAGGGTGTTAGGGTTGGTGTATCCCAAGAACGAATATTCCAGCGTGTCACCCTGAGGAGCGTCCGTTAGGATGCGACGTAAGGGTCCATGTATTTGCGTTTTTCGGCCCTCGGGGTGACGCTCGCCGAAATGCATAGATCGTTACGTCGGTTCGCAAGCCGGGGTCCCCGGCAACGGCTGTTTCTGCCGTTGCTGGGGTGGAAAAGCGGCGAACCTCCTCACGATGACACCCGCGGCGCAGGATACAGTATTTCTGGTACTGCTCTACTGCCTCGCTATGCCGGCTGCGCGGCCAGGTTTCGCTTGTCTTTCTTAAGCTCGATTTGTTCAACGCTGCCGACAACAAACCACATCGAAAGCGCCGCAAATACGATCATCATGCTGGCGACAAGAAAGGCCCGCTGGAAGTTTCCGGTCAGCTTCAGCAGAACACCGGTAACGATGGGAGACGCGATGCCGGCCAAAGCGCCCGCGGTATTCATAATGCCGGAGACGGAGGCCGATGTGTTCTTGGGAGCGATCTCCGCGCATGCGGCCCACAAGACAGTGCTCGCACCGGACTCGCAAACCAAGGCCACAACCAGCAGGGTCATGGCTACCTTCGCGCTGCTCACATATGGGGCGAATACAATTATGGCCGCAATAAACTGGCCGATAATGATCATCCCCTTGCGCGACTTGGTCACGCTCATGCCGCGTTTGATCAAGGTGTCCGAGAGCAACCCAATCAGCGGCAAGGCACAGAAAGTCACGACCCACGGCAGCGACGCGTACCAGCCCATTTTCAGGATGGTGAAGCCGCGTTCCATCACCAGGTAGGCAGGCAGCCAGGTGATGAACATGTTGTACAGGTATTCCTGAAAAAATTTGCACAGCATCAGCCCGATGATCGACCGATGCTTCAGCAGCTCCAGCCAAGGCACTCTTTCCTTGCTGGCGCCCTCTCGATTCGATTCGGCCTCGGGCTGTTTGTAGAAATAAAACCACAGCACGACCCACACGAGACTTCCGGCGCCGGTAACATAAAACGCAACCCGCCAGTTGTAGGCGTGAATCAGGTAAGCCATCATCACCGGCACGGCGGCCAGCCCCAGCCGTATGCCTGCGTTGAAGATTCCGATCGCAGTGCCACGCTCCTGCGTGGGGAACACGGTCTTGACCACCTTGACATTGCACGGCTGCAACGCCGCCTCGCCGGCTCCCACCCCAATTCGGAATAGCACCAATTGCCCGAAGCTGTGCGCCGTGCCGGTCAGCGCCGATAGAAACGACCACACGAACGCGGCCCAACCGAGAGTCGCCTTGGCTCCGAATCTGTCCGCCAGCGCCCCGGAAGGAATATTCATGGCAAAGTAAGTCCAAAAGAACGCCGAGAGCACAACTCCCATCATCGCGGGATTAAGGTGCAACTCCTTCATGATCGAGGGCGCCGCAACGCCGAGGCTGCCCCGATCCACCGCATTCACGAACGTGCCGCAAAAAAGCAGAAAAATTACCCACCACCGATACCCTTTTCTTGTGTGGTCCATAGAAGCAGCGTTCTCCCCTGGCTCTGGCCGAACCAGTGGCTAGCAGCCAAGCCCGTGCCCCGCAAGCACCGGGCGCAGTTCCTTCCTGCAGCTACTTGGCCGCATGAATTTGCCTTCGGAATTGTGGCTGAAAAGAAGACCTTGCGCAAACAGCGGCAATCGCCCGGTCCCGCTCGGAGGTGAGCACCCGGTTGCGCGGCCTTAACTTATAGAAAGAATTCAAGGAGAACGGGCGGCCGGCACCTGATCTAGGGCTGTGCCCGAAACTCCACTAGATTGAACGAGTTAGGACACCGTCTGCGCCTGCCGGGACCCCCGCCCCAAACGATTACAACGATTACAAGGATCGCTCGATATTGCCTTCCGGGAAGACTGAACGACCGGCGCTCACGGACAACACCAGCGGACTATGATTTCCCCTAAGGTGTTCCAGCGCACGGCTACCGTGCTTTATTTCATCTCGTTGGACGCAGGCAGGCGTATCGAACCCCGGTGCTTGTTTTCCTGGATGTGATCCCAGACAAGCTGCTCTCCCAGCCAAACGGCTTGTCTGGTTGCAAGCTCAACATCCTGGAAAAACAAACGATGGCCGATGGCAAACTGGGCGCCACACTGATCACATGTCACAGTCGACATTTCAACGAGATTGGGTGTGCCTCCCCCGTTGTTTTGCCGTACACGCTTGGCCATTCCCTGGGTCCGCTGCTTTTCCGCGTCCCCGAGCCCTACCACCGAGGTTCGCGAGGTTGACGCGCATGGCCGCGGTAGTCATCCCGCCCGCCACCGCGTGAACCGCCGCCGCCACGCTCCACCTTGGGTCGCGCTTCATTGACCGTGAGCGGCCGTCCGCCTGAGTCCTGGCCGTTCAAGGCCGCAATAGCCTTGGCGGCTTCGTCCTTGTTAGCCATCTCGACGAACCCGAATCCGCGCGAGCGGCCGGTATCGCGGTCAGTTACCAGGGAAACGCTGTCGACGGTGCCGAAGGGCTGAAAAAGTGAACGAAGCTCTGCTTCGGTCATGCTAAAACTAAAGTTCCCGACAAAAATCTTCATATTGCTCCAGTTCCTTTGCAATCGTTAGATGCCGCGATGAAGCCAAGCCGTGATGCCATGGCCCACCCACCTAGGCCGAGCATCATTCGCTAACTACCACCTTGAAAGCCTGCGGTAAATATTTTGGGGCCGCACTGAATGCCAATAATTGCCGGATCTTCCGCCACTTCGACAGGAGTCGCGCGCTCGGCGAAACGGTTTTGCTTTGGCTCATCGAGTGCTGGGGCCAGTACGCTAAGGAGGAATGGGTTCAGATACTCTGACTTAGCTTCAGAGAACCTGAAAGAGGGCAGAACTACTCGCTCAAATTCTACCCTAGGCGTTGAGTATTCGAATGTCAACTGCGAAAGCGGGTAAAGAATGGCTTTCTGTCCCGGTCGACAAATTGCGCCGGTTGGTGAATCTCACGCCTTCGTGTAGCATCTTATCTAGTGTAGGTCGCGAAGTTTGAGGCGCGATTTTGAGTTGGCCAGCCGATTCGGTCTGTGACTCCACCTCTTAGTGCCAGCAAAATCTTCCAGCCGAATCTCCAGAAAAAGGGAAAAAGGTACAACAAAGTGGAACAAGGAACAGTGAAGTGGTTTAACGATGCCAAGGGTTTTGGTTTCATAGCGCGCCAGAATGGCGAGGACGTTTTCGTGCATTTCTCGGCCATCAAGTCGAACGGCTTCCGCAGTCTTCAGGAAGGGCAGTCGGTACAGTTCGACGTAACCAAGGGGCCGAAGGGGCTGCAGGCGGAAAACGTCGAAGTCCTGTAAACTTGAATCTGGGGGAACCTGGGGCAGCAGCTCCGGGCTCTCTTTGAGCAACAACCTCTTGCGACAGGAGCATCAATGGCCGGAAACTCTCGACCGTCGTTCACCAAACGCTCGAAAGAACGTGCCCGTCAGGAAAAACGGGTGGAAAAACTACAAAAGAAAGCAACAACGTAAATTGGAAGTTAAGGAAGAAACGCCGGTTGAACGCAGTGGTAATCCGGTTATCTCGTACGACGAAGATGGCCAGCCTTTGGCGTTGGACTTCAACGATTTCTGATCGCACATCCTGCCCCACCCGAGCCGTTTATGCCAGGTGGTGGTATACTGAATAGGAAAGCTACTGACCACGGTTTTTCAGTGGTGCGAAAGTTCGATCTAGCAACTCGAGTTCCCGCCCTTCTGCTACCCCGTACAACTCAGCGGCCCATAATTGAAATTGAGCGGCATCCCTAGCCTTATTCGCGAATCGCCTTCCCTATTGCGGGTCGCGAGACGCCCCTCGAGAAAGACACTTTACAATTCGCATGATGAAGTTTTCTGAACTACCTCTGTCTTCTGCTCTTCAGCAGAAGCTTGCTGTAGCACAATTCTCAATACCCACGCCCGTCCAGACCGCCACTATTCCGCACGCGCTCGCAGGTAAGGACATTCTGGCCACCGCCCAGACGGGAACCGGCAAGACACTCGCCTTTCTGGTGCCTATCATCGAGCGGCTGGCAGCCAGCAACTCGCGCCGCATCGAGGCGCTGGTTCTGGTTCCGACACGCGAACTTGCCATGCAGGTTTGCGAGCATTATGACAACGTCCGCACAAACAAGCTGGCGCCCGCTGCCCTGGTGATGGGCGGGGTACCGGAGAAGAAGCAGCTTCAGGCGCTGCGCTCCGGCGCCCAACTGATGGTTGCCACCCCTGGAAGACTCGAAGATTTCCTCGGCCGCAAACTGGTCGATTTGCAGCATGTCAACATTCTGGTGCTGGACGAAGCCGACCGAATGCTCGATATGGGCTTCCTTCCGTCAATCCGGCGCATTGTGGGGCAACTTCCACAGCAGCGCCAGACGATGTGCTTCTCGGCTACGCTGGAAGCATCCGTCGCGGGACTCGTCAATGACTACTTGAAGAATCCCGTGCGCATCGCCCTGGGTTCGATCCTGAAGCCCGTGGAAAGCGTAGAGCTGCAGGCGTTTGAAGTGGCCTTAGCAGAGAAACCCGGTGTTCTGCGCGAACTTCTCTACGCCGAAAAAGGACAAACGCTGATATTTGCCCGCACCAAGCGGGGCGCCGAACGTCTGGCTAAAAACCTCGTGCGCGATGGATTCTCGGCGGCCATGATCCACGGCGACCGCTCTCAGGCACAGCGCATCGGCGCGCTCAGCGGCTTCGACGAAGGCCGTTTCAAAGTGCTGGTTGCAACCGACGTAGCTTCGCGCGGCCTCGACGTGAACGACGTTGCTCATGTGATCAACTACGACTTGCCGGCCATGCCGGAAGATTTTATTCACCGTGTCGGCCGCACCGGACGCGCCGGCGCCTGCGGCCGCGCTTCAACGTTGGTCTCGGGTGTCGAGGTGGTTGAACTGCGCCATATCGAGCGCATTTTGAAACTCAAAATAGCGCGCAAGCAGATCAGCCTAGACGCGGCAATCGTGGAGTCCCGGCCCACCCGGAACACGCTTCCGTCCCGCACCCTCTTTCGCATGCCGGGAGAGGTATTCGTGTAAGGACTACGTTTTCCATGTTGAAGTAAAACGGGTTGGGGGGTGAGAGTTTGGCGGAGGTTCGACTGCAAGAGGGAGAGTCGGTGGACAACGCCCTGCGCCGCTTCAAGCGCAAAGTGCAGCAGGACGAAATCATCAAGGAAGTGAAGCGTCACTCCTACTATCTGAAGCCAGGCGAGAAGGCCCGTCTGAAACAAGCGTTAGCGCGCAAACGCGCCCGCAAAAAGCTCCGCAAAGAGCACGCGTAAGGATTCGGGCCGCTGCCACAAGTAGCGGCCCGAGTCGCATCTCGCAGTTCAATCCGTTTTTGAGAAGTCAGCGACGACGAATGATCTGGCTTTTCGCGCCAATCACGCGCCCGCCTTGCGTAAGCCCGGAAGACAAGTCTTGGATCTCGTTCCGCGCCGCGACCTCGGCGAGTTCCCGCGTCGAGGAATGCCCCCAGGACACCAGTTGGTCAGGGTTCTGCGCCGAGCAAATCATCCAGTGGTAGCGCACCTCTCTATGGAAAGGCTCCGCTTGGATTGAGAACACGTAGTTGCCAACCGCATCCGGCATCGATACTCCTGAGGAGATCGTCAAGAAAACATTTCCTGGGCGTGCCGTACGTGGTGATTTTCGCCGACCCGTACCCCGTCCCGGAGGGCTGGCCCTCCAGAACACCAATGAGCGGCAGCTCGCGGCCGGATGCTGATGATGGGCTTTGCGCGCCGTTCCAAGAACCGGCACCTGGATGCGCAAAGGAGTCACCCCGGTTTTAGGGCAAACAGAGATGCGTATGAAGATGTCTATTTTGATACTACGCCGGTTACACCGTTTCAGCCAGTAGCGCGATCAAGTCCGGGATGGCTTGTCTGCCCCATCACGCGCAACTGCGGCGCGTGCCGCGGCCCCCAACTGGCGCGTTTTTCAGCCGCCTGCTAACGGGCTCGGCGCAAAACCACAACACCCGGCGCAAACCGGATGTTCTGAACTTGAACTCAGAAGCTGCAAGCCGTTGAAAGAATTTGGTGGAGCTAGTCGGGAACTCTGTCAAGCACTTTTATTTTTCGCATTAAATATGGCAAAAACCGCACCTGTTCAACAGGTTGGCGAGAAGGCGCTTTTTCGTTTCCCCAGTAAAAATGGAAGATTTTAGGGCTCAAAAACGGCGAAAAAGGATACAAATGGATACACGGCTTCAGCTATTTCTGCGTAATCGCTGACGCGGCGAAACCTCGCAGCGTTACTCCATACATCGTGTTCTTCGATTCCAAGTCACGTGCCCCATCCCCGCAGCCGTGGTCGCCAGCGCCTTACGTTTCGGCAATACTCTTCGTACTCTGGGCCGAACTTCTTGCGCAGGATCGGCTCTTCGTAAAAGACCACGAACAGGTGTACGCCGACCGCGACCACGATCGCAACGACAATCGCCCGCGGGCTGGCGTGCCCGAAAACGATCCACAGCCCGACCCAGCCCGCTGCGAAGCCCACGTACATGGGATTCCGCACATGGCGGTAGAAGCCGACCACGACCAGCCGCTTCGGCGGGGCGACTGACGCAGGCGTGCCATGCCCCGTCCACCCGAAGTCCCAAACGCAGCGCAGTGCGACCGCGAATCCCATCACGGACGGAACCGCCGCTAGCCATCGCCAACGTGCCGTCTCCGCGTGAAACCCCAGTCATGCCGGCAGCAGCCAGAACCACAGCGCGAAGAACGCCACGCCCACCGCCAGCGAGGCGGCTGCCGACAGCCAAGGGGTTCCATGCACGGAGGCCGGGGAGCTTCCGGATTGTCCGCTCACCATAGACCCTCCGCCGCTCATGTTATCTGCATTTATTTCGTTTCGCCTGATTTTGTCGGCTATAAAAGATGACGTGCTCGGTAAGGGCAAGCAGAGCTTCGGTTGTGCTCAATGCCACCGACCCGAAAAAGGCGTTTATGAACGGCAACACCACCCCCGCCGCTTCGCCCCTCGACTTTGCACCCAGAGGCGATTACAGGCGGGGCGACCCTCGCTCCATGGTTCCGGTGCGACTGGCTGGTGCGGAGGTCACAGAGGGTTTTTGCACCAAGTCGGCGGTGCTGTCCTGATCCCGTTCCGCTTGCCACGTCCGCATCAACTTCTCAGAACCAGACCATGATGAGCAGTTCCGCAGAGTGTGCTAGGTCGAATGCGCCCGAGTAGCGCCAACAAGAAAACCATTCACCCCGGACAGCAGAAAAACACGACACGAACATCATTTGAGAACTCGTCGCCGAACACTTCAAACCCGCGGGTCAGAGAACCGCCCAGGCGGCGTGAAGGTACAGCAACACTTTGAGAAAAGATCGGCCCTTACCCATGGGGCCCATACGGATTCCGGCCCTCAGCGGTGCGGCCGCGGCGTGTTCAATCGGTAACGAGCGCGTTAGGTATGTTGAACCCAGCTTCTTCGGCCATCCTTGGAGGTATCCGCGCACAAGAGAAATGTCCTGATCGACCCAAATGAACGGGCAGAAGTTGAACGATGTCCCATCCGGGCGCTCGATCTCGATAACAACGATAGTTTCCCGATACTGGGCGTACACCGGATCGAGGAGTTCATGTCCATCGGTTGTCGCCTGCCAATCCGCGAAGTGCACGCAGCCATTCCCGTTCATACGGCCAAGTGCCGGCGGTACAAGTGCGGCGCGGTTCGAAGTATCACAACGTATAGCCACGTTCATCAACCACCCGGCGTAATGCCAAGGAGGTGACGGTACCATCGCCGATCGACCGCTAGCGGTGAAGGGGGCAGTAAAGCTTGCAAACTGGGTAAGATCTTTGGACTTCTCTTTCATTCCGATAACCTTTGTATCCCGCTTATGCCGCAGAAGGACCAGACCAGGGCGGGATCGTCGATTCTAATGTTACTACTGGCGATCGAACCAAATGTGCTCAGGATCCCAACAAGCTTCACGACAGAAAATGAATTGATGCCCATTGTTCCGCGTTATGTTCTGAGGCTACCGTCCGGGTGCCACCCGCACCCGAGGCCGCCGCCGCAGACTCGTACGGCGTCCTTCTCCGGCGACCCGAGCCGTAAGATGCTGCAACAGGATGCGTTTGAGGTAGTATGTGCGCAGTCGCAGATCTCATTAAAAGGGCTCAGATAATGGTCTCGCCTGCTAAGCCCTATCGGTTACCAAAGTTCGGAATGTGCTTGCTGTGAGCACGCTGTCAGATCGGCTTTTAGAGTTACAGAGGTGCGAACTCAGTCCGCCAATCCAAGCAGACGGGCCGGATTCTTCCGGATCATCAAATCGATATCGGCATCGGAGACGCCTTGGCGCTTGATGGCCTGAACCGCAGCTATCAAACCATCGGTCGGTATCGGCAGGTCCTGTGCCCCCAGGTCTGTCGAAAGCACGAGGCTTTTGGCGCCAATCTCTTTCACTGCCATTGCAACAGTCTTTTCGTCGACCCGGTCCCAACTCCGCAACCATGGAAAGTCGGAGGTGGGCCCTGACAGGAATTGCTGATAACAAATCTCAATCATCGCACCCATTGCAGCCACATCTTTGGCCTGAGCCATTGTCAAGCCCGGGATTCTCGTGAAAGCATGCGTCACGATGATGTTCTTGACACCTAACTCGCGGGCGCGCTTCACGACTGCAACGACTTCCTCTGGATGAATGTGACCGGTGGCGAGTACCAAGTTTTCCCGCGCGATGATTTTCAAGACCTCCTCGGTGGCCGGTGTCACCTTGCCATTGGGCGCAACGAGAATTCCAGATTTGTTCTTATCGACCAGAGTCTTGATATGCATGTCAGAGTCGAAGGTAGGAAGCCAAACTACCTTGCCGCGCCCGCCACCCATGCGATACATGAACTCTACGGCTGCCGGGTTTATGCCTCCCACAGCATTGTTCAGAACCACTCCGCCCCAGACCTCAATGCCCGGCACCTGCTGCATAGCCAGGGCAGCCCGGTCCGCGGTTGGTGCCACGTGGTTCTTCAGCACAATGCCGCGCATCCCCTGGCGTTTGGCGATCATTGCCACTTCGGTGTCAGTTAATGACCTAACAAAGATGTCTGGATCAGGATGGATATGCATGTCAATTGCGCCCGCAATGGGACTCACCTTCGGCGGCGGGGGAGGAAAGCCTACCTGCGCATACGCAACGCCAGCAGCAGCAGTTAAACAAATCACAACAAACAAGAGCATCAGCCTGCACATTACCGCGTTCGATTTTGAATTAGCCACGGCGTATCTCCTTATGCGGAATTTTCGAGGGACGGGCTGCTCCCACATAGAAGCAGATTTCCTGCACCACAACCCCTTGGCGTTGATGCCCCCCGCTCACTCCGTTGCGACCCCCTCCTGTTCGCAGCTTGTGGCGGAGTCCGACGCCTCAATCGTCTGCGTAGTCTTGTCCACCCGCAACGGCAAAAACGGCTCTCAGGAAGGCATTGTTCAAGAGCATCAAGCCTGAACCGCTCGAATTGTACTGCTCGTGACCATCCTTGTAAACGTATCCACCGGATCGTGTTTGGGTCGGGCAACCAGATTGCTGACCTGATGGATTCGTGGCGAATGGGCTAAAGAATCGTCCTCAGCGCCCTCAGAGCGGTCCGCGACTCTCAAGCAGTTTGCAGCAACGGCTGGTTAAGACGGGAGGACGGCTGGTGAAGCATGCGCGGTACTACTGGCTACTACCGGCTACTACTGGCAGCGGGCTCTGTCATGTGACTACAATCTCTAATAGCCCGCGTATTCGCGGTAAGCCTCGTACATCGCAATTATGTTTTCCACCGGGACATCCGGCGTAATATTGTGGACTTGCGCAAAGACATGGCCGCCGCCGGGTTTGAAGATCTCCAGGTTCTTTTTCACCATGCGCTTTACCTCGACGGCGGAAGCGAAGGGAAGCGTATGTTGGGTATCGACGTCGCCTCCCCAAAACGTCATCTGGTTGCCGAACTCCTTCTTCAGTTGGTCCGGGTCCATGCCTCTGGCCGTGATTTGGACCGGGTTAATGGCATCGACCCCAATTTCGATCAGGTCGGGGATGATGCTCCGTATTGCACCACAGGCATGAAGCAAGAGCTTGCACCGGCATTGTTCCTTAATGTGTTGGTAGAGAATCGCCTGTCGCGGCTTGATCATCTTTCTATACAATTTCGGCGACAACATCAGGCTTTCCTGCGCTCCTAAATCGTCCGAGACTTTTACCACATCGATATACTTGCCGATTCGACTCAGGACGAAGCTGGTCCATTTCAAGTAATGATCCAGCACCCGGTCCAGCAGTGCAGCCCCCAGGCCATCGTCGGACGCAATGTCCATATAAAAATCCGCCGCCCCTCTTAGCCAGGAAGGCACCCCGAACAAGGGCTCTTTGAATCCTTCGAGAACCAGACAATAATCATCTTTGTACGCTTTAATCCGTTCTTCAAGACCATCGAGGGATGCCTCCGACGGTTCAAAGAACTGATACTTTTCCAAGTCTTCCGGCGTCTGTGCCGTTGCCAGGGGATGGGTGTAAAAATTGAAGTAATTGCCGTCCGGGTTCTCCTGGTAGCCGATGCCCCATTGGTCAATGTATAGACCGGTAGTCTCGTCATGCTTCCAAGGTTGTTCGGCTACATAGATGGACCTGGTATCAGAACCAAAATGCCTCAAAATGTTTTCATCGGGGATTACGACCTGCTGGTTAATCGATTTGATCTCACTGCCTTTGTCCTCGAAGCCGAGGTATTTTTTCAGTTTCTTTTCGATGGTGACATGCATCGTTGTGCAATTGGTGCCCCCGATATCCAGAGGAACTCTATCGGGTTCACTATGGTTCAACGCGGCCAAAACTCTTTCTTTTGATGTTGGCATTGTCGGCTCCTTTCGCACCGCGGGCGAACCTGGCAAAGAGTGAGTGGTTCTCAAAAACGTGCCGTTCCATGACCAAGGCTGGATATTTGGGGCTTGTGGAGATCTGCTACTCTTCGGGCGGATCATCTCGAACCGGTCGCGGGTGCGGGAGCGCATACGGCGGAGTAGCCATCGTTTTCTCCTTTACGGAGAATGCGGGAGGATTATATCCCGTTTGCCCTCACAGGATCTGTCTCGGAGCGGCGGCCACCACTCTGGCGGCTTTAACCATTCCAGAAATCGCACCGGCTCGACTATGCGCACAGGCCAGTTGCTGGACACCGGGGGCCGGAGTGCTTAACTTCCGGATCGCCGACGATACGCTCGGAACTCGCCTAGCGTTTCCTCGAAACCAGCTCTAAACCCCACTTGCACAAGAAATCCCAAATTTGCGCGAAGCCGACTTTTCCTCAAGGTGGCAGACTCGGGCGTCTGTTGCACCGGCAAACAGCCTTCTTCTTGTCGATCCCCGGAACATCGGGGTTTGGGAAATTAGACATATCTTAAGCATCTGCGCAAATCTCCTTCAGTAATGCTGGCTACTGCCTGGATGACCCGTGCGAACAATGCCAGGGACCTGAGTGATAACAGAGCTGCAGAAAGCGCTTGACAATCCCGAGCTGAAATGGGATACAGGAACTTCGAATATATAGTGATATAGAGCTTTATAGCATTCACTCGAACGAGATTATTGGTAATTGCCATGCCCAACGAGCAAGCTGCTGATTTATCGATACTTAACAGCCTTTCGCCCCTGCCCATCTATTACCAGATCCAAACAATTATTCAGAAACAGATCGAAGACGGCCAACTGAAACCAGGTGATTCCATCCTGCCGGAAAGAAAAATGGCAAACCTTTACAAGGTCAGTGTAGGGACGGTTCGGCAGGCCATTACGGCGCTGGTAAATGAAGGTTTCCTTATACGCAGGCAAGGCAAAGGGACGTTCGTCGCCGGGACGATTATGAACCCGGACTCTGTTCGTTATTACCGTTACCTGGAGGACTTCGGTCAACCGGAAGCTGCCGTTACCTGGGAGTTCAGATCGATCAGGAAGGTGGCGGCAATTCCCAGAGTCAACGCCTGCCTCAAGATCAGCGCCGGCCAGGAACTGTTCGAACTTAAGCGGCTCATGTCAATCGCAGGCGAACCGACTGTCTTCTCGATTTCCTATCTGCCGCAACGGATGTTCAAGGGGTTGGATGATACTCCCCCGGCACTGTTTGGAAAGGTTGCGCTCTACAAGCTTATCGAGCAAACCTACGCGCTTCCCACTTTGTCGAACCAGGAACTTATCGCGGCCGTACCGGCTGAAAAGGAAGCGTCTGGGGCTCTGAAAATCGAGCCCGGAAAGCCGGTTCTGATGATCGAAATGCTGGCACGCACCTACAAGAACAAGCCTTACGAATTCCGTAAAAGCTTCTGCATTACCAGCAGCAGAAAGATTTTGCGCGAGCTGTAAGCCTTCGGCGAAGGCGGAAGGCAAATGTCTGGAAGAGGACTCCGGACGAAGGAGAAAGCATTCATGAGTGAAGATTATCCCGTAATAACCGCCGACGTTCTCATCATAGGCGGTGGCAGTGCAGGCGCAATGGCGGCCATCCGCGCCAAGGAAGTAGCTCCGGGCCAGAAGGTCGTGGTGTTCGAAAAAGGTGATTTCCTGTACTCCGGCTGTATCGCCAGAGGGATGGACGCGATGAACATTGTGGCCATTCCCGGTCACGAGAGTCCCGAGCTGTACGTCGAGTCGAACGCCATCGCCTGCCAAGGAATTATGGACGAGGCGCCCTCTTACATCATGGCTAAGCGCAGTTGGGAAGCCATGCAGAAGCTGATTGCGATGGGTGTTTACTTCCCGCAGGACGAAAACGGCGAATACGAACGGATGCAGGTCCATCCAAAGGGCCGTTTCTGCGTGACCATGAAGGAGCCGGAACTGAAGTCCATTATGGCCAAACGAGCCATGGCTTTGGGCGCGAAGATTTATAACCGCACGATGGGAGTCAGCCTGATTAAAAACGGCGACAAAGTAGCCGGCGCCGTCGGTATGAACGTGCGCAGCGGGGAAATGTTCGTCTGCCTGGCGAAGGCCGTCATCCTGTCTTCGGGCGGAACTGCGCGCTTCGGTTTGCCCGAGAACGGCTATATGTACGGCGGCTACGACTTTCCCGGAAACACCGGTGATGGCTACATGCTCGGCTATCGCGCGGGCGCCGAAATCAGCGGCATGGAGTACACGCTAATCTATTACATCATCAAGGATATGAACTCGCCGCTGCTGTATATCGTGCTCACCCGCGGCGCGCACCTGTTCAACGCCTTCGATACGCCGATGCACGAGAACCATCCCGGCATTCACATGATGTTCGATGAGCACATGGCGCATCGCGGTCCTTGCCGCATCAACATGAGCCATTTGCCGGAAGCGAAGATTAAGGAACTGGAAGACATCCTGTTTCACACCGAACGGCCGGCCATGCAACGTTTCTTTCAGGGCCGCGGAGTTGATTTCCGAAGCGGCGAAATAGAACTGTGGCCGACCGATTGTTACCTATGTGGCGGCCACGGCCTGACCGGACTGGTTGTGAACGACCGGGCAGAGTGTAGTATTCCCGGACTCTACGCTGCCGGGGACACATCTCTCGTAGCACGAGCGCATCTGTCTGGCGCCTTGGTTTTCGGCATGATTAGCGCCGAACAGGCCTCGGCATTTGCCGAAAAGACATCCACACCGCTGCTTGAACCTGACCAGGTGGCTGCTGTGATCGCCGATCAGAAGGCCAAGCTCGCGCAAGACAAGAATCAGATTGCGGTGGAAGAGTTTGAATTCAAGGTCCGTCGTCTCATCAACGACTATATCCGTCCGCCGAAGAACGCCTACAAATTAAAACGCGCGCTGTGGTGGGTAGAACGCTTCCGCCAGGAAGCCAGGACGATGGTTCGAGTGCGCAACATGCACGACCTGTTCAAGCTTTACGAAGTTGAAAACATCATTCAATGCGCCAAACTGAGCGCCATGGCCTCACTGGAGCGGACCGAGAGCCGCTGGGGAATATGGCATTTCCGGTCGGACTGCCCCAAACGGGACGATGCCAACTGGCTCAAGCACATCATCCTGAAAGCTGGCGAGGATCCGTGGGAGCCTCAACTCTCGCATCGGGCGATCGCCAAAATGGAGGTCATGCAATGAGCGGCAGCGTCAACCTACTCAGCGCCTTATCCGACAACATAAAGATCGATACGAACAAGTGCATTTTCTGCGGAGAGTGTGTGGAGCGCTGCATCCTGGACAACCTGCGCATGCGGGTTTCTCCGTGCCGCCAGGCGTGCCCCATGGGGGTCAATTCGCAGGGTTATGTGGCATTGATTGCCCGCGGCCAGGATGACAAAGCCCGGGAGATGGTGCTGCGCGACCTTCCTTTTCCCGAGATCATCTGCCGGATTTGCGACAGTCCGTGCGAAGACAATTGTCAGCGCTTGAAAGAGACCGGCCAGGCCGTCTCGATCAAAGCTCTCAAGAAGTATCTATTTGCGGGCAAAGCTGCTGAACTGTCCCAGACGACACCCGCCTCCGGGCACCGCGTGGCCATAGTGGGTGCGGGTCCGGCAGGGCTTACGGCAGCTTTCGATCTGGCGGTAAAAGGGCATGAGGTAACCGTCTTCGAGGCAGAAAGCGACATGGGCGGGCTACTGCGATGGGCCATACCTTCATTCCGGCTGCCCGTGGAGATGGTGACGCGCGAGCTCGCTAAGCTGGAAAAGCTCGGAGTGACGTTCAAGTACAACACTTCGATAACCAGCAATAAGGATTTGGAAAAGCTTGAAGCTGAATTTGACGCCGTAATCGTGGCAACCGGCCTGGGTGGAGACCGGGAGCTCGGGATCGAGGGAGAAAATCTGCGCGGCGTCTATCACTCGATGAGCCTGCTGAAAGCCGCCAAGGCTGGCCAAGCTCCGAGCCTAAAGGGTCAAGTCGTGGTTATCGGTGGCGGGAACTCTGCCATCGACAGCGCACAGACGGCGTTGCGCCTCGGAGCGGAGAAGGTAGTCATAGTCTCTCTCGAGTCGCGCAACGAACTGCCAGCTTTCGCTCATGAAATCTCCGGCGCTGAAAAAGAAGGCGTCGCCTTCGAGTGTTCCTGGGGACCGGCAAAGCTGCTGGGAAACAACGGTGCAGTCAGCGCAGTTGCATTACAGCGCTGTCTGAGCGTGTTCGACGCTGATCGTAAGTTCGATCCTCGTTTCGATCTGTCACAAACGACAACCATTCCCGCCGATGCGGTGATCGTTGCGGTTGGGCAGGCAGGCGGCACTCTCAAGCTAAACGGAACCTCCGACATTAAGGCTGACCCGATTACGCGCCAGACTGCCCGTTCCAAGATCTTCCTGGCGGGCGATAGCTATACGGGACCGTCATCGGCGATTCGGGCAATGGCATCCGGGCGGCAAGCGGCAATTTCCGTCGACCGTTTGCTGACCGGTGAAGACCTGCGCCTGAATCGTAGTTATGCCGGTCCGTCGCTGAGCGATTTCCCGATTAGCGTTGAAGGTGCCCTCGAGCGCGATCGGACTGAGCCGCCCTCACAGACATTGCGCGGCAAAGGCGATTTCGGCGAGCTGGAAGGTGTGTTTACCGCCGAGCAGGCCAAGCACGAGGCGGAGCGATGCTACGGTTGCGGCAGGCCGGAGGGCCACTACCGCAACTGCTGGTTCTGCCTGCCATGCGAGGTCGTCTGCCCCGAGCAGGCGCTTCGGGTGGAGATCCCGTATTTGCTGCGATAGTCGCGTCGTACAGTTTGACTCTGTCCTTAATTTGCCTTGAACCTCGAGAAAAGGGGATTTGCCATGGGCGCACTCAGTGGATTTAAGTGGAAGCAGCGGCATACGGTGCTGGTCATCCTGTTTGTGGCTTATATCGTTTCCTACCTGGACCGTATGGTGATATCGACAGCAATCCCGTACATCGCCAAGGATTTCAATTTGTCGCCATTGGCTATGGGCGCGGTGATGAGCGCCTTCTTCATCGGGTACACCACCTGCCAGATTCCGGGCGGGATGCTGGTAGATCGCTTTGGCGCTCGTAAGGTGCTGCTCTGGGGATTGGGATGGTGGACCGCGTTTACCACGTTTACCGGAATGGTGACTTCTTTGGCTCCGATGATTTGGGTTCGCGCTCTTTTTGGCGTCGGAGAAGGAGTGGGGCCTTCCGCGAGTTTTCGGATGGTGGCCAACTGGTTTCCGGCCAAGGAAAGAGGCTCTGCGACAGCTATTATGCTGTCGTCTAACTCATTAGGACCGGCTTTGGCGCCTATCATCGGAGCGATCCTAATCAGCATGTGGGGTTGGCGGTCAGCATTCTACGTCTTGTCTATACTCGGCCTTCTGGTATTCCTATGGATCTGGTATTTGATGCCGGAAAATCCAGCGCAGAAGAAAGGCATTACCGCAGAAGAACTTGCTGAGACTGAGGAAGCAGTCTCCACCAAAGTTGCGGTGGAATCGAAATACAGCTTCTGGCAAGTACTGGCGGTACCAGCAGTCTGGCAGTCTTCCGTGATCTTGTTCCTTTACGACATTTGTATTTGGGGCTTCAGAACCTGGCTTCCTACTTACCTCGTTAGAGCGCGCGGCTTCGGTCTTCTGAAGATGGGTTTCTCAGTCTCCCTGCCATTCTTCGCAGGTACATTCGGATACATGATCGGCGGCTGGCTGTCAGACAACACTTTCAAGAACAATCGCAAGCTACCGCTGATTGTTAACCAATGGATCGCTGCCGGGTGCCTGTACTTTACCTATACGGCTAAGAATCCGGATTCCTGTGTGGCCTGGATGACGGCTTCTGGATTCTTCCTTTCGACCGCATTTGGTGCCTTCTGGGCATTGCCAATGAGCACGATATCGAAAGCAATTACCGGCCGCGGAATGGCCATCGTTAATACCGGCGGTCAGATTGCCGGCTCTATTTCACCGCTGCTGATTGGCTACCTGGTGCAAATCTCGGGGGGTGGGTTTGATGCCACTTTTAGATTCATGATCTTTGGGGTATTGCTTTCCTCCCTGTTCGCGATGGTGGTAAGAGCCCGACGGGAGGAACCTAAGCAGGCCACAGCATCTGCTGCTGGGAACTAATTGCCGCATCCTTTCAAGGACAAGGGCAAAGCCACTGGAAAAGCTTTGCCCTCCTGCTTTTCCGTCGAACCTTCGCAGGGTCCAAGTTGATGAAAAACGGGCTTCTCTCCGATGTGCCGAACGTATGCCCCTTGATGCTTTGCGATGCGAGTACCCGTGCCGGCTATGTGAAATAGTACCGATAAACACCGTAGTACAGCAGCGGAAAGCGCTGGACTACTGCGTGAAGGAATGCTGCGGAGGTGCCCGTTTTACTGGGTCTACGAGTTGAACAGACTCGGAGCCATCGCTTGAGTCTTGCGTTCGAGTCGCAAGCGCCGATGCTCAAACTGGAGCTTGCTTGCGCGGTATTGGTCGGCCGCGATCATTGCCAACTGATGGGCGCGACGTAGCTGCGCGAGCGCATCGCGGGTAATCGCCAGGGCCAGCTGCGCGTTGCGGGCTTCGTGTTCGTAATAGATTGCCAGTTGCTCATAGGCTTCATATCCCTCGCGGGAGTTGCCGAGCATGCTCTCCCAGAGTTCGCAAGCGCGGTCGAAATCGCGGGCGCGCTTAGCCAACCGCGCCAGGGATGCGCGTGCGGCACGATCTGTCTCTGCGGGAAGCGCAGCGCTGATCGACTTCTCGTAGGTTGTTCGTGCGCGTTCCGCCTGCCCACGCCTCTCGCAGATGCGCGACAGTCCGTAAAGCTCAAGCGCATCTTCGAGGGGCTTCTCTTGATCGCCAAAAATCGACAAAATCCGGCCCGCGAGTCCAGCAAGACCTCGCAGATCCATTTGGTTGTGCAGAAAAATGGGAACCAGCGGTTCCGCATTGCCCCCGCGCACGAATTCCAGATAGATTCTGGGAATATCGCCCGAGCTCATATCCTCGCCGCGATCCCACCCCAGAACATGACGTTCGAGCTGCGACAGTTTCACCGATCCAAGCCGCAGGCGCCAAAGGTTCCGTGCCGGGTGAAGGAAGTCCAGATGAGCGCGCACGGGCGGCGGAGCAATGGCACGTGTCATGCGGAAGCGGGTTTCAAGCAGTGGCCAGTCGAACGACTTACCGTTGAACGTCACCAGTACTGGTCGCTCTTTCAATCTTTCCGCGACGGCGTCGAGCATGGAACGCTCTTCGCTGTATTCGCGCATGAACAACTGCTCGATCTTGAGCTCATTGCCTTCCCACCACGCCAGACCGATCAGAAATGGATAGGTTCCTGTTCCACCGGAGAGCCCAGTCGTCTCGGTGTCAAGGAAGAGCCACTGCTTAGGATCGGCGGCTTCCGCCGGAGCATTTGGCGTCAGCAGGTGGAGCGCGCTGGAATCAGGATTGCATGGGGAGTACTCGCCGTGAATCGAAACCAGTGACAAATGTTCGCCATGTTCGTTGCGACAGACGGTTGCGCCCAGCAGAGTTGCGAGTCTCTCGGATCCCGCTGCAGCGGGCGAGCGACTTGGCATCTCTTTCAACTGATTTCCGGTGGCGTCAGTACCGATCTTCGTTTGCGGCAGACACGCCGGGCGCTGCAGCGCCTTCAATCGTGAAAAACGATCGGCTGCCACACGGTTCACATTGGCTGGATTACTGCTCATTCTTGATCCCGGCCCGTCGACAGTTCCGAGGAACAAAGCTGCGCAAGAATTGCCAGCGCGACTTCCTTCGCCCGCTCGCTTTTTTCACCTGCCGGCCCGACGCAGGAAGGGCATCCGTTCTCGCAAGGACAGGCCTCAATCAACTCCCGAGTTTGGGCAAGGAGCACATCGTAGGCATGGTATAGAGGCTCGCTGAATCCGATTCCCCCGGGATAGGCGTCGTACACATAAAGGTTGGGCTCGAAGAATTCCTTCTCAATTCCAGAGGCCGAGAACTCTCGCCATTCCACCTCGGAACCTGTGCCAACCATCCGTTCACCGACTGCCGTGCCGAGGTCAGCGCGGTCGCACATCAACAGCAGGGTTGCCATGGATGCCAAGGCGTGGAGCAATCCGAAGATCCCGCTCTGGCGATCCGAGAGCGGGAAGGGAAGACCCTGCAGCAGTGCGTGATTGAGCGTCACCCAGAACGAAGTCGTGTGCATTTCGTTTTCGGGCAGCTCAAGCTTGCCAGCGCCGATGTTCTCGTTGGTGAAAAACTTGATCTTTTTGAAGCCGACCACTTGCGAGCGTACGAGCACGTCGCCATGGGCGTGGGCGGCCGGTCCGGGGCTAGCTAGTTCTTCGGCAATTTCAAGAACGCGCACCTGTGTGTACCGAATGGCGTCGGTGTAGTAGTCGACGTTGACACGCTTGACATAGGCTTTGCGGTGATCAAACTCGAGGCGGTCCACATGGTACTGCTGTCCCTGGTGAATGTAGATTGCCTTCTCATGCACCGTAGTCAATGCGGAAGTGAAGTCGACTTCGCCGATGACTTCGGGCTTTCCGGCATCGCCGCCCGTGATGTCGATGATGATGAAGTTGTCCGACGTCACCGAGCGCAAGCTGATGGTGTCGGCGGGATAGCTCTCCTGCACCCAGTGCCAGTTGTTGCCGCTCTGATGAAGGAACCCTGCGTCAGCAAGTCGCTCGCAAAGATCGGGCAGATCCACGCCGCCGAACTTCTCATCTGGTGAGAGCGGCAACTCGAACGCAGCACACTTTAGGTGGTTCACCAGAATCTCAAGGTTGTCGGGCTGAATGTGTCCGTGCTCCGGCGAGCTGCCAAAGAAGTAGTCCGGATGCTGCACGATGAACTGATCGAGCGGCGCGGAAGAAGCAACAAACACCGCACAGGATGTGCCGCTGCGGCGTCCGGCGCGTCCGGCCCGCTGCCAGGTTGAGGCAATCGATCCCGCGTAACCGGCCATCACGCAGGCGTCGAGCGAGCCGATGTCGATTCCCAACTCCAGCGCGCTGGTTGTGACGACCCCGCGAATGCGCCCTTCCCGCAACCCATGTTCGATATCACGCCGTTCCCGTGGCAGGTAGCCACCGCGGTAGCCGCGAACCGGTTCGGCTTGCCCGGGTTTGGGTTGGTTCCTCTGCTGCAGGTAGGTGAGGATCACCTCGGTCTGCAGCCGGCTGTTGGCAAACACGATGGTCTGAAGCTTGCGCGCCAAGAGTTCGTTGGTCAATCGGGTCGCTTCTTTGACGTAGCTGCGGCGGATGCCGAGATTGCGATCGATCATCGGCGGATTGTAGAAAACGAAAAGCTTCTCGCCGGATGGGGCACCGTTTTCCTCGACAACTTCGATCTCCTGCTCGATCAGCTGCGACGCCAACTCACCCGGATTCGCAATCGTCGCCGTGCAGCAGATGAACTGAGGATTCGAGCCGTAGAAGCGGGCGATGCGCTGCAGTCGCCGCAGCACGTTGGCAAGATGGCTGCCGAAGACTCCCCTATAGGTGTGCAATTCATCGATGACGATATAGCGGAGGTTCTCGAACAGGCGCATCCATTTGGTGTGGTGCGGCAGGATGCCGGCGTGCAGCATGTCCGGATTGGTCAGGACGATGTGCCCACGCTCGCGGATCGCCTTGCGCGCATCGCTTGGAGTGTCGCCATCGTAGGTGAACACACCGAAGCGGTCATCGAGCCGAGTGCCCAGATCGTGTAGCTCCGCCAATTGATCCTGGGCGAGGGCCTTCGTCGGAAACAAATACAAGGCGCGGGTATCTGGATTCTCCAGCACTTCGTTCAACACCGGCAGGTTGTAGCACAGAGTCTTTCCCGAAGCCGTCGGCGTGACCACGACAACGTTCTTGCCGTCGTGCACAAGCTCGGCTGTGGCAGCCTGATGCGAGTACAGCTGCGAGATTCCTTTCGCCGAATACGCTTCGCGCAGGTCAGAGCGGACCCACTCCGGCAGCGGGCGGAACGTCGCTTCGCGGGCGGGAATCTGGCGCACGCAGGTCAGCACCTCATCCGCGTAGTTGCGAGCGGCCAGGCTTCCGAGAATCTGACGAACGATATCAAGAGTTGTGCTGGCTCGTGGTGCCAGGGCTTCGCGGAAAGGGGCCATGCAAGCTACTCCCTCGAACAGGCTTCGCCTTTTATTCGCTTTCAGCCTAGCACCTGCCTGCAAGCCGCGCAATATCTGTTAGGGTTGTCGGGCTTGGCTCCGGGGCGGAGAGGAGGTAGGAGTTAGTCCGAACGGAAAGTGATCACTGATGCCCAAGCAAAGCGCAGGTTTGCTCATGTATCGAAAGCCCGACGCGGCAAAAAAAAGGACGTTTTGCACGCCGAGATCGGATGTCATCGTGGAGTTTCTGCTGGCTGGAGCGGTCGCAATCGGGGTGGGCACGGTGAATTTCTGGGACCTTTGCGCCTGCGAAAAACTGGTCGACGCCTCAGAACGCTGGTGCCTGGAGCATCGCGTGCAAAGCATCCGGGAGCTGATCGGCGGGCTGATCGAGCCCTCCTAGTCTAATAACCGCGATCCCAATCGACGATATTCCGCATCGGCCGGCCATCGAGCCAAGCGCGCAGATTCTCGCAGAACAGATCGACCCCGCGGTGCCGATCCTGGTCGCTGGCGCTAGAAATGTGTGGCGTGAGCAGCACTCTGGGATCGGACCAGAGCCGTCCAATCGGGGTATGCTCGAACTCGCCGACATAGACATCGAGCACGGCGCCGCGCAAGTGGTCGCGGGCCAGTGCGTCAGCCAGAGCGTCCTCATCGACGATCTCACCCCGAGCGACGTTGACGAGGATGCTGTTCGGCTTCATCGCGGCGAAACGGTCTTGGTTGAACAAGCGGTCCGTTTCTGGCGTCCATTGGCAACAGATGGCGACGATATCGCTGTCCGGCAGGAAACGATTCAGGTCTGCTGGACCGGCGATTTCGGCGAACCCAAGGGGCAAGCGTTGGTCTGGGGCCGGATGGCGGCGGATGCCGACGACCCGCATGCCGAGGGCGGCGCAGAGGCGGCCGACCTGGCTGCCAATTCCGCCGGCGCCAACGATACAAGCGGTCTTGCCGTCCAACATTATCGGCCTATACTTCCGGGAACTGAACGTGCCCGCGTTCCGATCGACGGCGGCTTGGTGGAGGCCCTTGGCAAGGTGCAGGATTCCAGCCACCGCGTATTCCGCGATCGCCAGTGCATTAGCCGATCCGCGCGAGGTCGTTACGGTCACGTCGCTTCCCCACAGGTCGCCGCGGAGTAGATTGCTCGCACCCGCAGGGCGTTGGTGAAACCATTTCAGGCGGGGTGCGCGGGCACGCAGATCGACCGGGAACGGCCAGCCGCCAAGGATGATATCGGCATCGGCGAGAAGACGGTCGCGGTCCTCGCGGGTTCCCCGGCCGGTGGCGTCTGGTGCGAGGTATCGTTCCACGGTAAAGGTGGGCCAGGTTTCGCGATACTCACCATCGAACCAGCCTCCGGCATCGGTCAG
Organism: uncultured Acidobacteriota bacterium; assembly: GCA_963842345.1. Classification (GTDB taxonomy): domain Bacteria; phylum Acidobacteriota; class Terriglobia; order Terriglobales; family Acidobacteriaceae; genus CAWBRT01. Next base: position 102,545 of record CAWJGD010000025.1, read on the forward strand.
CTGGACCGCCGGATCGACGGCCTCGATCTTCGCCCGGTCTTCGGCGCTGAGGCGCATGAGGGAAAGGATCTTAACTGGAATCTCCTTTCAAGACAGATTTGCCCAAACCGTACCGTTCGAGGCCGGGCTTGCAAGATCGAAGCTGCATCGGCCCGGAAAACTCGCGGTGGGGCCTCTGCTTCTCCCGGCTCTAGCGGTAGTAAATAGCTCTCGAAAAGCCTCGCGCCTGTCTAACCTAGTTGCGCTTTGGAAAGGTCCGGCGACTTAAGCCTTCTTTGCTGCCTTCCGCCTTGCGGCCCACCGTTTCTTCATCATCATCGAAATGCGCTTCCGGGCTGATGGGCTCATCTTGCGCCGGCCAGCCTTATTTGCACCTGCAGTCCGTGTAGTCTGGGAGCCCGTGCTGTCGCTGCCCAAAGCCTCAAGCGCAGCAATCGCCCGCTCGATTCGTCCCTTTTCGCCCCGCAGATCTTTTATCAGTCTTGCAGTATCCATCTTCTCTTTTCCTTTCTATAGCACTGCGAAACAAGATACATTGTCAGCAACTTAGACCTTCTGAAGCAGCGGCCGGAGCTCAAGCACGTTGTTCACACTCTCCAGTGCGAACACCTTATCAATCAGCTTCTGACACGCCGCAACTCCCGTCACCGGTGTGATCAGATCGCGAGCCTTCGCGATAATATCCTCGCGAGTCATCGGGTTCGCGGCCGTTCCGCGCACCGCCTCCACCCGTTCGGTCAAGAATGTGCCGTCCAGCAATGTCACTTCCACCGTCGCGACCAGTTTTGGCATCAGGCTTTCGAACTCCGCATCGTGGATCAACTGCACCTTCGCACGCTGTGCCAGCACCGCAGTATCTTTCATCCGTGCCGCATCGTGCGCTGATTTGAAAGAAATCGTCTTATCGAGCAGCATGACCGCCATTAAATGTTGCAGGCAAATGTCCGGAATCGTGCGATTATCCACGATCGACGCTAACCCCGCCGCCACCCGCACCATCATCTGTTTCACCTGGTCCGGCTTAAAGTTGTTTTTATGAATAAGATTATCTAGCGCGTCGAGCGGCGCTTGGATGGGCAATCCCACGGTCCATTTCTTCACCGCGTTCCACATGATCTCGTAGCGTTCGCCAAGCTTGTCAATCAACATCGCCGGATCATTCATCGGCACAAAGGCTTGCAGAAAATTGTCAGCTCCCGACAAGATATCATCAACCCCCGTGCCTCCCGCCTGAACCAGCAACGCCGCCGTGACGCCGTTCCGCGCCGGCATGCCGCCGAAATCGAATGCCTTTTCGATGTGCTGGGTGTCACGCGGCCACGAAGCAAGGCCCGAGGCTTGTTGCGCAGCATAAGACAACAGCCATCGCATCTGCTGCGCGTTCAAACTCGCGGCGCAACCAGCTGCCGCCGCCGAGCCAAACGTTCCCGCAATCGTATGCGTGCTGCGATGACTGGTAACCTGGTATTGCAACTTGCCAAGCATTGCCGTTACACGGGGGCCGACATCATAGCCGAGTGCGACTGCGCGCATGAACCGCGTGCCGTCAATCGCAAATCGTTCTCCCCCAGCCAACGCAGCGGGCACGATTGAGCAGCCGGGATGCGACTGCGAAGGCGGATGCGTATCGTCCGTCTCATCGGAATGTGCCAACATTCCATTGGCGAGCGCCGCTTCCATGGGTCCGCATAGCACGTTGGAGCCCACCACCGTCGCCACTCGATCACCCTGGAATGCACGCGCGAACTGGATCGCGAAACGTCCCGGCGGTAATTCGGAGCCGGAGACCATGGCCGCCAGCGTGTCCAATATCACCTGCTTGGTTTTTTCGGTCACCGCGTCCGGGAGTTTGCGGTAAACCGCGTTGCTCATATACGAGCTCAACGTCGTCATCATCGGGCTCACCCCGGGTGCGCTGTCAGCCTCTGCAGCGACCGCTTTCCTACCGATGGCTGCAGCCCCGAGCATACCTGCCCCGGCCAAAAAGAAACTTCGCCGCGTCAAACCATCCTTTGCGTTACCGAGCCGCATGGTCTCCTCCTAGTTCCGCCCCAAGTTCACAGTGGACCTTCGTAAAAACTTTCCGGACGCGAGGTCAAAAAGCTATGTGTCAAAAACCGTCTGGGCCTCGACCTTTGTCCCAATGGCCCGGAGCGCTCTCTCGACCAGTCTGCGCCTGAGGGTCTTCTCCATGGCCGGCGTAGTTGTCGGATCGCCAAGGGGATGCGGAATTCCGACGGCAGGCACGATTCTGGAGGCTCCGACGGACTTAGCAATCGATGTGATCGTGCAGATCTGGCTCGTGGGAAGGTTGGCCCGCTCAAGTTCTTTTGTGATCGTTGCACCGCAACGAGTGCCCGTCCCTCAGGTAGAGGTGAGAATGACAGCCTGCACCCCGTCCCCTCTCAGTCTCGGCAGCGATCTCTCTGCCGAACCTCTTGGCGTTCTCAATCGTCGTGCCGTTCCCGGTTGTCGTATAGAAATAGTCGGCCATGCTTCCGATGATGCCCTCCCGCGCGAGGTCCCGCATGACGTCTACGGGGAGCACCCGGTCGGGATCCTCGCTGGCGAAAACATTGAAGTAGCCTCCGTGAATGGACTCGAAGGCATCGCTGGTCAGGTCGTCGACTCCGGTCAGCTCGTAGCGCAGGAACTTGCTTGCTCGGGCCGATTCGAGGTGGTCTGGATTGCCCTTAGGCACGATACCTCCCTCGGTGACGAGGGCGATCCGAGCCGTTGCCAAGTTTCCAAGCGGCGAAGCCGGCGCCACTCTTTCGAAGGCCGGCATAGGCAGTTCGGTTCTGAAGGGCTTCCCAGCCACTTTCGCTAGGAGCATATCCACGGCCCTGGCTGCGCCGATCTTCCCGGTCCACCGGTTCTTCCTGAGTCCCCTCGGGATGTAGTTGTCCTCATCCGGTAGGCCGAGGGGCTCCCCAGCCGCAACCTTCATGGCCAAGCGGACCATGGCATCAACGGCCTGACGCATGCCGACGACCGAGGAGCCGGTCTTCACGCACAAGATGTCCTTTCTGTAGAACTCCGCACCCGGATTCTCCGGGTACATGCCGGTGATCGCCGGAATCCCGAGGGATTCCTGGACAGCTTTGCAGACGGCGCCGCAGGCAGGGCCATATCGGCCGGCGTTGAAAGCAGGTCCGGCGATGACGATCTGGGGATCGAACTGACGGATGAGGTCAATGACCTCGGCCGTGGCTTTGTCCGTTTGTTCAGCAAAGTAGTTGTCACCGCAGATGACTGTGCCGACCACGGTCGCCTTGCCGGTCATAGCCGCCTGGAATGCGAGGCCGGGGCCCACGGGTTTGGTGACCGCCTGTGGTCCGACGCCGGCATGCTCTTCGCCGCCAATCTGCCCGAAGAACTGATTGAGATAGTGGACTACGCGAAGCATTGCCGCCTCCTTAATATTCTTGAACGGTCATAGCCGTGGCACCGAACTGGCACGTAGCCGTATAGATCCTCCCGAGTGGGGTCTTGAATGCCTCCGCCGGCTTAACTGGGACGCCGGCGATCTCATCACCGCCGATCGCTCTATCCATGGCCGGAAGGGCAACGACATCGTCGTTGTTGCCGGTGGTGACCACCGCATCGGCAAACGAGGAGGTGTCGACGAGCGAGGGCTGATCGCCATCGGCCCCGGCAATCTCGTTCAAGAGGATCGTTGCCCGTATCCCGAGCTTCTCACATTCACACGCGCAGAGCATTAGGTCGGTATCAGCATGACCGCCTCCTTCCTGGGTAATGACCACTCCCTGGACGCCGAGTTGGGTGGCGAGTTTGGCCGCGAACTTCGCGGAACGCTCCTTCTCTTTGAGCGTATTGAATTCGTTGGCGATAATCACCCCTGCGAAGACAATGTCATGGTTATGCCTCACATAGAGTTCTCTCACGACGGGATTATTGCAATGGAGATAGGTTGGGTTCTTTTGGCAGGCGATGATGTAGTTGGAGCTGACGATGGCTCCATCCAGCATCTCATTGGGGTGGAGGAGTGTCGGCAGGAGGGCTCTGACGTTTTCTCCATAGACATAGGTGTCCCTGAGTGTCCCCTGCGATTGCAAGTAGCAGATGTAGGCCACCCTAGGCAAGGACCGATCGCTCATGGTGAGGGGAGCGGAATCGAACACCTCAATCTCATCTGGAACAAGATCTTTGGTGACGCCGGCGAGATATTCGGCAGCCTCAAGCCCTGCCTTGCGCATAGCCCGATCGAAGTCGATACTGCTGGAATCGGCCGGCGGCGTGCACGTGAGGACGACGTTGATCGTCCTTGAGAATATTGAGTAAGCTGCGCCGGGCCCGGACATGTCAATCAAGCCCTCCTGGATGCCCTTCATGGCCCCCGTCTGGAGCACGGCAACTCCGTCGAGCACATTGGTCCTGCCACTGCCAGCCATCTCCACCCCTCCAAGCATGCCAGGGAACGGCGAAGTAGCGCCTTCGATTTTCAGCCTCGGCTCGACGGCATCCATGATATGGATGATTCTGACCGCGTCGCCCGGTATAGCAATGTCTACGCACACCGATTCGAAGAAGCCGTCACGGTTGAGGAGCAACCGCATCTCTTCTCTGTTGATCGTCAGAATGCCGTCCCGCAAGGCGGAGGATGAGCCAAACATAGCGTCCCGAACCTTGTATCTTTGCAGTTCAAGTTTCATGATTTGCGCCTCATTGGTTAAAGGACGCCCACCCAGCGCCAGTACGTAGCCGAGAAGAGCACCATGAGAATGACCGCTATAATGCACAGCGGGATGCCGACACGCATCATCTCCTTAGAGCTGAAAGTGTCAGTTGTGTAAGCGACCATTGACATGGGTGTGTTCACCGGAAGGATCAGAGAGAATTGGACACTATAGTAAAGGACTAGAGTCAGGCCCCAGACGTTCAGGCCCGAATTGGGCATGCCTTGTGCAAAGCCAATGGCCGTGGGGACCAGTGCCGCTACTGCCGCGGTGCGGGCGGAGAAGGCCAAAGAGAAGATTGCGAAGAACAAGCCAGCCGCGCCGATGAGGATCAGCACGGGCCATTTATCCACGCCCATGCTGATGAGGGTGTTCTTGGCCACCCACGCTGCCGCGCCACTAGTGAGAAGCGCCTGACCAAGGGAGATGGCAGCTCCAAAAAGCATGATTGTCCCCCAGTTCACTTTGCTATTCATCTCCTTCCAATTGGTTATACCGATACCCGGGAAGAAAATGGCGGCTACCGCCAGAAGGGCGACAGTGCTGCTGTCCAAGGGGTGCAAGATATTACCCGTCGCCCAGAAAACAATGGTCAAGGTCATGATGACGATCAGTTTTCGCTCCTTTGTGGTCAAGGGGCCACGCTTGGCCAGCTCCTGCCGGATGAGCTCCCGTCCCCCGCTCAACTCCTTATTTTCGACGGGGAACATGATCTCGACCAGGAGGAAAAGAACCGCAGCTACTGCCAAAGAGAACGGAATGCCATATAACGCCCATTGGAACCAAGTAATGCTGTGCTTGGTGGCCTGGTTGATAAACGCCTGGGTCTGTACAGGAGGAGCGCCCGAGGTTAGGATGCCCATGCCGGCTATGCCAGTGCCAAATGCAACCAGGAGAAGCATGCCTTTGGCGAGATTGTCTTTCCGGTCAATCTTGAACGCCTCGATGAGGCCGACGCAGACGGCCGTCATCAAGGCTGCATTGGCGGCTTGAGCCGGAATGAACAGGGTCAGGATGAAGCACATGACGAGAACACCCAGTCGAACTTGTCTTGGCTTAGCCCCCATCTTGGAAAGAATGAATAGTCCGATACGCTGTCCGAGCCCGCTCATCTCGATGGCCGAGGCTAGGAAAAGAGCCGAGACTACAAGGATCCAAGCGCCTGAGCTAAATCCTGACAGGGCCATAGTCACGGCCTTGCCAGTGCCGTAAAGCTTGCCAGTCGCTTCAGGGACGGTCGAGAATCCCACTAGGATTACCATTGCGACGATAAGAAAGAATGAACTCACCGCATACCCAACGGCCTCGGTGATCCACAAGATGAGCATGAAGATTAGGACCGAGAGGAGCGCATGCGCCACCGGTGTAAGGCTCGGCCCAAATCGGATGGACTGGAATGCGGCCAATGCCACAAACGCCAAGACCATACCCGCAGTCTTCCGAACAGACACAGACTTCCAAACAGGGGTCTTCGTGCTGACGGTCGCGTAGTCGATACCGTTGCTCATGGGTCTTATCTCCAGTTATCTCGTCTACAGCTGATCGCTGAGAACCCATTGATCAAGAGGGTGTAGGTAAGCGATGAGCCAAAGCGAATTGGGGCAAGAACTATAGAAAGTCAATTGGGATTCTCTTTTTCAGCGCTGAATCGCTCGGATTGTAATGTTCGTGAGCGGCTTTATAAAGCCAAAACTGCATCCGCAAACGAATGGGGATACCGCACCACGCTGGTATGGTGGCGCAAAGTCTTCCGATATAGACAGATGCACGTCGACTCTGAGCACCGCGAGTACCGCAACCCGCGATCCGGAGGCATCACCGGTAAAGGTGAGTAGGCTCACATCCGTGGTCCGTGATAGTGTTACAAAATCGATCAAGAAATCTATCGCTACATACCTGAGCCCAGAGGTGATTATGGCTGCGTTGACGGCGGGTAAAGAAGCGCCAGAATTCACCCTGCCGACTAAGGAAGGGCAAACATTTTCTCTTTCCCAGGCATTGCAAACGGGTCCGGTGGTGCTGGCTTTTTTAAAGACAAATTGCCCATCATGCCGGTACGCATTCCCTTTCCTGGAGCGCCTGCACGCTGCCTACCGCGAGCGGGGGGTCACGGTCTTAGGCATCTCGCAGAGTTCTGAGCAAGACACCGCGCGGTTTCGAAAAGAATATGGAGTCTCATTCCCGGCCGTGCTCGACGATCCGAAGGGTTATCGGGTTTCCAACGCCTACGGAATAACAAACACGCCCACCGTATTTCTGATTACTGCGTCCGGGATCATCACCGTTTCCAGCGTGGGTTGGTCGCGCGCTGACCTGGCCGCAATCAACACCAAAATAGCCGAATCGTTGCCGTTCTCAGCGGTTCCTATTTTCCACGCTGGCGAGCAAATCGCGGAGTGGAAGCCGGGTTGAGAATCGCTGAACTGACCCGCAGTTACGGGTTCGCAGGGAGCAGGCAAAGATGCAACTCTTGGGTGCTCTGGTAATCGTCGCTCTGGTCGTGCTCGTAGGAGCGCTTTCGGGCACACGTGTTCGCAAAGCCGATGAATTCACCGTCGCGGGCCGCCGCCTGGGGGCAGGCGGAGTATCTGGTGTCATCATCGGCGCCCTGGTGGGCGGCGCCGCCACGGTCGGCACGGCTCAAGCCGCATATGTTTATGGTCTGGCGGGTTGGTGGTTCACGCTGGCGGCGGGCATAGCGTGCCTGGTGCTTGGGCTCCAATTCGCACGCACCTATCGCAAAGCCAATCTGGAAACCCTGCCCCAGTTCCTCATGCAATCCTACGGAAAGCCCATACGGCCCATCATCGCCGTGCTCGATTCGCTTGGCATGTTCCTTTCTGTACCTACGCAGATTATCTCCACCATTGCCCTGCTGGCGGTGCTGGCCCACTGGGGTCCCCTGACCAGCACGGTTGCGGGCATCATCCTTGTCTTTCTTTACACGCTGGGCGGTACGAAAAGCGCGGGCAAGGCGGGAACATTCAAGATTGTGGTGTTTATCGGCGCCGAGTTGGTGCTGGCCGTTACCGCGCTCTGGCTGAGCGGGGGATACGCTGGCTTGGCCGCCAAGCTTCCTTACCATCCTTTCCTGGAGATTACGGGCAATGGTACCGCCAAGGCCATTGCCAGTTCGGTTTCGGTCATCATCGGCCTGTTGGCTTCCCAATATTCGGTAACGGCGGTGGTATCGGCGCGAAACCTCCGTCTGTCAGTAGTTGGGGCGATCGTAAGCGCGGTTGTTGTCTCGCTGTTCGGTGTCGGCGGCGTGCTGGCCGGAATGTATATGCGGGCTAACTATCCCCGCATCAATCCGGTCGAGGCGATGCCGATGTTCATTCACGTCACCTTGCCGCCGTTTCTGGCCGGCATGCTGCTGGGAGCATTGCTGGTAGTGGTTATCTCGTGCGCGGCCGGGCTGGTCTTGGGATGCTCCATATTATTTGCCCGCGATATTTATCAGACCTACTTCCGGCCCCATGCCAGTGACCGGGAGATTCTGGTCTTTTCCCGCGTCATCGTGGTCGTGCTGGCCACACTGGCGGCATGGCTGGGACTGTCGCGAGCGAATCTGCTGCTGGTGCAGTGGAATTTTCTCTCTCTCGGTCTGCGCGGGGCGACCTCCCTAGTCCCGCTGCTTGCGGCGGTCGTGTTCCCGCGTTCCGTAAAACCGATCAGCGGCATAGTCGCGGCGCTTTGCGGCCCACTGGTGACCATCCTGTGGTTCCTATTCTTTCCGCGGGTTTTCGACCCTGTTTATGCGGGGGTAATCGCCTCCGCACTGTCGTTTATGCTGGTCCAGGCAGTAGCGCCCCGTTCGATGACCACGATTTCGGCAGCTACAGGCGGCGGGACCGCATCTTGAAGTTGCTGTTTGCGGTACCCCTAGGAGGGATTGAATGATTTCTAGAAATGAGCCCCCATCAGTGAAGTCGTCCGACCATCACAAGGTTCCTCGCCACCTGACGATGGCATCTTTCCGGGTGGAGGCTGTCGCATGGGATCACCGGGAAGAACTCGCCAACCGGACGCTTCTACTTGACCGCACTGTTATTGAGCGCTTGGCCTCCGATCCGGCCAACTTCAAAAGCGTGTCGGTCGATATTACTCAACCTCAGGATCAGACGAGAATCCTGAACGTCCTGGATGCTGCGGAGCCGATGGTCAAGATCAGCGGCGGTTCCTGTGCCTATCCGGGCGTGAATGGCCCTGCTCTGATCTCCGGACGCGGGGTGACCCACCGGTTGGATGGTTTCGCCGTGGTATCGACGGGAACGTTTCCGAATCCACCGACAGGGGTGAAAAGCACTAAGTGCGGCATCATCGACAACAGCGGCGCCGCCGCTCCGTACTGCGACGCATCGGAGACGCATAATCTGGTGATCAGCGCCGTCCCGCAGACCGGTATTTCCAATCAGGACTTCGATTCGGCCATGCGCTCCGCGCTGCAGCGTGTAGCCCGGCACATTGCCGAGTACACGCGCAACCTGCCGCCGGACGAAGTTCAGGAGTACGAACTCACCCCAGTCCGCGACCTCCCGCGCGTGGTGTACGTGTTGCAACTCCAGGATCAGGGACCCCTGATCCGGCCGCTGCTGTACGGGCATCACCTGGGCGAGGATTTTGTGGCAACCTATATCCACCCGAACGAAATTCTCGATGGCGCGATCGTGAGCGCCAATTATCGCGCGCAACTCAAGATGTCGAGCCGCATGCACGCGCGCAATATCACCTTGCTGGAACTTTACCGGCGCCACGGCGTCGATCTCGACTTCGCGGGGGTGATTGTGAAACGCGGACACCACGCCAACCATTTCCTCAAGGAGCGCGCCGCCGAGTACACGGCGAACCTGGCCGAGTTGCTGCATGCGGATGGCGCCGTTGTGACCTCCGAAGCTACGGGAAATACGACTATAGACTTTATGCAGACAATTCGCTCGCTAGAGAACTGCCACATCCCAACCGCCGGAGTGTTTCACGAATTGGGCACCCCCACAGGGATGAACACTCCCCTGGTGGACAGCGTGGAAGAGGCGAACCTGCTGATCTCCAGCGGCAACGCGGAGGAACCGATATGGACAGCCGCGCCACGGCGTGTGCTGGGGGGTGACATCTTCAAGTACTACACCCAGGCCTCCGCGGATCCGTATGCTGCGCTGGAGGTGTCGGCGCTCGAATGTTTCTGCGGCTTGGCACGCATGGCGTGGATGGGTTTCATCGCTGTCGATTACTGAAACAGCCCGGCAATCCACCGCTGCCGGACTAGATGAGCAGCCAGTTCAATGGTCGCGACCATGTCCCGGAAGAGGGATAGACAGGAGTCGAAATGAGCATCTCCGTTATTCATTACATCAATCAATTCTATGGCGGGATAGGCGCCGAGGATAAAGCTGACACGCCGCTGATCGTACGCGACGGCCCTGTGGGACCCGGCCGGCTTTTGCAGCAGCACCTCGGTAATGATGCCATCATCGTCAAGACTCTGGTCTGCGGCGACAACGCGTTCCACAACCAGCCCGAACTTCCCGACAAGATCATGGCCGCGGTGCGCGAGGTCGGGCCGGCGGTTCTTATTGCCGGTCCGGCGTTTACCTCGGGACGTTATGGACTGGCATGCGCCATGCTCTCCCAGCGAGTGGAAGCTGAACTCGGTATTCCAACCGTATGTGGAATGCACCCGGAAAACCCCGCGGCCCATCCGGAAGAGCAAAAGCTTTACATCATTCAAACCGGACCAAACAGCAGCGACATGCCTCGAGCTTTGCCGCTGATGGCGCACTTGGCGCTGAAACTGGTACGCCAGCAGCCTGTTGGGACGGCGAAGGAAGAGGGCTATATTCCGCGGGGTGTCCGCCGGAACGTGCGTAGAGAAAACGGCGCCGAGGTTCGGGCGATCAATTCCCTGCTGGCGAAAATGGCCGGTAACCCGTTCGAGACGGAAATCTCCGTGGAGATGTACGACTCAGTCGCCGCTCCGGAGCCGGTGAAAGATCTGACCACGGCCAGAATCGCCTTGGTCACCGAGTGCGGACTCGTTCCCATGGGCAATCCGGATCATATTGAGGCGGCACGCGCCACCCGTTGGGCTGGTTATTCGATAGCAGGCATGTCGCGGCTGGAGCCAGGCAAGTACGAATCCGTCCACGGCGGATACGACAACACTTGGGTCAATGCCGACCCCAACCGCAACGTTCCCGTGGATGCGCTGCGTGCTCTGGAATCCGAAGGTAAGATCGGCCAACTGTATGATGAATTTCTGGTCACTTGTGGCAGTGTGGGCAACGTAGGGGTCATGCGACGTATTGGACGCGAAATGGCCGAAATCCTTAAGAAGGAGCACATCGACGGCGTCATCGTGCCCTCGACTTGAGGGACCGGCACGCGTAGCGGCGCTACGCTCAGCAAAGAAATCGAGCGCTTAGGAATTCCATCGGTAGTGGCGACGTGCCTGTTCACGGTCGCCAGCCGTCTTGGCGCCAATCGTATTTTGCGCGTGGGTCGATTCCACCACCCGTTTGGCGATCCGAATCGCACGCCCGAAGGCGAATTGCAGTTCCGCCGGAAAGCGGTAGAAGCGGCACTTCATGCGCTCACTGTTCCGGTACAGAAGCCAACGCTGTTCGAGGTCGAGGAGTACGTGCTCCGATAGCTGGGCAACTAGCCGTGGCGGCAGCCTTCGGCCAGATTGCGCCGGCCGGCCTTGGGGCAGTTCCGGCAAAAGGAAAAATGGCAGACGTTAGCGGTGTGAAATCTCCAAGCGAAGATAAACGACGCGAGTCTGGGACCTGCAACCCGGTGCTTGCTGGCGTAGCGCTTTGTCTGGCCCATGTTCCCGATCTGGTGCGTTACGGTTCTAAACCGTCGCGCGAGATCAACAAGGACCAGGGGCTGCTCTCGCGCCTGGCGGAGCATCGCCGGCCGTACGAGCATGCGGTAAGTTATCCTCCGCATCAGGCCTTCATCGGGAACATTGATCCGCAGCAATTGTGGGAACTGCCGTCGCCCTGGTGGCAAAACCCACTGCCACACAGCTCCCGCGACGGACGCGACGGCGAAATCGTTACTGAGGCGGAGTTTTATGGGCTAATGAAACTTTGCGATGACTTCAACCTGCTCTGGCTAACCGACGAGTTTATGGCTCTGGTCCGTGAGCAGCTCACACAACACCGCTGGCTGGGCCAGGATGCTGGCGCCCTCGCTTCGGTGGGCAGGAAAACCATCGATGCCAAAGTCGCCGAGGGCCTAGCTATTCCTCTTTACTGCGGCGAGGAACTTGCCGGTTGCCTTTGTTCTGGCGATCCGGAAGACGACTCACTCTCGGCCACTATTCTCCTGGAAAACCTCGCTGCCAAGGCGTCCGCCGTGCTGGCACTCCGGCATGGACTGAACCATGCGGGGATCGCGCCGGGTGAGGTCGAATATCTCCTCGGTTGCGGGGAAGAGGCGATCGGGGACCGGTACCAGAGAGGCGGAGGAAATCTCGCCAAGGCCGTCGGCGAGAAGGTAAGATGCGCGAACGCCACCGGATGCGACATTAAAGCCTTCTGCTGCGCGCCCAATCACGCCATCACCATGGCAGCGGCCCTGGTAAAAGCGGGTCTCTTCCGTACCATCGCAGTCATCGGCGGAGGCTCGGTGGCTAAACTGGGAATGAAGTACCAGGGCCACCTTCGGCACGACATGCCCGTGCTCGAGGACATGCTGGCATCGATTGCCGTCCTGATTTCGGCGGATGATGGCGCTAGCCCAGCGATTGATCTGGATTGCGTTGGCCGGCACACCATCGGCGCCGGCTCCTCGCAACTCGAGATTGCGGAAGCGATCGTGTTCCGGCCGCTGGATCAGTGTGGCCTGCGCAGTACAGACATCGACCGGTATGCCACCGAGCTGCACAATCCGGAGCTGACTCTGCCGCAGGGCAGCGGCAACGTGCCGCAGACAAACTATCGTATCCTGGCATCGCTTGCGTCACGTCGCGGCGAGATCGCTGTCGGCGACATCGACAGTTTCGTCCGGTTGCGGGGCATGCCGGGCTTCTCGCCGACCCAGGGGCACATCGCGTCAGCAGTTCCATTCCTGGGTCACGCCCGCAAACAAATCATGGACGGAACCATCTCCCGCGCGTTCTTTTATGCCAAAGGGAGCTTGTTCCTCGGGCGCATGACTACGCTTGCCGATGGCTTTTCCTTCTTATTGCGAGGTAACGGCGGCGGACATTGCCTCAAGTGAAGGATGACGTTCGACGCGAGAGTAAGAGAAGATCCCTGGGTTTTTGCCGATTGCGTTCGCTACCGTGGAGTCGATTTCAACCTGCAAAGGAGACTTAAATGGAATTAAAAGGTAAACACGTGATCGCTCTCGGAGAACGGGATGCAATTCAGGGTCCCTCGATTGCGCGGGTGGCGCAATCCGCAGGAGCGGCTGCGGTGTATCCCATCACAAGCTGTTTTGTTTGAACGTCCGCAGGCGCGGTTGATCTGGATGATCAACGAAAAATCAAAGAAATCGTAGACCGATATGGCCGCGAAAATGTAGTTGTGCTGTTGGGGACCCCCGATGTGGACAGCACGAATATCGTTGCAGAGACAGTGGTCAATGGCGATCCTTCATACGCCGGACCGTTGGCGGGTATCGCACTCAAACTGTCTGTTTACCATGTCATTGAGGACGAGGCTAAGTCGTGCGCGGATTCAGACGTATATGCGCACGAGGTCTTGATCATGGAGCAAGTGCTTGACAAGGAGGGTATAAGCTCTACCTTGTGCCGCATCCGCAAAGGTGCAGGCTTGGCGTAGTGCGGGCCGCCATAAGTGTGCATGTCGATGTGCATGTCGCAGGGCAACGGCCCTTGGAGTACCGTGTTGACTGCTGCAAACTCAGTCGAAGAAAAACGATTCGCGATGGTCAGTCCCGCAGCGCTGAGAGCCATGATTGGCGATGGTAGCGAACTCGCAGTCATTGACGCACGAGAAGAGGGAGCATTCGGCGCCGCCCATCTGTTGTACGCCGCCAACCTTCCACTTAGCCGGATGGAACTGAGGATTACCTCGTTGGTGCCGCGCAAAACGACTCGCATAGTTTTGACGGACGCCGGCGATGGAATCTCCCAGCGAGCCGCATCGACTCTTAGGAAGCTGGGTTACACCGATGTTGCGATTCTTGCCGGCGGCTACCCGGCGTGGAAGGCAGCAGGCTGCGAGATTTTCAGCGGCATGAGCGTAATCGGCAAGGCATTTGGGGAGTGGATCGCAGTACACTACGGGACCCCTATAATCACAGCGGAAGAGCTTCACGCGAAAATCAAGGCTGGCGAAGACATTCTCGTTTTGGATAGCCGTCCGTCCAATGAGTACGTCAACATGAGCATTCCCGGCTCGATCAATGTCCCCGTGTCGGAACTGGTCTATCGTTTTCATGAACTTGCCCCGAAGCCGGAAACGCTAATCGTAATCAATTGCGCCGGGCGGACCCGCAGCCTGATCGGTGCCCAGAGTCTGATCAATGCCGGAATCGCTCACAGGGTGGCTGCCTTACGCGGCGGTACGATGGCATGGCAGATGGCGGGCTTCCGGTTGGAGCATGGTTCCACTCGCGGCGCCCCTGAGCCTTCGGGAAGAAGTTACTGGCAAGCGCTGAAGATGGCCAAGAACGTAGCCGACCGCTTCGGGGTCAGGATTATCAAGGAAAAGCAGCTTGCGCTGTTCAAAGCGGAAAAGGACCGCACGTTGTACATCATTGATGTGCGTACTCCCGCGGAATACATGGCCGGCCACCGATCCGACTCCTCTTACGGCTGGGGCGTCCAAATAGTCCAGGGCATGGACAAGTACGCGGCCACGCGCAATGCGAGAGTTGTGCTGGTCGACGATCGCATGGTCCGAGCGCTGATGACTGCCTCATTGCTGGTACAGGCTGACTGGCCGGAAACCTATGTACTCGCTGATCCGTTCGTCGGGGTGGATCTGGTGACCGGCGACTATAAGCCGGACGTCCCCGGGTTAGACGAACTCGACCTGCCTTATGTCGAACCTGCTGACCTGCACAGGTTACTCCAGGCTGCGCAGACAGTGGTACTCGATGTCGCCGATAGCCTAAGCTACAGGAGAGGACACATCCCGGGCGCATGGTTTGTTATACGGTCGCGTATGGCCGATGGTCTGGATGCGATTCCCATGTCGCAGAGCTTCGTCGTGACCGGAGATGACCTAGTTCTGGCCGCCCTTGCAGCAAGAGACCTGGCCCGGATCTCCGACAGGCCCGTCGGCATATTGAGGGGAGGCAACGCCGCCTGGCGCGAGGCCAAACTCCCACTTAATTCCGGATTCGAACGGCTGGCAACTACCGCCGATGACATTTTCAGACAGCCGTTCCTCTGGGGCCAATTTGAGCCGATGAGTGACGACTTCAAGACGGCTGCCAACGCCTACTTCGAGTGGGAGCTTCAGCTTGTTGAACAGCTGGATCGCGCGGCGGAACTTAGTTTCGGCAGCGCGGGGGCAAGCTCGCGCAAGTAACTTGCCATACTTTTTAAAACCAGCTGGGCCGTCTTTAGACGGGTCGCCAGCCCGGCAGCAAAACGGCATATCGCTGCCGCAAACCCATTCATCGGAATGGGTGCCGGAATGGGAATCTCTCGCAACGGTGATCACGGCGGAAACGTCGATGTTGCTTCGAAAGATCGGTATGATCTCAATGAAGATCACGCGGTCGCTCCCGGTAACACCGGAATTGGCGCATTCGACGCTATGCCCAGCCACCTGGAATCGTAAGGGCTTGGAGTGCAAGACTGCTCAACGGACTGTGAGATCGTCCGGTGAGCTGCGAGACCAAGCATTCAGACCTGAGCCAGTCGATGTAGGAGACAAGAAATGGGCAGTTTGTCGAGGCTGTGGACAGTCTTTCTTCTGTTTTCTGGAATGGTGATCTTCGGCATTGACAGGAGCAACATCTCGGTCGC
Organism: uncultured Acidobacteriota bacterium; assembly: GCA_963842345.1. Taxonomy (GTDB): domain Bacteria; phylum Acidobacteriota; class Terriglobia; order Terriglobales; family Acidobacteriaceae; genus CAWBRT01. The sequence goes on from CAWJGD010000025.1 coordinate 118,202, forward strand.
TTCTACCACCATGATGAAGGACCTGCACATCAATGCCGGAGTGATGGGAATCATTTTCTCGTCCTTCTTCTGGAGTTACATGCTGTGCAACATCCCGTCTGGCATCCTCGCAGACCGTTATGGCCCCAAGAAGGTTTACGGCATCGCATCGGCCGTATGGTCCGTTGCGACGATCCTTACTGGAGCTGTCAGTTCTTTTGTGGCGCTGATCGGCTGTCGCTTGGGGTTAGGTGTAGGCGAATCAGCCGTCTTCCCAATCAATTCGAAAGTAGCCAACGAATACTTTCCTCCAGAGCGACGCGCTACTGTAATGGCTACTTCGATGTCGGGTTATAGGCTGGGGCTAGCTGTCAGTCCAATTATCATAGCTGCAATCCTTGTCCGTTGGGGATGGCGGATGAGTTTTTATATCTCGGGGATTGCCAGCCTAATATGGGTACTTCTCTGGGTACTAACCTTTCCGAGGCAAAGGACAATTCCCGGCTCGACTGCGAAGAGACTCGACCGTGCTGTGGTTCTCCGGCTGCTCTCAAGGCGAAATACAGTCGCGATTGTCGTGATTAAGTTCTTCTGCGATTACATGGCATATCTAATCGTCGCATGGATGCCGGGGTACCTGGTTATGGAGAGGAAGTTCACGATCCTGAAGATGGGCATTTATGCATCACTCCCCTGGCTAGTTGGAATGATTGTGCCGCCGCTAATTGGCATGTTTTCCGATCACCTACTAGCCAAGGGCAAGAGCAAAACATTCGCCAGAAAGCTTCCGCTCGTCCTCTGCCAGGTATTTGCCGCGAGTATAGTTGTACTGAATTGGGTATCCTCGCCAAGTGTAGTTGTATGGCTTCTAATCTTTGTTGTCGCGCTTGAATGCTCCTTCAGCGCCCTGCTCTGGACGGTTCCTCCCGAGCTCGCGCGAACTGGTGAGGCGGCTACGCTTGCCGGAATTATGAATACGGCAGGATCGCTGGCCGGAATTCTGTCTCCAATGATAACCGGATTTCTTGTAGTTGCGACTGGCAGTTTCACCGTGGCCTTTATAGTGGCTGGAGGAGCCAATATTCTGTCGGCCGTCTTTACTATCTTTCTGCTTGGCAAGATTGAGAGCGATGATGAACCTGTTGCCGCCGCACACGTAGCCACGGTACAGGCTTGAGTTAGGCTATTTACAGCTCGCACCAGTGAACCTGCGCTACGGTTATACGGTCAGTAAGCCGAAGGTGATTAAATGAATACAACTATTCTCGGGTATCGTCGCGACAATGGCAAAGTCGGCATTCGCAACTACGTGTTATTACTACCCTTAGACGCCGTCTCCTATCCAGTCTGCAGAGCTGTCTCTAATAACATTGCGGGCACTCTGGCCATCGGCCATCCGTATGGCCGCATGCAATTTGGTGCTGACCTGGACTTGCACTTTCGGACGTTGATAGGAACTGGAAGCAACCCGAACGTCGCAGCTGTGATACTTGTGGGCATTGAGCCTAATTGGACCGAGAAAATAGCGGACGGTATCAATAAAACAGGGAAACCGGTCGTCTGCTTCTGGACTGATGAACACGGAGATTTAAGCATCATCGAGAAAGCCTCGCGCAAAGCCATAGAGTTTGTTCACTACGCGACCGGTTTGGAAAGAGTAGAGGCGGACCTGAAGGACTTGACATTCGGATTGAAGTGCGGAGAATCCGACACGACATCTGGCCTGGCTGGGAACCCTGCAGCTGGGGTCGCCTGCGAACGCCTTGTACGCATGGGCGCCACCGTCATGTTCGGGGAAACTCCAGAAATGACTGGCGCTGAACATCTGGTAGCGGAGCGGTTCGTTAGTAGGGAGCTCAGTGAACAGTTCTTGAAAGTCTTCAACGATTACGTTGGCATGATATTGTCACACGGCGAAGATCTGTTTGGATCGCAGCCTACGCAGGGGAATATCGCAGGTGGAATAACTACCATTGAAGAGAAGGCCATGGGCACAATTATGAAGATCGGCCGGTGCCCGATTGTAGGCATTTTGAATACAGCTGAAGCCCCGTCGACTTCCGGTCTTCATTTCATGGACACCTCATCTGCTGCGGCCGACTTGGTCACAGCTATGGCAGCGGCCGGTGCCGTGATGAACATATTTGTGACGGGAAAGGGAAATAATCTAGGTAATCCGATCAACCCAGTCGTAAAAATCTGCGCTAATCCCAGGTCTTGCAGACTTATTTCTGAGCACATCGATGTCGACGTAAGCGGCGTCATGAGTCGGGAAACTACATTAGAACAGGCGGGAGACAAAATTATGGACTGCCTGGTGAGAACCGCTCGCGGCCAGTTTACCGTGAGCGAAATCTTAAGGCACGATGAGTTCGCTCCGACGCGCTTGTTCCCTCAGTCATAAACAACTCTTTCCTTATTTTTGTCACGCAACTTGGATAATTTTCACGAACGCAACCCTCGGATAGGCGTGTGATGTACCGGATTCACCCCAAACTGGAAACATGCAATCGGCTGGAAGAGAGCATTTTATGACATTACAAAGTAACGGATTGCCCCGCCGCCCCCCGGCCAGGCGACCGCCGTTTTGTTGCCAATGATGGAATTCTCGACGCTGGCGGGGGACGGCCTCGTGGCAGAATACCCGGCAAACGGGCGTTCAAATACTCCGCAAGGCTTTATGAACCACCTGGGTGCGGTCTAGCCTACGACTGTTCGGCGGGGCTGTTGTAATGGCTTTTAGGAGCATTCAGCTTTGGCAAAGCCGGGGAACGCAGCGTCGGGGTCGATTTTATGGTGCCGGGGGCCTGCTGACCTGAGTGACAGGGTCACCGAGGTCCTTTTACGTGGAGGTTCCTTACCGTGGCCGGCGACCCAGTCCCTGATCGGCTCGCGGGCAGAAAACCAGGGGTGCAGCAGTCAGGTTGATCTTGGGGAATTAGGCCTCTTTTTGAGTTCGGGTGGGTAGTGGTGCAGTTTGGATTTCCACAGGGCTTGATTCCCCGCCGGAACCCCGTAAACTATAGGCATGACAAAAGTCAAGAAACCGGAACAAAAGGCCGAAAGGCGCGAAGTCAGAGCCACTCGCCAGGCAGCAAAACAGCAACGAAAAGAACAGGCCAAAGCCCCTCGTGAGGACTTCAGCCAAGCAGCCGTGGGGATCGTGCGAGAGGCTACCGATAAGGCCTAAGTGCTCGGCGGAAGCTTGATATCCACTTTTATGGGGCCGTTAGTTTTTTCGGCACTATAAGCGCTGCCGCACCAGCGGGATGCACAGCAGGAACCCCAACACGGAAACCGAGGCAAGAAAGTAAAAGCCAGTCTTAAGCGAGCCTGTCAAGTTGTAAAGAACCCCGATCACGTAAGGAGTAAGCGATGCCAGCACATAGGATATGCCGTTGAAGAATCCCGTCGCAGTTGCCACTTGCTCCCTGCCGATCACGTTCTGCAATACCGTAAATAATGCAGGAATGCCTGGAAACACGGCCGCTAAGGCCAGAGACAGCACGACTACGGCTGCCACGGGACTGCTGACTCGCATGGCGCATACCGTCAACAAAGCAAACATCACACAGCCCAGGCACGTGAACAGGGACCTGCGGTTAAGTCTGTCCATTAACGGCGTGAACAGCATCACGGATAGCGTTCCGCAGATATAGGGCAGCATGGCCAGCGAACCCATGGCCGCCCAGGAGAAACCCAGCGTGGACTTGAGATAGGAAGGAATCCAGGATGTAAAACCCCAAAAGACGACATTGGTGCTGGCGTAGATCATCGCCAGATACCAGAAGGTCGGGCGCTTCAGGAATCCCAAATCCAGTTTCGCCGCGTTGGTCGAAGGAGCTGAGAGGCCACTTCCGGATGTAATGTATTCCGCTTCTCCCCTGGTTATACGCGGATGATCGGAGGGATGGTCGTACACAAGCCAGATGCACAGTAGCACTGGCACGAGGCCCAGCAGCGCAACAATGTAGTAGCTTACACGCCAACCTGCCACAGTTATCAACCAGGCAAATAAGGGCGTGCCAAAGATATACGCCAACTCCAGCCCAACATACCACGCGCCGTTGGCCTTGGCTCTCTCCTGAACCGGAAACCAGGTTTGCACGAGCTTCGACACGCCAGGGCCGAGGGCAGCCTCACCGATTCCGAGCAGAGCGCGGCAAAGGAGAATTAGGCCGATCGACCAGGCTGCTCCCATAACCCCCGTCAACAGCGCCCAGGACAAGAGCCCCACAATGAGTGTTTTCTTTGCGCCGAAGCGCTGCATGACCGGACCTACGAGAAAGCAGGAGATGCCATAAGCCAACAGGAACGCCGTCATCAAAAGGCCCTGCTTCGACTTGTCGGCGGTAATCCCAAATGTCTTTGTAAAAGTGGGATCCGCGATCAGCACACTTACGTTCATGCGGTCCAGAAACGCAATGAAGTAAGCCACCGAGCAAAATAGCCCAATCCAGATCCGTAAATTGCCCTTCGGGAGCACAGTGGCTTGCTTGGCTTGAATCGATGTCGGCACACTGCCCATAGAGGTCCCTCCCAAATTGCAGCCAACGTGCAGGCTTCTTTGTTACCTTCTTGCTTTGGGATGAAAATCGCAGCAGTCATCCCCTGATGTTCGCCAATAGGGTCGTTCCAAATCGGCATTGAACCCGTCAAACAATACGTGATCAATGGTGCAATACAAGCTTCCCAGGTTGAGTCCTTCTTCCCCGTATTCCGCCCAGACGCTCTCCATGGGGCACGCCGTTATTTTTGATTGATTGTTGGGATCCTTCTCCCAGCCGTTCGCCGGCATATCCCGCACCAGCGGATAGGTCTCAAATGAGTTCAGATCCAGACTTCGTTCGCGCGCTTCTTCCTTCATGCCGCGCACGCTGGCTTCCGCAAAGCGTTTGATCGATCTCAAAATCACTCTTTACCGCGATCTTCTCCCAGGGCCGCAATAATCTCCTTCGACACGGAGTAGTGGAGCAGGGCCAGCAATTTGCTCATGCGAACAGCAGGGTCTTCCGCAGTGCGAATCATGATGTCTTCTCCCTCAACCTGTTCAAAGAGGGAGCTGCGCCAAACGCAGCCCCCGGTGTCTTTCAAGTTTAGAGCCTGGCGAACACCATTTCAGACAACGTGAGGCGGCGCGGCGCCGAAGGCGTCTGATTCGGGTACCCCACGTCAACGTAAGTAACGATCTTCGTATGCTCGGGGATGTTGAACCGATTCCTTAGTCTTTCGATCATCTTGTCGGTGAATGTCAGCCAGCAGCCTCCCAAACCGTAGGCGTGGGCGGCAAGCACGATGTTCTGTGCGGCAGCGCCACAATCCAACAAGCGGTTCCTGACCGGATTGCGCGGATTGGCGTTGTAAACGCGCTCATCCTGCAAGAGAACGACGTGCACCGGTCCACCTGGTATGTCGCTTCCCAGGAAAAGCCCCTGTTCGTTCTTTTCGCGAACGACCAAGTAACGGATGGACTGAAGATTGCAAGAATGTGCTGCCCACAAACCGGCTTCCATTAACTTGTCGATGATGTGTTCGGGAACGTCCTGGTCCGTCCAGTGCCGCACGGAACGACGCTCGTACAGGATCGCCTCGAACGCTTGGACGTCCGCTTCGCTTAACTTCTTGGGCGTGAACCTGGTCAAATCGACTTTCTTTTCGGCCTGGCAGAGTTCGGCGAAACACACGAGTTCCGCCGCCCACTGATAGTCGGGAGCATCCTTGGGCAATCCTTTTTCTTCCCATATTTGCATCAGCCCCTTGACCTTGTTGGTTTGGGACTCCGACAATCGTTTTCCGGAATCGATTGCCGCATACGTCTGGATTTCCAAAGTGTGATGCACACGCTCTCTGAAACGCGCCCTGAACTCGACGGGCTCCAGCGCCAAGTACTCTTCCCTCGTCAGATCCATCCTCACTGGTTCCATCTGAACTTCTCCTTGCTTCGAATCAAGATTTGTGTCTCACCGATGCAACAGTGTCTTGTACCTTCCTTCAAACCACACCACGAACTCGCAGCCGCTGGTCGCGAGATGATTAGAGGCGCTGGCGCACTAGCGGAATACAAAGAAGGAATGCCAGAACCGACAGTGCGGCAAGAAAATAAAAGCCGGTCTTAAGTGATCCTGTCAGATTATAGAGAACGCCAATCATATAAGGAGTCAGCGATGCAAAAACGTATGCAAAACCGTTAAAGAAACCAGTAGCCGTTGCTACTTGGTCTTTGTTGGTTACATTCTGCAACATTGTAAACAATGCGGGAACCCGCGGACCGCCCGCCGCGAAGGCCAGGGAGAGTACGGCAAGCGCGGCCAGCGGACTAGCAACCCGCATTGCCACTACAATCAGCATGGCGAAGATTACGCTGCCCAGAAAAGTAAACAGTGCCCTCCGGTTGTACCTGTCCATCAAAGGCGTAAACACTATCACGGATAGTGTTCCGCATAGATAAGGCAGTATCCCCAGTGCTCCCATTGCGGTCCACGAAAAGCCCAAAGTTGACTTGAGATATGACGGAATCCAGGAAAGAAATCCCCAAATACCGGCGTTGGTAATGCCATAAATAATCACCAGATACCAGAAGGTCGCACTTTTCAGAAATCCAAAATCCAGTTTGGCAGTGGCCATTGCAGTTGCCGGACCCTTGCTTTGGGGCAAAATGTAGTTCGCTTCCTCTTTTGTGATCCGCGGATGCTTAGAAGGGTGATCGTATACAAAATAGACGCACAGCACCACCGGAGCTAGTCCAAGCAGTGCCAGGGCGTAATAACTCCCCCGCCAACCTACAGCGGAGATCCACCAAGCGACTAATGGGGTGGCAAGAATCGATGCCATCTGCAGTCCGACATACCACGCTCCATTCGCCTTTGCCCGTTCGTGAATCGGGAACCACGTTTGAACAAGCTTGGAGACACCGGGGCCGAGGACGGCTTCGCCGAGGCCGAGCAAGGCCCGGCATAACAAAATAAAGCCGATCGATGCGGTTGCTCCCATCACGCCCGTCAGCAATGCCCAAGACAACAACCCTACCGCTAGACTTTTCTTCGGGCCAAAGCGTTGGATGACAGGACCCACCAGAAAGCAGGAAACGCCATAGGCAAACAAAAAGGTAGACATCAACAAGCCCTGTGTTGACTTGTTGGTTGCGATTCCAAATGTCTTCGTGAACACCGGATCCGCAATGAGCACACCAACGTTTACGCGATCCAGGAAAGCGACGAAATAAGCCAAAAAGCAAAATAACGCAATCCAAATGCGCAATTTGCCTTTCGGCATGCCAGTCGTTTGCTCAACTTGAACCGCTGTCACCGCATTGCTCATTGAGATCGCTCCAGACTTTCATCCGGTTAGTCAATTACTTTCTCGGTTTGGGATGAAAATCACAACACTCATCCCCTAATGCTCGGCAATATGGCCGTTCCAGATCGGCGCCAAACCCGTCATACAGCACGTGGTCAATTGAGCAATAATAGTATCCCAATTTGCGGCCTTCTTCTCCGTATTCCGCCCACACACTTTCCATCGGGCAAAATGTTATCTTCATGGGATTATTGGGGTCGCGCTCCCACCCCGTTCCTGGCATATCCCGGACCTTCTTATAGGTGTCAAACGAGTTTGGGTCCAGACCCCTTTCGTTTGCTTCCTCCGTCATCGACTTCAGTCTGGCTTCCCCAAATCTTTTAATCGCCGATAGAATCACCGCCTTGCCGCGATCTTCGCCCAGGGCCGCAATGATTTCCTTCGACATGGCGTAGTGCAGCAACGCCAGTAGCTTCGCCATGCGAGTTACTGGTTCCTCAGTACTTCGAATCATTGGTCTCCCCTCGGCTGGTGGTAATGACCACTGTTTTGCGGTACCGTGCGCTCGTTTCCGCATCATCTGCAACCATACCGGCGCCGCAATGGTTCAGGTTCCTGACATGCCGCCGAACCCTGCCTGTGATGTGGCTATGCCAATCCATATCGCGACCTGCAAAAACTACATTGATTGCCATGGAAATGGTACCAAGCAAAGTTGACGACGGAAGGATGTGAGCGCCTTGTACTATGAAATGGGAGGTGGCATCTGTGATGCGTCTCACAAACTCGTGTGATGCATAGAACAGCAACTGGCCGCAGCCGTGCAAATCCTACACGCGTGACCTAATGCTCAGCTTGTCAGCATCTTGACGAGCTGGTAGAGAAACTCGCGTCCGTCGTAGAGCTGCTGCTGGCCAATGTGTTCGTCGACCCCATGCACGCCGGTATCTGCGGGATCTACAAACATACCGGAAACACCGTACATTGGCATACCGACGTTGCGGAACCAACGCATGTCGGTGGTAGCGGTGCACATGTATGGGATTACCGGCACGCCAGGCCACATTTGCTCGGTCAGTTCTTCCACCGCATGCAACACTTCGTGGTCGAGAGGAGAGGCGGGGGCAGGCACCGATTTGGTGGTCACGCGCAGCGTGACTTTAGAACCAGCAAGCTCTCTCAACTTTTGCTCCACCTGTTCTGAGTCCTCGTTGGGCAAAACTCTGCAATTCAGAACGGCCTTAGCCCGCCGGGGCAGAGCATTTTCCGCGTGGCCCGCCGTCAGCATGGTCGCCACGCAGGTTGTGCAGAGCATTCCAGCAAAATCCTCTTGCGCCGAGATCCGTGCAACAGCTTCCGGTTTATGCCCGCCTTCGGCAATGGCACGCATGTCTTCGGCCATCTGGCCGCTGGAGAGCCTCGCGCTACGCTGAAAAAACACCCTTGCCGCTTCTGTCAGGCGTGCCGGAAACTTGTATTGCCCGATTCGAATTAACGCACTTGCCAGTTCATAGATGGCGTTTTCGTTGCTGGGCCGGGCACTATGCCCCCCTGGGCCCGTGGTCTCCAGTTCAACGGACATGTACTGCTTTTCAGCAACCTCGATGGATTGAAACCGTGGGTAGCCATCCTTTAACTCACCGCGACCACCCTCGCTGATCCCGAAAGCGGCATCCATCAGCTCCGGTTTGTTCTTGAGCAACCAGGCTGCTCCATTTGAGGGGACATCCACTCGCTCTTCGTCCGCCGTCAGTGCCAGAATGATGTCGCGATTGGGGCGGTACACTTCGCGTTTCAGCTGCGAAATCACCGAGACGAACGAGGCAGCCATCGCCTTATCGTCAATTGTGCCACGAGCCGTAAAGTATCCGTCCTTCTCGTCAAGTTTGAATGGATCGGTCTTCCAGTCCTCTGCTTTCGCCTCCACCACATCGATATGCGCCAATAGGAGAATTGGCCTGTACGTGCCGCTTCCTTTCAGGTGAGCAACAAGGTTTCCTTTGCGGGGAAACGGCTCGAAGATCACAGCATCATCGGCTGAGAACCCGGCTTCGAGCAGCCGCCGTTTCATCGCGTGGGCAGCTTCCGTGTTATTGCCCGCCGAATGTGTGGTATTGATTTCAACCAGTTCCTTATAGATTTCGTGAAATAAGCGTTGTTCAGTCGCGGGACCTGCCATGGAATCTTCTCCGAAATTGCCGAACTTAGCTTAACAGGCTGCTGAAAAATGCGCCCAAGCACTGAACGAGGTGCTTACACAACTTGTGGGCTCACGTCACCTGAAGCCTGTTTTTTCCGCAGACTGGTAAAGGCCCTGCGGCGGAAACAAACGAGCGTAAAACTTCACCGCATTTGGCATGTTCGTTTATGCTGATGGGTTGTTCTCGGACGAACAGGACGAGTTCGTTTTCGCCGCACGGCGTTCGTGTATGGTGTTCTCCAATGCCAACGGAATGGCTGTGATTGCCACCGCAACTGCGGCTGAGTTTCCCAGAACGAGACTTCGGGGCGCTTCGATGAATTCACTGCACGGGACAGGTACAAACCGTCAAGCGGCGGTGGGACTTTCTCGTGAGCGTTGAAGATTAAACATCGAGCCTAAAACCAATATCGATCTCGCTGGCAGGCCTGCCTCCTCGAATACCCCAGTTATTCAGTGCGGGTTCATGTAGTACGACCAATACCTTTTCTCTTGGGATTCCTGGGTTCTTTTCCAGATTCCCCACCAATGCCTCATAGAACATGCGCTTGACGTCGACGCTTCGGCCGGGAAAGACGGTAAGCTCGATCAGAGTGAACTCTGGACCTTTCCCCGACTCGAAGTGTTCAGGATCGTGTTCGTGGAGGATCTGAGTTCGGTCGCTATCAGGGATACGGAACGTTTCGACCAACGCTGTGTGTAAACCGTCTAAAATCGCTTTCTTCTGGGCGCCCGACCGGCCACGGACAATATGAACATGAGCAATCGGCATGCAAGGATTGTAAACTATTCCGCAGCGCGTAAGGCGATGCTCAAGGGCGACGATTTAGTAGTCGCACCCACCTGCCTCAAAAACGACGTTAGCTTTTCTGTGCCATTGATTACAAAGCTGGTTACAATGTCCTAATTCCAAGCGAACCGCAAAGGAATGTGCAAGCGTCGGAGGTAAAGTAATGACCAATGATGAAATGAAGCGAAACGTACTTGAGGCGATCGATCGCCGGAGCGATGAGATTGTCGCGCTTGGTGAGGGGCTCCGGCGGCACCCTGAGCTCGGGTTTAAAGAAGTGAAGACCGCCCACGTAGTTGAAGAGACTTTCAGAAGACTTGGGCTCAACCCGCGCACGGGTTTGGCGCTTACCGGAGTTCGAGCCGAACTCCCCGGACGTGCTGGCGACGGTCCGACATTCGCGCTCCTCGGCGAACTCGACGCGTTGATAGTCGCTGGCCACCCCGAAGCTGATCCCACGACCGGAGCGGCGCATGCGTGCGGGCATAACGCTCAAATCGCTGGGCTGTTGGGCGCGGCGATGGGGCTCGTCGATGCTAAAGCGATGGAGCAATTGGCCGGGCGCCTGGTGCTGTTTGCGGTACCGGCTGAGGAGTATGGCGATATCGCTTGGCGCGTGAGCCAAGTGCGTGCCGGCCGGCTTGAGTTTCTTGGCGGCAAGCCGGAGCTTCTGCGCCTCGGCCACTTCGACGATGTGGACCTCGCGATGATGATACATACCACGCCCCAACCGGAAGACGGCAAAGTATCCGTACCCATCTCCAATAACGGTTGCGTGGTCAAGACCGTCCGCTATGTCGGCCGGGCTGCTCACGCGGGTGCTATGCCTCACAAGGGAATCAATGCCCTATATGCCGCCCAGATCGGCCTCACCGCCATCAATGCCCTGCGAGAGACCTTCAGAGATGAGGACAGTATCCGTGTCCACCCTATAATCACGCACGGAGGTTCGCAGGTGAACGTAATTCCTGCCGATGTACGTCTGGAAACTTTCGTACGCGGTAAGACCGTGGAGGCTATTGTTGATGCCGCAAACAAGGTGGATAGGGCCTTGCGCGCTGGAGCGCTCGCCCTTGGAGCCAAGGTAGAGATCGAGACTTGGCCTGGTTATATGCCGATGAAGTGTGACTCCACTATGCAAGAGCATTTTCAGGCCAATGCGGTTGATCTGCTCGGTAAAGAACATTTCCGGATCACCGGACATCGCACCGGTTCGACTGATATGGGGGACCTGTCGCAGGTCATGCCCGTGCTCCATCCTTTTATCGGAGGGGCGTCTGGCACAGGGCATGGCGCCGACTATGACATCGTCGATAAGCAATTAGCTTATGTGACAATGGCCAAGTTGCTGGCGTCCATGGCTGTGGATTTTCTGGGGGAGGGCGCGCGAGGAGCTCGTGAGGTAGTGGCCAAGGCGAAGCCGCCGATGACGCGTGAAGCGTATTTGGCCTTGCAGCGCAGCATCATTCGTCAGGAGATATACGAGTCGTAGCGTCGTTGTTCCATTCCTGCTGGGCAAGATGGTGTAGTGCCCCTGGGTCAAGTTTTGCTGCGGCTTTCTGGTATCAGGAAGATACAGTAACGGGCCAAACCTTTGCTGGCTTGTGCGTGACTCTTAGGTGAAGAAACTGGGAGGTTGCGCGGGGTGCGAACTTGTGACGGAAGGCACTGCAAAAGTGGTCAATAAACTCCGCAGAACTTGCGAACCATCCCTGACGACCCAACGCCCCACCCCAGCCTGGCGACCCCTGTAATCGCCGGCTGTACGTTTAGCGGTTTCCATGCAGTCGCTGCCGGAGGAGCAGCTTTTGGGGTTAGATAGCGGATTTTTTGTGTCTCGACCAAGGGGTCAGAGCAGGACTGGCCGGGGCATGCCGTCAACCATGTACTCGTGTCCATCAAGCCGAAAGCGAACAGATCGCTCGTCCGCCTTCCTTCCCGCGTAGCAATCGACTTCCAGCTTCATTTCATTGGCATTTTCGCACACTGTCCCACCTTGATCTTCAATCATTACTTCCATACTGATCGTTGGCATCAGTACCTGTTACGGCGTAGTATCTGTCCGGCAATCGCCCCGGTGTATTTACCATTGCAAACAGCCACCTGGCCGTTTACGAGAACATACTTAATGCCCACAGGTGGTTGCTGCGGGTTGGTGAAAGTCGCCCGGTCTTCAACAACGCCCGGATCAAAGACCGCAATGTCCGCCCACTTTCCTTCTGATAGAACTCCGCGATCACGCAGCCCGAGCTTTTGGGCGGGGAACGAAGTCATCTTGCGAATTGCTTCGGGTAGTGTGAGTACTTTGTCCTGCCTTACATATTTGCCTAACACACGCGGAAACGTGCCGTAGTATCGGGGATGCGCCTGGAGGGAGTCTGAAGCGACCATTACCGCCGGGTGCTTAGAATATAAGCTACATCGTCTTCGCACATCATAAAGACGACCATTAGGACATCTGCCTGCGACTCGATTAGCAATTCAAATAGCGCATTTGGGGCATCCAGCTTCTTCTGCTCAGCGATATCTTGCAGACTTCGGCCCACGTACTCCGTGTTCCTCTTGCACGAGGAAATAATGATGTTGCCCCACCCAGCCGCCTTAACGTGATTTTGCCAACCAGGAATTATTTTTGAAAATTCCGATTTTATCCGTTCGCGAATTTCCGGACTATGCAACCGCTTCAGCATCTCCGCTATGCCGCCTGCCTGCATCCATGGAGGTAACAATGTGCCTAACGTTGTACTAGCCGCAATGTACGGGTATGTATCGCAAGTCACGTCGAGACCCTTATCCCTGGCTTCGTCAACCATGCGAAGCGTTTGTTGACACTTACCCCAGTTCTGTTTTCCGCCTGTCTTGTGATGCGAAATTTCGGTGGAAACACCCGACTTCGCCGCTATCTCAATGGTCTCGCGAACGGAATCCAGCACAGTGTCCGTTTCACCGCGCATATGTGTGGTATAAATGCCGCCGGCCTCCGTTACCAGCTTGCACAGTTCAATCAGTTCAGACGTCTTGCTGAACACTCCCGGCGGATAGATCAAGCCGCTGGACAAGCCAAAGGCTCCTTCATCCAGCGCATCCTCGATCAGTCGCTTCATTAGCACGAGTTCTTCCGAATTCGGTTCCCGGTTGTCAAAGCCCATTGCCGCAATGCGAATTGATCCGTGCCCGACCAATCCAGCCACGTTAGAAATCGATTTCCGCTTCTCCAGCCGGTCAAGGTATTCCCCGTAAGCACGCCAATCCCATGCCAATGGCGCCGCGCCAAAAACCGGAGAGCAATATTTTTTCAACATCTCCAGGTGTTTGAGTGAAATCGGGGCCGCCGAAATGCCGCAGTTCCCAATTACTTCGGTGGTTACACCTTGAATCACCTTTGCGTCTTCCCTGGCTTCGGAGAGCAAAATCGCATCCGAATGCGTGTGAATATCGACAAACCCAGGCGAGACGACATTTCCTTTGGCATTAATGCGCGCGACGGCGTGAGCTTCGTTTAACAAACCAATGGATGCTATCTTGCCGTCTTTCACTCCGAGATCGGCTCTAATCCAAGGATTCCCGGTGCCGTCAACGATTTGACCATTCTCGATGATTACGTCGTACATAAGTTGATCTCCTCTCCCACAATAGATCATTGCCACAGCTCCGAAAGTAACCCGAGGATCCGAAAACAAGTTCGGATAGTATGACGGTTGTGACTAGCTGGCTGCAGCACTTAATGCAGCAATCTTATGCTCTTTTACTGTCAGTGCGATCACACTGGAGATTACTGTTCCGGCGATAAGAAACATGAAGGCGGTATTAAAACTGCCACCCGAGATCTGTACCAGATAGCCAATCGCCATGGGCGAAATGAGCCCGGCTAGCTGACCTCCAGTGGTAACCAGGGCGCTGGCAGTACCCATAACAGTTTTTGGAATAATGCTCATCGGCAGAGCCCAGAATGCTCCCATCCCCATATACAAGAAACCGCCGGCAAGAGTCTGGTAAGACAACCGCCCCCGTGGGTGAGGTGACGGTATAAGTGAGGTACAAGCAGAAAGCGCCGATCAGTTGGGTGATAATGATCGGAGTTTTGCGGCTGTTCTGGAACCACTTGTCAGAGATCCACCCGCCGGCAATGAGGCTGATCGTTCCGGCGAAGAACGGCAGGGAAGCAGCAACGCTCATCTTTACCAGCGCAAAGCCACGCACCTTGATGAGGTATGTAGGTAACCACGACGCGAAACCCCATAGCGTTATGTCGAATGCAAACCACATTAAGAAGCATTGCCATACACGCCAGCTCTTCAAGCAACTGAGCCGGGTGGCCTCAGCGCCTGATTCCATTTTCGGTTCGACGCACTGAATTTCCGCCAGCTCTTGCGCACTC
>CAWJGD010000026.1:0-266860 GCA_963842345.1 uncultured Acidobacteriota bacterium
AACTCTCGGTCGAGCCGCACCAGATCATCACCAGGCGATCAGCGCCGGAAGTCTTCTTAAAGTCGCGGATATCCTCGCGAAGCTGCTCGGCGAGGTCCATCTTGTTCTTGCCCTTCTTGACGTTGGGACCGTCGATCAGCTTCACGTAGTTGTGGTCAAAGACCGCTTTCCGCGGCTTGATGGTTTCGAGGAAAGGCTTGACCTTTTCCAGCAGCTCGTTTTCGAGCACGCCTGCCTTCTTGGCGGCGGCGTACATGTTGTCTTCAAAAATGTCCCAGCCGGTGAAGACCAGGTCGTCAAGCTTAGCCAGAGGAACGAAATCCTTGATCAGGGGAGAGCGTCCGTCAGTGCGCTTGCCCAGACGAATGGTAGCCATTTGGGTTAAGGAGCCGATAGGGGCGGCAAAGCCGCGGCGTACGGCTTCAACTCCGGCCACGAACGTCGTGGCGACAGCGCCCATGCCGGGAGTCATGATTCCAAGTTTGCCCTTCGGCGCGGCAATCGCAGCGACATTCGCGGCACCGGAGGTACCAGTTTTCTTCTGCTTCGACATTATGGATGCAGTCCTTGTGGGAATATGAACTACCTATCTTCTATCAGCGGCTCGCGATACGCAAATCTTTTGCGCGCATCCGTGCATGAACTCAGGTTGAAAGGTCGAGTTCGTGCGTTGTGTGGCGCGTTTTCGCCCTCGGAATGCAAGTTTGGGTGCCCCACGTCCCATCCCGTTTTTGGACTGACGTGGGGTCGTTGCTCGCCGGGATGATTGACCGCGCTGACACGGGGTAGTTTCATCTTGCGTAAAATGATGTGGATGCGCTCCCAATTCCGCCGCCCGTTCATGACGATTCTGTTCTCGCTGTTATTGGCGCCGCTCTGTTTTGCCTCCGCCGAGGGCTCGGGGTCCCCGGCACGCGCCGTAGTTGCGCGGGCTGGGGTGGAAGCCCGGGGTCCCGGCACGCGCCGTAGTTGCGCGGGCTGGGGTGGAGGTGGCGACCCCGGAAAGGCCGCAACCAGCCCGGCATCGGTCGGCGGACAAAGTGCTTCTTCCTATTCGTTGCCGGCCGGGCAAATGCGCAAGTCGGAGGCTCTCTACCGAACGCGTGCCGTGCTGTACGTGGCGGGAACGGCGTATGAGATCGCCTTATTGGCGGTGCTGTTGGCTTTGCGGATCGCGCCGCGATATCGCGACTTGGCCGAGCGCTTCGCTCGCCGGCGCCTGCTCCAGGCGATAATTTTCGTTCCGCTGTTGCTCATCACCTGCGATCTTCTCGCGCTGCCGATTGAGCTCTACCGGCACCACCTGCAGTTGTCTTACGGACTTTCGGTGCAGGGCTGGGGCTCATGGTTCTGGGACCGCGCCAAGATGGAGCTGGTGACTCTTCTGCTGCTGGTGCCGTTGCTGTGGGGCTTCTATGCCTTGATCGGACGCAGTCCGGCGCGCTGGTGGATTTATGCCTGGCTTTCAGCGCTGCCAGTGCTTGTGTTCGTGGTTTTTGTCGCGCCGGTGGTTCTCGATCCCCTGTTTAGCCATTTCGAACCACTGGAAAAGACGCGCCCGGACCTGGTTTCGGCCATCGAGCAGGTTGCGCATCGCGGCGGGCTGGAGATTCCGCGTTCGCGGATTTTCGCCATGAACGCCAGCGAGAAATTCACCACTTACAACGCCTATGTCACGGGAATTGCCGCCACCAAGCGCGTCGTTGTGTGGGATACCACAGCGCGGGATTTGACGCTCCCGCAGGTCCTCTTCATCTTCGGCCACGAGATGGGACACTATGTTCTCGATCACATCTACAAGGGGATGGCATTG
This sequence comes from uncultured Acidobacteriota bacterium, assembly GCA_963842345.1. Classification (GTDB taxonomy): domain Bacteria; phylum Acidobacteriota; class Terriglobia; order Terriglobales; family Acidobacteriaceae; genus CAWBRT01. The sequence goes on from CAWJGD010000026.1 coordinate 1,814, forward strand.
GCCGCCGCCTTGATGTTGACGGCGCTGGCACTGGCAAAGCTTATCTCCGACAGGGTGCTGGCCCGCTGGCGCCGGCGGTGGGGCATTCGCGGGCTATCGGATTGGGCTTCGTTGCCGCTCCTGATGCTGGTTTTTGCCGTGCTGTCGTTCCTGGGCCAGCCGGTCGCCAACGGGTTCAGCCGTCATCTTGAGCATCAGGCCGACATCTACGGACTGGAGGTAACCCACGGAATCGTGCCGAATTACCCCAGCGAGCATGGCTCGCCGGGGACCCCGAACGCGCCGGAAACCGCCGCGCGCGACTTCCAGTTGCTCGGAGAAAAAGCGCTGTCGTATCCGTATCCGAACCGGCTGTTCGTCTTCTGGACTTACGATCATCCGCCCATTGCCGATCGCTTTCGCTTCGCGTTGCATTACAACCCGTGGTCCAAGGGGCAGCCAACCAAATACGTTCACTAGGGTAAGTTCCAGAAGTTCGCGTAATAACTTTTTGAAGTGTCATTCTGAGCGAGCGCCGAGCGCCTGTGGCCGGAGCAGCCAAGCTGCGTACCCGACGTTGTGTTCGATAAGCAAAAGGCTATTCAGGCAGCGAGCGAAGAATCTATGTATTTGATTCGTAATGCATAGATCCTTCGCTCCTCCACCCCAGCAACGGCAAGAACGGCCGTTGCCGGGGACCCCGGCTCCGCTCAGGATGACATCCTGAAACTTCTGCAGTGCGCTTGGTGGCCCATTCAAGGCTTGAGTGGGGCGGTTCCGCGACAACTATTCGACTGGAGCTGTCTTTGCGTTGCGGATTCGGTTCCGCAGATGGCTGCGGATAAACCACGCGATCCCCAGCAGAAGCACAACCACGATAACGGCATCGAGGCGGTGGAACCAGAGTTTGAGCCGCGGATCGCTGTCCCAGCGCTCGCCCAGTTTGAGCCCGATGTAAGCCAGCACCCAGCACCAGGGCCACGAGCCGGCAAAGGTGTAGAAGTGGAAGCGGCCGCGCGGCATGCGCGCGATCCCGGCGGGCAGGGCGATGAAAGTCCGGATGACGGGAAGCAGCCGCCCGAGAAACACCGTGATACTGCCGTAGCGTTTGAAAAACCGGTCCGCCAGTTCCAGATCATGGGCGCTGAGCAGCACGTATTTGCCGTACTTCTCGATGAGCGGCCTGCCGCCGTAAGCCCCCACCTCATAAGCCAGCACCGAGCCGAGATTGCAGCCGAGAGCGCCCATGGTTGCCACCAGCCACAGCGAACTGAAGCGGTGCGCATAAACCAAGTAGCCCGAGAACGGCATGATGACCTCCGACGGCAGCGGAATGCACGCCGATTCGATCGCCATCAGCAGCATGATGCCGGGGTAGCTGAGCGAAGAAATAACCGCTTTAATGAAGGCGGCGAGCGCTAAAAGGATAGTGGAAATCATTCGTAGTCGTGGGCGCTAGAATCCGCCGGAGTCCTGGGTAAAAGTGTAGCCCGGCAAAGAAGCGCCCTCGGCGCGCTTGCTGATTCGCACTCGCGTGGTGTCGTTTTCCAGCGGAGAAACATTGGCCTCGCGCAGCATGGCGAATTCGGCGAAGGCTTCGTTATAAAGCTTGGTCACCAGATAAAGCTTGCCGCTGGCCTCGTGCCGCCAGACCTGACCGAGTTGAACCGACTTCACGGGCATCTCAATTCCAGCCTAAAGAGTTCACCTGCCAGCGTCAACCAATAACGAACCCGGCTCCGCGCCGCCGGGTTAGCGCGCCGCAGGCAGCACGCCCGCGAGCAGTTGCCCAAGGCCGTTAGCCGGGCAGCGCACGCCCAGGTAAAAAGTGCCAAAGTCCGAGTACACCGCGCTCACTTCGTCAAAACGCATCTCGTAGATGAGCTTCTTGAACACCACGGGATCGTTGCCGAACAGGTCCACGGCCCACTCCCAGTCGTCGTAACCGATGGAGCCGGAGATGATCTGCTGCACGCGTCCGGCGTAACGGCGGCCCACCGTTCCGTGTTCGTCCATCTGCCGCTGCCGCTCTTCGATGGACAGCGTGTACCAGTTCTTCGTTTCACCGCGCCGTCGATCCATGGGATAGAAGCAGAGATAGCGAGTCTCCGGAATTTTTGGGAACAGCCGTGGGCGCATCGCTTGCCGTTGACGGTCGAGCAAATCCTCAACCGCGCGATTCCACTCCTCCGAGTGCGGCGCCAAGTTGCGCTCGGCGAGCGAGCGATAGAGCTTCACGGTCGATTCATAAAGCCCCAGCTCCACCACCGAGAGGTACGAAGTGGACTGCCTGAGATAATCATGGAGGCGAAGTCCGCTCAGACGAAGCTCGGCGCGGTTCAGCTCGTCGACCGAGTCGCGAAAGTGCAGAATCAGCAGGTCTCCCTTGTGCCCCAGCACGGAGAACAGCGCCATCTGCCCGGAGCTCTCCAGCTCAGCCAGCGTGCTGCCGGCCTCTGCGAGAATCTCGGCTCGCTCGCTGGCGGGCAGACGCTTCCAGGCCGCCCATCGGATGCGAAACATCTGGTGCAATACGCTGGCGCCTTCGATGGTAAGCGGCAGGGCGGGCAGTTCGGTCATGGTCTTTTCCTGCACTCGATTTCCTCGAATGGTTCGATGGTGCCCAGGTTCGCCCGCAGTTGGCTAACCTGGGGTTTTTCTTCAACAGCCTGCCAGCGTCCAGAAGTTCACGCAATTACCTTGTGAAGTGTCATTCTGAGTGAGCACAGCGTGCGAAGAATCTATGTATCTGATTCGTAATGCATAGATCCTTCGCTGCGCTCAGGATGAATCCTGGGGCCTATGCAGCGAACTTACGGGACAGCCTGCTGGTGTTTCGCGGCACTTCGCTTTCACTTCGACTGGCCGCAACCGGCACGTCCATTGTAATCTGCCAGAACAGATGTGCTCCAACCCGGAGCGCAGGGAGGCACTAAGCCATGGTCCGAGGAACCACTCCACGGCGTCCATCCAAGTTCGGGCGACAGGCCGGGGTCCCCGCCACGCGGGCAATTACGCGTGGTGGGGTGGAAGCCGGCGCAAAGGCGGTTCGCGGAGGCGCCAAACCGAATTCGCTGAAGCCCGTCAAAGCCGTCGCCGGCAAACCGGCAAGGGAAGCGGCAACCGAAGCCGAAGCCAAAGACTGCGGTGAAGCCCGTGGGCGCCACCGCGAAAGCGGCGAAACACGCGGCGGGTTATGATCCGCTTTCCCCGGAACGCATTCGCCAAATCCTGTCCCGGCTGGACGCAACCTACCCTGGCGTGAAGTGCGCGCTCCATCACAGCAGCGCCTGGGAGCTGCTCGTAGCCACAATCCTCTCGGCCCAGTGTACCGATGTGCGCGTGAACATGGTCACTCCCGGACTGTTCAAGAAATATCCAACGCCACAGGCGTTTGCCGCGATCGAGCCGCAAGAGCTGGAGCCGGAGATCCGCTCCACCGGATTCTTCCGCAACAAGGCGAAGTCGGTGGTGGGTGCGGCGCGCAAGCTGATCAGCGATTTTGGCGGCGCCGTTCCGGACGAGATGGACAAATTGCTCACCCTGCCCGGCGTGGCGCGTAAGACGGCGAACGTAGTTCTCGGTTCATGGTTTGGCAAAGCTGAAGGCGTGGTCGTGGATACACACGTGCACCGCATCTCGCGCCGCCTGGAGCTGACGGTCAACGATGATCCGCGCACTATCGAGCAGGACTTGATGAAGTTTATTCCGCGTGAGCGTTGGATCGATTTCGCCCACCAGATCATCCATCATGGCCGGGCGCTGTGCCTGGCGCGGAGTCCAAAATGCGCCGATTGCCCACTTGAGAATCTCTGCCACGCGGCGGACAAAACCTGGTCGACGGTAGAAATGCATCCCCAAGCGAAGTGAGCGGTTTTTCCAAGCCGTGGATGTTGAGAAGAGCGATTGATTGACTATTCACAATGGACATAATCAGAAAGCATTTTGAGGAAGAAGCACGAGAGTTCGACCGCATTATCCTAACGCTAATACCTGACTACCCGCGAATGGTTGAGGCGCTGGTAGCGGCCATTCCGTTCGAGAGTTCCGTGCCAGTGCGGGTCATTGACTTGGGGTGCGGCACGGGAACAGTGGCGGAGCATGTTCTGGGCAGCTTTCCAAACGCGCAAGTCACCTGCCTTGATTTGGCCGAGAACATGATCACAATGGCTCGGGCAAAGCTAGGAGATCATCCACAAGTACATTATGTGATAGGCAATTTTGAGAGGTTCGATTTCGACGGAAAATACGATGCCGTCGTGTCATCGCTAGCCCTGCATCATCTGGTGACGAATGACGACAAGCGGCAGTTTTATCGGCGGATATTCGGGAGCCTACGTTCTAGTGGGGTGTTTTACAACGCCGACGTGGTTCTGGGCTCAAGCGGCTTTCTACAGGCCGTTTATATGCAGCAGTGGCGCACATTTATGCTCCGCAACCTATCCCCGGAAGAAATCGAAGTCAAGTGGATTCCCAAATATGAAGCCGAAGATCGTCCTGCAAAATTAACGGATCAGTTGGCGTGGCTGGCGGAAATCGGTTTCGCCAACGTTGATGTGATCTGGAAGCATTACAACTTTGCAGTATACGGAGGCAGGAGACCTGAACCTGGCGAGAGCCAATTGTCAAATTGCAGAACGGTCGAGCCGCCTTCCCGAAGGAGACGACGCTCCTGAAAGTCAGCCGCCAACTCCGGCGCTTGTTTTCGAAGTCTTTCGGCAGGTGGCCCATATTTGCCTTCTTTTGGCAGATGTGGGCGGTTCTGAATGTGGGGCTCGTACCGAACCCCACAGCCGCCATTCACGCCCCAGAGTTGGAACGGCGCCAACTCTGGGCCACCCGCCCTCGACTTCGCTTCGCTCCGCTCGGGATGACAGCAGGGAATGACTCTTATCCGCCCGCGCTCCGCGAGCTGCCCAGCACTTCCAGCACGTCGAGGGCGGCGCGGTAGTTTCCGAAGGGTGCCGCGAGCTGCACTCCCTGCACCATGGGACGCACCTGCGCCAGCATTTCGCGGGCAATCTCCACGCCTTCGGCCCGCGCCGCTTCCGATGTGGTGGCTGCGGCCATGCGGCTGATGATGGAATCCGGCACGGAAACCCGCAGTTCGTTTTTCATGAACTCCGCATTGCGCACGCTGGTGAGCGGCCAAATGCCGGCAAAGACCGGGATGTGCAAGTGCTCGACGCGGCGCAGGAACTGCTCCAGCAGATCGACGTCGAAAACCGGCTGCGTGACCGCGTAATCGGCGCCGGCCTCGACTTTGTATTCGAAGCGCCGAATCTCTTCGTCAATGTTGGGGACGCCCGGATTCGCCCCGACTCCGATCACGAAGCCGGTCGGCGATCCGATGGAATTGCCGCCAATGTCGACGCCGCGATTGAGGTTGTGAACCACGTTGACGAGCCCGATGGCATCGACATCGAAGACCGCCGTCGCGTCGGGATAATTGCCCAGCTTCGGCGGGTCGCCGGTAATGCAGATGAGGTTCGCGATGCCCAGGGCCGAGGCGCCGAGCAGGTCGCTCTGGATGCTGAGCACATTGCGATCGCGGCAGGTGTAGTGCAAAACGGTTTCGATGCCCACCTGTTGCTGCAACAGCAGGCAAAGCGCCTGGTTGCTCATGCGCGCCGAGGCGCGAGGGCTGTCGGGAATGTTGATGGCGTCGATGCCGACCGACTTCAGAAAGCGGGCGCCTTCCAGCTCGCGCTCAATCGTCGTCCCGCGCGGCGGAACGATCTCGATGAAGGTGGCAAAGCTGCCGGCGGCCAGCTTGGCCCCGAGCTTGGAGCGCTCGGCGAGCGGCACGGTTTGCTTCTGCGCCTCGGCGGCGGCAGAAGTGCACCTGAAAGGAACTGGTGCGCGCTTCTCCCACGCGCAAAGCCGCCTTCATGGCGCGAATGTGCTCCGGCGTGGTGCCGCAGCAGCCGCCGACCAGCCTGGTGCCGGCGGCGATCAGTCGGCGCGTGTACTCGGCCATGTATTCCGGAGAACACAGGTAGATGTTGCGTCCCTCCACGTTGCGAGGCATGCCGGCGTTGGGCTGCGCCGAGAGCGGAAGGCTGGTGACCTGCCGCACCCGCTCGATGGCGTCCAGCATGGCGACGGGGCCGACGGAGCAGTTGCAACCGAGCACCTCCGGGCCATATCCCTCGATGCGCTTGCCATAGCTCTCGGGCGTGGAACCGTCGAGCGCGTTGCCTTCGTCATCGATGGTGACCTGGGCGACGACCGGGATTCCCGGAGCCGCGTCACGGGCCGCCAGAATGGCCTGGTGCAATTCCTCGACATAGCCGAAGGTTTCCAGGATGAGCAGATCGATTCCGGCTTCGGCCAGCGCCGCAATCTGCTGCGAAAAAGCGGCGCGGGCTTCATCGAGGCCGATCTTGCCCAGGGGCTCGATGCGCACGCCCAGAGGGCCGACGGAGCCGGCCACCATGACATCGTTTCCCGCGGCGCTACGCGCCAACTCGACCCCGACGCGATTGATTTCCACTACCCGGCTCTGGCATCCGTGCCGCGCCAGGCGAAACGAATTGGCGCCGAAGGTGTTTGTTTCAAGTATCTCGGCGCCGGCCTTGACGTACTCCTGGTGTACGCTGGCAACCAGTTCAGGCTGCGAGAGGTTTAACTCATCGTAGCAACGGTTGATGAAAATGCCCTTGGAGTAGAGCATGGTGCCCATGGCGCCGTCACAGAGCACCGGGCCGCGTTGGAGCCGGGTTCGGAAGTCGGTAGACATATCGCTAGGAGTCTCAAGAACACGATAGCATATTGGATTGCAGAGCTTTCATTCCAGCGGATGCAGGCATCTGGCGAGGCCCCGGCTCCCGTTCGGAAGGTGCTTTTCCGGTCGCTGGCGCCCCCGCGCCGGGAGCCCATTCGGGAAGCGCCCGGGCAGGCTGTGGAGAGGGTGTGCTCTGCTATACTCAGTTTCGTTCCCAGCATCTCGGTTTCATCTTTCTTCGCGGAGTGCCTGGATTGAAAAAGGCTGTCGTTCTCATCCTATTGTGCTGCCTGTTGGCCACACTGTTATCCTGCAGGCGGCTCGAACACGTACTATCGTGTTCATCTCGCCCGCGACGGCTACTGTGAATACGGGTGCTACTCTGCAGTTTACGGCGAATGTTCCCGTGACGTGGTCGGTCTCCGGGAACGGTGTCATCAATGCCGCGGGATTTTTTACGGCTGGCAACACGGCTGGCCACAGTGACGATAACGGCGTTCGCAACGGACGGCTCCAGATCGAGTGGCACTGCAACCGTCACCATAAGCACAACCGGCACGAGCACCACTACTACTACCACAACCTCAGCGCCGAGCGGCATTAGTCACCGGGTTTTCGTCAGCAATGAGTTCTCCGGTGTGCTGAACATCGTCAATGCCGATAGCGACTGCTCTCAACCACACACTCGGTTTCCGTGGGTGGCTCGCCGACGTTCATGCTGCAAAGCTCCGACCAGACAGCCGAAGTGGTTTATGACAGTGCCAATAACATTTTGGGGCTTGTGGATAACACGACGGAAACAGTCACTGCTCAAGCTGTACCGTTGGCGGGCGCGATCAAAAGCGCGGCGATTATTCCTGGCGCCACTGCCGCCTATGCTGCCGTGCCCACGGCATTCGCAACTGATTCGAACGGCAATGCCGTGACGGGCGCGGTCTACCGGGCAGATTTCACTACCGGTGGTTTTCTTTCGGTCGGCATCCAGGGCGCTCCGCTTCCTTTCCATGGACCACAACGGGGTGAACATGCTGGCGTTCAGCCAGAACTCCGACACGGTGACCCTGGTGACCAGCACTGCGGGAGCCCTAACCAGCAGCACGGGAACGCTGACTGAACAAGCCCTGCCCAGCGTTGCGGCCAATTGCGGCACCGCGAACTGCTTTTCGCGCCCCGTCGCAGCCGTGTTCAGCGCCGATGATACGACGGCCTACGTGCTAAGCTCCGGGCCGGTCAATGGCGCGACGACCAGGCAATGGTGACCGTGCTCGACATGACCCCGTCGCTGCAAACGACAGCGCAATCGAAACCTACTCTGCCGAACGTCGTGCAGACTCTGACGGTGAGTGGCGCGAACGTGGGGCTTCTGCCGGATGTTTCAACCGGCGTCCCCGGCACTCTGCTCTATGTCGTGGGAGCCACAACTCGCGCCCTGCACCAGCGATGCCACGCAGACGTGCCAGCAAGGCGTCCTGACCGTGATAAACACCAGCACGAACGCCGTGACCGGCTCCGTGCCGTTTGGTCAAAGCGCTCCCAACCTCGTGCCTGGCGTGCTGACCTTTGACGGAACGAATCTCTGGATCGGCTCTACCGGCTGCCAGGTTTCGGCTGGAGCGCCGAGCTGCCTCTCGCTGTACTCCCCCGTAACCGGGCAGGTTTCGACGAATCAAGTGCCGTGTATTTCGGGAAGCGGATCAGCGTGTAGCGTTCTCAGCGACCAGACTGATGACGTCACCGGCATGGTCTGGCTCCAGCCCTTTAATAAACGGCAAATCATGTACGTCATCGAGGGCGGGGAATTGCTTATATACGACAACGCCCTTAACCTTCTGACGCAAAATGGCTCGCAGATCATCGTGGACATCGTCGGTCAGGCCGGTGACGTCAAAGCGGTGAAATAGGGCGCGGGTTTGCTGGACAACAGCGGCGGCGCTCATCCGCCGCTGTTACTTTTTTGGAGTGGTGCTAGGAGTGGTGTATCCAAAAAAAACGATTATTCCAGCGTGTCACACTGAGGAGCGTCCGTGCGGGCGCGACGTAAGGGTCCATGTATTTGCTTTCTTACAACCGTAGCGCTCGCTGAAATGCATAGATCGTCACGTCGGTTCGCAAACCGGGGTCCCCGGCAACAGCTGTTTCTGCTGTTGCTGGGGTGGAAAAGCGGGCGAACCTCCTCACGATGACACCGCAGCGAGGAATCCAGTATCTCTGGTAATGCTTTACTGTTGCGGCTCCAGCAGCAGCCGGTGTGCCGCCGAGTGCTGCACGGCTTCGGCGGTGTAGGGCAGGGCAAATGTGGCGCTTGTGTACCATGCTTCCCACTGATCGTTGAAGTAAGGGCTTAACAGGTTTCCGCTCTGGCCGTTCACGATATTCAGAGTCGTTGAGTCGAGGTTCGCCAAGTCGACGGTCAAACGCTGCGAAGGGCCAAAGCCGCGCCCAACCTGCTTCACCGTATCGCCGGAGCCCGATTGCGGCAGCCGTCCAGTCCCGGCCCAGCGCCTCAGCAAGGGAACCTTGCCGTAAATGGGATGCTCAATCTCAACCGGAAAGTCATCGCCGTAATGCCAGCCGGCAAGGTCTCTGGGCGCTCGTCTGCCACCTACGGTTTTTTCAACGGCTGAACATAGCAGCTCTTCGTAGCTGCCATACTGCGCCGGTAGCCAGCGAGGCAGTTGATGTAGGACCGTGGACTCCAGCCAGGTGCCGGAATTGAACCACGCATACTGCCCGGCCTCGGCTCCAAGCTTCGATTCCAGCAGGGCCTGGTAGAGATTGCGGCGCGCATGGCGCTCGATCGCGGCTGCGGCAGAGTCGGCGTTCATCCGGCCGTCCCACTTGCGCAGCACTTCGGCTGCCTGGCGGGCGCGTGGCGACGCCTTCGGCCAGGAGTCGACCGCGTAGACGAAGCGCTCGGCGAAAAAGCGATCGACATCGGAATAGACATCGTTCTGCAAGGCCAGCATGTCGGCGGCAGTGAACTTCTTTTCCTCGCGCAGCACCCGGTGAATGCGCTCGGCACGGTAGGGGCTAACCCAATCGGTGGCGATCAGGTAGCGGTAGTCATTGCCGGTAACGCGCTGGTTGGCCGTGGCGAGTATGCCGGAAGGCGGATCGTAAAGCCGCGGCATCTCGTCGAAAGGGATGTATCCCTTCCAGTCATGGCTGTCGTCGCTTCCGCTCATCGGCACCAGGCCGTCCCCGGCAGCCCTGATTGGGACAAGCCCGGTGGCTTGATAGCCAATGTGCCCTTCCACATCGGCATAGACGACGTTCTGTCCGGGCGAGCCCATGTGCGAGAGGGCATGACGGAACTCGTCCCAGTTCCGCGCCATATTGAGATCGAAAAAGGGATAGGAAAACCCGACAGGGTCCTGGATTGTCCAGCGCAGGGCAAGCTGGCGGGTCTCGTCCTAAGGCGGAGAGAGCGCAGGGCGGACGTGATCACCGGGCCATGGCGGGTCACCAGCACGTCCAGCGATGTCTCGCGCCCACCCCTGACGCGGATGGTTTCATGGCGAACCATGGGCTTCCGCCAGCCATCGGGTGTTAGATACTCCCCTCGGTCATTGAAGCTTTCAATGTAGAGATCCTCGACATCCGGCCCGAGATTGGTGAAGCCCCAGGCAATGCGCTGGTTGTGACCGACAACCACCGCCGGCAATCCGGGCAGACTGACCCCGGCCACATCGTAATCGCCGCTCTGAGATGGATTTCATACCAGGTGTTTGGGATACGGTGCGGCAGGTGCATGTCGTTTGAGAGCAACGGCCTCCCGCTTGCCGTATGGGCGCCGGAGACAACCCAGTTGTTCGAGCCGGGCACAGTCTCAAAATCGGGACCGCTTCCCGCTTCTGGAGCCGCGCCTGGATGACGACGATGAAGCCGACGATGGGTGTCGGGTTCGGGCAATTCTTGCTTGCCGTTTGCGTTTGCGCCAAAGGACGGGGTCCCCGGCACTGCGCGTCCCACGTCCGTCGCGCTTTTGGACTGACGTGGGGTAGTGGCTGGATGTAGAACCGGGGTCCCCGGCACGCGCCGTAGTTGCGCGTGCTCGGCTGGAAATGGTCGCTCTCCGTCGGGAAGCATGTCGCGTCCGGAGGTAGTGGGAAACAAGTCCGCGGTCAACTCGGGCCCCAGCTTGGCGCCGATCTTCTCGCGCTCCAGTTTGTCGCGATAGCCGTAGTGGTTCAGCATCTCCGACATCATGGCGCCTACCAGAAAGCTGTCGACCGGAGTCCACGCACGCGGAAAGTAGCGCAGCACGCGAAACTCGAGCGGGAGCGAGCGCTGGTGTTCGGAAATATAGGCATTCACCCCCCGCGCGTAGGCCTCCATGTACTGGCGGTCACGGGCGGAGAGCTGTGAGACAGCCATTTCCGCCACCTGCCGCAGCCCAAGGACGCGCTGCGCGATGTCGAGCTTGAGATAATCGCCGCCCATTTCTTCGGCCAGTTCACCGGCGGCGTAGCGCCGGCTCATGTCCATCTCCCAAAGCCTGTCCTGTGCCGTCACATAGCCTTGGGCGAAGAACAGGTCGGTCAGCGAAGCGGCAGTAATGGCTGGAACGCCGTGCGCATCGCGCAGCACGGTCACGGAAGCGCTCAGCCCGGCAACCGGACGCGTGCCGTCGAGTTGCGGCAGGGCGGCGCGGGCGGCGGCAAAAAACCAGGCGGACGCGCCGGCGAGTGCGACCGCACAAAGCAGGAAAAAGCCGACGCCGGCATAGATGGCGAGACGCTTTCCGGAGTGGCGGCGCGGTGCCGAAGTGAGGGCCATTGGGGCGGCAAAGTGAAACATGGATCTGAAGGCATTATGTCACGCTGAATGAGCGACAAGCTGGATGCCGGGGAATCGAAAGTCCCTGACCGCGGACAGCCGGGGTGGAGCGGGGTTCCCGGCGAACCCTGCTCGCTGGGATGGGGCTGCTCGCGCGCCGAACTCACGCAATTAGTTGGGCGCGTGCAGTCGCGAATGGTATTCTACGGCTGAACGTAAGTGCCCGGCCGACAACCTGACCATGCTGCCGAAACGCGTTGACGATTACTCGACGGTCTCGCGGGAGATGCACCGCGTGGCCGAAGAGATTTTTTATGCTCACTTGAAGCGCGTCGGCCTGAAGCGTACGGCGCAGCGCGACGCCATTCTGCGCACATTCCTGGAAACCCGCGACCACCTCTCTACCGAGGAGTTACACCATCTGGTCAAGAACCGCGATCCGCGGATCGGGTTTACCACCGTTTACCGCACCTTGAAGTTGTTTGCCGATTGCGGATTGGCCAGCGCCGTGGCTTTTCAGGACGGCGTCGCCCGTTACGAGCATCAACTGAACCGCCGCACCCACCATCACATGGTCTGCACTGAGTGCGGCAGTTCGGTGGAGTTTTTTTCGCCGGAAGTTGAGAAAGTCGAGCAGGAAATCGGCCTCAAGCATCGCTACGTCACCACCCGGCACACGTTCCAGATTTACGGAATTTGCGAGGAGTGCGGCAAGAAGAATCGGCGATATGTGTGAGGCACTCCTCAACCGGCGAGGCCCGAGCCTAGCCCGCCAGCCTGGCGGAGGAGGTTGAGAATGGCATTCTGCATGGCCTGTGGTACCCCTCTGAATGAAACGGCGGCCTTCTGCCCAAGCTGCGGAGCGGCGGTGAAGCGCGATAACTCTGCCGCCGGACCCGCTGCCGGAGGCCCTGCTGAACCCGGCCCGACTGGGGCTGCCCCAGGCGGCCAGCCGGCTACAGCTACTCCGGCAATCTCGCAAAACCTGGCTGGAATGCTCTGTTACATCTTCTTTGCGGCCGTCATTTTCCTGCTTGTTGAACCCTACAACCGCAATCGATTCATTCGCTTTCACGCTTTCCAGTCGATCCTGTTCACGGTCGCCTGGATCGTCTTGCACGGGGTGGTTGTCATCCCCTACCTCGGATGGGCTCTCTGGCCAATCCTCGAGCTGGCATTCCTGATTGCTTGGATTGTGCTGTTGATCAAGGCCTATCAGGGCCAGATGTTCAAGCTGCCGGTCATCGGAGAATTTGCCGAGCAGCACGCCTGAGAATCGAAACCCCGGGTCCCCAACGAGGCTCGGCTCGTTGGGGTGATTGGGACTGACGTGGGGTAGTTGCTTCGCCGGGGTGAGTAGAGCCGTTTGGGTCCGTGGAATCCGAAAAAGGAGTCCGAGAAGCGTGGTCGTGTGCTCCCGGCTGACTCTGGAATCGCCGACTGCACTCTTGCCCGGAAATGTTTCCTGCTAAACACTCTTGACATTACCGCGGCAACTGGCAATCCTAGTTGTTTTTTACTCCTGCATTTATTTTGACGATCGGCGGAAGTGAGCGGTGTGCTTCTCGTCCGAGGAAGGCCCTGAGTGCTCATTCGAGTTTTTTACCATCACAAGTGCTTTGACGGGGCGTGTTCCGCCGCCCTTTTCTCGCGCTTTTACCGCGAGCGGATTCGTACCAACGCCGAATTCGAATTCGTCGGTCTTGTGCACAGGGCCGGAGCTCTCTTCGATGAAAACGATTTCACCGGCGACGAGAACGCGATCGTCGATTTCAAATACTCGGCGTCCCCCAAGATCACCTGGTGGTTCGATCATCACCAAAGCGCGTTTCTAACGCCCGAAGATGCGGCCCATTTTGAGCAACAGCAGAGCACTACCAAATTCTATGATCCCGATTTCAAGTCCTGCACCAAGCTGATCGCCACCGTGGCCGAGAATCGCTTTGGCTTCAACCTGGAGCCCGTACGGGAAACGGTCAACTGGGCCGATATCATCGACGGAGCCCTCTACGACAGCCCCGAGGACGCCGTCGGAATGCGCTCGCCCGCCACGCGGCTGACCATGGTCATCGAAGCCAGTCAGGACCCGCAACTCGTGTCGCGCCTCATTCCTCTGCTGGCTACTCGACCGCTGGAGCAGATCGTGGAAGACCCCCTTGTCGCCCCCCTGGTTCCGCCCTTGCTGGAGCGGCATCGCGGCTCGATCAAGATTCTAGCGGACCACGCCGAGAGCAAGCAGGGCACGGTGTTCTTCGACGTTACCGGATTCAATCTGGAGGGCTACAACAAGTTCATACCCTACTACCTGCACCCCGAGTGCGTTTACAGCGTCGGGCTCAGCAAGAGCAGCTTCCGGATGAAAGTCTCCGTCGGTTCAAACCCATGGACCACGGCGACGAATCTTGCCAATCTGGCGAAAATCTGCGAGCGCTACGGCGGAGGCGGCCATGCCCGGGTGGGTGCCATCTCGTTCGACCCGGCGGAGGGCGACCGGGCGCGGGCCGCGGCCATCGAAATTGTCGACGAACTCCGGGCATACGAACAAAACCAACACCGCTAAGTTCAATTCCTGATCAAGAGTGCACCACTTCGGGTTCAGTTGCGCTCACTCGCTTTTTGCTGCTTGTTGCTGACCGCTATCGGCTCACTTCCATAATCAAGCTGGAGAGCAAGTACAGTCGCGGTGGAATTGAAGTCAGGTCGATGTACTCGTCCTTCGAACTGTGATAATTGAAGCCGACGAATCCCAAACCTTCCAGTACCACCGGTTTGCCACTCAGGGACGCGTAAGCGGCGTCGGTCCCTCCGCCCCAGGGCGTGGTCGAATACACCAGATCATGTCCGGTCTGCGCGTAAATTCGCTTAGCCACCGCCGCGAGCCGCACCGCTTCCACCTTCGATTCAAAAGCAGGCCGTCCCGGAATGACCGTGATTTTTACCGTCGTATCCGGCACGTAATGTTTAGCGGTCCGCGCAATCAGAGTTTGTTCAATCTCCTGGTATTGCGAGTTCTTCCAGACACGAACATCCGCGGTTGCTTTGGCGGATTCGGGAATGATGTTGCGCTTGTCGCCCGCGGTGGCCAACGTCCAGCTCAGCTTCAGGCCGGTGGCGGGTTGAGAAAGATCGGAAGTCTGCAAGATCTGGTACGCCAATTCGACCAGCGCGTTGCGTCCCGCTTCCGGAGCGACTCCAGCGTGCGAAGAACGTCCGGTTACTTCCATGACGGCTATTCCGATGCCGCTGGTGGCCAACGCTAAACCGTTCCCACCGTCCTCTCCGGGTTCGCAGGAGAAGACATAGTCATGCTCCGCCGCCGTCTGCGTGATCAGGGCGTTGGAGCCTGGCGAACCGACCTCTTCGTCGGCATTGAACAGCACTGTCAAACGCTTGTAATTGTGAAAACCAGCCCGTTGCAACAGGGCGAGCGTATGCAGGATGTTCGCAATGCCGCCCTTATCGTCAGCGATGCCGGGGCCAATGGCTCGGGTACCCTCAATCCGAAATGGTTTTTTCGCAACCGTCCCACTGGCATACACTGTGTCCTGGTGTGCCAGCAGCATGATCGTGACCTTGCCGGTTCCCTCGAAGCGGCCGATCACGTTGGTTCCCGAGCCCGTGGTCAAGGGAACGAGGGTGACAATGGCGCCAAGACGTTCAAGTCTTTGCTTCAAGTATGAGGCGCTTTGCCCAAGCCCTTCGGCCAGCCCGGAACCTGTCTCCATGGCAACCAGATCGCGCAAGGTGGCAATGACCTGGGGTTGTTCTTGTTGGGCGGCAGCCAGAAGGGCCGCATTCGGCGGCTCCGCCGCGAAGGAGAATACGAACGTCCAAGTAAGAAAGAGGACGATACAGCCGGCGGTGGACAACCATAACGTTGTTGGCCGCAATGACGACTTTTTCATAATTCCTCCCATTACAGACTTCCGCAAACTTCAGCCCGCGACGCGGGCGGAAGACGTTGGCCCTCTGCCGGGGCTCTCGGTAGGGGTGCTTACCCCGGGCTGCTATCCGGGTCCCGCCGAGCAGGACTCTGTTCAACGTGGACCTCCAATTTGGAAAACGCGTTCTCAGCCTCGGCAGATATCCTAGGGGTTGTTGTGGCCGCGGTCAAATGCAACGCAAGCGGAGCCAGGGATCTGCACTCCGCGCAACGCTCATGTGCATGGTGAATTGACTTCGCGCGCCTCAAAACAAAGGTTCCGGGACCGTCAATCGGCAATTTCTATTCGTGCGGAAAACTCAAGGGGAATATTCCGGCAACTAACCTCAGCATAGAGGTTTCGGAAAGGCGTCGCTCACAATGCGCGTTGCCAGAAAGCAATTTCTCCTCATCCTGATCCCACTGCTGACTCTTGCGATGTCGGTTCCGGCTTTCGCCCAGGCTTCGCCGCAAGCGGCTGGCGGAGAGCGGGGGCCCGCTGCGGAGCAGCAATCGGATAGCGTGGCGAGCTTCGCCGTCAATGTCAACCTCGTGAACCTGTTTTTCACGGTGAAAGATGCGCGCGGCGTTTCGGTGCGAAATCTTCACCAAGAGGAGTTTGAGGTTTTCGAGGACGGGAAGCCGCAGACCATCAAGTATTTCAAGGCGGATGCCACTCAACCGCTAACTCTCGGACTGCTTGTCGATACCAGCGGCAGCACCCGCCGCATTCTGCCTTTCGTGCGCCAGATTGGGACACAATTCCTCAGCAAGGTGCTGCGCGAAAATGATTTGGCGTTCCTCATGAGCTTCGATGTCGGCGTCGATCTGCTGCAAGATCTCACCGGCCCCAGCCCTGACTTGGGCGCCGCACTGCTGGAAACCAGCAGCGACGGTGGGGACTGGTTGCTTCCGGGCAAAGAGGGCTTCCCGGATTCGCGCAGGGGCTCGCGCGGTACTCTGCTCTACGACGCAATCTACCTGGCCGCAACCGAAGAACTGCAACATGAAGTCGGGCGGAAGACAATCGTCGTTATAACCGACGGTGTCGACCAGGGCAGCAAAACCAGTGTGGCCGCCACCATCGAGGCGGCGCAAAAGGTTGACGCGTCGGTTTATGTACTGCTCGCCTATGACCTTGATTACGGGGCCCGTAGCGAGGATATCGGCAAGATCTGCAAAGAAACGGGCGGCAGGGTGATTGAGATTGGCCGAAAACCTGACGGACTGGAAAAAGCCATCCGCCAGATTTCAGAAGAATTGCGCAACCAGTACTACATCGGCTATACGCCAACGCAAAAGCCGGACGGCTCTTTCCGCAAGCTTCATGTTCGGCTCAAGAGCGGCGACTTCCGCGTACAGCTCCGCAAGGGGTACTACTCGCCCAACGAGTGATGCGGCTTGAGAACCAGACGCCAAGGCGCGCCAAGCGACCGGCGGAATACCATGCGCCGCTTGCAGTCGTCAGTTCACCGTCAGACTGAACGTAGTGCTGTGTATTAAGGCTCCGCTGGTGGCCGTCACCGTGACGGTGTAAGTGCCCGCAGGCGTGCCCGGGTCGGTTGTGCCGCCTCCGCCCCCGCCTCCGCAACCCACGCCTGCGATCAAGAGCCCGGCCAAAAGCAGCGAAAGCGCTCCATACCAATAGCGCTGTTTTCCGCGAGCGCCAGAGAGCAGCAGTATGCCGCTCAGGATCAGGACTGTGCTCGCCCGCCACGAACCCGGCCGTGGAGGTCGCTCCTGATGGAGTGCCGCCGTGTGCGGGGCAGTCGTCGTAATGGTTAAGTAGGCTCCGGTGGCGACCGTAGGAGACGCCGGGGAAAAGGAGAAGCTGGTTTCGGCGGGCAGCCCGGAGCAGGAAAGAGCCAAGTTCCCCGAGAACCCGGCAATGGCGGAGCTGGAAACCGACACGCCGCCGGGTCCGCCTCTCACAACGTTGACAGATGGCGTAACCGCAAGCGTGAAATCGGGATTCGCGATCGTTACGGTTACGATGTTGCTGTTAGCGGGCGACCAGAAGGCATCTCCCGAGTAGGCGAGTGTGAGGTTGCGCGTTCCAAGAGAAAACGGCGCGGCTGCAGTGTTGAGGGTAATGACGGAACCTGCGCCGCTGCTAGAACTGGCGGTCCACACGGGCGAGCCATCGAGAAGGACACTCAGCGTGCCGGTCGGAGCAGGGCCAATGGCAGAGGCAGAAAATTGGACCGTGAAGGGGAGACCGCTACCAGGCGCGGCGAGATTCGCGGGGTTAAAGTTCGCCAAAAGTGAGACTAAAGCTGTGAAATGTACGGTAGACCAATTCGTCGTCAGTGCATTGGCGTCGACCGAGCCCAAGCCCGTCGCCAGATCATAGCCAGTACCGGCACTGTAGCCGTTTATTACTCCAGAAACGCCGCTTTTGGTGGATGAGCAGTTGGGCGATTTGCCCGCGCAAGGCACCGCGTTCGTTCCCGACGTGATGTCGTGATAGACGCCGGAGGTATTCGACAACGGATAAAAGTGAAAATTCGGATTTCCCTGTATGGAGCCGGTGTACTGGTTGACGATCGCCATCAGGCCGGCAAAGGCCTGTGCCGACGCGGAAGTTCCGTTGATGAGGTAGATGTGCCCGTTGGGGCACTCGCGATTGAGGCATACGACGTAACTATCATGCGCGGCAGCGGTTAGCGACACATCCGGCAGCAAACGATGCCGCTGGCCATGGGCTCCGCCAGGATCATCAGCAGAGAGGATGCCAGTGCCTGTCTGCCAGGCGGGCCTGTCATAGATCGTGCTGACCCCGCCGCCGCCCGCCCATAGTCCGGAAGCAGCGCTCTCGTTCCACACCACCTCCGGGATGTACCCGTTGGCGGAAGGGTCGGGCGCAACTGAAGTATTGTTCCAGTAGCTGGAGTCGCTATTCTCGTTGAATTGCGTTCCGCCGACCGCCACGTTATAGGGCGTGGAGGCCAGTCCGTTGACGGCGAAGCCCTGGGTTGCGGTTGTACTGGTTGGGTCGTCGCAACCGGCTGAGCCGTTGTCTCCGGCGGAAACGAAAACCGACATTCCCTGTGCCGCCGCCTGCTGCCAAAGCGAGTTGTAAAACTGGCTTCCTTGCTGATCACCCGGTTCGCAGCTCCCGTAGCTCATGCTCACCACCGGAGCCAGATTGTTGTCTACGATGTAGGTGGCGGAGAGGTCTATTCCGTCGGAGCTAGACGTGGTTTTGGAGACGACCAACAGGATCGTTGCACCTTTGGCCACCGCACCCGACCACTGCACGTCGAGTTGGGACTCATCCACGTCATCGGACACCTTTCCGGGGTCCGGGCCGTTGACGATAATCTGTGGCGGGTTCAGCGGCATTCCGAACAGCTTTTGAAAGTCGCTGACATCGCGGGTATCAATGTTGCTGCGGGCTACGATGGCGATCTTCTGGCCGGTCCCATCCATGCTCGGAGTCGCGTTCCATAGCGGCAGCACGTTGTAGATGGTCGCAAAATCGTACGGACCCAGCGCATGTTTTCCGCCGCTGAGGTTGTATTCCGGCGTGGCCGTCGCATTGGTCTTGGCGAGCGGGGTCTGGGTGACAATCCGATGCATCGCACGCCGTGGGAAATTGTGCAGAGAGGCGATCCCTTTCACTACCGGCGCCAGGGCGGCTGGAATATAAGGGTTGGTAGCGTTAGCCCAGTGCTGCTTGCCCTCCACAACGTAACTGTTGATTTGCGTGTGGAATGCCTCTGCCACCTGGGCCGCAGTGCCGCTGAATTCTATAAAACGCCGCCCTTGAGCCACCGCATTCACGCGAAAGCCATGACCGCGCAGCCAGGCGGTGATGGTTTCAACGTCCTGCGGGGCTGGACCAAACTGCTCGCCGAATTCCCCTGGAGTGAGCCAACGGTGATAGCTGGAAGAAGTAGGGTCTTGCTGCGCGGCCAGAAGTTCCGCAAGCGCTTCTTGCTGCGCCGGGCTGCTGCCGAGGAGCAGCATCATCCGCTCCATTGCCAAATCGCCGTCGGCACCGCCGGCGGGCATTGCGTAGCGAACCCGCCGATTAACATGACCTTTCAGTTCAATGAGTTGACGCTCATCGACTGCGTCCGTAATGCGTCCATCCGGCTTCGCGGACTGGGCTGCAACCGCAGGAACCAGCCCGGTTAGAACCAGTATTAGGAGAACACCCAGAAACAGCGGACGCAGCTTGCGGGACTTCTGAAGCTCGCTCATCGTAAAACCGGAGTTGCGCAATCTTGGCAAGCGTCCACTCTGAAGTCAATTGAATTCCTCGTGCTAGGAGAGATGGCAGGCTGGGGTAAGTCAAACACCCGGCGAACCTTATGTAAGGTGCTCGAACGCCATGCAAGGCGCTCTAACGCCGGGCAAACTGAAGCGAATGAGAACTTCCTCTATACCGCAACGTATATGGCTGAAGGTATAATGAGTCCATCGTGCCTAAGTTTTCCATTGTTGTTCCGTTTCACAATGAGCAGGAGAGCATCACCGAACTCTATGACCGGCTGAAGGCCGTGATGGAAGCGGCGGGCGAATGCTTCGAGCTGGTGTTCGTCGACGATGGCAGCCGCGATCAGACGTTCCACCTGCTGGAGGAAATCGCCGCCATCGACAGCCGCGTAGTGGTGGTGAAGTTGAGCCGGAACTTCGGGCAGACCTCGGCCCTGGCGGCCGGTTTCGACCATGCGCAGGGCGAGTACGTCATTGCCATGGACGGCGATCTGCAGCACGACCCGGACGACATTCCGGCGTTCATCGAAAAGATTAACGAGGGCTATGACATTGTGAGCGGCTGGCGCAAGGTGCGCATCGACAATCTGGTGATGCGGCGCATTCCCTCGCGTTGCGCCAACTGGTTGATGTCGAAGTTGAGCGGCGTCAACCTTCACGACTTCGGCACCACCTACAAGGCCTACCGCCGCGAACTGATCGAGCAGGTTCCGCTCTACGGCGAGGGCATGCACCGCTTTATTCCCGCCTTGGCGTCGTGGTATGGCGCGCGCATCTGCGAGATTCCCATCAAGAATATCAACCGGGATAAAGGCAAATCGCATTACGGCATCACCCGCACTTTCCGGGTTTTCTTTGACCTGATCACCATTCGCTTCCTGCTCAAGTACCTGTCAAGGCCCTTGCACTTTTTCGGAACGCTAGGGATGGCGGGGATTTTCGGCGGTTCGGCGATTGCGGTCTGGATGATGGCGCTGAAGTTGTTCTTCCATGCTGACGTCATGGACCAGCACGGTCCGCTATTGATTCTGGCGGCGGTGATGATCGTGGCCGGCGTGCAATTGCTGGCCTTTGGCCTGTTGGGTGAATTGCAGGTGCGCCAATTCCAAGAGGCCAGCGCCGGAACGCCTTACCGTGTCGAGAAGGTGATCCGCGCCGCCGGCAGTGAAAGAGAGCTGCAAAACTAACCCCGCATAGTGTCCCAAAAGTTTGTGAGAAACTCAGGATGTTGTGACTTTTTTGGACGGTGCCCCATATCTGCCGCAGTTAGCAGATGTGGGACTTTACGCCATGTGGGAATCTTCGCTTCAGAGTCGCACCTTTTTTCATCACACAAGGCTGCGTCATTCATCACTGAAAATTGTGGAACTGTTATGTAGGTACAGGTAGAACGTTAATCGTTCAGGATTCATACCCCCGGCGGGGGCGAGATCGCGAAACCCGGCAATATCAGTGCGGTTGTTTGCCCGGGAGTCTCCGTTCGCATTCGCCGGGGGCACTTTTGTTTAGGGTCGGTGAGTACTCCCAGGACGGCCCTCAGAGCCATGTGACCTGTTCGATGACAGTTAGTGACTTGATACGGCAGCCATCGAGGATGACCTCGATGCTGAAGGGGTTATACGGCCTCCCGTTCGGGCGAATCCTGTCAGGCTCCAGCATGAACTTCACTTCGTTTCCCGAGATGCTGATGCGGGTCTCGTGGTAGATGGGACCGTCGGGCGGCGAATCGGGGAGCCTTCTGCTGAGGCCGCGGCCCCTGGCCAGAAATCCGCGCAGCGCTTTCTTTCCCTTCGAGTGCCGTTCCACCATGATGTGTCCGTTCACGCCTGTTGCCCAGGTGGCAAAAGCAACGTCATCCGTCACGTACTTCATGCTCGCCTCGAAGCGCCCGGCATCGTTGGAGTCGTAGAACGCCTTGAGCACCGCCATTGGAGCAGAACACGGTTCGCCTGCACCGGTTCCCGAGGTCTGCGCCCGCGCGGGAGCCGAGAGCACAACCGCCAGTGTGAAACCCAAAGCCGCGGTGAGGATTCCTTTTACGTGCGTGAAACCGAGATTTCCCATGGCTCTTGGTTCCAACAGGCTGCTATCGTAACAGTCTCATCGCGTGCCGCAACCCTCGGAGAATTCACCATCAATGCTCCTGCTCCTGCCCTTTCGATATCGTAATCCTTTTGGAATCCTTTCGAATCCGGCGGCAATATGCCTTCGGCGCATTTCCCCAATCTTCTTCCGTATTCGCGATTTTCCCCATTTCCACTGACGGAGAAAGTACTTGCGAATCTCTCTCCATGTGAAAGAATAAAAACAGAAAACTAACTGATCGCGGGGTATGGATACTATGACTCCAGCAATCCAAACAGAGCTTCGCCTGGCGAGCCGCATGTCTCGCCTTGGCACGGAAACCGCCTTTGAAGTTTTAGTAAAGGCGCGCGCCCTGGAAAAGCAGGGCAGAGATATTGTTCACCTGGAAATCGGCGAGCCCGATTTCGACACTCCCGCGCACATCATCGAAGCGGGCAGCGACGCGCTTCATCACGGGTACACGCATTACGGGCCTTCGGCGGGTATGCCGGAGCTGCGCCAGGCGATTGCCGACGAAGTGGCGGCCAGCCGCAACATCAAGGTTTCGCCGGACGAGGTGGTCGTGGTTCCGGGTGGCAAGCCCATCATGTTCTTCAGCATTATGGCGCTGGCCGAGGAAGGTGATGAGGTCATCTACCCCAATCCCGGCTTCCCCATCTACGAGTCCATGATCAATTTCGTTGGCGCCAAGCCTGTGCCCATCCGTCTGCGCGAAGAGATGGACTTCCGCCTCGACGTCAATGAACTTGCCGGCCTCATCAACGAGCGCACCAAGCTCATCATCCTGAACTCGCCGCAGAACCCCACCGGCGGGGTATTGACCGAGCAGGATATCGCCGACATCGCCAGTGCCGTCGGCAATTACAACACCATGGTTTTGAGCGACGAGATCTACTGCCGCCTGATCTTTGAAGGCAGGCACCACTCGATCCTCAAGCACGCGGAGCTGCGCGACCGCATCATTCTGCTCGACGGCTTCTCGAAAACCTACGCCATGACCGGCTGGCGCATGGGATACGGCGTCATGCGTCCCGACCTTGCGCAAGTCATTTCGCGGATGCAGACGAACGCGAATTCCTGCACGGCCAGCTTCACGCAGGTCGCCGGAGTCGCCGCCTTGCAGGGCGACCAGAGCTCCGTCGGCGTGATGTGCGCCGAGTTCAAGCGCCGTCGCGACTACTTTGCCGAGCGCATCAACCGCATCAAGGGCTTCTCCTGCAAGGTGCCCAAGGGCGCGTTCTACATGTTCCCCAACATCACCAAAACCGGATGGCCGTCCAAGAAGCTGGCCGACGCCTTGCTGCAAGAGGCCGGGGTCGCCGCGCTTTCCGGCACCGCCTTCGGCGCTTACGGTGAAGGCTATCTGCGCTTCAGCATCGCCAACTCGATCGAGAACATCAAAAAGGCCCTCGACCGCGTCGAAGAGTGGGTGAATAAAAAGCTGTAGCAGGCTGCGGAAGAACGTTCGGGTGCCCCAGGTTCCGCGCCGCATTGTGGCGCTAACCTGGGGTTGTTTTTGTCCTGAGGGTAAGAACATCTCCGCATTGAAAGCTGTATTCCCGGGCTGGGGGCCCACATTTGCCCGTAGTTGGATAATGTGGGGATCGAAGAAACCTGTGGCGGACAATCGCTCAGCCCTTCAGCACTCCGGCGTTGACCAGCGATTGCAGAATCTTGATTCCGTCCGTCATGCCGAGCGCCGGTTCGCTGGCGCGCTCCGGATGCGGCATCATGCCCAGCACGTTGAAGCCTTCGTTGCAGATTCCGGCGATATTGTCGAGGGCGCCGTTCGGGTTCGCCTCGCGAGTCACCTCGCCGGCCGGCGAGCAGTAGCGGAAAATGATGCGGTTCTGCTGCCTGAGCTGCTTCAGCGTGGCATCGTCGCAGAAGTAGTTGCCCTCCATGTGGCCGATGGGCACCGTCAGCACCTCACCCTTCTTGCACTGATTGGTAAAGGGCGTATTCGGGTTCTCGCAGCGAATCTGCACCGGCTTGGAGATGTACTTCAGCCCCTGGTTCCGCATGAGTACGCCGGGCAGCAACTCCGATTCGCAAAGGATCTGGAAGCCGTTGCAGATGCCCAGCACGAGCCCGCCGCGCAGCGGCAAAGTGGCGCACCGATTCCATAATTGGCGAGAACTTGCGCGATAGCTCCGGTGCGCAGGTAGTCGCCATAGGCAAAGCCGCCGGGCACGATGATCGCATCGCAGTTCTGCAGATCGTGCGAGTCGTGCCAGAGCATGGTGGCGGGCTGCCCGAAAACTTCTTTGAACGCCCAGTACGCATCGTGATCGCAATTGGAACCGGGAAAAATAATGACGCCGAATTTCATCGCAGTGCCTTTCTTCAGAGTTTAGCACGCAGGCAGAGCCCGACAGTCTTCCAAAGAATCCCATCGGCCGGTGCCCCATGTTCGCCCCGCCTTTGGGCTAACGTGGGGTGGAGGCGCGAAGGATCTGCTTTTTCTTGGTGCCCCATGTTCGCCCCGTTTTTGGGCTAACGTGGGGTAGTTTCTTGGCCACGCCGGTTGGTGGCCCACATTTGCTGCAGTTGGCTAATGTGGGATCGAAGGTGCAGTTTCTTGATTCCGGCGCAGATCAAGTATCCTGAACGTTTGGCGGATGCCCAATGATCCTGCGTCACCACGTCGAGCTTACCTTTAGCGCGCTCAAGCGCTGGTTCATAGCCCAGTGCTACGACGCGGTTATCGTCGGCCTGCTCTGGCTGGCGGCGCTGTGGTACCTGCATGTTCCACTGGCAATTTTCTGGGCTCTTCTGGGCGGGTTGTTACAATTCGTTCCGCATTTTGGTCCGGTGCTGGCGCTGCTGGGCCCGACGGTGGCTTTGTTGATTTCGCGCGCGGAGTGGGGACAGTATGTCGGTCTGCTGATTGCCTATGCGGTGATCGCGATTGTCGACGGGCTTTTCTTGCAGCCCTACCTGATGCGCCGGCAGAACCGGGTCCCGGTGTGGGCGTCCATTCTGGCGCCGCTGGTGTTGGGGGTCCTGATTCCGTTCTGGGGAGTGTTCCTGGCCCCGCCCCTGTTGGCCGTCATCTACGCGTATGTGCGTCGCAAGCAGATGCGGGAGGAAACGGCACGTTCAGGCCAAGCCATCATTCTTCCTCCGGAGCTGCCGGCCAAGTCGCGACCTGCGCGCACCGCTCCGGTCGTCGATTCCAAACCAGCCCCCGGCAGCCCTGAAGTGCCTCTCCGCGAAATGTCGAGGTCTGCCCCAGGAACAAGGAGGTGCCGGTCTGCCGCTCCCGGCGACGAACAGGGGCCTGGCTGAAGTTTATTCGCGTGCCGCAGTGATATAATCCCACCTTACCTGCACGGTTTGAGCGATATCATAAAACGAAATCCATAATTCGGGCGAGGTTCGCATGTCCGGCCATTCCAAATGGGCCACAATCAAGCACAAAAAAGGCGCGCTCGACGCAAAGCGCGGGAAGATTTTCACCCGTCTCATCAGGGAAATATCCATGGCCGCCAAGAGCGGCGGTGATCCTGAGAAGAATCCCCGGTTGCGGACTGCCGTGGCGGCGGCCAAGGCCGAGAACATGCCGTACGACAATGTCAAGCGCGCCATTCAGCGTGGCACGGGCGAGTTGCCGGGCGTGACCTATGAAGAGATCACCTTTGAAGGTTACGGTCCGGGCGGAGTCGCCGTCCTGGTCGAGGTCACCACCGATAACCGCAACCGCACCGTCAGCGAGATGCGCCACACCTTCAGCAAGAACGGCGGCAACATGGGCGAAGCCGGCTCGGTGGCCTGGATGTTCTCTAAAAAAGGCGACATCGTCATTTCGAAAGCGGCGGCCAAGGAAGATGACCTGATGAATATCATTCTTGAGGCTGGCGCCGACGACCTCAAGGACGATGGCGAGACGTGGGAGATCCTCACCGATCCTGCTTCTTACGAGCCCGTGCTGGAGGCGCTCAAGAAGGCCGGCATCAAGCCGGAAGTCGCCCAGATCGGCATGATTCCGCAGAATTACGTCAAGCTCGAAGGACACCAGGCCGCAACCATGATCCGCTTGATGGAAGCCCTGGAAGATCAGGACGACGTGCAGAACGTCTACGCCAACTTCGATATCGACCAGAAGCAGTTGGAAGAGGTCGCCGGATAACAGATTTTCGTTACCGGGTTTTCCGTTCCATGAGTTTCCGTCCCCCTGGTGCAAGGCCGCTCACGCGCGTGGGCGGCCTTTCCGTTTGCCGAGTGTGTCTGAAGGTGCCCCACGTTCGCCAGTCGTTGGCTAACGTGGGGTAGTTTTTTGCAGTTCGGCGAACCTGAAGTAACGACCGCAGCACCAAATCAAAGAACCTCGTGAGTGTCATCCTGAGCGTAGCGAAGGATCTGCTTTTGCCGGTGCCCCACATCTGCTGCGGTTGGCAGATGTGGGAGTACTACGGGGTGCACCTGCCCTGTTGTCAGAGCTTCTCGCGTACAATTCAGCTCTGGACCAGTTTCGAAAACATTCGTCAGGGATGGACCACTCGATGAAGCTCCGCGGGATACTTCTGTTTGCTCTTTGCTCCTCGATTCTTCTTCTGCTTGGCTCTTCAGCGCTTGCCCAAACGGGAGCGCCGGCGGGCGATGACGCAGCCGGACTGCGGCATGAACACTGGGATTTCGGTGTCTTTCTTGGCGGAGGCAGCGGCGTGGGGGTGCGTACGAACGTGCAAATGTTTCGCGCCGGCGTCCGCATCGGACGCGTCATGACCGGCGAACTGGGACGCGGCTGGGGGAAGGGAACCTTTGAGCTCGACGGCGAGATCACGCCCGTCGATTACGTCTTCTGGAGCGGGTATAAAAACGCTTATGGATTCGGCGTTACGCCCGTCGACATGAAGTGGAACTTCACCAGCGGCAAGCGCCTGGTGCCGTTCGTCGAGGCCGCCGGCGGCTTCCTGTGGAGCACGGTGAACATTCCTCCGGGAGACACCTCGCAAATCAATTTCACTTCCGGCGGCGGAGGCGGCATGCACATCTTCCTCAAGCCCGACCGGGCGCTCACCTGGACGCTGCGCGCCGTGCATATTTCCAACGCCTCGCTCGGCAATCACAATCCGGGCGTGAACGCCTCCGTGCAGGCCAGCCTCGGCTACACGTGGTTCAAGACGCGGTAGCGAGTGCCAACGTTACAGAGTTGTCATGCTGAACGCAGTGAAGCATCCCATGGAGCTGTCCCACTCCGCGCCGCGTGAGGTTTTTCGATAGAATCCTGCGGCTGCACCTCAGCCCCACGCTGTACTGGGATGCTTCACTCCGTTCAGCATGACACCTAAGATGACTGGCGCAACCCACCGGAGATACCTACCGCGGAGCCGCTTTAAATCGCTCTGGCGCAACCGTCCCGCTTGCGTGATAATTCACCTCTCAGACTCGCAACTCTGACCGTAACAGACAGTCCCAAGAGCCAAGGAGGATTCTGCATGCACAAGTTCGTCGCGCTCGTATCTCTTTTCGTTCTCTTCGCAGTTTTCGGTACGGCGTTGTCAGCCGAAACCCATAAGTTACCGGGGACAGATCAGAACACGTGGTCAGGCTTCTTCGACAATTCCATTCCCCCTGTCCTGAAGATCAACTCGGGCGATACCGTCGAAACCCAGACCCGTATGCTCTACAACGACAGGCTCAAGCCAGGCGTACCGATGGACGAGATGTTCAAGTGGCGCGCCGAGCTCGGCCTGGAGAAAAAGTCTGGCCACACCTTGACCGGCCCCATCTACATTAACGGCGCCGAGCCGGGCGATGTTTTGCAGGTCGATATCATCAAGCTGGTGCCGCGCGCCTACGCCGCTACCTACAACGTGCCCGGCAAGTACAAGGTTGGCAGCCTGGCGGAAGACTTCCCCGAAGGCCAGTTGAAGTTTCTCACCGTCGACGTGAAGAAGAAAACCGTAAAATTCAACGACAACATCACCCTTCCCATGCGTCCCTTCCTGGGCATCATGGCGGTTGCCCCGCCGCAGGACGGACACGTTTCGACAGCCCCTCCGAGCGTCTTCGGCGGCAACATGGATCTAAAGGAACTGGTTCCCGGCACAACGCTCTATTTGCCCGTATTCAAGCAGGGCGCACTGTTTAACATCGGCGACGCGCACGCCGGCATGGGCGATGGTGAAGTCTGTGTCACCGCGATGGAAACGGCAATGGATCAGGTTGTGCTCAAGTTTACCGTCCGCAAGGACATGAAACTGGCTCTGCCCATGGCCGAGACTCCGACGCACTACATCCTGATGGCCTACAACCCCGACCTGAACGAAGCGGCCAAAGACGCAACCCGGGCGGCAATCGCCTTCCTGCAGAAGCAAAAAGGGATGACCGCACTGGATGCGTACGCGCTGATCAGCGTGGGTTGCGACCTGCACGTCACTCAGATCGTGGACGGCAACAAGGGCGTTCACGTGATGATTCCGAAGGCGATTTTCAAGTAGTACTTGGAATTTTCCCGAGCAACCCATCCTCCGGGGTGGGTTGTTCTTTATTCCCGGCCCCCAAACGTACCTACTGAGTAGTGTCATCCTGAGCGCAGTGAAGGATCTGCTTTTCTCCGCGCCATAAAACAGCAGATTCTTCGCTCTCATCGGTCGCTCAGAATGACACCCGACCAGGTGCCCCACCTAGCCCGCAGTTGGCAAGCGCGGGCCATCAAGGCACCGTAAGGTGTATCCTGCCAGACCATGGCGCTGATTGAATCTGTCCCGAACTTCTCCGAGGGCCGCGACCCGGCGAAAGTTGACGCCATTGCCGATGCCATGCGGATGGACGGCGTCTACCTGCTCGACCGCCACATGGATGCCGATCACAATCGCTCGGTCATCACCCTGGCCGGAAGCCGTGAAGCGCTGATGGAAGCTGTTCTGCGCGGCATCGGCAAGGCTGCCGAACTGATCGACCTCACCCGGCACCAGGGTGTGCATCCGCGCATAGGCGCAACCGATGTCGTGCCGTTTGTGCCGATCGAGGGCGTCACCCTGGAGGACTGCGCCCAGATGGCGCGGCAAGTGGGCGTCCAGGTCTGGAAGCGCTACCGCATCCCCGTCTATCTGTACGAGAGCGCAGCCATGCGTCCGGAGCGTGTTCAACTCGAGAACCTTAGGCGCGGGCAATTCGAGGGGCTGCGCGATGAAATCGCCACTAACCCCGACCGCATGCCCGACTTCGGCGAGCCCCGCGTCCACCCAACGGCCGGAGCTACCGTGATTGGCGCGCGCAAGTTTCTCGTCGCCTACAATATTTTTCTCAATTCGAGCGATGTCGAAGTCGCCAGGAAAATCGCCCGGACGGTGCGCTTCTCCAGCGGCGGTTTGCCGTTCGTCAAGGCGATAGGCGTGCTGGTTCGGGGACTGGCGCAGCTCTCGATGAACCTGACCGACACCGACCAGACTCCGATCGCGCGCGTCTTTGAAGCCGTCAAAAGCGAAGCGGCGCGGCACGGTGTCGCCGTGCTTTCCAGTGAGATTGTCGGGCTGGTTCCGAAAAAAGCGCTCGAGGACGCAGCCGGATCGTTTCTCCAGATGGAGAACTTCGACTCATCGCTGATCCTGGAAAACCGCTTGGCCGCCGTGAAGGCGGGCAACCGGCGGGGCGAAACTCCTGTTCCGCCAATGGGTTGAATACCATGGCTGACGATTCCACTCTGGACCAGCGGAACTCGGGGTAAAATACTTGTTATGAAGCGCTTTATCGCTCTCTTTTGTTCTCTGTTTCTCACCACGCTCTCGTTTGCTGCGCCGTTGGCCTCCAATGCCAAGACAGCCATACCGTCTGCCGTGCAGCAGATCATTTCCGTCGATTACCGCGCGTTGCGGAACTCTGACTCCGGCATGGCGCTCAAAGCCAAGATCCTGCCGGATAATCTCAAGCAGTTCGAAAACGCGCTGAAGGACATGGGAATCGATCCCGATCGCGACGTCGAGGGACTATCGTTTGTCCTCTTCCGCGCCGGCACTCAGTTGCGCTCCGTCGGCTTCGCCACCGGCGATTTTCAGGTCAAAAAGTTCCTCGCCAAGCAGAAGGCTGCTAAGACCAAAGCGGAGAAATATCGCACCGCCTTTCTCTATCCCGCCGGCGCTGGCATGTTGATGACTTTTCTCGACGACACGACGATGCTGTTCGGCGATGCCCAAGCTGTCCACAATGCCTTGGACGCCCGCGACGGGGAGGCTCCAAGCGTGACCGGTAATGCCGACATCACGAGCCTGATCGCTTCCGTGGAGGATGGCGCTATCTGGAGCGTGCTGGATTCGATTGGAACCCAGAACATGCTTCGCTCAGCCATGGGAGACGCCGCCAAGCTGGCCGACTATGACGTGGTAAAGAAGCGCCTCGTAGGGTCCTACTACACGGTGGATTTCACGCACGGCGTGTCCCTGGACCTGACGGTTGCCACCGGAGACCCGATGGCCGCCGCCACGCTCTCGTCGTTGCTGAAGGCTGGCCTGATGCTGAAGAAGATGGGCTCTTCACCGGTGGAAAAAACTGCCATCGATGCCACCACGGTGGATTCTGACAGCGGCAAACTGATCATTCACTTCAAGGCGGACGACAGTCGATTCCAGTCGCTGTTGTCATCCGACTTGTTTACCGCAATATCGAAGTAGAACGTAAAGGGGCGCGGCGATAGCCGCTGAGGGGATCTGTCGTTCAGCATCGGTTCGCGGTGTCATCGTGAGGAGGTTCGCCGCTTTTCCACCCCAGCAACGGCAGAAACAGCCGTTGCCGGGGACTCCGGTTTGCGAACCGACGTGACGATCTATGCATTTCAACGGGTGCCCCAGGTTCCGCGCCATGGTGTTTGGCGCTAACCTGGGGTAGTTTCTTGGGGTGGTTTGTTGGGTTCCCAAAATTCTCAGCGAACGATCGGCTCTTCCGGCGGCTATCCTTTCGCTGATGGCGTTGCCTTTTTTTCCCAGTCACCTTTTTGTTCTAATTCCCGCCGCACCTCGCGCGCCAGCCGGCGCAAGGCCGCGTCCTCGCGGCAATAGCAGACCCAGGTGCCCACTTTCTCGGCCTGCACCAGGCCGGCTTCGGCCAAAACGCGCATGTGATGCGAGATGGTGGGCTGCGCCAGGCCCATGTGTCGCTGTAGATCGGCGGCGCACATGCCATCCGTCCTATCCAGCGAGCACAAACCCTTGCGGGCAAGCAGACGCAGAATCTCCCTCCGTACCGGGTCGGAGATGGCGCGCAATTTCAAGCTAAAACCGTTGTTGGCTGCTTTCATCGACGATGATCAATGTATCACAGGGCAAAACCGTCGGCTTTAGCGCTTCAGGATCGGGTTATAGCCATCTCCCTGCAACCGCGAGCGCGTGGTTTCCGCCTCTTTCGGATCGCCGAACGGGCCGATCTGGACGTGGAAGAGTTTATCGCTGGGGACGGTGATGATGAGCACGGGGTATTGCTTGCGGCGCAGAGCGTCCTGAAGCACTTCGGCGTCCTCGCGCCTGCTGACAGCGGCCACTTGTACCATGATTCCGGAGCCGACAGCCGGGCTGTTTTCCGGGGCAGGGGCTTTCGAAGGCGGCGGTTGAGCAGC
Source organism: uncultured Acidobacteriota bacterium (assembly GCA_963842345.1). Classification (GTDB taxonomy): domain Bacteria; phylum Acidobacteriota; class Terriglobia; order Terriglobales; family Acidobacteriaceae; genus CAWBRT01. Next base: position 33,083 of record CAWJGD010000026.1, read on the forward strand.
CTTAGCCGGCGGCGGAGTTTGCGCAGGTTGTGGCGGCGTTAGCCGCGCGCGCGCTTCTTTTTGTTCCACGGCCTTGTAGAAGCTGAGGTCCTGTGCCGCCGGAACGCTCGTCTGCTGGCAATTTCCCGCGGGACAATCGGCGCGGGCAGGCGTGTCAGTCTGCGGCTTGGCAACCGGCTTGGCGGCGGTAGTAGTGGACGCGGCTTGAACCTCCGTGGACAGCGTCGGCTGTTTCGCCCCGCTGTGTCCGAAGCCGTAGCCGACGGCGAAGCAAACCGCGCAAAACATCACCAGCAGGAAAAACAACCCAACCAGTTTGCCGACGCCTAGCGTAATCTCTCGTTCGTCCGACTCCGACCTCGACCGCGCCAATTCCACCCCCATTTTTCTAAGCTTCTCGTCCCGTGGTGCTCCACGTTCGTCAACCGGGATCCCCGGCGAGCACCGCTCGCTGGGGTAGCTCGCCCGCCCTACTCCTGTTTCGTTTCTGCGATTTTCCGTTCCGTCACCAGCTTCTGCAATCCGGCCAGCAGATCGACCGGCACGGGGAAGATGATTGTCGTGTTCTTCTCGACGCCGATTTCCGTAAGCGTCTGCAAGTAACGAAGCTGGATGGAAGAGGGTTCGCTGGCCAGCAAATGCGCCGCGTCCACCAGGCGCTGCGCCGCCGCGAACTCGCCCTCGGCGTGAATGATCTTCGAGCGCTTTTCGCGTTCGGCCTCGGCCTGCTTGGCCATGGCTCGCATCATGCCTTCGGGCAGGTCCACCTGCTTGACCTCTACGTTAGTGACTTTTACGCCCCAGGGGTCTGTGTGCTGATCGAGGATCGATTGCAGGCGCAGGTTGATTTTTTCGCGATGCGCCAGCAGTTCATCCATATCCACCTCGCCCAGCACTGAGCGCAGAGTCGTCTGCGCAAACTGGGAGGTCTGGTACTGGTAGTTCAGCACCTCGAGCACCGCGCGCCGCGGATCGATGACGCGTAGGAAAATCACCGCGCTCACCTTCAGCGTAACGTTATCGCGGGTGATGATGTCCTGCGGCGGCACATCGAAAGCGATCTGCCGCAGGTCCACGCGCACAATGCGGTCCAAAGGCGCGAAGACCAGGATAAGGCCCGGGCCTTTGGGGTTCGACAGTACGCGCCCCAGGCGAAAGATGACGCCGCGCTCGTATTCAGACAGGATTTTGATGGAGTTGATGAGGTAGAGAGCGATGATGAAGATTACTGCCAGACCAAAGATGCTCACGCCGACCTCCGACACTACGCAATCTAATACGCTGCGCGGATTGTACTCCAAGAATACGGCCGGGGAAATTGCAGGATATGGTTCTCGGCCCCGAGAACCCGATCAGGTACTCCCGGGGCACTTTTTGGCGCAAGTCTATGCCCGCAGCGGTAAATTGTGTTCGCCTTATACTTAGGGAGAGAACGGAGCAGTTAGAGCGGAGGAACGGGTGGAGCGAACACAGGTTGTGGCACTCATCGCAGCGCACTTGGTCGCAGTCAAAACAAATATCCGTATTAGAAAAGAGGTCGATTTGACCCCGGCTTCCGGAGCTTACGAGGTTCTCGAAGGCGCCGTGAGAATCGCTGAGACACTTTGCGATATTGCCGAGCATGGGGTTCAAACGCGAGGTGCGTAGGCACAATCAGGCGTCCCTCCTGCTTGGCTTACGCCCACTCCGCTCGGAAAGCTCAGGAAATCCGGCGTGAATTTGGGACCGGCTCGGCATCGGCGTGCGCCGCAGGCTCGGCGAACGGCTCCACTTCCAATTGCAGCCCGTTAACGCGCGTGACGCGCACCTGCTCCCCGTTCGCCACAGGCTGCCGGGAGCGCGCCCTCCACAATTCGCCGTGGACAAACACCGTCCCCGCCGGGGAGAGTTCCGTCTGTGCGATCCCTGTTTCCCCAATGAGACCTTGCGACCCGGTAGTAACTTTGTTGCGCCGTGCCCTGATGGCGAGGCTCATGAGAAAAACCGTGATCACGCCCAGCGGCACGCTCACGCCGAGCGCCGTCCACAGGTGAACCCGCAACTCGGGAATCGGGCCGTCGACCAGCAGCAATCCTCCCAGTGTCAAGGCCACTATTCCGCCGATCCCGAGCACTCCGTGGGTGGCAAATTTGGCCTCCAGCGCGAACAGCACAAAAGCGGCCACGATCAGTGTGAGGGCGGCAAAGCGTACCGGCAGAAGATTGAGCGCGAAGACGGCAAGCAGAACGAAAATAACTCCGACAACGCCGGGAACCACCGCGCCCGGGTGATTCATTTCGGCGTAGATGGCAAAGGCGCCAACCGCCAGCAACAGGAACGAAATATTCGGGTCCATCAGCCAGCCCAGGATTCGCTGCCTGAGCGACATGGGGAAATCGTCGACCGGCTTACCGGCCACGTGCAGTGTCACTGAGCTTCCGTCGAAACGCTTCACCACGCGCCCGTCGAGCTGGCGCAGCAGATCCTGCTCGTTGGCGGCGACCAGGTCGATCAAATGCTGCGAGAGTGCCTCCTGATCGGTCCACGACGTCGATTTGAGCACCGCGCTTTCCGCCAGTTGCACGTTGCGGCCGCGCTTGGAAACGTAGGAGCGCATGAAAGCCGCGGTATCGTTCTCAATCTTGGTCTTCATCACGTCGTCCATCTTTCCGCCCGCGAGCGAAACCGGATGCGACGCCCCGGTGTTGGTGCCGGGTGCCATGGCGGCCACGTCCGCGGCTTCCAGAATGAAGAAGCCCGCCGAAGCTGCGCGTGCCCCGCTCGGCGCCACGTAAACAACTACCGGCACGCGCGAGGCGAGTATCTTCTCGACGATCTCCCGCGTGGAATCGACCAGGCCGCCCGGGGTGCGCAGCTCGATCAACAGGGCGTCCGAGTGGCGGCGCTCCGCGGCCGTGATGGCGCGCGCGATGTATTCGTCCGCGATGGGGTGAATGGGGCCGTCGATCGTAATCTTCAGCACGTCCGCGGCGCAGGGCAGGGCAAATGCGCAACCAAGCAAGATTAATACGGCAATCGGATGAAAACGCGGATGCGAAGGCAGACGCATGGGCTTATCCTCAGATTCCTCACAACCGGCGTTCGGTGGCCCGTATCCCTTTTGAAGTGTCATTCCGAGCGCCCGCCGGGAGCGAAGAATCTATGTATTTAACTTGTGACGCATAGATCCTTCGCTTCGCTCAGGATTTCGGCAGGCGGCCCATGGCACCCCATAAAGCCTGAATTCTGGCTTTCCGGGGACCCCGCTCAAACGCCGCCTTAACGCCTCAACCTATCGCGTCCACTCCGTGGCCTGCGCCGCGCGCGCCGCGATCTCCTGCTTGAGAGTCAGAGCCTCGGCATTGCCCGGCTCGAGCGCCAGCGCCTGGTCGATGTTCTGGGCCGCCGAACCAAACAGCTTTTGCCGCGTGTCTGCCCGCGCGAGCACCAGAAAAGCCGCCGCCGTGGGATGCAGGCCAATCGAAGTGGCAGCCTCCATTCGCGCCGTTACCACGTCGTCCTTCGCCTCGGCGGCTCGGGCAAGGCCGGCATGAGCAGCCGCGCTCGCCGGCTCTATCTGGAGCGCCACGTGGAACTCGTTTTCCGCGTCGGCGATCAAACCGCGATCAAGCAGTTCCGTCCCATGCTGGATGTGATACATCGTCCGCGTGTTGCCGCCCGGCTCTTGCACCGGTTTTGTCGAGTTCTGGATTTCAAGCGCCAGCAGCCTGAACGAGCTCTCGTCGTAGTTCCGTTTGATGCGCGGAAGCGGCAGCTTGGCGATGGAAGCGACCGTGGTTCCGGAGCTGTCGGCTCCCCGATTGCCCGTGGCACCGGGCGCGCCGGAAATCTCATCGAGGAACTGCCGCGCTTCGCTATCGGTCGGATACTTCGCCAGTGACTCGCGAAGGTTTTTCACTGCCATCGCCGGATCGCCATACCTGTAAAGTGCCAGGGCAAGATTGAACTGGTAATCGGGATCGTGCGGGTCGACTTCGACCGTCCGTTGCAGCAGTGGCAAGGCGCTCCTCTTGCCTCGCCGCAAGGCTGCCGCCCCAAGATTGTTATAGACCTCGGTAAGCGGAAGCTTGGAGATCGTGACCCTGAACGCGTCTTCGGCGCGCTCGAATTGCCCCTGGTTGTAGTACGCCAGCCCAAGCAGGAAGTACGCCTCTCCCGCCTTCGGGTTCGCCTGCGGAATGCGGCTCAGCCAACTGGCCGCCGATTCGTATTCGCGGTTTGAATAATACGTCTTGCCCAATTGGAAGATCGCCAGCGTGTACTGCGGATTGAACCGTATAGCCTCGCGGAATCGCCGCACTCTTTCCTGCCGGGTGGTGGCAACGATGCCACGCACGTAGTTCTCGAAGGAATCCAGGCGGATCGCGTTGGCCGAACGGACCATCTCTTCGCGGCTGATCGTGCTCTGCGGCTGGATGGTTTTCAGCAACTGCCAGGCCAGATCCGTCTGCACATCGATTAGTTTGAGCAGCGGCCCCGCAGCTTCCAGCATCGGCGATTGCCGCAACTGCTTCATGTCGAGCACCTTGGCCCGCGCCGTGAAGGTCAACCCGTCGAAGTTGTAGTCGCCCATCACCACGTAGTCGCAATCCATTTGCTCGGCGATCTTATACATGGTGGCGTGCGAGGGCCGGGCGCCGACGGGAATTCCCATGCGGTCAAAGGCGTAGACCCGGTCTTCGCGACTGATGATGTACATCGAGGGAGAGGACAGGCGCTGCAAAAGTATCTCGGGAAACGACTCGCCAATCCATTCCAGACCCGGAGACTTGGAGTGGTTCTCAAAAGGCAGAATCAACAGGGTCTGAGCCGGCGGCACGGAACTTTGCGCCACGCACGACAACACCATGCCACAGCAAAGACCAACCACCACGGCCAGACGATAGATGAGCCGGAACATAGTCAAGATAGCTCGATTATATCGCTGCCGCTCGCCGCCTGTGGCGTGAGTGCCCCAGGTTCCGCGCCGGGATTCATCATGCCCCTTCTTGAGTGTCATCCTGAGCGAGCCGGGGTCCCCATCAACCGCCGTAGTTGCGGTTGATGGGGTGGGGGGAGCGAAGGATTTGCTTTTTCTTGCAACCGTTGGGTTCAGCACTAACCTGGGGTAGTGGTCAGGCGACCACTCTTGGTTTTATCTTCCGGATGTCGCGGGCTGCTGCTGCTGCCACATCCAAGTCGTACTCGGCCTGTAACCCCATCCAAAGCTTGGCCGAAGTGCCGAAGTACCTGGCCAGCCGCATTGCGGTATCGGCCGTGATCGCGCGCCGCTCGCGCACAATGTCATTCACGCGCGGCACGGAAGTATGCAAGTGTGCCGCCAACTCCGTCGAGGTCAGCCCCATCGGAACCATGAATTCTTCTCGCAGCACTTCGCCTGGATGGACTGCATTTGATGTCATTCTGTATTGCTCCTTATCGGAGTGTGGAGCCATACAGGCTCCTTACTGCTTACTATGATGCTGATATGCGCTTACGGATATTCTCCCTATACTTCCAAGCGCTCAGTGATAGTCAACGATCTCCACGTCACGGAATTGATCGCCTTCACACACGAAGCAGATGCGGTATTGATCGTTGATCCGAATGCTGTGCTGTCCCTCTCTCTTGCCGCTCAACGCTTCAAGGTGGTTCCCCGGAGGTATTCGCAAATCATTCAGGTCCGCTGCGTTGTTTAGGTATTTCAGCTTCCGCAAAGCCACGCGCTGAATCTCCGTCGGAAGGCGACGGCTCTTGCCGGTCTCGTAAAGCCGTTTTGCATCCGCGTCCTTAAAGTTCGCTATCACCAGGAACCCTTTCTCTACTGCGCGACAGCCGATTCCAGCACCTCCCGCTGGTGCGACATACGAACCCAAGCGGTAAGAACAAAATAACGCCTCGCGTTATTTGAGTCAAGCAAAAATAACGCCAGACGTTATATTTTTCTACTTCCCCCTTCCCGCTCACGACGCCTTGCGCTCTGGTATCGATGCCGGGGCCGGAATCTCCAGTGTCGGTTCGCGGCGAGCCTCATCGTGCACTTCATCGGGGGTGATCGAGTCGCTGTTTCCCGTGATCAGCCTGGCGCCCTTCTGATACCACAAATAGGCCCACGCCCACTCCCAAATTACCTGCAGGCGGTTGCGGAAGCCGATCAGAAAAAAAACGTGCACCAGCAGCCAGGCCAGCCAGGCGATCAATCCGGAGAGGTGCAGGCGGCCTATCTGTGCGATTCCGGCGTTGCGGCCTATGGTGGCGAGGCTTCCTTTATCGAAGTAGTGGAAGGCCGCGCCATCCGCGCCGCGATCCGTCGCCCCCTCGCCGCCAGCTTGGCCCGCAACCTCGTCGAGAATGGTCTGCGCCGCGAATTCTCCCATCTGGATTGCCGCCGGGGCGACGCCAGGCACGGGCTTGCCGTCAGCCTGTTTTATCGACGCCATATCGCCGACAATAAATACCTCGGGGTGACCGGGAACGGTCAGGTCCGCTTCCACCAACACTCGTCCTGCACGGTCGAGCGGAGTACCCAGCATCTTTCCCAGAGGCGAAGCGGCAACTCCCGCCGCCCACAAAATGACCGAGGCCTCCAGGCTGCTGTCGCCGAAGTGTATGCGGTTCGGCTCCACTCCTGTGACCATGCAGTCGTCCATTACTTCGACGCCCAGCTTTCGTAGCTGCCGCTCAGCGCTGCGCGAGAGGTCCTCGGTATAGCTGGGCAGCACGCGCGGGCCTCCTTCCAGCAGGATCACCCGCGCCCGGCTCGGGTCGATTGACCGGAAGTTGCCGGCGACCACGCGGTGAGCGATTTCCGCGACCGCTCCCGCCAACTCCACCCCTGTCGGTCCACCACCGACGATGACAAAATTGATGGGCTCAAGTTTGTGCTCCAGCCGCGCCCGCCGTTCCGCAATTTCAAACGCCAACAATATGCGGCGGCGGATCTCCGTGGCGTCTTCCAAGGTTTTCAAGCCGGGAGCCATCGGCGCCCAGTTCTCGTGGCCAAAGTAGGCGTGAGTGGCGCCCGCGGCGACGATCAGGTAATCGTAGGCGAGCCGGTCGTCGTGCAGCAGCACTTGGCGATGCAGCCAGGTCGAAGCCCGTCACCTCGTCCAGCAAGACCTCTATGTTCTTGGAGTGCTTGAAGATAGCCCGAATCGGATAGCCAATCTCACCGGGCGAGAGACCGGCGGTCGCCACCTGGTATAGCAGCGGCTGAAAGGTATGGTGGTTCTTGCGGTCAACGAGAGTGACCCTGACCTGCTTGCTCGCCAGCTTGCGAGCTGCATACAGGCCGCCAAAACCGCCGCCAACGATGACAACCCGAGGAATAGTGGCAGTCATTTCAGTCTTATCCCCCTTTATAATCAATACGATTCAGCCTTATCTTCCTTCTGATCTATAAGATGCCGCACCGATGCGCACGACGAACTTTTTCGCGCTCGCCAGTTCCAGCGTAGGCTTGGTGCTCCACATTTGCCGCAGTTGCTAATGTGGGGACTTGAAAAGGCTTACGGAGTCGGTCAGGCAGCTTTATACAGATGTGGCATTTAGATGCGGCAGTGAAGTGACATCCCGCATTAAGGGCTGAAGCCCTAAAATGTGGTCCAGCCAAGCCGCCAGCGAAAGACCGCGCGCTGTCTTTCCGGGTAATGCGGCAGGTAACAACAGTAACATTGACGTGCTCACGCCTGCGCTGTAAAGTAAGCAAATACTTACTTCTTAGGTCATGACTACCGCGCAGCAAAGAATTTCTTCCGTGGACCGCCGCCAGCAGATTCTTGGAATCGCCACCGAGATGTTTGCCGAGAAAGGCTTCGGGGGCACCACTACGCGCGAGATCGCGGCCCACGCGCAGGTCAACGAAGCCCTCATTTTTCGCCATTTCCCCACCAAGGAAGAGCTGTACTGGGCGGTGCTGGAAGCCAAAGTGCGCTCGGAAGATTTCCATCTCCGCCTGGAGGAGTTGCTGGCGGGGGCGGGCAACGTGCGTGAAGCGCTGCTGGCCGTGGCCGAGTGGACCCTGCAACGCCGGGCGGAGGACCACGCGACGACCCGCCTCTCGCTGTTCTGCGCGCTGGAGCGGCACGAATTGTCGCGGCGTTTTTTCGGGCGCTTCATCGCCGAATACTTCGAGGTGCTGGCCAACTACCTGCGCCGGCAGATGCGCCTGGGAGTACTGCGTCCCGCCGACCCGGTCATGGCCGCGCGCACTTTCATCGGCACGGTGGTTTATCACTCGCTCATCAAGGAACTTTTCGGCCCGGTCGATACCGCCGGAAACACCGCCGGAGATATGGATGCACGCGAGGCCAGCAGGATGATGGTCTCGATCTGGCTTGACGGCATGTCTGCGGAGCCGGCAAGCCGGCACAACGGCCACAAGTTGAAAAATTCAGCAGCTTCCCGAAAACGCGCTTCCCGGAAAGTTCCCAGGCAAGCTCGCGTGGAAATACAGGAACCAACGCAATGAAACTTTCACTGAACCCTCTTCCGGCCGCGGCCCGCGCATCCGATTGCCCGGGGTCCCCGACGAGCGCTGCTTTTGCGCTTGTTGGGGTGGTCACTCGCCCGCTAAGCCTCGCCTGCGTGATTTCGATGGCCGTACTGATGCTGCTGAGCGTTGCTTGTCATCAAGCCAACTCGACGCAGTCTGCCGCCATGCCCGCGGTTCCGGTATCCGTGGCCCAGGCCGAGCAGCGCGATGTGCCCATCGTCGTCAATGCCGTGGGCACGATCGCGCCCTACTCGATGGTGCAGATCAAGACGATGGTCAGCGCCGAAATCACCAAGGCTTTTTTCAAGGAAGGGGATTTCGTAAAGAAAGGGCAATTGCTTTTTCAGCTCGATCCGCGCAGCTTTGAGGCCGACCTGTTGAAAGCCAAAGGGCAGTTGGCGCGGGATAAGGCCACGGCGGTAACTGCGCGGGCCAATGCCCACCGTTACGCCGCACTCTTCAAGGAAGGCGTCATCGCCCGCGAGCAGTATGAAAACATGATGTCGGCCGCCGATCAGGCGGAAGCCGCGGTCCTCGCGGATGAAGGAGCGGTCGAGTCCGCCAGGGTCAACGTCACCTTCACCAAGATCTACTCGCCCATCGATGGCCGCACCGGAAATCTGCAGTTGTATCCCGGCAACGTTTCCAAAGCGAATGATCTGCCGCTGGTCACCATCAATGAGGTTTCGCCGATTTACGCCAGCTTCGCCATCCCCGAGCAGTTTCTTCCCGAGGTGAAGCAGCAGATGGCGAAAGGCGGCCTTCAGGTGCAGGCGACCATCCCTTCGACAACGGTTCCGGCCGATGTCGGAAAAGTAACTTTCATCGACAACACGGTGGACCGCACGACCGGAACCATCACCTTGAAAGCCACGTTCCCCAACAAAGACAACAAGCTGTGGCCCGGGCAGTTCGTGACCGTGGTGCTGACGCTGGACAATCGTCCGAACGCCACCACCGTTCCGTCGCAGGCGGTGCAGAGCGGGCAGCAGGGTCCATACATGTTTGTCGTCAAGTCCGACAAGACGGTCGAAATGCGGCTGGTTAAGATCGGTCAGCAGTACAAAGGCCAGCTTATCGTTGAACAAGGCGTGAATCCCGGCGAGACGGTTGTCACCGACGGCCACATCCGGCTGGTGCCCGGCTCCAAGGTAGACATCAAGCGGGCGGAAAGTCCGCAAGCCGAGTCCGACAGTGCGCAGGAAAAACGGTCATGAACATAGCCGAGATTTTTATTAAACGGCCGGTCATGACCACGCTGGTCATGGCGGCGATTCTGATTTTCGGAATGGCGGGCTACCGGCTGCTGCCGGTCAGCGATCTTCCGAACGTCGATTTTCCGACGATTCTGGTGACCATCACTCAGCCGGGCGCCAGTCCGGAAACCATGGCAAGCTCGGTGGCGATGCCGCTGGAGAAACAGTTCTCCACTATCGCCGGCATCGACCAGATGACCTCAACCAGCTTTCTCGGCGTAACCAACATCACCTTGCAGTTCACGCTCGCGCGCAACATTGATGCCGCGGCGCAGGACGTGCAGGCGATGATCGCCAAGGCGCAGCGCGATTTGCCGAATAACCTGCCCTATCCGCCTTCGTTCCAGAAGGTGAATCCAGCCGATCAGCCGGTCCTCTACCTGGCGCTCTACTCGCCGACCATGCGGCTTTCCGATGTCGACGAGTATGCCGAGACCACCATGGCGCAGCGCATCTCGATGATCGACGGTGTCGCCCAGGTCAGCGTCTTCGGCGCGCAGAAGTATTCGCCGCATATTCAGCTCAACCCGCGCTTGCTGGCCAGCCGGCAGATTGGCATCGACGAAGTTGTAACCGCCATCCAGAAGGGAAACGTCAACGAGCCGACCGGGACGCTCTACGGCGCGCATCAGGCGATCACGGTCAACAATCCTAATGGGCAACTGTGGCGCGCCAAGGACTACCAGTCGCTCATCGTCGCTTATCGCAACGGCAATCCGGTTCGGCTGGCCGAACTGGGGGAAGTGGTTGACGGCGTCGAAGCCGACAAGACCGCGAGCTGGTTCGGAACCCCGAAGGGTCTATCCCGCTCCATGGTGCTGGCCATTCAGCGCCAACCCGGCACCAACACCGTCGAGGTGGTCAATCGCATCAACGCCTTGATGCCGCAGTTCCGCTTGCAGATTCCGGCCGCCGTCAATATCGAGACGCTCTACGACCGCTCGGAGTCGATTCGCGATTCGGTCAACGACGTGAAATTCACCCTCATGCTGACCGTCTGCTTGGTCATCCTGGTGATTTTCCTCTTCCTGCGAAATGTTTCGGCCACCGTGATTCCCAGCATGGCGCTGCCCATGTCGATCGTCGGCACCTTCGCGGTGATGTACTTGCTCGACTACAGCGTCGACAACCTGTCGCTGATGGCGCTCACTCTCTCCGTGGGCTTCGTGGTGGACGACGCGATTGTGATGCTGGAAAACATCGTCCGCCACATGGAGATGGGCAAGAAGCCGATGGAAGCCGCCCTCGTCGGGTCGCGCGAAATCAGCTTTACCATTCTCTCGATGACGCTCTCGCTGGCCGCGGTCTTCATTCCGGTGCTCTTTATGGGCGGCCTGATGGGGCGCCTTCTGCACGAGTTCGCGGTGACCATCGGCACGGCTATCCTGGTTTCCGGCTTTGTCTCGCTCACGCTGACGCCAATGCTGTGCAGCCGCTTTCTGCGGCCTGCCTCTGAAACCCGGCACAACGCGCTCTACCGTTGGTCGGAGGGCGTCTTTCAGGGCATGCTGCACCTCTATGACGTGAGCTTGAAGAAGGCTATCCGCCATCGGCTTGTGACCCTGGTGACTTCGCTGGTTGTCCTGGTCATCACCGCCTATCTTTTTGCCATTATGCCCAAAGGCTTCCTGCCCACCGATGACACGGGGCAGGTTTTCACCATGAGCGAAGCTACCCAGGGTATTTCGTTCGAGAGCATGAAGGCTCACCAACTGGCCCTGGCTGAATACGTTCAAAAGAATCCCAACGTCTCAAAATTCATGTGCGCAATCGGCGGCTGGGGCGCTGGAAACACCGGCCGCTTGTTCGCGCGGCTCATCCCCCGCGAGCATCGCCCGCCCGTGCAGGAGATCGTAGCGTCCCTGCGGCGCGATTTTTTAAAGGTTCCCGGTATCATCGCCTTTCCGCAGGCGCCGCCATCCATCCAGATCGGCGGACGCCTGAGCAAGAGTCTCTATCAGTACACGCTGCAAGGTCCGGACACGCAGGAACTCTACCGCGAAGCGCAGAAGATGGAAGCGCAGCTCGCCAAGGAGCCTGAGTTGCAGGATGTGACCAGCGACTTGCAGTTGAAGAATCCGCAGATCGATATCGATCTCGATCGCGACAAGGCTTCCACCCTGGGCATCACGGCGCAGAATGTGCAGGACGCGCTCGGCTACGCTTACGGGCAACTACAAATTTCGACCATCTACGCGGCCAATACCGCCTATCGCGTGATTGTCGAAGTGCAGCCGGACTATCAACTCGATCCCGAGCGCGCTCTCTTTACTGTACGTCCGCTCCTCTTCGGGCCAGTTGGTGCCGCTGAACACCGTGGCCACGCTCAAGCGTTCGGTAGGCCCGCTCACGGTAAATCACCAGGGGCAGTTGCCGTCGGTGACCATTTCGTTCAATCCCGCGCCCGGCGTTGCCCTCGGCGCAACCGTCGACAAGGTGCAGAAAGTTGCTTATGCGCTGCCGGCCACCATTACCGGCAGCTTCCAGGGAACGGCGCAGGCCTTCCAGTCCTCCATCAGCGGCCTGGGCTGGCTGCTGCTGTTGTCGATTCTGGTGATCTACATCGTGCTGGGAATTCTCTACGAGAGCTTCATTCATCCCATCACCATTCTCTCCGGACTGCCTTCGGCCGGCTTTGGCGCGCTGGTCACGCTGATGCTGTTCCACATGGACCTCAATTTGTACTCGTTCGTGGGCATCATCATGCTCGTCGGCATCGTCAAGAAGAATGCCATCATGATGATCGACTTCGCGCTGGCCCTGCAACGCTCGGAAGGGAAGTCGGCCGCCGAAGCTATCTATGAAGGCTGCCTGGTGCGCTTCCGTCCAATCATGATGACAACCATGGCCGCATTGATGGGAACCTTGCCCATCGCCCTCGGCATGGGTGCAGGCGCGGAATCGCGCCGCCCGCTCGGCTGGGCCGTCGTCGGAGGCCTGATGTTTTCGCAGTTGATTACCCTTTACATCACGCCCGTCATCTACACCTATCTCGATAACCTGCAAACATGGGTCGGGCGTCGCATGGGCAAGAAGAGGGAACTGATCGAGACCACCGAGCAAACTCCGGTGCTCAGCCACTAGAGGTGGGTGCCTCAGAAGTTCGCGCAATGATTTCTTGAGGTGTCATTCTGAGCGAACGCAGCGAGCGAAGAATCTATGTATTTGATTTGCAGGTGCCCCAGGTTCGCCAGCTTTTGGCTAACCTGGGGTAGTTTCTTTCTGGTGATTTTAGACACGAATTCACCATTCGACTGTGCTCTGATGCCGGGGTCCCCACTACGCGCGCCGGTGTGCATAGTGGGGTGGAAACGCATCTCGCGTTGTTGCCGGTGACGGGGCAAAGGATTCGATGAGCAAGAGGATAGCCTTGAAGTACTGCGGTGGTTGCGATCCGGGCTTCGATAGAGTCGAACTATTCGCCAGGGTTCGAGCCGCCGCCGGAGATTCCATCGAGTGGGTCAGCCTCGACGATCCGGGCTTTGACACGGTTCTATTGATCGCCGGCTGCGACCGCGCCTGCCCCGAACAAATCCCGGAGATATCACCGCACCGGGTCATCTCCATCAAGCACGATGGCCTAGATGCGGCGGCGATCGTCAAAGCGCTACTTAGTGATGGCGAGTGCTAGCTGGGTGCCCCACGTTCCGCCCGGCTTTTGGGCTAACGTGGGTCGGTGGCCCACCCAACGCGGTTTTCGTTGGGTGGGGTAGTTCGATGGCTAACTTAATGCGCTGTCGGCGTTTGCGGTCACGCACTCGCGCCCATTCAGAATCGCTTAGCCCGCTCGTACTGCTTTGGCCACTCGACATCGCGTCCGAGCGCGTGCCCGGCCAGCAGTCCCCAGTAGGGCTGGCGCAAAAACTCGCGCGCCAGCAGCACCACATCGGCGTCGCCGCAACGGATGATCTGGTCCGCCTGCTGCGGCGATGTAATCAGCCCGACGGCTCCCGACAGGATTCCCGTTTCGCGGATTTGCCGGGCAAAAGAAACCTGGTATCCAGGTCCAACCGGAATCTGCGCGTTCGCCACGTTGCCGCCCGAGGAGCAGTCGATGAGGTCCACTCCCAGCGGCTTCAGTTGACGCGCCAGCTCGACGGATTGTTCCACATCCCACCCGTTCGCCACCCAGTCCGTGGCGCTGATGCGCACCAGCAGCGGCAGTTCGTCGGGCCAGATCTTGCGCACGGCCGCCACCATTTCGCGCAGAAAGCGCGTGCGGTTCTCAAACGAGCCGCCATACTGATCGCTGCGATGATTGGAAATAGGCGAGAGAAACTGGTGAGCCAGGTAGCCATGCGCCGCGTGCAACTCCAGCACCTTCATTCCCGCCGTCAGGGCGCGCTGCGTAGCCGCCTGGAATTGCCCGATGATCCTATGAATGCCGGCCACGTCGAGCGCTTCCGGAACGATGGAATCGGCATCGAAGGGAATCGCGCTGGGCGCGTAAATCGGCCTCCAGCCGCCGTTTTCAGGGTTAAGCGGGACCCTGCCCAGCCACGGAGCGGCCGTGCATGCCTTTCTCCCCGCGTGGGCAAGCTGCATCCCGATGACCGCGCCCTGCGCCGTAACAAAACGGGCAATGCGCTGGAAGGGTTCGATCTGCTCGTCTTTCCACAGCCCGAGGTCGGCGGGCGAGATGCGGCCCTCCGGCGATACCGAGGTTGCCTCGGTCAGGATCAGAGCGGCTCCGCCTTGGGCGCGCGCCCCCAGGTGTACAAGGTGCCAATCGTCCGGAAAACCATCCTTGGCCGAGTACTGGCACATGGGCGAGAGCACAATTCGATTGCGCAGCGTAACGCTGCGAAGAGAGATAGGAGTGAGTAGGTCTGCCATCTTTATCTCGGGGTCCCCGGCGAGCTGTGCTCGCTGGGGTGATTTTTCGGGGTCCCTGACAAGCCCGTCGTTGGCTTGCTGGGGTGACTAGTCTCGATCAATCTTTTACCAGATTCGCAGCCTTTTTGCGAAACATCAAGATTTGACTTAGAACGGGTGCGCCACTCGGCCTTGTCATCGAGACACTCGAGGAATGTCTTGCCGCGTCGTGCGGCATGGTTCAGAATCTACTCGCGGGACGCTTCCGGGCGGCAGCGGACTCGAGTTGTCACTCCGGCCCGGCCAACCTCTCCGATAGTAGAAAGGAAAAGATAAATGTTCTCATTCGCCAAACTGATTATGGGGATCGCCTTGTTGGCGCTCATCACGGTCGCGGGTACCGCGAAGGCGGCAACCTATGTCTACGTCTCCAACGCCGAGGACGGCACCATCGGGATGTACGCGATGGCAACCGACGGCACGCTGACGCCGGGGGCGCGCGTCGAGGCGCAGAAGCTGGTGATGCCGATGAGCGTCAGCCCGGATAAGCGCTTATCTCTATGCCGCTGCCCGCACCAAGCCCGTACTCGATATTCACCTTCGCCATCGATCCCAAGACTGGCGCGCTGAAGCAGCTCTCGAAGGGGCCGGCGGCCGAGAGCTTCCCGTACATCTCCATCTCCAGAAACGGGCGCTATCTGTTCGGCGCGGGCTACGGCGCCAACCTGGTCTGCGTTAACGCCATCGCCAAGGACGGCAAAGTCTCAGAGCCGCTGCAGACGATCCACACGGCCATCAATCCGCACTCCGCTGTCGTCGATAGGACCGATAAGTACCTTTTCGTCCCGCATCTCGGCAGCGACCAGATCTTCCAGTTCGTCTTCAACCCAAAGACCGGCAAACTGAAGGCCAACACGCCGCCGCTCTTGCTGATGAAGGCCAAGACCGGCCCGCGCCACATCATCATTTCCAGTGACAACCGCTTCGCCTATCTGCTGAGCGAGCTGGTCGGCACCGTCACTACCCTGTCGTTGGACGCGAAGACGGGCCTGCTCACCACGGTCGCCGTGACCAATATGCTGCCGGCGGGCAGCAAGCTGAAGCCGGGCGCGCCGCGCGTCCCGATTGGGGCGGGCGAGGATACGCGCGACCTCTCGATGGACATTTGGGCCTCCGACCTGCACCTGACGCCCGACGGCAAGTTCCTGTATGCCGCCGAGCGCACGGGGAGCACGATCGCCGCGTTCAGCGTTGATGCCGCCAGCGGCAAGCTCACCTATCTGTCGAGCACGCCGACCGAGAAACAGCCGCGAGGCTTCGCCATCGACCCCAAGGGCAAGTACATGGTCGTCAGCGGCGAGCTGTCGGACACGATCTCGGTCTACGCCATCGACGGGAGCGGCGCGCTCACGCTGCTGAAGAAGTACCCGACAGGCAAGGACTCGAATTGGGTGGAGATCGTCAGCTTCGACTGATCTTCACTTTCTGCGACGCCTGGTGCCTGGTGCCCCACGTTCGCCTGCTTTTGGCTAACGTGGGGTAGTTTCTTGGACTTCCCGCGCTCTCGCGCCTGCGCGCCGCCGGGTGCCCCAGGTTCCGCGCCACGTTGTTCGGGGGTTCCCCATTCAAGCGAAGCTTGGGTGAGGCTTTCGATCGTCATCCCATGGTGCCCCACGTTCGCCCGCATTTGGCTAACGTGGGGTAGTTTCTTTCTGCGTACAGCAGCTCTGCCGCAGCTCTCATCAGCAGAGCTGCGCTTTTCTTTTTGACAAGACCACCCACAATCCCGCATACTGTTTTCGATGTTGGCCCTAACCCACACCGCGCAAACCATGGCCATGTGCATGCACATGTGTTTCCGTGCGCGACCGTGGGCGGCTGACTAGCAGCTTCGAGCAGGGAAATTCAAGGATTTCAACGACCCACGGTCATCCGATCGCGGGTCGTTTCGTTTTGTTCACTCAACATTTTCAGAAAAGGAACAGGTAGCAGCAATGTCAGGAAACGGAAACAACAACGCCGAGAAGAAGCAGCGCTTCGCAACCCTGGCGATTCACGCCGGCCAGCAGGTCGATCCCGCCACCAAGGCGCGCGCGGTGCCTATTTACCAGACCACGTCTTACGTCTTCGACGATGCCGACCACGCGGCCCGCCTCTTCGGCCTCAAGGAGTTCGGCAACATCTACACCCGCATCATGAACCCCACCACCGACGTCTTTGAGAAGCGGATCGCGGCCTTGGAAAGCGGCATCGCGGGCCTGGCAACCGCCTCCGGACAGGCTGCCGAAACGCTCATCATCACCACGCTGGCCAGCGCCGGCGACGAGATTGTTTCCACCACCTCGCTCTACGGCGGAACCTACAACCTCTTCCATTACACGCTGCCCAAGCTGGGCATTACGGTCCGCTTCGTCGATGCCGACGATTTCGACGGTCTCCGGAAGGCGATCAACAAAAAGACCAAGGCCGTCTACACCGAGACTCTCGGCAATCCCAAGCTTGACATTGTCGATATCGAAGCGCTCGCCCGCATCGCCCACGAGAACAAGCTGCCGCTGGTTATCGACAACACTTCGGCCTCGCCCGCTCTCTGCCGGCCTATCGAGTGGGGGGCCGATATCGTTGTCAACTCGGCCACCAAGTTCATCGGCGGCCATGGAACCTCTATCGGCGGCATTATTGTCGACAGCGGCACCTTCGATTGGAAGGCCTCGGGACGCTTCCCGGATTTCGTCAACCCCGACCCCTCGTATCATGGCGTTTCCTACACCGAAGCCTTCGGGCCGCTGGCCTTCATCATCAAGGCGCGCGTGCAGGGTCTGCGCGACACCGGAGCTTGCCTCTCTCCGTTCAACTCGTTCCTCTTCCTGCAGGGCACCGAGACCTTGCATCTCCGCATGCAGCGGCATTCGGAGAACTCGCTGGCGCTGGCCAAGTATCTGGAGACGCATCCCGGCGTCGAGTGGGTCAATTATCCCGGCCTGCCCAGCAGCAAGTACTACGAGCGCGCGCAAAAATATCTTCCGGATGGCAGCGGAGCCTTGGTAACATTCGGAATCAAGGGTGGCTACGAAGCGGGCCGCAAGCTGATCAATTCGCTTTCGCTATTCAGCCTGCTGGCAAATCTCGGAGACTCCAAGTCTCTGGTGATTCATCCTGCTTCCACAACTCATGCGCAACTGAGCGAAAGCGAGCAGTTCGATACCGGCGTCACTCCTGAACTGGTGCGTCTGTCGGTCGGCACCGAGGACGTGCGCGACCTGATCGACGACTTGAATCAGGCGCTCAAGACGGCTACCGGACTCTCCCGCGAGCAGGATGCCGACTCTGTCCGTAGCCGGAGGGAAGAGCGCGAAATGAGTACGGACACTTTGCATTTGGTCCAGGGGCAGCACTCCTTTGCTGAGAGGGAGGGCTTTGCCCTGGAGTGCGGCCGCGTGTTGCGTCCCGTGAACATCCGTTACGCCATGTACGGCGAGCCGAATGCCGCGTGCGACAACATCGTACTCGTCTGCCACGCGCTCTCGGGCTCCGCCGAGGTGGCCTCCTGGTGGCCGGAATTGTTCGATGACGAGAGGCTCTTCGGCAACGACCGCTATTGCATCATCGGCAGCAACATCCTGGGCTCCTGCTATGGATCGACCGGACCCTCCGCCATCGATCCCGACAGCGGCCAGCCCTTTGGCGCGAATTTTCCGCTGGTCACGGTCAGCGATATCGTGCGGGCGCAGCGCTATCTGCTGGAGTTTCTGGGTATCGAGCGGGTAAAGCTCGTCATCGGCGGCTCCATCGGCGGCATGCAGGCCTTGCAATGGGCGATCGATTATCCGCAATTCGTCGAGCATTGTGTCGCCATCGGCGCCGCTCCCCTCGGCTCGATGGGGCTGGCGCTGAATCATCTCCAGCGGCACATGATTCGCCTCGATCCCAAGTGGCAAAACGGCGGCTATCCTCCGCATGATGGTCCCGCCAAGGGACTGGCGCTGGCGCGCGAGATCGCCATGTGCTCCTACAAGTCCGCCGAATTGTTCACCACCCGCTTCGGACGCAATCCCAACCGCAACGGCGAAGATCCCTGGACTCATCCCGATGGCCGCTTCGACGTGGCCGGATACCTCGACTACCAGGGAGAAAAATTTGTCCAGCGCTTCGACGCCAACTCCTACCTGGCGATCAGCAAAACCATGGACAGCTTCGACCCCGTGCGCTCCTATGGTTCGCCGCAGGCCGCTTACGGACGCATTCGGGCGCATGTCACCCTGGTGGGAATTTCCTCCGACTGGCTTTTCCCGGCTGCCGACGTGCGCGCCTTGGGCGAGCAATTCACCGCCGCGGG
The DNA here is from genome assembly GCA_963842345.1 of uncultured Acidobacteriota bacterium. Classification (GTDB taxonomy): domain Bacteria; phylum Acidobacteriota; class Terriglobia; order Terriglobales; family Acidobacteriaceae; genus CAWBRT01. The sequence continues at coordinate 51,963 of CAWJGD010000026.1, forward strand.
CGTGCAGTGCGAATATCACGAGATAGCATCCTCGCACGGACACGACGCCTTTCTCGCCGAACCGGAAAAGCTGGCCACCATCCTGGCCGCGCACCTGTAGGACGCGAGTGTCTCCTTGTGGTACGATTCGCCAACTACGGCAGCTTCCGTGGTGGGTGGCCCATTCTAGCCCGCTGTTGGCTAGAGTGGGGTAGTTTCTTCGGGTCGCTAATCAACAGGGGGAAAGCAAATGATTCGATCACGAATTTTGGCGCACGTGCTGGCCGTAGTTCTCGGCGTAACCGTCATCCCATGTCTGCTCACGCCCGCACATGCTGAGACAATCGATTTTCTATGCGCCACCACCAGTCAAGCGCCTCAGGACTTGAATGTCAGCATTGACCTGACTGCCAGCACCGCGACCTCCTGGATTGTCAGCCTCACTCGCAGCGGTATTCAGGCGTTCCCCGCGACGATCACGGCCAATAGGGTGACTTGGGTTAGCAGATGGAAGGAAAACGTCAATCACTTTATTCTTGATCGCACTACCGGCGCGCTCATTCTAACTAGAGACGGGGACTCCCAAACATATTCGTGGGCCTGCAAGAAAAAGCCCTAACAAGTCTTCGCGCTCCATCAGCGCGATGGTGCTTTTACGAACGACAAGTTTTGATGGGGTAAACGAACGGTGTTCCGGTTTCGGAGCACCGTTTTCTTTTCGGCAGCGCTGATTTGAGGTTTGGTGTTGCCGACCGACGTTTAGCGGGCGAGTGCGGTGGCGAGTTTTTGGCCGCCCAGAATATTCATCATCCGTTTCAGGTTATAAGCAATGGATGTTAATCTCATCTCGGCTTGTGCACCGGTGACTCCGCGCAGAAGGAATCTGGGGCGCCCGAAGATGAGGTATTTGAGTGGGCAGAAAGGTTGCTCGACCGTCGATCTTCGTAGTCGCATGGCTTGCGGCGTGGCACGCTGATGCATGCGCTGTAATGCGCCTTCGTGGAGATGACGATTGACGATCCGGTACTGGGCGTTCGTGCACCGCTGTTTCAAGGGACAGGTCGAACAGGCAGATGCCGCCGCTGCATAGACAACCCGTGTCTTCCATCTCTGGAGCTGCTTGCGGGCCAGGGTCTGCCCCGCCGGGCACTGGAAGCTGTCCGTCTCGTCGTCGTAAACGAACTCGGTGCGGTCGAACAGTGTTCCATCGCCTTGGTTGTTGATGGCGCGATTGGCTGGGACGTGGGGCAGGATCTCCTTGGCTTCACAACCTTCCGCCTGCGAGCCATTGGAGAGCCCGCATCGGCCACCACGTGCAGTGTTTCCGGAGCGCCGACAGCCCGCTGGGCCGCTTCGGCCAACGGCAACAGACTGCGATTATCGGTGGCATTGGTTGTCACCTTGTGCGCAATGATCAGAGCGTGTTCGGCATCCACTGCCGTCTGCACGTTATAGGCAGGCGCGTTGCCTTGGGCCATACGCATGAAACGTGCTTCCGCCTCTGGGTGATTCTTCAGCTTCTCCAGCGCCGCCGCTACCGCGCTCGGGTCGATCACTACTTCGTCCTGCTCGTCGGCCTGCTCCAGTTGATCGAGGTAGCGCCGGATCGCCTCACGCTCCCTCACACTCTTGGCACTGCTGACGGCACGGAACTTCGAGCCGTCGATCGCCACCCACTCGCCGCGAACCAGTCCCACCGAACGCGCAAAGCGAACTAGTTCCGCTCCCGCCTCTGTCACCGCCTCCGAATGCATCCGCCGAAACTCGGCAATCGACTTATAGTCCGGCTCCAGACTGCTCAACAGCCACATCACTTCCACGTTGCGCCGGCACTCGGCTTCCAGCCGTCGCGACGAACGTATCTGCTGCAAATATCCATACAGATACAGCTTCAGCAGATCGCGCGGGTCGTAACCAGGACGCCCGGTTTCGGCTGGCTCGGCCCGAACGAAGCCCAGCGCCGACATCTCCAGTTTGCCGACGAACGCCTCGATCACACGGCACATATGATCGGCAGGAATCAGATCGTCCAGAGTCGTCGGAAACAACGTGTGCTGGCCCCGCGTCTCACCCTGAATGAAGCCCATGAAAAATGCCCCCGCTCTCGAACAAGGGCATCTTCCCATTAACTTACTTCAGAGTCACTCAGTTTCGTAACAGCTGGTGGCCGGGTGCCCCAGGTTTGCCCGCATATTGAAGTGTCATCCTGAGCGTAGCGAAGGATATGCTTTTTCCTGCTGCTAGCGGGTGGCCCAATCTGCAATCCGAAATCTTAAATCTGAAATGTACCGCTTCTACCGCCCGTTCGATGGGTCCGGCGAGGTCGAGGTATTGAGGTCGACAAAAGAATCGGGTCCACGAGGCAGTCCCGGAGCGTAGCACATGCCATCGGCGGCGTAGCTGGAGGCGCACTCCTCGGTGAACTGCCGCCGCCTCGGCGACTGGGCGAATTGCCATACCAAGGCATCGTGCGTGCCGCTTGCCGAAGGGGCCGGAACTGGCTTGCCGTAGCTGCAACCGGGTGAAGGCGGGCATTGGTCGTTCGCCACCCAAAGTTTTGCGGGCTTGGCCCCGAGCTTCGCCCGCAGATCCGCCGCCGTAGTCACCGCCGAGGCATTCTTCTGCCGCACCGGCATTCCCGAGCAGTAAACCCCTGGCATGAAACCGGCGGTGCGCACCGCATCGCTCCAGGCTTCTATGTAGGCGAACTGCTCGGGCAGCATCACGCCGCCCTCCTCCTGGTCCAGAAAGATCACTGCGCCGCGCTTGAAGCCCTCTCTGCGAGCCGAGTTCACGGCAGCCGCCGCATCCTGCCGGCCACTTAGCCGCGCATCGCCCGCGGCCTGAAGCTCGCGATAAAGCTTGCCGTTAAACAGCAGCAGAAATCCAAATCCGCGAGCCGCCAGCGTCGCGCGCTTGCCCGACCACGAGTTTGTTTTTGCGCCGGGCGGCACGCTCAGCCAGTATCCCGTGTAGCTGAACGTCTGCCGCAACTGCGGCAGCGCCGCATCGCCAGGGTAGTCGTTGCGGTCGAAACCGAGATAGAAACCATGCTCGTGCCCAGCCTTTGGAGTGAACAACAACGCGGCGGCGAGCGTGCCACAAAGCGCCAGCAAAACCAAGAACAGCGCCGGAAACCTCGCAATCTTCATAAGGGAAGATTATCGAAATCTGGCGGGATATTGCAGATTTAAGATTTCAGATGGAAGATTGCTGGAACCTCCAAGTTTTCCAATCTGCAATCTGAATTCTGCAATCTGAAATGGGAACAAAGTGGAGCGGGAGACGGGGATCGAACCCGCGACCAACGGCTTGGGAAGCCGTGACTCTACCACTGAGTTACTCCCGCTCAGCCTCCGTATTATAACGCTACAAGCTGTTTCACAACCCGGTTTTTGAAGGGGACGGGCTTACATGACAGCTCTTTGCTACGGGGCTAAATGGCGCAGGTTAGGGATTACTCGGTCTCAATAGAGTTCATGTTAGCCCGTCCGTCAATAGCCAACGACAATGCGGGCTTTAGCCCCTGAGGGGATTCGCCGTTTCCTTCGGCCGGGTGGCCCACATCCGCCGTTTTTCGGCGAATGTATGGACTTCGGAGAGGACTCGCTATTTGAGAGTCACGGCGTTGTAGTAGCCTGTCGCCATGGCGAAGCGCGCCTTCCACATCGGCGTTATCTCGGATACTCACGGACTGCTGCGCGAGGAAGCCCTTCGGGCATTAGAGGGTTCGGATCTGATCGTCCACGCCGGCGACATGGGATCGCCCTTAATCGTTCCGCAGCTTCGCCGCATAGCCCCGGTGGTGGCCGTTCGCGGCAATGTCGACAGGGACGCATGGGCCGCGCCCTACCGCCAGCGCGAGGTCGTAGCGCACGATCCGGTGCAGATTTACGTCTTACACAATCTGCGCGAGCTGGACCTTGTACCCGCAAAGGCGGGCTTTGCCGCCGTCATCAGCGGACACACCCACGACCCAAAGTTTTATATGAAAGACGGGGTGCTCTATTTCAACCCGGGAAGTGCCGGACCCAGACGCTTCCGGCTGCCGGTTTCGCTCGGCAAGATCACCGTAGTGGGCAGGGAACTGCTGCCGGAGCTGATCACGCTGAACATTTCAGATTGAAAACATTTCAGATTTGAGATTTCAGATTTCAGATTGAAAACTTGGAGCTTCCAGGTTGAAACCGCGGGCCGGAAGCTCGATTCCGTCAATCTTAAATCTTCAATCTGAAATCTGAAATGTCTGGAATTTCCTACCAGATTCCCTTGTCGCTGCCGGTCAGTTTATAGCTGAGGGCGGCGGCCGAAGCCAGCGGAGGCAGCAGCGAGAGTCGCAGCGTAGCCACGACGTTGCCGTCGAGCGCCGTCCGCGTCACCTGCCTGGTGTAGAGTTCCGCACCCTGCGGCATGATAGGCACGCGGATGTATCGTGCGCGCACGAAGATCTTCTCTCCGCCGAAGGGCGCGGCCTCCACGACATCCTTGGGCAGATTCAATCCATAGCCTCTGTACCGGGCGAGGTAGTCGCTCACGATTTTCAGATAGCTGCACACTCCCGGCCAGATGCCGCCCAGATCGGCGGCCTTTTTCAGCTCCGCGAAATCCACCGCCCCCGAGTCGACTAGGGCGCCGCTGTTGGCGATGTCGCACACCCGGAAGTAGAAATGCCGGTACATGCGCTGCAATGTTGCCACAATAAGCCGCTCTTCGGGCGCCGGCACCAGGAAGCTATAGCCGCCTACGGTTTTCTCTACGCGCCGGCTTACAAATCGCTCGGCCATCAGCGTGTGCTCGCCCGTTTGTCCCAGTCGCTGAGCGTGTACTTCAATGGCCTCAGGCAGGCCGGGGACGCCAAAATTCCACTTGTGGGCCAGGCGGTCTCCCCAACTGCGCCCTTCGATATGCGCCTGGAAGCGCTTGGTCATGACCTCGGCGACAGCGCCCTCATCCGCCGTCGTGTAAAGGTCCAGATCGCTTCCCAGGTCGGGATAATGGTCGAGCGACTTCATCACGCTGGTGGCGCATCCGGCCGCTTCCAGTTCCAAACAGATTTCGTGCAGCGAAGCGAGCGCTTTGGCAACGCGGCTCCGCTCGCGCTCGATCTGCGCTCCTGCCCACTCGGCTATCCCCACATAATCTGCCCCAGGTCGCAGCGCCCATCTGCCCGGAAGTTCGCCGGTCGGCCTCGGCCGCGCGGCTTGCTGCCTGCCGCTGCAAAGGCTCCAGGACGCGCAACACCACGTGGTTGGAATCGGCAAGCGAAAGGAATTCCTCGCGTTCGCTCTCGCTCAGGAGCTCAAAAGCACTGAACGCCTCGTCGGAGTGTTGCGGGTTAAGCGCAAGCAACGAAAGGATATGGATGATTTCTTTTTCTTTGGGAGACGCTAGAGCCATTTTTCCTGGGGCCTCGTGACATAGTTGTCAAACAGTAAACTTAGATGTGAGTAGTCGTAAATCCGTTGTTACTAGATGAACATTTCGATAATTTTCTCCAACCGTCCTTCCTTCAAAGCCGCGATTTATAATCCAGCTTCGCCTTTCTCGGCAGATAGATGCAGCTTCCACTGCCTCAAACTGCCGGAGCGAGGAAAATTTCCACTGGAGGGCCGGCTTGGCCTACAACGACCTTAGAGAATGGATCACCGCCCTCGACCGGGCCGGTGAACTCAAGCGCATCAAGGCGGAGAGCGACCCCATTTTGGAGATCGCCGAGATCACCGACCGCGTTTCCAAGTGGGGTCCGCGCGCCGGAAAAGGGCCGGGAGGTCCGGCACTGCTCTTTGAAAACGTCAAAGGCTATCCCGGTTCCAAGGTGCTCATCAACCAGTTCGGCTCCGAGCGCCGCATGAACATGGCGCTCGACAGCGACTCGCTCGACGAAATTGCCGGCCGCATCCGCCAGTTCATGGACGTCAAGTCGCCGCAGGGCTTCTTCGATAAAGTGAAAATGCTGCCGATGCTCGCCGAGATGAGCAGTTTCTTTCCCAAGGTTGTTTCCAGCGGGCCCTGCAAGGAAGTCATCCGGCGCGGCGACTTCTCGCTGCTCGACTTCCCGGTGCTGCAATGCTGGCCGGGTGACGGCGGACGCTTCATCACCCTGCCGTGCGTCATCTCGCGCGACCTCCGCAGCGGCAAGCGCAACGTCGGCATGTATCGCATGCAGGTCTACGACGCAACCTCCACCGGCATGCACTGGCAGCGCCAGAAGAACGCCGCCGAGCACTATCGCGACCACCTGCGCGCCGCTGCCGCGGCCGGCTCGGGGTCCCCGGCAGGGGGTGACTCGCCCGATGCGCGCTCGGCTGCCATCGACATCATGGCCCGCTCCGGCGGCGGCTCGCGCATTGCCGAAGGCAAAACCGTGAGCGGAAAAATGGAAGTCGCGGTCGCCATCGGCACCGATCCGGCGTTGACTTTCGCGGCTATCGTTCCCGCGCCCCCCGACGTCGAAGAATTCCTGATCGCGGGATTCCTGCGTCAAAAGCCGGTCGAGCTGGTGAAGTGCGAGACGCTCGACCTCGAGGTTCCGGCCAGCGCGGAGATCGTGCTCGAAGGCTACGTCCAACTCGATGAGCTGCGCAGCGAAGGCCCCTTCGGCGATCACACCGGCGTCTATTCGCTGGAAGATCTTTATCCGGTCTTCCACGTCACCTGCGTCACTCACCGCAAGAATCCCATTTACGCCACCACCATCGTCGGCAAGCCGCCGCAGGAAGACGCTTACATGGGCAAGGCCGTCGAGCGCATCTTTCTCCCGCTGATGAAGCTCACCATACCGGAGCTGGTCGACATCAACCTGCCGCCCGAGGGCATCTTCCACAACTTGATGATCGTCTCCATCCGCAAGTCCTATCCCGGCCAGGCGCGCAAAGTGATGAACGCCATCTGGTCGCTGGGTCAGGCGATGTTCACCAAGTGCATCGTCGTCGTCGACGAGGACTGCGACGTGCACGACCTGCGCGAGGTCACGCTGCGGGCGTTCAACAACATCGACCCCGAGCGCGACATTCAGTTCACGCTCGGGCCGGTCGATTCGCTCGACCACGCCTCGCGCCTGCCCGATTTCGGCTCCAAGATGGGCATCGACGCCACGCGAAAATGGCCGACCGAGGGCTTCACCCGCCCCTGGCCCGACGAGATCAAAATGTCTCCCGAGATCAAGGAGCGAGTCACCAAGCGCTGGAAGGAGTTCGGGCTGGAATAGCAGCCATTTCAGATTGAAGATTGCAGATTTCAGATTGGAAGAGAAAGAAATTCAATCGAATCGTCAATCTTAAATCTGAAATACCCTGGCTGGTGGCCCACATCTGCGCCTGCCGTTGGGCGCAAATGTGGGGTTGATTCATGGCGTCGAGGAATGCGAGTACAGGCCCAGGCGCTACAGCTTCCCCAGATAGTCGACAATCTCCGGCGAGGTCCATTTGACGGCGCCGATGAATTTGCGGCGGAGGACGCCCTGGCGGTCGATGACAAAGGTTTCCGGAAAGGCGAACGTTCCGTAAAGTGAATTCGACACGTGCTTGCCGTCGCGTACGGTCAGCACTCCCGGCATGTGCAGCTTGGTGAATTTCTTGTACGCGTCTTCGTCCTCGTCGGTGCTGACGGCCAGGATCACAACCTTGTCGCCGAGTTGCTTCTGCAACGCCACCAGCGAAGGTATCTCTTCCACGCACGGCGGGCACCAGGTAGCCCAGAAGTTGAGCACCACGGGCTTGCCGCGGAACTGGCTCAAAGTGACCGTGCGCTCTGCATCGGTAACCGAAAAATCGGGAGCGGAATCGCCGATGCGCGCCGGCTGCGAACCGCGGCGGCAAGCCGTTACCAGGCAAATAGCAATGAAGGCGAACAACAGGGTGTAACGATTCAGGCGCATCACACCTCTATAATACAAAATTGCGCGTCATGAAGCCCGCACCCCCAGCATCGTCCACCCCCGCCGCCACGCAGCCGAAGGTATCGGTCATCATCCCCGCGCGCAACGAGGAGGCCAACATTGGCCGCTGCCTCCGCTCGATTCTGGCGCAGCAGGGCATCGCCTTCCAGGTGATCGTGGTGGACGACCACTCCACCGACCGCACCGCCGAAATAGCCCGGCAGGTTGCGCAGGAATTCGACGGGGCTTACGACGCGCGCCGTCCGCAGGTTATTGTCATGCAAGCTCGCCGTCCGCTGCCCGCCGGTTGGACGGGCAAAGCCAACGCACTCTGCAGCGCCGTGCCGCTTGCCCGGGGCGATTGGCTGCTGTTCACCGACGCCGATACCGAACACGCGCCCGGCTCGCTGGCCGCCGCAGTTCAGGAGGCCGAGCAACACGGGGCGGATTTGTTCTCGCTATCTCCTGAGCAGGAGGTCGAGGGCTTCTGGGAGCGCGCGCTGATGCCGGTCATTTTCGCGGAGCTGGCGGCTACCTTCCGTCCGCGAGATGTCTCCGATCCCACGAAGCCGGTGGCTGCGGCCAACGGCCAGTACCTGCTGATCCGGCGCGGCGTCTACCAGGAGGTTGGCGGGCACGCCGCCGTCGCCGGAGATCTGCTCGAGGATGTCGCTCTGGCGCGCCGCGTGAAGGGCGCCGGCCACGTCCTGCGCTTCCGCCTGGGCAAGGGGATGGTCCGCACCCGCATGTATCGCGGCCTGCAGCAGATGCGCGAAGGATGGACAAAAAATCTTGCGCTGCTGTTTCCCGATGCAAGCAGCCTGGCGTGCCGCCGGATGGCGGAGTTCGCCGTGCTCGTGGCGCTGCCGCCGGCCGCCGCCGGAGCGTGGCTTGCGAAAGCGGGTCCGGTTCGCTATGCGCTTTTAGGCGCGACCGCCGCGGCCTGGGGAAATTTTCTGCTGCGGACGCGCCGGGCGCATTTCGACCCGCTTTCCACTGCGCTGGCGGTTTGCGGACTGCCGCTGTTCGCCGGCCTGCTGCTTCGCTCCGCCAGAGCGCATCGCGACGGCCGGGTGGAGTGGAAAGGACGCAACTATTCCGTTTCCCCGGCATCTGCCACAATAGAGGAGCAGTCTCGATCAGATGCCTGCGTCGAGCGCACGCGTTGATTTGTCTCGGCAATCCTTCAGGTTGTCATTCTGAGCGAAGCGAAGAATCCCAACACCGCTTGGGGTTGAAACGCAGCCGAAGGATTTAATCAAGAAGCCCGGAGCGGCCCGGAGTGGGACAGTTTCATGGGATGCTTCGCTGCGCTCAGCATGACACCCATAAGGTATGAGATATTCTGGGACACGATTGACGGAAGCACTATGATCTACTTAACGCGTAAGTGCGAATTTTCAGCATCGCATTACTACCACAGCCCGGAGCTGAGTCCGGAAGAAAACCGCCGACTCTACGGCAAGTGCGCCAACCTCAATGGCCACGGCCACAACTACACGCTGGAGGTTACGGTCCGCGGCGAAGTCGATCTTACCACCGGTTTCGTGATCGACCTCAAAGACCTGAAAGACATCATGAACCGCGAGGTCGTGGAAACGCTCGACCATCGGCATCTGAACAAGGAGGTTGCCGAATTCGCGCGCCACAATCCCACCACCGAGAATATCGCCGTCTACATCTGGCGGCGGCTCGAGCCGGAATTGAAAATCGCGAAACTGCACCGCGTGCGGGTGTATGAGAATCATGACCTGTTCGTGGACTTCCTAGGGGAAGCATGAAGGCGTATCTCACCAAGCGCTATTGGCTTTCGGCGTCGCACCGTCTGCATTCGGAAAAGCTCACCGAAGAGCAGAACCACGCTACCTACGGCAAGTGCAACAACCCGTACGGACACGGCCATAACTACGCCGTCGAGGTTACGGTGGGCGGGCAAATCGATCCGGCCAGCGGCATGATCTGCGATCTCGTCGAACTGGATTGCGTTGTCACCCGCGAAGTCCTGGAGCGCTTCGATCACCAGAACTTGAACTGCCTGCCGGAGTTTCGCGAAGCGGTGCCCACCAGCGAGAATCTGTGCAAAGCGATCTATTGGATTTTGCAGCCGCGCTTCCGCGCCGCTCATCTCGAAAAGGTGAGGCTCGAAGAGACATCGATGAACAGTTTCGAGTATTCCGGGGCCCCCAGCGAGCCCGGGGTCCCCGGCGCGACAGCGCTGGGGTGGAAGCCCGTTGTTGGCTTGCCGGGATGGTCGGGCGGCGAGGAGGGCAACCGGTGAAGCGCAGCCATAACCATGGGGAATTCGAGGGTACGATGAAAGACGCGATGTTGAATGTTGTTCCGGCCAACCCGGCCTCCGGCGCGCCGGTTAAAGCGAATGCCGCGCTCGCCGGCAACCATCTCTCGGCACTGTCCACGGCCAGCCTCGAGGAGCTGATCCATGAGATGCTGACCAGACTGGGCGAAGACCCGGAGCGCGAGGGTCTGCTGCGAACCCCTGTACGCGTTCATCGCGCCCTGGAGTTCCTGACAAAGGGCTACAACGAGGACCCTCTCACGTTGCTCAATGGCGCGCTTTTCACCGTGGAATACGACGAAATGGTGATCGTCAAAGACATCGAGATGTTCAGCCTCTGCGAGCACCACATGCTGCCCTTTTTCGGCAAGGTCCACGTCGCCTATATTCCCAACGGCAAGGTGATCGGGCTCAGCAAGATTCCGCGGCTGGTCGAAGTTTTCGCCCGGCGCTTGCAGGTGCAGGAGCGCTTGACCACGCAAATCGCGGAGACCATTCAGGACGTCATTCAGCCACAGGGAGTAGGTGTCGTCATTGAAGCGCGCCACCTGTGCATGATGATGCGCGGCGTGGAAAAACAGCACTCCGCGGCAGTCACCTCAGCCATGCTGGGAGCCTTCCGCGATCTCGATACACGCAGTGAATTCCTCTCACTGATTCGCCAAAAACAGCCGAGCGACTACTAAGACTGATTCTTATTGCCGTCCGCTTGGAGCACTCTGGCCTTCGCCTCTCAAGGCAGTGGTCTTACAGCGATCCCATACGGATCCCCACCGACGGCGATGGTGTCCACCACAGTATTGCTTGAGGTGTCGATTACGTAGACATCGTTAGTAGGGGAACTCGTGACATAAACATATCTGCCAAACGGACCGATTGCCACGCCGTAAACAGGACCTAGAGTAGGCGTCCCAACCGGTATTGTATCCACTATGGTATTTAGCTTGGTATCGACCACCACTACCGAGTTAGCGCCGCAGGCGGTCACATAGGCAAACTTCCCGTTAGGCGTGATAGCCACATTGCAGGGGATATATCCGGGGATTAGCGTCGGGGAGATGGTAGTCGTTATGTTGTTCGTCGCAGTGTCAATCACAACGATCCCAAGGGTAGAGCCCATCGCATAGACGTATTTGCCATCGGGGGTGACCGCCAGCCCGTACGCGGTGCCGATAAAATTAGGTATCGTGGTCACCACGGTAAGAGTAGTTGTATCGATCACCGAGACCGTGCCGTCTTCTCCGTTGGTCACGTATACGCGTTTACCGTTTGGACTAATCGCGATACAGCGGGGGCCTTCGCCAACCACAATGGTTGCCAAAAGGGCGTGAGAGTATCTATCGATCACCGAGACGGTCCCGTTCCCTTGCGCATTGTAGAAATCGTTCACCACGTAGGCGCGAAAGTCTAAGGGACCAAACACCACGCTGTTCGGGAAAATCAACCCCGGATTATTTAAGGCGAACGTGGAGGCAACGGTGTTGGTCGCGGTATCGATCACGTCTATCTCGTTTGCGGCCACCACCCACACCTCTTTGCCGTCGTGGGTAACGGCCACACCGCCAGGGGCAGGGATGCCTCCGATGGTGGCCACAATGGAATTGATGGCTCTGTCGATCACGGAGACGGTGTTGGAACCTTGGTTGGCGACATAAGCAAACCTGAAACCTCGGTCGGCAGCCGCCATTCCGATGCAGAGCAAGCAAACGATAAATAAGGTCAGAACCAAGTTGCGCTTCATGCCAAACTCCTTAGAACATTTCCTGCGATTAGTGGGGGTGAATTTACAGGGGACTCTTTGACGCGATCCGCGTATCGGATTACTTTGACGAGGGACCTAAACCGCCGGTTGGCCCGAACGTGTTATTTTTTCGACTGAAGCCAGAACATCCTTGCGTTAAAGTAATTTTCCTGTTGGTGTATCCTCCGAACCATGGCACGCAAGAGCACTAAGAGCACCAAGGCCGCCGTACCAACCAGGCAGGCGCGTACGCGGCGCAAGCCGGCGGACGGTAGCACCGCGGCCCCGTTGCGCGGCAAAGTCGCGCTCGTCACCGGTGGAAACCGCGGCATCGGTTTTGCCATCGCCCAGGCTCTCGCCGAAGCTGGGGCTTCCGTGGTCATCACCGGACGCGATGAGCGCACATTGCAGACGGCTGCCGCCCAGCTCACTCGAGCGCGCGCGGTTCACTGCGACGTGCGCGACCCACATTCCGTGGAGCGGCTCTTCCGAGTCATCAGCGAGGAGTTCGGCAGCCTCGACATCCTGGTGAACAATGCCGGCTTGGCGCATCCCAATCGCGAAATCGCCAAGCTCGCTCTAGCCGAATGGCAGGAAGTCATCGAAACCAATCTGACCGGATTGTTTCTGGTGACGCGAGCGGCGCTGCTGCTGATGCGCGGCGGCGGCACGATCGTCAACAACCTTTCCGTGGCCGCCCGCACGATATTCCCCGGCATGGCGGCCTACACCGCCTCCAAGCACGGTGCGCTTGGCTTTACCCAAACCTTGCGCGAGGAGCTGCGGACGCGCCAGATCCGCGTCATTGCCCTGATGCCTGGCGCCACCGACACGGCCATCTGGGATCAGATTTGGCCCGACGCTCCGAGACATAAAATGATATCTGCGCAAGTGGTCGCCAAAGCCCTGCTTGCCGCCATCCTGCTGCCCGGCGACGCTACGCTCTCCGAATTGGTGATCACCCCAACCGGCGGCGCGCTCTGAGCTGAGCCTGCGTCAATGCAACCACTCCACAAATCATCCAGGAAGGTGCCGGGTGCCCCACGTTCGCCCGCGTCGGGGTCCCCGGCGAGGCTCGGCTCGCTGGGGTGACTGGGCTAACGTGGGGTAGTTTCTTGCACTACCATTCGCGCATCATCCCAGCACCAGCCCGGCCACTCCCGCAGCGATCAAGACGGAAGCGAAGATCCGTTGTTTCGCGTTTCCTTCATGCAGCAGCTTCGTCCCAAAATATGCGCCGATCATCATCGACATCTCGCGCGCGGGCGCAATATGGCTGACCGGCGCAATCCGCATGGCAAACAACACCAGGATGTATGCCAGAGGCATGAGAACCGTGATTCCGAGTGTCTCTTTCCAGCAGCGCGCCAACTCCGCCGGAAGCGCCGCGCGCTCCCGCCAGCCTCTGTAGGAGAACACGATGGTGCGGAAAAGATTCTCGGAAAAATCCACCAGGATAGGCGAGAGCAGCAACACCTTGACGGAGTAGCCATCCACAACCGTGTAACAGGCTATGGTGATGCCGGTCATCGACCCCCAAAAGAGTCCGGCGCGCCCAACGTGGCCGCTGAAGATGCGTGCCCCGCCCGAGATGAGCAGGATTCCGCAGACCACCAGCAGCGCGCCACCGATGGCGAGCGCCGTTGGACGCTCGTGCAGCACCACAATGGCTCCGCAGAAGGAGAACAATGGTCCGGTGCCGCGTGCCAATGGGTAAACCACTGATAAATCTCCCACCCGGTACCCGCGCTGCAGCGCCTCAAAATAGCAAACGTGTAGCAAGCCGGTCACGAGCAGGAAAATTGCGGCTTTGAGGCCAAGCTTCGGCCACTCGTCGCGCAACACCCAGACGGCGGCCGGAAACAGAAGGGCCGATCCGCCAATGGATGCGAACCACATCAAGTGGCGGCAATCGGCGGCGCGCTTGGTTAACAGGTTCCAGGTGGAGTGCGCGACGGCCGCGATGATGATCAGAACAAGAGCTGTAATCGGCACGGGTTACGTTAAGAGCGGTTTCAGAGCAGCGCGCTGACCGCCTATACCTTTCGCCAAACCGGCCTCAGTGTCCCAGGAATACCTCACACAACTAAAACACATCTGAGGAGTGTCATCCTGAGCGCAGCGAAGGATCTGCTTTTCTCTCTGGAATGTTGTCTGGCGTTAAGCAGCAAAGGTACAGAGCAAGGTCCACAACTGTCAAGCAACTCCCGTCCGGTAGAGTTCAAAGGTAGCGGGTGCCCCAGGTTCCGCGCCGCCGAGCACTCCTTTGAGACACGCCGCGCGGTTTGGTCAAGCTGCGCCATTCGTAGCAAATGGCTCCTTTGGTTGTTCGGCGCTAACCTGGGGTAGTTTCTTCTGACGGGCTAAAGCGGATACAGCATCTCCAACCCGCCCTAAATCCCATAGCGATAGCGGCGTGGCCGGGAAGGGAAGAGCCGTATCAGCACAAGTCCGGAGACGAATCCGCCGACGTGCGCCCAGAACGCCACCCCTCCACCGCTGGGGTTCGTAGCGGAGAGGGTGGTCGCGGCCCCGCTCAGAAACTGCACCACGAACCAGTAGCCAAGCACGACCCAGGCCGGCAGCCACATGAAGAAGACGAAGAAGAAGGGAACCAGCGTCAGCACGCGGGCCTTGGGATAGAGCACAAAATACGCGCCCATGATTCCCGCGATCGCTCCGCTGGCGCCAACGCTAGGCACGGCCGATCCCAGGTTCAACAGCGTATGCGTCACGCCGCCTGCCAGCCCGCACATCAAGTACATCAGCAGGTACGTGAAGTGCCCAAGGTGATCTTCTACATTGTCGCCGAAGATCCAAAGCGCCCACATGTTGGCGATGACGTGCAGCCAGCCGCCATGCAGGAACATCGAGGTGAAGAATGGCAGCAAAGCCGCTGCCGGAGTCACCACGTGCGCACCCAGCTGCGATACCAGCCGCAGCGGCACGTGTCCGCCCTCCAGAAGGATCGTTACCCTGACCGGGACCAGCCCGAAGATGCGCACAAACGCATCCATCGTGCGTGGACCGTAGCTCAACCTCATCATCCACTCAAACAGAAAAATGCCAATGTTGATGGCGATCAGCAGCCACGTCATGTAAGGCGTCGTAATGCGGGGCGCGTCATCTTTCAGCGGGATCATGCGGCTGGTGAAATCATAGGAACTGTCGGCCGACTTCCGGTCTATGCAATTCTAATGCATGCGCAGCATTCGCCTGGTGGCCCACATCCGCCAGCAGTTGGCGAATGTGGGGCGAAGAGGGGTCGCCCAGATTCCGCGGGTGCCCCATTCAAGCCCGTTGTTGGCTTGAGTGGGGTAGTTTCTTTCTCCATCAGTTTCTTACTGAATCGTCCTGGTTCCCCACCTCCTCTCGCCTCTCAGTTTGCGATTGACCGGCGGCACCGCCAGCGTCGACCATAAGCAGACATGGCCATTGACGGCATCTTGATTGTTGACAAGCCGGCAGGGATGACTTCGCACGACGTCGTCGCCAGCGCGCGGCGCATCTGCGGCGAACGTTCGGTGGGGCATCTGGGCACGCTTGACCCAATGGCAACCGGCGTCCTGCCGCTAGTCTTGGGACGCATGACCCGCCTGGCGCAGTTCTACCAAGGGGCCGCGAAAGCCTACGCCGGCGAAATCTGCTTCGGCACCGCGACCGACAGCTACGACGCCGATGGCGACCCTGTAGGGTTCGAGCCGCAGTGCCCGCCGCAGCCGCTCACGCTAGAGTCTGTGCGCGCCGCCGCCGCGCACTTTCGCGGACGCATGCAGCAGCTTCCGCCGCCGTTCTCGGCAAAAAAGATCAAAGGTGTTCCGGCGTACAAACTGGCGCGTCGCAAGGTGGAAGTTGAGCTGAAGCCGGTGGAAGTCGAAATCGAGGAATTCGTCATCGAGTCGCTCGCTGCGGAGCGCGCCTGCTTCCGGGCCGTCGTCTCCGCCGGAACCTACATCCGCGCCATCGCCCACGAGCTGGGGCAGAGGCTCGGCTGCGGAGCCCATCTCAGCGCCTTGCGCCGCACCCGCTGCGGCGAATTCCACGTCGAAGAAGCTCACTCGCTTGACGACATTGCACGGCGGATGGCCGTCGGCGCGGGCCTGGGCGATTATCTGATCCATCCCCGGCTAATCCTGCCGCAGATGCCGGCCGTGACCGCTCCGCCCGAAGCCGCCGCACGCATCCGCAACGGAAACGCGGTCAATCTGCCGGAAATGTCGGAGGCCAGACTGATAAAGGTGTTCGCTAACCAGTCTGACCTGTTAGCCATAGCGAGCCGCATCGCCGGAACGCTCTTCCAGCCAAAGGTCGTCCTCGCCGGCGGCGGCAAATCGGGGCACGCCGGACACGATCCCAACAGCGAGTGAGCGCCGGGTGCCCTCTAAACGAACCCTCGGCGTGTCATCCTGAGCGAAGCGAAGGATCTGCTGTTCGTCTGCCGGGTGCCCCAGGTTCCGCGCCGTGTTGTTCGGCGCTAACCTGGGGTAGTTTCCTGTACTGCTTGGTGCCCCATATCTGCCCGCGTCGGGGTCCCCGACGAGGCTCTGCTTGCTGGGGTGACTGGGCAGATGTGGGGTAGTTTCCTGTACTGCCACAGAGGCGCTGCCTGACTCCAGATTTATACTGTCTGCCATGGACGATTCCATCGCCAAACAGTTCCTCGAAATTTCCGCCAGCCGCCTTGAGGTGCTCTCGTCGCGCATCGACGACTGCCTGGGACGCCTCACCCATGACCAGCTTTGGTGGCGGGCCGCCGAAGCCCAGAACTCCGTCGCCAACCTGGTGCTGCACCTCTGCGGAAACCTCAGGCAGTGTACGGCGGCGCTTGAGAAGCACCCGGACGGCCGCGACCGCGACCGCGAATTCGAGCAACGTTCCAGCGACACGTCCGGCGAGCTGCGCGAATTGCTGAAAGCCACGGTCTCGAGCGCCGCGGCTACCCTGCGAAACCTGCCAGTGGCGCGCCTCACGGAAATCATTCACATACAGATCTACGAGCGCCAGATCATGGAGATTATCTACCTGGCGGTCGACCACTTCGCCCAGCACGCCGGGCAGATCATCTACGCCACCAAACTGATGACGGGCCACGACCTCGGCTTCTACGCCCACCTGAGCAAGTTGAGGCGTTGAGGCGGCGTCTGAGCGGGGTCCCCAGAAAACCAGCTTTCAGGCTTTATGGGGTGCCGGGGCCGCCTGCCGAAATCCTGAGCGGAGCGAAGGACCTCTGGATCGGGTGCCCCATTCAAGCCCGTTGTTGGCTTGAGTGGGGTAGTTTCTTCCTCTGCCATAGCGGGAACGTTTCGCTTCACCCTGAAACCACGACGGTGCCCCAGGTTCGCCCGCTGTTGGCTAACCTGGGGTAGTTTCTTGCACTGCCCGGGTGCCCCATCCTCGCCCGCATCGGGGTCCCCGGCGAGGCTCGGCTCGCTGGGGTGATTGGGACTAACGTGGGGTAGTTTCTTTCCGAATCGTGCCGTTATCCCCAGGAGTGTCATTCTGAGCGACCAAAGGGAGCGAAGAATCCCATCACAGCGAGGGGCTGAGACGGAGTCGACAGATTTCATCAAATGGCCCAGAGCGGCGCGGGGTGGAACAGTTTCCCGGGGATGCTTCGCTCCGCTCAGCATGACACTCAAGAGGAGTACGCTTGGTGCCCCATATCTGCCCGTCTTTGGCAGATGTGGGGTAGTTTCTTCGCCAACCGCCGCGCAATTCGAGAATTGCAGAACTCCTCCTTTTGCCACATAATAGCCACGCAAAATGAGCCATGCGGCCAAACCGTCCCGTCTGCTGGACACCCGTGTCATCTATTGCGGAGACAATCTGGAACAGCTCAAGAAGCTGCCGGAGCACTCGATCGACCTCATTTACATCGATCCACCCTTCAACTCCAACCGCAACTATGAAGTTTTCTGGGGCGAGACCAAGGAGAAACGCTCCTTCGAAGATCGCCACGAATCCACCCAGGCATACATCGAGTTCATGCGTCCCCGCTGCGTCGAGCTCGCCCGCGTGATCCCGCACTTTGAGTTCGAGAATTGGGCGGTCATCGCCCTCGGCGGAATCCCCAACAAAGTGCAGGTCGGGGATATGGGCATCGATGGCCGCATTTACCCCGTAGGTTCCGAGCCGGCCGCCAGCGGAAAGGCCGCCGGCGAACTCGACTTCATGGACGACTGGTATCCCGTTCAGGTGAAGCAGAAGGACAAAGTTGGCCGTCCCGATGTCGATCAGTTTGAAACCGCCATGCTCCGGGCCAAGCGCAAGAAAGGCTTCATTGTGGGCTTCGATTTTTCCGAGGATGCACGGACAGAAATAAACGGATTCTTTCGTCGCCAGCACGCCGAGATCGTCCCCCTAACCGTGCGCGAGATTCTCGACGAGCGTATCGGTCAAAAATTGGGTTAGAACAAAGCGTTAGAGAAATGGAGAGGGAAGATGAACCGAATTAAAATCATATCCGCCGTACTGATGACTACGCTGCTCCTTGGGGTAACCCTGTTGCGGGCAGACGACAAGCAAAAGCAGCAGCAGGCCGCCGCCAAGCAAGCGCAACAGCAGCAGGTCAAACAAAACGTTGCCGCCTACAACGCCAAGTACAAGAACCAACAGGTGCAAGCAGGCTCGGCGCAAGCGGCACAGCAGAAACAAGAACGCCAGGCTCTGCAACAGCAAAAGAAGAACGCCCAGAAGCCATAACATGGTCTCGGCAGCGACTGTTTTGGGTTGAGCGGTGTCAGCTCGACTGTTAAGTTCGCACGGCCCCAGCCCGCGTAGCGGGCAAAAGACGGTAGCCCCACGGCGCGAGCCTGGGGGTAAACGTGGGATTTTGGTTTCAGCCCGCGTAGCCGGGTGCCCCAGGTTCCGCGCCGGCTGTTTCGGCGCTAACCTGGGGTCGTTTCTTCGGAGGCTCGCTCGGCGCGCTGTTGGCTGGTGGCCCACATTTGCCCGCGGTTGGCTAATGTGGGGTGGATGCATTACTGCCTCCGATTCCGCGCCGCGCACAACTAATACACAGCGTTAGTGTCATCCTGAGCGACCGGGGTGGAGGAGCGAAGGATCTGCTGTTCGACGCGGTGCCCCAGGTTCGCCTCACGGCAGGAAATTCTCGCTTAACCGAAATCGCGCGGCAGCCAAAGACCGGGCTGGTGGCCCACATTTGCCCGCAGTTGGCTAATGTGGGGAGGATGGCCAGGGTGACTGGGCAATCGTGGGAGAGTTTCCGGGCGCAACCGGTATCGCCACAAAATTGCATCAACGCACAACTAAACCATCTCATTTCACAGAATATCTATTATCGGACACAGAATCACTCAAACGACGCATTATCGGACGTGACTGCCGCTTCTGCTATTGCACAAATTCGACAAATTCAGGCGGTTGGGGCCAGCAGATTCTCTAATTCTCTGCGGAACGCATCCAGTTCGGCGAGCCGTTCGGGGGTGGCTTCCACTACGCTTAATTTGTTCTGGAAGAAGCGCTTACCCTCTTTTTCCACCAGAACGCCTAACACGTCGCCCAGGCGCCACCCTGGCTGCCCGATCATTTGCAGCCCCATCGGCGTTGCTTGCAGCAGCACCATACAGTTTCCCTTCACGACCCCAACTGACGTCGGAAACCGTTCAAGGGATTGGAGTTCAAAGCCGGCCAGGTAGATCTTCTGAAGCTGCTCGGCGGGATCGGGCATGACGTTCTAGCTTGCGGGTATCAGCTTGTTAATTTCTGTTGATTTCGGCTTGCAAAACAGCAATTTTTTACTTTAAGTAATGCTGGTAAGTTATTTATATACAGTTAGATTGTCAATTCATATTTATTGCCTTGCCATTTGCCGTCAGCGTGTCGATGAAGCTCATCTATCGCTCTTTAATTCTCATCTTATACCTTCACTATTACCTTTAACGTATTGAACCATCACATCTTATATCTGCCAGTATCTTCGTCATTCAAGCCTTCCAGCCACTTCCGCAGCTCTTCGCTGCTGGTCTTGTCGGCGGACGCGCCCGCCACCTTCGAATTGCGCAACACCACGTCGTCAACGAAGATCGGGCAGTCCATGCGCAGCGCCAGGGCCAAGGCATCCGAGGGGCGCGAGTCTATGCTGATCAGATCGCCATTGCGTTCGGCCCAGATGACGGCATAGAAAGTGTCGTCGCGCAGGTCTGTGACCACCACCTTGCGCAGATGCGCCCCGAGCCCCATCAGGACGTTCTTCAGCAGGTCATGCGTCATCGGCCGCGGAGTGCTGACCTTCTCTATTTCCAGAGCGATCGCGTTGGCTTCGTACACCCCAACCCAGATTGGAAGCACGACATCACTGCCGACATCTTTCAGCACTACGATCGGCATATTGGTGGTCGGGTCCATCATCAATCCACGAATCTTCATCTCGACTTCCATGGGGCCTCCTGAGTGAAATCCGTCAAGCGCGCACTCCCTTTGATGCCCGAAGCGACATTCGCGATCAAGTCACCTCAACGAGGCGAGCCTCGTCGGAGACCCCGATCAAGTCATCAGCGTAACATCTCGCCGACCAGACTGTTTGGCAACGTACGGGTAACCAGCACTTGCGCATAGCTCCCGAGGGCGGGTGTGGCCACTCCCGCCGGAACCGTAAAATTTAGTGTCTTATTCTGCGAGGTGCGGCCGATCAGTTGTGACCGGGCCACGTTCGAACCCTCAACCATGACTTCGAGTTTCTCGCCTAAGTGACTGTTAAATCGAACGATTTGTATTTCTCTCTGCTTTGCGTTCAATGCCTGCAGCCGACGCCACTTTTCTTCCTCCGGAATGCCGTCCGCGTATTTGAGCGCCGGAGTATTTGGGCGCGCGGAGTACTTGAAGGAAAAGATGCCGTCATAGCCGACCTCGTCGAGCAGTGAAAGCGTCTCCTCGAACTCGGCCTCCGTCTCGCCGGGAAAGCCGACGATGACATCGGTGGTGATGGAAATCCGCCGGTTCTTTGCCGTCCTGATCAAGGCGATGCGCTCAAGGTATTGCTCGCGCGTGTATTCGCGGGACATGCTCGCCAGCACCCGGTTCGAACCGCTCTGCACGGGCAAATGGACGTGATCGCAGAGCGTGGGAACGGAATCGATGGCCTCGACGATATCGCGCCCGAAGTCTCGCGGATGCGAGGTGGTAAAGCGCACGCGACGGATGCCCGGGATTTCGCCGATAGCCGCGAGCAAATCCGCAAAGCTCTTCTTTTCAGATGGATCCTGATAAGAGTTCACGTTTTGCCCGAGCAATTGGATCTCCGTGTATCCGGATTCGGCCATCCGCCGCGCCTCGTCCAGCACCGAGCTGGAGGTGCGGCTTCGTTCCTTTCCGCGGGTATAGGGCACTACACAATAGGCGCAGAACTTGTCGCAGCCTTCGATGATGGTGATGTAGCCGCGATGCGGGTTGGAGCGGGCGGTGAACTCGGTTTCAAAGGTCTCGCCACTCTGGCGGTCCTCGAGTCCTGTGGCGCGCTGCCCAGCCTCTATCTGCACCAGCATCTGCGGCAGATTGCGGTAACTGGCGGAGCCGGCCACGAGCGAGACGTGCGGGGCGCGCTGGAATATCTTTTCTCCCTCTTGCTGGGCGACACAGCCAATCACCGCGAATTTCTTCCCCTGCTCCCGGAGCTTCTTGAAATCGGCCAGGCGGTGGAAGACTTTCTGCTCAGCCTTGTCGCGAATGGAGCAGGTGTTGTAGAAGATCAGTTCGGCCTGCTCGACGGAATCGACTTGGCGGTATCCCTGGGAGATGAGCGTGCCGATGACCTTCTCGGAGTCGTGAACGTTCATCTGGCATCCGAAGGTCTCGATAAAAAAGGTTTTCTGCCCCAAACTCACTACGTCAGTCCTTCTCTGGTAAGGCGTTAACCGTAAGTATAACCGACTGACCGACACCTTGCCGGGATTGGCTGAGCACAATGGGAACTCGACGATGACTCGTGGAAGGTGGTTTCACAACAATTATGCGGACTATCGGTGGTCTCGGGTGGCCCATTCAAGCCTTCTTTTGGCTTGAGTGGGGTGGTTCTTTCTCTCATTTCGAACTGCCCCACTCAACGAACGACGCGTTGAGTGCGGCCACCAGCCAGGCTGCAGCCGACCGACGAGCGCTAGTTCCCTTCTCCGTTCTGCACCAGCTTCAGAAATTCCTGATGAACGCGCGTATCACCGGAGAGCTCCGGGTGAAAAGTGGCAGCCATCTTTCTTCCCTGACGGACCAGCACAGCGTAGCCATCGCGTTCCGCCAGCACTTCAACGCCTGGTCCGGTGCGCTCAATGCGCGGAGCGCGAATGTAGACCTGCTCGATCGGGCCTCCAGGGAGCCGGATGGGACCGCTGACGATGGTCGAATCGATCTGGCGTCCGTAGGCGTTGCGCCGTACTGTAATGTCGATTGCACACAATCCCTTTTGCGCAGGGTTTTCGACTTCAGCGGCGAGCAGGATGGCCCCGGCGCAGGTTCCGAAGGCAGGCTTCGAGCGAACGAATTCGCCGAGTTTTTGAAAGCCTTGCTCTCCCAGCAGACGCAGAATGGTCGACGACTCGCCTCCGGGAAGGACCAAGCCATCGATTTCGTCGAGTTGTTCAGGCTTACGGACGAGTACGACTTCGGCGCCGAGTTCCTCCAGCCGCCGGCGATGCGCGTCGAAGTCGCCCTGAAGCGCAAGCACGCCAATCTTCATGGATTTATTTTAGCTGAGACGAGACATTTCAGATTGGAGATTGCAGATTTCAGCATGAGAAAACTAAGAGATTCCAGACCAAAACCGCGGAGTTTTCGAGCCAGAAGATAGAGTCTGTCAATCTGAAATCTTCAATCTGAAATGTTGGGGCACCGTCACGGGCGAGAGCAAAGAGCCTATGCATTGGTTTGTGCATAGGCCTTCACGCCGCTCAGCCTGGCACTGGTCTAGCCGTTGCCCTGGCCCTGACCCTGTTGCTGTTTCTGTTGTTCCATCTGCTGATGGCGCTGCTTCATCTGGGCATGCCACTGCTGACGTTGTTCCGTGGTCAGCACGCCGGAAACCTGCCTGCGGGTAGCATGGTGGATGTGGTGAAGCTTGGCTTTCTTCTGAGCGTCGCTCAGCGAGCTATCATTCTTAACCGCCATAGCCTTCTCCCGTGCTTTCGCCCGGATCGCCTGGATCTGCGCCTTCTGCTGGTCGGTGAGATTCAGTTTTCCATGCCGCGCATGTGGTCCTTGGCGGGCGCATTGGAGTCGGTGGTGGTTGTCGCCGGCGCTTGCGCGGAGTTCCCGGCGGGTGTGTTCTGCGCGACGCCGGTCGCCAGCATCGCCATCGACAGCGCTCCGGCTGCCGAAATCGCCTTCAGTTGCTTCCAATTCATTACTCTTACCTCTTTCCTTTCGCTTCCTTGTAATATTGGAAACCCGGCAGGATGACATAGTTTCGTGCGAGTTGCTGAGTAACACGTAGTGTCGATCGCAATATAGCTTTCACTTCACTGATTTAGTATCGTCGGCCGATGGAACTACCCCACATTAGCCAACTGCGGGCAAATGTGGGCCACCGTCGGCAACAATCTACTGCGAGCAGTTTTTCTCTCAGGGCTTTTCGCTGCTGGCGTTCCGGGTCTCGTCCACTGGAGGGAAATGAAGATACTGATTGCGTCTTCCAATTCGGGAAAGCTGCGAGATTTTTCTGGCGCGGCTTCCCTCTTCAAAGTCGAATTCGAGCTGATTCCCAACTTCAAGCAATTGCCAGAGGCGGTGGAGGATGGCGAGACATTCGCCGACAATGCTCGCAAAAAATCGGAACACTACAGCCGCTGGGTTGCGGACCAGTTAGTTCTGGCCGACGATTCCGGGATCGAAGCGGACGCGCTCGGGGGAGCTCCGGGCGTCCACTCGGCTCGCTATGCCGCGTTGGGCACGGATTTGCCGGGGAACAGCAAAGACGAAGCCAACAATGCCCGTCTGTTGCGGGAGTTGGCCGGAGTGGAGGACGCCCGCCGTGGAGCGCGCTTTGTCTCCGTGATCTCGGTGGCAAAGAACGGGCGGGAGTTGGCGAACTTCAGAGGCGAAGCGCAGGGCGTGCTGCTGCACTCGCCGAGAGGAAACAACGGATTCGGCTACGATCCTTTGTTTTGGTTCGCGCCGCTGGCAAAAACCTTTGCCGAGCTTACGGCCGAGGAAAAAGCCGCGGTGAGCCACCGGGGAGAGGCGATACGCCGGTTTCTGGAATGGTGCCGCAGCCGGGAATCCGGGCACTAGAGCGGTTCTCCGTGAATCCGGAATCGTTTCGTCTGGCCGACATCCTTATGCAAATTTGACATTAGGAGTAATATCGTCCGTTGCGGTTTTTTGTGTAGTGACGGTGGACGATTTCAGCGACATCGTGAGCGGCCACGAAAGATAACAGCAGCACCCAGGCGATTTCCAGACTCAGGTGAGCGAAAGTCTTGACGAATTGGTCAGGGGTCAGGATAATCTCTGAAACTCTCATCTTTAGCTCATAGCAATTAAGGAGTAATCTGTGACATCACCAGTCGCAGCCAGTCAGGCTCGCATTCTCGCAGGCGTAGCGCCTTTGCGGGCGGGCGAGGGAAAATCTTTTCTGTGGCGCCGCTTGCATTCACTAACCGGAATCGTCGGCGCGTTTCTAGTCGAGCATTTCATTTCCAAATGCAATCTTTGTGTCGGCTAGCAAAATCAATGTAGGAAGGAAAGCGTCATGCAATTCCTGTCGAGCAGTGTGGGGCGTAAGGTGCTGATGGCGATCACGGGCTTCTTCATGTTGTTCTTCGTCACAGTGCACCTGATGGGGAACTCCTCGGTCTTTATCGGCCCAAGCGCATTGAACACATACGCCGAGAAGTTGCACAGCCTGGGCATACTGGTCTGGATCTTTCGCGGCTTCATGTTCCTGATGTTGGCGGTGCATGTTTATTTCGGCATCACCCTGACCCTGGAGAACAGCGCGGCGAACCCGTCGAAGTACGCCAAGAGTAGAAAGCTCAAGGCCACTTTCGCAGGTCGAGACAATGATCTGGACGGGACTATTGCTCCTCGCCTTCCTCGTCTACCACCTCCTGCAGTTTACGTTCCGCGTCACGCCGGACATTCTGCCGGCCGCGGTCGCCAACCGCCCCGGCGACGTTTACGGGATGATGCTCGGCAGCTTCCGGATCACCACTATCTCTTTGGTTTACGTGGCAGCCATGGTGACCTTATTCTTTCATTTGAGCCACGGGATCCAGAGTTTTTTCCAGACCGTCGGGTGCAGCAATGACAATACGCTTCCAAAGGTGACGATGGTCGGCAAGCTGATCAGCGTGCTTTTCCTGGTGGGTTACAGCGCCATTCCGGTGTTCTTCCTCGCCGGCATTTTGAAAAAATAGGGGGGTTCCAGTTGATACTCGATGGAAAATGTCCGACAGGACCGATTGAAAAAACATGGGACAAGCACCGCTTCGACATGAAGCTGGTAAACCCGTCGAACAAGCGGAAGTACAAGATCCTGGTGGTGGGTACGGGCCTTGCCGGCGCCTCCGCCGCCGCATCGTTGGGCGAGCTTGGATACAACGTGGAGTCTTTCTGCTACCAGGATAGCCCTCGACGCGCGCACAGCATCGCCGCGCAGGGGGGTATCAACGCCGCCAAGAACTATCCGAACGACGGCGACAGCATTATGCGTCTTTATTACGACACCATAAAGGGAGGCGACTTCCGCTCCCGTGAAGCCGACGTGTGGCGGCTCGCCCAAGTGAGCAACGGGATCATCGACCAGTGCGTGGCTCAGGGAGTTCCTTTCGCCCGTGATTACGCCGGGTACCTGGACACTCGATCTTTCGGCGGCGCCCAGGTGTCCCGCACTTTTTATGCGCGCGGGCAGACGGGGCAGCAGCTATTGCTCGGCGCCTACTCGGCGCTCTCCCGCCAGATCAAGCTGAAGACGGTGAAGTTGTTCCCCCGGACCGAGATGCTCGACCTGATCCTCATCGACGGGGAGGCCAAGGGGATCACGATTCGCGACCTGGTCACCGGAGAAATCCGAGTCCACGTAGGAGATGCCGTCCTGCTTTGCACCGGCGGGTACGCGAACGTATTCAACCTTTCCACGAACGCCAGGGGTTGCAGCGTCACCGCAATCTGGAAGGCCTACCGGAAGGGCGCCTTCTTCGCCAACCCCTGCTTCACGCAGATCCACCCGACCTGCATCCCGCAGGCTGGCGACTACCAGTCCAAGCTGACGCTCATGTCGGAATCTCTCCGCAACGACGGCAGAATCTGGGTCCCGAAGAACAAGGGAGATAAACGGGCCCCCAACGACATACCAGAAGACGATCGCGACTACTACCTCGAGAGGAAGTACCCGAGCTTCGGGAATCTCGCACCGCGTGACATTTCGTCGCGGGCGGCCAAGGAAGTTTGCGACGAAGGCCGCGGCGTCGGCCCCGGCGGAAGAGGCGTCTACCTCGATTGCCTCGATTCTATTAAACGTCTTGGTGAAAACGTGATTCGGGAAAGGTACGGCAACCTCTTCGAGATGTACGAACGGATCACCGGGGAAGACGGCTACAAGGTGCCGATGAGGATTTACCCGGCATCTCACTATACGATGGGGGGGCTCTGGGTTGACTACAATCTCATGAGCAATATCCCGGGCCTCTTCGTCTTAGGAGAGGCGAACTTCTCCGTACACGGCGCCAATCGTCTCGGTGCGAGCGCCCTGATGCAGGGCCTGGCCGACGGTTACTTCGTCATACCATACACTGTGGCTCCCTACCTGGCATCCAGCAAGCCGGGGAAGGCGAAGGAAGACCATGCTGAGTGTAAAAAATCGATCGAGGACGTAAAGGCGCATACCAAGAAGCTCCTCTTGATCAACGGGAAGGTGACTCCCGCCGAATTCATGCGGAAGTTGGGAAACGTTGCGTGGAACAACATCGGCATGGCGCGGAGCAAAGAGAGCCTCACCGAGGCGCTCACCAAGATCCCGGAAATTCGGGAGGAATTTTGGAAAAACCTTAAGGTCTCCGGAACCGAATTTGAGGTCAACCAGCAGCTTGAGAATGCCGGTCGAACGATCGACTTCATTGAGTTCGCTGAGCTGCTTTGCCGCGACGCTCTGAACCGCGACGAGTCGTGCGGCGCGCACTTCCGCGTGGAACACCAGTTGCCCGACGGGGAGGCGAAGCGGAACGATGAGAACTTCTCCTACGTCGCCGCCTGGGGGTTCAAGGGAGACGGCGTTCCGCCCGAACTCCACAAGGAGCCGCTCGAGTTCAACCTGATCAAGCCTGCGGTAAGGAGCTATAAATAATGAGTGGGCACAGCGAAGAAAAGACGAAGACTCTGAATCTGATCGTCTGGCGGCAGGCGGGACCGGACAAACCTGGCCGCTTCGAAACCTATATCGCGAAAAACATAACCGACCACCATTCTTTCCTTGAGATGCTCGACGTGGTAAACGAGGAACTGATAAAGGAAGGCAAGGAGCCGATCGTCTTCGACCATGATTGCCGGGAAGGAATCTGCGGGGTCTGTTCGCAGGTCATCAACGGCGTCCCCCACGGCGGGCGTGAACGGACCACTGTCTGCCAGCTCCACATGCGGATGTTCAAGGACGGCGACACGATCTACATCGAGCCGTGGCGCGCCAGAGCGTTCCCTATCATTAAAGACCTGATGGTGGACCGCGGCGCACTCGACAGGATCATCCAGGCCGGCGGTTACACTTCCGTGCATACAGGCGGGACCCCCGACGGCAACGCGATCCCCATCCCCAGGCCTGACGCCGAATACGCAATGGATGCGGCCGAATGCATCGGATGCGGGGCGTGCGTGGCGGCCTGCCCGAACGGCTCGGCAATGCTGTTCTTGGGGGCCAAAGTCTCCCAGTTCGCGGCTCTGCCGCAGGGGCAGGTCGAGGCGGCCGAACGGGTCGCCAACATGCTCAAGGAGATGCAAGACTGCGGCTTCGGAAACTGCTCCAACCACTACGAGTGCCAGGCAGCGTGCCCCAAGGGGATCAGTGTAATGTTCATCGCCCGTCTTAACAGGGAGTACCTGAAGTCCCTATTTTAAAGGATAGGTAGCATAAACTGCCGGCCGGTTATCAATTCTCTGACGCAGAATCCCGATTCCAATGCATCTGCCACAAACCGGCCGCAGGCGTACGCAGAGCAGGTGAAGTTTCTAACCGGACTTCCCTTCACCTTTTTGCTGGAATTGTTCTTCATCTACATTCCGCTTGCCTACCACGCACTTAACGGAATCTACATTTGATATCCGGAGAGGGCAACGTAAGCGATTATTCCTGGACCGGAAACTGGCCCTGCATGACGCCGGATGAACAGGATATCTCCTATCCGTTGTCGCGTTGCATCTCCTGCTGCTGCTGCATGGAGGCCTGCCCTCAATTCAACGAAAAGACGGGGTTCGTCGGGGCGGCCAAATCGCGGGCACTGGCTCGCGCTTTGGCTTGCCGGCAGGCCGCGTCCAGCCGCGAGGGCGAGCGTTCAGTCTAAAGGCATAGACACTTAAGAGGTATGAACTGTTCTGATTCGGGAGAGATATTCAGGCCAAATTCGGAATTCCGGGTTACACTTTCAAAGGAGCTTTCATCCAAACAAACTAGGAAAGTTGTCTCAGGGTACTGCCCTTGCGCTTAGCGTCTCGATTTGCTGGTCCATTTCTGATGTTTTTTTTATGCGTGGTGGCTTCCACGAATCTCTTTGCCCTTCACAGCCGCACTCCGGTTAAGCGGCAAAAGGCAACGCGGCGCTTGGTACGTCATGTCCGCTGGAACCCCGTGCTCAGGGGCTCGCACGAGTCCATGCTTCGGCAAAATGCGGTCATTGATGATCTTCAACTGCCGCGCATCGCCAACGAAGAGGAGCTGCTGAGTCTGGAAGTTCGCGACGAACTGGTTCCGGTCAGCGATTCCCCCGCGTTGCGCATCTCGCCGCGCTTGGACGTTACTCGCCGCTACTGCCGGAGATGGACGCGGCAGTTCCTCGAAGACATTTCCGAAGCCTACTACCGTCAATTCAACAAACCGCTCTGGGTTACCTCGCTGGTTCGCACCGTCGAGCAACAGCACCGACTGCGGCGGCACAACCGGAACGCGGCGCCCGCCGACGGCGAGATTACCTCTTCTCACCTGGCTGGAATCTCGGTTGATTTTGGCAAGGCGCCGATGCTGCCGCGCGAACGGCGCTGGTTCGATAGGTACGTACTGGAGTTGCAGCAGCAAGGGCTGGTGGAGGCGGCGGAGGAGCGGCGGCAGGCTTGCTACCACATCATGGTCTCCGACAAGTACGAGGAATGGGCCGCCAGCCGCAAACTCGAGGCTTCAGCGGCGCCAGGGGCTCACTGAACCATCGGTCACGATAAGAGGCGATGCGTCATGCCGCGCATCGCTTTTGTTTTGAAGCCCTCTCGCGGCATAATCTATAGCACCCCAATCCAGGCCGGAATTATACTGACTGACGCGACGCCAACAGGCTCGCCCAATGGGAGTTGATGAAACTTGGAATCCGCGGTTGTTCGTCCCAGCAACGGCAAAAGCCGCCGTCGCCGGGGGCCCCGGCTCGGCGCCCCCGGCTTCTCTTCGGACAGGCCTTCGGCGTATCCGCTTTCAGATCTGTTTTGATATTCGCGACTGCCGCATGCCTGAGCGGGTTTGCTCAAGAGCCGATCCACAATTCGGCGCGCGTTGATTCGGCAATTGTGATCGACACTCATGCCGACACGCCAACGCGCATCACCGACGAGAAATTTGATCTGGCAAGCGACGCTGGCCTTGGGCATTGGGATCTGCGGAAAGCCGCGGCGGGAAATCTGGGGGCGGAATTCTTCTCCATTTATGTCGAGCCCACCGCCAATCGAGGCCACTATGCGCGCCGGGCGCTGGACATGATCGACGCCGTCTATCAGGCGGTCGGAGCGCATCCGGATAAGATAGTCATGGCGTTTTCTTCGGCCGATATCATGGCCGCGCGCAACGCGCCGCACAAGCGCATCGCTGCCCTGCTCGGCATCGAGGGAGGGCATGCAATCGAAGGCGATGTGCGCCTGCTACGTGATTTCTATCGGCTCGGCGTGCGGTATATGACACTGACGTGGGCGAACTCGAATGAATTGGGCCAGTCTTCGGGTAATCTCAAGGCACCCCAGCGAGCCAAAAGCAGGCACACTGGGGACCCCGCGCTGAAGTCGGCGCCTGCACGTTCCGCACCGGCAAGCGATCCCGGGCTGACAGGGTTCGGCCGCGACGTGGTGCGCGAGATGAACCGACTGGGGATGATGGTGGACATCTCGCACGTCTCGGACCAGTCGTTTTACGATGCATTGGCCATTACGCGGGCGCCAGTGATCGCCTCCCACTCCTCGGCCCGTGCGTTGACCGATTCGCCTCGCAACCTGACGGACGATATGCTGCGCGCACTGGCGCGCAACGGCGGCGTGGCGCAGGTAAACTTCAACTGTGGGTTCATCGATCAGAGATACCTGGATGCGTTTCGCAAGCTGCTCGCGGAAAAGGGCACGGCCATGGACGCGATCGAAGTGCAATTCAACGCACGCAAAATCGGGTATAACGAATACTTGCGTGCGCTACGGTCAGCGAGTGCGGGCATTCCGAGGCCTCCGCTGGAGAGTCTCATCCGCCACATCGACCACATTGCGAAAACCGCCGGAGTGGACCACGTGGGACTAGGCTCCGATTTTGACGGTGTTCCCTGCCTGCCGCAGGGAATCGATTCGGTTGCGGACCTGCCAAAAATCACGCAGGCACTGCTGAAGCATGGGTACTCGGCGGATAATGTACAAAAGATACTTGGCGGCAACCTGCTGCGCGTCTTCGCAGAGGTGGAAAAGGTCAGCCGCCAGGAGCAATCAGCGATAAACAGTCATCAGCAAGGAGACACTAATGCGAAAGACGCTGTTCATGGCAATACTGTTTTGCTTTGCGCTTTCCTGCTTCGCCCAGAGTAAGGGCAATCAACCGCAGGCGATCATTGAAACCAGCATGGGCAGTATCCATTGCACTCTGTTCCCCGACAAGGCGCCGCTGGGCGTGGCAAACTTCATCGGGCTTGCCACCGGAAAGAAGGAGTGGACCGATCCGAGAACCGGCGCCAAGAAGCAAGGCGTGCCGCTCTACGACGGCACCATCTTCCATCGCGTGATTCCGAACTTCATGATCCAGGGCGGCGATCCCACGGGCACCGGCATGGGAGACCCTGGGTATAAGTTCAAGAACGAGACCAGCGCCGATCTCGGCTTCGACCGCCCCGGACGCCTGGCGTACGCCAATGCGGGACCGGACACCAATGGCTCGCAGTTCTTCGTGACCGAGGTCCCCTACCCCAGCCTGAATGGCGGGTACACGCTCTTCGGGCAGTGCGAAGACTTGGCGGTGGTGAAGGCGATCGCGCGCGTTCCTCGCGGAGCGAACGACAAACCCAGCAAGCCGGTTACCATCAAACATATCCAGATCGTGGAAGCCGGTACTGGCGCAGCCAAAGGTGGGACCACGTCGAAGTAGACCAGTTTCGTTTGGCCGGACGAGCTCAACCGGTGTTTTGCTGCATTGACTTCGGGTGGTCTTCTCTGGCCGAAAGTTGATAGGCTTGTTCACGGCGCTTCCCACCCCACTACGCGTAAATGCCGCGTAGCGGGGACCCCGGCGGCGCCCACTCTGCCCACGGATCGCAGACTGCGGTCTCAGGCACATGGAGCTTCAAGAATGGCACGAGAATCGGGAGTATATGCCACGCTGCAAACCAGCGAAGGCACAGTTGTTTGCCGCTTATTCGAAAGCGAAGCGCCCAAAACGGTCGCCAATTTCATCGAGCTGGCCGAAGGCAGGCGCGAGTGGACTCACCCTGCAACCAAGAAGAAAACGAGCGAAAGGCTCTATGACGGCACCATCTTTCATCGCGTCATTCCGAACTTCATGATCCAGGCGGGCGATCCCACGGGGACCGGCTACGGCGGCCCGGGATACAAGTTTGAGGATGAAACCAAGGGCTCGCCCCACAAGTTCGATAAGCCAGGAAAACTGGCGATGGCAAATTCCGGCCCAAATACGAATGGCTCGCAGTGGTTCATCACGGTTGCGGCGACTCCGTGGCTCACGGGTAACCACACGATCTTTGGAGAAGTGGTGGAAGGCCAGGAGGTTGCCGACAAAATCGCCAACGTGGCGCGAGGTCCGCAAGATAAACCTAGAAAAGAAATTGTACTGGAGCTGGTGAAAATCGAGCGCGTCTGAGGGGCCCCGGCACGCTCCGCCGAAGGGGCCAGTGGCTGAAGCATGAAGTCCGCCATCAAGTGTGCTCCACATCTCAGAGGAGCTCATGGGTAGCGCGTGTCGGGGAGATTGTGCATGTGTTTTGCGGTCCATGTGCTGAAGGCGTCGTCCTCGTGGCTGATGGACGAGAGCGGCGCCAAGCTACTGGTCATCCTGGCGGCGATGGTCTCGCTGTTCATGGTGGGCCGTTGGATTTCAGCGCGCGCGGAGAGCAGCGCCCATGATCCCACCCTGATCCAGAATGAGACGCCATCGGTGCGTCCAACTATTCTTAAGGGCGCGGACGATGCCGCTCCGGACCCGAATGCTCCCGTTCACCCGGAGATGGACTTTGGTTCCGTGGTCTTGCGAAAGCTGTATTTCAACGGTTTCGACGCCACCAGCGGTCCCGCCGACCCGCTGAGCTTTGTCGATGACGTCACTCTGGAGGTCTACTTCAAACAAACCGGTTCCCTGTTTGAGAACACATATACGGTGGGAACGGCGGCCGGCCTTGCCCAACTGCTGCGCGACAAAGAATGGGACATCCTCTACAGCCCGGAGATATTTATCGTGAACCGATACGATCTGAAATTGATTCGCGAGACAATCCTGGAGCGCATCGTGGATGATTCAGAGCTGCGGCAAGCGCCCGCGGCAGGCAGTGACGTGGAACGTTTCATGGGTTAGGTTAGGTTAGGTAGGGTAGGTTCGGAGTGTCTGTATCCCGCACCGCATACGCAGCGCAGTCCAGGAAACTACCCCAGGTTAGCCCAGTCACCCCAGCAAGCCGAGCCTTGCCGGGGACCCCGACACGGGTGAACCTGGGGCAACAGGCAGAACCAGAATTGATGTATCCGGTTCAAGAATTGAAGAATGTCATTCCGACCGGAGCCGCGCAAAGCGCGGCGAAGTGGAGGAACCCTTTGTCTGGAAATCGAAAACAAAAGGTGGCTCGACTTCGCTCGCCATGACAGCACATGGTTGGGATCATCATCCCTAGTTGCACTTAGCGGTTCTCCCGACCAGCGGAATGACAGAAAAGGGCTGCCTTGCGGCAGCCCTGCTTCCACCCCACTACGCGTAAAATTACGCGTAGCGGGGGCCCCGGCGTATTACCGGTGTGGTCGTAATGCGAGAGAATCAGGCTCCGATGACGGCCACCAGTTCCTTGACGGCGGCAGCGCTCTTCTTCAACGCCGCGCTTTCCTCATCGCTCAGTTTGATTTCGATCACCTGCTCGATGCCGTTGGCTCCCAGCTTTGCCGGAACGCCGACGAACAGCCCGCTGATGCCATACTCGCCTTCCAGGTAAACGGCGCAAGGCAGGATTTTCCTTTTATCTTTGAGGATGGCTTCGCACATCTCCAGCACGGCGCGTCCCGGAGCATAAAAAGCGCTGCCGGTCTTGAGGTACTTGACGATCTCGGCGCCGCCATCGCGTGTGCGCTGGACGATCTTGTCGAGTTTTGTCTTCTCGATCAGTTCGGTAACCGGGATGCCGGCGACCGTCGAGTAGCGGGTGAGCGGAACCATGGTGTCGCCGTGGCCGCCAAGCACGAAGGCAGTCACGTTCTCGACGCTGACGTTGAGTTCCTGGGCGATAAAGGTGCAGAAGCGCGCGCTATCGAGCACACCGGCCATGCCGATGACGCGGTTGCGCGAGAAGCCGCTGAGCTTATAGGCCGCCTGCGCCATGGCGTCCAGCGGGTTGGAAACGACGATGATGATCGAATTGGGTGAGTACTTGACGACGTTGCCGACCACATCCTGCATGATCTTGTAGTTGGTGTTCAGCAGGTCGTCGCGGCTCATGCCTGGTTTGCGCGGGATACCGGCGGTGATGACGACGATATCGGAGTTCGCGGTATCCGCGTAGTTATTGGTGCCCACAATGAAGGAGTCGCTTCCTTCCACGGGCATCGCCTCGAGCAGGTCCAGACCCTTGCCCTGCGGGATGCCTTCCACGACATCGATCAAAACCACATCGGCCAGCTCTGCGGCTGCAATCCAATGAGCAGAAGTGGCCCCCACGTTGCCAGCGCCTACGATAGTCACTTTCTTGCGCATGCGGCTTCCTTTCCACTTTCGCCCTGAGGCGAGATATAAAGCATCGACAATTGAAATCAAAGTTTACGAGACACTGCACTGGATTCAGGTTCCCCCGGCGAATACGATATCGCAGCTCGCCGGGGAGAACCGACGGTTAGAGCACTTTCACAGTTGAGATACCCGCCACTTGCGCCGCGAATGCCCGGCTACTCCACCCCAGCACGCGAACTGCTGCGCGTGCCGGGGACTCCGGCCCCTTCGCGGGTATACCTTCCGCTAATTCGGCCTACCTGCTCGCCGAGGAGGCGCGAACCTTCATGTTTTCGATCATGCAGGTCGCAAACCCGCTGGTCGATACTTTGGTTGCGCCTTCCATCAAGCGGGCAAAGTCATAGGTGACCTTCTTCTGCTGGATGGTGCGCTCCATGCTCTCCTCGATGAGCCGGGCAGCTTCACCCCAGCCCATGTGATCGAGCATCATGACGCCGGAGAGAATCACCGAGCCGGGGTTGATGACGTCTTTGTCCGCATACTTCGGAGCGGTGCCATGCGTAGCTTCGAAGATGGCGTATTCGTCGCTGATGTTGGCGCCCGGAGCGATGCCGAGTCCGCCGACCTGGGCGGCGCAGGCATCGGAGATGTAGTCGCCATTCAGGTTCGGGCACGCGAGCACGGAGTATTCGTTGGCGCGAGTGACCACCTGCTGGAAGATCGAGTCGGCAATGCGATCATTGATAAGAATCTTCGCCTTCCAGGCTCCTTTGCCGTGGGTAGCGTAGATCGCATCAAGCACTCCTTTGACTTCGGCGTAGAGGGCACGCCGGAAATCCTCGGACGCGAATTCCAGACCGGGCTCGACCATTGCCGCATTCTGCTCGACGCTGAGCGCGGGGTTCTTGTCTTTGTTGTCCAGAATCCAGCTCTCGCGCTCGGTGACGGTCTGGGCGCGGAACTCCTGCGTCGCCAGCTCGTAGCCCCACTCGCGGAAAGCGCCCTCGGTGAACTTCTGGATGTTGCCCTTGTGCACCAGGCAGACGGTCTTAAGCTTCTTGGCAATGGCGTACTCGATTGCCTTGCGCACCAGACGCTTGGTGCCGGTGATCGAGATGGGCTTGATGCCAATGCCGGAGTCTTCGCGAATCTTCTTCTTGGTGCCGGCGAGCATCACCGTATTCAGGTAATCGATCAGTTTCTTGCACTCCGGAGTGCCCTCTTTCCACTCGATGCCGGCATATACGTCTTCCGTGTTCTCGCGGAAGATGACGACATCCATTCGCTCCGGATTCTTCACGGGCGAGGGAATCCCCTGGTAATACTTCACCGGGCGAACACAGGCGTAGAGGTCGAGTAACTGGCGCAGCGCGACGTTCAGGGAACGAAAGCCGCCGCCGATTGGAGTAGTCAGCGGGCCCTTGATGCCGACGCGCAGGTCGCGGAAAGCCTCGACCGTATCGTCCGGCAGCCAGGTTTTGAACTTTTCCATGGCTTTTTCGCCGGCGAAAACCTCGTACCAGGAAATCTTGCGTTTGCCCTGGTAGGCGGTTTCGACAGCCGCGTCAAACACGCGCACGGAAGCCTTCCAGATGTCGCGGCCCGTTCCATCCCCTTCAATGTAGGGGATGATAGGCTGGTTGGGAATTACGAGCTTGCCATTGCGATAAGTAATCGGTTCACCCGTCGACGGTAAGTTGAAACCGTTGTACGACGATTTGGACATTTGCCACCCTCCGAAATTACGTAAACAACCTGAGTTAAACGGATATCGACCGAACCGCTGCCGCCCAGGACAGCGAACGCATGCCACAGTTTCCAGTCAAAATACCGTAGCGTATAAGTAGTTGACGAGAAGACCCCGTGCGACCAGATGATGAAACTTTATCACCTGAGCGCGCAACCTACACCACTAAAATATGCTCAAAAATCGACCGCACCGCAAGGCAGGTTCTTTCCAGCGCTTGCGGCAACGGCTCTGCCAGTTCCCGGCCAAGGCTGGCGCGCATTAGTTTGCCCACGGACTCCAGATCCGGCTCAAAGCCGGGAAGCGTGTTACGTGCCGAGCCGTAGACCATGCGGAGGCAATGTTCCAGGGTGCGCAGGAACTCTGCGGCATGACGAAGGGCGGAAGCTTCGGAAGCCGGGAGGGCTCCTGCGTGGTTCAATGCCTCCAGACGCGCGATAATGTCCGTCGCCGGAACGGCTGCCGCCCTCTCCACCGTCAGGCCCGACGCGATGAAATCGATGTCGTAGAAACCGCCCCGGCCCTTTTTGAAATCATGCTCCTTGCCCACACTCGTCTCCAGCCGCGACCGCATCTCCCGCACTTGACGGCGAAACGACGGGGTGGCGGCAAAGCGCCGGTGCAAATGCCGGGTGGCCTCAAAGACCTCGGCCGCAATCGGGACGGAACCGGCGACGTGGCGCAATTTGGTATAGGAAAGCGCTTCCCAAGGCTGAGCTTCGTTGAGGAAGTACTGCATGAGGCGCGATGGGCTGGTCGTCACCTCTCCCTGCCTGCCGTACGGGCGCAAGCGCAAGTCAACGGTGAAAACGATGCCGTCGCTGGTGTAGGAACTGAGCAGCGTCACGATCGCGGCGGCCGCACTGGCAGCCTGTTCGGGAGGCACCTCTTCGCCGCGCACAAGCAGCAGATCGGCGTCTGAGAAAACATCGAATTCAGAGGTGCCGAGGCGTCCCAGCGCGAACACGGCAAAATTCTCCGGCGCGCCGGACGCCGCCAAGGCAATGCGTATGGCCGCTTCGGCGGCCGTCGCCAACTCTTGCAACGATTGCCATACCGGTTGCGGATGCAGAAAGTCACGCACACAACTGCGGAGTATCTGGCGCCGGTACCGCGAACGAAGTTTGGCCATCACCTCCGACTGCGAGACGGTCTCCGCAACCCCAGACGGAACCGCGCTGTCGGCGTGGCTTTCGGTCGTCGAATCCGGCTCACATTCCAGGTGCGCCACTTCGGCGATGTCTTCAGGATGACGAATCAGCGAATCGGTGACGAGCCTGCTGGCGCCAAGAACGGGCACGGCGCGCTCCAGCAGCGATGCATGCTTCATCAACGCCGCGTAGCGGCCATCTTCGCTGATCGCCGCGCTTATGACACGAAAGAAGTTGCGCCCCGCCCGCGAACCAACGGGCAAGCTGGCGGCGGTCGCGAACAGACCAGGCGAATCGACCGCAAGACGCGTCAGTATTTGTGCGTCGCTCTGCTCCGCCCAGTGGCGGGCGGCTATGGAATGCTCTTCCGCGGGCGAAGCCGCCGCCGTCCGCTGCACCGTCTGCTGCTGATGGATTATGCGCTCGTAGATTGTGGCGACACTTTCCATGTGTTCGCGCACCAGTTCGGCCAGTGGCCGCGGTTCGCGGTCCGGAGTCTCGGCAACCATCGAGCGCTGAATTGCATGCAATTGCCGCTCATCGGCGGGAAGAGTGTGCGTCTGCTGCCCCAGCCAGATCTGAAGCCGGTGTTCCACCTGTCGAAGAAAGGTGTAACTGGCGCTCAAGATGTGAAAATCGTTGCCGCTGAGGTGTTCCTTGTCATGCAGCTTTTGCAGCGAGAACAACGTGCCGCCCGAGTGCAGCCACGGCTCGGCGCCGCCGTAGACGCGCTGCAGACACTGCACCAGGAACTCGATATCGCGAAGGCCGCCGCGGCCGAGTTTGACGTCGATGCCGGAGGCCAGCCGGCGTCCAGCCATGCCACGTCGGACGCGCTTCTTGATCTTATCGAGCGACTCCAGGGCGGTTTCGATGGCGCGAAAATTGATTTCTCCCCGGTAGACAAACGGCTGCACCTTGCGGATGAATTGGCGCGCCAGTTGCTGGTCTCCCGCCGAGTGCCGGACCTTGATGAGCGCCTGCAACTCCCAATCATGCGCCACTTCGCCGTAATACTGGAGGGCGCGGCTGAACTGAATCGCAAGCTCTCCTTCGTTTCCGCGCGGGCGCAGCCGCAGATCGATGCGGAACGCCGGACCTTCGCGGGTGATCCGCCCCAGCACATCGGTAAGTTCCTGGGCCAGCCGGATAAAGAACTCGCGGCTGGGGATGGAAGTCGTTTCGGCATCGCGGCCATCTTCGAAGATGTAGAGCAGATCGATGTCGGAGCTGTAGTTCAGCTCGTTGCCTCCCAGTTTGCCGAGCGAGAGCACGCTAAAGCGAGTTTGAACCAGGCGGTTTTCCGCATCATAGTGCTGCGGCGTGCCGTAGCGCTTGTGCAGGCGAGACTCGCAGATGCGCAGCGCTTCTTCGATGAGCACATCGGTAAGAGCCGATATTTCAGCGGTTATCTCGGCCAGCGTGGCAATGCCGAGAATGTCGCGCAAGACGATGCGCACGTATTCGCGGCGCTTGAAGCGGGCGAGCAGCAGGGACGTGTCGGTTTCGAAAGAACGCGAACGGAAGCGGGCGAAGGCGCCGGCAAAATCTTCGGCCGATTGCACGCGGCCAAGCGAATCTTCGCGCAGGAATCCCGGCAACAGGTCCGGATTCTGGATAAGTGTTTCGCCAAGGTACTGGCTATTGGCGAACAGCGCCAGTGCATAGTGCAGCAACTGCGGATACCGCTCCAGGGAGCGAATCACATCCAACGACTCCGGATACACCAAGCGCTCAAAAAGGTTCAGCGCGGCGTCCGGATTCGGGGATTCGGCCAGCAGCAACGTCAGAGGCGGAAGCAACGAGGCAGGCACCCGCCGGGCAATGCGCCTGAAATTGGCTTGCGCCTCCTGCGGCGAATAGAAACGTACCGCCGCCAAGCCAGCCGGGTACTCCGGCTCGCCGTCGATTTCTGCTTGTGAGTGGTCTGCCAAGCCTTGCTCTGCTCGCTTCCAGCCAGCGCACATCCAGCTCCCGACCGCTGACTCAAACGCTTTCTTTAGCTGAGGATAGCACGCTGTCACCCAAGCAAACGCTAAAAGCAGCGTTCGCCGGGGACCCCGGTGCGGCAGATGTGGGGCGCCTGGTAAGAACTGATCCGGTCGGCGCTTGCCTGCCAAAAAAAAGGCCTGGCTGAATGCCAGGCCCGGAGCACTGCTTCGGAGGTCACTGAGAAGGCTGCTTAAATGTCGTAGTACAAGCTGAACTCGTAAGGATGCGGACGCAGACGGATGGCATCCACTTCCTTGGCGCGCTTGTAATCGATAAACGTCGTCAGCAGGTCTTCGGTGAAGACGTCGCCCTTGAGCAGGAACTGATGATCGGCTTCGAGCGCATCAAGCGCGGCCTCGAGCGAACCCGGCATGGAAGGAACCTGCTTCAGCTCCTCTGGTCCGAGATCGTAGATATCCTTATCCAGCGGCTGACCCGGATCGATTTTGTTTTCGATTCCGTCAAGTCCGGCCATCAGCATGGCGGAAAACGCCAAGTAAGGGTTGCAACTCGGGTCGGGCGGACGGAATTCAACGCGCTTGGCCTTCGGCGAAGCCGAGTACATCGGGATACGGCAGGCAGCCGAGCGGTTACGGCGCGAATACGCAAGATTGACCGGAGCTTCAAAGCCCGGAACCAAACGCTTGTAGGAGTTCGTCGTCGGAGCGATGATCGCCGATAGCGCCGAACCGTGCTTGATCAGTCCGCCGATGTACCACAGGCCCAACTGCGAGAAGCCGGCATAGCCGTCACCGGCGAACAGCGGCTTGCCGCCCTTCCACAGCGACTGGTGGCAGTGCATACCGCTGCCGTTGTCCTGGAAAAGCGGTTTCGGCATGAAGGTCACGGTCTTGCCATATTGATTGGCAACATTGCGGACGACATACTTGTACATCATTGTGTTGTCCGCCATCTTTACCATCGGACCGAATCGCATGTCGATTTCTGTCTGGCCGCCGGTCGCCACTTCGTGGTGGTGGCACTCCACGTCGATGCCGCACTTCTGCATTGTCAGTACCATCTCGGAGCGCAGATCCTGGTAGTGATCGGTGGGGGGCACCGGGAAGTAGCCTTCCTTGTAACGCGGGCGGTAGCCGAGGTTGTTCTCCTTGCGGCCCGAATTCCAACGTCCCTCTTCCGAATCAATAAAGTAGTAGCCCTGGTTTTCGCGCTGATCGAAACGGACGTTATCGAAAATAAAGAACTCGAGTTCGGGGCCGAAGTTACAGGTGTCGGCGATGCCCGTAGAGTTCAGGTACATCTGTGCTTTCTTGGCGATGTAACGCGGATCGCGGTCGTAGCGCTGCTTGGTGACCGGATCCTGCACGTCGGCGATCATGACAAGCGTGGGGACTTCGGTGAAAGGATCGAGTTGGTAGGTGGTCGGATCCGGAATCAGCAGCATGTCGCTTTCGTGGATGGCCGCCCATCCGCGGATCGAGGATCCATCCATGCCGAAGCCGTCTTCGAATACGGCCTCGTCAAGCTCACCGATCGAGTAGGAAACGTGGTGCCAAAGTCCGGGAAGGTCGGTGAAACGCAGGTCCAGAATCTGAACGTTGTTTTTCTTTGCAAAGTCCAGAACGGCTTTCGGATCACCCTTAGTATCTGCCATCGATGCTCCTTTTGAGCGGCTTACCGCGTCAGATGGTAAGGATTTCTGCCCGGTGCAGACCTGGAACACACTGCGACACTGGGCTTAACCCTGTAGATTGAAACGTTTGTCGGGGTCGTAGCTAAACTGAAGCTATCTACCTGCTGGGAGAAT
Source organism: uncultured Acidobacteriota bacterium (assembly GCA_963842345.1). Classification (GTDB taxonomy): domain Bacteria; phylum Acidobacteriota; class Terriglobia; order Terriglobales; family Acidobacteriaceae; genus CAWBRT01. The sequence continues at coordinate 92,822 of CAWJGD010000026.1, forward strand.
AAAGCCCAGCATTCTGCGCTGGAAATCGATACTTTTTATAGTATCTATAACTTCGCTTTATGGCGTTGCTGCCGTAAAACCACTACACTGGCATTGGGTTTAGAAATCAGGCACTTCCGTGAAATCCTGAATTGCCTTCCGTGGTTGATCCTGCTAGTAGTTGAGTCACGGTTTTAGCGGGCGGCGGACTTCCCGGATACCCAGGCCACCCTCGGCACCTTAGGCAGACGATGGACTTCGATCAACTGGAAACGTTCGTAGAGGTCGCGCGCCACCTTAGTTTCTCCAGGGCGGCCGAGAAGCGCTTCCGTACGCAACCGGCCATTTCCGCGCAAATACGGGCCCTTGAAGAGGAGATTGGAGCCAGGATTCTCGACCGCACTGGGGGAAAGGTCTCGCTGACAGCCCCGGGAAAGGCGTTCTTGAGGTACGTGGAGGAGGCGCTGGAGGCCCGCCGCAACATCCTTGCCGAGATGGCGGAGATGGAGCGTGTGCCGCGTGGTGAACTGGTTGTAGCCGCCAACGAAGGCACCTGCCTGCATATTCTCCCCGAGGTTTTCGCCGAATTCAAAAAGCTCTATCCGGACGTTTCCGTCAATGTAAAGCGATCGGAAAGCCCCAAAATTCTGGAGGCGATTATCGATAACACCATCGACTTTGGGGTGGTCTCGATGCCGGTCAACGACAAACGCCTGACGACGGTGGTGATTCATCGCGACGAAGTGGTGGTGATCGCTCCTCCCCGGCATCCGTTGTCCAAGCAGAAAACGGTTACTCTGGAACAGATGGCAAAATATCCGCTGCTGGTTCCGAAGATCGGCCGTACGCGCGACATGATTGAGACGCTGTTCGACGAACGCCGCCTGAAGCCCGACTTTTCAATGGAATTGGACTCCAGCGAACTCACCAAGCGCTTTGTCGGCGCAAACGTGGGCATAGCCTTCATCGCTAACTCGCATGTGGAAAACGACGTTCGGGCAGGACTGTTGAGTTCTTTGCGGCTGGCCGATGTGCGCATTGCCCGCGACCTGGCACTGGTATTCCGCAAGGACAAGGCGCTGAGCCGGGCGGCCCTGGCCTTCATCGAGATCGCGGTGAAGCAAAAAACGCCGCAGATGGCCGGCGCGCCTAAGTAATTCGTCTCATATTTCTTCCTTTTTTCGCCTCGGGACGGCACGGCACGACTCCGAGTGCTGCTAGAGCGGTTTCACGGTTGACGCGCCCAATGCTATCACCGCCGGGCTGAGCGCCCGGCTTCTTCGCGGGTATACCTTCCGCGAATCTGTCCCACCCACAAAAGCCGATTGCGCCCACCCGTATTTTCAATTACTTTTCAAAGATCGTCGAAACATCTTGTGTTACCGTTGGCTGACGCCGGAGGACATAGAAGAATTGGCCAAAGACATGGTCCCCAGAAAAATATTTCTCACCAAGGGAGTGGGAAAACACAGGGAACGGCTCACCTCGTTCGAACTGGCCTTGCGCGACGCCGGAATTGCAGCCCAGAATCTGGTTCGAGTTTCGTCCATTTTCCCGCCAAACTGCAAGCTGATTCCCCGCAAAGACGGATTGAAGTACCTGAGTCCGGGCGAAGTGGTCTTCGCCGTAGTCGCCGAAAACTCGACGCGCGAACCGCATCGGTTGGTCGCCTCCAGCATAGGACTGGCAATGCCGGCCGACCGCAGCACCTATGGATATCTGAGCGAGCACCACTCGTTTGGAGAAACGGACCAGGTCGCAGGCGACTATGCCGAGGAATTGGCCGCGGAGATGCTCGCTACCACGCTGGATGTGGAATTCGATCCGGACAAGTCCTGGGATGAAAAGAAAGAAGTCTATCGAATGTCGAACAAGATCGTGCGCACGGCAAACATCACGCAATCGGCTGTGGGCGACAAGAAAGGCCTTTGGACCACTGTGATCGCCTCGGCCATCCTGATCTTCGAATAGAACGAGTTTTCACGTTTCTCGTTTCACGTTTCTCGAACTTAACTTATTCCCGGAACTTCGAGACTCGGAAAAACTCGAAACTTCGTAGCGCAGAGCTGCCGGTAAAGCCCGGCAGCTTTTTGCTGCGTGGTATCCGCATGCGACTCAGGACATTAGAGCAGTACCAGAGATACTGTATCCTTCGCTGCGGTGTCATCGTGAGGAGGTTCGCCGCTTTTTTGCGAACCTACGTGACGATCTATGCATTTCACCGAGAGTCACCGAAGGGCCTGATGAAATAAATACATGGACCCTTACGTCGCGTCCGAACGGACGCTCCTCAGGGTGACACGCTGGAATAATCGTTCTTGGGATACATCAACCCTGGCAAATGTGGGCCACCAGTCCATCAGTCGAACACCACTTCGAACGCTACTCGCGGGTCCCCATTGCGTCCGGAGCTTTTCGCAGCCGTTCAAGCACGGCAGCCACGATCAGTGGAAGCCCGACTGTCGCATCCAAAAAAACTTCGCCGAACATGCCGCCCTCGGCGGGAGGCACAAACTTTCCCCACGAGATTGCTTCGCTGTAGGGCGAGCCGGAAAGACCTCCCCAGAAAACCGGCTCCGGGCAGATGCGCAGGCCGTAGTGATAGCGCTTCAAGGGAAGGTCTTCCCCGCCCCGGCGGTGCCGCAGTTCGATATAGGGTCCAAACTGCTGCGACCAGTTGCGCGGAACTCCGCCGCCGATAGTGAAAATACCGAGGCGCTTTTGCGCCAGCAAGGTTTCGGCGAAGTGGTTGAGATCCAGGAACGGGTCAAAACGGATCAGCGGACGGTTCTGCTTGGCGCGCTTGCGATTGTGCAGAGCAATATCGAGACCAAGCTCGGAATCGGTAAAGGCCGGCACGAATACGGGCACGTTCTTTTCGTAGGCCGACTTCAGAATGCCGCGACCCTGCACGTTTTCGTGCAGATATTTGCCGATCTCACGGTTGAGTTTGTAAGAGCACATGACGTCGTCGGCGTCCCAGCGGTCGAGAATGCCGGCCATGATCGACTCCACGAAGTTCAGGTTGGTCTCCGGCTCAAGCGTGTCATAGACGCGGTTGTAGCCGGCTTCGTAGAGTTCCACGTCGTTCAGTCTTGCGTCGTAAACGAAGTGCGACTTGCCGGTGGCTTCCACCAGGCCGTGCGCCATCAGGGCGCCGGTCGAAACCAGAGCGTTCACGATTCCCTGCTCGATAAGATCGGCGACGATTAAGCCCTGCTTGGCGACCGTCATGGCGCCAGCGAGCGTCATGACGACGAAGCAATCCTTGTCGCGGGCCATGGCCTCCAGCACATTGGCCGCTTCTCCTACCTGGCGGCCGGTGAACGCGGTTTTCGCCATGGCGCGCACCAGGTCGTCGACCGTGCGCACCTGGGAAAGGTCGAGCGGTTCCAGCGGGACCAGTCGATCGCTGATCGGGTCATGCAGTTCGCGTTCGATTCCCGAGCCTTCCGTATCGTGTTCATGATTGCCGTGCTTCACGTGCTCACCTCTTTGTGCTCGCCACTTCAACCTCGCGGCGGGAGCAATCTTGTTTATATTTCCCGTATGTAGAAACGTAAGCCTAAATTGCTTCCAGCAGTGAGGGCAAGGTGAAATACAAGAGCGTGCCAGCAAAAGGTTTTCGCTTCTTCCCACCGGCCAGAGACTCGTTTGCTATGCTAGAGCTATGCGTCAACTAGATTGGGTCTTTATTTGAATGGTGGCTTTTTGCCCGCTTTTAGATGTCATCCTGAGCGAAGCGAAGGATCTATGCATTTTCCCTGCGCCGCAATACATAGATTCTTCGCCTGTGCTGCGCTCCGGCTCAGAATGACACCTCATTAAGTTAGTTGACTTGTGACGCATTACACTAGAGGCGAATACTCGCTTGGCGGAGGCCATGCCGTGGCACAAGACAAGTTTCAGGCCGGACTGGTGCAGATGGCGTGCGGTCCTGAACCGCAAGAAAATCTTGAGCGTGGGATTGCGCACGTGCGCGAGGCCGCTAAACGTGGCGCACAGGTCATCTGCCTGCCCGAGCTTTTCCTGACGCAATACTTCTGTCAGCGCCAGGATGCAGCGCTGTTCGATCTCGCCGAACCGATTCCGGGGCCGACGACGGCGCGCTTTAGCGATCTTTGCAGTGAACTGCGTGTAACGGCCGTGGTCTCGCTGTTCGAGCGGCGCGCCCCCGGACTCTACCACAACACGGCTGCGGTAATTGGTCCGGATGGAGCGTTGCGCGGCATCTATCGCAAGATGCACATTCCCGACGACCCGCTTTACTTTGAAAAGTATTACTTCACCCCCGGCGATCTCGGCTTCAAGGTGTTTGCCGCGGACGTTGGCCGCATCGGCACGCTGATTTGCTGGGACCAGTGGTATCCGGAAGCGGCGCGCCTGACGGCCATGCAAGGCGCACAAGTGCTGTTCTACCCCACGGCCATCGGCTGGCATCCGGACGAGAAGGCGGAGTTCGGCGAGGCGCAGTACGACGCGTGGCGAACCATCCAGCGCGGGCATGCGATCGCCAACGGCGTTTACGTTGCCGCAGTGAACCGCGTGGGTCACGAGCATGGCGACATCCGCGGAAATCGAACGACGGGAGCGGGCCTGGAGTTCTGGGGCGGCTCTTTCCTGTGTGATCCCTTCGGACGCGTGCTGGCCCAGGCGTCGCACGGCGGGGAAGAAATTCTGATTGGGGAAATCGATGCCGCGAAGATGGAAGATGTGCGCCGGAACTGGCCCTTTCTTCGCGACCGGCGCATTGACAGCTACGGGCCGATTACGCAACGAATGATCGACTAGGCAGACTGCTGAAAAAATCCGCAGCAGTGTCATCCTGAGGTCGCGCGCCGGTTTTGCGGGGTCCCCGATAGGCGCCGTAGTTGCGCATGTTGGGGCGGGCGACCGAAGGATCTGCTTTATTGTTAGCACGTGCAAACAGCAGATCCTTCGCTGCGCTCAGGATGACAACTCGGAGAATAGTTTTTTCAGCAGCCTGCTAGGTTTCGACAATGCGAATCTTTCCACGAGTCACGCACGCAGAATTGTCCGCCCACGCAGATCGCGACTATCGCATGCCGGCCGAATGGGAGCCGATGGTTGCCACGTGGCTGGCCTGGCCGCACAACCGCAGCGACTGGCCGGGCAGGTTTGGATCGATCCCATTTGTCTACGCGGAAATCGTGCGGCATCTTGCACGAGTTGGCCGCGTTGAAATCATCGTCAACGACGAGCAGGCCGAAGCCAACGCGCGGGCGGCTCTCGAATTTGTCCACGTGGTTGAATCCCACGCCAAGCTGCCGGCTAATCTACGCTTCCATCGCTGGCCGACCAATCGCGGCTGGACACGCGACTCGGGTCCGATTTTCGTGCGCGACGGAAGCGGTAGCGTGGCGATTACAAATTGGCGCTTCACCGCCTGGGCGAAGTACCGCAACTGGCAACTGGACGACCAACTCCCTGGCCGCATCGCACGGCTGCTGCGACTGGTCGTGTTGGAGCCGGAGTTTGTGGCCGCAGGCAACAAGCGTCATGTGGTGCTTGAAGGCGGCAGCATCGACGTCGACGGACGCGGGCTGCTGCTTACGACCGAGGAGTGCCTGCTCAGCCAGACGCAGCAACGCAACCCCGGAATGAACCGTGAAGAGATTGAGCGGGTGCTGGGCCGCTTCCTGGGAGCAAAGAAGGTCGTGTGGCTGGAGCGCGGAATCGCCGGCGACGATACTCACGGCCACGTTGACGATATCGCGCGCTTCGTCGCTCCCAACACCGTGGTTGCCGCAGTTGAGCCCGACCCGGCTGATCCGAATCACGAGCCACTCCGCGAAAACCTCAAGCGGCTTCGTAAGACAACCGGCACGCGAGGCCAGCCTCTGCGGGTTGTCCCGCTGCCCATGCCGGCACCTGTCGTGATCCGCGGACAACGCGTGCCGGCAAGCTACGCCAATTTTTACATCTTCAACGGAATCGTCCTGGTTCCCACCTTCAATCAGCCGAACGACCGCCTTGCACTCAACACCATTGCCGACGCGATGCCGAAGCACACGATCATACCGATCTACTGCGGCGATCTGATCTGGGGACTGGGCGCCATTCACTGCATGACGCAGCAGCAGCCGCGCTAACTCCACCTCAGCAACGGCAAAAACAGCCGTCGCCGGGGCCCCGGTTTCCGAAAAACCCTGCTACACTCACCTGAGATGGACGCCAAAGCCGATGAACTGTGGATGGAGGAAGCGCTGCGACTGGCACAGCGCTCCGCGGCGGCAGGGGAAGTGCCGATCGGCGCCGTGATCGTCCGCGATGGCGTCATCGTTGGGCGCGGGTGGAACCGGACGATCGCCGCCTGCGATCCAACGGCGCACGCCGAGATGATTGCCCTCCGCGAAGCCGCTACCCACACCGCAAACTATCGCCTCCCCGACTGCGATCTTTACGCTACGCTGGAGCCGTGCGCCATGTGCGCCGGAGCGCTGGTGCACGCGCGTATTCGCCGGCTTGTCTACGGCGCGCCAGACCCAAAGGCGGGAGCGGCCGGATCGGCGCTCTCGGTCGTCAACCATCCGGCGCTGAACCATCAAATGCAAGTGACTGCGGGAGTGCTCGCGGGCCGCTGCATGGAAATGTTGCAGGCATTCTTTCGCGAGCGCCGGGCGGAGAATGAGTCACACTCAAAACCGGCGCGCGATTCCTAGCGCTACCCAGGTGAGCAGACGGCCAGCTCTCGATATAGTTCCGGACTGGGCACACCCGGGAACTTTTCGTACATCACAACCTCACCCATTGTCCAGGTCCGGGGCGCTGTTCCCCAACAGCTTCCGGATGCAGAGCGTTCTTCCGACCTAATTGTTCCCCTGAAATGAGCTTCTCATGTCTCGTCTCAAGTCCTGTCTGCTGGCCATCCTGGACGTTATGATTTTGGTCACCTTCGCTTCCCCGGCTCAAGCCTCGGAGAAAGTGACTGTGTGCCCCGCCAGTTTCCCGGCGACCGGCGCCATTTCCGCTGCGGTAGCTACGGCGGCGTCCGGCACGACCATCGAGCTCTGCCCCGGCGTCTACTACGACAACGTCGTGGTTAACCAGGCGAAAGTCAAAATTATCGGCCAAGGTAAAAATAGTACCGTGGATGTCTACTGCGCAGACGCCGGCGGCACAGCGTTCTACCTGGAAGCCAACGACGATTATGTGCAAAATATGAAAATCACCGATTGCAAGTGGGGCGTGTTTATTGACGGAACATTGGGCGGAAAGGATGGAGTGATCCGGGACAATATCTTCACATCCAACGAAGTTGGAGTCGAAGCATATCGGACGACGACTGCCACCGTACAAGCCAATTTCTTTATTAATAACGGCACGGCTGTATTGGACAATGGCTCGACGAGCAGCGACATCGGTTCCAACACTGTCGTCGGAAGATGTGGCTCGGTGACCACCGAAGTCAGTACCAACGTTGAGAGTGTCGACTGCAGCAACGTATTTGGGATATTCCTTGACGGCGCCAGCAAAGCGAGCGTCAACAGCAATCACGTCACGCAGGTAAGTGAAGGCGTGGCCGTTTTCGGCGGCACCACCGGATCGAAGATCACGAAGAACAAGGTCTGGAAGTGCTTCGAAGCCTTCTACATGGATCAGGCGGGGAATAACACTTTTACCGGCAACGAAGCCAACGCCAGCGCCGTGGGATTCCTGGCGACGTCAACCACCGGTCAGGATTCTACGAACGGAAAGCCCAATGTAATCGAAAATAACCAGGCCCAGGGAAACCAATACGATGATCTTCTTGACCAAAGTATCGGTAGCGAGTCTGACGGCGTAGCCAACAAGTGGCACAAGAACAAATGCGGAGGCACCGGCAGCAGCCCGACGAGCCTGTGCACTGACTAGAGCGATCTTAGAGTAGGTGTGTTCCGAGCGCTCGCCGCCGGGCTGACTGCTACCCCGTCAGCCCGGCTGTTGCATCGGATATCTCTGGAATCAGCCCCACCTTATTGCTTTAGTCTTCATCGGTAAGAAGGCCGGCGATTAAGGCGGCGCGCGGCGCCATGGACGCCAACACGACATGTTCATGCAGAGCATGCCCTCCATCGCCTACAGCTCCCACTCCGTCCAAAGTTGGAACACCCATGGCGGAGGTGAGATTACCGTCGCTGACGCCGCCAACATGAACACCCGGCAGATCGTAGCCGAGTTTCCCGGCCAGTTTTTTGGCTCTCTCATAAAGTGCGCAATTGCCCGGCGTAGCCTCTAGCGGCCCCCGATTGAGATCGCCAGTCACGGTTACGGTTGCGCCTTGCAAAAAAGGCGTCAAGCCCAGAATTTTTGCCCGCGCCGACAACAATTCCGCCTGCGTGCCTGCACGCAAGTCGACCTTGAGGCTGGCTTTGTCCGGGACAACGTTATAGCCCATTCCGCCACGAACTTCGCCGACGCTTACAGTGGTTCCAGTGCCATAGTCGGTGATGGCCTGCAACTTGAGGATCTGGTGCGCCATTTCTTCGACGGCGTTGATGCCCTTGGCGTGGTCAGTCCCGGCGTGTGCCGAGCGGCCGGTCACGTTTACGTCAAACATGCCCCAGCCCTTGCGAGTGAGCTTGAGCGCGCCCTGGGGTCCCGAGGCCGGCTCGATAACCAACGCGTAGGCGCTCTTTCTTGCTTCCTCTTCGATGAGTTCGCGCGAAGCGGCACTGCCGATTTCCTCGTCGGTGGTGCAAAGAAATACAGCCTTCCGCCGCAGCTTCGCTTTAGCAGCCATGATCGCCTTTAACGCGAAGATGGCTTGCACGATGCCGCCCTTCATGTCGTAAGTGCCGGGGCCGTACGCTTTTCCGTTCTCGATACGGAAGGGCCGACGCTGGAGTTCTCCCAGAGGCCAGACCGTGTCAAGGTGACAAAGTATCAGAACCTGCTCGGACCCGCTTCCGAAACCGGCGCGGACAATGTTTCCCGCATGAGCGCGCTCGAACATCGTTACTTCACTGCCGAGCTGACCAAACAGGTTTGCGAGGTGGGTGCTGAATCGGTCGACAGCAGCCTTGTCCCGCGAGGGGGTCTCATACTCGACAAACGTGCGCAACAGGCCAAGCATGTCTTCCTGGCGTTCCGTTAGAAATTCAAGGAATGACATTGTTTTTCTCTTTCTCCCTCAGCGGAGGTAGCGTGAGAATTGCCATCAACTGAGATTGCGTTAGCCGTTTACCCGCCTGAGACCGGGGTCACGAGAATCAATTCGTCGCCAGGATTGATGAGCGAGTCCAGACCCTCGGTTTGTCCATTGCGCAAGATGAGCAGATTTTCGTCAATGTCCTTTATCTCGCGAACATAGTTGGAAAACGCAGGATGGGCGCTCCCCAATCGCTCAAGGATCGCGCTGACCGCCAATTGGCTGTCGCAGTCAAGAAAGACCGCGCTCGCTCCCAGCAAAGAGGAAATGTGCCCGAACGCCTTGATGGTTATGCCTGTCGAGATAACGTCTTCCTTTCTCATGCCCGCCTGCTGCTTCTCTGCACAATCCGTGGGGGATGCAACTTGGAAGCAGCATCCCCCACGATGATACGCCGGTTATGAAAGCACGTTAGCGCGCCAGTGCTTTCTCGTCTTCGCCGAAGGCCAGCGGCCGTCTGGTCATCGTCAAAGAGGTCGCCGCGCCCAGGAACAACAGCCCGCCGGCCAGGAAAAACGCGCTGTTGAAGCTGCCGGTTGCTTTGACGATGTAGCCCGTCAGGATGGGCGCGAAGATGCCAAACGAGTTGCCGCCCAGAATCTGGAAGCCGAGCGCCGTGGCGGCCATGCTGGGGTCCCATACCAGGTCGTTGCACATCGCGATATTCAGCGTCAGCGCGCTGGAGATGCTGGTCAGCGCGAGCGAGATCAACGCCACCACCACCCACTGGTTGTTGACTACATTGGTCAACAACACCACGCTGGAGAGCAGGATGAAGACGACCAGCAAGGTGCGGCGCTTGCCCTGCTTCACGGCCTCCGGCGTCAGAATGCTGTCGCTCAGCTTGCCGATCAGGATGCCCAGCACCACCGAGATGAGGTAAGGCAAGGCGGTGAACCAGCTTGCCTTCATCAGATCCATGTGGCGTTCTCTGACCAGATAGGAGGGCAGCCAGGCGAGATACAGGTACATGGTGTAGGCACAGCAACCCTGGGTGATGAACTGTCCCCACATGGTTTTGCGGCTGAGCAGAAGGCCGAGCGCGCCCTTGGTCGGGGTCTGCGCAGCGGCGGTTTTAGGCGGCGCCCCGGTTTGCGAAAGCAGATAATTGCGCTCGTCTTCCGGCAGCCAACGGCACTCCGCCGGAGCCCGGAACAACGTAAACCAGAGGATTGCCCAGATAATACCGATCGCGCCGGTGATAACGAAAGACCAGCGCCAGCCTGTCTGCAGCACCAGCCAGGCGACAATCGGCGCGGAGATGGCAGGTCCGGCAAAGGTGCCCGCGTTGAAGATGGCCGTTGCCAGGCCGCGTTCGCCGGCCGGGAACCACTGCCGCACCGTCTTGCCGCAGATGGGGAACGATGCCGCCTCACCCACGCCGAGCGCCAGCCTTGAGGCCATCATGCTTCCGAAGCCCATGGTAGCCCCCGTTGCCATTCCACCAAGCGACCAAAGCGTCATCGAGAGCGCGCCCACGTTGCGGCTCCCGAATTTGTCCGTGGCTTTGCCCCATGGAATCAGGCACACCATGTAGGTCCACAGGAATCCTGAAAAGATCCACCCCATCAGCGCCGGGTCCCACTTGTACTGCCGGGAGATGATCGGCATGGCAACCGACAGATTGATGCGGTCCATGTAGTTGATGAACATGTTGAAGAACAGGAACGCGGCAATGATCGAGCGCTTGCCGGTCCACAGTGACTGCGTATAAGGAGCCGACACTTGCTTCGGCGTCGTGGTTGGGGTATCGATGGCCATAAATGAATCCTTTCGTAAAACTGCTCCCGCTGGCGAGCGGCGATATGCGCGGCAACCGCTGCATCACGCGTCGCGGAATAACCGTCCCGCTCCCGGCAGACAACGGCGATGGCCCAGCACGCGCAGCATCTTCCAAAGCGAGCACATGTTGCTGGTCAGCACCGGTTTGCCGAGTTTATTTTCGAGCAACTCTATAATTTCCAGCGTGCGGAAATTCGAACAACTGATGAAGATAGCCTGCGAGTCAGGCCGATCGACTTCGCTGGCCAACTCGGCATTCTGCTCCGGAGTGAAGCTGGCATGCGCCGAAGTGCCGAGCCCCTTGAGCGCCAGCACCTCAATGCCGAACGCCTTCAGGTAATCCGCGAGCTTATCGTTCAACCAAGGCTCGTAGGGCGAGGCAACGCTGACTCGCGTGACACCCATGGCGCGCAGCGCGTCGACTACCGCGGCAGCCGCGGCCACGCCCGGCACTCCGGCGGCGGCTTCGATGTCGCGGATGATCTCCTGATCGTGCCCCGGCCCCTTGATGAAGCCACCGGCCAGGCATCCGTAGCAGATCGCGTGCACTTTGGCCTGCGCCAGCAACTTCGAGGCAGCGGGAACCTGCGTGGCCATCCAAGTGAAGTTCGCTTCGTCATCGGCGGTGATCTTGATCCGCATCGAGTGCACCGACATGGCCGGAATCAAAACCCGCTGAAACTCGTATTCGTTGACCGTGTTCCACGAAGGAACAATCAATCCCAGTTTTCTCTCCCAAGTGCTCATCGCTTATCTCCCGTTCGCGACTCAGCAGGTTCGCCTGCAAGAGCAATTCCACTGTCGGTATACCCCTAAGTATCACCGCCGGGCATAGCTTCCGCGAATCCGCTCTAAAACTTGAACAGAGCCTGAGGATTGTCGGCGAGAATCCGGGCCCTGATCTTTGCGTCCGGAACCCAATCCAGCAGCAGATCGAACAATTCAGTCGTGTTCGGCATCTTGCCCTTCATCATCACGTGCGGCCAGTCGCTGCCCCAAAGGAGTCGATCCGGACGTTCTTTCAGCAGCGCCTCCACCAGCGGGATCACCTCGCGATAGGGCGGAGCTTCGGCGGATATACGATAGCCGCCGGTCAGCTTGACCCAACAGCGCCCGCTGCGGAAAAGCCGCAAAAGAGCCTGGAAAGCAGGCTGCTGCACCCCTCCTTCCGAGGCGCGAATCAGGCCGATGTGGTCGATGACATAGTCCGTGGGCAGCTTGGCGATGCGGCTCTCCAACTCGAGAAGATTGGCCGGACGCAGCAAGAACTGGATGTGCCAGCCCATCGGCTTGACGCGCTCCGCAAAGCGCTCGAGATCGGCCAGCGGCAGTCCGCCGATATGCGCCAGAATGAAGCGCACGCCACGCGCCCCGGCGTCGTGCAGCCGCTGCAGCTCCTTGTCCGGGGTGTTGAACGGAACCACTACGATCATGCGGGCGGGCACTCCGAGCTGGCGCGCCGACTCCACCATACAACGGTTGTCCTCGCCGTAGACGCTGGGCTGGATGAGCACGGCGCGCTGAATCCCGAGCGTGTCAAACAAGCGGCGGCAAGCCGCGGGCAGCGCATCCGGCGGCGTATACTCGCGCTCCTCAACGTATGCATAACTCGTCGGCGGACCCAGAATATGGAAGTGCGTGTCGGTCCCGCCCGGCGGGGCCTTGAAACGCGGTGATTGAGGATTCGGATCAGGGGCCTGGCAGAAGAACCCGGGGCCTAAAGCGCTGCTGGACATGGAAATCGTTTCCTTTCCTGCGAAATCTCGCAATCAGAGCAAAACGGCGCGGCTTTGCTGCGCAAAGAAGATCCACCTCAACCCAAGAGGGAGCGCGAACCTTGAATTTCCGCTCTGCATGCTTCGCTCGACCAAGTGCGGACTGCTACAGCCTGGTGGTTCACTTCTTGAAAAGATCGGGCCGATAGGATGCGATGTCCGCAAACGCCACGAATTCCACGTAGTTGCCTTCCGGGTCCAGCAAGTACTGGGCGAACACGCCCGGGCGGACCTCGACCGGTTCTTCGCTGACTAACCTCACCTGGTTCGCCTTCAGCCGCGCCAGAATGGGCTGCATGTCGTCCACGATGAAAGTGAAATAGGACAGGCCGTGCCGTTCATAGACCCATTCGGGAACCGGGTTCCGCACCGGCGGAACCTTGGGCTGCACCAGCTTGATACGCTCGCCGTACGGCGTCTGCAGGCGCACGATGCGGTAGCCGTGCGGCGTGGCCCGGAATTTGGTGCTCATCTCCGGTGTCGTCTGCGCGTCGGACACCAGCTGCAGGCCCAACACCCCGGTGTAGAACTTCAACATGCGCTCCATGTCGATGCAGACGATGCCCGGCTCGAGCGGCGCTACCATCTTGAACGACCAGGGCTGCTCGGCCTGCGCAACCGAAGTTGTTTCCATGGAAAATCCTTTCCTTGCCCGCACCATCCGGGCCGAAGATCGACTGCGACTTCCCGAATCGTAGTGAAGTGGCTGTCGTGTTCGGCCTACTGCGCACGGCACAACGCCGCGGTTCGCACGGAGATGCGGTTCTCGGCGCGGTCAAGACCAACAGCTCGATCCCGCAGTTCGTAAACTGATCGCGAATGTCCTACTCTGAGTGTGCGGAGTTTATGAATTACCTCTTTATGAGTCAAATCTTTGTCCCTATGCGTCCCATAGAGCACATTTGCTTGGTGCGAAAGGGGGGACTCGAACCCCCACGGTTTTACCCGCCAGATCCTAAGTCTGGTGCGTCTGCCAATTCCGCCACTTTCGCAGTTGCATCGAAAACACGCACTTACAGCTAAATTGTGCCACGGTTCTCAGGTCCGCGCCAGCCTGCGGTCGTTCCTCTATGCGCTGCCAACCCACGATGTTGCAGCGGCTTTATGTTCGCAGATGCGGCTTTGGACTTGCAAAACCAGTCACGAGCAGTACAATCCAGGGATTCAAAGCACCGCTATAGCTGAATGGTATAGGCGAAGCAACTGGGGGAAGTTCCATGTTCGAAATCAGAGAGACGGATATCTTAGTCATTGGCGGCGGCGGCGCCGGAATGAGGGCAGCGATTGCAGCCGCGGAAATGGGCAAGCGGGTGGTGTTGCTGAGCAAGGGTCCGCTCTCACGCACCGGCATCACGCCGGTTGCCGGCGAAGGCGTGGAAGGCGCCGTTAATGCGGGCGATACGCCTGAATTCCATTATCGTGACACGCTGACCGCAGGCCGTGGATTGGCCGATGAAAACCTGGTTTACGCGTTGGCGCAAGACTCGGTCGCGCGCATACAGGACCTGGAGAGCTACGGCGCACAATTCAAGAAAAAGCCGGACGGCTCGTTTGCCACGTCATTGCGTCCGGGGCAGAGCCATTCGCGCAATCTTTTCATTATCGGCGGCGGTTACGGCTTCGCCGCCACCCTGTTTCGCAAGCTCTCTGAATTTCCGAATGTGATGATTCTCGAGGACGTCATCGCCACCAACATCCTGGCCGACGAGGGCAAGGTTATCGGCGCAATCTACCTCGACGTGCGCACAGGCGAGGTACATGGCATTGCGGCCAAAGCCACGATTTTTGCCACCGGCGGCTATGAGGAGCTGTGGCCGTTTACCGATACTCCTCCGGATACCACCGGCGAAAGCCTGGTGCAGGTCTATGCACTTGGCGCGCGACTTGTCGACCTGGAGCAGGTCCTCTACTACCCGGGCGTGGTTGTGCATCCGCCGGCGGCGCGGGGCTGGCTCGTACAGTATGAGTACATCCTCAATCCCGATATTCTGGATGGAAGGGCGCTGAACGGAAAAGGAGAGGTGTTCATCAAGGGCTTCCCCGCCAGGGATGAGTTCATCAGGGCGATCGGAAGAGAAGTGAAGAACGGGACGGCCAGCCCTCACGGCGGCTTCTACGCCGACCTGTCGCATTCTAAATTTTCGCGAGAGGAGATCACCAAGAAGCTGGAAGACTGGCTGCACCAGTTCTGGAACTTGAGACAGATCGGCATCGACCTGCGGGATGACAAGGTGGAAATGGCCCCTGCCGCGCACTACTGTCTGGGCGGCATCAAGATCGATGATTACGGCCGCACCAATCTCGAAGCCCTGTTTGCGGCCGGCGAAATCACCGGAAATGTGCATGGCGCCAATCGCATCTCCGGTAACGCGCTGTCGGAAACTCAAGTGTTCGGCAAGCGATGCGCCGAGATTGCCTGCCAATATGCCGACGATGCGCCGGCCAACGGAGGCTCAAATCGCAAGGCGTTATACCGCGAAGGCGTCTTGGCGGAGTACCAGACCATCAGTCAGTGGACCGAGTGCAAAGCCGATGGCGTCAGGCCGATTGCACTGAAGGGGAAATTGCAGGACGCGATGAACCGCTATGTAGGCCTGGAGCGGGATGAGCAGAATCTCCTGAAAGGTCTGGCGGCAGTACGCGAGCTTCGTTGCCAGTTGCTGCCGAAGGTCACGGCGGCGGCGATCAGTCGCTTCTGCTATGAGGTGCAAGAAGCTTACGAGGTTCGCGGCATGATCGACCTGGCGGAGCTGGTGATCTTATCCGCCCTGCAGCGGAAGGAATCGCGGGGACATCATTTCCGTCTCGATTACCCGCAGACCGATTCCGCCGCCCAGCATACTTGTATTCAGATGGTTGACGGCAAACAACAGTTGAGTTTCATTCCAGTGGTTCGTCGGTAGCGCAACCGCAAAACAGAGAGAGGTTCCAGGCTATGGATGTGCAATTAAAAGTTTTCCGATTCAACCCGACGGTCGATGCGATTCCCCACTACACATCGTATACGTTGCCCTGGACGGAAGGACTCACGCTGCTGGCCGCCATCAGGAAGATCTATACCGACACGGATCGAACTCTGGCCTTTCGCAACTATTACTGTGGACGCGGCCTCTGCGGCGGTTGCCGGGTGACCGTGAATGGCACGGTGAAGAAGGCATGCCATGTTGTGCTGGAGCCGCGCTCGGAGTACACCGTGGACCCGCTGAAGGGATATCCGGTGATTCGCGACCTCGTCGTCGACTTCGGAATCCGCCGGGTTCCCGCCAGCGGCAAGGGGCAGATAGAGGTTCGGCAAGGAGCAGTGATTGCGAAGGTAGGCGCCCGCGCCACGGCTGAGCCGTAGGCCACCGCAGCGCCGTTTTGCCTCGATGGGGCGTCTAACTGTGGCACGCCTCCATGAAAGAATAACGAACAGCACGCTGAATCACCTCTCGTACGTGAGAAAGGCCGGACTGCGATGAATTTCAAGCTCATCTGTGCAAGCATTGTGGGCCTTGGCATTGGCATGGCCATTGCCGCGACGACTCCTGCATTTCAACTTCGAGGCGACCGCTTCAAGCCGCTGACCTATGAACAGATGACACCCGAGCAGAAAACATTGGCGGACCATGTCATGGCAGGCGAGCGCGGCTCCATGAACGGCCCTTACAATGTCTTTCTCCGCAGTCCGGAGATGGGCGATCTGGCGCAGAAGTTCGGCGCCTACGAGCGCTATCACTCGACAATTCCGCACAAGCTGAATGAATTCGCGATTCTCATAACCGGGCGTTTCTGGAACTCGCAATATGAGTGGTACGCCCATCATCAATACGCTCTTAAGGCTGGCTTGGGCCCGGCGGTGATCGACGCCGTGGCAGCCGGAAGAACGCCGACTTCCATGCAGCCGGATGAGGAGATCGTCTACAACTTCTGCCACGAGCTGCTCTACACCCGGCAGGTGAGCGACGCGCACTTCAAGGCAGCCGTGGATAGGTTCGGCGAACGCGGCGTGGTTGACCTTATTGGCGTGATGGGCTACTACCACCTAGTTTCGATGGCGTTGAATGTCGATCGCTATCCACTGCCGGCGGGAGCGAAACCCGAGTTGAGCCAACTGCCCTCCACCCGGCAGCGGCAAAAGCGGGCGAGGCGGCTCGCTTTGATTCGGCCAGAAACATCCTGGCACCGACCGGCAAGCTTAGGGTTGGCGTTTATCGCGGCAGTCCGACTTCCATTATTCCCGGACGAACACCAGCGGATGCCAAGGGCGTTGGCTACGACCTTGGTCGCGAACTCGCACGACGCCTGGAGGTGCCCTTCGAGCCCGTTATCTTCCCGAAAAACGCGGACGTTTTCGCCGCCGTCAAGGCGGGATCGGTGGATGTTGTTTTTACAAATGCGACACCCGACAGGGCTCGTGATATCGATTTCTCGAATTCGTTTTTGCGCGTCGAGCAAAGTTGTTTAGTGCCCGCCGGCAGCGCCATCAAGCGCCTCGAGGACATCGATGCGAAAGGCGTTCGGGTGGGGGTGAGCGTGGGGAGTACGTCGCAAAAATTGCTTGGCGATAAGTTCAAGAACGCGCAAGTGCTGGCAATTCCGACCTTGGATCAAGCGGTTAGCATGATCAAATCCGGTGAACTGGAAGCATTTGCCACTAATAAAGCCATCCTGTATGAACTATCCGATCGCTTGCCCGGCTCCAAAGTGCTCGAAGGCGCCTGGGGCTACGAGCATTTTGCGGCGGGCATTCCCAAAGGGCGAGAGGCGGGGTTGCCGCTGCTCAATCAATTCTTGAGTGAAGCTCGGCAGAATGGTCAAGTCGCCAAGGCCGTCGAGCGCGCAGGCTTGCGCGGAACGCTTCCCGCGGATCGTTGAGCCGGAAATCGGCCCGCGAGCCGCCGGGTGCAAAAACTGTGGCATCCCTGTCTCCCATGAACTCGTGAGCGCACGCAGCAAACGCAGCTAAGCTAGTACGGATGGAAATATGACGTGCTCGAAGTGCGGTGCAACCATGGACATGGTGGAGAAGGATACCTCCTCCGGACGCGACATTCGCGAATACAAGTGCTCTCAATGCGGCTACTCCGACTGGGAGGATCGCGGCACGGCTCTGTGGCAGATTCTGCATGACGCGAGTGAGCGCGAGGAAGCCGCTAAAGACGAAGCCACTAAAAACATCGCGCCCGCCAGCTCTCCCGGCATTCACCCGTCACCTTTGGAACCCGATAAAAGCTCAGCAAGTTCCCCATGGGATCGCTTACTAGCCCTGCTTGCCCACTTCCACAAAAGAAAACCATAGCCGCGGCACTCAGGTTTGGCCTGGGCGCGTGCTTCTCCGGGCCACCGGCCCCGGCGTACCTCAACCGTATCCAGAACCGCTTGGCCCGAAACAGGTAACAGGTCAATCACCGACCAGTTCGATTTCCGTGGAGTCGAGTTGGTCGCGGGGGCGGCTGCTGATGCGCGCAAGCCACAAGCTCACCAACGAAACTCCTCCCAACAGGGCGACGCAACCGGGCCACGCCGCCCAGTGCCAGAACCAGTCGGTCAGCGTGGCGCCCACGCTTCCGCCCAGATAATAGAACGTCACGTAGAGTCCGGCGGCCGAGGAGCGTGCGCGCCCTGCGATGGCGCCAGTCTGCACCGTGGCTGCGGCTTGCGCCACGAAAACACCCGAAGAAAAGATGGCGAGGCCGACGATGACGATCGGCAGCAATTTAACCAAGGTGAGGAGCAGTCCCACGATCATCATGGTGCAGTAAAGGACCGTGGTGTGGCGAAAGCCGAAGCGATCGAGGAACCGGCCTGACTGGGGTGTGATGACGACTCCGAGCAGATAGACAAAAAAGATGCTGCCCAACTGTGCCGAGTTCAGACCGAAAGGCGCGGCGGCGAGGTAAAAGTTCGCGTACGTAAAACATCCCAACTGCGCGCAGAGCGCAGTGGCGCCCATGCCGAAGTTGGCCAGCAGCCGCGGATTGCGCAGATGTTTTTGAGCATGATCTAGAACCTGCCGCAGGTGTTCGGCTCGCACAAAATTTTTTGCCGGAGGAAGCCAGGCGCGGACCGCAACTGCGCCGATCAAGTTGAGAGTTGCAAGTACCAGGAAGGTGAAGCGCCAATGCCAGTGAGTGGCGATGATGCCGGAGATAAAGCGTCCGAGAAATCCGCCGATCACGGTCCCCGTCACATATGAAGACATGGCGCGGCCCACGCTGCGTCCGGCCCATTCCTCATTAACGTAGGCGAGCATAACGGCGATGACGCCTGGCACAAAAAGACCCTGGGCGAAACGCCAGAAGATGAGCGCGCGCAGACTGGTGGATGTCGCGGCGAGGACGGTAGGAATGGTCAGCAGGAACAGCGAAGGTACGATGACTTTCTTGCGCCCGCGACGCTCGGCAATCATGCCGATGATGGGTGCGGTGAGAGCGGTGGCAAAAATGGTCGCGCTTACCGTGAAACTGACTTCCAACTCGGAGGCGTGGAACGTCTCTCGCAGGAGCGGCAGCAATGGCTGGGTGCTGTACATGTTGAGAAACGTGCACATGCCGGCCAGCATGGTCGCGACGGTCGTCTTGTCGGGTTTTCCCAAGAGAAACCGGAACCCACTCCTAAGGTTTTGATGATACGCGAAGTTCCGCGGGTGTAGCTGACATGACAGCTTTTCAGCAGCCTGCAAGGCCTGCCCTCGAATAGCCCGCCGATTACTGTGGCGTGGTGCTCCAGCTCATACGGGTTATGACGGGAGGATTGGGAATACTCGGTGGCGCCGCATTGGTGATATCGTTCAGCGGTACCGAGGTTGAGGGAAACCAAGGCGGGGCAAACCCGGGCTTGGATGTGAACCGGCGGTCGAAGTAAGTGTTTTCCGTTTGCATGTTGGCACTGAATATATTGCCTTGAATTTGGCCGCCGACGTTGTTGAAGGTATTGATGGAGCCGGAGACGGTAAACCCGCACGAGTTTGAGCTGCAACTCTGCCCGATGGCCGCAAGGGCGCCATCGACTTGCAGATTGTTATTCGAATAGGGGCTGCTCAGGTTGATGTTGCCAGTGGCGGTGAAAATGCCGAGCACCTGGTTAGTGTCGTTCGCAGGGATCAGAGTATTGGAGGTGTCCATGGTGACCGGCTCATGCTTATAGACTATGTCGCCGGTGATATTGACGTTGCCGCCAGCCGCGACCGTGACTTGGGACCCGTCCTGAATCGCGGGTTGACCCTGATTTGACTGGCCTGTCGGTCCGCTGAGGCTAACCGTCCCGTCCACATAGAGCATTGTGCCCGGCGAGGGCGTGGCGAGAAGCTTGTTCAGCGGAACGCCAGTCAAAACCCTATTCGTGCTGCCGGAACTTATGGTTGTGGTGTTGGCAGTGGGGTTGGTTGTAATCGTGGTAGTCGTGCTGCCCTGTGTAATCGTATAAACCTGGGTCAGATTGCCGCTGCCATCGGTTCCAGGGGACAATGCAACAGTCGCATTACCCTCCACGTAGATTCCGCCGCCGTTCATGGTACATGCGCTTCCGGCACACGAATACGGAAGAAAAACTCCCGTGCTGGCGCCATTTGAAGGATAGGCGTTTTTGTTTATATCCATGAGCGCAGCATGCAGGTCTGAATTGGCGGGGGACGGCGGCGTGCTGACGTTGCATGTGCTGCCGCCTTCACCGCAACCTTTCCCGTCGATCACCGCCCACTTCTGGCTGAAGTCGTTAGGCGGCAGCGCAACAGCAGCCTGCCCCAGTTGAAGCCCGCCGCCGAAAGTCGGCGCGATTTTACACGACCCGCTCGAATAACTAGACGCTGCCACCTGATTGCAATTGCTGCCGCCGCCGCCACAATAATAATCGGCCTTGGCATTACTCTGACCAACAGGGTCCGTAAAGATGTAAGCGCCGTTGTTTCCAAACTGCCACGCGCCATTGGTAAACATGGGGCCTTCCATGGTGCCGGGAACCAGCGCACCCGTGCAAGGCGGATAGTTGTTGATGAAAGCGCCAAATGACGCGAAGGAAACCGTCGTTTGCTGCGTGGTTGTCGTATTCGCCTGGACGATCAGACTGATATATCCGTTCTCCGACGTGTAAACCTGTTGCGCGCCAAGGGCCCGTCCAAGGGAACAGAGCTGATAGTTGAACTGGTACTTGTATGAGGTAACTTGCCCCGTCGTAGTATTCGTCGTATACGGGCTCGGGTTTGGGGAATTATTGACTGTATCCGCCGGAAGCGTAAAGGTGCTGACACAGGTATTCGTAGTGCTGTTGTTGGTGGTGAGGATCTGGAAGCTTCCCGGCCATGAGTTCGCTGCTTGCCCCAGGTTCAAAGAGGTGAGGCTGCCATAACCGCCGGAGGTGGTTGCCAACACATTGTTCATAACCGTAGTCGCGTTCGTGGAGCTTAGCGGCAGAGTCGAACAACCGGGGGGGGTGGTGCCGCCCCATCCCGTACAGGGAGTGGGGTTCAGTTGGGTTTGGATCTGATTGATCAGTTGCGACCGCGCCATGTTCAAACCGGAATCGGCGGCATAAAAAGATCCCCGGAAGTTGCCGTAATATCCATTGATCAGCATATCCGGGCTGACGGTCATTACCATGACCACGCTCATGACGCTCATCAGGGTCAACAGCATAAGACTGATGAGCAGCGCAACACCCTTGTCGTTGCGGGCTGCAAGCGATGTAAAATGACCCCGGCTATGAGCGCGGGTCTTTCGGTTGTTGAATCGTGCTGATCGGGCCATCATGGCGCCACCTCAATTGTCGTTCATACTCATGTTGCGCGGGTTGACAACCACGGCAATGCCCTGGACCTGGTAACGGCCATTGTCGAATGAATTGTGAAATTCACTATCGGCGTTGCTGGGCGGCGTGCGCCCGATCAATGACACGCGGACAGCGCGTATCAGACTGAAGCGGTATGGTGCACTGGTCCCACCAGTGCAACCCGTTGTTGTGACGACCCCACCAATGCAGTACGTGGAAGCGAGATAGTCATAATTGGCGGACACTGAATCGTTATCGGTAGTCTCGTCGCCCGTTCCGGCGACTATACCGCCATTCCACAAAGTGGCTCCAGCCCTGAAGCCGATGACCTGCTCCATCACCACGTTGGCGATACCGTTTTGTACCCTCATCAGTTTAGGGTCCTGGATGTCCGGAGAAGTGGAACTTGTGTCGGCGCACCATGTCGCGTTGCTGCCCGGGCCTGCGCACACCAGGTAGTTTATCGGCGCAAGCTTGATGATCCAGCCGTTATTGAGATACGAGGCTGAAAGTCCACTGGTGGCACCGCCAAAACTGGACGCGCAATTGGACAGGCCGTCGCACCAGGCGATATCCAGGGGGTCATTTGCCGACGAAGTAGTGCTACCGTCGGCGTTCGTCGCATTAAAAGTAAACTTGACATACGTGCCTGAAACCGCCGCATTCGCAGTCAGTTTCACGGTGGTGACCTGGGTGCCGGTATTGTTGAGGAAAAGCAGTTGATCGCCGGAGCTGAATGCGGCGGCCGTTTGGGCGAGCGTCCACACCGTAGTGACGCCGTTTACGATGGTTGTGGCGAACTGACCACAAGCCGTGCCGGCGGAGGTATTCGAGCCGCTACCGGCTGCGCCACAGTCGGCCACGTGAATCGGCGGATAACACGGCTGGGCGGGGCCACAATTGATAGCGGGTGTCGCCGCCACAACGATATTGATTTGGTCAAAGCAAGTGGAACTGTAGACGGTGCCGGTGTTGCAGTTAACATTTGCAACCATAGTATTGACGAGGGTTACGCCCACCGGCCAGCTCGGCATGTTTACTTGTTGGAAATATCCGCTGCCGGCGCCAGCCAGGTCGACTTGCAATAGTGTGGCCGCGTTTCGAAGCGATACGTTAAGTCCGGTCAGCCCCTGCAAAAGCTTGGCCGACGCTTGCTGCTGGTTAAACAAGCTGAACGACATACCGCTAACAATGAGAAAAATCGCCATTGCCATGACGAGCTCGAGCAAGGAGAATCCATGCTCGGCTCGCGCCATTGGCTTGTTGCCGCTACGTTTCCTCTTTCTGGCAATCGTGGTTGTCATGGCCGCACCAGACTCATCTGAAAGTTCACGGTTGGCAGGACGGTATTATCCAGTAGCGTCACCAGGACCGTCACCCGCCGCGTTCCCGCCACGACCGTAGCTGGGTTATTGGCTTCGATAATCCAACGTCGGTGGAAAGTTACGTTGGTGGGAGCCGTGGAGCTAGTGGTGGGGACGATCTGACCATCCGGTGAGTGGTACGTCGTGGTATAGCTTGGATTGCCACCGCTCAGACCGGAAACGGTCTCGGAAAAGCAGCCCGCGGTTGGATTAGGACAGGGGGAAGAAGATATGTTGTAACTGATGCTCACATTGTCGTTATAAGCAACGGTGCCGGTGTATCCCGATCCGGCAGTGCAGGTCACAGACTGCGGTGGAGCGTCCGAGGTCAGACTGCCCACGGAAGTGTTCGCGGCGGGAACGCAAATCTGCGGATCGTTCGGGCTGTAGCGATTCAGATCTTCGAGTTTCTCGGTGGCCAGTGTCGACGCCAGGCTCATGTACTTTGACTGGTGCCCGGTGGCTAGCATCTTGGCGGTCAGCGCCGCCGCGGCCATCACGCCCACTGTCAGAATGGCCAGGGCAACGACGACCTCAAGCATGCTGAATCCACCGCTCCGGGCTCGCTTATGGGCTAGTAACCTTAACATTACCGACTCCTGAGACGATGATCGTATTGGTCGCCACAGTTCCGTTTGACAGTTTGAAAGTTGGAATTGCGACAGTACATGTAGTCGACCCGGCACTATACAAACCCACTGTGCCGTTGGGACAGAATTGCAGGGTAATGGAGGGCGTTAAGCTGATGTCCCCGCTACCGGACCAAGAGACCGGCGATCCGGAATTGCCAAGAGCTCCGCAAGCCGGCGGATTGCCTGTCAGAGGCTGCTTGCCAAGCTGATAGGTTGTGGTGCTTTGGGAAAAAGCAATCGAATACATGCAGCCACTCACGATAGCGTTAAAGCGAGTGCTCTGGATTGCTGCTGTCACCGACGATGTCGCCGCGCTGAGATGAGCGCTCTTGAGACTGGTTTGAAAGCTGGGCGCGGAAATCGCCAACAACACCCCGACGATCGCTACCACCACAACAAGTTCAAGCAGAGTGGTCCCCGCAGCGCCAGGCCTTCTGAAGCCAGGCGGCTTGGGGCTGCACGGGGCTATGAGTTTTGATGGTCGACCGCGCACGGCTGATCGCGTAATCCGCGCATACCTCTCTCCGAGGCATCCGGTAGGAGCAGCCATTGGCCAAAATGATCTTCTGGGCATTAACGCCTCTTTCTCACAGCGCTAGGAGAACCCAGGGGGATGCATGCACTAAAGAGAGAAAGACAAGGGCTAGCCCGCTTTCTCTCCCTGGCTCCGGTCAAATAGTTCCGTACTCCTAAAAGCAGGAACTCTGAATCGTCACTGAGTCTAGTAACCGCGTTTGAAAAGGGCAAGTTACGTGAGTACACGGCAAGTTACCCAAGTAACATCTCCCGGGCGATCAGTCTCCCACAGCGCCGAAGGGCAGCAAGCCCTGTTCTGGGCTGGCCGCGATCTGCCCGAACGGCAGGGATTACGGACCACAATGGGAATCCTCAGTACCGCGTTCTTCGTGCATAGACGACTCGGTTCTGATTGGTGCTCCGCACGTCGCTTTCTCACCGGCAAAAAGCAATTCGTTGGTGAACACCCCTCCCGTCACGTGTCGGGCGGCGCGCTGTTCGTAACGCGCGGCAAGAACGAGATTTCAGCAACTCACGCCAGCAACTCACACTAGGTGGTGTCTGGCTTCCGCGTTCGCTCACTAGTAAAAACACCTGAATACAGGGTCGAGCAAATCCCCCATATCTGGGCCTTAGTTACGATACTGAGCCCGGCTAGGTCCTGATTGGTCGAAACGCTCAGGTTGAAAGGGATCAGGACTAAAGCATACGGTCGACTGTCAGAGCGTTCACCGAACTGTAACTTCTCCTTCACGGAACACCACCGGGTTCCTGAAGGGGGCAAGAGTGAAGTTAAAGATCGGTGCTTTCATACTCGCAAGTTTTTGTACTCTAGTTGCATTCGGATGTGGAGGAAGTGCATCAGGAGCCTCGAAGTCGTTTAGTCAAACGAGTCCGTCGGCGTCTGAATCAAACACGTCAAGCGCTTCAACTTCGCCGGCTACGACGAGTTCTTCCGCTGGAACAACTTCGAGTCCAACTACGGCACCGGTAACGTCACCTGCCAATCTCGTTTCAGCCGGAACTGTGAGCATCGCGCCGACGACGGCTCTTGCCGCCGAGACCGCTAATAACACCAATCTCACCAGTTTTAACGGCACCACCAACGGCAACGTCAAGCCAGGCAACATCAGCAAGGTTGATATCCATACCCTGCTTTATACCGGCGCCACCACGAAAGTATTTGCCCACTACATGCCGTGGTGGAACAGTGCGGGTCACGTCAGCATCGGGTTGGGCGATGAAGCGACTGCGGCCGTTGCCAGCGCCCAGGTAGCCGACGCCATCAGTCGCGGCATGGATGGTTTCATGATCGACTGGTACGGCCCCCAGAATACACACCACGACACGGTGACGAAGAACATCAAAGCAGCGGCGGAAGCAAGCCCAAACTTCGAGTTCTGTGTCATCGAGGATTCAGGGGCGTTGACTGGCGCCGCCGATCCCACTACCAAGTTGCTCAGCGACATTCAGTACATGAACACCAACTACTTCAGCTCGCCTCGCTATTTGCGCTGGAATGGACGACCGGTCCTACCGTTTTTCCTGAACACGTCTTTAGCAATCAACTGGGCCACGGTTCGCGCTCAGGCAGCGGGGAACCCTCTATTCATCTTCCGTGAATCGGGCGGATTCACCACTGCGGACTCGGATGGCAGCTTCAGTTGGACGAATCTTTCCGGCAACCCCAACAATATGGGGCTGACCGCGCAGGACAATTTCTACGCAACGGGGATTGCGCACCCATCGCTGCTGACGATCGGCTCGGCCTATAAGGGCTTCAACGACGCCCTCGCTTCCTGGGGTTCGCATCGCATCGAGAACCAGCAGTGTGGTCAGACATGGCTCGCGACCTTTGCCGAGGTCAACAAGTATTATTCCGCGGCTAACCAATTGCCATTGCTGCAGCTCCCCACCTGGAACGATTACGAAGAAGGCACGGAGATTGAATCGGGCATCGACAACTGCGTTACAGTTTCCGCCGCGCTCGCCGGGCAGACGTTGAACTGGAGCATCACCGGGCAGGAAAGCACGCTCGATCATTACGTGATCTACATCTCGCAAGACGGCCAGAACCTGATGCCATTGGCCGAGGCCGCCACGGGCGATCACACGATGGACCTCAGCGGATACAGTTTTGCCAGCGGCACTTATAAGATTTACGTGAAGGCCATCGCCAAGCCAGGACTCCTAAACCAGATGTCAGGCGCGGTTACGCTCACACGTTAGAGTGTTGGTCTATCCGGGGCTATAACACCCGGCCCTTTGCGGGATATACCTTCCGCGAATCCGGTTAGAGCACCAGAAGAGTTTCCATAGGCATACGGCTGGGGTGGTTCGAAAAAAGCGAACTGGCCCAGCCGTTTTTTGCGGCATGCGCAACCGCGTTCTCCGCGGGATCACCGCCGCGAGGCGCCGAATCTGCCCCAACAAACGCAAAAGCGGCGTTGGTTGGAGGCCCCGCCGGCTTACAATCGTGACAGGTTGATAACGGAGGAGACGATGGCCTATCACTACAATCCCAGCACTGCGCTGGAAGAACTGAAAGACGAACTGGCGTTGCCCAATCCCGTGCGCCTGCGCGATATGATGCTGCGGGCGCATCTGAACGCCGATCGTTCGCTCGAATTGAACCGGTTGTTCGTCGAATATCAGAAGCGCTTCGGCGAACTCGAATCCCTGGCGCGCGACCTGCTGTCAAAGCTGGCGAAATGAGGGGGACCCAACATCCACTCCTATCCCGGCGCCAATTTGTTTTGTTTTAAAAACTCGCGGTAAAACCGGTAGGAAGCAACTTTGAGGACCGGTATCTCGGTTCCGCCCTTTCCCCGGACACGTTCCGTCGCCAGATCGGCCCCTCCCGTATGCAATTCGCAATGTGGAACATCCAGATCGAAAGCGAATTCTTTCCGGATGATGCGCAGCTTCTCAAACCGGGCGGCCGGAAGACCGCACCGGCTGCAGAGCTTCGGCATAGAACACGTTTCTGGAACCCGCGCGGCAAACATCGGTGTCTTCAGGACGCGATCAGATTCGATTTCGCGGTATTCCTTTTTCACGACTTCGCCGTAAGCGAGGCAATGGGCGCAACGATGCAATCCGCCTAAACGCTTTTGCACTGCGCCACACACCGGGCAATCGCCTGTATAGGAACTAGACACCGCGGCCCACACTCCCAGGAGGGCCAGCAAGAGAAAAAGTACAGGTGTGATAACGCGATCCTCGTAAAAGAGGAAGATGCCCGCCCCCAGCATCGCCAGGGCGAAGAGCAAGGCTGTCAGTGTGTTTTTCCAGGACCGCGTAATGGGAGTGGAGCGAACCAATTCCATAGTTAACAATCCTACGACATTTCCCTTCTCGGGTAGTCTGCGTTGCCTGTCATTTCAATAAATGGTGTTGCCCTAGCAAATGTGCTACGCTCGGCGCAATCGCGTTCGGGAAGAGTGAGGGCATGATTGTGCATCGCGTATTCTCGGCCGTACTCGGCCTGGTGCTGGCGCTGTCCGGTTTGGTGGCGGCCAGCTACTTACCGACCGACTTTCAGGGAGACACACTGCCCGGCGCGGCTGTGGGGATACTCGTTCCAGGCGTGCTCATGCTGAGCGCCTTCTATATGGCAGTCCGTTTCCTGAGATTTGCGGCGTCCGGAAAAGATATGAAAAAGTATTGAGGTCAATCGGCAGCGAGCGGCCGTTGCCTCTATCGCTATTCAGTTGCTGTCGGAAAATTCATGTCTTGAGCATAGGCCCGCTTCCGTGCGTTGTTCCGTAGGATGCGCACTACGACAAAAGGCGGAACGAGCGCCAACAATGATGGAACAAACGCCAGCCAGGACGACGCGAGCCATGGAAAGAGGCTCTGTAAAACGGGTTCGATCTTAACAAAATACAGGATGATTGACGCGAGAACCGTAAATCCACACAAATAAACCGAAGCGATCTGCAACAGGTTGGGCGCGCGTTTTTCCAATATCGAATAGTAGTTGGTACCCACAGGGGACCACTCCGTATTCTTAGGATCAGGAATCACCCGCACGGTGTGGAGAGGGATGACGGGAAAATAGAGGATGCAAAAGAAGTTCGTCGTCAAATAAGAACCATCTTTCCGGTAATCGCGCTCACCGTAGTACCGTGTGCCGAATCCGTTAAAGCTTTTAGGCATCTTGTCCCTTCCCTTTCTGATAGCAGGTGATAACTGGTGAACGCCTGTGCCGCCACATGGCGACCTCGCCGGTTCGGCCAACGACGCCCGCACTATTCAGACGCCTACTTGAACTCCACCAGGGCTTCGTTCACGCGAGCGGCGCGACCGGGACAGGCAGCGACAACCGCATCCGAGACGGCCTGCACCCATTGCTGCTTCTTCTTGCTGGTGAAGCCTCCCGAGATCAAGTGGTACTCCGAGCCGTCGGAGACCTTCAGCGTGAACTGCATTCCCTTTTGCGTTCCCCCATCGACGGAAACAACGTTGCTCAGCGGGATCTCAAATATGATCTTTCGTCCCATCATCCAGCGGATCAGCCAGATAAGCGGACCGAACGGAAAGGTCTGGTACTTGGTGCAAGCGGCCAATCGCCGCGATGTCAGAAATAACTCACATGCGGTGATCTTGAACTTGCCTTTGAAAAGGTTCCCGATGCCCGCTTCTCCCTGATGCCAGGAAACCGGGCCTTTCATCAGAACTTGTTCGTCGGACTGCTTCTTGAATTTCGCCATAAGTTTGCTCCTTCAACCCGGCTTTCCCCGTGGCTGGGTCCGCGAAATCAGACCGCGGCACCGCCGGCCTGTACCGCTTCGAGTCTAACCGGAATTTCCGTTTTGGTTCCGAGCGGCCCCCACTATAAAACTTTGCGACCGCAAACGCTTGCCGCCATATGGCAACCTTCCAGATTCAGCTAACGACCAACCGACTGGCGAACCGCCTGCACTTGGCCCGACGGCCCGGTATCGTTGCGCCCAGCGCGCTCATTCACCGTAACATATTGGGAGATTGCTGAAACCGCGATTGTGATATATCGCCGGCAATCCGGAGATTAACCAACTCCCAAACCACCGGCCAGCACGCCCGCGCCGAAGAAACACTATCTTCCGGGTGAGCAAGGCTTATGCATTTTTTTGCTTCGCTTCCCTTCCCGATTTCTTCTTCCGTTTGCCGCCCTTGGGATTGCCGAAGAAGTGGAAGCGATGCTGCTCGATGCGCACACGCAGCCCGGTGAATTCGACTCCCTCGCCTTGCAGCCGCAGACGCTGTTCGAAGCCGAGTTCTCCGGTGCAGAGGATTTTGCCGCCGCTGCCGATCACGCGCTGCCATGGGACCGTGCGTCCGCGAGCCGTGCAGAGCCCAGGCGACCTGGCGCGCCGCTCCCGGATACCCTGCCGCATAGGCCACATCGCCGTAGGTGGCGACCTTGCCGCGCGGAATGCGGCGAATTTGCCGCGAGGATGTCGCGAAACATGGAACCGCCGGCCGCGATTCACTTCACGTATTGGAGCCTTTGCCTTCTTTGCCACGCCAGGTTTCCTTTTCAGCGGCACGCGCTCGCTTATATCACCGCCGGACTGGGTGACCGGCTCTTTTTCGCGATAATACCTTTCGCGAATCCGGTCTGAATTCGCCGCCACGCGAAGCAACTACCCCACGTTAGCCAAAAACGGGCGAACATGG
Source organism: uncultured Acidobacteriota bacterium (assembly GCA_963842345.1). GTDB lineage: Bacteria > Acidobacteriota > Terriglobia > Terriglobales > Acidobacteriaceae > CAWBRT01. The sequence continues at coordinate 122,430 of CAWJGD010000026.1, forward strand.
GGCACCACTTGTTACAATTGTATTCCGCTTACCTTCGCAACACATTAGACAAGGCGGTCTCACAATCATGCAACTTTGGTCTCGACTTTTTATACCCACGCTTCGCGAAGCCCCGGCTGACGCCGAAGTCGCCAGCCACAAATTTCTGGTCCGCGCCGGTTACATACGGCAACTGTCGGCTGGAATTTACAGCTATCTATACCTCGGCCAGAGGGCCATCCTGAAGATCAGCGACGTCGTGCGGCAGGAGATGGACACGATTGGGCAGGAATTCTATCTGCCGGCGCTGCATCCGCGCGAGATCTGGGAGGCGAGCGGGCGCTGGACGGGCATGGGCGACAACATGTTCCGCCTGAAGGATCGCAAGGGCGCCGATCTTTGCCTGGGCATGACGCACGAAGAGGTGATGACCGACATCGCGCGCAAGGAACTGCGCAGTTACAAGCAGCTTCCGCAGATCTGGTACCAGATCCAGAGCAAATTCCGCGACGAGCCGCGTCCCAAGTCCGGACTCTTGCGGGTGCGGCAGTTCACCATGAAGGACTCCTACTCCTTCGATCTGGACGCCGCCGGCCTCGATGTGAGCTACAAGAAACATTACGAGGTTTACTGCCGCATTTTCGACCGTTGCGGGCTGGACTACGTGGTGGTGGAAGCGCATTCGGGCGCGATGGGCGGGTCGCAGTCGCACGAGTTCATGGTCTACACCGATGCCGGCGAAGACCTGGTGGCAAGCTGCGCGGCCTGCGGATACGCCGCCAACCTGGAAAAGGCCAGCTCGAAGCTGCCGCCCGCGGAAGATCTGGCCCCGACCGGCGACGGCACGCCGGAGCTGGTGGAAACTCCCGGGACGAAGACCATCGACGAGGTCGCCGCGTTCCTGAAGTATTCGCCGAACAACAACATCAAGTCGCTGGCCTTCATGCTGCACGATGGCACGGCGCCGGCGGGAGATGAGATCTGGCGTCCGCTGCTGGTGCTGATGCGGGGCAACGACCAGATGAACGAAGCCAAGCTGGTTTCGGCCGTCGAGGGGCGCGAGTTCCGTCCGATGCAGGACGAGGAGATTGTGCGGTATTTCGGCTCGCCTGCCGGCTATCTTGGTCCGGTGGGACTGAAACTGGTGCGGGTGGTCGAGAATAAGGGCAAGCGCAGCTATGCGGGCGAGGCTGGCGATTTCATCGTTCTGGTGGACGAGGCGCTGCGCGGCCGCAAGAACATGGTCGGAGGCGCCAATCGCGAGGGCTTTCACCTTCGGAACCTTACGCCCGAGGTAACTTTCCAGCATACTGGCTATGCCGATCTGCGTAGTGTCGGCGAGGGCGAAGGCTGTCCCAACTGCGGACAGCCGTTGAAGTTGGGCAAGACGGTGGAAATCGGCCACATCTTCAAGCTGGGATACAAGTATTCGGAATCGATGGGCGCTCGCGTTCTCGACAAGGACGGCAAGGAGGTCACGCCGATCATGGGCAGCTACGGCATCGGCATCGAGCGCATCCTGACCTCCGTGATCGAGCAGAACCACGACGAGAACGGCTTCTGGCTGCCGCCGCGGATTGCCCCGTTTGAGGTTATCGTGGTGCCGACCAACGTGGCGGACGCCAAGCTCTCCAGCGCCGCTCAACAGATCGCCGCCGACCTGGAGGAGGCTGGCTTGGAGGTCCTGCTGGACGACCGCGACGAGCGCCCGGGGGTTAAGTTCAAGGATGCGGACCTGGTGGGCATCCCCTTTAGGATCAATGTGGGGAAAAAGCTTGCTGAGGGAAAAGTTGAGGTAATTACCCGGTCGACGCGGGCCAGCCGCGATGTGATGATTGCCGAGGTTAATGCCGTGGTGGCGGAGCTGGTTCGCTCCGCCGGTTAAGAAATGAGGATTCTATGATCCGACTGAAATCACTGCTGATAATTCTGATTGTGGGCGGTGGCATATACGTCGGCTCAAAAGTAGCACCCGTGTATTACACGTATTACCAGTTCCAGAGCGACCTGGAGCAGGCTGCGATGACCGAGTCATACACGACCAGATCGGAAGCAGACATTCAGCAGTCGGTTGCGACAAGGGGACGGGATTACGGTATCCCCTTAAGGCTTGAGCAGATCCGAGTGCGGCGGGCTGGGAATGAGCTTTCGATATCGACGGAGTACACCATCCATCTTGATTTTCCTGTCTACCCATTCGACCTGAAGTTTGCTCCATCGACGAAGAATCGTCGGCTCTGAGGTCGGACGGCTCCGGGGCGGTGTTTACAGTTACAATAAAAAAAGACGCGCTCCGGGATAGCCGAGAGGATCGAACCCGGGTTTATGGCTAATGTGGCTCGGGCGTCTCGAAGCATCTGGGCCGCTCCAGCGGATTTTCCGGGCTGCGGAATATGGAATACATAAAGTTTTTTGCGCAGGACAGGCCCGCGACGGCTTGCCGTCAGCTCCTCCGGTTTAACATTCCTTTGGGCACCTTGCGTGCGAAGGGTGGCATCCGCACTCATAAAAAGTGGCTATAAAAATTAAAATCCCGCAGTGGAAACCCACGCCGGACCGCCGAAAAGGTGGCCGGAGCCGTGGTTCGTATCTGACAGATCCCGTCCTGCGTATCGCGGTGGCAGCCTTCATCATCCTGAGCGTGGTGATATTCGGCGTCTTCACGTTCTATCACGTCAAGTACGAGCGCATCATCGACCGGCGCATGCGTGGTCCCATCTTCACGACTTCAGCCAGGATTTATGGCCGTGCCGAGGTCGTTCGAGCCGGAGATCACGTCGGCATCGAGGAAGTCGCCAACCGCTTGCGCGGGGCCGGCTACAGGGAGCAGGAAGATGGGTCCGCGGGAATGGGGTGGTTTCGCAGCAAGCCGATCTCGCTCGAAATTCATCCGGGCGAGCAGTCGTATCACAGCCCGGACGGCGCGGTAATTCACTTCCTCGGCCACTCGGTTGATCGAATCGAGGGGATCGGCAACAACGCGGGCCAGCGTCTCGACGGCTACGAACTCGAGCCTAAGCTCCTCACCCAGCTATTCGAGGGCGAGCAACGAACCAAGCGCCAATTGGTAAAGTTCGACGACCTTCCCAAGAACTTGGTCGACGCGGTCGTTGCGATTGAGGATCGCCGTTTTTTTCAGCACAGCGGAGTGAATTATTGGCGGCTAGTGAAAGCGGCGCTGATCGATCTGCGGGCAGGCGGCCAGAAACAGGGTGGTTCGACCATCACGATGCAGCTCTCGCGCGGGTTCTTCCTCACGCCCGAGAAACGGATCAAGCGGAAGCTGATCGAGATTTTGATTGCCCTTGAGCTGGAGCAGAAACTCACCAAGAAACAGATCTTTGAGCTCTACGCCAACCAGGTTGACCTGGGACAGCGCGGTTCGTACACCATCAGCGGCTTTGGCGAGGCGTCGCGGGCTTATTTCGGTAAAGACGTTAAGAATCTTACGCTGCCGGAGACGGCCATGCTGGCCGGGCTGATTCAGCGGCCAAGCTACCTCTCCCCGTACCGGCACCCCGAGCGCGCGGTGGAACGGCGCAACCTGGTGCTGGAGTCGATGGTCGATACCGGCGCGATTACCCGCGAACAGGCGGACAAGGCGAAGGCTACCTCCCTCAATCTGGCAGCCATGAACGTGGAGTCGAGCGACGCCCCATACTTTGTCGACCTGGTGAAAGATACGGTGCAGAACTCACTTGGCGAGCATGATCTCAACGAGCAGGGCTATCGCATTTACACGACTCTTGATCCCGAACTGCAGCACGCGGCTGCCGACGCCGTCAGCAGTGGCATGAAGCTGGTGGACGAACTGGTCAAGAAGCAGCGCACGAAACGTGTAAAGGTTGGTACGGGCAGCTCGGCCCACTTCGAAACCCACGAGATCCCGGGCCCGGTCCCGCAGGTAGCGCTGGTGGCCCTCGACCCTCACACCGGCGAGGTGCTGGCGCTGGTGGGCGGGCGCAACTACGGCTTCAGCCAGCTCAATCACGCGGTCGCCAAGCGTCCTACCGGATCGATTTTTAAGCCCTTCGTTTATGCGGCAGCGGTGAATACGGCAATAACTGGCTCGCCCGACAAAGCGTTCACGCCGGCGACTCTCATCGACGATTCACCCACGACGTTCGCCTATGGCGATCAGATTTACGAGCCGCGTAATTATAAAAACGAGTACCACGGACAGGTGACCGCCCGCTTTGCGCTGGCACAATCGCTGAACAACGCTACGGTAAAGCTGGCGGAGATGGTCGGCTACAACAACGTGGCGGAACTGGCGAGAACGGCGGGAATCGCTTCCGTGAAAGCGACCCCGGCGATGGCGCTGGGAGCCTACGACGCTACCCCGCTCGATATGGCGGGCGCTTACACAGTTTTTGCCAACTCTGGCGCGCGCGTCGCGCCGCAGATGATCAAGTCCGTGCGGGAGCGCAACGGCGACGTAGTGCAGGATTACAACACCGACAGCAGGCCGGTACTCGATCCGCGCGTCGCCTACGTGATGACGTCGATGATGGAGTCGGTGATGAACAACGGCACGGCTTACACCGTGCGCGCACGTGGATTCACCGCTCCCGCCGCCGGCAAGACTGGCACATCGCACGACGCCTGGTTTGCCGGATACACGACGAACCTGCTGTGCATCGTCTGGGTCGGATATGACGATTACAGCGACCTGAAACTGGCGGGCAGCGCGACGGCGGCGCCCATCTGGGCGGAGTTCATGAAGAGCGCCGTCAAGTTGCCGCAATATATGAACGCCGGCCCATTCCAGCCGCCTTCAGGCGTGGTAGACGTCCACCTCGATAAGGTCACCAACCTGCTGTCGACAAGTTCCTGCCCCAACGCCTACAACGTGGCTTTCGTCGCCGGCACCGAGCCCACCATGACCTGCGACCAGGGGGATGGCCGCAACTTCCTGCAACGCATTTTCGGAGCCGGGCAGCCGAATCCTACCCCTCCCACGACAAACGGACCGGCCAGGATCATTCCCCCAGGCGAGCGCGCGCAAGGACAGAGCACACCTACTGTTGCTCAACCCCCGGCCTCCGCCGGTCAGACGGAGAAGAAGAAAGGTTTCTTCGGTAAGGTGTTGGGAATCTTCAAGGGAGACGACGACAAAAACAACGCCGAGAATGGCTCGCCGCGCAATTCGAAACCGCGAGGAAACAACTAGCGAGACGACTGGCTTTGGTGCCCCACGTTCGCCCGCGTCGGGGCCCCCGACGAGGCTCGGCTCGTTGGGGTGACTGGGCTAACGTGGGGTAGTTCGCCTGGCGCCCAAGTCGCACAACTGCCAAGCAGATGTGGGGCCGCCGTCCGGGGCTCATCGCTGAAATCCCCCGGCTGCATCTCTGTCCCACGCTGTGCTGGGATGCTTCACTACGTTCAGCATGACATCGCAGCCAACCGGATACAGAAACTGCAAATTATTTCGGGCTATCAGACCCCAGCTTGCTAACTTTTTGCCGCCAATAGTGTCTAAGAAGACAAACCTTCTGAACTCCTCAGGGGAAACGGTGGCCCGCCGGTCGGATGGCATTGGATCGGTGGGCATTTTTATTGTCGAAACCGGTCTAGTTTGGCGAGCGCTCTCCGATGTAGGCGGCCACCACGCGATCCAGCGTGCCCTGTGCTTTCAGGATGTACTCCACGGCATCGCGCACCGCGCCGTCTCCACCAACATGCTCGGTAACGATGTGAGCTACCTGTTTAACCGATTCGCGCGCATTGGCCACGGCCATGGCGAGTCCGCAGGCGCGCATTGGGGGCAGGTCGATCACGTCGTCCCCGAGGTAGGCTGCCTGTTCGGCGGTGAGCCCCTCTTTTGTCAGGATTTCCTGCATTGCCGCCAGCTTATCCGAGATTCCCTGGTAGACGTAGTCGAGACGCAGGTCGCGACAGCGAATCCGGACGGTCTCGGAGACTCGCTTGGTGATGACGGCGGTCTTAATCCCGCCTAGTTGGGCCAGCGATATGGCTGTCCCATCGTGAGCGTTGAACCCTTTCGCCTCAAACATGCTATCGCTGGAGACGGTGTAGCCGCCTTTGTCGGCATACTTCTTACGGCCTTTGCGAAGCGCCTGCTGGACTTCGGCAGGGGCCGGGAAGAGGTAGATTTTCCCGTCGGTCATGACGCCATCGACGTCGAGGATGAGCAGCTTGATCTTCTTTGCGCGTGGTCTGGACATTATTTCCTATGAAAGCAGCCGTAGATTTTAACTAGATTTTAGCAGCCAGGGCCAAAGCAGCAGCACGGTTTCTTTGTAACTTAACTCATGAATTAGCGGTTAATCACGATCCGGAAGTCTTGCCGAGTAGGTTAATTGACAAGCGGACCTGCCTGCTCTGATACTTGCATGCCTGCGATCATCGCGGGAGAGGCCTAAGATGCGTTACGCGTTGGGCATTCTTGAAGCTTTGCTGGCGGTGTCATTCCTGGCAACTGCAACCGTTCAATTGGTACACGGAAACTTTGGCGCCACCAACCTAGCGGCCGATTTATTTCTGCTTGCCTTTGGCGCGTGGTTTGCAAAGCTGGCGGTTGCGAACTTTCGGCCCAAGCCCAAGGCCGCGGCAACACAACAGTAAAACCATTACAGCCGATTGCCGGACGTTTTCCTTAGGCGAACAGTTGGCGAAACTCGTCGTCCGGCTTAAAATCGAATGGTGGGAATTTTGTTGGAGCAGCGCCCCTTGGTGGAAGACCCCGCCGCTCACTTGGCCTGGGCGCACGCGCTCGTCCGCGACTGGTTTCTGGCGAAGTTTGCCTCGCCGACGGAACCCCAAATCGAAGGCTGGCCGCCCATCCTGGCCGGGAAAGACACGCTGATTTCGGCGCCTACCGGCTCGGGGAAAACCTTGGCGGCATTCCTGGCCTGCATCGACCGGCTGGTGCGCAAAGCGCTCGACGGGCGGCTCGAGGATTGTACAGAGGTTCTCTACATCTCGCCGCTCAAGGCGCTCGGCAACGATATCCAGAAAAATCTCGAGGTGCCTCTCGGCGAGATCCAGGCCCTGGCGGGCGCACGCGGGCTGCTCATGCCGACGATTCGAGCTGCGGTCCGTACCGGCGACACGCTGATGCACGAGCGCCGGGCGCTGCTGAAAAAACCACCTCATATCCTCGTTACCACGCCCGAGTCGCTTTACATTCTGCTCACCACGGAGAGCGGGGTGCGCGCCTTGCGGCATGTCGAGACCGTCATCGTCGATGAGATCCACGCCATCGCCGACGACAAGCGCGGCGCTCATCTGGCGCTCTCGCTGGAGCGGCTGGTTCACACGACGCAAATTGCCGGAGGGCCAGTGCGAATCGGGCTGTCGGCAACGCAGAGACCCATTGCGCTGGTTGCCGGTTTTCTCACCGGAAGCGCGCGCCCGAATCCGGTGATTGTCGACACCGGTCATCGCCGCCAGTTCGACCTTGCGGTGGAGACTCCCGCCAGCGAACTCGGCCCCGTCGCCAGCAACGAAATGTGGGACGAGATCTACGATCGCATCGTCGCGCTTGCCGGCGAGCACCGCTCCACGCTGGTGTTCGTCAACACGCGGCGGCTGGCCGAGCGCGTGGCGCATCGTCTGGCCGAGCGCATGAGCCGCAACAGCAGGCCGGGCAAGCGCCGGAAACGGCGGTTGCCGCGCACCACGGCAGCATGTCGCGCAAACTTCGGCTGGAAGCCGAGCGCAAGCTGAAGGAAGGACGGTGCGAGTGCTGGTCGCCACCGCCTCGCTCGAACTCGGCATCGACATCGGCACGATCGACCTGGTCTGCCATCTCGGCTCGCCGCGTTCGATTGCCGTCATGTTGCAGCGCGTGGGCCGCGCCGGCCACTGGCGCGGAGCCGTTCCCAAGGCGCGCATCTTCGCCACCACGCGCGACGAACTCGTCGAGTGCGCCGCGCTGGTGCGAGCCATCCGCCAACATGATCTCGACCGGCTGATGATCCCTGACGCCCCGCTCGACATCCTCGCCCAGCAGATCGTCGCCGCCTGCGCGGCGGAGGAATGGGACGAAGACGAACTCTTCGCGCTCGTGACGCGCGCATATCCCTATCGCAACCTCCTTCGAGCCGATTACGACCACGTTCTGGAGATGCTCTGCGAGGGCATTGCCGCACGCGCGGGCGCTATGGCGCCTACCTGTTCCGCGACCAGATCAACCATCGGCTGCGTGCCCGCCGCGGCGCGCGCCTGGCGGCCATCACCAGCGGCGGAGCCATTCCGGAGACCGCTCTGTTCACCGTCGTCGCCATGCCGGAGGGCACCGCAGTCGGCACGGTCGACGAAGACTTCGCGATGGAGAGCAACGCCGGCGACATCATGCTGCTGGGCAACACCTCCTGGCTGATCCGCCGTATTGAAGCCGCCTCCGGACGCGTGATCGTCGAAGATGCTCACGGCGCGCCTCCGAGCGTGCCCTTCTGGCGAGGCGAAGCCCCGGCCCGCACCGCCGAGTTCTCCGCGCACGTCGCCGAGATTCGGCAGATCGTCAGCGATCTGACGCCAAACACCGTGCCCATGAGCGTCGAAATGCACAGCAGACAGGAGCCTTGCCGCACGGCTCGGCGAAACCGCGCGCGCTGCGCGGCCTGCAGCCATCAGCCGAGGTTCAGCGTGCAGTCGAGTGGCTGAAAGCGGAGTGCGGGCTCGATGATGCCGCGGCTGAACAGTTGATCGAATACATCGTGAGCGGACGCGCCGTGCTCGGAGCGGTGCCCACCAAACAGCGATCATCGCCGAACGCTTCTTCGATGAGGGCGGCGGCATGCAGTTGGTCATCCACGCCCCATTCGGCGGACGAATCAACCAAGCCTGGGGTCTGGCGCTGCGCAAGCGCTTCTGCCGCTCGTTCAACTTCGAACTGCAGGCCTCAGCCACGGACAATGGCATCAACATCGCGCTCGCCGAGCAGCACAGCTTTCCGCTCGCCGACGTCTTTCACTTCCTCCAGCCTGAGACCGTGAGAGACATGCTTACACAGGCGGTGCTCACCGGCTCGCCCATCTTTCAGACGCGCTGGCGCTGGGACGCCAACCGCTCGCTCGCCCTGCTGCGCTTCCAGGGAGGCAAGAAGGTTCCGCCGCAAATCCAGCGCATGCGAGCCGACGATCTTCTGGCCTCTGTCTTCCCCGACGTGGCGGCTTGCTTCGAGAACATCGAGGGCGATATTCAGGTTCCTGACCATCCGCTGGTGCACGAGGTGATGAAAGACGTGCTCACCGAGGCGATGGATATCGACGGGCTGACCGCCGTGCTGCGCAAGATCGGCAATGGCGAGATCAAGACGATAGCCGTGGACACGCCCGTGGCGTCGCAGTTCTCGCACGAGATACTGAACGCGAATCCTTACGCTTTTCTCGACGATGCCCCGCTGGAAGAGCGTCGCGCACGCGCGGTGCAGATGCGCCGCACGCTGCCGGAGAGCGTCCTGCAGGAGGTCGGTCAGGCTCGACCCCGCCGCCATCGACCAGGTGCGCGAGGAGGCGATGCCCGACGTTCGCGATCCCGACGACCTGCACGATCTGTTGCAAACGCTGGTGGTCTTCCCTGCTCCGGTCGTGCTCGGCGGATGGGAGCTGCTGGACCGCAAATGGAAGCCGGAGATGATGGCGCTGGAAGCGAAACGGCGCGCCGTGGTGGCACACATCGACGGACGACGAGTACTGGGTCGCCTCGGAGCGCACGCCGGAGTTCCGCACGCTATTTCCGGGCGCGAGCTTCGAGCCCGAGCCGCCAAGCGTGGCTAAAGAAGTCAGTTGCCGACCACGCCCTCGATCGCGCTTTGCTCGGATGGCTCGGCCACTCAGGCCCGGTCACGGCTGCCGAGTTGCACGAGGCTCTGGGAGTAAGGAGCTGCAAGCGATTGAGAGCTCGCTGCTGCGTCTGGAAGCCACGGGAGCGATTCTGCGCGGCCAGTTCCGAAGCCGCGCGGCTCCGTCGGCACTCGCGCAAAACGCCGCGCAGCTTCTTTCGAACCGGAGCTTGAGTGGTGCGACAGACGCCTGCTGGCGCGCATTCACCGGCTGACGGTTGCCACGCTCCGCAAGCAGGTGGAGCCGGTCACGCCCGCACAGTTCATGCGCTGGCTGCTGCGCTGGCAGCACCTTGCGCCCGGCACGCAGCTCAGCGGTGAACGTGGATTGCTGGAAGCGATCAGGCAGTTGCAGGGTTTTGAGATTCCCGCCAGCGCCTGGGAGCGGCAGATTCTGGCCCGGCGCGTTCGCGACTATGACCCGGCGGCGCTTGACCGCCTGTGCCTGACCGGCGCCGTGGGCTGGGGACGGCTGTCGCCGCACCCGGCGACGCTGGACAATCCGGGACTCGATCCGTCACTTCCGCCGACGGCTAATAGATGGCAACGAAGGCAAGCGCAGCCGCCGCGTGGTTCCGACTTCGGTGGCTCCGATCACCTTTTTCCTGCGCGAAGAATGCGACTGGATGCAGTCGCGGCATGACGGCGATGACGCCGAACTCGCGGCGCGAGGGCTGTCGCGCGGTCGCGCGCGAGGTGCTCGAGTTCTTGCGGAGGCGCGGCGCATCGTTCTTTCGCCGACATCGTGCGCGGCACCGGAAAGCTGAAGGCCGAAGTTGAAACCGGCCTCTGGGAATTGGTGGCTGCCGGCCGCGTGACCGCCGACGGCTTCGACAACCTGCGAGCCTTGATCGATCCCCGCAGGCGCGCCGGCCATGGCGACGGGCGCACAGCGCGTCCGCGACATGCCACCGGACGCTGGTCGCTGCTCTACGCAGGCGAGCCGGCGGAACGCAACCGCCAGGTCGGAAGCGACCTGCTGGATGCTGTTGCATCGCTACGGAGTGGTCTTCCGCGAACTGCTCGCGCGCGAAACCGGCCTGCCGCGCTGGCGCGAATTGCAGGTCGCCTTCCGCCGTCTGGAAGACCGCGGAGAAATTCGCGGCGGACGATTCGTCGCAGGCTTCATCGGTGAGCAGTTTGCGTTGCCGGTGGCCGTCGAATCGTTGCGCGAATTGCGGCGGCTGGAGCTGAGCCAGGGCGAGCGGGCCGCGCCGGAGTTGATTACGATCTCAGCCGCCGATCCGCTGAACATGGTTGGAATCGTCGTGCCCGGCGAACGCATTCCCGCCATCTCCGGACGCCACGTGACGCTGCGCAATGGAATCCCTGGCGAAGAACGGCAGCCAGCGCCGGTGCCAATTCGCGAAGCGGCGATGTCGAACGGCTGATTTCAGCACACGGCGAGCACGCGTGCCGCTCGCCAGGCAGTCCGCGACTGATAAGATAGTGCAAGTCGGTCGCTGATCGTTTGCCGGCCGTCGTAGAGTTGATCGTTAACCTGACTCCGCTGGGAAACTCGCGCGACGCCCCTCCAGAACAGTGGGCCTGTGGCGCAGCTGGGAGCGCGCTTCCATGGCATGGAAGAGGTCGTCGGTTCGATCCCGACCAGGTCCACCAATCATTTTTCAAGGTGGTGTCATTCTGAGCGCCCGAAGGGGAGCGACGAATCTGTTGTTGCTTTCAGATGCTGGAACAGCAAATCCTTCGCTCCACCCCAGCAACGGCCCGACCGTCGCCGGGGACCCCGGATGCGCTCAGAATGACACTCACCAAAAAATGACCTGCTAAACTGCGCAGCAACGAAACTTTCTCCGCGGGAGACTCCATTGAACGGTGCTGAAAGTCTGGTCCATACTCTCTTGAAGAGCGGCGTTGACACCTGTTTCGCGAATCCCGGAACGAGTGAACTGCATTTTGTCTCGGCGCTGGACAGGATTCCCGGCATGCGTTGTGTCCTGGGCCTGTTCGAAGGCGTTGTGACCGCCTGTGCGGATGGCTATGCCCGCATGGCGGAGAAACCGGCTGTCACGCTATTGCACTGCGGCCCCGGCTTGGCGAACGGGCTCGCCAATCTGCACAATGCCCGTCGCGCCTGCACGCCCATCGTGAACATCGTCGGCGACCAGGCGACTCATCATCGGCCGCTGGATGCGCTGCTCACTGCGGATACCGAAGGTTGGGCGCGACCCGTCTCTGCCTGGGTCCGAACCGCCGCGAGTGCTGCCGACGTGGGTTCCGACGCTGCCGTCGCGGTGCAGGCCGCCCGCACGGCGCCGGGCCAGATCGCAACGCTCATCGTGCCGGCTGACGTCGGCTGGAATGAGGGCGGGATCGTGGCGGAGTCATTGCCGGTTCCGCGGCAGCCACGGGTCGCTCCTGGCATCGTGCAGCAGATCGCCACTTTGCTGCGGCGTGGAGAACCCACCGTGCTGTTTCTTGGCCGGGGGGCACTGCGCGCCACGGCGCTTGAGGCAGCACACCGGATCGCCGCCGCAACCGGCGCGCGGCTGATGGCGCAGCAGGCAAACCCGAGAATCGAACGCGGACAAGGCAGGGTTCCAATCGAACGCTTACCCTATGCGGTGGAACCTGCAGTGGCGGCGCTGGCCGGCACTTGTCACCTGGTGTTAGTGGGAGCAGTCCGGCCGGTGGCCGTCTTCGCGTATCCGGACAAGCCCGGCTATCTGTACCCAGCAGGTGCGCAGGTGCATGTGCTCGCCCGGCCGGAGCAGGACACGCTCCATGCTTTGCAAGCGCTGGCGGATGAATTGAGCGCTCCACCCGTGCCGCTGCCCGACCTGGGTCCTGTCCCGGAACCGGCGTGTGGCATCCCGACATCGGAGGCTGTCGGGCAAACGATTGCAGCGCTGATCCCCGAACAGTGCATCGTCGTGGAGGAGGGGGTAAGCTTCGGCCGATCTTTCTACGCCAAAACCCGCGCTGCTGCGCCTCATGACTGGTTGCAGATCACGGGTGCGGCGATCGGTATCGGACTGCCTCTAGCCACGGGTGCGGCGATCGGCGCGCCCGAACGGCGGGTGGTTTCATTGCAAGCCGACGGGGCCGCGATGTATACGTTGCAGGCACTGTGGACGCAGGCGCGCGAGCGGCTGAACGTGACTACCGTCATCCTGGCGAACAGAAAATACGCAATCCTGTTGCACGAACTCGCCAATCTTGGCGTTCGGCCTAACGCCATCGCCCAGCGCATGATGGATCTGGGCGACCCGGACCTGGATTGGACATGTATCGCCAATGGGATGGGCGTCGAAGCGGCGCGGGCCGAAAGCTGCGAACAACTCGCGGACCTGCTGCGGCAGTCGCTGCACCGTACCGGGCCGTTTCTGATCGAACTCGTCATTTGAGGCGCATTGCGCACTCGAGCATCTTTGCATCCTTGCCATGGCTGGCAGGTTGTTCTCGTCGCGGGGGGAAGGCAATCAAATTTTCTGGAGTGAAACAACCGGATATTCGAGTTGCATCTCGTTAATGCGATGTGGTCAAAGTATAATGGAAGTATCATTGCGACATTGTGTTACTTCTGTGTGGACCTAATCCGCGCGATATCGATGTGATTGATCGATGTGATTGGATGACGATTCAGGGCTCGAACTCTGTTCAAGAACCCGCGGCAGCGAGGGATTCCTATGGCGCACGCTCTATTAGAGAAGCTTTTTTCGCTCGACGGCAAAGTGGCTTTCATAACCGGCGGTTATAGAGGCATTGGCCTCACCATGGCCGAGACCTACGCCGCGGCGGGAGCAAACGTTGTGCTGGCTGCACGCAACCTGGAGGGATGCCAGGCAGCCGCCGGCAAGATCGCTCGGACTTATGGCGTCAAAGCGGCCGCTAAGGCCCTCGACGTCCACGATTCCAAACTAGTCGACAGCGTGGTCAAGGCAGTTGTGGAGGAGTTTGGGACGATCGACATACTCGTGAATTGCGCGGGAATTTCGGGCAGCCAGAAACCAGTTTTAAAGATGACCGACGAGGACCTGGATGATGTCATGAACGTGGATTTTCGCGGCGTTTTCCTGGTCTCGCGCGCTGCCGGACAGATCATGGCCCAGAAAAAGTGTGGCAGGATCATCAATGTCGCCTCGATTCTGGGCAAGATTGCCGCCCGCAACATGGCCGGCTATTGTGCGAGCAAGGCTGCGGTCATTCAACTGACCAAGGTAATGGCGCTTGAACTGGTGCGGGACAACGTACAGGTCAATGCCCTCTGTCCCGGCTACATCTTGACCGATATCAATAAAGACTTCTTCGCCTCCGAAGCGGGCCAGAAGATGGTCAAGAAGATGATTCCGATCAATCGCGTCGGCGAGCTTTGCGAACTGCAGTCGATCTCGCTCTACCTGGCTACCTGTCCTCCATTCGTGACGGGCAGTGAATTCTATGTGGATGGTGGACACACAATTGTCTAAGTTCGTCGATTATTAGGAGTATCGGATAATCTCACTAACGGACGATCGGCCCGATCCGGGCATGATCGTCATAACCGTATCAGGGTGGGGGAATGCAATGAAGATAAGGACGAAGCAAGAGTACGTCGAGAGTTTACGAAGTCAGCCGGTCAACATCTACTTCATGGGCAAGAAGGTTAAGGATCGCAGCGCCTTCCCGGCATTCATTCCCCACATAAACTCTGCCGCCAAGACCTATGAAATGGCGCTGATGCCCGAGTACGAAGACCTGCTGACGGCCAAGAGCCATCTCACGGGCAAGAAAATCAGCCGCTTCACCCACATTCATCAGTCGGTGGATGACCTGATAAAGAAGGTGCAGATGCTGCGGGCTCGTCGCTCACGAAACGGCGAGTTGTTTCCAGCGCTGCGTGGGATTTGACGCGCTCAATGCCCTTTACATGACGACCTTACGAGATCGACGAGAAGTGCGGCACGCCATACTTCGCACGCCTGCGGAAGTACCTCGAAAGAATCCAGGAAGAAAACTTCATGCTGGTCGGCGGCATGACCGACCCCAAGGGAGACCGCTCCAAGCGGCCGAGCCAGCAGGCGGACCCGGATCTGTTCACCCGCGTCGTCGAGAAAAGGGAGGACGGCGTCGTGATCCGCGGGGCCAAGGCGCATCAGACGGGGGCCGTCAACAGCCACGAGATCATGATCATGCCGACCCAGGCCATGCAGGAAGGCGATGAAGCGTACGCCATTGTCGCCGCCATTCCGCTTGATGCCAAGGGCATCACGATGATCTTCGGCCGCCAGACCAACGACGAGCGCAAGATCCAGGGAATCGACGCGGGCAATTGCGGGTTCGGCATGGTCGGCGGCGAGGCCCTCATCGTTTTCGAAGACGTCTTTGTTCCCTGGGAGAGGGTCTTCATGTGCGGCGAAATCGATTTCACCGGCACGCTGGTTGAAAGATTCGCCACCCTGCACCGGCAGAACTACGGCGGCTGCAAGGGCGGAGTTTCCGACGTCATGATCGGCGCCAGCGCGCTAGCTGCGCAATATCAGGGCACTCTCGGCGCTTCGCACATCAAGGACAAGCTCGTCGAGATGCTGCATCTGGCGGAGACCGTCTACGCCGGCTCCGTGGCCTGTTCGGCATTGGGCTCCAAGACGAAGAGCGGCGCATACTATCCCGATCCACTCCTGGCCAACTGCACCAAGCACAACATCACGCGCGTTATTTACGAAATATGCCAGGCTGGCTCAGGACATCGGCGGCGGCATCATGGCGACGCTTCCGGTCGATGCAGGATCTGAGAAGTCCGGAGATCGGCAAGTACGTGGAGAAGTATCATGAAAGGGGTCGAGGGCGTCTCCACCGAGACCCGAATGAAAGCCTTGCGGCTGCTGGAGAACATGACCGGCGGCACCGCGCTGATCGAGAGCATGCACGGCGCTGGCTCGCCGCAGAGCCAGCGGATCATGTACCAGAGGCTCGGCAAACTTGGCGAGAAAATGAAGATGGCCAAGAAGATTGCCAAGATAGCGGAGTAGTCGCAGTCCAGCAACCGCCCGGTAATTCCCGGGCGGATCGAACAAAATGAACATCGAGGCCAGCATGAAGAGGGAGCGTGTTCTCGTTACCGGCGGCGCTAGTGGGATCGGTCGCGCCATTGTTGAGCGAAGCAGGGCGGACGGCTACGAGCCGATAGTGATCGATCTGGTAGGGGATGGCATTCGAGCGGATCTGTCAGATCCAAAACTGGCAGCGCGGGCCCTCGAAGCCGCATTGTGTGACGGTCCCATCACCCGCTTGGTCAATAATGTCGGCGTGATTCGCCCGGCCACAGTCGAGGACCAGACGCTAGAGGATTTTGATCGGGTGATGTCGCTCAACCTGCGTTGTGCGATGCAGTGCGTGCAGGCGCTTTTACCGGGCATGAAAGAAGCCAAATTCGGGCGCATAGTGAATATGTCGTCGCGGGCAGCGCTCGGCAAGGAGTTGCGGACCGCCTATGCGGCCAGCAAGGCCGGATTGCAGGGCATGGCCAGAGTCTGGGCACTGGAATTGGGCCAGTACGGCATTACTGCCAATGCGGTCGGTCCTGGCCCGGTTCGGACCGAATTATTTGAGCGCGGAAATCCCCCTGACAGCCCGCGCACACAAGCCATTATCAATGCTGTTCCGGTGCGGCGCATCGGTTTGCCCGAAGACGTTGCACACTCCGTCTCCTTCTTACTGGATGCGCGCAGCGGATTCGTTACCGGACAGGTGTTGTACGTCTGTGGCGGCCTGACAATTGGCGCCGCCGGAGCATGAGCAACACTGCTATCGCTTTGTAGACCTACCTGAACCAAGCGATTTCCCAACCCGGCCCTTCATAAAAGAGAGTTGCTGCTCATGGTAAGCAGAGTTGCTGGCCAACGAGCTAAGTCAGGAACTCTGACGTTCAAAAGCGCCGCTCACCGAATCTGGCAGAAACTGGCAGTCGGATGCACCGAGTATGAACTTTTGTTCATCAACCAGCAACTCAGCTTTTCATTAGCTAGCAACTCCGCTTTCCCAATTGTTCAAGCCAAGTTCCGCGCCAACTCTCGCGTTTTACTCGGGCCAACAGCTTTGAACAACAGCTTTGTCCAAAGTGGCTGCTAAAGTGCAACGGCTCTTGCGAGGGGTTCTATGTCCGACTTTCGAAGCGTCTGCAAACGGCAACTGATTTTAGGGCTGTTGATTTTGGGGGCAACCTTTTGTGTCCCCGTATCCGCATTTGCTGCTGGGGTGATCACGGTGAATTCGCCGGCGAATGGAGCCATCGTAACCGTTCCGTTCGACGTGAACTTTACTTATAGCTCTACTGATACCTACACCAAGCTCTGGATCGATGGGGTCCCCGTCATCTCCGAACACAACGGGAGCACCTTCGATTACACGGTCACGTCGCTCGCCGTGGGATCGCACACCTTAACGCTGCAGGCGCATGATTCCGCCAGCAATACAACCATCACCGTCCACGAAACGATCACGGTTTCTTCCACCCCGCCGCCTCCGCCGACCGTAACCGTGACCCCACCGTCGCAGACAATCCTCGAAGGGAACCAGTACACCTTCAATTCGAACGTCCCCGCCACCTGGGCCGCGTCCGGGGGGTTTGGCAGTATTCCGATATCTTGCAGCACCGCTACCACTTCATGCACCTTTACGGCCGGCGCTTCGCCTGGAGCGGAAACGCTTACGGCTACGAGCGCTGCCGATTCCACGCAATCGGCCACTGCGAACATCACCGTCAGCGATCCGTCGGTCCCCGGCAGCACGGCGGTTCTCACCTCTCACAATGATCAGTTCCGCAGCGGTGCGAACACGGCGGAAGTCGTGCTGAACACGACCAACGTCAATCAGAATAAGTTCGGATTGAAGCGCTCCTACGCGGTGGACGGGCAAATCTACGCGCAGCCGCTCTACATGCCAAATGTGCCGATCAATGGCGGACCCAATCACAATGTGGTCTTTGTCGCCACGGAAAACAATACCGTGTACGCCTTTGACGCCGATGGACCGAGCACGTCCGCGCTGTGGTCGCGCTCGCTGGGCAAGCCGCACCCGGTCAGCGGAAGTTCGACAGGCACGCCTATTTATCCTTCGGTGGGAATCACCGGCACTCCCGTAATCGACTCCGCGACAAACATTATGTACGTGCTGGCGGTGACGACTTCGGGATATCAGCTCAGTGCCCTTGACGTTACCAGTGGCGTAGACCGCATAAACCCCACGATACTGACAGCTTCGGTCCCAGGAACGGGGCTCGGCAGTTCGAAAGGCGTTCTCTCATTTCCCAAAGGCTGTTACCAGCGCCCGGGACTTGCGCTAACCAGCGGCAACGTGTACATAGGTTTTTCATTTTGCCATCAGGGCTGGCTGTTTGCCTACGATGCATCGAATCTGCAGCGGAAAGCCGTGTTTTGCGCAACACCCAACGGCAAGGGCGGAGGAATCTGGATGGGCGGCGGCGCGCCGGCCATTGATTCCGACGGCTATATATACGTGATTACCTCAGACAACGACGGCGATCCTGCAAGTATCTACGAGGACGCCTTCATCAAGTTCAATCCCGACCTCACGGTCGCCGATTATTTCCAGACTTCCATCGACCCCACGCTGATCAAGAACGACGCCGATCAGGGCTCCGGAGGCGTCATGATCCTGCCGGATAATTCTTCGGGCGTCCCGCATCAATTGATCGGCGGCGGCAAAGACGGGTACATGATCGTACTCAATCGCGACAACCTCGGCAAAGAACATGCCAGCGACCTCGCGATCCAGGAGATCAAGACCGGCGTCGGGAAGTACAGCAACATCTTCAGCTCGCCTGCCTTCTGGAATGGCACCGTCTACTATCACCCGGAAAACGATACGCTGCACCTGTTCAATTACAGCTCGGGAACCGGACTACTGGCTACGTCTCCGACCAAGTCGGGAGCGGCCGTTTACGGCTGGCACGGCGCTACGCCTTCCATCTCGGCCAACGGAAACAGCGATGGAATCGTGTGGGAGATTGAGCAAACAGCCTGGAAGACCGGCGGCCCGGCGGTGCTGCACGCCTACGACGCGCTGAGCGCCACCGAGCTCTACAACAGCAGTCAGGCGGGAAAGCGCGATACGGCCGGCCCGGCGGTGCGCTTCTCCGTTCCCACCGTGGCCGACGGCAAGGTGTTCGTTGGGACTGCCAATCAACTGGATATCTACGGCCTGCTCTAGCAGGTGCCGAAAAATAAATTTTGTCTGATGTGCGCATACAGGAAATTGCGCTGTAATCCTGTGGCGCACACCTTCCGTGGCGCCTTGCTTGGCGCTTTGGCGCGTTTTCAGCAGCCTACAAGACTCCCGTTGCCGTGAAGAAGTAACCTTCACCACTACCGCAATTGGGAGGCGAAAACGTCAGTCGCCAAATCTGTCACTCGCGATTACAATCTTTTGTTCTCTAATTTTTATTCTTATCTTTATCACCGTAGAGTTCGAGACGATCTGACTGATCGGGAGGAGGCTGCTATGTTAAAAGGACGCAGGGCAATCGTTACCGGTTCAACCACGGGAATTGGCCAGGGCATTGCGGACGCGCTTGCTGCCGCTGGTTGCGCGGTTATGCTGAACGGCTTTGGCGAAGCCGCCGAGATCGAAGCGCAACGCGCTGAAATGATCCGGCGCTACGGCGTGGAGGTGCTCTACAACGGCGCTGACCTGGCCAAGCCCGAAGATTGCGAACAGCTTGTGCGCGACACGGAGAAGCGGCTGGGCGGCGTGGATATTTTGGTCAACAATGCGGGAATCCAGCACATCTCGCCCATCGAAGACTTTCCCATAGAGCGCTGGCAGGCGGTGATCGCCGTGAATCTTTCGTCGGCCTTTTACACGATGCGGGCCGCGCTACCTTGCATGAAGACGCGCAACTGGGGGCGGCTGATCAATATTTCCTCGGCCCATGGCCTGATTGCCTCAACCAACAAGTGCGCCTATATAGCCGCCAAGCACGGCATCCTGGGTCTGACGAAGGCGGTGGCGCTGGAAAACGCAAAAACCGGCGTTACCTGCAACGCCATTTGCCCGGGTTGGGTGCTCACCGAGCTGGTCAAAAAACAGATTGCGTTGCGGGCGCAGACACAAGGCATCTCTTACGAACAAGCGCAGCAGAACCTTATCGCCACCGAACCCACGGGACGCTTCAGCACGCCGGAGGAGATGGGCGCACTGGCCGTCTTCCTGTGCGGCGAGCACGCCGGCAATATCACCGGCGCAAGTTTCTGCTCCGACGGCGGCTACACGGCGCAATAGATGCCAGCCGGTTCATGGCGGCGTGTCCGGCAGCCCTGTGCCTTGGCTTGGCGCATACGGTCATCAGAAATAGCGCCCTGCGTGCTGGGCTGCCGACATTGCACTACTCCGGGCTGGGCTTACCCTCCAAATCGAGGGGGCAAGCCCGGCGGTTTTGATTCCCGCTTCAGGTACTTTCCTCGCCGTCGTAAGGTGCTTGCCGTAACTCGTTTTCCGCCCAACTGACATAAGTTCTCATCCAGAGCCCGTTGCACTCGAGGTCCCCGTCAAACGCTGATGGACGACAGGGCTCTGGAGAACAGCATGAGAAAGCCAGTCATAGTTCTTCTCGCGATATTGGGAATGAGCTGCGTCGCCAGCGCCCAGGAAGCAGTCACGACCGCACCGACAAAAGGCCCGGGCTCATTCAAGGATTTCACGGTGGTTATCGCTGGCCTCAACGCTCTGCCGTCTTCGCCTATTGTTTTGCCGGTATCCGGCACGGCTTCCACGCTGTCGGCAACGAATTCCATGGCATCACCCGGCGCATTCGCGCCCATCGTCGCCGTAGCCCCCGCCACCACGGTAGCGCCGTCACTGGCTCCGGAAGCGAAACATCCATTCCTGGACAAGCCCAATCTCGCGGTCTTTGCTGCGCTCGTGGCGGCACGCACCATGGACCCGATTTCGACCTGGCAGTTCCGCCGCCACGGACTGAATGAATCTCAGTTGACGAATGGATTTGTAGACAACAAGCCGCTTTTCGCCACCTACTCCGCCTCGCTTGTCGCCGGACAGATATCGACTTCCTACGTGTTTCACCGCCTCGGCTGGCACAAGGTGGAGCGCCTCAGCGCGATCATACACACCGCAGTCGTCACCGAAGCGGTTGCACACAACTACCGCATTGGCTCAAAACATTAGACCATTTCAGCGAAAGGTGTTGTCGTCAAAGCAGCCGGGCGTCTTTCAGCCCGGCGGTGAACGCGGGATACAGCCATTCCTAGACTGCTCTGGATCGGGACACGCCGCCTGTGGAACCGCCGCTACACGGCTTTGGATGCGGCGTCCCTGGCTGGCTTGCTCTGAGGAGTGGTCCTGGGTTCCGGAACTTTGTGGCTCTGCGCCTTGGTGTCCTGGTGAGTCACCAGCAGCGCCTCGATTTGACGCAGCAGGTCAGGCGTATTGACGGGTTTGACCAGCAGCGAGTGCGCTCCGCGAGTCTGCCAGTCATTGCCAAGCGACGGGTAAGCGGTGAGGATGGCGGTGGCCGGATTGTATTTCTGCTGGCGGGCTGCATGAATGACGTCATAACCGGCGGTTTCGCTCTCCATCCGCATATCGGTGATGACCATCTCGAATTCGGCGGCTTGCAGCTTTTGTTTTGCTTCCCGCGCCGAGGCGGCGGTGGCAACTTCAAATCCATTTAGTTCCAAAACAGCCTTCAGGGTCAACAATATCGCCAGTTCATCGTCGACTAGCAAAATTCGACGTTTCATTCGCAGCCCCCAATCGATCTTCTGTAGTCGGTTCTGTTAAGCGTTGCAGTGCAACTCTCAGTATCTTATCGTTTTCGGCGTAAGGATTCTCGATACGCCGACCGCGCCGGCACCCCACCGGAGCGCAAAGAACGCTTGTTATAATAACTCCAGTGGGCACCTTCTTTGTAGAAAACTTCGGATGCCGCGCCACCCAAGCCGACGGAGCCGCCATGGAGCGCGATCTCCTGGAAAAAGGCTTGACGCGCGCGCCGGCAACCGCCCAAGCGGAATTGGTGGTGCTAAACACTTGTACAGTCACCACCTCGGCCGATCATGACGCCCGCGCCACCATCCGCCGCATCCATCGCGAAAACCCCGGAGCCAGGATCATTGTAACCGGTTGTTACGCGCAGCGCGCGCCAGATGAATTGGCGTCGCTGCCCGGCGTCTCTTTGGTGGTGGGAAACTCGCACAAGTCTCAGCTTGCGGATATCGCTGTCGAGCGAGCAGGTCGACTGGCGCAGGCTGAGGCTCGGCCCCGGCAGGCGGATTCGTTCCACTTTCGACGCTGAATGCGAAACCGGCGCAAAATGACACCGGGTTTTTGAGCGTGACACGCGGCCTTTTGACGCGAGAAAGCTCCGGCGGAGATTATCGTGGGCGATATCTTCGCGCATACCGAGCTGACTGCCGCGCCCGTCTTTGAAGCCGATACCGCCGGCGAAAAAACACGCCCCAACCTGAAGGTGCAGGACGGCTGTAACAACCGCTGCTCCTTCTGCATTATTCCGTTTGTTCGCGGCAAGAGCCGGTCGTTGAAAATGGAGCAGGTACTCGCCAGCGTTCGCCAGTTGGTGGCCAGCGGATACCGCGAAATCGTGCTCTCGGGCATTAACCTTGGCCGTTGGGGACGAGATTTTCCGCCGCCGATGCCCGGCAACAGCGCTCCGCAACGCGTGCGCTTTGTCGAGTCTGCTGCGCGCAATCCTGGCGGAGACAATGGTGGAGAAGATTCGCATCAGCTCGGTCGAACCGATGGACTGGAGCGATGAGCTGATCGATCTGGCGGCCTCCTCGCCGCGCATCTGCAAGCACGCGCACGTTCCGTTGCAGTCGGGCAGCGACCGCGTCTTGCGGCAGATGCATCGCCGTTACCGTCCCTGGCACTACGCCGATCGTATCCTGAAGATTCGGCGAGCCATGCCCGATGCCGCCATAGGCGCCGACGTCATGGTCGGGTTCCCGGGCGAAACCGACGACGACTTTGAGCAGACACGGGCGCTGATCGAGAGTCTGCCGTTCACTTATCTGCATGTTTTTACCTATTCCTCGCGGCCCGGCACTCCCTCTGCCGCCATGCCGTGGCAGGTTCGTGGCGATGTGGCGCACGAACGCAATCGCATCCTTCGCGAGCTGGCGGCACGGAAGAAGCGGCAGTTCCAGGAAGGGTTCGTCGGACGTACGCTGGAGGCGATTACGCTGACGCACGTGGACCAGCGGGACGAGATTCACCGAGGCGCTGACCGGCAACTATCAGAAGCTCTGGGTCGAGGGCGTTCACCAGGCAAATCAGGCGATCCTGGCGCGGATTGTCGGGATTGAGGCTGACGCGCTGCTGGGACAACTTCCGGGATAGTCAGTGCGATGCAGGAAACGCCCAGTTCCTTTTCCCGCTATGCTATCCGGCCATGTGCACTACCGGCTCACCGTGCCGATAAACTTGCCGCATCTCGGAAGACCCGTTGCGGTGTTTGAGAATCTCATAAGTATGCATACACGTGTTGAGCGACGGACTGTTGATCTCTCCAGCTATCCAGATCTGGTGGTGATTTACCTCGGCATGCGCGTGAACCGGATCACGGGTATCAAAACGCTTCTGGGATTTGGACCGCAGATTTCCAACTCCGCCGCCGCACAGCCTGATGGACTCCTCCGACACGAAACGTTGTTTTATTCGCTGTTTCCGGTGCACATCGGCATGCGGCAATACTGGCGCGACCTCGATTCGCTGCTGAAGTGGACACGCTCGGAGCCGCACCGGAAATGGTGGCAAGACTTTCTGAGGGATTCAGGTGGGACCGGGTTCTGGCATGAAACCTATTTCCGGCGCGGCGGCATGGAGGCTATTTACGACGACGTGCCGCAGTCGATTGGGTTTATGGCCTTCGCGCCTGTTTTGCCAGCTCGGGGGCCAATGTTCGGTGCAGCGGCGAGGGGCGGAAAAGAATTCGAAAGCCAGCCAGCCGTGTCGGAGAAGGAACTGTACGACGAACCAGCAGCGTAGAATAGGGCTGATGGAATCACCTACTCTGGGCATGCTATAATCGGGCGATTTCCATACCATCGGAGGACCGTATCGATAAACGTTTCATTCGTACCAATGAGCGCATCAGGGCTCGCGAAATTCGTGTGATCGATGATCAGGGCGAGCAGCTCGGCATCATTCCACCCTTCGAGGCGCTCAAAATCGCAAAGGAGAAAGGGCTCGACTTGGTTGAGATTTCACCGACGGCGCAGCCGCCGGTATGCCGCATCATGGATTACGGCAAGTTTCTCTACCAGCAGGAAAAGAAGGAACGCGAGGCCAAGAAGAAACAGAAGCGGATCGTCGTCAAGGAAGTGAAGTTCCGCATCAACGTCGACGATCACGACTACGAGACCAAGAAGAATCACGTGGTTCGCTTCCTGGAAGACGGAGACAAGGTGAAGGCAACCATCTTCTTCCGCGGCCGCGAAATGACGCGGCAGAGCTTGGGACGCGAAATTCTGGAAAGGCTGATCAAAGATCTCGGCGACAAGGCTATCGTGGAGTTCCGGCCACGGCAGGAAGGCAACACCCTGCATCTGATCCTGGCTCCTCCAAAAACGAAATAAAGGTTTTCCGAGGCAAAGCCTGCACCTCCAGCGAGAAAGCCGCCCGCCGAAGATCCCAGGATTTGGCGGAAACGGCTCTCTTGTGTTTTCATAGATATAGCGGCGGCAGCTTTCGACCGCCGACAGGGACTCTTATGCCTAAGATTAAGATGAAGACGCACAGCGGCGCTGCCAAGCGCTTCAAGAAGACGGCGAGTGGCAAGGTAAAGCGCGGATACGCTTTCCAGCGCCACATCCTGACTTCGAAGGGCACCAAGCAAAAGCGCCAGGCCGATATGCCCGGCATGGTTTCAGCAGCCGACCAGCCCAAGGTCAAGCGGATGATTCCGTACTAGTTTGCCTGTCAGGCAGTCGCCTGACGGGCGTGACTGCCCCGAATCTGATCTTCTGGGGCTTGCCCGCCGGATGAATCGTCCGGCAAAGCGTGTGAAGAGGCCAAAGCTGACAAAGCTCCTGCCTCCAGCCGCTTCATCCCAGCCACCGCCGAGCGGCGGTCATGGGAGCCCGGAAACGGGAACATCAAAAGGAGAATGAATGCCTCGCGTAAAACGTGGAACCAAACGCCGTCAAAACCGCAAGAAGATACTCGAGCGGGCATCCGGTTATTTCCTGACAAAATCCAAGCTGTACCAGGCTGCACAGGAGCAGGTACAGCGCGGCTTGAAGATCGCATTCGTCGGACGCCGGCAGAAGAAGCGCCAGTTCCGCTCGCTGTGGATCGTGCGCATCAACGCCGGTTGCGTTCAGAACGGCATCAGCTACAGCCGGTTCATCAACGGCCTCAAGAAAGCCGGCATCGAGCTCGACCGCAAGATCCTGGCCGATCTGGCGGTCAATGATGCCGCGGGCTTTGCTTCGCTGGTCGAACAGGCCAAGGCCGCCGCTGCCGCCGCGTAATTCGCGATCGAGGCTGAGCGACTTCGGTGTCATCTTCGCATGGGCGGCCGGCAGGGCCGCCCATCGTGTATTGGTGCGACGCGTTATCCTGGCGTTGGCATTCCGACCGGTGTGCATGCTGAGCACAGTTGTCACCGATGAGCGTCGCATCCGCTCGAGGCGTCATGCTGACGAGCGGAGATGCGTCAAGTTTCGAAGCCGAAGCATCTCACTTTCCGCTGTGGAACGCAGATCAACGGATTCCTGACTTCGAAGCTGATCGGGTCGGAATGAGCCTTGTCGTAGGATCCTTCGCTTCGCTCAGGATGACATTCGCTGGCAGAAGACATCGAAGGTACTGCAATGTACTCCGTCCCCAAACTTGAAGATTACTCGCCGAGGCGCTGGACAAGGCTTCGCGGGAGTTGCTGGCGGCGCTGGAGCAGGAGAGCGCGGCGCATTCCAAACGAAGCCGAGTGCGAAGGCATTCCGCGACCGCTGGATGGCGCGCAAGAACGGCATCCTGACCCAGATCAACGACATTGGCTGAAGGCCGCGCCCGCTGCCAGCAAGCGCGAAGTCGGGCAGCGCGTCAACCAGCTCAAGCAGCAGGTTGAGCAGACGATTGAGTCGGCACAGCAAGCGCATCGCGGGCGCCGGCAGCGCGAGGCACAAGCTTGCCGCCGAGCGCATCGACGTCACCCTGCCCGGCATTCATCGCGAGCTGGGCGTGCGCCATCCGGTGCTGCGCACCATGGATGAGATCATCGCCGTCTTCGTCGCCATGGGTTACTCCATCGCCGAAGGGCCGGAGGTCGAAAGCGACTACTACAATTTCGAGGCGCTGAACTTTCCGCCCAACCATCCGGCGCGCGATACCCAGGACACGCTGTTCATCGCCGGCCAGGAGCGGCGTCCGCAGCGCGACCGCCTGCTGCTGCGCACCCACACCTCTCCGGTGCAGATTCGCACCATGGAGCGCCTGCAGCCTCCGGTGCGCGTGATCTGCCCCGGCAAGGTGCACCGCAACGACGCGCCGGACGCCACCCACTCGCCCGTCTTCCATCAGCTCGAAGGGCTCTGCGTCGATACCAACATCACCTTGGCCGACCTGAAGGGAACGCTCGACCACGCCATGAAGGCGATGTTCGGCAGCTCGGTCAAAACCAGTTTTCGCCCGTCGTTCTTCCCTTTCACGGAGCCCAGCCTCGAGGTCTCGATCTCGTGTCCCTTCTGCGGCGAGAAGGGCTGCAACAAGTGCAAGGGCAGCGGCTGGATCGAGCTGCTCGGCTCGGGAATGGTCGATCCCGGCGGTCTTCGGCTTTGTCGGTTACGATCCGGCAAAGTACAGCGGCTTCGCCTTCGGCATGGGCATCGAGCGCATGGCGATGCTGCGCTACAACATCGATGACATTCAGCAGTTCTTTCTAGGCGACATGCGCTTTCTGGAGCAGTTCTTACGGGCGCGTCAGCAACGTTCGACGAAATAGAGTCTGAAATCAGCCCAATTGGATTCGCGATTTTTTCAATCCGCCGGTCGATGACCGCAAGCTGGCCGAAGACTTGACCGTCCACCGGCACCGCCATCGAAGGCTTCCACCGGCACCGCCATCGAAGGCTTTACGGAGAAGGCGACAACCTCGTCTACGAGGCCGAGGTCACCACCAACCGCGTCGATGCCATGAACCACTACGGCATCGCGCGCGAGGTCTCGGCCATTTACGACCTCGACTTGAAGCCGGTGCTCCCAAGCTGCGTCGGCGAGCAGCCGGTCTCGGATTTCAAAATCGAGATCGAAGACGCGCAGGGCTGTGCGCGTTACACCGCGCGCATCGTGCGCGACGTGAAGGTCGGGCCCTCGCCGGAGCACATCGTGCACCGTCTGGAGCTGATCGACCAGCGCTCGATCACCAACGTGGCCGACGCCACCAACTACGTGCTCAACGAGCTTGGCCAGCCCACGCACGCCTTTGACCTGGACAAGCTGGAGGGCGGCAAGATCGTCGTCCGCCGCGCCCGCGAGGGCGAAGTGCTGAAGACGCTGGATGGCGTCGAGCGCAAGCTGAGCAAGCAAGACCTGGTGATCGCCGATGGCGTTCGAGGCCGTGGCGCTGGCCGGCATCATGGGCGGCTATGACACCATGATTACCGAGCAGACGCGCAACGTGCTGATCGAGTCGGCCTGGTTCGATCCGGCCTCGATTCGCCGCACCTCGCGGCGCTTGGGCATGCATACCGACGCCTCGCATCGCTTCGAGCGCGGCGCGGATTCGGTCATTACGCCGCTGGCCTGCGCCCGCGTGGCGGAACTGGTGCAGCAAACCGCCGGCGGCGCCGCCTCGGCGCACCGGTAGTGGAAGCGGAGATCGATGCCCTGGCGCGGCGCGTGGAGCGTCCCCGAATCCATCTGCGCCAGCGCGAGGTGCAAAGAATCCTGGGGGTCGATATTCCCGGTCACGAGATTGCGCGCATCCTGCGCCGGCTGGGCTTCAAGGTGACGCCCGGAGAATCTTGCGGCTGATTCCCTGCCCCAACCGGCCAAAGCGGCTGCCAAGGCGTGGTTGTCGCGCGGCAGCCGAGTCGAGCGCCGAGTTCGTCGTCGAGGTTCCGACCTGGCGGCTCGACGTTGACCGCGAGATCGACCTGATCGAAGAGGTCGGCCGCATCTACGGCTATCTCAAGCTGCCCAACACGCTGCCGGCCTTCGCCGGAGCCGTCATCCCGCTGCCCAATGCCGAGAAGCAAGCCACGCTGCGGCAGCGGCTGCTTGCGCTGGGCTACAACGAATCGATTTCTTCGACTTTCATCTCCGCCGAGGAAGTGCGCGCGTATTCAACCGGCTCAAGCCGGTGCGGCTGGAGAATCCGCTGAGCGAGGAAGCCGCCTGCATGCGAAGTTCGCTCGTGCCCGGCATGGTGAACCAGATTGCCTACAACCTCAATCGCGGCAACACGGACGTGAAGCTGTTCGAGTCGGGCGACATCTTTGAAATGATGGGCGAACGCGTCGACGAAAAGCGCAGCATCGCTTTCGTCGCAACCGGGTCGGTCGGAGGCAGCCTGCACGGCAAGCCTGATGCTTACACGTTCTACGACATGAAGGGCGATCTGGAGGCGTTGCTCTCGCAGTTTGAACATCGGACGCTTTACTTCGACCAGCACACGCCCGCCTATCTCCATCCCGGACGCTCGGCTCGCGCCGTGATGGACGGCACCATGGTTGCGCGCTTCGGCCAGTTGCATCCCGACCTGGCTTCGGCGCGCAAGCTGCGCCAGCCCGTGTACGTCGCGGAGATTCTCGTCGAGCGCCTCTTCCAGCGCGAGTTGCGCCAGCCGAACTATCGCCCCGTGCCCCGCTTCCCTGCCGTGGACCGCGACTTCTCCTTCCTGTTCGACGCAGGCTGTTGTCTTCGAGCGTATTCAGCAGGCGGTAGAGGCTGTAGGGATTCCAGAGCTGCGGGAGTTCAGGCCGGTGGAGATTCTGCGCGGCGAGGCAGGGCGGCACAGCCTGCCCCCGAACAAGTATGCCATTCTGCTGCGGGCGCGCTTTCAGTCAGCCGAGCGCACGCTGCGTGACGATGAGGTTGCCGGCTGGGCGCAGCAGATCATCCGCTCGCTGGAGGCGCTTGGCGGAAAGTTGCGAGGTAGAGCTTGCATAGCGCCAAGCCGCAAGATTTCAACCTGCATAGCCGGACGTGAGGACCATACCGGAAGAGAGCTGGCTACAGCTTCGCCAAACGTTTGGTTCTGCTGGATGACTCCCGCCCGGCGGTCATAATCAGGGTATACGGATCACACTTGCTCTATACTGCGCATGATCACCATCCCTACGAGGTACATGGAATTATGTCTACTAAGGCCGAGCCCGAACTTACCTTTGATGGTACAGGCAACGAATTTATTTCTCTGGAAGAGAAAATCTACCGCACAATTGAGCTGCTGAA
Organism: uncultured Acidobacteriota bacterium; assembly: GCA_963842345.1. Lineage (GTDB taxonomy): Bacteria > Acidobacteriota > Terriglobia > Terriglobales > Acidobacteriaceae > CAWBRT01. The sequence continues at coordinate 151,615 of CAWJGD010000026.1, forward strand.
ACATGCTCGCGAGGCCAAAGCCGCCGCGGAGCGCGATGTCTCCCGGTTACGCGAGCAACTGGAAGCTCGTGAAGAAGAGTTCGACGCGGTCAAAGCTGAAGTGATCGCGTTGAAGAAAGACCGGGAAGAAGTTCGTGCGCGGGTGGAGAAGATGCTGGCGCACATGGATGCTCTGATCGACGAAGAGCAGGCGTAAGACTTGTCCACGCGATGCGGCGTTCGCGGGACAGGCGGAGGACGCGATGACGCAATCAAACGGCAGCATACGAGTCGAAATCTACGACCAGAGCTACAACCTGCGCGGCTCCGACGCCGAACACATCCAGAAGCTTGCCCAGTTCGTAGATTCCAAGATGCGAACGGTGTCCGAACACACCGCTACCATCGATTCGTTGCGGGTTGCCGTGCTCGCGGCGCTGAATATTGCCGACGAGTATTTCGCGCTGAAGAAGAAGTACGACTCCATCGACAGAGAGTACACAAAACGCGCTTCTCGCCTGGGCAGCGCTCTGGACTCGGCCCTGGACGAAGCGATGCGCGACGCACGGCGCGCGGGTTAGCCGCCTATACAACTCTGCTGACTTTCCTGCCTGGGATTTGCCTTGGTCGTGCGCCCTGCCCTATTGCGATGTGGCGAGTAAAGCTCGTTTCAAGAAGTTTTCTGGAGGAGAGCAGTTGAAAGCACATTACAGCGCCGACGCGGTGGTCAACGACGCACTGGTGAGAGTCCGCTACGCCGAAACCGACCAGATGGGAGTGGTGTACCACTCTAATTTTTTCATCTGGTTCGAACTCGGACGGGTCGAACTGCTGCGCCAGCTCGGCTTCTCTTACCGGCAGATGGAGTCGGACGGTTATCACCTTCCCGTGGTCGAAGTGCGCTGCCGGTACAAGGCACCGGCACTTTATGACGATACGCTGGCGATTCGAACGCGGATGGTAAACCTGCGGCCTTCCCTGATCGCTTTTAGATACGAGGCCATTCGCCAGAGCGACGGAGCGCTGCTCGCAGAAGGCGAATCCACTCACATTGTCGTGGGACCAGGGAAAAAGAAGATCCAGTTGCCTGAAAAGTACCTCGCACCTTTACGGCGCGCCATCGGCAGCGAGGCTCAAGCGACCCTTTGACGACCAGCCCGACTCTTTGAAGTTCTATACGTTGGCCGGGTACCAGCAATGATGAACGAGCACGTCCTCCTCGACGGAGTGAGGCTGGTGCGACGCTCCTTTGGGAACCTTTACGAATGAACCCGCCACAAGAGGCACATCGCCGATGCCATCGATCCAGATCTTTGCCTTACCGCTGATGATGTAAAAGATGTCGTCGCAATCGTGATGGGTATGGCGATCGAGATCGGCGCCAACCGACCAGTAGTCAAGCGCCATGGTCACGCCGAAACCATCGTCTTTTCGATTCAGCAGGTCAGCCCGTTTTACCCCTTCAAAGCGGGCGTGCGGGGTCCATTTTCGTTGGTTTGGCTGAATGATCTTCGCAGCCTGCATTGCTTCGGTTGACATAACTCCTCCGGCGGTCTCACGAGCATAGCGCCAAGTCCCTGAAAAAAACAGGGACGAACGTGATCGGGGATACGGACCCTAACGCACGAAGCGAGACAGCAGCCTCTCACTTCTCGCTGAGAGCCGCCAGCTTATCTTCGACGATGCGCTCCGCCTCGGCGATAACCTGCTCGATGTTCAGCGAACTGGAGTCGATGTGGACAGCGTCCGGCGCGGCCACCAGCGGGGCTACGGCACGAGTGCTATCGCGCTGGTCGCGCTCGTGCAGCTCTGCCTTGAGTCGGGCTGCTTTCTCCGGATCATCGGCGGCGTCGTGCTGCAAGATGCGACGGTTGGCACGGACGTCAGGGTCGGCGTCGAGAAAAATCTTCACCTCCGCATGGGGAAAGACGACCGTGCCGATGTCGCGTCCTTCCATAATCACGCCGCCGTCGACGCCCATTTCACGCTGGCGGGCGACCATCCAGTCGCGCACGGCCGGGTGCACGGAAAGGCGCGAAGCGGCGTCGGCCACATCGCGCTCGCGAATGCGGGTTGAAACGTCACGGCCATCCAGCAGGACGCAGTTGCCGCCGGGAGCAGGAACCAGTTCTATGCGAGAGCAATTGGCCAGCGCGATCATCGCCGCTTCGCTGTCGAGGGCGTTCCCCTGCTCGAGTGCCTTAAGACCCAACGCGCGATACATGGCACCGCTCTCCAGGTTGATGTAGCCAAACCTCCGTGCCAGGCGCGAGGCGATGGTGCTCTTGCCGGCTCCCGCCGGGCCGTCGATGGCGATGACCATCTTCCTGCTTTGGGTTGACGCTGGTTGGCTCACGGGTTTTCCTTCTTCGCCTCGGCGGCTCGCTGGCGGACGCTGGGCCGCGGCGGCCTAGGAACACGGACCGGCGGCACGGCGCGAGGCGGAGTGCACTCCAGCATGGCGCGGCTGCCGATATGCACAAAGCTCAACTCGCGGGCGGCGATCAAGGCGTTGATGGCCTCGCGAACCCGCGAACGGGCAATAAAATTTGAAAAGAACTCCTCGACTTCGCTCTGCTCGGCGGCGATGACACAACCCAAATACTTGGAAACCAGCGCGGTTAGCGCCTCGGCCAGCGAAATGTTCATGCCTTCGCGCACAGGTTCCGGCGACCAGCGAAAAAGAACGTCCCAGAAAGCGCCTTCCTCCGGCTTGTAATCGACACGCGTAATGCGCAGGCGCGACCAGAGTTCGTTGAGAGCGCGATCCAGCGCCGCGGTCGAGAGATCGCCGCCCAGAATCTCTTTCAGATGCGGCTTGGAGATAGGTCCTTTCTGCTGGATCACTTGAAAGGCGTGCGCCGCCAAGGGCGAGTACTCCGAACGGGAGCCGATCTTCGGCGCATGGCGCGGATTACGGTCGCCGACAACCCCGTAGAAGAACGCAAACACCGAAGCAGCGACGAGAAAATTCGTCTCGCCGAACGGGTTCGCCTCATACGCCGACCTCTGCCGAAGCAATCGGACCATCAATTCAGTTGCCTGCTGCGCGCGCGGGTCGGCAAAGGCATGCTGCCACGTCGGCAGATCCTGGTCCGTTCCGGTGAAAGCGCCGATGAAAGTCGGGACAAATACCGGCGGACGCAGCGGATACATCACGCAGAAGCCAACGGACTCAATGAACTCCTGCGCGTCTTCCAGGGTTCGGATTGGCTCGCCGTTCGTGCGCCACTTCTTGGCGCGCAACTCCAGCAGTTCTCGCTCGGTCATATTTTCTGTTTTCTCGCTCGTCGTCGCGCCTCGTTTCACGGCGCTAAATGCGTTTGAAAGCTTTCTGAATGTCTCTTACAGAATAACGCAGCACCACCGGCCGTCCATGAGGACAACTCATGGGATAACGCGTCCTGGCCAGTTCGCGGAGCAGCCACTCCATTTTGGCGGCATCCAGCGGAGTATTGATCTTGATTGCGGCGTGGCAGGCGATGCTGGCGGCGATGCCGGTGCGGATCTTTTCCAGGTTAAGCGCCTGCTGCTCGGTTTCAAACTGTTCCAGCAACTCGTGCAGCAGGCGATCGAGGGCGGCGGGATCGATGCCGGCGGGCGCGGTTTTGACGGCCAGCGTGCGCGATCCGAAGGGCTCGGCTTCAAAGCCGTTGCGCTGCAACTCCTCGGAAAGTTCGGCGAAGACAGCCATTTGTTGCGGCGTGAGTTCGATGACCAGCGGCATGAGCAGGCGCTGCGATTCAACGCGCATCTCCAGCCTTGCGCGCAGCACCTTCTCGAACAGCACACGCTCGTGGGCCACGTGCTGATCGATAATCCAGAGCCCCTGTGGATTGACGGCGAGAATAAACGAGTCGCGAATCTGCCCAACCGGCTTCAGAGTCGCCAGCGCGGATAGATCCATGCCTTCATCGGAGACATCCAGAGGAGGTCCGCACTGGCCTCCCCGTTCGGGAATGAATTCGGGCCGCGCCGCTGGTTGCAGGCTGCCGTCGATTGCCATCCCGCCGTTTTCAGCCCCGTTGTTTGCATTGATGTGCGATCCGAAGGTCTGTGGCGCGAAGCGTGCGACTGGCACTGCGGCATTCGCCTCGACCGCAAAGCTGCCCGAAAACGGGATGTCCGCGTTGCGCTCCGGCAGCGTGGGCGCGGCCAGCGAGAACGCCGTCGCAAGCTCTCCAGCAGCAAACGATGCTCCGGAAGTGAGCGCGGCAGCGGCCGTGGGCGAGGCATGAAGTTCGCGCACAAACTGCGCGGCCGGACGCGCCTGCATGAGAGCGGCGCGCACACTGTCGCGAACAAAATCGTGCACAAAACTCTGCTGACGGAAGCGCACCTCGGTTTTAGACGGGTGGACGTTGACGTCAACCTCGCCGAACGGCATCTCGATAAACAACAGGACCACGGGGAAAACCGTGGGCGGAAGGATGTTGCGATACGCCTCGGTTAATGCGTGCTGGATGAGGCGGTCGCGGATCAGCCGGCCGTTGACAAAAATGAAGATCGAGTTGCGGTTGAGCTTTTGCACCTCGGGCTTGCTGACAAAACCGTGTACGCGAAGATCGCCCTTTGCCGGATCATCGTTATCCGCCTCCGCGTCGCGCTCGCGCCTTCCCCAGGCCGAGGACGGCGGCAACCCGACGCGCTCCAGGGGAACTGTCGCCGCCAGCGAAATCAACTGGTCGAGAGTCTCCTTGCCAAAGACCTGGTAAATTCGCTCCGCATGCGAAGCCACGGGAGCCGCAATCAGCATGGCATGCGTGCTGGTATGCAGCTCCCAATGCTTGTCGGGGTGAGCCAGAGCATAATGCGTGACCAGCGATGCAATATGCGAGAGTTCGGTCGACTCCGCCTTGAGGAATTTTTTCCGCGCAGGCGTATTGAAAAACAGATCGCGAACCGCTATCGAAGTGCCCTGAGGAAGTCCGGCTTCCTCTACTTTCAGGATTCTGCCGCCTGCAATTTCGACCACCGTGCCGCTGGCTTCCCCGGCGGAACAAGTCTCCACCCGCAACCGGCTAACGGCGGCAATGGAGGGCAGCGCCTCGCCGCGAAATCCCAGTGTGGCAATGGAGAGAAGGTCTTCGGGGTTCTTCAGTTTACTGGTGGCGTGGCGCTCAAAGGCAAGCAGAGCGTCGTCGGCAACCATGCCGGAGCCGTTGTCGACTATCTCGATCAGCTTCTTCCCGCCGGCCTCCACGTTGACGCGGATGCGGGTAGCTCCGGCATCGATCGAGTTCTCGATAAGCTCTTTGACAACCGAAGCGGGACGCTCGACGACTTCGCCGGCGGCGATTTTGTTGGCAACGTGCTCGGAAAGTACGTGGATTCGTCCCATGGGCTGGCAGTCGTAGCCGCCACAGCGCGGCAACAGACTTCCAGTTTACTAGAGCGGGTTTCAGAAATGGTTTTCCGCTTCAGGAAGCAGCCCGGATTACCGTTTGCTCAAGGGCAAATGAACGCCGCCAAGTGGCCGTCAATAACGTGTAGAGGGGGAGAAGACGAACGTAACCGTCCACCGTCTCTTCAATCTCTGACCACTGCTCGGCGCTGATGTGCCGCGCCAGTTTGCGGTGATCACCCACGGGAATGCCGGTAACACAGGCGGCGGCGCGACGGGCCACCTCTTCTCGCGCATTTTGAAAGCTTTCGTCCTTGAACAGCCGCTTCGTGTCCAGCCAGGCGGAAGCGAGATAACCCGGAAAAGGTGAAAGCACGCGAAACAGGTCAAGAACATGCCCCTCGCCGGTCGTACGCTTGATATCGCCGTAGAGCAGCCACACACGAAGGCTGGCCTCCCGTTCGTTAGGCACGTTCAAGGTGATGAGCCGCGAGAGCGCGGGAGAAAGCTTGCCGGGCGTCACGCGTCCGCCGTTCCCTCCCGAGTAGCCAAGCTGCATGAGCCGGAGAAAGAGCGTTAGTGCGGGCAGCGCGCGGTTAAATACACCCACAACTCCGGAGAGCACCAGCGTGTCTTCGCTCGAAATCTTCTGCCCGGCGAGCACGCGCTCCTGGTCGCCGAAGCGCCAACCGCCCGTGATCGCCTCCGAACGGACAAATCCTGGAGCGCCACCGTGGCCGAGCGGAACTCGCGCGAGGCGGCGACGTGCCCCAAGTCATGCCACATCAGCCGCAGGTATTCGGGGATTCCCGCCAGCACCCGGAACGGCGTGGGCACAAAGGGCAGATCAAAACTGGCCCGGATATCGGCAAAAATCCGCTCGCCCTCCGGTCCAACTTCGTTGTCTTCAAAGGTTCTGGTCAACGACATAAGCACCAGCCGCTACGAGCGTGGAGCAGCCCGCAGGTGAATTGGATTCCGCCCGACCGAAGTCAGGTTGCCGGTTGGCGCACATTGGCTCGAAAATCAGGCTTTCCAGGTTACTGTAAGTCTGTGGAAGAACCGTGGCGGCGAAGCAATTGCGGCAGGTTCTGCGAGAAGGCCGACCGCGGCAAAACCATGTCGCACCCCGCCTCCTGCGCCTTCATCTTAAGGTCTCCCTGGACGTGGGAGAGGAAGCCGATGATATTCGTCTGTTTCTTGAGCTTGGACTTCAGCTTGGTGATCGTGGGAACCGGCTTCACCGAAGCGTTATTCAGGTCCATGATGATCAGCGACGGAGCCTGCTCGCTCTCGGCGGCGGCGTCCAGAACCTCTTTTTCGCTCTTGACGAATTGCACTTTGACATTCAGCTTTCGCGCCGTCTCCTGGATTTTGGCCAGAAAAAACAGGTCGTCGACGAAGGCGAAAATTCGCGGCGCTCCATTGTGAGCCGTCGGAAGCGCTTCCAATTCCTGCTGGACGAAGCGTGTTCCGCGATTATTGCGGGCGCTACCGTTTCCGTTTTCCGCCGTTCGATAATTGTGATCCATGGGCGCGGTATAGATATGCGCGTCCTGGAACTTCGGCCCTGATGGCCGGTTGCCAGGCCGGGAACCGGATGCACCGGCGCGACCGGATGCACTGGTGCGGCGCTGATGGCCGCGCTGCACACCTTGCCCGCCTTGTCCTTGTGATGGCTGCGCAGGCGGATTTCTGCGTCCACGACGCCGTCTGCGCCCTTTCCCGCCGGAACCCCCGGCAGGGTTGTTGGGTCCATTATTCATATTTTCGGTTGCTCATTGTGCACTGCAATTATCAGAATTCAGAATCCGGTTCTTGCCGTCGCTCCTGAGGCGCACCGCTTAGGTAGGTTGGCCACGGCGACGGGATTAAATCTCTGTCCGCTTGCGCCTCAGAATCCGGCGCTAGGCATGCCGCACGGGGTGGTGCGGTCCGGAAGATGCTCCATAGTAGCTTCCGATTCAGTTGGATGCAAGCCCAAAACGGTTGCGATTCCGTCGATAATGCTTGCCGCAGAATCCAGAGTGCCACCTGATCAGAATACACCACTAAGCCCCGCCTGCGTGAGCCCGCTACATCCGCTCCCGCCATGCAAGCCGGCGCAGCAGATTTCGCTCGCGCCTGCCGGCTTATCGTCCGGGAAGAGCTCCCGTCCACTATTGTGCATCGCGAAATCGCCGGCAAAACGGGGATCACGGCGGCATTGCCTCTTTTCAAGAACAATGCTCGCCTGCTCATCTGATGCGATTCCTCGAACCCCCGGCAAGAAAAATAAGGGGCGCCAGCAACCAGCCGAAAAGTGTTGCAATCTGCGCGCGCCGCTGTCCGCGCCCCGGCATTGACACCAATCACGACGTCTGTCAGCAGGAAGTCCGCGGCAACCCCGACGAAAAGCCCTACCGGCTGGCGACCACGCGCGCCACTGCAAGCATGGCGATCGCCTGCGCGGTCGGGTCCTGCAAGCGCCGTGTGCGCTGTAACGCGTCAACCGCATCCACCTGCGCGGCCGCTTCGGCCACCTCCTGCACCACGGCGTGAACATCGCGCACGATCGCCCGGTTGTCCCACACATCGTTGAGAGCCGCAAACGCTATGTCGAAATAATGATCCGCATCTTTGCGATTCGCGCCGGTAGTGCCGGAAGCAAAACCGCTTGCCGCCGCCTCGCGTGCGCGTAACGAGGGCGGCATGGCGTTGAGTTCGTCCGTGCGGTCGCTGTCTCGCAGCGCAATTGCCCTCAGCACCGAAGCGCTTTCCTCGAGTGGCCGCGTCATTTGGCCCGGCTGACCGGCGGTTTGCGCCGCCTGCCTCGCCATCACGTCGGAGGCGAGAAGGTTCTCGAAGCCCTTGTCCCCAAACAGCTCTTTCAACGAGCCGGTCGTGGCGTTGACGGCCAGGTTGCGATCCGCGCTGGCGTCTATCTTGCCCAGCCAGGCCAGCAGCCGGAGACCCGCCTGGCCCGCCGCGGCCTTGTCGACTTCCGGAGCCATTCGCGTAAATGTCGTAGCGAAGTCGGCGGCGCGCTGCTGGAAGGCGTTGGCGTCGCTCGGCAGACTCGCGAAAAGTTTTTCGAAGGCCTGCTGCGACCATGGCGCTTTGACTCCCACCTGCTCCATGACGGCGAGCAATGCGCGCGGCGCTACCCTGCCCTTCTCGAATCCCGCGTCAAGCAGTTGCCGCACTGTCACCACGGCGGACGCGCATTTCGAGACGGCGCCGACCAAGCTCTGCTCGGCGGAATCGACGTTTGCCGCCGGAATGTTCTCCACCAGAATCTTGACGAACCGCAATCCACGCCGCCGCAATCGAGCATCGACACCGCCGGCGTTTTGCCTTGCTGAATCAATTCCTGCTCGATCCGCAGGCCCTCGCGACTGAAGCTGACGGCCATCGCCGGCCGTATTGGGAAAATCACATTGGAAGCCGAATAAAGCACCCTCAGGCGGTCCTGCTGGTCGGCAACCGGCAATGCCGTCGCTGCCTGCACCACATCAATTACAAACTGTTTACGCTTGTCCGTCTTCGAGACCGATTTCGCCGACCCATCCAAAGTCGAGTTCTCGGCGTTGGGGGCAGAGCCGCTCGCTCGCCCCTGCGCCAGCGTAGGAACAGAAGCCAAGGTGATCACCGTAAGCGCGCAGACGATGCATGCGAGTCGCAACTTCATTAGGTTCCGCTCACCTCGTAAAACTCCACTCCCGAAGCCCGGCACAAATGCGCTGCACCGGTTTCGTCGCCTAGTTCAAGAAGATAAGATGGTAGCCCTGGGGTGAGTCGAACACCCGACCTTCGGTTTAGGAAACCGCTGCTCTATCCATCTGAGCTACAGGGCCCGATGCATCCAGGTCTACACGGAGAGGTTCAGCGCCCGCTTGAACGATCCGGCCTCGTTCTGAATTTTCTCTTGCAGCAGCGTTATGGCGTAGATTAGCTGCTCCGGACGCGGCGGGCATCCCGGCACGTAAACATCCACTGGGATCCACTGGTTGACGCCCTGCACAAGCGCGTAATTATTGAACACTCCGCCGGAGGTCGCGCACGCGCCCATGGAAATCACCCACTTAGGCTCGGGCATCTGCAGGTAGAGCTGGCGGATGACCGGCGCCATTTTCTGCGAGACGCGGCCGGCGATGATCATCAGGTCCGATTGCCGCGGCGAAGGGCGAAAGACCTCCGCGCCAAAGCGCGCGATGTCAAAACGCGATGCTCCCATCGACATCATCTCAATGGCGCAGCAGGCCAAGCCGAAGGTCATGGGCCAAATCGAGTTCTTGCGGACCCAGTTCACGGCCCTGTCCAGCGTGGTAAGCACCACGCCTTCCTGCTCCGCGCTGCCGCCGAACGCAAGTCGCTCTATCCGTGGCGGGCTTTGCGGATCGCCGGCCAGATTGTCCAAACGCTCCGTACCGCTCGGGGTTCCGGCTACACTGCCTTTCGCTTCAATGCCTTCCATGGCGCTTCCATTGTACAAGGGCTGCTCATTTGATGCCACCGCGCCGGCCAGAGGTTCTGCGACTCTGGTGCTCCACGTTCGCCCGATTCTGACTAGAGGCATTTCCTAATAGGTGTATCCCGTCATATCAGACTGTCATGGCGAGCGAAGTCGAGCCACCTTTTGTTTCTGCTGCCTAAAACAGAGGGTGGCTCCACTCCGCTTCGCTCCGGTCGCCAAGACATCCTCTTGGGATTCGAGATACAGCAGCTCGGAAATTCCTCTAACGTGGGTAGTTCCGCCGCCTGCTAAAGGCGGTGCTTGTGTTCGGCGTCTGCTCAGGCAATAATTCCATTGAATGGACATCTACGAAGAGATCGTCGCCCTGCGTAAAGCAGGACGGCGCGCCGCTCTGGCGACAATCATCAATGTCCGCGGCTCGATTCCGTCGTTCCGCTCCGCCAAAATGCTGGTGCGTGACGATGGCTCGGCGCTGGGCACAATCGGAGGCGGCTGCGTCGAGGCCGAAGTCTGGCAGGCGGCCCGCGAAGTGATGGAAGAGGAAAAACCCCGTACCCTGACGTTCGATCTCAACAACGATCCCAGCTACAACACCGGACTGGTCTGCGGCGGCACGCTGGAGATTTTTATCGAACCGGTGATCCCCCCGGCCGAACTGTTCATCTTCGGCGGCGGACACGTGGCGCTGAGCCTCTGCAAATTGGCGCGCCTCGCCGGTTTCGAGGTCACCGTCATCGACGACCGGGAAAGCTATGCCAACCGCGAGCGCTTTCCCGACGCAGGCCAAGTCATCGCCGCCGATTTCGAGGCCGCCACGGCCACTTTGCGACCTTCGACGTCAAGCTTTCTGGTTATTGTCACCCGCGGACACCGTGACGACATGCGCGTCTTGGGCTGGGCCGTCAAAACCCCCGCACGCTACGTCGGCATGATCGGCTCGCGGCGCAAAGTGCTCGCGATTTATAACGAACTGGAAAAAACAGGCATGGAGCGCGAGTTGTTCGAGCGTGTGCACGCGCCGATTGGCCTAGACATTGGCGCCATCACGCCGGAGGAAATCGCCGTCGCCATCGTCGCCGAGATGATTGCGGTGCGCCGCAACGTGGCTGTCGCCGGCAAGAGCAAATCCCTTCAGGAGCGGCTGAAGACGCGGCAGCATGGATCCTCAGCGTCAGGACAAGCGCAATCAGTGTCCTGCCACGAGCACCGAAGCGCGCCAGCCCGAGCTTCGCCCGCCACGCTTATACGCGCTAACAGCCCAACACTGACAACTGCCTCATCGTCTGTTATCTTTCGCTCATGACCCGCTCACCAAGTCTATGCGGCATTATTCTCGCGGCCGGCGTGTCTTCGCGGATGGGCCGCGACAAAGCTCTGCTGCCGTGGCCGCCTGGCCACTCCGGCGGCCTGCGTAACACCTTGCTAGGGGCATGGATTGAACTGTTGCGGCCGCACACCGACATGGTCATCGTGGTCGGTGGAGCGAACAGCCACAATCTGGAGCCTATCGTGTACTCAATCGGCGGATTCCTGGTGGAGAACCGGGCTCCGGAGCTTGGCCAGTTCAGCTCGCTCAGGCTCGGCTTAAACGAAATCCTGGGGCGCGGACGCGATTCCGCCATCGTTGCGCTGGTTGACCGCCCGCCCGTCCAGCCCGCGACAATGACTCATCTTCACTCGGCGTTCCTGGGGGCGCTGGAGCAGGAGCAACACTTCTGGGCGGTTGTGCCTGAGCACGATGCGCGCCACGGACATCCGATCCTGCTCGCGCGCGAGATGATCGAGGCGCTTTTGCGTGCCCAATTGACGGCCACGGCACGCGATATCCTTCATGCTAATGCAACCCACATCTGCTATGTTCCGGTGGAAGATGCGCGGGTCGGCATGAATATCAACACGCAGGAAGACTACGACCGCCTCGCCGTGGAGAACACCTGACGGCCCGGCGCACAAAACAGCCACTGACATTGGGAGAGAAAAGATGCAGCCTGCCAGCCTCCTGACCGAGTCTGCCCGGAAGTTTGTCAACAACGTTCTTGCCCTCAAGCCGCGCCATGCGGTCTTCGATTGCGACGGTACGCTCTGGGCGGGCGATGTCGGAGCCGACTTTTTTTTCTATGAGATCGAGCGCGGTCTCATTCCGCCCGATGCCGCCAAGCGAATTCTGGCGCGCTACGAGCAATACAAGGCGGGCACGGTCGACGAGCTCTCGATGTGCGGCGAGATGGTCACCATCCACCACGGCATTGCCGAAAAAGACATTCGGGCCCTGGCCGCCGAGCTGTTTCGCACCGTGATCGAGCCGCGAATCTTTCCCGAAATGCGCGAGCTCACGCACCGGCTGACAGCCGCCGGCTGCAAGGTGTGGGCGGTCTCCTCGACCAACAACTGGGCGATTGAAGAAGCCATGCCGAGCTTCGCCATCCCCCGAGAGCGCGTCATCGCCGCTTGCGTCGAGATCGAAAACTTTTGCGCCACCGACCGCCTGCTGCGGGTCCCCACCGACGAGTTAAAAGCAACTGCCATTCAGGAACTGATTGGACGCGAGGTCGACGCCGTCTTTGGAAATTCCATCCACGACCTCGCCATGTTGGAGATTACTCCGCACCCCTTCGCTATCAATCCCAACCCCGATCTGAAGAAGATTGCGTGCCAACGCGGCTGGACGGTGTACCAACCGCTGCAAAGTTAGAGTGCTTCGCAGTCGTAGAGTGAGACATTCAGGCCAGCAGCTCGGCGCTGGGGAGCAGTTTGCGCCTGCTCACGATTGCAGACGGCACGTGCAAAGCATGGCGGATCGAAACCTGAACTTGCCTATTCTCCAGGCCATCCCTACTGGGAGCCGCAAACAATTCCTGAGGGTGCCCGACTTTCCGCGTCGCCGAGCACTCCTTCGAGGCCCGACGCGCGGTTGAATCAGGCAGCGCCATTCGCGCCAAACGGCTTTCTCGACGGTTCGACGTAAGGTGTGTTGTTGCTCTTGCTCCTGCTTACTGCTCCATCAAAACAACGAGGAATGGATACGAGTTGTTGCCCGATCCAGCCGTATTCTCTGAAATTCCAAACACCATGAATTTGCCGTTGATCTGATTCACGATGAGTGTAAACGCCTGATTGTTTTCATTCGTCCCGTTCATAGATGCCGTAAACTCTCCGGGATTAACCTCGCTCCAAGAACTCAAGGTTGCGCATGATTGACCGTTCGGACATGTATCCTGGATACCCCCGCTCGCAAGCGCATCCGTATACTCGCCAACCGAGACAGTGCCGTCACCCGTCGTTGTGCCCCAAATGGCCTGCGTTCTATCCTGTGGCGTATTTGTGTTCGGTATGTTGGGCGGGTGCGTCAAAAAACCAAATCCCCGGAACTGCCGTCCCGCTTGCAAAAGCGCAGCAGTACCGATCTTCGCCGAGGGTTGGAGCATGCCGACGATTCCACCGTTCGTGCCTTGATCTCCGATAAACACGCCGGAGGGGGTAACGCCGAAGGTTGCGCCCGTTGCGGTAATAACTCCGTTGCTGCACGAACCGGAGAAGGTTGCCGATGGAGGAGTCGCGGCGACGCCACTCAATAGATACTGAGCCGCGTTAATAGTCGGACTGCTTGCGGTTCCGGTCAAAGCCGCAGTTCCGAAAGCCGGATCACTATTAACGTTCCACGTCTGATTCGCCACTTTTACCCAGTTATAGGTAGCCGGAGACGGGCAGGGCCCCTGCGCTGCCGCAACAATCACCGAACCTGTCGTCCCGGCTGGCTTCAGCAGCAGGGCAGTCCCGGGAAATTCAATGGCATAAGCGACACTGCCAACTGCCACGTTGCTGTCCGTCGAAGCAGTGAAAGTAAACTTCAGGTAATCGCTTGTTAACGTGGTGAAGGTACCGCTGTACGTGAAGCCGGTCGTGTTGTTTGTGCCGGAGAACGTGCCGTTCGTCCTGTTAATCGTCCAGGACCAAGCGTCTCCGGGGCTCTGGGTGCCGAAGTAGGAATTCGCCCCACCGCTGCTGCTGCCGCTGCTACAGCTGATGAGTGTGACCGTCGATACAAGTGCAGCTAACACCATGAACAAAAAATATGGCCGGGTAGCCCTCATCCGATTTCCCTCCTCGTTTAACTTCGGGTAATTTTTAGCGCCTCCGTAACAGAATCTGGGGGAAGATTCCGCCTCCGGAAGCCATCCCACTGCGTGCTAGACAGACGTGAAAGAAAGAAATTGAAAAGCAAGCATTTCCCGTAGATCAATCTACAGCGCAACACTGCACAAAAGTGTGCCATTGCGCAATCGGGAATACAATCGAGTGTCACCGGAGTAAATATCGCCAGCAGGGCCTGATGATCTCCCGTGTATCAAAGGTTCTAATTAGCTAACGCCGTTCCGGCGGACAGACAATCGCGAGCGAGGCCCGCAGTGCATCGACCGCCAACTGCGCCGCGTGGTGCGAAGCAGGGGGAAGGCCGCCCAGCGACTCGATGAGCGCATCGCGGCGGATGGCAAGCGCAACGGCTACCGTCTGGCCCTGCACCATCTCGGTGAGGCGCGAGGCGCAGGCGATGGTCGGCACGCAACCCTTGGCGCGGAAGCGCACCTCGGCGATCACGCCCTCTTCAAGCCGCAGGCTCACTTCCAGCATGTCGCCGCACATGGGATTGTCCAGCCGTGCGACGGCATTGGCGGACGGCAGTTCGCCGCCGTTGCGCGGGTGTTCGAAATGTTCCAGTACTAACTTTGAGTACATAACGTCGGCTGCGGACACGGTGCACGCCCTGCTCATCGCAAGATGGAGTACTAACTGCGAGCACACAGTGTCGGCTGCGCTTTCTGGCGAGCCCGTGCAGGACCGCTGAAATTCTACCAGCCGTGGAGTGTGCTCTAATAGCAGCAACTCACGCGCTGCGGCCAATGAAAGTTTGATCTATGACGGAATTCCCCCAACGAACAATCAGGAAGCAGGTCGTCGCGGCACTGCTCGTCCGCGGAGAGCGAGTGCTGATCTGTCAGCGCACCAGGGATCAAGCGCTGCCGCTCAAATGGGAGTTCCCCGGCGGCAAGATCGAAGCCGGCGAAAGCAGAGAGGCGGCTTTAAAGCGCGAATTGCAGGAAGAGCTCGGCATCGATGCCGAGATTGGCCGGAAAGTAGCGAGCTTGTGCCATCGCTACCGGCAGGACAGCGAGTTCGAGTTGCACTTCTTTCTCGTCGAACGGTATTCCGGCGAACTAACCAACAACATCTTCGAAGACATCCGTTGGGAAGAACTGCGGAACCTGCCGCGCTACGACTTTCTTGCGGCCGACCTGCGCTTCGTGCTGGATCTGGCGGCGGGCAAGATAAAGATATTTTAAAGACCGTCCCAGTTTCCGGGTTCGGAGCCGGCCGCCGCTTTCACCCGCGTAATGTGTTTACCATCAGCAAGAGCGTAAGCACGATCATGATCACGGTCGTAGCCCAGGCGATCGCATTGAAAACGCGCGAATTCACGTGCTTGCCCATCAGCTCTCGTTTATTGATGAGCACCAGCATGGCAACCAGAACAAACGGCAGCACAACGCCGTTGACGACCTGCGAGAGGATGCTGATCTTGACCAGCGGAACGTTCGGCAGCAGGATCACCGCGGCGCCCGCCGCAAGCAGGATGGTGTAAAGCCAGTAGAATGCCGGCGCCTCGCCGAATTTCTTATCCACGCCTGACTCGAACCCCAGCGCCTCGCACACCGTATACGCCGTCGAAATAGGCAGGATCGAGGCCGCGAACAGCGATGCGTTGAATAACCCCGCCGCGAATAACAGGTAGGCGTAATCGCCCGCCAGTGGCCGCAGCGCCTGGGCGGCGTCGGCGCCGTCCTTGATGTCGCGGTATCCATGGGCGAACAGCGTGGCCGCGCAGGCCACCACAATGAACCAGGCGACGATATCGGTGAAAAAGCAGCCGACAATTACGTCGATGCGCGAAGCCGCGTAGTGACGCTCCTCGATTCCCTTCTCCACCACCGAAGCTTGCAGGTAGAACTGCATCCAGGGAGCGATCGTCGTTCCCACCACGGCGATGACCATGTACACGTAGCTCGAGTTCTTCAGGTCGGCCGCGTGCGGAGGCTTCACCGTAGCGACCAGCGCTTCCCGCCAGGCGGGACCGGCAATCACGCCGGCAATAATGTAGGCGAAATAGAAAAACGACGCGGTGAGAAACACCTTCTCCACGCTCTTGTAATCGCCCTTCACCACCAGCAACCAAACAAAAAGGGCCGCCAGCGGAACGCTGATGAAGCGCGAGACGTGAAACAGTTCCAGGCTGCTGGCGATTCCCGCGAATTCGGCCACCACGTTGCCGAAGTTGCAGATGATGAGCCCCACCATCATCAGAAAGGTGATGCGAAAACCGAACTCCTCGCGAATCAGATCGCTCAGCCCTTTGCCGGTGACCGCCCCCATGCGGGCGCTCATCTCCTGCACCACCACCAGCGCCAGGGTCATGGGAATCATGGTCCACAGCAGCGTGTATCCGAACTGGGCTCCGGCGGCGGAATAGGTGTAGATGCCGCCGGCATCATTGTCGACGTTGGCGGTGATGAATCCAGGCCCTACCACGGCAAGGATTACGAGCAGTTGTGTCTTCCATTGCCTAAACGTTCGCATGCGTCCATGCTTTGAGGGATTTTGCCCGGAGAGGGCAAACTCAGAATAACTGGTGCCGCGGCTCTACGGGGAATAAAGTTCGAAGAAAAGTTTTCGTGGGACAAAGCTTTCGTCGGGCACTCCGCGTTTGTCTCTTGGAGCGGTGTGAGGGTTGGTGTATCCAAGAACGATTATTCCAGCGTGTCACCCTGAGGAGCGTCCGTTAGGACGCGACGTAAGGGTCCATGTATTTGTTTTTTCCCACCTTCGGGTGACACTTGCCGAAATGCATAGATCGTCACGTCGGTTCGCAAAAGCGGCGAACCTCCTCACGATGACACCCGCAGCGCAGGACGCAGTATCTCTGGTACTGCTCTAATTGTCGGGGAACGACGCAAAACGCAACAAGAGCGGGTCGCCGCCTGATCGCGATGACTTACAGCTTCGCCCGGAGAATACTGATGACGTCGTCAGCCGTGATCACGCCGGTCAGTGCCCCGGTTTCCTCGTCCACCACGGGCAGCGTCAGCAGGTTGTACTTGTCGAAGATCTCGGCCACCTCGTGCTCGTCGGCTCCGGGATGAACCGTAATGAGCGGATCGACCGCGAGCGACGAAAGCGCTGCATCATGCGGGGCCAGCACCAGCCTGACCAGCGGCACCGCGCCCAGCAGCTTCTCGCCTTCCCCGATCAGGTAAATGGTGCTCATGCTCTCCAGGCCGCCCTCGAATTTGCGCAGCATCTCGATGGCGTCGCTGACCTTCGCGGCCGGACTCAATGCCATATAGTCGGTCGTCATCCGCCCGGCGGCGGTATCCTCCTCGAATTCGAGCAGATCCCGCACTTCCTGCCGCTCTTCGGGCTCCATCTCGTGCAGTATTTCTTCCGATCGCTCGGGCGAAAGGTCGCCGAGCAGATCGGCAGCCGCATCGGGATTCATCTCCTCGACGATGTCCGCGGCGCGATCCGAGGCCAGCGAATTGAGGATTGAGACCTGAAGCTTGGGATCGACCTCTTCCAGTGTGTCGGCGGCGGTTTCTTCGGGGAGCGACTGGAAAACCGCCTCACGCTCAGATGGGGCAAGGTCTTCAATAATGTCTGCCAAGTCCGCCGGATGCAGCTTAGCCAGGCGATCGGAGGCAATTTTCAGGTGTACACGGCGCGCCGGATCGGTTTCAATCAGGCTGACAAATTCCCATGGAATGGGCCGGGGCGGAATCTTTTCCACCAGGGTGCGAAGCGCCGCCGATGGCACAATGCCTTTCAGAAGCCGCCGGATGGCCCCCCGCGCACCGACATCGACCGAGCCGATCCTAAGCTGAATGCCTCCTGCGTCGCGCGCCTGCGGTTGCAGTTCAACGTCGTTCACGCGCACCACCTTGCGGCCATGCACGTCGATGATCTGCTGATCCAGCAAGTCTCGGTCCATCAGCAGCATGCCCTCGGAACCGCTAAAGGCGCCCCACTCGGTCATAGCCACCGAGCTGCGTATCCCGCCGTTGATGGACTGCACCAGCCTCGTTGTCAGCAGGCGGTCACCGTCTGCGGTGCGCACCACCAGCAGCGCAACGTGGTTCGAGTCCTCCTGCGGGACCATTGCCACTTCGCGCACACGGCCAACCTTGGCGCCGGCGGCGTCGAAAACGGGCTGCCCGAGCAATTCAGATAAGGCAAGCGATGTCATCTAGGCTGAGAATACCTCGGTTAGCAACTGCCGCCAAGCCAGAAGCGCATAAAACCAACTAGAATTAATTCGCCATCTTTCCCCGAGGTCCCAGCATGCGCGTTGCGCATGTTTGGGGTGGAAGCCGAGGTCCCCAGCAAGCCTGCTGTTGATTGTTGGGGTGGAAGGGGCACATTCCTGGCGCGGATCGTGGCTTGCGGCCTGAATCGAGTTAACTACATGGGAAGTATCGAATGCGCTGGGGTGTTGTTTGACCTGGACGGCGTGCTGGTGGATTCGACCCCAGGCGTGGCACGGGTGTGGCATGACTGGGCCATCGAACACGGCTATGACCCGGCGGAGATTGTCAAAGTTGCCCACGGCCGGCGCGCCATCGAAACGGTTGAACTGGTCGCTCCGCATTTGGACAGTGCCGCGGAATTGGTGGAACTCGAACGCCGCGAGTTGGACGACACCGACGGGCTCGTCGTCTTCGAGGGAGCGGCCCGGCTGCTGGCTGCCCTGCCTTCGGATCGCTGGACGGTTGTCACCTCCGGCACCCGCCGGCTGGCCACCAGGCGCCTGCTGCTGGCCGGCTTGCCGGTCCCGGAGAAGCTGGTTGCAGCCGACGAGGTAAAGCTCGGAAAGCCGGACCCCGCCCCTTTTCTGCGTGGCGCCGAGTTGCTCGGCCTGCACCCCCGGGATTGCATCGTCGTCGAAGACACTCCTGCCGGCGTCGAGGCCGCGCACCGGGCGGGGATGAAGGCTTTTGCCATACCCACCACTTATTCGGGGCTGGAACTGAGCCATGCGGACGTGCTGCTGGAACGCCTCGACCAGCTCCAGGCGGTGCGCATGCACGCCGCCGGCGGGGAGACCCGGATTCTTTTACGCTGGTGACCTCATCTAAATGTCTAAACCTAACGCGATGAAGGCGACGAGAATTTCCTACACACTGGACTCCACCTTGGAAAGCGTGGAGAAGGCCGAGGCAGCAGCGCGAGCAATTGCGCTGAATGCCGGATTCCGTGCAGACGACTCCGATCACATCTTTCTGGCGGTGCGCGAAGCCACAGTAAACGCCGTGCTGCACGGCAACAAGTCCGACCCTCATAAACACATCACCTTGCTGTTGGAGGCCACTCCGGAGAGCTTTATCGTATCGGTACGGGACGAAGGCGAGGGACTGGACATCGCTGCCATCCCAGACCCGCTGTTGCCACAGAATCTGTTGAAGGAGTCGGGACGCGGAATCTTTCTCATCCGGGCATTCATGGACGAGGTGCGCTTCCGTAGCATGAACCCCGGAACGGAAATTACCATGATAAAGCGGGTGCGCCAAGCCACGCGGGAGGGCCAATCGGCTTCTAAGTGACCATGAAGGCGAGCACACGGCAGGTGGACGGAGTCACGGTTGTCGATCTGAGCGGACGCATTACCCTGGACGAGGGCAGCACGCTGCTGCGCGACACCATCAAACAGCTCGCCAGCCAGGGACGGAAGCATGTCCTGCTCAACCTGAGCGAGGTCCAATACATCGACAGCACTGGCATTGGCGAGTTGGTCAACGCTTTCACCAGCATGCGCGCCCAGGGCGGCGAACTCAAGCTGCTCAACCTGACCAGGAAAGTCCGCGACCTGCTTCAGATCACAAAGCTGCACGAGGTCTTCGACATCAAGGACGACGAGGCCACGGCGATCCAGGCATTCAGCAGGTCGGCCTAAGAAGCTCCGTTGCCATCATCCTGAGCGGGTTGGTGGCCCACATTTGCGGAGCCGCAGGCGGAGCTAATGTGGGGATATCAGCCCCCGGAGATCACGAGTTCCGTCGCTTCACTCTGTTTCCGCCTTATCGCCTCAACTTTCGTGCTTCAGGCTTTCGCGGCGCTGAATCGTTCGCGCAGTTCGCGAATGGTGCGCGAGTGGTTCTCGGCGTGATCGGCCAGGACTTCCACCAGCGCTAGCACACTCAGCTCGCCCCGCTTCGGGTGAATTCCCTTGTTGTTCCAAGCCTCGGCATTCATTCCCCGCAGCATGTTCGCCGTCATCCGCCGCAATCCCCGGAAGGCCGCCAACGTATCTTCCACCGGCTGCTTCTCATAATGCAAGGCTGCGGTCCAGCGCTCCTGGTCAAAGCCCATCAGGTTTACGCCCGGCTGGGCGACCATGGCCCGCAATCTCGCCCCACTCACAACCTCGGCGTCAAAGGTGTGAACTACGTATTCCCGGATCGTCCACTTGCCCGGGGCGGGCACCTTGTCCAGAAACGCGGGGTTTACGTTTCTCACTGCATCGGCGAGGACATCGCATCCCTTCAGATAACGTTCGATCACTTCCGTATGGCTCATCAGATCCCCTTTCGCACGGGTAATCATACCTGCCCGATCAGCTTTGAGTAAATCAGAACGCCCCGCGCTTCGCGCCGCGGAGCGCCTGTGCGGTGTGTGCCCAAGTTGCGCAGCCGTACTCCTCCCAGCCCAGTTCCCCGGCAGGCCCGCTGTTGCGACGGCCTTTGGCTATGGCGGCGCAGACCGCATCCAGCATGTTGTACATCTCAGAGGAGGTCACGTTGCGCGGGTTGGGGCCGGTCAACGGTATAATCAATTCTTCTCATGAGCTACACCGTTCTGGCGCGCAAGTACCGCCCTCAGCGATTCTCAGATGTGATTGGTCAGGACCACGTGACCCGCACCCTGAAGAACGCCCTTGAGCAGCAGCGCATCGCTCACGGTTACATCTTCAGCGGGCATCGCGGTATCGGTAAGACCACCATTGCCCGCATTTTGGCCATGGCCTTGAACTGCCGTTCCGCCGATCATCCGGTGGCGGAGCCCTGCGGCGTGTGTGACTCCTGCCGCGAGATCCGCGAGGGCTCGGTCGGCGCCATGGACGTTATCGAAATCGATGCCGCCAGCAATCGCGGCATCGACGAAGTGCGCGGGTTGATCGCCACCGCCACCGCCGAGCCGGCGCGTGACCGCTATCGGATTTTCATCCTCGACGAAGCCCACCAGGTCACCGATGCGGCCTTCAATGCCCTGCTCAAGACACTCGAGGAGCCTCCGCCCTGGGCGGTCTTCATGATGGCCACGACGCAGCCCGAGGACATCCCTCAGACAATCCGTTCGCGCTGCCAGCACTTCAGCTTTCATGCCGTGCGTTTTCTGGACATCGTCGGGCAATTGCGCAGTATTGCTCAGCAAGAGCAGCTCACGGTCGATGACGACGCGCTCGCGCTGCTGGCCGAAGCCGGCGACGGCTCCATGCGCGACGCGCTTTCCATCATGGACCAGGCAATTGCCTGCTGCGGCACCTCGCTCACCTCTGCCTCGGTTCGCGAATTGGTCGGCACCGTCAATGCCACCGTACTGGAACAGGCGATGACCGCTGTCCACGACAACAGCAGCGAAGAGGTGCTGCGCATCATCGACAAGTTGCTGGTTGAGGGCCAGAGCCCGACCCATTTCGCGCGCCAGATGGTTCGTTTTCTGCGCAACGCCCTGGTCGCCAAGGTCGCTGGTCCGGGCTCGCCGCTGTTGCAGATCTCTTCCGATGAGCAGACGCGCGTCGCACGTATTGCCGCCCTGTTCGGCGAAGAAGATCTAACGCGCTTCCTGCAGATCATGCTCCGCACTCACGGCGATGTCAGTTACAAGCCGGAGCAGCGCTTCCACCTCGAACTCGGGATGCTCAAGCTGGTGCATGCCCAGCGCCTGCTGCCACTGGAGCAGTTGCTGAGCGAGTCGAGCCTGCCGGCCGGCGGCAGAAGCGGCGCAACTGCATCCCCTTCTCGCGCGCCCGCGACCCCGTTGAGAACCCCGGCCACGACTTCCGGCACCACCCCTTCCGGCACTGCCTTAAATGACAAGCCCCAGCGCCCGTCTCCGTTCGAGCTCGACCGCACGCGCCGCAGCGCCAGCGGCAAGCCGGAAATGAGTAGCGCGAGCCCGGTCGGCTCAGTCCCCGCCGTGCAGCATGCGGCGGCCGTTGCCGTCGTCGCGCTGGAAGCGCCGCTGGATGCGTCGCCGTTCAACGGCCAACCGGCCGATATCGAGACGGTTCGCAATGCCGTGCTCGCCGCTCTGGAAGAAGCGGGGCACCGCATGGCCGCCGACGCCCTGGAAGAGGGGGAGTGGTCCGTCACGGCATCCGGGTTGACCGTCAAGGTTTCCAGCGGAGAGCAGATGATTGCCGTCACCTTTGGCCCCGAACAACGTCATCTCATGCAGCAGGCGGTGGAAGCTTCTCTCGGGCGTGCGCTGCGGCTCTCGCTCATACCCGGCGCGGCGAAAAACGCCGCGAAGCCCGCGGCACCGCGGCCGGTTCTGCCGGGAGGCACGCGCGCCAAGGCGGAACAACATCCCGTGGTGCGGCGGATGAAGGAAAAATTTGGCGCGGACCTGCGTACCGTGCGCGACAGCGATCAATAGGAAAGAACAAAGGACTATGAACCCGAAACAGTTGCAGGACATGATGGCCAAGGCGCAAGAGATGCAGCGCCAGATGCAACAGCGAATGCAGGAAATTGTAGTGGAGGCTGCCGCGGGCGGCGGCAGCGTCAGCGTCCGCATGAACGGCGCCAAGCAGATGCTCGCCTGCAAAATTGAGCCCGAACTGATGCAGAGCGGCGATCTTGAAATGCTTCAAGATTTGGTCACGGCGGCGGTCAACGAAGCCGGACGCAAGGTGGACCAAGCCATGCAGTCGCAGCTTGGCGGCATGCTCGGCGGACTTGGCCTGCCTCCGGGAATGATGTAGGAGCTTATTTCATAATTTGCTCTTTGAAGGGGCGCGGCTTCAGCCGCATTGAAGGGGACGGGCTTCAGCCCGTCCGTTAGCAGCCAAAAGAAATGCGGGCTTTAGCCCCTGAGGGGATTCGCCCTTTCCTCTAATATCGACTTATGAAATACACCCAAACTCGTACTTATCATGTCTAAATTTCCCGAGCCGATGGCTCGACTCATCGACGAGCTGAAGAAGCTTCCCGGAGTGGGCAGCAAGAGCGCGCAACGGCTTGCCTTCTATATCCTGCGC
Organism: uncultured Acidobacteriota bacterium; assembly: GCA_963842345.1. Classification (GTDB taxonomy): domain Bacteria; phylum Acidobacteriota; class Terriglobia; order Terriglobales; family Acidobacteriaceae; genus CAWBRT01. The sequence continues at coordinate 174,700 of CAWJGD010000026.1, forward strand.
GCCGGCGACGAGGATGCCGAGCTGCTGGCAAGCGCCATCCGCGACGTTAAAGCCCAACTCCGCCTCTGCTCGGTTTGCAACAATATCACCGACGTCGATCCCTGCGTCTATTGCAGCAGCGCCGTACGCAATCAGCGCCTCATCTGCGTGGTCGAGGAGCCGACCAACATTGCCGCCATCGAAAAGACGCGCAACTACAACGGCGTCTACCACGTTTTGCATGGCACGCTTTCGCCCATTCACGGCGTCGGCCCCGAGCACCTGCGCATTGCCAACCTCATGCACCGCCTCGAAAACGGCGGCGTCGACGAGATCATCATTGCCACCAATCCCACGCTCGAAGGCGAAGCCACGGCCGTCTATCTGGCGCGCCTGCTCAAGCCGGCCGGGGTTCGCGTCACTCGCATTGCCACCGGCATTCCGGTCGGCAGCGACATAGAGTACGCGGACGAAGTGACCATGCAGAAGGCAATGGAAGGCAGGCGGGAGTTGTGAATGCAGACTCAGCGCCCCTCGGCTGGGACGCTTTATTCAAATAAAAAAAGCCTCGCCATACGCGAGGCTTTGCACATTCCTGAAAATATCGTTCTATCCTCTCAGCTTTGCCAGCAGGTCCTGCGGATGAACGGGCTTGGCCAGGATTTCGAATTCATGGCCCCGGGCGCGGGCGCTCTCCAGCAGGTCTGCCGTCGCCGCCTGCCCGGAAAAAAGAAGAATCTTGCACTCCGGGAGGAAGACTCGGATGCGGATCGCTGCTTCAATACCGTCCATGTCAGGCATGATCACGTCGCTGATGATCAGATCCGGGCGTATGTTTCTGGCCTGCTCGACCGCTCCTGTTCCCGTGTAGACCGCCAGGGCATCGAATCCATGTTGATTCAGAATGATGGCCAGGGTATCTGCAATTACGCGCTCGTCGTCAACCACAAGAACTTTACGCTTCTTTATTTCCATTTCAACTCCCGCCGAAGTTGCAGAAGGTGGAGCGGCCGACGCTTCGGATGTGATTGCAAGCACTCCTGCTGATTAGATTATAGAAAGTCCTCCCCCTTCAAGGCAACCCGCGTTGATGAAACGGAGCGCCTGGCGGCTAAAATTCACATTCGGCGGGAAGCGTTACAGACAAACGGGGTCCCCGGCAGGCGCCGTAGTTGCACATGTTCGGGTGGAACAACGCACCCCCCCCGTCCACTGCCGGTTCCGCAAAAACCGGGCTCACATCATCTGTTTTTCAGCTTCGCGGCCAGAAAAGAGATCGTTCTCTCCCAGGCATCTTTTGCATCCGCCTCCCGGTAGCCCGTTTTGTTGCCCGGGTTCTCAAAAGCATGACCCGCATCGGGGTAAATCTTAATCTCCACCGATTTGCCCAGAGCTTTTATCTGTTGCTCGAAGTTGCGAACGCTGTCGACCGAAATCCCGCGATCCTGTCCACCGAAAATGCCCAGAATGGGCGCCTGAATTTTTTCCAGCGTCGAGCGTTCGGTGGCAAGGTGTCCGTAGTTGATTACGCTCGCTGCCAGCCGCGGTTCGCTGACCGTCAAATCGAGCGCGTAACCGCCTCCCATGCACCAACCGATTGCGCCGATGCGCTTGGCAGCCACGACTTTCAGGCTCGCCAGGTAGTTGAACGCGGCCTTCAGGTCGCGCTTGGCACGATCCTCGGGCACCCCGCGCATCAATTCGTGCGCCTCCTCCGGCGAAGCCGTCGACCTGCCGCGATAGAGATCGACGGCCAGTGTTACGTAACCCTGGTCGGCGAGCTTTGCCGCCTGCTCTTTCACCCACGGCGTCACTCCCCACCACTCGTGAATCACCACCAGCGCCGGAAACGGCCCTTTGCCCTGAGGCGTGTACAGCACGCCCTTGATGGTTTCATCACCGCTCTTGTAGCTGACATCCTTCCCACTGGCGGCAAAGCCGGAACCGACCATCGCAAGCACCGTGAGCGTGAGCAGAAGACACTTCATAGACAGCCTCCTGGGCTTGTGAGATGCGAACCTCCATCCGAGGTTTTCACCGGGAAAGCAGCAGCTCCTGAACGACAGCCGCCTGCTAATTGCTACAATCGAAGGCCGGGTACTATCCCCGTGTTTGCCCGGGCAGCAGGATTGCGAGGTTGTATGGTTACCACCGCCGGCAGAATCGAAACGCTGGACGCCACCGAGATAGCGCGCTGCCCGCTCCAGGCGGACGAGTGCGCCCTGGTCGTCGTCGATATCCAGGAAAAACTTCTCCCGCCCATCTTCAATAAGGAGCAGTTGGTCAGCAACTCTCAGCTCCTCGTTCGCTTCGCTCAGATTCTCAACATGCCCGTGCTGCTCACGACGCAGTACGCCAAGGGCCTTGGCCCGGTCATTCCGGAAATTGCCTCGCTCGTCCCCGGGGCTGCGCCCATCGATAAGCTGGAGTTCAGTTGCTTCGGCAAGGACGCTTTTTGCAACGCCGTGAAATCGCTTCCCGGGCAGCGCAACACCATGCTTCTTTGCGGCATGGAAGCTCACATTTGCGTGCTGCAAACAGCTCTGGCCGCGCTCAACAATGGCTACCTGGTGCATGTTGCCTCCGACGCCATCGGCTCGCGCGCCGAGTGGAACTGGCGCGTCGCGCTCGATAGAATGCGCTCCGCCGGATGCGTCATTTCAAGCACCGAAATGATGATGTATGAGCTGATGCGTCGCAGCGGAACCGCCGAGTTCAAACAAATCTTGGCGTATCTGCGCTAGACCGGCAACTGATGACGAGCCATGGCAAGAGCCTGATTCCGTCGAAGGCGCTCCCTGAACAGGAGCGCATCTTCGCTCGCGCCTTTGCGCTGCTTAAGCAAGCCGTCCAGGAGCGGGTCTTCCCCGGTGCGTCGCTCGCCGTGGTCTATCGTGGAGAGCTCGCCGCATGGCGCGGCATCGGACGCTTTACCTACTCACCCGACTCTCCGCCCGTGACGCCCACAACCGTTTTCGACTTGGCCTCGGTCACCAAGGCGGTCGCTACCACTGCCATGGCCATGATCCTCTACGAGCGCGGCTTGCTGTCACTCGATCAGGCGCTCGTCGACACGCTGCCGGAGTTCGGCCTCGCCAAGAATGATGACGGCTCGCCTTCCCCCGATCCGCGACGCCGCCACGTGACCGTCCGCATGCTGCTCGCCCACTCCTCGGGGCTGGCGGACTACGTCAAGTTTTTCCTCCGCGCCGGCACTCGTAGTGAACTCGTCCGGCTCGCCTGCACCGCGCCTTTGGCCGAGTCGCCAATGCGCCGCGCCTGTTACAGCGACATCGGTTTTATCGTGCTCGGCGAATTACTTGCCCGCCTCGCGGGCGAGCCGCTTGACCGCTTCTGCCAGCGCGAGATCTTTGCTCCGCTCGGCATGAACACCGCTCGATATTGCCCGCCCGCCGAATGGAAGAGCGAAATCCCGCCCACCGTGGATGATCGGGAGTTCCGCATGCGCGTCATCCAGGGCGAAGTGCATGACGAAAACGCTTTCGTCATGGGCGGCATTTCCGGGCATGCTGGACTCTTCGCCAATGCGCTTGACGTTGCTCTGTTCGGGCATTGCATGCTTTCCGGCGGCTCATCACCCCAGCGAGCGGCGCTCGCCGGGGGCCCCGAACCCATCGTCTCGCCGCAGACGGTGCGCCTGTTCGCCACGCGCCAAGCCGAGCCTGCGGGCACCTCGCGTGCGCTCGGGTGGGATACGCCATCGGCTCCCTCGCAATCCGGCAGGTATTTCTCTCCTTCTTCCTTCGGACATCTCGGCTATACCGGAACCTCTCTGTGGTGCGATCCCGAGCGCCAGTGTGCCGTGGTGCTGCTTACCAACCGCACCTGGCCCGATCGCAGCACGCAGCAGATCAAGCGCGTGCGTCCGCTCGTGCACGACGCCATTCTCGAAGCCATCGAGGAGCAGTCCCGATGAAGTGCGGTAGTGGGTCGATTCCCAATATGCTGTTCGATGGTGCACGATGGTGCGTTCGGGTGCCCCACGTCCCGTCCCGCTTTTATCGGGGTCCCCGGCGAACCCTGCTCGCTGGGGTGATTGGGACTGACGTGGGGTAGTTAAGGCTCACCGATTCGCCATTGCGCTTTACAATGGAGCCTGCGGCCGCGGTCGCATATCATTTTGTAACCGCCAGGATTTAAGCGATGGATAAATTTGTCGTTCGCGGTGGCAATCCTTTGCTCGGCACGGTTCGCATCAGCGGCGCCAAGAATGCCGCGCTGCCTGCCATGGCCGCCGCCATTCTTACCGAAGAGCCGGTCATCCTCGAAAACATTCCCCAGGTGCGCGATATCGAGACTGAGCGCAAGTTGCTCTCCGCCATGGGGGCCGAGGTCGAACTGGGCTACGGCCGCGCCCAGCATCGCACCATCATCTGCTGTCGCCACCTGAGCCGCTCGGAAGCCGGCTACGATCTGGTCAAAACCATGCGCGCGTCCACGCTCGTGCTCGGGCCGCTGGTGGCGCGCACCGGAAGCGCGCGTGTCTCCATACCCGGCGGCTGCGCCATCGGAGCGCGTCCCATCGACCTGCACATCAAGGGCCTGGAGCGACTCGGCGCCACCATCCGGCAAGAGCACGGCTACATCGAAGCCCGGGCCGAACGCCTCAAGGGCAATCGCATCACCTTCGACAGGATTACCGTTACCGGTACCGAAGACCTGCTGATGGCCGCCGTGCTCGCCGAAGGCGCGACCGTCATGGAAAATTGTGCACGCGAGCCCGAGGTCGTCGATCTGGCGGATCTGCTCACCAAGATGGGAGCCAACATCGAAGGCGCCGGAACCTCCACCATTCGCGTGCGCGGCGTCGATAAGCTGCACGGCGCCAAGCATCGCATCATTCCCGACCGCATTGAGGCCGCCACTTTCATCATCGCCGGAGCCCTCACCGGAGGCGATCTGCTGGTCACCAACCTGGTTCCGGCTCACCAGACGGCGCTGCTCGCCAAACTCGAACAGGCCGGCGCGCGCTTCCACGTCAACGGCGAATCGATTCGCGTGATGGGAGACAATCCGCTGCAGGCGGCCGATATCGCTACGGAAGAGTACCCCGGCTTCGCCACCGATGTGCAGGCGCAATACATGGCGCTGGCGACGCAGGCCGAAGGCACATCGATCATCACCGAGAACATCTTCGAAAACCGCTTCATGCACGCCCTGGAACTGGTTCGCATGGGAGCCAACATCAAGATCGAAGGCAATCGCGCCGTCGTCCGCGGCAAGACTCCGCTGAGCGGCGCCGCCGTGCAGGCAAGCGATCTGCGCGCCTCGGCTTCGCTGGTGCTGGCAGCGCTCGTCGCCGACGGCGAAACCATCATCGACCGCGTTTACCACATCGACCGCGGCTACGAACACTTAGAGGAAAAGCTGCGCGCTATCGGCGCGCAAATCCGCCGCATCGGCGAAATGCTGCCCCGGCGCGCCGGCGCCTAAAGCAGAAGTTTCGAGTTTCAAGTTTCGAGTTTACGGGTGCCCCATTCAAGCGCAGTTTGGGTGGGGCTTTTTTGTTGGGGCTGGTGCCCCATCTGCTTGGCAGATGTGGGACTCTGATTACGATTCACTACCGCTGCCGCTCCGGAAACGTGCTGTGATAGACGGCCACGTCCGGTTTGCCGGGCGTGCTGAACCCGGCGATCTTTTGCAGCCAGCGCGGATTGCCTGCCACAGCCTGTGCCACCGCATCGCCATTCACTGCAATCACGTAGTCCGCCACCTGTGCCGGGCAGCTCAGCCCCGCATCCCAGACTATTTTTCCGGTTTCGTTGACTACGCGCCTCAGATGCACACCGGCGGATTGCACCGCGCCCACGTATTCACCGGTATACATCAGCAAGGTCGAATTCGGTGGCAGCGTGGCGAGTACTGAGGACAATTGCGATTCCAGGCCCATGCGGGCAACGGAATTCGTCTGCGCCTCGCGCAGGCAGATCGGCGTAGCCTCGGCAACAACGATGTAGTTCCCCGCCAGCATCCCAATCAGTATGACTCGTTCCAGCAACACAAGCCGTTCGGCCATGAACCCAACCGCGAGCGCCACAAACACGGCGAACGCAGGCAGCAACTCCAGTCCATAGCGCACGTTGTAATAGGAAAAAGGCCACCATACTGGCAGAAACACCGGCACGCTGCCATAGGCAATCGAGTAAGCGTAGAACGGCACCGGCAGCCATAGCAGCAGCCACGCCCATGCGCGACGCGCGCGCGGGCGCATCGCAAGCAGCGTTCCCGGTGCGACCAGCACCAGCAGAAACCATGTTTTCCACCCACGCAGCATCTCCGTCAAAGATGGCCGCGTCCGCCGCGGAGTGAAGCCGCCGGAAAAATTCAGCTGCGCCGCTTTCAGGAACTGCTTGGCCGCCAGCCAGAGGTTGTGCTTGCCCGGATAGGGATAGCCATGCCCTGTGCGCTGTTCAATGGCTTGCGCCGAATAGGGCCCATTCCACCAATCCAGCGGCTTGTAGTTGATGGCGTAGTTGTGCGCGAGCCAGAGAGCGGGCATTAGCGCACAGAGTAGAAGAAAGGCCGCCAGCGAGTGCCTCACCCCGCGAACCGCTGTGCCTACGCCTGCGCCGGGGTCCCAAACAGGCGACGCGATTGCGCGTGTTGGGGCAGACCGCAGCACAATCGCCACCGCCGCGCAGCCGATGACAAAGGCCAGCACCCAGCCGTCATAGCGTGTCAGCATGGCGGCAGCAAGTACAATGCCGCAGCGCTCGAGAGCTTTCGTCGCAGGCAACTGCGGCTCGCTTGTCAACGAAAAATCCGCCTGGCAAAGATCGCGAACAAATTCATCAAAATAAACGACCGCCCAGATCATTGTGGCCAGAAAGATCGATTCCGTCATGGCCGTCGACTGCATATAGAGCAGATTCGGATTCAGCCCCAGCAACCCGGCCGCCAGCCAGGCGGCTAATCGCGATGCCCTGCCCCGCACCAGCCGGAAGATGCCGACCACGGCGAAGACATAGGCGATCATCGAGGGGATAGAGCCGCCAACGCCGCTGCGCCACATCCAGTCGTTGACGATAAACGGAACGCTGACCAAGTGCGGCAGCGGAAGCCACACGGTTCCGAGCCGCTCGACGCCCGGAGTGCGCGAATCGAAGACGCGGCGCGCGATATTGATGTGCGCCACCGCATCGCCATAAAGCAGCAGCTCACCCTGCCAGAAGAACCAGTAGAAACATGCTAGCGACGCCACGCACGCACACATCGTTACGAGCCAGTAGTCGCGACTCGGCCAATGCGGTTCGCTCGATTCTGTCGTGAGTTCTCCGGAATGTAGGTTGGGCTGTGCCACGCTGTGCACCTGTACAGATTATTCCATGGACGCCTTTCTCGGCGTCCGTACGGCGGCGACAGGCGCCACGCTGCGCGTCTGCACAACTATCCGACCGCTCCGGGGAGCCTCGCACTTTCCAGGGAATTAGATTGCGAAATAATAATTGATGCAAATAGATGAAGCAAATAGCTGTTGTATTTGCCGTACTCCCATGCGAGGCTGCACTGTGCACTTCGCCATGGCGCTTCCTGTCCTGGGTGTCTCGGTGTCTTCGTGCGCTCTGGTGCACAGAGAGCGCGGCAGAAAGGGCTATGAGCTTTAGTGTTTAAAAACACTGGAGACACTCATGATTCGCCCTAAATCTATGTTGGCTGTTTTGATCGCCACGCTGTCTCTCGCAGCTTCACTTTTCGCTCAGGCGCCGCAAGTCACGCCGTGCGTGCCGGAAAACTGTTCGACAGCAAGTCCGGCCAGTTGTTGACCAATCAGGTCATCGTCATCCAAGGCGAACGCATCAGCGATGCAGGCCCCGCTGCCGCAGTCAAAATTCCGGCCGGCGCACAAGTGATCGACTTCAGTCAGGCCACCGTGCTTCCGGGTCTGATTGACGGCCACGCACATGTCTACGACAGCCTCACCCCCGCCGGCCGCGTGAATACATCCCGCGAAGCCTGGACGCTACTCGCTCTCAAGGAAGCGCAGACCGATCTGCGCGCCGGCTTCACCACGATGCGCGATGTCGGCACGCACGGCGAAGGATACGGCGATGTAGACATCCGCGATTCCATTGCTAGCGGCATGTTCGATGGCCCGCGCATGCAGGTCTCGACACGCGGTCTCAATACCGGCCCCGCTAGCATCGGCACGCCGGACGTCACCATTCCCGCCGGCGCGCAGACGGTCGCCGGAGCCGAGCAGGCGCGCGCCGCCGTGCGCGATCAGATTCGCTATGGCGCCGACTGGATTAAGCTCTTCGCCGTAAGAGAATACTCGTTCAGCCCGACGGGCGAGTTGCTGGTCGATCCCACCTTCACCTTGGACGAAGTGCAGGCTATCGTCGACGAAGCCCATCGCCATCATCGCGGCGTCGCCTGCCATGCCTTCGGCGGCGAAGGTTTGCGCAACTGCATTATCGCCGGCGCAGACTCAATCGAGCACGGCGAGGGCCTTGACGAATCCGAGATCGCCATGATGGTGCAAAAGGGCCTCTACTACGTGCCCACCGGCTTCCGCTACTCGATGCCCGACGTGGTCGAGCACGACCGCGTCACTCCGGCGGCAAGACGTTTCCCCGCTCTCGGAGACAAGACGTTCCGCATGGCGCTCGCCCGCGGCGTAAAAATCGCCTTTGGCAGTGGCGTCGACGGCCATCCTTATCTGCATGGCACGCAGGTCAATGAGTTCGAGTGGATGGTCCGCCATGGCATGACCACAGCGCAGGCCATCCAATCCGACCATCGTCGCCGCGCAAATGATGGGCTGGCAGGATCAGATTGGCTCAATCGAGAAAGGAAAGTACGCCGATCTCGTCGCGGTCTCCGGCGATCCGCTCAAAGACATTACCGAACTTGGGCGCATCCAGTTTGTTATGAAGGGGGGCAAGATCATCCGCAACGACCTTGCCGCTGCCAGGACACCAGGCACCGCGCGGTGATGGCAATCGTGTGTGCCGTGGAGTAGGCTGGAGGCTGCCAGATAGCTTCTCGAAAACGGATCGCCGCAGCCCCCCTAGTCAAGGTGGGTGAGGCTGCGGAAGAGCTGGAAGCGCTCTTCGATTTCCTCGGGCGTGAGGATATGAGCCGCTCGGGGCCGAAGCGCTCGACGGTGAACGATCCCATGACGCCGCCGTAGAACATGGCGTTTTTCAGCACGGAGCGGTGAGCTGCGGCTGCGAGGCGATGTAGCCCATGAAGCCTCCGGCAAAGGTGTCGCCCGCGCCGGTGGGGTCGTGCACCTCGGCGATGGGCAGGGCCGGCGCGCGGAAGGGATGCGAGACCGTCGCGAAAGAAGATGGTGGCGCCGTACTCGCCGTGCTTGATGACCAGCGCTTGGGGCCCAAGGTGAGGATTTTGCGGGCGGCCGAGGCAGGCTGTGCTCTCCGGCGAGGAGTTTGGCTTCGCCGTCGTTGATGAGGAGAATATCGACTTCCTTCAATGTTTCGAGCAACTGCGGCGCGCTTGATGTTGATCCAGAGATTCATGGTGTCGCCGCCGACCAGGGCGACGCGGGCATTTTGCGGCGCACGTCGAGCTGCAGCTCGGGATGATGTTGGCGAGGAAGAGGAAATTCGAGTCGGCGTAGGCGGCGGGAATTTTCGGGACGAAGTTTTCAAAGACGTTGAGGTCGGTGAATTTGGTCTTCGCTTCGTTGACGTTTTCGCCGTACTCGCCGCCCCAGTGGAAGGTGTTGCCCGGGGCGTGCTCGATGCCCGCGGTGTCGATGCCGCGCGCGGTGAGGACGGCTTCGTGCTCGGCGGTGAAGTCGTCTCCGACGACGCCGACGACGCGGACCTGGGTGAAGATAGCTGGCCGAGAGCGAAAAGTAGGTGGCCGCGCCGCCGAGAATCTTCTTGCGCTCGCCGAAGGGAGTTTTGAGCGTGTCGAAGGCCACGGAGCCGACTACGAGGATGGACATCGTTATGCACCCGCCTTCTTGCCGGGATCAGCCGAGGTATTTGCCGACAGATTGCCGATGATCGAGCTTGGCGCGCGAGTCTGGCCGGAATCGCCTCGGGCGCGGTCATGATGGCCATGGCCAGCGCCTGTCCGCATTTGCAGCCGCGTTCGCGCGGCAGTGCGGCGACGGCCTCGCGCACCACGTTGGCGGCGTTCTCCGCGTTCTGGTTGAGCACGGCGATGATCTGTTCGACGGTGACCGCGTCGTGATCGGGATGCCAGCAATCGTAGTCGGTGACCATGGCGATGGTGGCGTAGCAGATCTCGGCTTCGCGCGCGAGCTTGGCCTCCTGCAGGTTGGTCATGCCGACCATGTCGAAGCCCCAACTGCGGTAGAGATTGCTCTCGGCCTTGGTGGAGAACTGCGGGCCTTCCATGCAGACGTAGGTGCCGCCGAGTTTGGTGACGCCCGCCTTCTTGCAGCCCTCCGCCACGACTGGCGGCAGTCCGGGCAGATGGGGTCGCCAAAGGCGATGTGGGCGACGATGCCTTCGCCGAAGAAGGTGGAGACGCGCTGCTTGGTGCGGTCGAGAAACTGGTCGGGAATGACGAATTCGGTGGGCTTGTGCTCCTGCTTGAGCGAGCCGACGGCGGAGACCGAGAGGATGCGCTCGACGCCAAGCTGCTTGAAGCCGTGAATGTTGGCGCGGAAATTCAGCTCCGTGGGAAGGATGCGATGGCCACGGCCGTGACGCGCCAGAAAGGCAACTTTGCGTCCGGCCAGCGTGCCCAGAACATAAGGGTCCGAAGGCGTGCCGAACGGAGTGTCGAGTGCGACTTCGTGCGTTTCGGTCAGGCCCTTCATGGAATACAGGCCGCTGCCGCCGATGATGCCGATCTCTGCCTGTGCCAATCTCCGCTCTCCTCCGAAGTTTCAAGTTTCACGTTTCGAGTTTGCGTGAGTACCTGAATTTACCGTGAACGATTTGCTATGAATCCGCGATTATACAAGACTGATCGGCGTTCCATGTGCCTACGGCGGCCGCATAAATCTTCAACCCCGCATTTGCACCCAACGGCAGGCGCAGATGTGGGCCACCAGACCTGCAAATTTGGAACGTGAAACCCGAAACTTGAAACGTTCCGGAACGAAAACGCTTCGCTTGAATCGGGCGCCCGCGCAAACTCGAAACGTGAAACTTGAAACTTGAAACGTTCCGAATCAACGTCCCGGCGCCATCTGGAATGTCTCCTGCGAGGTAATGACGGGCGCCAACGGAAATGGCTGCTCGGGCCGCGATGCCGTCCGTGCCGGGTGGGGTTGGGCGATGAAGGTGCGCTCTATCGCCTGCCGCACCTGCGTACGCTCATCGCCTGCAAGCCCTTCGATGGTGATCACAAACGGACCCGAAGACGTGATTTCAACCGGGCCTTCTTCGGTCTTCCACTCGCCGGAGCCGTCCCGCGAGGGCTTGACTTCGCCCACGCTCTGGTAGCGTTTGACGAGCGAACCGGCATAGAGGCTCGCGAACTCTTTCGCGGCGTCTTCCGTTGCCCAACGCGTCAGCGAAACCAACACATAGGGAGTGCCCGGATGACCGGCTCTCTCGTAGGTGAAGTAATAACCGCCTCGCCATGCCTGTGGAAGCTGGGCTCCCGTTTGCTTGCCATACCATTGCCAGAGCAACATGGTCACATCAAACTGCCCTAGACCTCCGAAGTCGTAGCGCTTGTACTCGCCCTTCAGAACCGCATCGAGTTTGGGAACCGACAGTTCGGAAATGTTCTCGTCCGCGAGATAAGCTTCCGGTTTCATCACCTGCCGCGTATCTCGCGGCGGCTTTTCAAAGACGCCCTTGTAAGCGCCGTCGCGCCCTCTCTTCGCCAGCACCTGCCGCTCGAAGTCCAAACCGAAGGTGTAAGGAAACGTCAGAGCCTCCCGCAGGAACAGCGGAGCCTTGGAAAACAGCGGCGTCTGGCCGCCCTCCACCATTGCGCTTTTCATGGCATCGACGATAGCCGGTGAATCCGCCACGCTCTTCCCGGCCGGAGCCAGTATATAGTCGAGCATCACCAGCATTGCCTGCCCCTCGATGACCGCCTCGCGCGCCGACTGCGCCTCTTCCAACGCCATCTCTTCCTGGTCGCTCTTGGCGTGCTTGGTATCTTCCGTCCACTGGTTGAGGTTGTAGCTCTGATCCTGCAAAGTGTGCGTCAGTTCGTGTGCCAGAACAGGCTTTTGCGAGTCGGCATCAACCCAGTCGAGCAGGTAAACGGTCTTGGTCTTGGCATCGTAGTAGCCGGCAACCTGCTCCTTGAGCAGGCCGAGCAGAAAAGGCCGCAACTCGAAATCGCGCGGCAGCAATCCTAATTTTTTCAGCGACGCGGCGGAACGCTCCAACCGCTGGACGTCCTTATCCTCCTGCATGTGACGCGCGATGTACTGCTCCACCTCATCGCGATTAGCCAGCTTCCGCTTCACCTTGTCCTTGATCGGCAGCCCCGTAACCTTGCTGACGAACGCCAGAATTTCATCGACCGACCGGAAGAGTTCCTCCGCCTGTTTCGGGCTGATCTTGTGCTCGGGATTGGCGGGCCCGGTTTGCTGGCTCTGGGGAGGCTGTTGGGCCTGCAGTTGAGCGCGGGGTCCCCAGAGAGCCTGCATTTGGCTCGCTGGGGTGACTTGAGCGCGGGGTCCCCAGAGAGTCTGCATTTGGCTCGCTGGGGTGACTTGAGCAACCGCCATCTGCGCGGAAGAAAGCAGCCCGCCAAGCAGTAGAGCGAGTAACCAGAACAGCTTTGCCGACCTACCGCCCGTGCGCGTCATCGAAGTTCTTACCCTGCCTTCCCGCAACCACGTTCATTGTAACGGTATTTAAGCGGTCTTCCGGATCAATTCCCGCTCCTGAGAGCTCAACTTTCCGGCGATGGTGCCCCACGTTCGCCCGCATTTGGCTAACGTGGGGTAGTTTCTTGAACTGCTGCCCTTCCGCCGTCTCAGCCCGCCACCCGATTGGCGATCCAGCCGGCGCATTCGCGCGTCCCCAACGAACCGCCGACATCGGGCGTCAGCTTCTTCTCCCGCACCGCTTCCTGCACCGCCGTCTCCATCTTCTCCGCCTCGGCGGACAGCCCCAAGTGCTCCAGCATCAGCGCCGCTGAGAGAATTGCCCCAATCGGATTGGCCACGTTTTTTCCCGCCAGTGGCGGAGCCGAACCATGCACCGGTTCAAACATAGATGTCCGTCCAGGATGAATGTTGGCGCTCGCCGCCATGCCGAGGCCGCCCTGCAGCGCGGCTGCCAGATCGGTGATGATGTCGCCAAACATGTTGTTGGTGACGATCACCTCCAGCGACTGCGGCTCGCGCACCATTTGCAGGCAAAGGGCGTCGACATACATGTGCTCCGCCGCGATCCCTGTGTACTCGCGGCTGACCTCTTTGAACACCCGCTGCCATAGCCCTCCCGCATAGCTCATCGCGTTCGATTTGTCGACCATCAGAACCCTTTTGCGGTCGTGCAGGCGCGCATATTCAAAGGCGTAGCGGATAATGCGTTCCACTCCCTTGCGGGTGTTGATCTCTTCCTGGGTGGCGACCTCATCGGGCGTTCCCGCCTTGAACACCCCGCCCATGTCCGCGTAAACGCCCTCCGTGTTCTCGCGTATGACGGTAAAATTCACCTGCTCCGGAAGCGTATTTTTCAGCGGGCAGAGAGCCTCATCGAGCAGCTTTACCGGGCGCACATTGGCATAGAGATCCATTTTGAAGCGCATGCCAAGCAGGATCTGTTTGGCGTGGACGTTCGAGGGCACGCGCGGATCGCCCAGCGCGCCCACAAAGACCGCGTCGAAGGCTCGCTGCAACATCTCAAAGCCGTCTTCCGGCACCGTCGTTCCATCGCGCAGGTAGCGGTCGGCGCCCCAGTCGAACTCCGTGAAATCTATCGCCGCTCCGGTGGCGCGCACCACCTCGAGGGCCGCGGGAATCACCTCGCGTCCGATGCCATCTCCGGGAATAATAGCGATTTTCCTGCTCATGCTGTTAACGTCGGCAAGTTGGAGCCCCCCTGTCTCCTGCGCTCAATGCGGGCTATGATCATGTCCAATGATAAGGCCACGAGCCATAGAAAAAAGCTGAAGAATATGCCTATCAGTTCAACAATCGTCCAGCGCGTGATGGGTGTTTTCTCTCGCATCAATGCGACGAATCCCAGGATTATGACTCCCAACGTCAGCACATCCAGAAGGAGTCTGCGATTGCGCTTGGCACTAAATAACTTCTTAACTTTTTCGTTGGCGGCGCTAATCGGTATTACTGCGTCAAATATGGAGAAGATCCACTTAAGCGATCCGACGACAATTGCAGTTATGGCAGCAGTGACCACAATCGTTACCAACTGTCCCTTGTCCATAGTTAAACAGCTCCATAAATCGTCCGTCGCAGGAGAAGATAACAGAAAAGAACGTGGCGCTTGTTTATAATCGATAGTTCGGGGTCCCCAGCGAGGCTCGGCTCGTTGGGTGATTGATCGGGGTCTCCAGCAAGCCGGCCTTTGGCTTGCTGGGACTGCTTCGGCTATGTCATCTATCTCACTCAGCGACAAATTGGCCGGTTCCGGAGCGCGCTTCGCGATTTATGCGGGCACCGAGGCTCCTGTGGCTTTCGCCAACCCGCAAGACGAATTCAGGGCTTTGCGCGGCGGCTGCGCGGTGCTGAACCTGAACTGGCGCGCCAAGCTGGTTCTCACCGGCGAAGGCCGCACCCGCTGGCTGAATGGGATGGTCACCAACAATACCCGGGACCTGCCGCTGAACCACGGGAATTACAGCTTCGTTTTGAACCCTCAGGGACGCATCCAGGGCGATCTGGTAGCGTACAATCGAGGCGATTATTTCCTGGTTTCGACGGACCGCGAGCAGGTGGAAGGGATGCGTCAAATCTTCGACCGCCATATCATCATGGATGATGTCGAATTCACCGATATCAGCGAGAAACTCGTCTCCATCGCCGTCGTCGGCCCCGACTCGCGCCAGGTTCTCGACCGGGTCGGCATCACGCTTCCCGAGTTGCAGCCTTACGAGGTGCATGATTTCGTCTGGAACGGCATCGGACTGACTGCCGCGCGCGGCCCAGCGCTGCTGGCCAGCTTTGAGTTCTGGACGCATCCCGACAACGCCGCACTCCTATGGGATCGTTTTGTCGCGGCTGGCGCCGTGCCGGCCGGTACGCAAGCCTGGGAGTGGCTGCTGCTTTCGCTCGGCGTGCCGCGCTTCCGCATCGATATTCGGGACCGCGACCTGCCGCAGGAAACCGGCCAGCAGCACGCCTTGCACTTCACCAAAGGCTGCTACATCGGCCAGGAGATCGTGGAGCGCATACGATCCCGCGGCAACGTTCATCGCGTCTTTGCCGGCTTCCGGGTGCATGGAGCAGCGCCCCAGCCGGGCGCAAAAGTCCAGTGGGGCGACAAGGAAGTAGGCGAGATCACCTCCGCCGCGTCCATTCCGGCGCTTGCATTGAAAAGTTCTTACATCACTCTCGCCCTTGGATATATTCGCCGCGAGGCCGCGACCCCGGGAACCGAGGTCAAGATCGGCCCTGACATGGCAAGGGTGGAATCCCTGCCGTTTTCCATTTGATCGATATGCCAAAAGAAAAAGAGCCAGAATTCACCGTTACCGATAGGCGCAAGTTCACCATGGAAGGTGAGCCGCTGCCTGGAACCAGCACGCCTGAAAACCCTGCAACCAAAGAGACGCCGCCTGAGCCGCAACAGGCCGCTCAACCGGCGCCGCCGCCTCCGCTTGCCGCCAGCGATGCCGCGCAACCGGCGCCGCCCCAACCCACCGCGCACGAGCAAAAGCAGCAGGCGGATCAATACCAGCAATCGTCCCGCCAATTCGACTCGCAGCTTCAGCGCGAACTCGATTCGCAGGGCCAGGGCCAAAAAGCCTCCGACTTCGAGATTACGTTCGAGAAGTTTATCGCTTCCCTCTACATGACGGCGCTGGTGCAACTGGGTCTGGTCCACGAACCGGGCGGGCAGCCGGCAGCCGACCTGATCGGAGCGCGGCAGACAATCGATACCCTGTCGCTCATCGCGGAAAAGACGCGAGGCAATCTCACGTCCCAGGAAGATCGCATGCTGGGCACCTGCTTGTATGAGCTTCGCATGGCGTATATCGAGGTGACCAACGCGCTGACGCGTCCGCCGGCCGGCGGAATGCCACCAGATCCCGGCGCGAGACGGCGATAATGCGGGCCGTGTTGACAGTGCTCGGAAGCGGCACCTCCATGGGCGTGCCGACCATCGGCTGCCCCTGCGATGTCTGCCGCTCGACCGATCCCCATGACTGCCGCACGCGCCCATCGGTCATGGTGGAGTGGAGCGGCCACCGGGTCGTGATCGATACCACACCCGACTTCCGGCAGCAGGCGCTTGCGCGAGAAGATAGACCGCGTCGATGCCGTGCTCTATACCCACGGACATGCAGACCACATTCTCGGCCTGGACGACCTCCGGCCTTTGACGTTTCCACGCATCACCGGCGGTCCCAAGGTTCCGCTCTACGCCAACGCCGACACCGCGCGCGTGCTGCGCTCCGTCTTCCGATACGTCTTCGACCAGGACTATAAGTTCGGCGGACTGGCGCAAGTCGAGTTGCACGAGATCAACGGCCCGGTGCAGATTTTCGATGCGGTGTTTTGCCCGGTGACGGTGATTCACGGTGAGGCTCCGATTTTCGGATATCGCTTCGGTTCGGCCGCCTACCTGACCGACTTCAGCGAAATTCCTGAAAGCTCGTTTCCGCTGCTCGGCGGGCTGGATATCCTTTTTCTCGACGCCTTGCGCTACAAGCCGCATCCCACTCACTCCACGGTTGCGCAGTCGCTCAGCCTGGTCGAGCGGCTGCGGCCCGGGAAGCGCTTTCTTCACTCACATTGCGCACGATCTTTCTCACCAGGAGACGAATGCGCAGCTTCCGCCCAACGTGCGGCTCTCCCATGACGGACTTGCGGCTGGAGTTCCAACTGTGACCGCGCACAAGGCTGAGAAAGCTGAAATCACGATCGCATGAAGATTTTTCGCAAACTTGATCAGATTCCCCGCGATTTTGGCCCGACTGTCCTCACCGTCGGCAACTATGACGGGCTTCACCTCGGCCATCGCGAGATCCTGAAGCAAATGGTTGAGCGGGCAAAGCAGTTACAGGCTCGCTCCGTCGTGCTCACTTTCGATCCCCATCCGATCCGCATCCTTCGTCCCCGCGAAGCGCCTCCGCTCATCACCCCCATGCCTTACAAATTGCGGCTGCTGGAGGAAACCGGTCTCGACGCGGTCGTGATTCTGCCGTTCACACGCGATCTTTCGACGATGCCTCCGTTCGAGTTCGCCGAACAGATCATCTCCACCGCGCTGCACGCCGTGGAGGTTCACGAAGGCTTCAACTTCCGCTTCGGACATCGCGCCGAAGGCGACATCGACCGGCTGCGCGAATATGGCATGCGTCTCGGCTTCACCGTCCATGCCTATGATGCGTTGCAGGCGCGAGGTTATATTGCTTCCTCCAGCCAGGTGCGCGACCTGATTGCGGCCGGCCAACTCACGCCCGCGCGGCATCTGCTGGGACGCCCATTCCGCATCTACTCCACCCCCGGACGCGGACGCGGCTACGGGCACAAATACACCGTGCCTACGGTCAATCTAAGCCGCTACGATGAACTCGTTCCCAAGCACGGCGTTTACATCACGCAAATCGCTCTCTCCGGCGAATGCTTCGATGCCGTGACCAACATTGGAAACCGTCCGACCTTCGGCCTCGAGTCGTTCGCCATAGAAACTCACATTTTGAATTTCCATCCGATCGAGTTGACCGTCGAAACCAACGTCGAACTCACGTTTCTCAAGCGCCTCCGGGATGAAATCAAATTCCCTTCGGTGGACGCCCTGCGCGACCAGATCAGCCTGGACGTGCACCACGCGCGCCGCTACTTTGAACTGCTGCGAATTTTCAGTAAATCATCAGTGCCGGAATAGATCTCATTTTGCTGCAATTGGCTCAGGCCAATTGGATTCGACGGTACCCCACGTTCGCCCGTCTTTGGTTAACGTGGGGTAGTTTCTTTGCTTGGGGTGCCCCATTCAAGCGTAGCTTGGGTGGGGCTTTCGTTCGACATCTCAGCACGGTTGCCCCCGAAAACAGCTCACCATCGGCCGCGCCGTGACGGCAGCCGTCAGTTTTTGTTATCATCCCATTCCGTAGGGGTGAGGCGGTTTCGTCCAGCTAATTTAAGGAGGAGGAGACATGATGTTTTCCCGTGGCATGGTTTATGCTCTTGCGTTTACTGTGTTGTGCCTGATGGTGGTTCAGCCAGTGTTGGCCCAGAGTGGCGCCGATCTTTTCAAGCAGAAATGCGCCATGTGTCATGGCCCTGACGGCAAGGGTCAGACCGCCATGGGCAAAAACATGAAGCTGCGCGACCTGTCGTCTGCCGATGTCCAGAAACAGAGTGATGCCATCTTGAAGGACATCGCCCTGAAGGGCAAAGGCAAAATGCCGGCGCCGAAGATTACGGACGCCCAGGCAAGCGATGTTGTTAAGTTCATCCGCTCGCTCAAGTAGGTTTTGTTGGATACTCCAAGTAGAATTCTGTTCGATAAATGGTTCTTGAAGGGGACGGGCTTCAGGCCGTCCATCAATAGTCAATGGGTGCGGGCTTTAGCCCCTGAGGGGATTCGCATTCCCTCTAACCGGTTTATGAAACAAGTCCAGACCCGGTCGACGCCCGGCTGTGATTTTGGAGATACATCAACTTCGGATTTGCCCTAGTCGCACTTCTGACGACACAAATTTGCGTTGAGCCGGGCGGCGTACCGGAAGAAGTACTCGGATGGGGAACGGGCGGTTCCCAAAGCGATGAAAAAGAAAACCTCGTTGTTCGCCGTTGTCCTGCTAGCCGGCTCGCTGCTTTCTTATGCGCAGGACGTAACCGATTCCAAGGCGGTCTTCGGTAAGAACTGCATTTTGTGCCATGGAGCCGACGGCCGCTCGCAGACGCCCGCGGGCAAGACGCTAAAGGCCGCCGATCTCACCGCGCCCGACGTTCAAGGCCAGAGCGATGGCCAGATCCGCGACGCACTCGCCAAGGGCAAAGGCAAGATGCCGGCTTATAGCTCCGCGCTCGGCGATAAAGGTCTGGACGCGATGGTGAAGTACATCCGCACCTTGAAGGCAAAGTAGACAAGGGTGTCCCAGGTTCCGCGCCGCCAAGAAACTCATTTGAGACAACCCGCACAGCTAGGCTGGCTGTGCCGCCTGTAGCGAAGAGCTCCTTTGGCAGTTCGGCGCTAACCTGGGCCGTGGTGACCCGCATTTGCGAAGACGCGGGCGGAGCTAATGTGGGGTTGTTGCTCCGCCTGTCCGCAACGCCAGATCCTTCGCTTTGCTCAGGATTTCGGCAGGCGGCTCAGACGCTGCCTCAACGCCTCAACTTCGCCCGCTCCGGAATCTGCACCAGGATTGTTGCCGTCAGCACCACGGCAATCCCCAGGATCTGGAAGGAATTTACGGTTTCGCCCAGCGTCATGGCGGCGATGACGATGGCGAATACCGGCTCCAGGCAACTGGTCACGATGGCCCGCGTCGGGTCGAGATGCTCCAGTCCCCACATATACAGCGAGGACGGCACGAGTGAGGAGGATACCGCGAAGATCAACAGGAACAGCCATTGCTGCGGCTCATAATGGACCGCGATAATCCGCGTCGGCGGATTGATCAGCATCCATCCGACAGCCGCGCCGAACATCGCCCACAACACCACCCGCCAGCGGCCGACGGATTCGACGAGGCTTCCGCCGTAGACGTTCGTGAAGGCAAACGCCGCCGCCGCCAGCAGCGCCGCCAGCACTCCCAGGCCGTTAAATTTCAAGCGATACATGCCAATGGCAAACCAGGGAAAGCCTGCCGCCCCGCCCACAATGCCAATCGCAAGCATGCTTCCGGTCACCGCCAGCGCCACTCCGCAGATGCGAGCCGCCGTTGCCCGCTGCCGTCCGCGTGCCAGCATGTAAAGCAGCACCAGCACCGGCGCGCTGTACTGAACGATGATCGCCGTCGCCACGGTGGTCTTCTCGATGGCGAAATAATAGAAAAAATTCGACGCTGCGATGCCAAAAATTCCCAGCGCCATGCACTGAAGGAGTTCTCGCCGCCGCATGGCCACGCCTCGCCGCCCGTGCACGCACAGCAGAACCGTAATCAGGATCAGAAACGAAAAGGTGGTGCGGCTCTGTGACAGCATCATCGGCGGTATGTAGCCCACCGTCCGGCCCGCGATCTTTAAACGTCCGGTGAAAACCGCTCTGCCCAACGACGCCGAAATTCCCCAGAACAGTGTTGCCGAGGCAACGCACAGGTAGCCCTTCGCCCGATTCATGAGGCTTCGCGGCTCCGCGCCGGTTGCCGCCCGCGGCGCCCCCTCTTCCATCACGTTGCAGTGGCCTTGGTCTATCTGCTTTGACAATGAATCCCCTAGCGGCGCTTCCCCTGAAGGTGTATCTCAACATTAACTCAGACTGTCATGGCGAGCAAAGTCGAGCCGGGGGCCCCAACATGCGCCGTAATTGCGCATGCTGGGGTGGACGAGCCACCTTTTGTTTCTGCTGCCGAGAATTCTAGCGGCGGTTATCGGTCTGCGGCTCGGGATGAATCAGCACTCTGAACAATTGCGGCGCCGCCGTCTTAAACCGGATTTCAAGTGCCGTCTGCACGTCGTGTACGCGAGAGAGCGGCAGTTTATCGTGCATGGTAACGTGACAGGAGAGGAACAGGTGATCGCGCACGCGCTTCAGCAAAATCTCGTGCACGTCAACCACCTCCGGAAACTGCCCTCCAATCGCTTTCAGGCGCGCCTCGAGGCGCGTATCGCGCACGATTTCGTTGCTGGTTTCGACCGTCGCCGGCTCGCTTTCGATATGCGTTAGAATCGACGAGATTTCCGGCACCGCCGACCGGATATCGCTTTCCAATAAGGTCACGTGTTCATGCGCCGCAACCAGCGTGAGCTTTTCGTCGAGTTCGACATGCAGTTCGACGTGTTGTTTTCCGTCAATATCCTGGACGCTGATGGCGTGCACCATCAGGTTGTTGCGCAGAGCGGCGGCGCGGATGCGGTCGAAGATGTTTTCCCAGTGCCCGGCCATGGAAACGGTGTTCACCACGACATCGGCCCCCGGCAGGATCTGGCGAACCGTGTCCGTGACCCTGTGCGCGACCTGTTCCGATGCCTGGAAAGTCACGTTTCTGCCGAGTCCGATAGCCAGATCGACAAAGTAACGGCTCCCCGCGCTCCTGATCCGCACGCGGTCAACCTCCAGAACTCCGGGCAGGTTGTCGACCGAGTCCATGATTCGCGTGCGTGCGCCGTGCGGCGCCCCGTCCAGCAATGCGTCGATCGTCTGCCTTGCCAGCCGCCAGCTCACGTGGACGACAATCACCGCCACAAACAACGCCGCGATCGGATCGGCCTTGAAGAGCCAATTCCTGTTGTTCAACCGGCCCAGCCAGACCAGAAACAGCCCGAGGATGACGACGGCGCTTGACCATATGTCCGTTCTGAAATGAAGTGCGTCGGCTTTCAGCGCTTGACTGTCATACTTGTCGGCGACGATCTTCAACGCTCGCGAGCGCCAGAAATCAACCCCGATGGAGAAAAGCATGACCGCCACGGCCACGATGCTCGGCTCAATCTCAACCGTGCGCAGAAACAGGCGTTTGAAGGCCTCATAGACGATCCACACGCACGTAACCAGCAACAAACCCGTCTCGATAAACGCGGAAAAGCTTTCGACTTTGCCGTGGCCGTACTGGTGGTCGGCATCGGCGGGTTTGTCGCTCACCCTCACCGATAGCAGCGTGACGATCGCAGCCACCAAGTCAAGGCTGGAGTGCAGCGCTTCCGAAAGAATACCGAGGCTGCCGGTGGAAAAACCGACGACAAACTTGAAAGCCGTGATCAGCAGGGCGGCAAAAACGGAATTGCGCGCAACTCCGCGCTTTTCCGCGCGCATGGTCTCCGCATTGAGTGCCTGCTCTGCCATTCGGTTCAGCTTTGGACAAGGGGCCCAATGCCCGTGAGGTTACTCTGCCACGGCGGACGGCGACCCGGCAAATCCAATGGTGTCCAATGGTGCCCCACGTTCGCCCGCATCGAGGTCCCCGGCGAGGCCCGGCTCGCTGGGGTGGTTGGGCTAACGTGGGGTAGTTTCTTGCCGCTCAGCGCTTCACCGCCCGATAGAGTCCGGCGATGCCGCAAGTGTAGGGAGTGTATTCCGCGCGCTCAAACCCCGCCCGCCGCATTCGCGCCAGCATTTCCTCCGGCTCGGGAAAGCGCGCGACTGACGCCGGCAGATAAGCGTAAGGGCCGCGAACCCCCGAGATGATCGCGCCCAGTCGAGGCAGGACATGACGAAAATAAAGGCGGTAGAGTTTGCCGATCAGGCCGCGCGGCTCGCCGAAGTCGAGGATTCCGATTTCGCCGCCACTCTTCAGCACGCGGCAAATCTCCTCGAGCCCGTGATCGTAGTTGGCGAGGTTGCGAAAGCCGAACGCGGAGACGACAAGCTCGAAGCTGCCGGCGGCGAACGGCATATTCAGCGCGTCGGCCTCGACCCACTCCACCGGCAGGCCCGCGCCCTTTCGCCGCGCGCGCTCCAGCATCGCCGGCGAAAAATCCGCACCTACGATATTCACTCCCGGAGCGGACCCCCGATAAAGCGCCAAGCTCATATCGCCGGTGCCGCAGCACAGGTCCAGCACGGCCGCGCCCGGGCGCCGCAAAATATGCCGGAAACTGCGTGCCGCCCGCCACCACCAATAGCGATCCGTGTTCAGCGAGAGAACGTGATTCAGCAGGTCGTAGCGCGGCGCGATTGCGCTGAACATGTCGCGCACCGCATGCGCGGCGGCCTGCTCGTCCTGCGCCTCAGCCGTGCGCGCGCCCAAAGATTTATCTTGCTCCGGCATGCGGGATTAAGCTCGATCAGGCTTGCGACACCAAACAGGCTAACGCCACTAGTGACGCCGGTCGCCCTGGCATGACCGGCTCGATCAGGCTTGCGACAGGTAGCGAAGTTCTTCGATGGCTTGCAGAATCGCGCGCTCGGGCGCATCCGTCACAAACTCCGCCTTGCCGATCTCCAGCGGCAGCACCCACTGAATCTTGCCGCTGATAACCTTCTTGTCGCGCTTCAAACAGCGAAGAACGTTGCGCGGCTTCACGTCGACCTTGGGCAGAGGCGCATACGACAGAATTGCTCCGATAATCCGTTGCGCTGTCCTCGAATCGGTTTTCTGCATGCCGGCGGAAATCATGGTCGCCGCGATCATCCCCCACGCCACGGCTTCTCCGTGCAGGAAGTGCCGGTAGCTCGTTTCCACTTCCAGGGCGTGCGCGATGGTGTGGCCGAAATTCAGAATCTTCCGCAGCCCGTGCTCTTCCTCGTCCTCGCTGACCACGCTCGCCTTCACCCGCACGCACTCGGCGATCAGCCACTCCATCGTCCCCGGATCGCGCCGCAGAATGCGATCCCGGTTTTCCTCCATGAAGTCGAAAATACGCGGATTGCGGATAATTCCGGTTTTCAGCGCCTCGAACAACCCTGAACTGTATTCCCGATCGGGCAACGTTATCAGCACTTCGGGATCGATCAGCACCAGGGAAGGCTGCTTGAAGGTGCCCAGCAGGTTTTTTCCGAGTGTCAGGTTCACACCCGTCTTGCCGCCGACGGAGGAATCGATCTGCGCGAGAAAAGTCGTGGGGATCTGAATGAAGTCTATCCCCCGCATATAGATCGAAGCGAGGAATCCCCCCACGTCGCCCACCACGCCTCCGCCCAGCGTCACCAGCGTGGCGCCCCGGTCCGCCCCCACCTTCACCAGCCGCTTGCCCAGCTCTTCAATCGTCGAAAGCGTCTTATAACGCTCTCCATTAGGCATATCGACGAAGACATTCTCCAGCTTCGCCGCCTGAAAAGATTGCGCCAGAGTCTTGCCGAAATGCTTGCGCACAGGCGCCACGGTGATCGTGAACAACCTGCCTGCATTCGGCATCAGCTCCCGTATGTAAGTTCCGGCGGAGCGCAGCACGGCCTGTTCGATCAGGGCTTCATACGGCCGCGAAATCGTATCTGATGCTTACGCGTACCAAGCAATTATTCTAGCGCAGCCCAGCCGAAAGCACGAAGTTGTTCGGTTGCGCGCTGCTGCAATGATATATTTGCCTGCATCGGTGCCATGGGCTCGTTCAGGAAATTAACTTTATTGCCGTAACTTCCTGTATCGTACAAATCGTGCCGATGACCTGGTGAGGACTCGTGCAGGAAACGGACTTCATTGTCGTGGGCGCCGGCATCGCCGGCATGCGGGCTGCAATCGAACTGTGCGCATACGGGCGTGTGCTCTGTCTGGCCAAGCTCGAACTCAGCGAATCGAACACCCAGTATGCCCAGGGCGGCATCGCGGTCGCTCTCAGCGATGAGGACGAGATATGCCTGCATTTGCAGGACACGCTGGTCGCCGGCGACGGCCTCTGCAACCCCGATGCGGCCCGCATCCTTGTCGAAGAAGGCCCCATGCGCATCGAGGAGCTCATCAAGTGGGGCACTCAGTTCGATAAGCAAGGGACCAAGCTTTCGTTCACCCGCGAGGGCGCGCACAGCCGCGACCGCGTGCTGCACGCCAATGGCGACTCCACCGGACGCGAAATCGGCCGTGCGCTCTACCATCGCGCCGCTTCTCTCAAGCACATTTCATTTCGTGAATTCGGCTTCGCTACCTGCCTCTGGATGGAAGACGGCCGCGTCGTCGGCATTCATCTGCTGAACGAGAACGGTGAACCGGAACAGATCAGAGCGGCAGCCGTCATGCTGGCCACCGGCGGCATGGGCCAAGTCTATGCCAACACCACCAACCCGGGAGTCGCCACCGGCGATGGCGTCGCCATGGCTTTCCGCGCGGGCGCCGAAATCAGCGACATGGAATTTATTCAATTCCATCCGACCGCTCTTTATTTGAAAAATGCGCCGCGCTTTCTGCTTTCCGAGGCGCTGCGCGGCGAAGGCGCTTATCTGCGCAACGCCAATCTCAGCCGCTTCATGCCCAAGTATCACGACATGGCGGAGCTGGCTCCGCGCGATGTTGTTGCCCGCGCCATTGCCCACGAGCTTGAAATTTCTCCGGCGCGTGAGCCGGTCGTCTATCTTGACCTTACGCACCTCAACGGCGAACGCCTGAAGAAGCGCTTCCCGCGCATTTATAACACCTGCCTGAGCTACAACATCGATCTCGCCACGGATATGGTGCCGATTCGTCCCGCGGCGCATTATGCGATGGGGGGCGTTCGCACCGATCTCTGCGGCCGCACCTCGCTTCCCGGACTTTTTGCCGCCGGCGAGGCTGCCTGCACCGGGGTCCACGGCGCCAACCGCCTGGCCAGCAATTCCCTGCTCGAAGGCCTGGTTTACGGCGCGCGCGCCGCCGGCTACATGGGCGGTGAGGCGCAACTGGTGAAGCACGGGAAAGACTCCGCCGCCAAAAGCAAGAAGGCGGTTAACGGCGGCCAGGTCGTCTCGAATCCTGCTCTCGAAAGCCAAATTTCCGCCCTTCAACAGTTGATGTGGCGCGAGGTTGGAATTGTGCGCGAAGGCAAGCGGCTCCGGGGCGCAATTGCCGCGTTGAAGGAGTTGCACGGCCAACTTCCTGAAGCGCACTGCCGCCGCGAATGGGAGGCCCATAACCTGGCCGCAGCCGCCCAACTGATCGCACGCGCCGCCCTGGCGCGCGAGGAAAGCCGCGGCGCGCACTACCGGCTTGACTGTCCTGCCCACAACGACGCGCGATTCCTGAAACACTCGCTGATCGTCGGCGATAAAGTGCGCTTCGAGTAGAGCCCCTTTCGCCTGATGGAATCGGCCCTTTCTTCTAAAACATAACCAGCTTTAGACTTATCCTGCCTTTCGCAATCGCGCTTGAACCCTCGATTCCTCGCAACCCCGGCCGCGTCTCATCCCGTCTAATCCGATGACGACCCCAAAGGGCAGACGGAGGTGAGCATTATGCTTTGGACCCTGTTCGTGATTCTTCTGGTGCTGTGGTTGTTAGGAGTAGTCAGCAGCTACACGTTCGGAGGATTCATTCACATCCTGCTCGTATTGGCAGTGGTCGCTCTGGTCTTCCAACTCATTTCCGGACGAAGGATGAGTTTGTGAAGGGCTTTTTGGGTCCCCGACAAGCCCGTTGTTGGCTTGTTGGGGTTGGCACCTTGAGGTAATCGCCGGTTTCCTTCAAAAATGGAAACCAGCATTTAACGGAAGGAGCTGAAAATGGATAAAGACCGCGTAGAAGGCAAAATTAAGGATATTAAGGGCCGTATTGAGCGCCAGGTAGGCGAGTGGACGGGAGACAATGACGCTCAGGCCGAAGGCACCAAAGAGCAGATCAAGGGCAAGGTGCAGAATGCCTTTGGAAAAATCAAAGACGCTGGGCGGGAGGCCATGAACAAGATCGAACGGAAAACCGAAACGCCTGCCAAGGATCGTAACCGCGACGACGAAGATGTCGCATAAGCAACTCTGAAAGTTCCTCAAAGAATCTGAAAATTTTTCGAAAGGGGTGCTCGTCCGGGCGCCCTTTTCCTTTGCCCGCCTCGGGCAGAGCGGTGCCAGAGATACCGTACTGGGGGTGTCATCGTGAGGAGGTTCGCCGGCGTCGGGGTCCCCGGCGAGGCTCGGCTCGCTGGGGTGATTGAGCGAGCCGACGTGACGATCTATGTATTTCAACGAGCGCCACCCGAAGGCTGGACAGCAAATACATGGCCCCTCACGTCGCGCCCTGACGAGTTCCTTCGCTGCGCTCAGGATTTCGCCTGCGGGCTCAGACGCCCGCAAACCGGCTCAACCTCAGGGTGACACACTGGAATAATCGTTCTTGACTACATCAACCCTGGTCTGCCCTACAGCCGCTTGGTCAAAAACAAAGCATCCAGATTGTGGGCGTAGTAGCGCGGCAGCCGCCTTAGGATTTTGTAGCGATGCCGCTCATAGAATGCCAGTGCCGCGGCATTGTTAACCGCCGTCTCCAGCACCATCATGAAGCCGCCGAGCTTGCGGATTCTCTCTTCGGCGGCCTGCATCAGCAACGTACCGAGCCGGTGGCGGCGAAAGTCGCGACGCACGTCAAGGGTGATGACGTGTCCATACCCTTCGCGATGCAGTTCGACAACCACGAAACCGGCGATGCGCTCTTTCCGCCTGCCCGCCGCAGGTTCTGCCGCGACGCCCGCTGCCTCCGCCGCACCTTGCTTCAGCGGGCCGGCATCACCGGCTGTGGCTTCGGGTTCGGCAATGATGCAGAATGACTGCTTGCGCTGCACATAGCTCTGCAGCTCGCCGCGGGAGTAGGCAATCCCCGGCTGGAAGCAATCGGTGTCGATTCGATACAGCTCTTCGAAGTCGCCGTGCTGGTAATCTCTCAAACGGAACACGCTTCGGTTGTATCGCGAGAGACGAGATACGCGCAAGCGGCTTATGACAATTCAGCTGTGCCCCATATCTGCCGCAGTCAACAGATGTGGGAGTAATCAGTGTAGCCTCGCTCAGCGAGGCCGCGCACGGTTGCCTGCCGACAATGAAGCTCGCTCGGTTTGTCCAGCGCGCAGATAAGCCTCCGACAGATGATGCTTAACCTCCGCCAGCACCACTGCCCCGCTCTGCCCTTGTGATTGGGCCAGCGTGCGCGCAAGCTCCAGCACGCCGACGGCACTGGAGTACTCGCGCCGGGCCAGGTGTACGACCCCAAGGGTATCGAGCACGGCCGGATCTTCCGGCGCCAGCTCGCGCGCATGTGTAGCCAGCGCCAGCGCCCGCTCAAGCTCGCGCCCTTGCTGGGCATAAATCCAGGCGAGATTGTTGGCGGAAACTCCGCTGTTGTCTCCGCCGTGCATGGCCGCTTCGTAGTTGCGCACCGCCGCGGCCAAGTCGCGATTACGCTCGGCCTTCACTCCCGCCAGCAGGGTGGAAAGCTCGCGCACTCTGGTGGCCGAATCGGCTGCGGCGATCATCTGGCCGTGGCGGGCGAACAGTTTCGCCATGGCCTCGGCGGCGGAATCGCGCTCCCGGTCCATCTCGCAGGCGCGCCGCAGACAGCGAATTGCATCCTGCTTCCAGCCGCGTTCGGCAAACAGGCGTCCCGTCAGTTCCATAAGGCTCGACAAATTCTTATCGCTCGCCGCGAACTGTTCCATTTGCAACAGCATGGGGCGCGTAACTTCTCCCTCGCCGTAGACCCGGATCAGACCCTGCATCGCTTCCGGGGAGCTTGGATCGAGCACCATGGCCTGTTCGTAGTTGAGCAGGGCGGCGGCAATCTGATGCTCCGCCAGTGCAATTTCCCCGCGCAAAATGCTGGCTTGCGCCGACGTATTGTCGATGGCTGCCACACGATTCGCCACAACGCGAGCTGCCTGGTAGATTTTCTTTCCCTGGAGCGCCCGGCAGAATATGACCAAAGCCTGCAAATTAGCCGGCTCCTGTCGCAACACGGGAACGATGTACTGCTCCGCCAGGTCGAAGTTGCCCGAACGCAGGATCATGTCCGTCAGCGCGATGCTGGCCGGCGCAAAGTCGGAACGCGCCTGCAACGCTGTCTGCCACTCCGTCGCCGCGCCGGCATTGTCGCCCATCCTCTGGTGCAGCAACCCCAGCACATAATGCGCCGCAGGCGAATCCGGCGCGATCCTCACCGCCTTCCTTGCCTGCGCTGCCGCGACCGTCAGGTCTCCGTCGATGAGTTCAAGCTCTGCCGACAGGATGCTCCGCGTGGCTGGGTCGAGTTCGCCTCCAAACGCGGCCAGATGCTCGCGGGCAGACTTCGTCATCACGGCTACCTGAGAAGCCTCGCTCCGCTGAAAAGACTGAATATCCGCCTCGATCAGACGCGAGATCAATTGTGTGCGATATCGCTTTCTCTGCCCCCGTTGCGTTTCCGGCTCAGGGCCGCTTTGCAGACGTCCGACGTAGTTACGGACTGCCAGCACGGGCGCCCCCGCCAGCAGCTCGAAATCTCCCAGAACAGGCGGCGATCCGGGACGTGAAGCATCCACCGCGGCGAGAATCTTCCGCGCCTCATCCATGCGCGCCGAGCGTTCCAGGAATTGCGCCAGGTGCAGTTCGGTTTCCACCGTGTTCTCGGTTGCAACCGCCTTCCGATAGGCCTGCTCGGCGTCTTCGCTGCGCGCGTCCTCCTCGGCAAGACGACCCAGCGCCAGATATGGCGCGGCGCTCCGCGGCTGCGCTTGGGCGGCTTTCTTCAATATCTCCTGGGCTTCCTCGCCCCTGCCTGCACGGTTCAATAGCTGGGCGAGTGAGACGGCGACCTTCATTCGCGTAGGGTCGAGTTGCAGGGCGCGGCGGAATGAGTCCATTGCCACGGATGCATCCGCGTCGGCGGACGCGGCGCCCAGCAACTCAAAGGCGTCGGCGCTCGGGCCGGCCGAAGCTATCACTTTCCTGGCCTCTTCGCTTGCCTCCTCGACGGAGCCGCCCAGCAGATAGAGCTCTCCCAGCCTTAGCCGGGCGGAATGGTTATCGGGGTCGAGTTCCAGCGCGCGGTTGTACGCGGTGAATGCCTCGCCCGGCTCTTCCAGTGCGTAATAGCATTCTCCGATGTGGGACCATAGCTGGGATTGCGCGCCTTTGCCGAGAGCGGGCACATGCGCCAGCAGCGACTGAAACAAATCGAGCGCGGCGGCGGACCTGCCTTGCCATTGCAGGCGTTCCGCTTCTTTCATTTGCCGCTTCTGCCATGATCCGCCAACGCTGAAACAGAGCAGCAGCAGCGAAAACCCGAAAATGATATGTCGCCAGCGCACGAGTGTCTCGGTGCGCTCTCACTGGATGGTCCGCGCACGTAGGCATCCTGATGCGGCAGAACTGACAGCAGTTGCAACCATCGAGTGCGGCGCCGCCCACCGTCAGCCCACAAAGAAGGGCGGGACGTGGGGCACCCGCCGAGATCAAGTGCGAACGGCAACAGGAGCCGCCAACCTTCTTCGCGCGTCCACCTCGTCGACGACCCAATGATCTGCTCCGTCGTGTATTTTTCTTCTTTCCCGCTGGTAAAAAATTCGCTGGTCACGTCATTTTGACTATGCGAACGGCGATCAAATTTGCCATTCCGCATTCGTCCGATCCAGCAACTTACGATTTCCCAGACACTTAGCATTGGCGGCATATTTACTGGCCGTGTGGCGCCTTAAGTGCCAGAAAGGCGGACGGCACCATGCTTTTTGTGCTGCCTAGCTTACGTCACCTGAGAGGACACCGAATGAAGAGTCTTTTGATCCGGCTTTGGAAGGAAGAGGAAGGTCAGGACTTGACCGAATATGCTTTGCTGTTGGTTCTGCTTTCCCTGGCAGCGACCGCTACGCTCGGAACCTTATCGACGGCGATCAACAATGTATTTAGTAACGCAGCCGGGAACCTAACCTAGTCAACGCTTGCGGCTAGCCAGTGGCCAGCAATGCCTGACAACCGCAGGCCGCTTGAGCAAGACAACTCTCAGCGGCCTCAACCCGTCAACGTCTGCAGGAGGATGGCAGGCTCTGCCTGCCGAACTTCTTTTTCCAACGGCACCCCGACAAGCTGCCGAATGAACGTAGCCAATGCAGCAACCTGTCCTGATATCGGCTTGCGGCAATCGGATAGCTCCGCATGGCCTCCGCTGCGTCTCACTCTCCCCTGAATAGCAACGCAAACTAGCAGGTTGCTGAAAAACTGTTCTCTGAGGGTGTCATCCTGAGCGAAGCCGGGGTCCCCGGCGACGGCCGCTTTTGCCGTTGCTGGGGTGGAGGAGCGAAGGATCTGCTGTTTGCGTGTGCTGAATATAAAGCCGATCCTTCGGTCGTGCAAAACCGGCGCGACCTCAGGATGACACTCCTATGAGTTTTTCAACAGCCTCCTAGAGAACTTGTTCAGAGTATCTTTAGGTTTGAATTCCGGCGAGCTCGGTTGTGCGTTTCAGTTGACCGCAAGCGGCGTAGATGTCGCGGCCCCGTGGACGCCGGATAAATGCCGGAATCCCGGCCCCCACCAGCACCCTTTGAAAAGCAAGTACCCGTTCCTCGGAGGGCGTGGAAAATGCGATTCCGGGTCCGGCATTGAGCGCGATCAGGTTGACCTTGGCGCGCACTCCCCGCAGCAGCCCAGCCAACTCCTGCGCATTCTCGACCGAATCGTTTTCGCCGCCCAGCAGCACGTACTCGAAGGTGATCCGCTCGCGCGGCCGAAGCGGAAAACTTCTCGCCGCTTCCAGCAGGCCGGCAATGTTCCACTTGCGGTTGATCGGCATCACGCGGGAGCGGTCCTCGTCGTTGCTGCCGTTTAGCGAAATCGCCAGCTTGGGGCGCACCGGCTCCCGGGCAAAGTCGGCGAAGCGCGGCAGGATTCCGGAGGTGGAAACCGTCATCCGCGACTCCGCGATTCCGGCGCCCTCCACCAGCAGGCGCACGGCCTTCATGAAGTTGTCGTAATTAAGAAAGGGTTCACCCTGCCCCATGAAGACCAGGTTGATGCGATCGCGCTCCGGCTCGACCCCATGGCTGGCGAGCACCAGCAAAACCTGTCCCACAATTTCACCCGCCGTCAGGTTGCGTTGCAGCCCCAACAGAGCCGTCATGCAGAAGCGGCAGTTGACGGCGCATCCGGCCTGGCTTGAAATGCAAATCGTTGCCCGGGTACGCGCTTCGGCAGCCTCGCTGCCGTCGCCTTGCTCGCCGCCGTCGCCCTCGGGCATCCACACGGTTTCCACCGTCTGCCCGTCGCCGAAGCGAATCAGGTAACGCACCGTGCCGTCCACGGAAGTGAACGGCCGCTCCACGGTCGGGGTGCCGACCTCAAACCCCTGCGCCAGCAGGCTCGAGCGAAACCCGCCCGGCAAGGTCGAAATCTCAGCTATACTGGTTTTTCGCTGCCGGTAAATGGCTTCAAAGAGCTGAGCGCCGCGGTAGAGTGGCTGCTCCAGCGACTCTGCCAGAGCCGTAAGCTCTTGCAAACTAAGGCCTAATAGTTCGAATTTGGAAGTCTCGCACATGCATCCAATCAGTAGTCCGTAAAGTGCCGTCGCCCGGGGCCCAGTAAGGGTCGCGATTTCAAGAGCCCAGAAACCACCTTTCAGCCGTCTAAATTGCTATCTTAGATGGTAGGGGCATCAGGGAGCGGCATTCATTTCGCTGTTTTTTGATCTGGAAAACTCAAACGCCCGCTGGGTGGCGACAGGGGACCCTGACAAAAGCTCGCCTCGCCAGCCTGGGTATAAGGGAGCCAAGATGCAAAAACAGTTCGTCGACGAACTCCGGAGCCTGCGGCGCACGGAACTGCCGAATGGGTTGACGATTATCACCGAAGAGATGCCGCATATTCGCTCTGTCTCTATTGGTATCTGGATCCGAACCGGCTCCCGCCACGAGTCGCAGGATCTCAACGGCATCTCCCATTTTGTCGAGCACATGGTCTTCAAGGGCACCAAGAGCCGCAACGCGGAGGCCATCGCCCGGCAAGTCGATTCCATCGGGGGAAACCTCGACGCCTTTACCGCCAAGGAATGCGTCTGTTTCAACGTCAAGGTGCTCGATGAGCACCTGCCGATCGCCATGGATGTGCTCAGCGACCTGGTGCTGAATCCCGTTTTCAACGAATCCGACATAACCAAAGAGCGCGGCGTCATTCTCGAGGAAATCAAGATGGACGAGGACAATCCCGACTTGCTCGTCCATGAAATCTTTACCCAGAATTTTTGGAAAGGTCACCCTCTGGGCCGGCCCATTCTCGGCACCAAGGAAACGGTGCGCCGCTTTCACCAGGCCATGCTCTTCGACTATTACGGAGCCCGCTTCGTTCCCGGCAACATGGTGATTTCAGCCGCCGGCAGCATCAACCACGACAATTTCGTGGACCTGGTGACGGGCACATTCCAGCATCTTCAGCCCCAGCCGGACCCGTTGCACCAGATCGCCCCGAATCCGCAGGCGCGCATCATGCTTCGCAACAAGAAGTCCCTTGAACAGGTGCAGATCTGCATTGGTGTCCCTTCATATTCGATTTCGCACGAGAAGCGCTATGCCTCGTTCGTCCTCAACACCCTGCTTGGCGGTGGCATGAGTTCGCGGCTTTTCCAGAATGTCCGTGAGCGCCAAGGCCTGGCGTATTCCATCTTCAGCGAATTGAATCCCTATCGCGACAGCGGATGCCTGGCCGTTTACGCCGGCACCTCCCGCACCTCCGCTTCCAAGGTGGTCAACTCCATCGTCAACGAGTTTCGCGACCTGAAGCGCAACCTGGTCTCCGAAGAAGAACTCCAGCGCGCCAAGAATCAGCTCAAGGGCAGCCTCATGCTGAGCATGGAGTCCTCGACCGCGCGCATGTCAAACCTGGCGCGCCAGGAAATGTATTACAACCGTTTCTTCGGTATGAGCGAGATTATCGAGCGCGTCCAGGCCGTCAGCGTCGAGGATGTCCTGGAGAACGCCAACGAATTCTTTTGCTCCGACCAGATCGCCGTCACTATCCTCGGCAATCTCACCGGACTGAAAATTACGCGCGATCAGCTAGTCTGCTGATCAGGGGCTGATGGCATTTATAGGACAAATCCGTTTGCGTATTATCGGACGTTGATTGCTTGAACAGATTGTGCAAACAAGTGGTTTCTTACGCCGAAGAGCGGACATTTACGAAACGCCAATAAGGAACACTGATTACTAAAGTTCCAGACGTAATGTGTCCATATTCCAACACTCCACGCCCAGCCTTCGTAAGGTCAAATCTGTGTTTACGAAGGTACATCGGCCGATGATGGTAATGACAGAATATGTCCTTGGCGCTTGACAAGTTTTGTCATTTTCCAGATGATCAGGAACGGATGCGGTGATTTGTTGAAACTGTTTCCTTTGTGGATTCAAGAGCTTGCAAAAACTCACTCTTAAGCACTCAAGGACATCGTGTTCGGCATTATAACTGCAACGTATTTCCCGACGAGAATTTGAAGGCGTTTTTGGTTCCAAGGAGAGTTTGATGCGTAAACAAAAAGGTTTCTCGCTGATTGAGCTGCTCATCGTTGTGGCGATCATTTTAATCATCGCCGCTATTGCCATTCCGAACTTGCTCCGCTCTCGTATTGCAGCTAATGAGGCATCCGCTGTGGGCTCGATGCGCACGATCAACACCGCTGAGATCACGTACGCGTCGACTTATCCGTCCGTCGGCTATGCAACCGCTTTGGGTAGCCTTGCCGGGTCCACTTGCTCCGCACCGACTTCGACCGCCGCCTGCCTGATCGACGCCACACTCGCGGCAGCGAGCACTGCAGCCCTTAGCAAGAGCGGCTATTACTTCACCATCGCTACCAGTTCTGCGTTGGGCTACCTGCTGAATGGCGACCCTGCCAAGGCGGGTTCCACGGGAATTAAGCATTTCTACACCGACGGCACCGCCGTAATTCACGTCAACCTCACCACCTCAGCCGCCGCTACCGATCCTGCTATCCAGTAAACAGCTTTTGGCAAAGTATCCGGGAGGTGAAGTCGAGGGGTCAGCAACGCTGGCCCCTTTACTTTTTGCAGGCTCACGACTCTCCACGCAGTTTCTGGTTGTTCCGAGCGCGGCTACCTGGCGTCGGCCGACGGCGACACGTTATTAGCACCAGACCCGGCGCCATCGTAAGGTGACACGAGTATTTCATGACATTTTATGCACTCAGCATGACAGTTATTGGCATTTCAGCTATCTCTGCCGAGGTTCCAATTTCTGGACATCTTTCCCAACATTAGTAAAAACACAATACTTATATACATTTAAGAAACAGCTTCTCCGGTTGGAACCTTTCGTGCTTAAGCAGTTGGCGTGGACCGATCATCAGAAGGTCTTGACTTCAAGAGGAGAGAGGGTTGCAAATGCGGAAACAGAAAGGTTTTTCACTCATTGAGTTGTTGATCGTGGTAGCGATCATCCTGATCATCGCAGCCATCGCAATTCCTAACCTGCTTCGCTCGCGCATCGCCGCCAACGAAGCCTCGGCTGTCGGCTCCATGCGCACCATCAACACGGCTGAACCACCTACAACTCGACTTACACCGTCGGCTTCACCGGCACGATCTCGTCAACCTGGCCACCAACGGCGGTAGCTGTGCCACTCCGACTTCGACCAGCGCCTGCCTGATCGACGATACGCTGGCAGGAGCAACCACAGCGGCCACGCCGAAGAGCGGCTATTACTTCACCTTAGCGGCTGACAGCACGGTGGGCTACACGCTGACTGGAACGCCCGCAAAGTCGGGCTCCACGGGAATTAAGAGTTTCTACACGGATGGCAACCGCCGTGATTCGCTACACAACTGCCAACCGGCATCTGTCGTCACCGGTCCCGCTATCCAGTAACAGGTTTGGCAAAGTACCTGGGGAGGGTACAGCCGGGGGTCAGCAAATGCTGGCCCCTTTACTTTTATTGACAAAATTTGACAATTTATATTGACAGATTCCGGTATTCTCAAGTTACTATCCGTAAGCAACAGTTGATCGATTGCTTATAAGCTAGGTTCTGTAAGTAACTTACAGAAAGACAAGCGGTTACTTTAGTTTGGCAACGTCCGTGCAATATAAATTGATGGAAACTCGGCGGTACGCCGCGGACGGGGAATTTCGTATGCAAAGACAACGTGGGTTCTCCCTCATCGAGTTGTTGATCGTGGTAGCGATTATCCTGATCGTCTCTGCCATCGCTGTGCCAAACATATTTCGCGCCAAGATCAATGCCAATGAGTCGTCGGCCGTCTCTTCGCTTCGGACCATCATCACCGCCGAAATTACCTACACGACAACGTATCCCGAGGTCGGTTTCTCGACCAATTTGACAACGCTCGGCGGAGCCAGTTGCGCCGCTCCATCTTCATCTACAGCCTGCATCCTCGACAATACGCTGGCACAGGCAACAACCCCGGCCAACTCCAAGTCGGGATACTACTTCACGTACGCACCGGATTCTGCCCTCGGATATACCCTTAATGGCGATCCCGCCTATTGGAACCGCAGCGGCACCAAGCACTATTACACCGATGGAAGCGGCGTGATCCACTTCAATGCGGCAAACCAGACCGCAGCGGTGACTGATCCCACAATCCAGTAATCGGGCAAGGCGCCGCCACCCAGGCCGGTACATCATTAATCACGATCCAACCGCTCAATCTGCCTTGTATAATCAGGCCGAATCTGAGATTACGTTTTCAACCTCATGGCGGCCATTGAAACCTTCAGGACTTGCGAAGTCTTACAAGGTTGGCTTCTGGCGGAAGCACGAGCGAGAGGCGCTGTCTCCGCTGACCCTTGTGGTGCAGGAAGGCGAGGTTTTCGGCTACCTTGGCCCCAACGGCGCCGGCAAGACAACCACGCTTAAGTTACTGATGGGCCTCATCTATCCCACATCAGGCACGGCGACGATCTTGGGGCGTCCCCTGGACGATCCCAAGATGAAGGCGCAGATCGGTTTCCTTCCCGAGCAGCCCTACTTTTACGACCATCTGACCGCGCGCGAGTTACTTGCCTATCTTGCCAGCCTTTCCGGCATTTCCGCCGGAGACAGGGAACGCCGGATTGAGACGGTTCTGCACCGGGTTGGCATTCACGAGCACGCTGACCTGCAGCTCCGCAAGTTTTCCAAGGGCATGCTACAGCGCGTCGGAATCGCTCAAGCCATCGTCCATGACCCGAAATTGATCTTTCTAGACGAGCCGATGTCCGGCTTAGACCCGATTGGCCGCCGTGAAGTTCGCGATCTGATCCAGGTGCTCAAGGACGAAGGCAAGACTATCTTTTTTTCAACTCACATCCTTTCCGACGCCGAGACTCTGTGCGACCGGGTGGCTGTTCTGAACCATGGCCAGTTACGCGGCATAGGGGTGGTAGCCGACTTGGTGCGCGAGGTCAGCGGCAGGATCGAGGTCGTCTGGGAAGGCACTGCGGCAACGGACGCGATCGTCCAGCTCGGGGCCGAAACACACAGCAGCGGAGCGATCTTTCGGGCGGTGCTGCCGGAGCCGCTGCTCGAGCGTGCCGTCGATGCTCATTCGCCAAAGCGGCTCCCGGCTCATATCGCTTACACCCGTGCGCGCAACCCTGGAGGATTTCTTTCTGGAAAAGCTCGGGCGCGAGGTTGAAACGGGATCGAGAGTGGCTTCCGGGGAGGGCGCATGATTGGCAGAATCCGCGTGATCGCCTTCAACACGTTCCGCGAGGCAGTTCGCGACCGCGTGCTCTACAACCTGGTCGTCTTTGCGATTCTGATGGTTGGCGGTGCGCTTTTGCTGGGACGCATCTCGCTCCGCATCGAACGCCTGGTGCTGGTGAACCTCGGGCTGACGGCAATTGCGCTGTTCGGCATCGTAATCGCCATCTTCCTGGGAATAGGCTTGGTCAGCAAAGAGATCGAGCGCCGCACTCTCTACACGGTTCTGGCCGCGCGGCCGGTGCGACGCTGGGAATTCATTGTCGGCAAGCAATTGGGCCTGATTGCCACGCTGGTCGTAAACGCCGGATTCATGAGCGCCGGCTTTTTCGCGGCGCTGCTCTATTTGCAGCATCGCTTCGAGCCGGTTGACCGGTTTCTGCTGGTGGCGCTGTACTTCATCGTCTTGCAGTTTATCGTCATAACGTCGCTGGCCATGATGTTCTCCACCTTCTCGTCGCCGCTGCTCTCCACCATTTTCACGTTCGCGTTGTTCGTGATTGGCACGTTTGCCGAGGACCTTCGCGGCTTTGGAGCGCTTGGCCGGGGGCTCGACCCGCGTGCTGACCACCGCACTGGCGTATGTGCTGCCCAATTTCGCCGTTTTCAACGTTGTCTCCGAAGTCGCGCATTCCATACCGGTACCCGGGCGCTTGATCCTGTTCAACAGCCTTTATGCCCTGCTTTATGCAACGGCTGTCACCAGCGCGGCGGTGCTGATCTTTGACCGCCGGAATCTGAAATGAGCAGCCGTACAAAAGCCAGCGTGGGCGTCGGGCTGCTGCTGCTCTCGTGCCTTAGCCTGAGCGTGCTTGCGCTGCGGAGAAGCGCTGACGTACGGGAGCACACTATCTTGAAAGAAGCGCTTTATATTCCATCGCCCAAAGCAGTCAAGGCATTGAGTTTAGGGTATACGGGACTGATGGCGGATCTGTATTGGACGCGGGTGGTGCAGTATTTTGGCGGCAAGCACCATCAGCGGGCCGAACAATACAAACTGCTGGCGCCGCTGCTTGACATTACGACGACGCTTGATCCGCACCTGCTGATCGCCTACGAATTCGGCTCCATCTTCCTCGCCCAGCAGCCGCCCGAAGGAGCCGGCGATCCCGAGGCGGCGGCGGCGCTGGTAAAGAAAGGAATCCGGGAGAATCCCGAGGCTTGGCGGCTTTGGTATCACCTGGGGTACATCTATTTCGACGAACTGCACGACAGCAAGGCGGCTTCGCGAGGCGTTCCTGGAGGGTTCGCAAGGTTCCCGGAGCCCTGCCGTGGATGAAGGTGATGGCCGCCGCCCTGGCGCAACATGCCGGAGAGGCGGAAACCGCGCACTATCTCTGGACGCAGATCTACAACAGCTCCGAGAACGCGGACATTCGCGCGAACGCCGTTAAGCGCTTGACTGCCTTGCGGGTCGACCAGGAAGTAGCGCGGCTGCAGGCGGTGGCGGATCGCTACCGAGCAGTGAGACTGCAACCGTGCCGGAAAGCTTTCTCCAGCTCGTGCAAGCCGGGTATCTGCCTCGTCTGCCGGTCGATCCCGTGGGCAATCCGTACCTGCTGGTAGATGGCCGGGTGCAGGTTTCCCGCCCCGACTCTCTGCCCTTCATTACCAAGGGATTGCCGCCGGGCCAGAAGCCGTCCATTGTGTGCCGCCCAAGGCGCGGAAGCTCGATGAGTCGAATGTTGAGGATCTGCCTGCTGGGGCGCTGCTTCCCTGTCTCTGTTGCGGCTTGTTGCACGCCCAGACGACTCGACTTGCGCCGCGTTGCCGACGGGGTCGATAAGCACTACAACGGCTTAGCCTCGCTCGAAGCCGGCTTCAGCGAATCGTATCGCGGAGGCGGGCTGGCGCGCAGCGAGTCGGGGACAATGTGGTTGAAAAAGCCGGGCAAAATGCGGTGGGAATACGACAATCCGGTGAAAAAACTCTTCGTTACGGACGGCAAGACTGCCTGGTTTTACGTTCCGGGCGAGCGGCAAGCACGCCGCGCCGCCGTCAAGAGGCTCGATGACCTGAGGTCGCCGTTGCGCTACCTGCTTGGACACACGAAACTGGAAAAGGAGTTCTCTGTCCCTGTCGTTTGCCAGCGGCGAGCACCTCGACCGGCCAGGGGATTTCGCTCTGTCAGGCGTGCCAAAGGGGATGGAGGACCGGATCTCGAAAGTAATAATCGAAGATCACTCCAGACAGCCGCATCTCTCGAATTTCCATCTACTCTCTTGACGGCTCTGTTACCGACTTTCGCTTCGAGGGCGAACGCGACAACTTGCCGATCAGCAACGAGCGCTTTCATTTCCGGCCGCCGCCGGGCGTGGAGGTGCTGGGAGCGACGGAACTTGGGCCCTGAAACGGGGTTTGGGCTACAATCCAGTTCTTCTCCAAGTGTTAGACTGGATTGAAGGTCGATCTCGTTGATCAGCTTCAGCAGCTTGGGCCCGCCCCGGTAGCCGTATTGAAACGGCCATGGCCGAATACCTTGTCAAAATGGCCGACGAACGCGGCCACGTAAGCGAACAGACCGAGAAGGGATTCTCGGAAGACGAGGTCCGCAACCGCTACGTCCAAGCAGGGATACCTCGTTTACTCGGTCAAGCCAAGGGGGTTGCTGGGGAGACAAGGCTGGCGGCTATCGGCTCGCCGCAAGGTAAAACTGAGCCAGTTCGTCATTTTCAACCAGCAGTTTCTGACCCTGTTTCGCGCCGGATTGCCGATCGTACAGGGCCTGGAATTACTGGCAAAACGCGAGAAGAACAAGTTCTTTCGCTCCGTGCTGGAAGACGTTCGCGACCGGGTAAAGGGTGGCGAGCCCCTCTCGGATGCCTTTGAAGCACAAGGAGTATTTCCAAAGATTTACTCGACCACGCTGCTGGCGGGCGAGAAGAGCGGGAACCTGGACGAAGTGCTTTCCCGCTATCTGGGTTTTCTGCGTCTGACGCTGACGTTCCGCAAGAAGCTGCTGACGTCGCTGATTTACCCGGCGGTGCTGGTGGTCGGCGTTACCGTTTTAATTACCTTTCTGGTGACTTTCGTCGTTCCGCGTTTTGGCGCATTGTATGCCGATCTGGGGCAGAAGCTGCCGGCGATCACCATGTTTACGCTTTCGATGGCCACCAGCATAAGAAAGTATCTGCCGATCATCGTGCTGGTGACTGGCCGGGAGTGGAATCCTGCTGCACCGCTGGTCGCTCACCGACCGTGGCGGCCAGCAGATCGACAAGATCAAGCTCAAACTGCCCGTATCTCGGCGGCATCTGGATCAAGTACCAGGTAGCCATGCTGGCGCGCATGCTTTCAACCCTGCTGAGCGGAGGGTTGCCGCTGGTGTCGGGGCTGGATACGGCATCACAGTCAATGCAGAGCCGGCTGATGAAAAGCGCGATCAGCAAAGCCACGCAGAACGTTCGCGAAGGCCGCACTTTGTCGCACAGCCTGGAAGAGACGAAGCATCTTCCCGCCCTTTCGGTGGAGATGATCGAGGTGGGCGAGTCCACCGGCGCATTGTCGGCGATGTTGAATTCCGTGGCCGATTTCTTTGAAGAGGACGTTCAGAACGCGCTGACGGCGGCGATGGCGTTGATCGAGCCGGCGATCATGATCTTCATGGGAATCGTGGTCGCTTTCATCCTGATTTCATTGTACCTGCCTATATTCAGCATGGGCGTGGGCGTTAACCGGTAGAGGTTTTGTGGAGTTTCCATGTCTCAGCTTTTTGTTCAGACTCCGATAGCGGCCGACGGCGACGAAGAAAGCCGCGCGCGCGAACTGGCCCACCGCTATCGATGCGAGTTTGTCGACCTGAGGAACCACCACATCCAGCCACGAACTGTTTCGCAAGGTTCCGGTCGATCTGATGTTCCGCGACAATTTCATTCCGCTGGAGGAGTTGCCCGACGGCCGGTTGGCCATCGCCATCGCCGATCCCGGCCAGTTGACGATGATCGACGAGATCAGCCTGCTGCTGGGACGCCGGATTGTTCCGCGCGTCGCCACGCTGTCGCAGATCAGCGACATTCTCAAGAAGACCGAACAGTCGCAGCGCGTGCTGGACGAAGCCGGCGAGACCTTCACGCTGGACGTGATCCGCGAAGACGAAAACGGACAGGACGAAACCATCTCGTTCGAGCGGCTCACCCAGGAAAGCGACATCAGTCCCATCATCCGCCTGGTGGATACGACGATCTTCACGGCCTTGCAGCGGCGCGCCAGCGACATCCACATCGAGACCCGCGACGATTCCGTGATCATCAAGTACCGCATCGACGGCGTGCTGCAGGAAGCGATGAAGCCCATCGCCAAGGAGCATCATCAGACCATCATCTCGCGCATCAAGGTGATGAGCGAGCTGGATATCGCGGAGCGGCGCGTTCCGCAGGACGGCCGCTTCCGCGTGCGCTACAACGGGCGCGCCATCGACTTTCGCGTCTCCATCATGCCGAGCATCCACGGCGAGGATGCGGTGCTGCGCGTGCTCGACAAAGAGTCGATGAGCGAAAAGTTCAAGAAGCTCTCGCTCGACGTGGTGGGCTTCAGCGACGAGGATCTGAGAAAATTCCGCCGCTATATCGCCGAGCCCTACGGCATGGTGCTGGTGACCGGTCCGACCGGCAGCGGCAAGACCACGACCCTGTACGCGGCGCTCAACGAAATCAAGACCGACGAAGACAAGATCATCACCATCGAAGATCCGGTCGAATACCAGATTCGCGGCATCACGCAGATTCCGGTCAACGAAAAAAAAGGCCTGACCTTTGCCCGCGGACTTCGCTCCATCCTGCGCCACGACCCGGACAAGATCATGGTGGGCGAAATCCGCGACACCGAAACCGCGCAGATCGCCATCAACTCGGCGCTCACCGGCCATCTGGTTTTCACCACGGTCCACGCCAACAACGTGGTCGACGTGATCGGGCGGTTCCTCAACATGGGAGTCGAGGCCTACAACTTCGTCTCGTCGCTGAACTGCATTCTGGCGCAGCGGCTGGTTCGCGTGATCTGCGATCACTGCAAGCACCGCGTTCACTATCCCCCGGAAGTGCTTGAAAGCAGCGGCCTTCCCCTGGACGCCAATGAGAGTATCGTGTTC
Organism: uncultured Acidobacteriota bacterium; assembly: GCA_963842345.1. GTDB lineage: Bacteria > Acidobacteriota > Terriglobia > Terriglobales > Acidobacteriaceae > CAWBRT01. Next base: position 217,010 of record CAWJGD010000026.1, read on the forward strand.
CACGAAGGAGAAGGCTGCATCGAGTGTTCCGGCACCGGGTTCCGGGGACGAACCGCGATTCACGAATTGCTGGAGTTGACCGACCGCATTCGCGAGATGATTCTCGAGAAGAGGCCGAGCTCGGAGATCCGCAAAGCGGCGCGCGAAGACGGCATGCATTTCCTCCGGGAATCGGCGCTTGCTAAAGTCAAAACTGGCGTTACCACGCTGAAGGAGATCAACAAGGTCACCTTCATCGAAACAACCCGGTAAGGAATTCTCCCAGGCAGCCGTTACAATAGATGGGCCAACTGCGAAACCAATGCCAAGCCCCTGAGCTGATGCAGCGGAATCGTCCAATTGCAATAGTTTTGGGGGCCAACGGGCAAAGCAATGGCGGAACGAAAAAGAACGGCCGTGGGACCGATGTTCGCCTGCGAGATTACCCCGACGTGCGGTGATCGGAGCGCGAGCCGCGGCTAGCCGGCGGCGCGGTGGAACAATGAGCGCACGCTCGCTTCCCGCCGCTGCTCTCGTCCCTTCTCTGGTGACGGAGAACATCCTGCAACGCGAGGTGGTGAAGGAAGCCGTCGGCAAGGTGTTGGAGGCGATTGGCGCGCAGGCGCACGATGTCATCAGCGATCGTGCCCGACGCCGCTTGCCGCATCGCCCTGCTCGACTTCGACACGCTTCCCGAGCGCAAGGAAGAGGCCCACGCTGTCGTGCGCTTCCGGCTCAAGAAGGCGTTGCCCTTCGATGCCGAAAAGGCTGTGCATCAGCTACCACGCCGTGCGGGATACAAACGGCATAAAGGTTGTCGCGGCGATCATGCTCGATTCGGTGCTGAACGATTACGAGTCGCTGTTCAGGGAGCTGGGCTGCAATCCTGGAGTGGTGCTGCCGTCGACGATTTCAGCACTGGCGCTGATCGATGCCTCGGAGCCTACGCTGGCGCTCAAGGTCGACCCGCTGAGCAGCAGCCTTGCGATCGTCGAGGGGAACCAGTTGCTGCTGTATCGCACGCTCGAGCACGGCGGCAAGAGCACCCTGACGGCCGAGCAGTTGGCTGACGATATCTATCCTTCCGTGGTGTACTTTGCGGACAATTTCAAGTTGAGCGTTCAGCGCCTGGTGGTTGCCGGGCTGCCCGACTTTTCTCGCGATTGCCCCGGCGTTGGAACAACACACGGGATTGCCGGTTGAAGAGATGGTTCCGCTCGGCGTCCCCGGGGAGACGCAGAACAGGTCTGAACTTTCCGGTGTGGCCGGAGCACTTCTCGGCTGAGGGCATTGGATGAGACTTAACATCAATCTCGCGACTCGGCCTTACAGGGATGTTCGGCAGTTCCTGCAAACCTGGGGGTCGGGGACGATTCTGCTTGCCCTGCTGACCCTGGGGCTGTGCTGGTACACCTTTCATGCATGGCGCCAGACCCGCAGCGCCAGGGAGCAGGTTTCGCAAATCCAGAGCGAGATTGACAAGCTGGACCGCCAACGCGCGGATGGTGTCGCGATGCTGAACCAGCCGCAGAACCGCGAGATCGCCGACCAGGCCGCATTTCTCAACAGCTTGATCGCCCGCCGCAGCTTCTCCTGGACCCAGTTGTTCATGGAGCTGGAGCGCATCATGCCGCCCAGGTTGCACGTGACTTCGATTGCTCCGTCGCTGAACCACCGCAACCAGATCGAGATTCATATGCTGGTCGGCGGCGATGCGCGGGAACAGGCGGTGGAACTGGTGCGCCGGCTGGAAAACTCACCTTCATTCCGGCAGCCGGAATTGCGGTCGGAATCCTTAACAGCGGCACCGAATTCATCCGGCGACCGCGTGGAGTTTGATATTTCCATGGTGTACGTGCCGCGCGCCACAGCAGAGCAGGCCGCTACGGACAAAGGTCTTCAACAGCCGGCAGCGGACGGCAACCAGGCCCTCAAGCAATCCACCGGCGAGAAAAAGGGCCGGGCAGCTCAGGCACGTCCGGCGGGCTCGGCCAATGCGAACGCGGCGGCGGGCGGCAAGGGAGTGGCTCGATGATTCGTAATGTGGCGCAGGCTCAACGAAAGCTTCTGGTAGTCATCGTTTGTCTGACTATCGTCGACGCTGCCGCACTCGCCTTCCTGCTGTCGCCGGCCATACATTCCGGCAAGCGTACGCAGGCAGAGTTGCAGGTGTTGCGGGCAGAGTTGGCGCAGAAGCGCGTTCAGACCATTCCGGCGCTCGACATGGACAAGAAACTGGAGGAGGCGCGGACCCAGATTGCCGACTTCTATGCCCACGACTTCGCCAACCGTTATTCGGTGATTTCAGAGGCCTTGGCCAAGGCGGCTAATGAAAGCCACGTCCAGTTGACGAACATAACCTACGCCCCCGTGAAACCCAGTGCCACCGAGACAAGGCCTTTGGTGAGCTCAAAGCTGACCGAAATAAACCTGACGCTGGATATGACGGGCAATTATGACTCGGAAATCCGGTTTATCAACGCCCTGGAAAGGAGCAAAATGCTCCTGGTGCTGGAAAGCGTAAACCTGGCTGAATCGCAGGGCGGGTCCATCCGTCTCAGCCTTAGAATGCAGACTTATCTGAAGGCGGCGGATTTGTGAAGATTGGAACGGAAAATCCGAAGAAGGTCGCGGTTGCGGTCGTTCTCGTGCTGATCAGTGTTTTCTTCCTGATTCGCGGGCTCAACTATTCGCCGTTGGAGAGCGCGGCGGGGAGTCAGCCAACCTTGCAGCCTGTGCTCGGCGGCAAAACCCCGGCCCAGCTTCTGCCGGAAAACAATCTCGATCCGCGCTTGCGCCTCGATCTGCTGAAAAATTCCGCGGACGTCGAATACAAAGGAAACGGACGGAACATTTTTCGCGCCGGGGCCGAACCGGCGAAGGAAATACCCAAAGTCGTTACTCCCCCTATGCCGGTGGTAAAAACGACCCCGCCTCCGCCGACCATCCATCTCAAGTATTTCGGTTTTGCCAACCGGCAAGGCGAGGAGAGCAAGGTATTTCTTGCAGAGGGAGACGACGTGTTCGTGGCCAGGCAGGGCGATATTGTAAATCGCCGCTACAAGATTTTACGCATCACGCCCACCTCGGTCGAGGTTGAGGACGTTATCAGCAACATACGGCAGACGCTGCCCCTGACACAGGGTTAATCACAGGAGTCCATGCGGTATAGCAGTTTCATACGCCGGCGAGGCTCAACCAACCCCACAAGCAGGGTTCGTCGGGGACCCCGACCAATCACCCCAGCGGGCGGGGGCCGACGCTCCGAGGCGGGCTACATCTATGATCATCTTCCTGGTCGTGCTGACCCTGATGATGATCGCCCTGACTGCGGCTGCCCCCCGCTTGGCGCAACAGATTCAACGCGACCGCGAGATCGAAATGATTCATCGCGGCGAACAATATGCCCGCGCCATCAAGCGCTACTACAAGAAGTTCGGCCGCTACCCTGTCCGCATTGAAGACCTCGAGAACACAAACACCCTTCGCTTTCTCCGCAAGCGGTACAAGGATCCCATTACGGGCGGTCCATGGCGGCTGGTACGCTTTGGCGAAGTTCAGTTGCTCTCAGGAGGAATCGGCACCCCGGCGGCGCAGCTACCTGGGCAGGCAAACACCCCGCAAGCCGGAGCGCAAGCCGGGCTCTTCAACTTGAACTTCGGTGGCGCCCCCGGGCAGCCAAACCCGGCGGCAGCGGCGGGTGCCAATACCGCCGCACCGCCAGGTGGCACGACTACAACCGGCGGTACAACTGCCGGCACAGGCACCACCGCAACCACCGACACTACCTCAGGCACGACGGGAACGGCTACATACGGCACCACGGGCACCACGGACAGCAGTGGGCCGAAGACGGATGTAGGCCTGTTCGGCCAGCCAGCCACGGGCTCCCCCGGCCAGACTACAAGTTCGCCTGGCTCTCCGTTTTCTTCTCCCGCCGGCAGCGCACAGCCGGGCGGGGGTGGCGGTGCAATTATCGGGGTGGCAAGCCTCAGCAAGAAAAAGGGGATTCACGAGTTCAACAAGAAGTCAGCGTACAACGAGTGGTTGTTCGTCTACGATCCAGCCCAGGACCGTGGCCAACTGCTGCACGGACCCTATAACCCGCAAGCGTTCGTCGGCCAGGCTACTGGCACACCGGCGGGAATCTCGCCCTCTGGCAGCGGAGCAGGAATTCCGAGAACGACCGGAACGCCGGGTGTGACGGGAACGCCTTCGCCCACTACGCCTACAACGGGAATGCCTTCACCCAGCACGGGACAACCATCTGGCAGCATCGTTCCGGCTACGCAGTAGGGCCAGCGCTTTGCGGTCTCTGAGCGGATGCCTTTCGGAACCTTTCGCGAAACTGCACTAAAAGCACAAACCCCTGTTTCCACAGGGGCTTGTGAAAAACTTTAAGTTCAAGCGAGCGTGTTTTACGCGTTGAAGGACGATCCGCAGCCGCAAGTACTCTTCACGTTCGGATTGTCAAACTTAAATCCCGCGCCTTCGAGGGTTTCGATGTAGTCGACGGTAGCGCCCTGCATGTACATGAGGGAGGTGGCGTCGATATAAACCTTCAACCCGTCGTACTCGTACACTTTGTCCATGGCGCCGGGGGCGTTTTCAAACTGCATGGTGTAAGAGAATCCGGAGCAGCCTCCACCGACGACTCCCACGCGAAGTCCGGCCGGGATCGGATTCTGCTGTGCCATGATCTCTTTGACCTTGGAAATGGCAGTCGGAGTGAGATTCACGGGGTTGGTTTTCTTGACTTCAGGGACGCTGGTTGTGGTGGACATGCTGCTCTCCTCGTAATTCATTATAACAAAGCGCTTTCTGGGGCCGAACGCTTTTGGCCACGCCGCCGGCCCATCGGCTGGAGATGCAAAAAGACTCCGTGTATTGGATGCAGTCACACCGTCCCGAGTCGCAAAGCAATGTTGCCCGTGGAGGCCCAGTCCGCCGGGCAAACGGGTCTATTTTTCCGAAAAAAACGGGTCTCCCCAAAAACAGGCTTACCGAATCGGGAACTCCTGCTGCCAAATCCAACTTGCGCCCGGGATGAAATTTTTTCCGCCCGCAGCTCTCCAACAGAGATATAATCTGGCTCCGCTTTGCGCCCCCACACTGAGCCAGAGTGGACGTGCGTGCAGCAACCCACACGCTAAACGGTGCCGGGCCGGGAGGCCGGGAACTGCGAGGTGGCATGTGAAATCCATTGATTTGCTGCTGATGGTTTGGGGAGTCGTTACTGCGGCACTTGTCATCGTGGTCATTTATCGCGGTACTCTTTCGCTGCACGAGGATGATCAGCTCTTCCTGGGCGATTCTGAGGCTCACCTCGCAAAGGAGCAGCAGGAACTGTTGGCGCGGCTGACCAAGCTGACTCCCATCGTGCGCCTGCTGGGAATCGCTTCAGGTGCTCTGATTCTGGTGATAGCCGGAATCTGGATCTGGCACGGACTGAACGCAATGTAGCTCCCGCCTCACACTATTTGGCAGGGTCAGTGCTGGGACGGCTTCTGCCATTCGTCAAAGACCAGGGGATTCGCGCGTTTGACGTTGCCCACTCGCATGCAGCGATCTCCTTGCAAGAATCCAAGCAGCGGAGTTGCTATGATGTCGGCACGCCAGCCCTGCAAAAGCGTCGGCTTGGCTGCCCCATCCTGCTGCAGATACCAGCGCACAAGTTCTTGCAAGTCTGCCGTCGTGGCCAGCAAAGCGGGATCGACTTCATGTTCGGCCGCCAGGCCATTGGCCGCCACCGAGAGCAACTTGGCGAGCACGGCGACCTGCGGTGGATCGTCGTGCCGTTCGTCAGTAGGCAAGTTCTGCTCCGGAATCTCCAGCGCCGCCTTCACCGCCTTGACGACCTCCTGTTCGGCGCCGCGCAACAATCTGCGGTCAAGACCTCGGATGGCGAATAGGTCCTCGACGCTAACCGGCGAACGCCGTGCGACCTCCACCAGCATGCTGTCACTCAGCACGCGCACGGCCGGCGTGTTCATCTGCCGGGCGACGCGGTCGCGCCACCGCCAAACCTCGTGTAGAACCGCCAAATGTCTGCGCCCCAGCCGAGCGCTTCCGGAGATTCGCCATTTCTCCTGCTCTTCCATGACGTCCTGCGTCAGACGCCGGCATTCGTCATGGATCCACTCCAGGCGATTCATCTTTTCCGCGCGCTGCACCAGGCGCTTGCGCATTTCGATCAGATAGCGAACGTCATCGCCCGCGTACTTCAGTTGCACGGGCGTGAGCGGACGCTGGCGCCAGTCGGTGAAGCTCTCGCCGCCGTGAATCTTTTGTCCCAGGGTGCGCAGCACCAGATTGGTGTGGCTGAGCGGGTAGCTGTAGCCCACGAGTCCGGCCGCAATTTGGAGATCGAAAACACGGCTTGGGACACGCCCCGCGCCCTTGGCGCAGAAGCGGATTTCCTGCCGCGCCGCGACCGTCACCAATTCACGATCGTTCGCCAGCAGCACATTCCAGAATTGATCCAGATTCGAAACCGCCAGCGGGTCCAGAATCCAAATGTCTTTTTCGGTGGAAAGCTGAACCAGGCAGAGCGCCGGCTCGTAACGGCCTTCGGAAATGAACTCCGTATCGAGCCCGACAATGTCATGGCCGGCAATTTCGGAGACAAGGGTCTGCAACTTGGCGCTGGAATCGACGTAGTGGACAGGCAGGTTCTCCATCGGTGAGACCATTCTAAAGGTTAAGGCATCTCCATTGGAACTACTTAGAACGCTTCCATGAAAGGCGTATGCATGGGGACAGATTCCTGGGATGCTTCACGCCGCCTCCCCGCGTTGGGCTTCTTGATGAAATCCTTCGGCTGCGCCTCTGCCCAATGCTGTGCCGGGATGCTTCGCTCCTCCACCCCAGCAACGGCAAAAGCGGGCCGTTGCCGGGGACCCCGGCTTCGCGCAGCATGACTCCAGGAACACTGGCCTCTGCCACCCCGGGGATCCACGTACTCTGAAACAGCTCCAGGCTTTCGCAGCCGAGTTGCCGAAGCTGCCGGGCTCGACCGTGCCACTCCTTGAAATCCGCTCCTGAAGCGGAATTCCCGGCATTTCATGGTGGAATGTTCATCGCTTTAGAGGTAAGCTATCCGGCGGTGGGCAATGGCTAAACAAGCGTGCGTTTTCGTCGTCGACGATGACCGCGTTCTGGCCGACACGATCTCCGCGGTTCTGCGCAGCGCCGGGCTCCGAGTCAGAACGTTTTACGATGGTCTTCCCGCAATCAATCACGCAATCGAATCGAAGCCGGACGTAATCGTGACCGACTACCGCATGCCGACGAACGGCCTGCGGCTGGCATCCTGGCTGAAAGAATATTGCCCGGCCTGCAAGGTGGTGCTGATCTCCGGCGACGCTCCAACCTGCAACCTGGATCAGGCGGATCGCGGCTATCATTTCACATTGCTGGAAAAACCGGTCGATCCCGCGACGCTGATCGAAGTTGTGGGGAAGGCCGCTGCGCGGTAGAGCCATCACCCCGTAAGCTTGCGGCATAAGTTTCAGGATGTCATCCTGAGCGAAGTTAGTGCGCTAACTTCGTTGCGCGTTAGACCCGCAGCAAACCCTACGTGACCGGACCCGGATTAAACAATGCAGGCGCGTTGTGCAGGCCCCACTGATCCGCCCAGGTTTGCTTGCGGCCGCTGGCCACATCGAGGATCAAGCGGAAGATCTCCCAGCCGACCTCTTCTATGGTCATGCCGCCGGTCGCAATGCGTCCGGCATCAACGTCAATCAGATCCGGCCAGCGCTCGGCCAGAGCAGTGCGCGACGACACCTTGATCACGGGCACGATGGCAAGGCCGTAGGGTGTTCCTTCGCCGGTCGTGAAGACGTGCATGTTCATGCCAGCGGCGGTTTGCAGCGTTCCACAAATGAAATCGCTAGCCGGAGTGGCCGCGAATACCAGTCCCTTGCTTCTTACGCGCTCGCCGGGACCTGTAACCGCCATCAGCGCCGTGCTGCCTGCCTTGGCTACCGACCCCAGCGCCTTCTCGACGATGTTTGCCAGTCCGCCTTTTTTGTTTCCGGGCGTGGGGTTGGCACTGCGGTCGGCCTCGCCGAGGCGCAAGTATTCGTCGTACCAGGCCATTTCCCGGGTGAATGCCCGCGCCACGTCGACATTCGCCGCGCGGCGCGTAACCAGATGTGCCGCGTCGCGGACTTCAGTCACCTCGGAAAACATCACCGTGGCTCCGGCGCGCACCAGCAGGTCCGCCGCATAACCCACAGCGGGATTGGCCGTCACCCCGGAGAATGCATCGCTGCCTCCGCACTGCAGGCCCACACTGAGCTCGGAAGCCGCGCAGGCGGTGCGCGTGCGCCGGTTGAGTCTCTCCAGGCGGGCCTCGGCCATGCGCATGATCGCGGCAACATATCTCCAAAGCAGCGATATTGTTCGTCTTGCAGTCGCACCACCCAGGGTTCGTTTGGCAGAATCGGGAAGGCGTCGCCGGCGAGCACGGAGGGTTGCAGCTTCTCGCATCCCAGGCTCACCGACATCACTTCCCCGCCGAGATTCGGATTGAGTGCCATGTTCCGCAGCGTGCGGATGGGAACTTGCGCGCCCGGTGCGTTGATCGCCACACCGCAACCGTAAGGCGTAGTGATGGCGACCACGTCGTCCACTGCGCGATAGCGCGGCAGGATCTCCGTCTTGATGCGGCGCACGGCGTACTCCAAGGTCGGCGCGGCGCATTGCACGGTCGACATAATGCCGAGGACGTTCTTAGTGCCCACGCTTCCATCCGGGTTGCGGTAACCCTGGAAGGCGAAGCCATCCAGAGCGGGTAGCGGCGGCGGCGTGGCGGTTGCCAGCGGCAGTTGATCGAGATCGGGCGCCGAGGGAAGCGTCACGCAGTCCTCACGAACCCAAGCGCCCTTCGGGATGGCGCGGCTGGCGTGGCCAATCACTTCACCGTAACGAACCAGCGGCGCGCCCGGCGCGAGATCGCCGAGGGCGATCTTGTTGGCCTGGGGAATCGCTTCCAGCGCAGTCAGCCCACAGGCAAATTCCGTGCCCTTGGAAGTTCCCTCCGGATTGGCGATGATGGCAACGTTATCGGCGGCATGCAGGCGTACATAAAAGGGCTTCATGGAAGTGTGAACTCCTTGCTTTAGAACGATTTCAGAATTGTATCCCGAAGCTGTCAAGCTTCACGGGATGTACCCTTCACGAAACCGGTTTAGAGCGTACGGCGCAGGGCGTTGCCATCGATACTATCAGCGGATGACTTCGCGGCGCACACCTTCCCTGCCGCGAGTCCGTACAGCACAGCGGACGATGCGCGTGAGTTTAAGCGGGTGCGGAAAAACGGGAACGAGCTTTAGTCCCCCGCATCGGGCAAAAAGATAGAGAAGCAAGTGCCTGAGCGTCCGGGCCGCTGCCTGCTCCAGACTCGCAACGAGCCGCCAGCCCGGCTGATGATGCCGCTGCTTACCCAGAGTCCCAAGCCCGTGCCGTTTTCGCCTTTGGTGGTGAAGAACGGTTCGAAAAGCCGCGAACGATGTTGCGGGTCAATGCCGCCGCCCGTGTCGGCGATGGTCATGCGGCAGCCGCGGCCCGTGCCTGAATGCCAGTCGGGAGAATCGCAAACATGGACAGTGATTCTCCCGCCCTTGGGAGTGGCGTCAAGCGCGTTAATCAGCAGGTTCGAGATGACTTGGCGAATCTCGCTGCTATACCCCAGGACACTGCGCTCGTCGTCCAAGCGCGTCTGGATGCTTACGCCGCTTTGGACGATTTTGTTTTCATACGCCGACAACAGTTCCCTGATCACATCACAAATATTGAAGCGGGTGGGCTTGGCTGAATCCCGCTGCAATTTCAACGTCTGATTCGTAATGCGGTTGATGATGCCGAGCTGCCCCACCAGCAGATCGAGACGTTCGCGCGCCGTTGCGTCCGTGATCGAGTCTTTGAGCAGATACGCCAGGTGCATCGCCGCGTCCAGAGGATTATTGATCTCGTGCGCGATCATCGAGGCCAGCCGGCCGCTGGCGGCCAGCTTCTCGCTGCGCATCAGCGCCTTCTCGGATTGCTTCTTGGCGGTGATGTCCTCGACTGTCACCACCGCCATCGCCACCTTGCCGCTGCCGTCGCGCACCGGTTTGGCGTTGACGCTGGTGATGACTTCTTTTCCCGTGTCCGTGCGGCGAATAATCACCTCGCGTTGCACCACCGCTTTTCCGCGTAACGCGATTGAGACCGGCTGCTCCTCGCCGGGAATCTTGTTGCCATTTAACTCACACGTTCCCAGCAAAATCGCTTGCGTGGCAGCGTCAGGCGAGGAATCGGGCGCGAATCCGTACATGCGGAAGAATGCCGGATTGGCAAGCGGGCACGTTCCGTCGGGGTAGATGACGAACATGCCCTCCGACATGCTGTCAATGGTGGCCCGCAACTGCGCCAAACTTCTCTCCGCAAGTTTCATGGCGGCGAGCACCTGCTCCTCTGAACGTTTGCGTTCACTGATGTCGCGGATCACGCTGATCAGAGTAGGGCTATTGCCGAGGCGCGCGCCTTCCGAACTCACCTCCACCGGAAATGTACTGCCATCCTTGCGGCGGTGAACGGTCTCGAATGCGATGCCGTGGAGATCGGCCTCCGCCATCTGGTCATACGCCAGCCCGTGAGTGTCGGCGGCGCGCAGGTCATAGATCGTCCGTGATTGCAGTTCCTCGCGGCTGTAACCGTAAACCGCGGTTGCGGCGTCATTTGCCTCCAGGATGCGTCCGTCGTCGAGGTGTACGAACAAGATGACGTCCCGGCTACGGCGGGCCAGCAACTCATAGCGGCGTAACATCTCGTCCGCCAGTTTGCGCTGCGTGATATCGACGCAGGCCCCCGTCACGTAAAGAGGTCTGCCGCGGTTATCCGTGACGGCACGGCCCCTGTCATGCAGCCAGTGAACGCTGCCGTCCGGCCAGATGACGCGGAATTCGACCTCAAAGTCGGTCCCTTCGCGCTGGGCCTCCGCGAGAGCGGATTGCGCCACATCAACATCTTCGGGATGAACAAACTTGAGGAATTTTCCGGCTTGCGAAGGCGCGTGGCCTGGCGCCAGTCCAAACAGACGCTCCATGCCTTCGTCCCAGTCCACTTCATTGGTCCGCAGGTCCCAGTAAAACGTACCGGTTCCGGAAGCCAGCAACGCCTCGCGCAGCCGCTCTTCGGCCCTTCCGCCGCGCGCTACGGCGTATCCGGTAGCGCCGCGCTGGTCGACGATCTGTTTGGATTCTGGGATTTTGTCCTGCTTCATCTGGAGGCCGACGCCAAACTGCCGGCAAACCTCCCAGCTCAGACTTGTTTTCCGGGTTCAGTCACCGCTGCCCTAGGGTATCCAACCTGAGAAAGCGCTTCAGGCTCCCTGGTGAAAACCAGCCAGGGGATTGGACTTTAAAGGAAGTCTACGGTGTTTTGCTGATCTTAGCTGTGATGAAGATCACATTAATAGCGTGTAAAACCAGGCAACCTTTTTCGTTCCCGATTTGGAGCTGCTGCCGAGCACTTTTTTGTTCCCGGACGATTTTCCATCGATCCCAGCGTCAACGCCGCTTATCCCGCTGGCACTCAATCGCTTATGTCAACTGCACACAATTATTCTCCGGACCGCGATGCTGGTGGCCACTGTCCACGGCGCGCGCAAGCGCCCGAGTTCATTTATCCTAGGCAGAGCTGAAATGCTGGGTGCGGATTTTCAGCCGCCCTCATGTTCTTTTTTTATCCAACTAGACAGCAGTGCGCTTTATTGATAATTTATCAATAACATGGAAGGCGCACGTTTTAACAAGGCAAAGCTCCAAGCCTGTCTGGAGCAGGACCGTTTCCGGTTTCACTCCGATGTTTGGAAAGGAATCCGCGAGCTGCAGATCGATCTAAACGACGCTCTGTATGTTCTCCGGCACGGCACGATTTGTGAGGAGCCAGCGTTCGACGGAAGGTTTGGGCAATGGCGATTCACGGTGCAAGGAACAACCGTCGATGAAAGAGAATTGAGGATCGGCTTTGCCTTCATGGAAGTCGACGGCGTGCTAGTCCTCAGGATCTTGACCGAATAGCTCTCAGAGCCTTGAAGGGCAGGTGCAGCATGCGAAACGTTTGCGAATGTGGGGAAACATCCATCGCTGTTCGTGGAGATTACCTCTTTCTGGAAAGCGGCTTGGATAATGTTGTGCTGCGCAAAGCGAAGCTGCTTAAATGCAACCAGTGCGGCAGCGTGACACCCGTGTTGTCGAAGATCAATCAACTGACACAAATCATCGCTTCTGCTCTCGTGCTCAAGCCTTCTGAATTGACGGGCAAGGAAATCCGCTTCTTGCGCAAATACATTGGCTTAACCGGCGAGCAATTTGGCCGGAAGCTTGGGCTCACCAAAGAGCACGTCTCGCGAATCGAAAACGAGAAGCTTCCGGTCGGCGCTCAAACCGAACGGCTGATTCGCTATGTTTCGATTTCGGCGAACCCCGATCTGCAAGTAGAGGTGTCGCAGTTGCTCGAGTTGCTCGATACGATCAAGAACGAACCCCAGAAGGAGCGCATCGAGATCAACCCTGTAACCGGCTCTTTCGAATACGCTGCCGCGTAGGGCAGTTTTCCGGTGGCGCCAGTATCCGTGAAAGCCCTGCTGAGCGAAGCCGATTTCAGCGAACGCCGGAGCGGTGCGGCACGGAACAAGTTCCAAGGGATACTTCGCTCCTCCACCCCAACAAACCACCAGCGGGCTTGCCGGGGACCCCGGCTTCCACCCCTACAAGCCAACAGCGGGCTTGTTGGGGACCCCGGCTGCGCTCAGACAAGTCTGGAAGTGTCATTCCGCCACCCAAGGCTGACTTAAAGTTCGCCTCAATATCCCACTCCCGCACGCCCAAAGCCCATGCTTCACGAGCGGCGGATAGATGGCCTTGGCGGCGAACTGAATAAAGTGCTTAAACAAAAAACGGCGTTACTCATCGCCCCGCGCAGCGCGCAGGATTATTTCCGTGACCACTGCTCGCTGCCGTGATGTGGCCGTGTGGGGCTACAATGTGTGCTGCCAACTGATTGCAAGGCTCATCATAGTAGGAAAGGATATCTCTGATGAAAGCAAGCTCGACCGTTTTGAAAGCGCTGTTTGTTCTCGTAAGCATCCTGTTATTTGCGGCTATCGCGGGTGCGGCCGAGGTTAAGGTGATGTTCTCGGGTGGTTTTTCCGCCGCGCTTCACGAACTTGGCCCGGAGTTTGAGCGGACGACAGGAAACAAGGTCGTGTTCATCTCCGGACCGTCGATGGGGAATACGCCGGAAGCGATTCCGAACCGCATTCAACGCGGTGAGCCGGTGGATGTCGTGATCATGGTCGGCTATGCGCTCGATAATCTGATCAAGCAGGGGAAGGTTATCTCCGACAGTCGCGTCGACCTGGCGCAATCCGGCATTGGCGTGGCAGTTCGCGCCGGCACACCCAAGCCGGATATCAGCTCCGCCAAGGCTCTCAAGCGCACGCTCCTTCGGGCAAAATCAATTGCGTATTCCGATAGCGCCAGCGGCGTCTATGTCTCCACGGAACTGTTTCAGCGCCTCGGAATCGCCGACCAGGTAAAGGGCAAGAGCAGGATGATTCCGGCCGAGCCTGTTGGCAAGGTCGTTGCACGCGGCGAAGCCGAGATCGGCTTCCAGCAGATCAGCGAACTTCGTCCCGTATCGGGCATAGAAGTGGTCGGACCGCTGCCCCCCGGGCTTCAGAAGATGACCGTGTTTTCGGCTGGGGTCGCAACCAGCGCCAAGGAACCGGAGGCAGCCAGAGCGTTCATCAGATTCCTCGCGTCGCCGGCCGCCGCCCCCGTCGTTACGAAGACCGGCATGGAGCCCATGACCCTTGCGAAACAGAAGTGAGCGGCTGCTTCGGCCGGTTCCCTGGCCGCCCGTGCGTTATTCGTTCGAGCAAGCAGCCCCGCCCGGTTGTCAAGATTGAGCCTGCCTCTACAGGGCATGTGTGCGGGGAGCACAAGTGTGCCAAAATGTTCGACGAGCGCTGATCGATGCCTACAAGCGATGATCTCAAGATTCACGGTCTGGGCTTTGGACGCGGCCTGCAGATCGTTCTAAAGAGCACCGCGCTTTTTCCTGTCGAGCACCCGGCGGTGCTGAAGAATCTGGAACAAGCTTTTGCCAAGCTGGAAGTACTGTTGCGCGGGGAGCAAGCGTTCACCTTCGGGTTTTCTGAAGGCCGCGTCTTGCTCAACAACCTGCTTACGTCCGATGGGACCCTTGCCTCGCTCGAAGCAGCGTTTCGAAAGCGTGGCATTGCTGCGATCTCCTTCCAACCCGGGTTCACGTTTGCGAACTTTCGAGATCTGTTGAAGATCATCGCCGTTCCCCCCAAGACCGTTGTCGAGGCAAGGGGCTTTGAGGAGTACGTGCGGAGCACACCTGTTCCTGGCGCGAGAATAATTCCCTCGCGAAACAGGGAAAATGAGGATGACGGCTCCGATCGGATACTGAATGTCGACGGCGAGTCTTTCTTGACCAGTGGTGGACTGGCGGGGCAAACGGCGGCCGGTTCCGGAATGATCAGCGTGGAGGTTTTGTTGAAAGCCGCGGGCATCGAGGACTTAGGCAGCGCGAGTTCCAATGACATCCTTGAGATAGTCCAGGGAGTTATTAAAGCTTCCACTGCGAGTGCTGATGTTCAGCCAGACAGAGCGGTTCAGACTCTTGCTCTGCTCATTGAAAAAGTAGGCCCTGAGCGCTTCCTTGCGATACCTGGTGTGGAAACGAAAGTAGCCGACGCCTCCACCAAGACTCCATCGAAGGTCCCACAAGAACTTGCGTCTGCGTTGTGGGAAACCTTTACTGCCGAGTGGCTGGCCTCTCGTCTGCAGTCCGCATCCTCGGACACCGAACTTGCAACTACTCAAGATGAGGCATCACGCGTAGTGACACGAGCCAACCCCGCAACCGAAATGGGTGAAGGGGTTCTCGCGCGATTAGTCAGTCTCTTTCAAGAAAAGGGGCTTCCCCCGCGATTGCTGGCGCCAATTCGAGAAGAGGTGACGTTCTCGGCGTTACCGCTTTTGGAACAGAAAGCAGGCCTGATTGCACTGCAACAGTATTCCCCTCGAGACCTGCAGCGGATCCTGCGGACGATTAAGGGCCTGATTTCCGAAAGCAAATCGGCGGATGCCATGGAGCTTGTAGAGCATTGCTGCGTGGCCTTCACGAGTAACTGTGATCAGTCTGAGTTGATCGGGTCGATTCCAGATCTAATTCGGGCTACACCTGCAAATCTGCACAGCGGACTGATGCAGACAACAGCGAAGCTGCTTGGTGCTGCTCTGCCGAGGACAGCT
The DNA here is from genome assembly GCA_963842345.1 of uncultured Acidobacteriota bacterium. Lineage (GTDB taxonomy): Bacteria > Acidobacteriota > Terriglobia > Terriglobales > Acidobacteriaceae > CAWBRT01. Next base: position 232,330 of record CAWJGD010000026.1, read on the forward strand.
TCCTCTCCTGAATGTCATCGGTTAATCGGCAACTGTCTTGCTACGCTGGCATCGCAGGCATGTCAGTCTGAGGATTTCGGAACGGTGCAACTGATCGCGGCCGAAATGGACGCGGTGATCCACACCGGCCCGGACGCCCACACTGAATGCTGCTGTCAGACACGTCAAACGCTGCTTTCTTTGGACGCAATCGACAAGATCATCGAGTTATGTTTAAGCAATCGGGAGGACTCAGATATTTCCCGGAACGCTATCATGCTGTTTCGTCAGTTTCCGGCTGCGATGGAACGTGTCGTCGAACGCCTCGAAGGGGAGTCTGATCCGGCGGCCCGCATTCGTATATTGAGGTTGGCTGGCAAATTCCGCCACAGCGGTGTGTACATCGCAGTCAGGCGTCTTCAAGACGAGAACTGGTTTTTTGTGCGCAACTCCTGCCAACTACTCGGCGAAATGGGCGATCCTGACTTGGTTGCGCATCTCGCGCCAGTATTAAAGCATCCGGACGAGCGTGTGCAGCAAGCCGCTTTTCAAATTTTGCAAAAGAGCCATCTGCCTGGGCGTATCCGCGCTTACGCACAGGCCCTTCCCGCCCTTGCTCTCGCTATCATGGATACCGCTCTCGACGAGATCATGTTTTCTTTAGATCCAGCCTGCATCGAGGGATTGCGCAATCTGATCATGGAGAATCGTCCTGATAGAGCCCGCTTTATTACCAAAGCGATTCAGGTTGCCCTCATCATCGACGCGTCTGCGTGCGCGGACCTTATAACCCATGTGCTGACTGCTCCCGAGATCCCGGAAGCCGCTCGCGCTCTGGTTCGGAGAGCCGGCGAAGTGCACAAGAAATAGACCGGATTCCCGGCCCGGCGTCCCAACCTCCGCTCAGATTCGAGCCGTCTACCGCAAATGTGAATATGGAAAAGTGAAACAATATCTTGATGCCGCACACCTGATGGGCCTTGTCTCCGCAAACGAGGAACTCCCAATGAGGAACTTTCTTGCTGAGATGCATGGAACGGAGTACCATCCTCCGGCAAAAGGTTCTGTTCACCAACGAAGGGGGCAACCATGGCTTCAAGCGAACCGCGAAGCGCCTTAGAAGCAGCAACCATGCGACGAGTAGCGTTTCGGCTCGTACCGTTCCTGATGATCTGCTACTTCCTCGCCTTCCTCGACCGCGTGAATGCAGGCTTCGCCGCCTTGCAGATGAACAAAGCCATCGGCCTTTCGCATGCGGTCTTCGGCATCGGTGGCGGGCTCTTCTTCATCTCTTATATTTTTTGTGAGATCCCCAGCAACTTGGCGTTGGAAAAGTTCGGGGCGCGAATCTGGATCGCTCGCATCATGATTACCTGGGGCATGATCTCGGGCTGCATGGCATTTGTCGTCGGTCCCTACTCGTTCTACCTCGCACGCTTTCTGCTCGGCGCCGCCGAAGCCGGGTTTTTCCCTGGCGCTATCCTTTACCTGACCTATTGGTTCCCGGCCGAGTATCGCGGACGCATCGTGGCCATCTTCATGATGGCGATCCCGATGTCCAGCTTCCTCGGCTCGCCGATCTCGGCGGCGCTGCTCTCTGCCAGAGGGCTGGGGCTGCAAGGCTGGCAGTGGCTGTTCATCCTGGAGGCTGTCCCCGCGGTACTCTTCGGACTTTTAACGCTTTTCTGGCTGCCCAACCGCCCAACCGACGCCAAGTGGTTGAGCGGCGAGCAGCGCCAATGGCTGATTCAGCGCCTGGAATCGGAGCACACCAAGGCCAAGGCCGTCGCCCACATGTCGCTGTGGAAGGTTTTGACCAACAAGTATGTGTTGGTGTTGGCGGTCGTCTACGGCGGCAGCTCGGCCATCAGCAATGTGCTTTCGCTGTGGCAGCCGCAGATCATCAAATCGTTCGGCACGAGTAACATCCAGACGGGACTGCTGAACTCGATTCCCTTCGGCTTGGCTTCGGTGGCGATGATTCTATGGGGACGCCGCTCCGACCGCTCGGGCGAGCGCGTCTGGAATACGGCGCTGCCGATGGCGCTCTGTGCCGTCAGCCTCGGCTCGACCCTGCTCACCCACTCACTGGCTGTGACCATGGTGCTGCTGAGCCTGACGCTGATCGGCAACTACGCCATCAAAGGACCCTTCTGGGCGCTCTCGACCGACTGGCTCTCAAAGGACACGGCAGCCGCCGGCATCGCCCAGATCAATACCGTCGCTCACATCGCGACTTTCGCCGCTACTTCTCTACTGGGGGTGATCCGGGATGCCACGGGCAGCTTCCCGCTTGCGCTTTTGCCGCTGACAACGCTGGCGACCGTGGCCAGTATTTCCATCGTGCTGATCAGCCGCAGCCGGCCAAAGGCGAAGGCGATGGCGGCGCGGGCGAGCGCGGGCCAGTGAACACTTTTAAGTTTCACGCTTGAGAAATCGAGCGCAGAGATGCACGGAGCGCAGAAAAAGCTCGTGATGATCGCCGTATTGTGCATCACCGTGCTGGTGATTGCATTCGCGCGCGTCAATCGGCATTCCGGTCTCGCCACCTCCTTCAGCGATACGAGCATTGAAGCCGACGGAGCTGCGACCACGCTTTTGGAGGTTTATGGCACTGGCCTGGATACCGATGCCCTCAAGATAACTTTGTCCGATCCTTCGCTCCTGCGAGTGGACTCCGTCGAGCCCTCGAATGGGCGTGTGCTCATCCGTCTACGCGCCGGCGTGCTTCCCGGCGAGGCCCGCGTGCGTGTACGTACCCTTTCGGGAGCTACTCGCGAAGTTGCGGTCACGCTTACGCCAAGCTTCTCGGATTCCTACCAGGACGGTACGCCGGACTTCCTTCGCCTGGGCGACGATGCGGATGCGGAATCGTTCCGGCAATGGTTTGCCTTCCTCGCCGAATCACAATTCTTCCTGCAACCGAAGCTCCCCCGCGAGGTGAACGATTGCGCCTCGTTGCTGCGCTTTGCGTATCGCGAATCCTTGCGCCGGCACGATGGGGAGTGGGCCACCGCGCTGTCGCTGCCGCGCCTGCCGGCAATTCAAGAGGTCAGGCAGTACAGTTATCCTCACACCCCTCTCGGCGCATCTTTATTTCGCATTCGCCCGGGGCCGTTTGGGCGCGAGGACCTGCGTGACGGCGCCTTTGCCGAGTTCGCTGATGCCGATTCCTTGCGCCGCTTTAACGCCCATTTCGTCTCACGCCGCATACGGGACGCGCGTACCGGCGATCTGCTCTTCTTTCATCAAGGCTTGCAGCGCCCGGTCTTTCATGCCATGACGTTTCTCGAGCGCAGTGCGCTGGACGGTACGGCGGAACCTTTGCTCGTCTATCACACCGGCCGGATTGAGGGCAGCCTTGGCGAAGTCCGCCGCCCGACGCTACGCGAGCTTTTGCATTACCCGGACGCGCGCTGGCGGCCATTATCGGAAAACCACGCGTTTCTTGGCGTCTATCGCTGGAACATTTTGCGGGGAGCGAACTGATGTGTAGCAGGCTGATTGTGGCCGTGTTGCTAATGCTCTCTTTGGCCGTGCCCGCCTGGGCACAGCCCGATAAGCCTTCCTTTTCCCTGAACAGCAGCCAGACGTATGGTCCGGGCGAGAAGGCTGAGATTTCCGTCTGGGCGCACAATGTCGAGGCACTGGAGTTTCGTCTCTACCGCGTCAACGATCCGGTCAAGTTTTTCGCGTTTTTCAAGGACCAGCACAGCTTCGGCGGTATCGGTCCCCGCGTTGGGCACGAGCACACGTTGCTGGAAAAGTTCCACGCGTGGAAGCATCGTGTATGGGCGTGGGTTCGCGACTTCTTTCGCGGGCAGTTCAGCGTTGAATCGCGTTCGAAAATCCGTGAGTGGCGTGAAAAGCGGGCCGTCGCTCGTGTCAGCAAGGTGGAGCACTATGCGCAGGTTCCATTCCTCAATCGCCAGCAGCTAGTCGCCGCGTGGAGTTGGACTGCCGCACCTGGCAAGCAGCCATGGGGATCGCAGACAGTGGGGATTCCCGTGAAGGATGCGGGCGTCTACCTCGTGGAGGCGACCGCCGGTGGATTGCGCGCCTACACCATAGTCATCGTCACCGATATTGCGGTCATTACAAAGACCGCACGCGGACAGGTGCTCAGCTACGTTATCGAGCGCAAATCAGGCAAGCCCGTGGCAAACGCCGATGTGCTCCTGTGGGTGGACCGCGAGCAGGTGGCCAACTCCAGAACGGATGCCAACGGCATCGTACTGCAGCAGGCCAAGGTTGAACGGCCTGACTCCGTCACCGTGCTTGTCGTAGACGGCAAACGCTTCGCCGCCAACGCCCTAAACTCCTGGACGCTCGGCAGCGGCGAGGAGTCACGCATCCATGCGTACGGATACACCGAGCGCCCCATTTATCGTCCTGGCGACCGGATGCACTTCAAGTTCTTGCTGCGCGCACGTACTCCCGTGGGTTATCAGGTCCCCAGTGAGCACACCTTCCACATGGAACTGCGCGACGCGCAGGGAAACAACAAGCTCACGCAGGAAGCCGCAAGCAACTCCAACGGGACTCTCCACGGCGATTACAACATTCCTGCTGACGCAGCGCTTGGAGAATGGTCCATTGAACTGAAAGCCGGCGAACGCTACCTGGGATCTGTCAACTTTGGAGTGGAGGAATACAAGAAGCCCGAGTATCAAGTGCGTGTCACTCCCGTGACCACTCGGGTGATACAAGGGCAGCCTATTAAGGCGACGATCGAAGCCCGCTACTATTTCGGCGAGCCGGTTGCGCATGCGAAGGTCGCATGGGTGGTACATAAAAGCCTGTGGTGGGCTCCGGGGCGTTACGCCGCGGACCGCGACGATGACACCGTTGCAGATGAAGGTGAGGACCAGGAAGACGGCTCCTATTCGGGCTACGGAGGCGAGCAGACGGAAGAACATAAAGGCACGCTCGACGCCGACGGAAAGTTGACAATCACCTTGTCGACCTCGCCCGACAAGCACCGAAACGATCTCCGGTACCGCATCGAGGCTCGGGTTACCGATGAGGGTAACCGTGAGATATCCGGTGCAGGTTTTGCTTTCGGCACCTACGGCAGCTTCTTTGTCTCAGCCCAGCCGGACTCTTACATTTATCAGCCCGGGGCAGAAGCGAAGATACAGATTTCAGCGCGCGACTATAGCTCGCATGCGGTACAGACTGAATTTCGTGCGGAGCTGATTCCTTTTGACACCAAGACCAGGCAGTTCACGCAATCGCTCGCAACGTCCTCCGGCCGCACCGACGCCACTGGCAATGCGCAAATCAGCTTCCGCATTCCGCAAGCAGGCCAGTTCCGCGTGCGCGTCTCGGCGCAAACGCCAGAACATCGCGAAGTAGAGGACTTTGCTTATCTATGGGCCGCGGGGAGCACTCCCTGGTGGGCGCAAGGCCAACAACGCGGGATACTCAAGATTATTACCGACAAAAAGGAATACAAGCCGGGCGAAAGCGCGCGAGTCATCGTTACTGCGCCAGAGGGCGCTTCGCATGTGCTGGTGACAGTGGAAGGAGATTATCTGTATCACTACCAGGTGGCGCGCACCAACGGCGGCACTGTGCTGCTGGACATCCCGATCAAGCCTGAGTACGCGCCGAATGCGTGGATTCATGCCAGCTACATACAGGATGGGAAGCTCTACTCCGGGCGCAAGAAACTGAAGGTGCCTGCAACCAGCGCGGCATTGAACGTCGAGCTGCAGCCTTCGCAGCCACAGTTCGAGCCCGGCAGCCCTGCCATCTACAGGCTGACTGCACGCGACGCCTCCGGCCGTCCTGTGCGCGGCGAATTCAGCATCGGGGTGGTCGACGAAGCTATCTACGATTTACGACAGGAGTACGGGCCCAACATTGTCGCGGCCTTCTACGGCGAAGTGTACGACACGGTCGGTACTTCGACTTCCCTTCAGTATTATTTTTTTGGCACAGCGGGCAAGAGAGCGATGGAACTTGCGCAACTGCGTCCACGCCACGCTCTGGCGCAACTCAAACCTGAACGCTTGGTGCAGCCCAAGGTGCGCAAGGCTTTTCCTGATACGGCTTTCTGGAATGCGGAAGTTGAGACGAACGATCGCGGAGAAGCGCAGGTAAAGTTTGAGTTTCCAGATTCGCTTACGACTTGGCGCACCACCGCCCGTGGCATCACCGCGGACTCCAAGGTTGGCGCGGCTATCAGCAAGGTCGTTGTACGCAAGAACCTGCTGGTTCGCCTCGTGGTGCCGCGCTTCTTCCGACAAGGGGACGAGGTGACGGTGTCAACCATCGTGCACAACTATCTACCGGCTGACAAAACCGCGCGCCTCTCCATGGAGTTTGACGGCCTTCAGGTACTCGAAGGTGAAACGCGAGATGTGCCTGTCGCCCGCGGCGCGGATGCGAAATTGTATTGGCGAGTCAAGGTGCTAAACGTATCGAAAGCGCGGGTTCTCGGCAAAGCACTTACGGATCAGGAGTCCGACGCGATGGAATTGACGCTTCCTGTCGAACCATTCGGCGTCAAACTCGCCGATGCACGCACCGGCTCCATCACCGCCGGAGGCGAGCAGAAAGTCGATCTGGTCTTCCCTGCATCTTCGCAGTCCGAGTCTCGTTCGCTGGAGATTGATGTTGCACCATCGGTAGCCGGGACCATCTTCAGCGCGCTCGACTACCTGACTACCTATCCCTACGGGTGTACGGAACAAACCATGTCGAGCTTTCTGCCAAACGTCATCGTGGCTCAGGCGACCAAGCAGCTCAACATAAAGTCAGACATAAGGCCCGATAAACTCGAACGCAAGGTCAACGCCGGACTGGAACGCCTCTACTCCTATCAGCACGAAGATGGAGCCTGGGGCTGGTGGAAGACCGACGATGATAGCGTCTTTATGACTGCCTACGTCGTGCAGGGCCTCGGACAGGCGCAAGCAGCCGGATACAACATACGCTATGACGTGCTGGCAAAGTCGCGCAAATGGCTGGTCACGGCCATGAAGGGGGATCGCAAACTTTATCCTGATCTCAAGGCGTATGCGGCTTACGCGATTGCCGTCTCCGGCGAGGGCGACAAGGAAGTCGCCGAGCTTGCGTGGCAGCGCCGCGACGGCCTCTCGCCTTTCGGTACCGCTGTGCTCGGTCTGGCGTTACGCAAGATGGGAGACGGGCGTTCCGGTGAACTCGCGGCGCACCTGGAAAGTGGGGTCAAGCAGAATGATTCGCAGGCCTGGTGGCCTTCAGATCACGATTGGCTTCTCGACTTCACCTCGGATACCACCGTCGAGTCCACCGCACTCGCGCTCAAGCTGCTCACTGCCGAGCGCCCGCAAAGCCCCTTGCTGGTCAAGGCCGCGCAATTCTTGGTGACGCATCGCAACCAGGGCTTTTGGTGGGACTCAACCAAGCAGACCGCAATGGTCGTCTTCGGTCTCACTGACTTCATGAAGCAGAGTGGCGAACTTGCTGGAGATTTTACAGCCGAAGTCTACGTCAACAATCGCCAGGTTTTGTCGAAGCATTTCGTTCCGGCGAATGCCACCGAGCCCGCCGTCGTCGTTCGGCTCGCGGCGAGCGACCTGGGCGGCGGGAACTCTGTGCGTGTTGTCCAGCGCGGTGCAGGAAGCCTCTACTGGTCAGTGCGCCAGCAATACTACTCGACCGACAGCAGGGTTACCAACTCCGGCAGCTTCCAGTTGAGCATTGTGCGCGAATACTTCCGCCTCATTTCCATGCAGAAAAATGGGCGTATTGTCTATCACCTCGATCCCATGCCGGACATATTGAATGTGGGCGACGTGATCGCGGTACGTCTCACCGTGGGCGGCGGAGACTGGCGTTACCTGATGGTGGAAGACCCGATCCTCTCCGGTGCGGAGTCAATTCCACGCGATGATCTCTATGAACTCGATCAACAGCCGTCATGGTGGGGGCGCTGGTTTACGGACCGCGAACTGCATGACAACCAGACCGACTTCTTCCAGACCTGGTTCTTCCATGGCCAGCGCGAGTACGTTTATCTGCTCAAGATCGTGAACCCCGGCCGCTTCCGAATCAGTCCGGCGCGCGTGGAACCTATGTATCAGCCGCAATATTTCAGCACCACTGAAGCAAAGACGGTGACTGTCAAATGAGCGCACGAAACGAAGTGACCATGCGGTTTTCCGCTACCTGGGCTCTGCAAGCTGTGGCCACGCTGACCCTGCTCGCGCTCAGCTATTGGTGGCTGACCTGGCCGGACGAAAAGCTCTGGCAGGTTGCAGCTTCATTGCTGATCGCCATCGTTCTCGCCTTTTTCTCGCTCTGGATGCAGTGTACGGTCCTGGGAGCGTTCTACTCTGCGCCTACTGGCACGTTGCGCCGCTCTTTGCGCTCACTTCCGGCCTACACACTCTGGAAGATCGTCTTCGGCATAATTGAACTAGCACTGCTGGCCTTTTACTGGAACGGTGAGAAGTACGCAGTACGCCTTGCACAAATCCTGCACCTGCCGCCGCGAACCGTCACCAGCACGCTCGACTGGGGAACTTGGGGAGTGATCTGGGTGTTAGTGCCGGCCGTCCTGTTGCCCATTGGTTCGCTGGTTGCGCGCGATGGGTTCGCCGCATTGCGCGAGGCCGGAATTCAAAATGGGCTCGGCACGTTGCGCAAATTGCGCTACTGGTTGAGTCTCGCCGTTGTACTTTTAACCGGCGTGTACCTGCCTTATCGCTTGATCCACTGGATTCCCAACCGCGCAACTCTAAGGGGAGAAGTATGGAGCGCAGCACTCCGGCTCTCCGCCGCTTACCTGCTCGCGGTGACAGCCCTCGTTTTCTTGTCATGGAGCCTTGCGCGGATGCTAGCCGCGCCAGCAGAGGAAGGCACTCCGCCCTCAACGTCCACGTAACTCTGCAGGCAAACCGCCGGTGAGCCATCCAATCACGGCGGCCCTGCCATTTTTCCGCGCTAGCATTGCAACCCGCGCCTCAGCGGCGGCGTAAGCCGCGCGCAACTCGCTCTGATTAGCAGGCGAGCGCAACATGCGATCTATCTGTTCTCCCGTGAGAAATGTGTGCTGCGATTTTGAAACGCTCTCGTTCAGCCACAGCACCAATCCTTCCCGAAGCCAGAGTGGCGTGTCCGCGCGAGCGTGCGTTTCCACCAGCAGATGCAGAAACTCATGCCGCACCACGCTATCCAACATTCGTGCCCTCCGCAGGACTTCCAGGGGTTGGAGTCGAATTACGTTCCCGCTCGTTGAAGCCGCAACCCAACCTGGCTCGCCCGTAGCATCGCGGTAGGCGGCAACCGTGGGATAGGTGCGCAGCGTCGCCCGCGCCTCCAATGCAATTCCGCTACGTTGTTCTGCTTCTTGAAGAAAGCGCTCCGACATTGCTAGCAAAGCTCTGTCGATTTCCGGACGAGTTGTCGCCATCTCCACCCGGTCACCGCTTAGTGTTGACCAACGCAATCCCTGGGGGTTGATCCCAACTTGGGTACGCGGATAGTAAAAGGCCAGAATCTCGCGGTAATCGTGCCCCTCTTCGCCCATCACTATTGCGCCTGCCTGGCAGAGTCCCACGCCATGCCCACCGCCTCGTCCACTGAAAACGACACTTTCTCCGCGATCGCTCACCTGGTACAACGCACTGCGCATAAGGTTCCATCCCAACGCACGGCCTACCGCGGTGTAGAAAATGTCTTCCGGAAGTTCTGACGTCGATTCCCCAACGAGTCGCAACGTCAACACCCGCCCGGAAGCAGATCGCGAGCTAACGCTCACCGAACGCAACTTGCGCGGGGCACGCACTCCGCTTGCTAACAGAGCCACGGATAAATCGTTTTTGGAAATCTCGCTCTGCCACTCGCTCGAGCTTTTGCGTTGGCACCAAGGATCGTTTTGCTGTCGCAGATAGGGGAGCACCGCGCCATGCCGTGAAAGGTCTTCTGTCCCCCGCTCGGTAGTCCCGCCGCAGCTCTGGTGGTAGTAGCTTGCCGCCGTCGAGCCCTGGTACCAAAGCAGTTCGCCTTCGGTCGCCACTGCGGCAGCTCTCGTGCGCTCATTCACTGCCGAAATGCGCAGGTCCTGACAATGCGTGCTGTCGCAAAGGTCGTAGCCCTCAGCTCGGTGCCGCGTCCGGAAATGCACGGCGAAGGTCCGCGCGGCCACCGCCATCGCTTTCAGAGTTTCCGGCGAGCGTACGCCGGCAGCTTCACCCGCGAGCACGCCCGCCACGTACTCCTCCAGCGGCACCTGTGCAGTTAGCAGCAGAACTCCGCGGTTCGCGGTGATCTCCATGGGCACAGCGAGCCGCACCGGCGTAGCGTCCACCTGTACACTATAGCTTCCACTCACCAACAACTTTATGTGCTTGCCCCCGCCCACTTCGACTGCTGAAGCTGTTGCTGTAATGGCGAAAGGTCCGGCCCCCAATGGAGCGCAACCGCTGCAAGCGCGCACAACCAGGTAAGGGTCTCCACTGATGACCAATTTCCGCGGAGGATGTTGCGACCACAGCCGCACGCGTAATAGTCCATTCTCCGCTGCGCCGGGAGCACAGGCGGCGCAGAGCATCAGCAGCAGGCGCAGCCAGAGCTTCATCGAGCACTCCCCGTGGCCCATGCCTCGAAGATCTTGCGTGCAATCGGGGCGGCATCGGTCGGTCCGGCGCCTTGCTCGAGAAAAACCACGAGCACAATCTCCGGACGCTCGCTCGGAGCGAAGCCTGCGAACCAAGCGTGGGTCCAAGAACCCTCTATCGCTTTGCTCGTTCCAGTCTTGCCTGCTACGCGCAATGATCGGCCTTTGAAGCCCACATCGGCGGGTTGCGCCAACCTTGCCATGCCATATTCGGTCGCCGCTTCCAAGCCTGAAAACACGACCGCGTGTGCGCCTGCTGCCTCGCCACCCGCGCGGCGCTCGAGAGCAAGCCGCCGGAAACCGTTTAGAAGCCCCAGCGGCGTGACCAGCACGTTCCCTTCCCCAACGCTTTGTAGTTGGATTTGCTCGCGCGTGTGGCTCAGCCCGATCTCACCTCTGACTTCATCCTTCGCCAGTCCGGTGGGGGATGCCAGTCCCCAGTGCATTAGTCCCTGCTGTAGCCGGGTTCCGGTAAGCCGCGCTCCCATCTCGGTGAAGTAGCTGTTGCAGGAGTAGGCCAGGGCTTCTTCCGCGTGCAACCGCTCGCCTGTTTGCGGGTGTCCACAATCGAGCTTTCGACCGCCAATCGAAAGCTGGCGACTGCAAGATACACCAGGCTCATCGCGCAATACTCCAGCATCGATCAGTGTCGCCAACACAAATGGCTTAATCGCCGAACCCGGCCGCACACGCCGACGTGCCGCGCGGACCATGTCGTACGATGCCAGGACTCGCCCGTCGACCAGGTCCAGCACGACCACGGAGCCTTTCTTCCCCTGCATCTCTTTCATCACAGCGCTGCTCAGAGTTGAAGGAGGTGAACCAAGCGTGTGCGTGCCGAGCAGCAAGATCAAGGCGAGCATTCGGAGCTGACGCGGCATGGTAAAGATTCTAATCGACCAGCGGCCAATTGAATTTGCCAAAGCTATGGCAAGGTCGCGACCTCGTCATGGCGGCCGGCTTCCGACTGGCGGCTGTGTGCGTGGCTGCCAGCTCAGACGAGATCGCAGCGCGGGCGTGGGGAAGCAGCATCACTTCGCTTTCGCTTGCAGACACGGCTTTTGACTTGTAAAACCTCTCACGAGCAGTACAATTCGCGCAATTCAGAGTTGAGAAGAAATCCGGCTGCGAACAAGCGCCGGCACGCAAGCCAAGGCAGTGAAAGTTAGGAAGGAGAGCACGGATATGCGCCGAAACGAGTACGAACGATCTCGATGTGCAGTCGGTACGAGCGTCGGCAAGCTGGCTGTAATCTTGGTGGTCATGACCCTCGCATCCTTGGCTCCGGGAGCGTCCAAGAGCGACAAGGACCAAGAGTTCACGCGGGTTTACCAGCACACCTACGACGAGGTTTTCCAGGCTTCCCAGGTGGCCATCGAGCGGATGGGCATTCCATCACGCACAAGGATAAGGACAAAGGGACGATCAGCGGTAACGGCATCTTCTACTCAAAAACAAGCGTCGGCCCCATGGGCAAGAAGTGCACTTTCGACATTCACATCGAAACCCTCAACACTAAACCTGAGACACGGGTAACGATCAACGCCAGCGTGGAGGTCTGGGGGGCGCCGGCTGCTAGTCGTCTCAAGGAACGGTTCTCGAACGAACTGCAGAAAGTGTTGGCTACCTATCACTAGCGCCATGACCGCGCTGCACAGATGGATCGAGATGCATCATATTTGCACGGCAGCAGTACCGGTTCCCACGATGAGATTGGCTGGTGGCAGCTATGGCTGAGCGATTTGCATTCTCGGGTCTCAACGAAGTGTTTGCCAAGGCAAACGAGGAGAAATCCGGTGATCGACTGGCCGGGATAGCCGCGCGCTCAGAGCAAGAGCGCATTGCCGCCAAGTGTACGTTGGCTGACTTGCCGTTGCGCGACATCATCGCTCAGCCGCTCATCCCGCCCGAAGCAGACGAAGTCAGCCGGTTGCTTCAGGAGACATGGGACGAAGCGGCGTTCCAACCCGTTTCGGCGCTGACCGTCGGTGAATTCCGGGAATACCTTCTGGATGACGCCACCACCGACTCCGCGATCAAGGCCTTGCGATGGGGAATCACGCCGGAAATTGCTGCAGCCGTTGCCAAGCTTATGAGCAATCGCGACCTCGTTCTCGCGGCCTCGCGAATGCGCAACGTCACTCGTTGCCGTAACACCATGGGAGAGCAGGGAGTACTTGGCATCCGGCTGCAGCCGAACCATCCAGCGGACGACCTGGCGGGCATCTTGCTTTCGACCATCGAGGGCCTGCTCTACGGCTGTGGCGACGCGGTAATCGGAGTGAATCCCGCGACAGACTCCGTCGAAGTCGTCTCTTCGATTCTGCATGCTCTCGACCGCCTGATCGAGGCGTACCAGATTCCGACGCAGTCTTGCTGCCTGGCGCACATCACCACTCAACTGCAATGTCTCGAGCATGGCGCACCGATCGACCTTCTCTTCCAATCGATTGCTGGAACGGAATCGGCCAATCGAAGCTTCGGCATCTCGCTCAACATGCTGCGCGAAGCCCGCGAACGCGTTCTCGAACACCACTCGGCGCGCGACGTCGCTTGGGCTGGAACGCAAGTAATGTACTTTGAAACCGGCCAGGGCAGCGCGCTTTCGGCTGGAGCGCATCACGGAGTCGACCAGCTCACGCTGGAAGCGCGTGCCTATGGCGTGGCCCGCGCCTTCGATCCATTCCTTGTCAACAGCGTCGTCGGCTTTATCGGGCCGGAATATCTCTATGACGAGCGGCAGATTATCCGTGCCGGCTTGGAAGATCACTTTATGGGCAAACTGCTTGGACTGCCCATGGGCTGCGATGTCTGCTACACCAACCACGCCGAGGCGGACCAGAATTCCGCGGACAATCTCATGCTTCTGTTGGCCGCCGCGGGCTGCAACTATTTCATGGGCGTGCCGTGCTCCGACGATGTAATGCTCAACTACCAGTCAACCAGCTATCACGATGCGATGGCACTCCGTAAGCTCTTCCATTTGCGCCCGGCGCCGGAGTTCCTGGCGTGGTTGCACAGGATGGGAATCTACTGTGGACTTGAGCCCGCGGCAGACGCCTCGGTTGCTCACAAGCAGTTGGTGAGCGGCCTTGAGCTGGCGTTGAAAGGTGTGGCCCAGAATGGCAGGTGAAGCCAAAGTTGTCCACCAGCGCGTCGACTGGCAAGCGCTTGAGAATAGAATCCGCGAGCGAACGCCCGCACGCCTCCTGGAAGGCCGCTCCGGAGCTTCCTATCGTACGGCGACTCAACTTCAACTGCGAGCCGACCATGCCGCCGCCCGCGATGCAGTGCAGGCGGAACTCGATCTCAACGCACACTTCAGCCGGGAATTCGTCAGACGCTGGGAGTTGTTCGAGGTCTCGACGGAAGCCAGTTCGAAATCCGAGTATCTGTTGCGTCCCGATCTCGGGACGAACTCTGGGCGAGGCGGCACGCTCCGCTGTAAGAGCACAGTGTCCACAAGGTTCGGACGTGCAGATCGTGGTTGGGGACGGGCTTTCGGTAAGCGCCGTGGCCGCTCAGGTCCAGACTCTATTGCCACTCCTATACGACGGCGCAAGGGAACGGAATTGGACAGTGGGACGTCCCTTTGTAATCCGGCACTGCCGTGTCGGCATCATGAACCACATCGGCGAACTGCTGGCGCCGAGCACGGTGGTGCTGCTCATTGGCGAGCGCCCTGGGTTGGCGACCGCTGAGAGCCTTTCAGCCTATCTTGCTTATCGCCCTCGTCCCGGACACACCGATGCTGATCGCAACCTGGTTTCCAATATTCACGCGCGTGGCGTACCAGTTGCGAAGGCCGCCACCCGTATCCTCAATTTAGTCGGACAGATGCTCAAGGAACGAACCAGCGGCACCCACCTGAAGGAACGACTCAACAACCAGGAGGCATAGAGTTTACGCTCCACACGCCGACGCCGCGTAAATTCAGAATAGAACCGGGACGCAAGCTCAACAAGTCAACTCAGGTGCTGACCTAAGCCATCAGGCCGCCGTCTTCGTAGATGTAGCCTTTCCGCTTTTGCCTCGACTTGATTGTTGCGGCCCGGGAGCAGCCGGGGAAAGTGCCCAACCTGTGGCGAGAGCAAAGAGGAACACGAATACAGCTATGTAGACGAGAGACATGGCGTTCACCCCCAAACGGTTGCGATGCTGGTTTCGTCTAGCTTTCCAAAGATGGTGTTGCTAAGACCCCACGATGGTCGGATCTGCCACCCCGACAGAACCGATGCCGAGCATTGTCTCGCGATCCAATCGAATGTCAAGCGTGAAAATCGATATCAGCATCCACCAATTGATCTGGTACGAGAAGTGATCGACCGCCGAAACCAGGAGAATTCCCCGGCGGGTGAAGACAATGTGAGCCGCCAACGTCACAATTTACGTCACATTGAATTTAGCTGCTTCCGTAAGTTATTGAAGAATTTGGCTGCCCCCCAGGGATTCGAACCCCGATATGCTGATCCAGAGTCAGCTGTCCTGCCGTTGAACGAGGGGGCATCACGCTAGCCACGCCGCGGGTGAAGAACGGGCGTCTGATCGGACTTTTCAATCATAAATGCGCCTGCAGAGTGCGTCAACAGCGCAACGACTGTGGCCCATCGCCATCGTGGCGAGCTGTGCGCTGGCGTTCCGCGCTCCTCACGGGCCGCCTTGAGGCCCTGGCGCGCGCGCACCGTTGCGCGTGGATAGCGCGGTCTACACCTGCATCGCACCGCTCAACGGTGCAGGCCAATCCAGTTTATTGTGTTGCGCGAGGATGTCGTCGATCTTTCGCGCTATCTCATCCGGAAACGGCGCGGTCTTGCGCACCTTGAGGTCGGCGAATGCATTCATGCACTCAAAGATTGTAGCCAGTTTGCATCGCGTTACGTTCACCATGAACATCAAGTAGTGCAGACGCTTGGCCGAGCGCGCAACGAATCTCATATAAACGGCCACCTCTTCGCCCGGATTCACTTCGCTCAGAAAGTGCACATGATGTTCCAAATCGAAGGTGCCGGTCCCGTGCTGGCTGTGGTAGTCGCGGGTCAGTCCGATTCGGTCGTGCAGAACGTCTCCCGCATCATCGAAGATTGCCAGGTACCAGCGCATGTTCATGTGGCCGTTTTCATCGCGGTATTCTTCGGGCACCGTCATTGTCAGGCAGGCGGGACTCAGCGTTAGAATCTTTTGCGGAGGAATGGAGGGCAGCCTCATAGCCCCATCCTACACGCCGCGCGCAAGGGCGCAAATTCCACCCCAACACGCGCAACTACAGCGCATGTCTGGGACCCCGGCTTGCTGCGCGTTCCGCAGCCCGCTAATCTTGGTAAAGGTGACAGGATGAACAACGTCGAATCTCCCGAGGTCTTGAACAACGCGAACGCCCATCGCTTTGAGCTTCATTCGGGCGAATCGATGGCACGGCTCGATTACCGCCTGCAAAACCGCACGATTGTCCTTGTGCACACGGAAGTACCACCAGAGCTTGCTGGCCATGGGGTGGGAGCAATACTGGTCAAAGCAGCCATGGAGTACGCCCGCGAGTCGGGTCTTACGGTCGTTCCACGCTGCTCCTATGCCGCCGCTTACATTCGCCGGAATCAGCAATACCAGGCGCTGCTCGAGCCGTCCGGCGGTACGCCCTGAGGTTTGCAACCGGCAAGCCGCCTCGTTTAGAACTGGTTGCATAAATGCGTTATGGAAGAGCCGGCAATTCCCCGCTCCGAAGATTGAAAGTTAAGGAGTCGTAGATGGACGAGTTTGCACGTTCTCTCGCCGAAGCCATTATCGGTATCGACACGCTTTGGGGCGGCGATGTCATGTGCCCCTCCGGAGCCGGGCGGTTTATCGCCGACTCATGGTTTGCCGATGAGCCGTTGCCGCATGCCTACACCGCTTCCGCCGCCGCGCGCTTACGTGAAACGGGCGGCGTCTCCGGCGCGCGGGCCGATCGCGAAACCGTGGACAGTTATCTGCGCCAAGTGGATATTCCGGCGGCTATTGCCGGCATGCGTAAGGCGGCGCGGAAGTCCGCATCGTCATCCGAGCGCGACGCCTTTCTCGAGGGGCTCGCCGTTTGCCTGCAAGCCATGTGGGATCTGGCGATGGAGATGCTCGGCAAGGGTGATCCGGTGCCGTACGAGCGCTGCGTCGAGGCCTCTACCGGCAAGCCGCCGCAGCCTTCTCAACCGCAAAGCAAGCGGGCGCGTCTGGCCGAGTTGCTCGGCAAGGCCGGCCACTCCACCTCTGGGGCGGACGGCCTGTTGATGGCCGTCGACGCCTGGCGTCGGGAGCGGGTGATCCCCATGGCGTCCGTCCGCGCCTTGGGTGCCGCCGTCATCTCTTACTTCGACAATCTGACCGTCGCCAACCTGCTGCCGTACCTGCCTGCCGAGCTGGCGCACGTTCCTCGGGCCAACATCGAATTCCTGCCGATCACGGACGCCTGGTTTTCCGGTTCAATGAACTACGTCGGCCGCGCCCGCAACCCGGATGGCAGCCCGAAGTATGAAGCGAGTTACGAAATCAACGCTTCCCTCCAGATTTCCGTGCCGGAGTTCGAGCAACTGGTGAGTCACGAGGTCGTGCCGGGGCACGTGACCACCTTCGCCTATCTACAGAATTTGTACGTGC
Source organism: uncultured Acidobacteriota bacterium (assembly GCA_963842345.1). Lineage (GTDB taxonomy): Bacteria > Acidobacteriota > Terriglobia > Terriglobales > Acidobacteriaceae > CAWBRT01. The sequence continues at coordinate 249,545 of CAWJGD010000026.1, forward strand.
GCGGATTGGCGGGCTTTGAGGCAACCGTCCTGACCATGAATACACGCGCCGCCACCCTCTTCGAGGGCTTGGCCAACAATGCCATCCTGATCGCGCACGGCGTAACTGAAATCGAACAGTTGCCCGATGAAGATTTGCAGATTGGAGTGCTTCTCGCCCTGCTTCAGGACGACGCCAAGAATCAGTCGTCGTTTTTGACCTGGGGCGAAGGCAGGAAGAAAGAGGAGGTGGCCCCGATTCTGCGCTGCGATTTCCTGGTCAGCGAAGAGCGCGCCGATAAGCTCGCGGGCGCCTGGGGACGGCATCCTCTGCTCGGCCGCATGTACCTGCCGGCTTACCGCTCCGGCACCGAAAGGGTGGCCGAGCTGCGGCGAAAGTATCCGCCTGAGCGCGTTTTGCCGACCATCTATGGCTGCTTAGGGCTGGTCGATATCGTAACCGTCGAGCAGGTGTTGAACGGCAAGCGGCCGATGTGAGCGCAACCCTCCGGCATACCGCGAAACAGGCGGGACGACCAAGCCCGCCTTGGGTCTCGCTTCGGGGAACCGTTCCACCCCGCGTCGCTCTGGACTTTCTAATATTGCACGAACGATTATTCCGGCGTGTCACCCTGAGGAGCGTCCGAGAGGACGCGACGTGAGGGCCCATGTATTTGCTTTTTCCGCCTTCGGGCGATGATTGGTGAAATGTATAGATCGTCACGTCGGTTCGCAAAGCGGCGAACCTCCTCACGATGACACTTGCAGCGTAGGATACAGTATCTCTGGCACTGCTTTAGAATAGCTCGACGATGAAACGCATTGCGCCCCGGGCAGTTATCGTTCTGCTGCTGCTGTCGCTGGCCGCCTTAGGTCAGCAGGCGGCGCCGAAGCCCTTACGTTTCGAGGTAACGATTTCGCACACGCTGGGAACGGCGCCTGTCTCGGGACGGATGCTCGTGCTGCTCAGCACGCGCGCGCCTCAGTGGGGCTTTCTCACACCCGGATTCGGCGCCACCACCCGCAAAACCTGGATTGCGGCCCGTGAGATTGATGGCGTGTTGCCCGGTCAGACCGTAGCGGTCGATGCCGACGAATTGGCGTTCCCGGCTCCGCTTTCCACCGCGCCGCCGGGCAACTACTACGCCATGGCAATGCTGGATGTCGATCATAACGCGGCCTATCGCTTCTTCACTCCCGGCGATCTGCGGATGAAGGCCGTTGCCCTTGGGCCTTTCAACCCTCGTACCGCCGGCACGGTGCGGCTCACGCTGAACCAACGCGTGCCGCAACCAAAATCGGAGTCGCTTCCGCCGGGGATGGAAGGGGTCGATTTCACCAGTCCCCTGCTCTCCGGCTTCCACGGACGCCCGATCCACATGCGTGCCGTCGTTGTGCTGCCGCCAAGCTATAGCGGCACAGCGCGCCGCTATCCAACCGTGTACCTCATCCCCGGCTTTGGCGCGACGGCAGACGATCTCCCGGGGACCTTCGGCGAGCAGCTCTTGAACGAAATGTCCGACCGGCGCGCGCCGGAAATGATCTACGTGCTGCTCGACGAATCTCTGCCCACCGGCACTCACGAGTTCGCCGACTCGGTCAATAACGGACCCTGGGGAACTGCCCTGGTGAGCGAACTGATTCCTTACCTGGAATCGAAGTACCGCATGGACGCCAAGCCTGAAGGGCGCTTTCTTACCGGACATTCGTCGGGAGGCTGGGCCGCGCTGTGGCTGCAAATCACGTACCCGGATTTTTTCGGCGGGGCCTGGTCCACCGCGCCCGACCCGGTGGACTTCCGCGACTTCACCGGACCCGACATCGCCGGCGCCAAGTCCGGAAGCAACTTCTACCTGAAGCCCGACGGCTCGCCATGGATGCTGGTCCGAATGCATGGCGCAAATGCCGAGTCACTTCGCGACTACGCCCAGCAGGAGCGCGTGCTCGGCGACTACGGTGGTCAGATGTCCTCTTTTGAGTGGGCCTTCAGCCCGCGTGGAGATGGAGGCAGTCCGATGCGGTTGTTCAATCGCGTTACCGGCGCAATTGATCCCGCGGTCGCGCACGCCTGGGAGAAGTATGACATTTCCCGCACTCTGCGCGATAACTGGAAGACGCTCGGCCCGAAGCTGAAAGGCAAGATCCATATTTATGTCGGAACGGCCGACAGCTTCCACCTGGAGTCGTCCGTGGGCCTGCTCGACCAGCAGTTGAAAAGCCTTGGGGCGGATGCCCAGGTCACCTACCTTCCCGGCCGCACCCACTTCGACCTCTACGATGGCAGGTTGTCAATCCGCATCGCGCAAGAGATGTACTCCGTGGCGCACGCCCACAACCAGCGCCAACCCTAGCGTCGTGTCCCATAAGGTCGCCTAATAATCTGCTTATAGGACAGCGCCCAATTTCGGCCTTTTCTCCGGTTGACACCTGGGAGTGCTGCTGGAACAATCTCAGCATACTGACAGCCGAAGGAGTTATTCCATGCTTGAGGAAGAAAAGGCGCCGGAGCAGCCCGCGCAAGGCGATACCATGTTGCGCAACGTGCTGCTCGGAGTTGCCGCCATCTATGTGGTTGTATCGCTTTTCTTGCTGTTTAGCCTGCGCAGCCGCGTGCAAGGTCTTGAGCAGAAACAACAGACGCTCGAGGCCTCCGACAAGGAGCTCCGCGATAAGCTGCACCTGGCGAACAAGACTATTTCGGAGTCGGTGCAAGCCCTCGGCTCGAAGGTCGGCATGACCCAGGAGGAGATCGAACGCCGCACCGCGGAACTGCACCGGCAACAGCAGCAGGCAGAAGCCAAGCTGACGGCGGAGCAGAGAAAAACTCAGCAAGCGGTCTCGCAGGTTTCCGGGGACGTGACCGGCGTAAAAACCGATCTCGGAGGCGCCAAGCAGGATATCGCCACCACCCGCACCGATCTCGATGCGACCAAGGCCAAGCTGGAAAAAGCTATCGGCGATCTCGGGGTGCAGAGCGGCCTCGTCGCCCGCAACCACGACGAACTCGAACTGCTCAAACACAAGGGTGATCGCAACTACTTCGAGTTCACGCTGCAGAAGAGCCAGCGTCTGCCGGTTTCAACCATCAGTATGCAATTAAAGAAGACGGATCCAAAGCGGTCGAAGTTCACGCTCAACGTCATCGCCGATGACCGCATTATCGAGAAGAAGGACCGCACCGCCAACGAACCGCTTCAGTTTTACACCGGTCGCGATCGCAGCCTTTGCGAGGTTGTCGTCTTCAAGGTCGAAAAGAATTCAGTCTCGGGCTACCTGAGCGCGCCAAAGACGATTCAACCCAAGACCAATTAGCCCGGGGTTGCCAGGCGGGCGCTTGCTGCCAGGCGAGCGCCCGAATGCTCCGGACTCTTCCAGCGCTCCACGAGTTCCCAGTAAGCAAGTCTTTGCCATTCCAACAGCGTCATCTTGAGCCATTGCCGGTTGTTCCAGTAATCCTGCCGGAATTCGATTTCGTCGTATGCCGCTGCGACCGACCACTCGTATTGCGGCAGCCTCCGCTGGAAAATTGAGAGTGCCCGCCGCGTGTGGTATTCGGAAGTCACGAGCAACACGCGGCGCGGATGCAGCGGCGCGAGGCATTGCGCCACCTCTGCCGACTCCGCGAACGTCGATTTCCCTGCCAGCGGGCATACGTGGACGCGGGCAGCCTGCTCCGGCGGCAGCGTCTGTATGTAGGTTTGAGCGATTTGCGCCACCGTTCTGCCAAACACCGGGCTGCGGTCGTCGGCATCGATAAAGAGTTCAGGGCCGAGCCCCGTCTTCAGCGCTTGTAAACCGCGGTTCAAGCGCCTGTCGCCCGAATCGCCTGCCAGCACAACGATGGCATCGGAGGGTGCCGGGCGATCAACCACGAGGAAGCTACCCGCGCGAGGAAGCGCGAGCGCAAGGGCAAGTATAAGAACTGGCAAGATACGCACCATAGAGAAACACCGTATGAAACTAGGACAAACATCTTAGCGCACCGAAGGGCAGTTCGGTGCAATAGCTATTAGTACACTCGCCTTACGTCACCTCAGTGAATACCCTGGAAGTCAAAAAAAAACTGATATTTGTGCAAACGTTGATACCATAAATTGCAGCCGAAAAGGTGCACCATGCAACAAGTGTCTCCGCGAGAGGGTCGGCGAGAACCCAGGTTTCCCTTGCAGATGCCAACCCTGGTGTTTGGCTACGACCGTTCTGGACGCGCATTCATGGAGCAAGCGCAGACACTGGATATTTCCATCGCGGGCGCCCGGCTCACCGGTCTCAGCTCTGAAGTCGAGCCGGGATTCATTCTGGCCGTGCAGCAAGGCAACCGGCGCGCGCGCTTTCAGGTCCTGTGGGTGGGCGAGCCCAATACCGACCTCGAAGGGCAGATCGGCATGCAATGTGTAGAGGTCGGCGGACACACGCGCAAACGTATTTTGTGCATCGAGCCCAACCCGGCGGAGCAGGCTTTACAGCGTTCTTACCTCGAAACCGCCGGTTACGAGTTCGCTTGCCACGCCGATTGGCGCCAAGGCATGGCAGTCTTCCAGGAATCGGCTTTCGACCTGCTTATGGTGGATGTTCAACCAGGCCACCCCGAGTTAGGGGATTTCATCAGCTTCGTGCGCCTGAATTCGCCGCGCACACGGGTCATGCTGCTCAGTAATAACCCCGGGCGGATTCCCGAGATTCTGCTCAACCAGGCCGACGGATTCATAGACAAGTCCAATTCCCGGCACGAATTGCTGACCGTGGTGGAGGAAATGATCGGCGCGGGCAATCAGATCCGTTGGCCCCTGGCAAGATTAGCGGCACGTTATACCCTTGACGCACCGGTTTCTATATCTCTTCGTCGCTCCGGCCTTCCCATCAGCATGCAAGGCAGATCAACCGATCTCAGCGAACTCGGGTTGGGTGCGGAGTTGGCCGAGGATCTCATACCCGGAGAACTTGTCAGGTTGTGCTTTCGCCTGCCCGGCAATGATTTTGATTTGACGCCCCAAGCCACCGTCCGCCGGCGGTCGGGTTCGCGCTACGGTTTCGAATTCGTCAGCTTCGAACCCGCCCATCTCGAGGAACTCCGCCTCGCCTGTCAGAAGCTGCCCCGCATCAGCCTTCCCCAGCCAGTCTAATGTGCTAGATTCATTTTCGGTGCCTGTGCGGCGCTTACAGCGCGCCTTGCGCTATCAGCGGGGCTCCCGGCACGCGCCGTAGTTGTGCGTGTTGGGGCAGAGAAATCAACCCATGCGACTCATCGTCCGATCTTCTCCCATCCACGCAGCCGGCGTTTTCACCCTCGAGCGCGTCCTCAAGGGAACCAGAATCCTGGAATACACCGGCGAACGCATGGCGCACGAGGCCGCCGATGAGCTCTACAAGCACCGTCCCTACACCTACCTGTTCAGATTCGGCGACGGTTCCCATGTCATCGATGGCTACGGCATGGCCATGTACGTGAACCACTGCTGCGATCCCAACTGCGAGACCGAGGAAGACGAGGAAGGCCGCGTCTGGATTGCCACAATGCGTGACATCGCTGCCGGTGAAGAGCTGACCTACGACTATTTCCTGTATGACGGAGAAGGCAATGCGCCGTGCACTTGCGGCACGCACAATTGCCGTGGAACGATGTATTCAAAAAAGGAAATGCGCAAACGCCAAGAAACCGCGCGCTCGAAAAAAACGTCGCGCAAAAAACCCCGGTCCGGCACGGCACGCTAGTGCGATCAGCCAAGGAAGTTAATTTTTCCTAGGGCGAGCAGCGAGGAACGGCCTACCCGTGGGTCCGCAAGGCGGAGGCTACGCCGCCTACCAGAACGCCAAATCCAATGATGGAGAGCAACGGCAGCGCGCTGGAGGCCGGAGCGATTTCCGGCTGGTCGCCATTGCTGGCCGTCATGCCCGGTGTGCGCGTACCCTGCTGCTGCGATCCGCCCGCGACTACGAAGAACACCACCATCGAACGTCCGCCGGTGACTGGAGTTCCATTCGCATCCACAAGTTGGACGATGACCGTATGCTGACCGGGAGTCAGTCCCGTAAACGTGTAAGTCGTATCTTTCGTCGAGACCGGCTCGCGACCGTCAAGCTGCACCTGGAAATCCGGCGATCCGCCACTCACGCCGGGGTTCACGAGCTCGTAATTCACATCCACGTAGTTGGTGCTGAGTCGCTGGCTTGGAACGGGACTCAGAATGTGAACCAGCGAGTCCTGCGCCGCGACTGTTCCGGCGATGTGTATCGCTGGACTCGTCGCGGAAAACTGACCGTATTGGGCGGCCACTGCTCCCGCGGCAAAACACGCGAGCAGAACGGCCTTCCACCATTTCATCGAGCCACTCCCTGAAGAGAATACGCGGTGTTTTATTCGGTAATACAGTTCCGATTGATAGCTCACCGCTGCCACCACCGGTTTTTCCGTGTCTTACTTTTCCCGGAGGATTTCGCTTGCAAATCTCTGACGCGACTGCTTTAGCACCGCGACGTAAGCGTTCGCCCCTCTGGAAAACTGACCTGCTGCCGGAAATGTTAGCATCTGTATTACCATTTGGACGCAGCTCAGGGCGGCAACTCCGCAAACTATTTTTGCTTAGTTCTTTCGAACTAGCCCGGTGGCAGGTGGAACTGCTGGACAGGTCGCGCGCCGGTGCCGCAGAATGGGCATCTCTGTTGCGGTAGATCGGAAATTTCAAAATACGAATATGAGGCCCGGCGCCGCAAAGCAGCACGCTGGTCTTTGCCCCGGCTTTATCGAGGATGCATTATGCGTATTCCACGGCTGGAACGCTCGCAAGTGGACGAGCCAACGCAGGCGATTTACGATCACTTTCAAAAGCAACGCGGAAATGTGCCGAACATGTTCCGCACGGTCGCGCACAGACCGGAGATTCTGCGCACCATGATCGCCCATTTCCGCGCCGTCATGGAGACCGGAACCCTTACGCCAAAGCTGAAGGAACTGGTCATCGTGCGCACCTCCCAGGTCAATGGCTGCGAGTATTGACTGGCCTCGCACACCGCTCTGGCAGAGCGGCACGGGTGGACGAAAGATCAGATTCAGCACCTCGCCGACTTCCGCGTTCGCGACGATTTCACTGCGGCCGAAAAAGCGGCGATCGAGTTGGCCGAACGCGAAACGCTGCGTCCACATTCGGTCGATGACGAGTTTTGGGCGGAGTTGCGCAGCCATTACTCGGAAGGCGAAATCATCGAATTGGCCGCGGCCATTGGCTTGTTTAACTATTTCAACCGCTTCAACGACGTGCTGAGAATGGAACCCACCAAGTGAGATTCGCACCCGGTGTTGTGTTCGCTTGCTTGCTAGCCGCATGCATTTTTGCCAATGCCGAGGAGTTGCAATCCCCTGCAACCGGCGCGGATGCCGACGATGCGGAGTGTGTGCCCTTCTCCCGGGCTCTCGAAAAGGTGGGCGAAATCGCATGTGTCACCGGGAAAGTGGTTGAGGTGCACACGACAAAGAGCGGATTCACGTACCTCAATTTCTGCCGCGACTACCGTGACTGTAGCTTTTCAGTCGTTATCTTCGGCGGCGACGCGCGCCGGCTGCGCGATGTCCGTGTTTTGCAGGGACGGGAGATTCGCATCACCGGCCAGGTCACCAGGTACGGACGCAAGGCCGAGATGCGTTGGCGAAAACCCGAGCAACTCCAGGTGGCCGTCGACGAAGGCAAAGCCGCCAAGAAGAAGTGAGCGACTAATGGGCTAAGTTCCTTCGCCCTCCACCCCATCGACCGCAACGGCAGCGGTTGTCGGGGACCCCGGTTCGCTCAGGATTTCGGCAGGCGACTCAGGCGCCGTCTGAACGCCTCAACTTCCAACTCCGGCGCAAATCGCATGCCGTAAAACAGGATGATGGCGGAGAGCCCGACGGCGGCCGAAGCCGCCAGAAACGCTATCCGCAGATTTGTGCGGTCCGATATGTATCCCATTAGCGTGGGAGAAAACGCATCGCCCAGAATGTGGATGGTGAAGAGATTTACCGCGATCGCCGTGGCGCGAATCCTGGCGCTCACGGAATTGACCAGCGCTGCATTCAGCGGGGCAGTGTTAATCAGTATAAAAAACTCGGCCACGAAAATCGCCGGATACATTCCTCTCCCCGTGACACTGACGGCCACGGCAATGGCCGGCAGCGCCACCGCGGCTGCGACGGCTGAAATCAGGTAGTAGCCGCCTCGGGTGAAACGCAGCATCCAGTCGCCAAGCCAACCGCCGATCAAGGTCGCCAGGATTCCACTCACCAGCGTCATCAGGCCGAAGGTGCGGTTCGCCTCCGCCAGCGGCACGCCGCGCATGCGGAAGAGAAAGGTCGGCATCCACACCTGCATGCCGCCGATGGCAAAGGTCAGCATGGCCATTCCCAGACTGCAAGTCCAGAACGCCCGGTTGCGAAAAAGCCCGGCCAGGGTGCTGCGTTCCAAAGTTCCAGCCATGTGGTCGGCCCCGCCGCGTTCGGGCTCCGGCAGGGCAAACATCAGCAGCGCCAACAGGAAACCTGGAATCGCTCCCACGTAGAATGGCGCCCGCCATCCGTACTGGCTGCCCAGATAGCCGCCAAGAAGGTATCCCATGGCGGTTCCGGCCGGAATTGCCAGATAAAATATGGAGAGAACCCGCCCTCTGTGCTGCTCGCCATAGAAATCCGCGATGTAGGCCGGGGCAATAGTCACGAAGGTCGCCTCGCCCACTCCCACCAGCGTGTGGCGAATCAACAGCGTCCGGAAGTCGTAGGTCGCGGCGGTCAGCAGCGTGGCTGCGCTCCACACGATGGCGCCGACGATCATGATCAGCCGCCTCGGGTAACGGTCAGCCAGCGGGCCGATCACCGGAGCGGTGCACATGTAAAAAATGAAAAACGCGGAAGTGAGCAGTCCAAACGCCGCGTCATCGCGTGGAAATTCGTGCTGGATGAGCGGCTGCACCGCGAACAGCACCGAGCGGTCAATGTAGTTGACGAAGTTGAGCGCCGTCAGTATCACCAGCGCCCAACACCCCGGCATGCCAAAGGCCGGCTTGCCGGGGACCCAGCCCGCAGTTGCGCTTTTGCCGTTCGCTTTCAAAGTGTACGTTCCGCGGGCGCGTGGTGAGCAGGATCGCAACCGACTCGCCAGCGATCGCGCTCCAGGTTATTCCACTAAAGAACCGGCCATTGGCGGAACTGTCATTTGCGGCGCGCTCTCGGCCAGTTCGCCTCAACCACCGTCCCCAGGCCGCCGCGAGGACGAAACTGTCCGCGCACCTCGACCCACACGGGTTTCGACGCCCGCACCACGTCTTCCAGCACGCGATTGACCACGTTCTCCTGAAAGATACCAAGATTGCGATACATGTTGATGTATTCCTTCAGCGATTTCAGCTCCAGGCACACTTTATTGGGCATATATCGAATCCAGATTGTGCCGAAATCGGGCAAGCCGGTCTTCGGGCAGACCGAGGTGAACTCGGGAATATCGATCTCGATTTCGTAGCCCGGGAACTGGTTCGGCCAAGTTTCGATGGCGGGGAACTTCACGTCCAGACCAGCTTTGGCGTGTTCGGAGGTGTAGCCTGGTTTTGCGGCTTTCGCTTTGGGCATGTGGGTATTGTACTGGAGCGCAGTTGTGCTGTTGCGATGAACGGTTGCGCGGCTCGCTGGCCGCTGCGCCTTGGCTGTTACGCGGCCACACCAGGCTCGGAGCCGGTGGCGGGCTGCGGCTTCACCGTTGTCGGAAGCGGCTGCTTCAGCTCAAGGCGTCCATCGCCCGATAGCTGAATGAGTTCGGAGTTCAGTTGCGCCCCCAGCAGAATCACGAAACCGGTGTAATACACCCACACCATCAAGGCCACGGCCGCGCCCAACGTGCCGTACGTTTTGTTGAAATGGGCAAAGCTGCGGAAGTAGATGCCCAGCCCGAACGAAAGCAGAATCCAGAAGCCGGTCGCGACGAGGCTTCCGGGCAGGATTTGCATCACTCTTTGGCGAATGTTCAGGGCCACCTTGTAGGTGGCCATGATCGCCCCCCCGGTGAATGCCAGCGTCACTCCCCAGCGAAGATAGGGCCACACCATCTTCAGCAGCGGCCCCATGCCGAACTTGTCGGCCAGCCAGCGTCCGAAATCCGGCCCCACGATTTGAACCGCGAGCGCCACCAGGAACAGTGCCCCAACCCCCAGCGCCATCAGCAGCGCCACGCCGCGTGTCTTCCAGAACGGCCGTGTCTCGGGAACGTCGTAGGCAACGTTAAGGGCCTCGATCAGGGCGGCGAAGCCCGTGCTCACGCTCCAGAGCACTCCGACAAGCCCGAAGGAAAACAAGGCGCCGCCGTGCGGCGAAATCATGGAAGCGCTAATCTGGCGCACCAATCCCATGCTCTCGCTCGGGACCACTCTCGACATCATGTCCAGGAGTCGAGGGAACAGGCCCGGAATCGGCAACCACGCGAGTGCGGCAGCAAGCAGGATAAGCCCGGGAAACAGGCTCAGGACAAAGTAGTAAGCCAGTCCGGCGGCAAAAGCCCCTGTGTGATTGCGGCTGATGCCGCGAAACGTGTTTGCCAAAGCTCGTCCGGCGTTCTTGAGACTCATCACGGGCCTCCGGGAACATGCCTACGCATGGTTCAGTAATCATTTGCTGGGTGGTTAGATGAGAATTCGCACAGTGGTGGCCGGACCTTAGGGTAATAACACTTACAGGGCCCCTAAAAAAACCGGCCCAAGACTCGGCGGCCATTCCGGTGTTCTCTTTTAGTACTCCCTAAAGCGGCTCCCTTTGCCTAGACCCTTGCCAATGTGCACCCCCGAGCCCTACTCTGACGGTGTACGAAGCACGGTAATCTATAATTGAGTTTTCTCATTATTCTTGAATGGCTAACGGAACAAACGGTACAGCAGCGGGAAGCGCACGCCGGAATTGGGCAATTCTGGCTGGAGTTGTCGTCGTAGTGCTCGCCGTGAGCGCTTTCATGTCACTGCGTCCGCGGAGAATTCGCGTTCAGATCACCAGGCCGCAACGGCAGGATATTCTGAGCACGATCACGACCAATGGCAAAGTGGAGCCTCTCCAGAACTTCGAGGCGCACTCTCCCGCGTCAACCACGGTTAAGCGCATCCTCGTCCGCGAAGGAGATCACGTCAAGCCAGGCCAGTTGCTGTTGCAACTTGACGATGCGACGGCGCGCGTCGAGTTGGCCCGGGCAACGGCCCAGCTCAGGGCGGCGCAGGCCAGCCATGCCGCTTTGCAGGCTGGCGGCTCTCAGGAAGAGCTGCTCAATCGCCAGGCAAGCATGACCAAGGCGAAAGGCGAATACGACATCGCCAGCCGCAACCTGCAAGCTCTTACCCGGCTGCAGAACGAGGGGGCGGCCTCGCAGCAGGAGGTCGCCGCGGCTCGCGACCGCTTGAGCCGTGCCGAAGCGGACTTGGAGTTCTTGCAGCAGAAAGGCACCCGGCGCTTTTCCCGCTACGACCAGGAAAAAGTCGAGGCCGATCTGGCCAACGCGCAAGCGGCGGTCAGGGCCGCGCAAGACCTCATCGCCAGCTCCAATGTACAAGCCCCATTCGCCGGCACGGTTTATTCCCTACCGATTCGCCAGGGAGCTTACGTCAATACCGGTGACTTGCTTGCGCAAGTGGCCGATCTCACACAGATGCGGGTCCGAACCTTCGTCGATGAACCGGACATTGGCCGCCTGCAAATGGGCCAGGCCGTCAGGATTTCCTGGGACGGATTGCCTGGCCGGGTTTGGAGCGGCAAGGTCTCCGCGCTGCCGACAAACATCGTCAACCGCGGCAGCCGCATGATCGGCGAAGCTCTTTGCGCGCTCGACAACCAAGACAAGAAGCTGCTGCCGAACGTGAACGTCACCGCCGTCATCGTGACCGCCGACACGGCCAATGCCCTGACGCTGCCGCGCGAAGCGCTGCACCTGGAAGACAACCGCAGCATCGTTTACGTCGTGCAGGATGGACGCCTGGTTGGCCGTCCCGTACAGACCGGGGTTGCCAATTTCACGCGTATTGAAATTATCAAGGGACTTTCCGAAAATGACACGGTGGCTCTGGCCTCGCTGAGTCCCTCGCCTTTGTCCAATGGCGCCGTCATTAAGATCGTCGAGAATCCATAGCCGGGGTCCCCGGCGCGCGCCGTAGTTGCGCGTGTTGGAGTAGAGACCGGGCGGGGTCATTGTTGGTGTGTTCGTCTGATAGTTTTGAGTTGATCATGAATCTGTTTCGCAAGCTCATCGGGGCCGGCTTTGTGCTTTTTGTGCTCAGCACCTTGCTGGCGGTGGCCTCGCCGGCGGAAATGCTGGCGGTCAGCCATGCCGATGAAACAATCCGCCAGTTAAACCAGCAGGTGAATTCCAATCCGCGGGATGCCGAGGCCTACTCCCTGCTCTGCCGCGTTTATTTCCAGCTCGATAGCTGGGACAATGCCATTGCCAACGGCGAGCGCGCGGTGCAGCTCAATCCGCATGTGGGCTCTTATCATCTCTGGCTCGGCCGTGCTTATGGCCGGAAAGCCGAAACCGTGAACCTCGTGAGCGCTTTCGTGCTCGCTCGCAAAGTTGTCAGGGAATTCGAGCGTGCAAACGAACTCGACCCCGACGACTGGAGCGCACGCCGCGATCTGGCTGACTTTTATGTGCAGGCTCCAGTGGTGGTCGGTGGCGGCGAGTACAAGGCACAACGGCTGGCGAATCGCACTCAAAGCCGGGACGCAGTGGGAGCCAGCCTTATCCGTGCCATGGCGGCCATCAGCAAAAAGGACATGGCTGAAGCCGAGCGCCAGTACAAAATCGCGATTCAGAGAAGCGGCGGCGCCGCCGGACCCTGGCTGGAACTGGCTCGCTCCTACCGCGGCGGCACCAGATGGAACGAGTTTGACGATGCGGTTCTACATGCCTTGAGTTCGCCGAAGAAAACTTCCGAAGACGTGTTCGACACCGGCGAACTGCTTGCCACCTCCGGCCGCATGCTGCCGCAAGCCGCCGAAGCGCTCCGGCTGTATTTAAGGGGCAACACGGTCGATGAGTATGCCAACGCTTTCCGTGCACACTACCTGCTCGGGCAAGTACTGGAACAGCTTGGCGACCGCCAGGGAGCCATCGGCGAATACCGCTTCTCGCTCGCGCTGGCAAGCGGCTATCACCCGGCGCAAGACGCTCTTCGCCGCCTCGGCGCATGATCTCCGGGCCGCCCGCGAGACTACTCCAACCCACGCATTGTGGTGGGCGGCCCTCGCAATCTCATGCGGCATTCGCCTCGGCCACGCGAAAGGAAGCGAGCTGATGAAAGTTTCGCACTTGAGAAAGGCCCTGCTATCGCTTGCAGCGACGGCGTTGTTGGCGTTCAGCCTGCCTTGTCCGGCTGAGCCTGTTTCCTTTCGTCAAGCTCTGGACCTGGCGCTACAACATGGCGGCTTGCTTGCCATCTCAGCCGCCAGTCGGCAAAAGGCTCACGATGTCTACGCGCAGGCGCGCGCGGCCTATCTGCCCACCATCGTATTTGGCTCGGGGTTGGGATACTCTGCCGGAATTCCTCCCTCTCTGGAGGGAAACGCGCCCTCAATTTTCAATATCGTCTCGCAGCAGTCGCTGGTGAACTTCGCCCAACGCGACTTTCTGCGCGCCGCCAAGAATGAGTTGCAAGCGACGCACTTCGACGCTGCCGACAAGCGCAACACGGTCATCTTGGACACCGCAACCGCCTATCTCGAACTCGATAACGCGCTCCGCAAACTCAAGGCTCTTGGCGAATCGGCGCAAGCCGCCAGCCGCGCCGAGTTCATTACCACGCAACGACTCAAAGAGGGTCTCGATAGCCAACTCGATCTGAAAAAAGCCCAGCTCAACATCGCCAAAGTGAATGTGCGCGTGGCCGAAGCGCAAACTACCGCCGATGTCGCCCGCCGGCGCCTCGCCCGCCTCACCGGCCTGCCCGCCGAGTCGATCGACACCGTCAGCGATTCCATCCCCGCGCCTCCCCTGGTCGGGCAGGACGAGGAACTCCCCGCCCGTGCCGCCCAGAATAGCCCCGTGGTGCAATTAGCTCAGCAGAGGATTGTAACCGCCGAATTGCGCGCCCGCGGCGAGGCCCACGCCCTGTATCCGTCTATCGACCTCGCCAGCCAGTATGAGCGGCTCAGCAGCACCATTAATAATTACGCGCAGTTCTACAAGAGTTTCAAGCCCAACAGCTTCGCCATTGGCTTGTCAATCCGCTTTCCCCTGACCGATTTCGCGCAGCACGCCAAGGCAAATGCCGCGCTCGCCGACGTGCTGCGGGCCCGGCAAGAAGCGCAGATGGCGCATGACCAGGTCGCGGAGAATACGTTGCAGATGCAGCGCGGCTTGCGGCAGCTTGCCGCCGCCAGCGAGGTGGCGCGCTTGGAATATGAGGTGACGCAGGCCGCAATCGACGCCGTGCGCGCCAAGCTTGCCTCCGGCCAGGCTAACTCGCGCGACCAGGAAAACGCACGCCTCGACTCCAGCGACCACTATTCTTTCTACCTTGATTCTCAGTTGCAGCTTGCGCGCGCAACCATGCAGCTAATGCGGCAAACCGGCGATCTCGAAGGCTGGGCGCTGCCGGGAAAACCGTGAGCAAAGCAGGTGGGGCTTACTCGTGCAGCGACTCTGTAGGCTGTAACTTGGACGCCCGATTCGCGGGCAAATAGCCAAACAACACGCCGGTGCCGCACGACACAACAAACGAAACCACAATCGAGGCAAACGAGATCGGAATCCGTATGTTGTACTCGGCCGGCAGTAACGGCTCGACGACGATTTTGACGCCGACCGCGATCAGTATCCCGACCAGTGCCCCTATGCCGCTGATCAGAAACGCTTCAATCAGGAACTGGTAAAGAATTTCGCTGCGTCTGGCGCCCACAGCCTTCCGCACCCCTATTTCCCGCGTGCGTTCGGTAACCGTCACCAGCATGATGTTCATGATTCCGACGCCACTGACGACGAGCGCGACGAACCCAACCATCAGCAAGACCGCCGTCAGCGCCACGGAAATCTTGTGAGCCGCCTCCAGGATGGACGATAGATTCTGCACCGTGTAGACCACGCCCGCGCGGTGTCTCGACTGCAATAAGTGCCGCACCTCGTCCGTCACCAGAGGAACGTTGTCCGCGGAGTCTGCCTGCGCGTACAGCGTGCGCACGTAGTCTTCGCCCCCGTAGGTCTTCATTAACTGGAACGGAATCAGCACTGACTCCGAAGTGATCTCGGACTGGCCAAAGGTGGCCACGCGCTCCCGGAAGATGGCGATCACCGTCAACCGCAACTCCCCGATGCGGATATCCTTGCCGATCATGTTCTCCCGGTATTGCTTCGCCAAGTCTTGCGTAATCAGGCATACCTTCGCGGCGGTTTGCATATCGACGTCGTCAAAAAACCGGCCCTTCAGGATCAGCAGGTTGCGAATCTTTTGAAACCCCCGGGTGACACCGATCAGAGCGATCGGTTTCTCCTTGCCATTCACCACGATGCTGGAATTGGTGACGTCGTGAGTGCCCGCCACTTCGACCACGTGCGGGAGCTCGCGCACGGCGTTCATGTCGGCGATGGAGATCTCGTCGGCAATCGTGCGGGCGGCGCCGCCGCCAAGGTAATCGGCATAAACCAGGTTCGAGCCGACGCCTTCAATCTGTGCGATTACATAGTTCTTGCCGATCAGCGCAATGGTCACGACCAGCACAATGCAGGCGCTGCCGATAACGACGCCCAGCATGGTCAATGCGGCCTTTACCTTATTGGCTCGCAGTGCATCGATCGCCACTCCCCAGGTTTCGCTGCTGATCATCGGCATGGCTCTTTTTCAAAATATAACAGAACGGCCTGCCTCCACCGGCATCCCGTTCGACCCGCAAAAAGACGCCATCCGCCCGTGATTCGCGGCCTTTCCGCTTCGATTTCAATCGTTTGCCCCGGCACCCGGATGTTAATATGAGATTACGTACCATGCCTCTAAAGACACTATTGCTCAATCCTCCCTCTTTCGAGAATTTCGATGGAGGCGCCGGCTCGCGTTGGCCCGCCACCCGCGAAATCGAATCCTACTGGTACCCCGTCTGGCTGGCCTATCCGGCCGGCATGCTGGAAGGCTCCCGCTTGCTCGACGCTCCGCCGCATCACATCAGCGCCGAGCAAACAATCGAGATCGGCAAACAGTACGAATTCCTCGTGCTATTCACTTCCACGCCCGGGTTCGGCGGTGACTGCAAGCTTGCGGCGGCCATGAAGGCCGCCAACCCCGGGCTCAAGATTGCGTTCGTCGGTCCGCATGTCAGCACCTTGCCCGAGCAATCACTGCGTGACGGACAGGCCATCGACTTCGTCGTGCGGCGCGAATTTGACTGGGCGGTCGTGGAATTCGCCAATGGCAAGCCGTTGCCGGAAATACTCGGCGTCTCGTATCGCCAGGACGAAGGCGTAGTCCACAATCCCGACCGTCCCCCGCTGGCCGATCTGGATGCTCTGCCGAACGTTACCGACGTTTACAAGCGCGACATGGACGTAACCCGCTACAACGTCCCTTTTCTGCAGCATCCTTATGTCGCGCTTTACACCACCCGCGGATGCCCGGCACAGTGTACCTTCTGCCTCTGGCCGCAGACCTTCAGCGGACATCCATGGCGCAAGCGCTCCGCCCAACGCGTCGCGGCGGAAATGGCGAAAGCCAAAGAGTACTGGCCCAACGTCAAGGAATTCTTTTTCGATGACGACACCTTCAACATCCAGAAGGCTCGCACCATCGAACTTTGCGCCGAGCTAAAGCCGCTGGATGTTGACGTGGTCCTGCACCTCGCGCGTGACTACCGACTTCGAAACCCTGCGGGCCATGAAGGATGCCGGTTGCCGGTTGCTGATCGTCGGCTTCGAATCCGGTGATCCGCAAATCCTCAAGAACATCAAGAAAGGCGCAACCCTCGAGCGGGCGCGCCAGTTCACCAAGGATTGCAAGAAGCTCGGCCTCGCCGTCCATGGCGATTTCATCCTCGGCCTTCCCGGTGAGACGAAAGAAACCATTCGCACGCACCATCGATTTTGCCAAGGAACTCAACGTCGAGACCATTCAGGTTTCCGTCGCCCACGCGTATCCCGGCACCGAGCTGTACGATTACGCCAAGGCAAACGGATTCATCACCAACGAACAGCAGATGGTCGACGCCGGCGGACATCAGTTGGCGCATATCGAGTATCCCGGATTGCCCGCCGATTACATCCTGGAAATGGTCCATCACTTCTACGACGAGTATTATTTCCGTCCGAAGGTGTGGGTCCCCATCGTTTTCAAGGCGATGTGGAAGGGCGATGAGCGCCGGCGGCTCTACAAGGAA
>CAWJGD010000027.1:0-212507 GCA_963842345.1 uncultured Acidobacteriota bacterium
TCCACGTAGCGCAGGACCAGGACGCCGCCCAGGAGGGACACAGTCGTTTCCTCCGGCCAGGTATGATCGGGCCAGCGCCTTCGATCCCTGGTCGCATCCCACAGTCAGGAGAAAGACAGCCAGCATGGCGATAATCGTCCTGGACTTCATCGGACGGTTAGTATGGCGGCGCGCCGTCCGGCGTCAAGGCAGGCACCTGGCGTCAGTCGCGGAGGAAGCTCAGCGCTGGGGTCCAGACGCCGGAGCCGTTTTTCGTCATCAGCGTGTATTCATTCGACGAGACCAATAGTCGGTAGTCACGCCCTGTGTGAGCGACCCGTTGTACTGCGCCCCCAGCTCAATCCCATTAAAAGTGGCGGTTGAAAGGTTCTGGAACCGGATCTGCGTGCCGGGGTCTAAGAGACTGCACGAACAGACGAGCACTACCCCGAGCAGGGCCACGATTCCTGCGAGGCACGCTTTTTTCATGGCGCTCGTCCTCTGTACTTGGCTTGCGACAATTCACGTCTGAAACGCCAGTCACTCTCCGGTGGAAGAACGCCCAGCCGGCAGCGCAGCTGGCCCCGCGACTGCACGCCGAGCTTCTGGAAGATCTTCTCCAGGTGTTTCTCCACGGTTCTTCGGCTGATGGACAGGCATGCGGCGATCTCGGAGGTATCCAGCCGATGCGCCACAAGGCTGCACACCTCGGCTTCTCGCCGCGACAGAGTCCGAAACTTCATAGCTATTCCGTCGATAAGAAGAGCAGGATGACCGACTTCCGTCCTCATGATCACCTTCACTTTTCACTGGAGAGCATTCTACATTCTTCTATCGCGCTCTTCATGCGTAGATACTACGTATTTTATAAGGTGAAATTTGTCCTTATTCAGGGTGCCAGGTCCCCGTCAGTGGCATGACCCCGAGTCGCCACCTCAACTGCTCGCGCGAGCAGACGTCCAGCTTGTCGAATATGCTTTCCATGTGCTTCTCCACCGTCCTGCTGCTGATGAAAAGACCTGCGGCAATCTCCGCCGTCGTGAGCCGACGCGCGACAAGAGAGCATATCTCGGCCTCGCGTCGCGACAGTGAACTGAACCTTGCCGATATTCCTTCCACCGAGAGTGCGGGGTCTGAGGCGTCCCACCTTCTGTCGAAGCCGGAGAAGATGTTGTTGAGGTGTTCATTGATTATTCCCAGGGTGTCCACGTCCTGGTCGGAGAAATGCGGACTGAACCGCGACCTCTGGATTGCAAGGGTGATGCGGTGGCTGGGAAGAACGTGCGAAAGGCTTTCGAACATCCCATTGGGAAACATGAAATCCACGGCATACTCGAGTTGGCTGACTTTCCGCCAGTCATAGACATACGTTGACAAGATAAAATCCATATCGACGTGCCCTTCACCGTCGAGAAACAGGGGCTGTCTTTTTCTGTAATAGGCGTTGTAGGAAGCATTCACCGCGTCGCTCTGGCCGACTCCTTCAAGATAGCGCGCATCAGAATTGTCAAAGATCCCGGCAGCTGCGTCGAAGGGGATGAGCGGCTGAACTTGAAGGCAGGCGGTACGCATGAGCTCGCCGCGAGTCTGGCATGAGCTCAGCCCCATGAGGTACTCGCGCAGTCTGGACGAGGGCACCTTTCCGTAGTCCGTTGGCTGCCTCCAAGTCCCGCTCTGGCGGGACCGACAAACAGACAATCGATGGTGCCTGACGTTGCAGGGGACTCAGGTATTTTCAACCCGCGCTCCCCTGTTGTCAAGAAAAAAATACGTACGAATTACGCATTCAGCCGAGCGCGGCCTGAATAGACTCAAAACGTGGCAAAGCGCTGAGTCAACAAAAGTTGATTGGTCCCCTTGGTTGAGCCTCAGTCGATGTAGGGATCGAACACATCCTCCCCCGCCATTGCCACTCCCAGCGGCCGCAGGGTGTGCAGGATCCGAAGCGTTCCTTCATGCGCGGCAAGCACCTCGGGCAGGCGCCGATACACGTGAGGGCTTTCATCCAGGCCGCCACCGCGAAGCTCCACTCCCTCCCGCCGCAGCCACTCCATCATCATGGCCTTGGTGACCTGGCCGGCCTTGACCACCTGCGGGACTTTCCTGCCGCCTTTTCTGACCCATCGCCGCTTCCCCGCCGCCTGGGTACGGCTCATCACCCTTCCGGCCCCGTGAACCGTGCTCCGCAGAGCCACGCGGGATTCAGAGCTGTCCACGCCTTCCACGATGACGCTGATATCCCCCATGGACCCGCCGATGATCCCCCGCTGCCCCGGCCATGCTGGCGTAGCTCCCTTTCGGACCACGATCAGCTTTTCCCCGCGGTGCTCCTCCTGCCAGGCAAAGTTGTGATGGTTGTGAACCTCTTCCGTGGCGCGGGCGCCGAGGATTTCCAGGACCTGCGAGACGACGAAATCCCTGCCGGCGTATGCGTACCTTCCTGCCAGGGTAATTGCCTGCCAGTAGTCCTGGCCCAGGTTGGTTGAAAGCGACAGCACCGTGGCGGGCTGGTCCATCCCATGTTCCCGGGCCCGGGCGTCAAAGGCCTGGTGTGGCCGGTTCGGTAAGGGCCGGCGCCAGAGCGTCCGAGGGAGGCGCGGCGCCACTCTGCTTGATGTCTTCAGTCTTACAGGCAGCGGTGATGATGACTGCTCCCAATAACGGGAGGCAGAAAACCCGAAAAATCTTCATGTCCCTCGATCATGGCGAGCGCCGGCGCGGCGGTCGGCTGGGGCAATACACCCAAGTTAATGAAAATACAGTGCCCGGACGCTGCGGGTCAATCCGCGAAAACCCTAATAACAGCGGTCTTGTTCTAGGTATCTGCCGCTTCCCGGCCTAGCCGGGAGGTCGAAGCGGACGTCTCCGGGAACCCAACGCATGTCTTTGCTTTGAACTTGAGCTGACAGTTTACCCTGAAGAGCGCCCGGCTTCACGCCCTTTCCTGCGCAGCGCCAGGCTGAGAACCCCATAAATTACCAGACAGATCCAGGCATCCAGCACCAGACCCAAATCGAAGTGGAAAGGGCGATGGTGGGCGCCGCGAGGCAGAACGGGCAGCAGCAGGAAGAAGTAAATCGCGTTTCCGCTGACCACCGCAATCAAGGATTTCAGGAAATTCAGAAACACTCTTATTGGAACCAAATCGAAGGAAAAAAGTTACCCGGCCCAGGCCACGCATTGCTCATAACCGGGGGTTTTACAGGCCGAATCGCGAAGCCGGGGTCCCGGCACAGCCGATTCCCGCTGGGGTGGGCCGGGGTCCCGGCGACGGCCGCATTCGCCGTTGCTGGGGTGGAAGCCGCGCGCCGTGCGTTCGGTTTTGCTCGCGCTGGGGGACCCGGGTTTTGTACCATCAGCAGAATGCTGGAGCTCAGCACCCCAATTCAATTCGCCAAGGGCATTGGTCCCCGGCTTGCCGAGACGCTGGCGGCAAAGGGCATCACGGTGATCGAGGACCTCCTCTACTATCTGCCGTTCCGTTACGAGGACCGGATCAACCCCCGCACCATTGCCGAGCTGTCTCCCGGAGAAATGGCGAGCGTCATCGCCGAGGTGCGCACCTCCGCGCTATTTCGCGCCCGGAGCATGCCCATCATGGAGATGACGGCGGGCCAGGGCCGCACCACCCTGAAGTGCATGTGGTTCCGCGGCACCTATCTCAAGGATCGCTTTCAACCCGGGCAGATGGTCGCCCTCTACGGCAAAGTCGAGCAGGACTCGCGCGGGCGCGGTGGTTTGCAGATGCTGCAGCCGCAGTTCGAGATCCTCGACGAAGCCGAAGCCGAAAACGCCGGCGACGATGGCAGCGAGGCGCGCTCCAAGTGGCATTCGCTGGAAGTAGGCCGCATCGTGCCCATCTATGAAGGCACGGGCAAGCTTACGACCCGCTGGTTCCGCAGGATCATCCACTCGGCGCTGGAGGCGCTCGATCCCAATCTTCCCGATGCCATTCCGGCGGCGATTCGCGGCCGCCTCGGGCTGGTGCCGCGCTTCGAGGCGTTCTGGCGCGCTCACTGGCCCGATGCCGGCGAAAGCTTTGCCGCACTCCAGACGGCGCGGACTCCGGCGCATTTCCGTCTCATTTTCGAAGAGCTGTTTTTTCTTGAACTGGGGCTGGAACTGAAGCGCCGCCGCATGCGCGGCTTGCCGGGAATACGCTTCCCCATTGACGCGCGCGTCCGCGAGGCGTTGAAAGACATTCTCCCGTTTCACCCGACCGCTGCCCAGAAGCGCGTGCTGAAGGAAATTGCCGATGACATGCGGCAGCCATCGCCGATGAGACGGTTGCTGCAAGGCGATGTTGGCTCGGGCAAGACGATCGTGGCTTTCGAAGCCGCCATCATCGCCATGGCGAACGGTTACCAGGTGTCGATGATGGCCCCGACGGAGATTCTGGCGACCCAGCACTACCTGTCGGCGCGGCGCATCCTGGAAAAAGCCGGCTATCGCATCGTGCTGCTGACCGGGTCTCTGGAGCAGGATCGCAAGCGCGAAGTCAGGCGGCATATCGCGCAGGGTAACGCCCAACTCGTAATCGGTACCCACGCCCTGCTGGAAGAGAAAGTGGAGTTCGACAAGCTCGGGCTGGTCATCGTCGACGAGCAGCACCGCTTCGGCGTGCTGCAACGCATGAAGCTGATGAAGAAAAGCGCGGAAGCCGCTCCCGACGTGCTGGTGATGACCGCAACCCCCATCCCGCGCACGCTCGCGCTCACTCTCTACGGCGATCTCGACGTCAGCGTCATCGACGAGCTGCCGCCCGGCAGGACCCCCATCGTGACCCGGCGCGTGCCCGGCGAGCGCGCCGCGGAGGTCTGGAGCCTTTCTGCGCAAACTCGTCGCCGCCGGGCAGCAGGCGTACGTGGTTTACCCGGTGATCGAGGAACAGGCCGCCGGGAAGCGGGCCTGGAAGGTGAACTGAAGGCGGCGATTCGCATGTACGAGGAGCTGCGAAAGAAGATTTTTCCCGAGCTGCGGATTGGCCTGTTGCATGGCCGGCTCGACACCGAGGAGAAGGAAGCGGTGATGCGCCGCTTCCAGGCCGGCGAGATCGACGTGCTGGTCGGCACCACGGTGATCGAAGTCGGAGTCGACGTGGCGAACGCGACCATGATGGTGATCGAACACGCCGAGCGCTTCGGGCTCTCGCAACTGCACCAACTGCGCGGGCGAATCGGACGAGGCAGCGCCAAATCCTATTGCGTGCTGATGACCGGGAAGAAAAGTTTCCGAAGAGGCCGAGCAGCGGCTGGACACCATGGTGCGCACCACCGACGGCTTCGAAATCGCCGAAAAGGATCTGGAACTGCGCGGTCCGGGCGAGTTCTTCGGCACCAAGCAGGCAGGCATGCCGAGCCTGCGCGTGGCCAACTTGATTCGCGATCGCAAGCTGCTGGAACTGGCGAAGCAGGAAGCCGCCGCGCTGGTCAGCGGAACTGGCGAGGGAATTTCCAAAGAGGAGGCCACGCAGGCCATCCGGCACTTGCAGGCGCACTGGAACCGGCGCTACGGACTGGTTGAGGCCGGGTAGCCGGATCGTTGCTGGCGTATTGTGTATCGGTAATCGTCAGCTTCCGAGTCCGCCAATTCGTCGGCAATCTAGCTAACCCTTTAATACTTCCGCCGCTGTTTTCGCCATCAAGTCCAAAATGGCTTCTCTCACGTACTGCGTCGCCTTGCCGAGTTTGATCTCAATGAGCTTCTTTTTCGCGGGGACGAGGTCAGCTTTCGGGTCTGACATTACATATTGCAGATCACCCCAAAGGTCGTTCCGATCATCCAGCGAGAGCTTATCATCATGCTCAAGCAATTCGCGGGCTGTCCTCAGGCGGTCTTCCATCCATGGGTAAGGGTGTCCGCAGCCATGACAAAACTGAGGGCGTGAATAGTACGAGGTCGGCTTGTATATTTCAGCTCCACGAATCAATTCTCCACAGCGAGGACACTCGTCAATGCAGGGCGCACCGCATTTGGTGCAATGGGCCTTCGAATTGAACGGCGTACCGTCGCATTGCTGAATGTGTCCACTCAGACATATCTGAGCATCACAGTGGAGTCCGTCTGGGTGCCTCCCCCATTCTCTAGCAGCATCTCGCTTCTTTTTTTCGAGTTCCTCTTTGACGGCCTTTAGAGCAAGAACGCCAAAGGCATCGTGAATCTCTTCTTCTGCATTGAAGTCCACAAGTCGTCTGACGACAAAATGTGGAAACCAGTCAAGAGCTTCTCCCTTTGCTTTTGGCGGTGCCGAAACACGATACTCCTTGCCGTCAATGTAAACAGTGGCAACTCGTTGCAGAAGATCCGGATAATTCGCTCCCTGCAAAACCGTTTGCTCGAGCACAATTTTGGTAGCTAGGTTGTCGGTCATCCAAAGATCCCCCCTTGATGCCACATTGTAAGGTAATAGACGTTTTGCAGGTGCCCCACGTTCGCCTGCTTTTGGCTAACGTGGGGTAGTTCCTTCGGGAAATGATTCCAGGTGTGCTCCGCGGTTTCGTTTTCTCGCCGTCCACTCCGATTCGATTTGGATGATTCTCGTCTCACCGCACGCATATTGGCGAAAACTACTCCAAGCCCAATCCTCCGGACGCTCGACAAGCCCTCGACTCACTGGATTGCGATGAATGTAGCGAAGCTTCTCCACGAACTTCTCGTAGTTGCGGACATTGTGATCGTAATAGCGCCTCTGCCAGAACGGTAGCAATACGCTCGGGCTGACGGCAGCCGCACGCTTGGCTACGGCCAGTTTCAAAGAATGCACGGCATCTGCCAATAAATCTTTCTCCGGCTCGGAGACCAGTAAATGAACGTGCTCGGGCATGACTACAAAGCCGTAGACAAGCAGTCCATAACGCACACGGGTTCGCTCCAGGCTGCGCAGGAATAAGTCCCGCAGGCACGGTTCCTGGAGGTTGGCCTGCCTCCGGTAACAACTAATCGTCAGGAAGTGCGTTTGCTTGGAGTGGTGATAGCGCTTCAGGCTCCACGGCATACGCCAGAGGTTAGCACACGGTAGTTTCGTGAAGGCATCCAAGAAACTACCCCACGTTAGCCAAAAGCAGGCGAACGTGGGGCACCCAAGCTCTCCGAACCGCCCCCCGTTGAGACAGGCATTCGCTTCCGCACTTGCCAGCGCTTCTGGAAACGGCGAGACTATCCGGGTAGAAAACGTGTCGCCAATTGCGCGGGACGCGACGATTGCACCTTGCCAACGACTGTACGAAAAGAAGCAAGCATGACTCACAGCTCCGAACTCTTCCGGCTGCTCCCATCGGTGGATGAACTCATGCGGAGCGAGGGCATCGCACCGCTGATCGCCGAGCACGGACGTGCGGCTGTTGTCGAAGCCTGCCGCCAGGCGCTGGAGAAGCTGCGCCGCTCCATCCCTCACGAAGGCGACGAAAATGAACTGCGCCAGGCAGTGGCGGCGCTTCCCCGCGTGCTTGCCGAGGAACTGAAGGCAGGCGCGCGCTTCTCTTTGCGCCGGGTCATCAACGCCACCGGAGTTATTTTGCACACCAATCTCGGCCGCGCGCCCTTGGGCGAAGCCGCGCTGCAACACGCGCTGGAAGTGGCAGGCGGGTACTGCAACTTGGAGTTCGATCTGGAGAGCGGCGAGCGCGGCCAACGCGACGCGCATGTGGACCGCCTGTTCGCCGCGCTGTTTGCGGGCGACACCGCCGCCGCGCCGACGGCGCAAGATACCGCTCCCAGCACTGCGGTTGTCAACAACAACGCCGCGGCCGTCCTGCTGGCTCTCAACACGCTTGCTGAAGGCGGCGAAGTTATTGTTTCGCGCGGCGAGCTGGTCGAGATCGGCGGTTCTTTCCGTATCCCCGACATCATGGCCAAGTCGGGTGCAACGCTGCGCGAAGTGGGAACCACCAATCGCACGCGCATCGACGACTACCAGAGCGCCATCGGCGAGCGCACGAAACTGCTGCTCCGCGTCCATCGCTCCAATTTCAAGATCGTCGGTTTCACCGAGCAGCCTTCGTTGGCGGAACTGGTTGAGCTGGGCCGAAGCCGGCGGATTCCCGTCGTGGAAGATCTCGGCAGCGGCGCTCTCATTTCACTGGAGCCGATGGGCATCCGCGGTGAGCCAACGGTTCACTTCAGCTTGGGTGCGGGAGTGGACATCGTTACTTACAGCGGAGACAAATTGCTGGGCGGACCACAGGCGGGGATTCTCAGCGGACGGCCGGCGGTGATTGCGCAAGTGCGCGCCAATCCGTTATTCCGCGCCTTGCGCGTCGACAAGCTCATTTATTCCATGCTGGAATCCACCCTGCTGGCGTATGTCCGCCAGCAGTACGAGGCGATTCCGGCTCTCCGCTTCATGCGTATTCCCCGCGAAGAGCTTTTGCGCCGTGCCGAGGCGCTTGCCGCGCGGCTGCGGGAGAGTTGCCACCAGTTGCGGATCGAAGTCGTGCCATGCTCGTCGCTGGTCGGCGGCGGGGCCGCACCGGGATGGGATTTGCCCAGCCACGGGGTGGCGATCGCGGCGCAAGCACTCGGCGCGGATGACTTGCTCAGCCGTTTGCGCGGCAATGATCCTCCGGTGGTGGCCCGCATCGAAGAAGGTCGCGTGCTGCTGGACGTGCGCACGGTCTTCCCGGCCGAGGAAGCGGAAATTGTTGCCGCTTTGCAGAGAATCGACGGCAACGGATAGAGCCGCCGGCCGGATGGAGAGCTGATTCCGCATGCCAAGGGAGGGTAGATGATCGTCGGCCTGGGGATCGACATCGCGGAGGTAGATCGCATCGAGAGTGCCATTCGGCGCTACGGGCAGCGCTTTCTTCAGCGCGTCTTCACCGCGGCTGAGATTGAATACTGCCAGTCCAAGGCCAATGCCTTCGAGCGCTTTGCGGGTCGCTTCGCCGCGAAAGAAGCGGCGATGAAGGCCATCGGGACCGGTTGGAGGCGGGGCGTCAGGTGGCGGGACTTCGAGGTTGTGCGCGAGCCTTCCGGGCGTCCCAGCATACGGTTCTCCGGAGTTGCCGCGGGCTTCGCCGAACGCCTCGGCATGAAGCGCGCACTGGTATCGATCACGCACACGGCGGCGCAGGCCATCGCCCAAGTCATCCTGGAGCAATGAACGGGGCCGGCCGGCGCAGGGGATTCTCCAGGGCACCTCGATAGCCGCGTTTTTGGCATCCAACAACGATTGCTGGAGACCAATTTCGCGAAACGTATCTCCCATGAAGCAGCCGGGGAGTCCGCCCGACGTTGATAGTTCCGGGATACGCCTACTCTGAAGCCGGTCTAGCGGGCTGCCCGCGAGTGTACTGCCTTGCGAATTTGTTGAGTAATTTACAGGATGTTCACGCAGGGGGACGCGGAACCTGCAGGGCAAATGACTCAACGTACTCAGGTTTGTTATGATTCGAGGCTAGACCGGATACGCGGAAGGTATACCGACTGTGGAATTGCGCTAGTGGCGCTCTACTGATCAATCCTAGGGTTTGCAGCTTCAACTTCCTGGGGGGATGGTGCCGAGCCAGAAACAGTTGCAGTGGGCACAACTTCGTGTCGGGCTGACGGTAGTTTTTGCCCTCGTCGTTCTTGTCGTCATCATTTTCCTGATGTCGGGAACGAGCGGCTTATTCACGAAAAAGCTGACGCTCTACGTCTACGTTGACGATGCCGGCGGCCTGCGGGGAGGTTCTCCCGTTCGTCTCCAGAATGTTGATATTGGCACCGTTGACAACATACAAATCGTGCCCGACCACAAGCGCACACCGGTCCTGATCAAGCTAAGGGTTGGCGGGAAGGCGACGGAGTTCCTCAAAAAAGATTCGGTTGCGATGCTGACGACAGCCGGCGCTCTGGGCGAAACCTACGTCAACATTGACAGCACTGCGGCGACTCAGGGGCAAGCCAAAGACGGCGACACGCTTCCGTGGCGTGATGTTCCCGATCTCCAGGATGTGGTCCGCTCCTCGCAGACCACGCTGGGGAATGTCGACGTGCTGGTGCGCCGTGTGGACCGCATCGTCAGCGCCATCGAAGACCGTCAGGGCGCGGTCGGCCAATTGATCTACGACAAGGCTCTCTACGACAATTTGAACCGCTCGGTGATCCAGGCGCAACAAATTCTGAACGAGATTAACGCGGGCAAGGGCAGCCTCGGCCAGTTGCTGCGGAGCGATGACCTTTACGACAAGCTGAACGCCAGCATCGACAAAGTCAATCAGATGGCCGACGAGATGCAGGCGGGAAAGGGTTCCATCGGTAAGTTGCTGAAGGACCCGGCGCTCTACGACAACGCCAATAAATTCATGGCAGACGTTAACTCCGGCAAAGGGGCGCTCGGCAAGCTTGCGCACGACCAGGAGTTTGCCAACAAGTTGCAGAACGTGGTGAACCGCCTGTCGGACATCACCGACCGGCTCGATCGCGGTGAGGGTTCGGCGGGCAAGCTGCTGCGAGATTCTTCGCTGTACGACAACACCAACAAGTTGCTGACGGATACTCAGGCACTCATGCAGGCCATCCGCGAGAATCCCAAGAAGTATCTGACGATCAAGCTCAAGTTGTTCTGAGCAGGCCAGGGAACGTGTAAGACTCTGCTAACCTTCCGCCAATGGCGTTCGTCTAAAACAGTTTTGGAATGGGTGTATCACGGAGCTATCACCGTCGGCTGCCTGGTCGCTTCACGGGACATATCTTCGCGAAACTGGTCGAATTTTGGAGAGCTGAAATGCTTCGTTCGCGTCTCATCTGCATGTTTGCGGCATTGAGTATCGCCGCCAGCCAGGCTCAAACCCAGCCGGCCGGCGCTCCCGGTGAGGCGCAACCCAAGCCGATCAAGTCCTTCGACGTTTCGCTGCTGGATCGCAGCGTTGATCCTTGCGCGGACTTCTATCGCTTCGCTTGCGGCGGCTGGATGGAGCGCAATCCGATTCCGCCAGATCAGGCGGTATGGGGGCGCTTCCACGAACTCGCGGAAAACAACCTCATAATCGACCGCAAGATTCTTGAGAAAGCCGCCGCCGAACGCCCGAACCGGGACGCCAACGATCAGAAGATCGGCGATTATTACGCCTCGTGCATGGACGAAACCGCCATCGAGAAAAAAGGGCTGGATCCGCTGCGTCCGGAGCTGGACCGGATCGCCGGGCTGCAAAGCAAGGCGGAGTTGCCGGGATACCTGGCTCACGCTCATCACATGGGCAGCAATGCGTTCTTCGAGTTCGGTTCTCAGCCGGATTACAAGGACGCCGCCATGGAGATCGCCGAGACCGACCAGTCCGGTCTGGGGCTGCCCGATCGTGACTACTATCTGAAAACCGACCCGAGATCAATTGCCCTGCGGGAAAAATATGTACAGCACGTGCAGCGCATGTTGGAACTGGCCGGCGACAAACCCGAGACAGCCGCGGAGAAGGCAACGGCAGTCATGGCGATAGAAACGGCGCTCGCTAAGGCTTCCATGGATCGAGTCAGCCGCCGCGATCCCGCACGGGTTTACCACGACATGACGGTGGCCGACCTCAGTAAGCTGAGTTCCGCCTTTGACTGGAACCGCTACATCGCTGCCACGGACGCGCCCAAGTTCGACTCGCTCAATGTGACCGTTCCCGATTTCGTGAAGGGCTTCAACGACGTGGTTGTCAACGCTGAGTTGGGCGACATCAAGACCTATTTGACGTGGCGCTTGCTCTCGGCGGCCGCGTCGATGCTGCCAAAGGCTTTCGTGGACGAGAGATTTGATTTCTACGGCAAGACGCTGACCGGAGCCACGGAGCTGCGGCCTCGCTGGAAGCGATGTGTCCGGTCTACCGATTCCGACCTTGGCGAAGCTCTCGGCAAGTCTTATGTCGAGGAGGCTTTCGGCGGCCAGAGCAAACAGCGGGTTCTGAACATGGTCCACGCCATCGAGCAAGCGCTTCAAGCCGACCTCCAGGAGCTGTCCTGGATGACCGCGGAAACCAAGAAGCAGGCGCTGCTCAAGCTCGCGGGCGTGGAGAACAAAATTGGCTACCCGGACAAGTGGCGCGACTATAGCTCGCTCAAGATTGTTCGCGGCGATGCGCTGGGCAATTCCCTGCGTGCCAACGATTTTGAAACCCATCGACAGCTCGCAAAAATTGGAAAACCAGTTGACCGCAGCGAGTGGAGCATGAGTCCGCCAACGGTCAACGCCTACTACAACCCGCAGCAGAACAACATCAATTTTCCCGCCGGCATTCTTCAGCCGCCATTCTTCGACATGCGCGCCGACGATGCGGTGAACATGGGAGGCATCGGCGCCGTAATCGGCCACGAGCTGACGCACGGCTTCGATGACCAGGGCCGCCAGTTCGACGCCAGAGGAAATTTGCGCGACTGGTGGACAGCCAAGGACACCGAGGCCTTCAAAGAGCGCGCGCAGTGCTTTGTCGACCAGTACAGCAAGTACGTGGCGATCGACGACGTTCACCTGAATGGCAAGCTTACCCTCGGCGAGAACACGGCGGATAATGGCGGCGTTCGCCTCGCGCTGCTCGCTCTGCGGGCAATGTCCGGGAACGACCGGGCGGTGGAGGGTTTCACTCCGGAGCAGCAGTTCTTTATCAGCTTCGGGCAGATCTGGTGTGACAATGCCAGGCCGGAGGTGCTGCGGCTGCGCGCCCAAGTCGATCCGCACTCGCCGGACAAGTTCCGCGTGAACGGCGTGTTCTCCAACATGCCGGAGTTTCAAAAGGTGTTCAGTTGCAAGCCCGACTCGCCGATGGTGGACCCGAAACCGTGCCGGGTGTGGTGAGGCCGGCGCACGTTCGGTTTCAGAGTAGGTGCATCCCGAGCGGAGATAGCTTTCGCAAAGAGCTCCCCATCTGCTAACCGCGGCGGATGTGGGGCACCGTCAGCGCGTGCGGGTCGATTCCGCCTGCTCGTGGGCGTGATAGCTGGAGCGGACCAGCGGGCCGGATTCAACGTGACGGAAACCCATCTTCAGCGCTTCGTCGCGCAGCAAGCGGAACTCCTGCGGAGTGTACATGCGCTTGACCGGCAGATGATTGCGCGAGGGAGCCAGATACTGTCCCACGGTGAGGATATCGACTCCGCGCTCGGCTAAATCGCGAAAGACCTGCAACAGCTCATCGAAATCCTCGCCGATGCCTGCCATGACTCCGCTCTTGGTCGTCATTCGCGGGTCGATCTCTTTGGCTTTGCGCAGCAGTTCCAGCGAGCGCGGATAACGTGCCCCCGAACGCGCCACGCGGTACAACCTTGGCACCGTCTCGGTATTGTGATTCAGAATATCGGGCTTGGCCCCGAGCACCACACGAAGGCACTCGTCGTCACCCTGAAAGTCGGGGATCAGAACTTCGACACGGCACTCCGGAACGCGCTGGCGGATCTCGCGGATGGTTTCGGCGAAAACCCGGGCGCCCCCGAGATTGTCGTCGTCGCGATTGACGCTGGTGACGACGGCAAACTTCAGGCCCAGGCTCGCGACGGCCTCGGCGACCCGCCGCGGTTCGTCGAAGTCGATCGCCTCCGGCCTGCCCTTGGGCACGGCGCAGAATCCGCAACGGCGGGTGCAAACCTCGCCCAGAAGCATGAAAGTCGCGGTGTGGTGGTTCCAGCACTCGCCAATGTTAGGGCATTGTGCCGACTCGCAGACAGTGTGCAGACTCAATCCGCGCGCCAGTTTTTTCAGGCTGTGATAGTTCTCGCCCATCGGCGCGCGCGCCTTCAGCCACTCCGGCTTGGGAGCGGGTTTGCGCGGCGAGAGGTCGATCTGCACTAATTCAGAGCTTGCCATCGAATCTTCATTCTACGATGACACAGGGGCGGCAAGCGACTCCGCAAATCGAGCCAACGAGGTCCAAGGACGCTCGGGTACGCAGCTTGGCTGCTCCGGCCGCGGGCGCTCGGCTAAAGCGTCTTCAGGTAGGCGAGCAAGTCCTCGAACTGCCGATCGGTAAACGTCTTGCGAAAAGACGGCATTTTGGCTTTTCCCAGCAGGATCACATCTTGCAGCCGCTCGTCGTTGACCGGCATTCCGCTGGGCAGGTAGGGCTTCTTGTAGAGATTCCTGAGGCTGGGCCCGTGCAGGCCCCAACGGGTGTAAGGCTCGTGGCAACGGATGCAGTTCTGGTCATAGAGTTGGCGTCCGCGAGCCTGCTGCGGACTAAGTCCCAGCTCGGCATCCGACTTTCGCCGTTCCATTTGGCAGCCGAGGATCACAAGCAGCCCCAGCGCCGGACAGAGCGATTTCCATGACACGAATTTTGGCTCCTTGGGACCCATTTTCGCCGGGTCGCTTTGATCAGGTTGCCGTGGCCTTGGCCCCGTCGGCCAGTGGCTATAGGTGACCGGGCAAATTTTGTTCAAAGCAAGCCCGCCGGAGTAACATCATAGACGATGAGCGTGGAGATCAAACGGGCCTACGAGAAACCCGCGCCCGGTGACGGCATTCGCGTGTTGGTGGACCGGCTGTGGCCGCGCGGAGTGGGCAAGCAGGCAGCCGCCCTTACCGCATGGCTGCGAGAACTGGCGCCGAGCAATGAGCTTCGCAAATGGTTCCACGCGCACCCGGCATTGTGGTCGCGGTTCCGTTCCGAGTACATCAAGGAACTTCGGGCCGCGGAAGCGGTTGCCGACCTGAACAAGCTGTACGCGCTGGTTGCGGACAACCAGACCGTGACACTGGTGTACGCCTCGCGCGACGAACGGCACAACAATGCCGCAGTGCTTCGTGATCTGATCAATGGCGTGCGCAAACCCCCAAGCAGTTCCGGTCCGATGAAGGCGGCAGCGGCCCCGAAACGGGCTCGTGCCCGCCGGTGAAGGCCCGTACTGGCCGTTATGGCAGACACTCGGTCCGCCTTTGGTTCGCAGTAGGAGTGGTTCTAGGTGACCCTGAAATCCAGGAGGTGACATGATTCTCCGCAACGAGAATCAAGGCTACGAAGCGGGCTGCGGGCAAGTGATGTCCGCCTTCGATGCGATTGCCTCTGTGCAGAAGAACGATGCGCTGCCCTGCTGGTTCGTGACCCAGCCCGACCATGCGCATCTATCGGGCACGATCGCGGCGGGCTTTGACCGCCGGCGTTTTCCCGAGTTGACGGCGGATGTAGTCGAGGCGATTGGCCTGCACGACGAGGGATGGGAGATTTTCGACGGATCGGACCCCGAACCGCGTCCGCAGACTTTCCAGGACGGGCGCGCTATTCCCTTCATCGCGATCCCTCCAGACCAGTTTCTTTGCGCCTGGGGGCGCTCCATAGGCAAGGCCGAGCGAGTCAGCGCGCTGGCGGGCCTTGTCGTCTCCAGGCATTTTCAGTCGCTTGGCCGATTCGGCTTGGCAAGGCTCGAAGCGCAACCGGCCGAGTGTTCCAAAGTGCGGCAATTCCTCTGCGATGAGCAACAACGAGAACAGCGTCTGCTGGGCGGTTACAGCGCCGGCCCCGAGGTGCTGGAACGGCTGATTGCCATGTTGCAATTCTGCGACCTGCTGTCGCTGCACCTCTGTTCCAACGCGCCGCAGCCGGTCGAGTTCCCGCAGGATTTTGGCTGTGGCCGCATCGCTTTGCGCCGCGAAAGGTCGTGTGCCGTGCTTTCCCCTACTCCCCTGGCTTCGCCCATGCGGCTCAGCTTTCCGGCATTCCTCGCAGGGCGCGACCATCGCGTGGAGGCAAGCCGCACGGTAGAAGTGCTATTGAGCTGATTCTCGGCGAGAGCTTAGGGCGGATTCGTGGGGTTGATGTATCCCCGAACGATTCCAGCGTGTCACCCTGAGCAGCGTCCGTTAGGACGCGACGCGAGGGTCCATGTATTTGTTTTTTTCCGCCTTCGGTGACGCTTGCCGAAATGCACAGATCGTCACGTCGGTTCGCAAACCGGGGCCCCGGCAACGGCTGTTTCTGCCGTTGCTGGGGTGGAAAAGCGGCGAACCTCCTCACGATGACACCCGCAGTGACGTGTTGGTGGCCGTGGCAATCGTTCAGCGTTTCGGCGGGCCTTCGACGAGGGCGGTCACGATGCCGTCGATCGTCTCCGACGCCTTATGGGAATTGAGCAGATGGTTGTTGACGATGATCGAAAACGCCAAGCGCTCGCCCTTCAGGGTGGTGAGGTAGCCGGAGAGGGCATTCACGTGGCTGAGTGCGCCGGTCTTGGCCTGCACGCGTCCCAAGGTGGAAGGGGCCTTAAACCGCTCGGCGAGCGAGCCATCCATTCCGCCGACAGGCAGGGTATCGAGGTAAGTCGCCCCCCAGGGCTGACGGGCAATGAAAGCCAGCAGTTTGACGACTGCGTGCGGAGTCACCAGATTTTCGCGCGACAGACCCGAACCGTCGTGAAACACATACTCATCCGGCCGGATGCCGGCCAGTAAAAGCCAGCTCTGTATAACTTCCAGCCCGCCTTCGACCGTACCGCTACGGCCACGATCGCGCCCCAGCAACCGCAGTATCAGTTCGGCGTGGAGGTTCTGGCTCACTTTGTTAATGACCTTAAGATCCTGCACCAGGGGCATCGACTGATGATCAGCCAGCACGTTTCTGAGGGGCATGAGCGGTGGAGCGACCACATCGGTTCCGCCTCCGGCCGATGCCATCGCCGTGGCGTGAAACGTATACAAGCCTGACAGCTCCGCGTGTTGCGTCCGCACCCGTCCGTAAACCACTATGCCTCGCTTTTCCAGCAGACTGCGCATCAGTTTGGCGACGAATTCGGCCGGGTCCTCGATGGCCAGCGCCTCCGTCGCACCGGGATCGCCCAGCGGTATCGTGCCCCAGATGGTGAGCTGATTTGAACCGGGCTCGCGATTGATAAGGAGCTTACGAGGTTCGGTGCCGGCAGGCGTGGTGGTTACGCGGTTCTCAATGCGGTAATAGTCGGCGAAGGGCGCAATGCTGATGAAGGCGCGGTCACCTATGTGATCGGCCGGCATCACGCTGACGAACATGACGCTATCGTTGACGGTGAGTGCCGAAACCGGTGCGCCCCATGCCCAAAGCAGATCATCCTGCGCCCAGCCTTCGCTATAACGCTGGAAGAGGAAGTAGGAGTCATCGGCCACCAAATCGCCGTCGATCACCTTCACGCCGCGTGCAAGTAGCTGATCGGCAAGCTCTTCTAGCACGCGAACTGGCGGCATATTGCGCTCGGTCCGCAAATTGTAGGGCAGGGTCCGGCCGCTCAGGTTGGGGTCGCCGCGGCCGACAATCACCAAATCGCCGGAGAGCCGACCGTAACGATCGACGGCTCCCATGCTCTCAAGCGTGGTGCGGAAGCGGTACTCAGGTCCAATCAGGGCAAGCACCGCGCCGGTGGTGAAAAGCTTGGTGTTGGAGGCGGGTATGAACAGTTTGTTGGCGTTGAGAGAGTAGACGGTTTTGCCGCTGCCGAGGTCCACGACCTCGACTCCCCAGACCGCCTTGGCCGCCTCGGGATCAGCGAGCAGTTCTTCGATGCGCTTCTGGGTGCCCTTGTGATCGGAGGCGACAACCTGTAGCGATAGCAAAAACGTGAGCAGAAGACAGCAAAACTTGCTTGCTCGCAGCATAACCAGACCTGCACGATTGTAGCATCGTTCCTACGGGTTGCCGCCGGCACCCGCCCAGCCGGTAGTGGGTCAGTTTGGAATGTCGGATCACGCTTGGAACATTGAGGAGCTTGTAGGATTATTGGACCCATCTCATCGGACAAGAAAGGGGTAATTCCACATGCTGCAATGGGAATCTTTGCCGTTCACAGTCGCAAAAGCAAACATCGACAGAGTCGTGCGTACAGCAGTTCCCGGCGGGTGGCTGGTTTTCGTTTATTACTCAACTGTAACCAATAGTTTCGGTTATGGCGGTCTGACCTTCTATCCGGACCAAGATCACGAATGGGATGGAGGTTCCGTCTGATTCAATCTGGACGCACTACTCGGATTTTAAATGACCCACTACCAGCCCGGCGACGGCAACTCCTTTTCGCTCCTGCACTTATTTGCAAGAACACAAGCCATCGTGGCTGCTCCTGAGGGTAGAATTCGCTCATGCGGCAACCGTTTCAATGGAATTTGGGCCGCCGGTCACTGGAACTCGGCCGGCGAACCCTGGTGATGGGCGTCGTCAACGTAACCCCGGATTCGTTTTCCGACGGCGGACACTTTCTTTCGCCGGAGTGCGCCCTCGAACGCGCTCTGCAACTGCTCGCTGAGGGTGCCGATATCCTCGACCTTGGCGGCGAGTCGACTCATCCGGGCGCGTCCGCCATGGGAGCGCGGCAGGAGCAGGATCGCGTGATTCCCGTCATCGAGGCGGTCAAGCGCGAGCATCCGGGGGCCATCATCTCCATCGACACCTACAAGGCGGAGACCGCCGTTGCCGCCGTGCAGGCGGGAGTCGAGATCGTAAACGACGTCAGCGGGTTGATGTGGGATCCGGCCATGCCCGCCGCCATCGCCGGGCTCGGCTGCGGCGCCGTGCTGATGCATACGCGCGGCACTCCCATGGAGTGGAATTCGCTGCCGCCGGAGCCTGACCCGGTTTCATTCGTGCTGCGCGGACTGACCAACTCGGCCGGGCTGGCGGGCCGTGCCGGAATCGCCAGTGAACGCCTGGTGCTCGATCCGGGCTTCGGCTTCGGCAAGCGCTTTGACGAGAACTATCCGTTGCTGGCGCACCTGGCGGTCTTTGCCCAACTCGGGTTTCCGCTGCTGGTGGGCACTTCGCGCAAGGCCTTTATCGGCAGAACCGTTGCCGGGCGGCTCGCTGAACTCGGCATCTGGCATCCCACGCGCGGAAGTGCCGATGTTGCCGCCCTCAGAACGCCTCTCCGGTACGCTGGCAACCGTGGTCGC
This sequence comes from uncultured Acidobacteriota bacterium, assembly GCA_963842345.1. Lineage (GTDB taxonomy): Bacteria > Acidobacteriota > Terriglobia > Terriglobales > Acidobacteriaceae > CAWBRT01. Next base: position 18,770 of record CAWJGD010000027.1, read on the forward strand.
CGCTGTGCTGCACGGGGCTCATATCGTGCGCGTGCATGATGTCCGGCCAGCGGTGGAAGCGGTTGCCATAGCGGACGCCGTGCTTGCGGTCTCGTAGGTTCCGCCGGGCCGCGTTTCCAAGGCTGGGGCTAGGGCTATTCTCACTCGTGCTGACCGTAACTAGTGAGAAGGCGATTTATCGACAGTTATGAAGGTGCTTCTCTATCAACAAAACCTTCGGCAGAACGACGCAGATTAGTTTGGAATCAGCAACGCGATTGCCTGGGAAAGAACAGAAATGCCAGTGAACACGGCAGCCCACATATTCCAACGTGTTTGTTCTTTTGCTGTGGCGAGTACGTCATTCTGCGCGATCCCTTCTTTCGGTTAAAGCCGCAGGAAACGTTCCATCTTCGGTCCTTTGCATTGGCATCGAAATCGACCCTCGCAACTGTGGCTTGAACATAATCCGGCTGCGATGAAAGCAAAAAATACTGCAGTCCAAGTCAGCCACAATTTCATAGTCAACCCCGCATTCGGAAGCGTAGCATTCACAGCCGCAATTTCACAATTGCTGTTGCAAACAGGCGTTAGCACCAGTTATCCCAAAACGGGCGTATGTACCCAAGGCTGAGGCTAGAACTGCTTTTGCGAGTCGAGCAGGATGGTGACCGGGCCCTGGTTGACGAGTTCGACCTGCATCGAAGCCTGAAACTGGCCGGTCTCGCAGCGCAGTCCGCACTTGCGTATTTGTTCCACGAAGTACTCGTAGAGCTGGCGCGCGCGTTCGGGGCGGGCGGCGTCGTCGAACGAGGGCCGGCGTCCGCGCCGCACGTCTCCGTACAAGGTGAACTGCGAGACGGCAAGGATTGCGCCCCCGGTCTGGGAGACATCGAGGTTCATCTTGCCATCGGCATCCTCAAAGATGCGCAGAGCGCAGATTTTCTCCGCCAGGTAGTCGGCATCGGATTCAGCGTCGCTGACTGAGACCCCGAGCAGGACAAGAAGTCCGTTGCCGATGTCTCCGACAGTCTGGTTCTCCACGATCACGCGGGCGCGGCTGACGCGCTGCACGACGGCTCGCATGCGATGAGCATAATACAGAAAGAGCGGCTAACGTCATGCAGGCGAACCAGAAAGGGCAATAGCTGGGCCTGGAGCCGTGTTCACAGACCTTAGCTCGCCAGCCACAGCCCATGTCCAGGCCGGGCCAATTTCTCCATGAGCCGGCAATCAGACCACGGAGGCCAGCCGCTACCACCGGAGAACAGGGTCAAAACCGAAAACGTTGACCCCGGCTTGACGAGCGGGTAGGATGTGAGACTGGAGTCTCCAAGCCAACCGACTACAAACGGCTACGCCGTGCAGGTCTGCATGCGCGACTCCAATCCGTAACCCCAGCTCGGGCCCGGTAAGGTATGCTTTGTGTGTGCTGAGAGATTTGTCCGAGTTTATGCAGCAGGAGGCGCCGCGCGAAATGGCATCGGTAGAGGAAAAAGTTAAGCAGATCATTGTGGAGCAGTTGGGCGTCGACGAGGCCGAGGTGACCAGCACTGCTTCATTCGTGGACGACCTCGGCGCCGACTCGCTGGACACAGTCGAGTTAGTGATGGCTTTCGAAGAGGCGTTCGAGATCGAGATTCCGGACGAAGACGCCGAAAAGATTCGCACCGTTCAGGATGCAGTCGATTACATCGGCAAGCATTTACAGGTCAAGAAGTAGGCATTCCGGCAGTTCATCATTGGCTTACCCGGCGTAGGCTTTGCGGTCCCGGCAGATGCAGGTTTGCGCAATGTTCCGCCTGCGATGATCCGGCGCGCCGGGGGCATGGAAAGTTTTGCGATTTTGTCACCCCACTTCAGAGGGGAGAAGGAGAGAAGCTTCAATGGCTTCGGTAGAGGAAAAAGTAAAGCAGATCATTGTGGAGCAGCTTGGTGTCGACGAGGGCGAGGTGACGGCGACCGCGTCGTTCGTCGACGATCTTGGCGCTGACTCTCTGGACACCGTCGAACTGGTCATGGCCTTCGAAGAGGCGTTCGACATTGAGATACCCGACGAGGACGCGGAGAAGATCCGCACCGTCAAGGATGCCATCGATTACATCGGGCAGCATGCGAAAGGCAAGTAGGTGAACCGTCGAGTTGTAGTTACCGGGATCGGATTGATCTGCGGCGTGGGAAACAACTGCGAGGAAGTGTGGTCGAGTCTGCTCGCCGGCAAGAGCGGCGTGGCAAGGATCACTTACTTCGACACCTCCCAGTTTCCCTGCCAGATTGCGGCTGAAGTCAAGAATTTCGATCCGCTTAACTTTATCGAGAAAAAAGAACTGAAGAAGATGGGGCGCTTCATCCATGTCTGCCTGGCGGCCACGGATGAGGCGATGAAGGCCTCGGGTCTGAAGGTGACGCCGGAAATCGCTACCCGCGTGGGCGTTCACATCGGCTCGGGTATCGGTGGCTTCGACGTCATCGAGCGAGAGCATAAGGCGCTGCTGGAAGGCGGCCCGCGCAAAATCTCGCCCTTTTTCATCCCGGCTTCAATCGTGAACCTTGCGGCCGGCCACGTCAGCATCCGTTACGGCGCGAAGGGCCCGAACGAAGCTACGGCGACGGCCTGCACCACCAGCGCGCATTCCATCGGCGATGCCTTCAAGATCATCCAGCGCAGCGACGCCGACGTGATGATCGCCGGCGGTACGGAAGCGGCCATCACGCCGATGGGCGTGGGCGGATTCTCGGCCATGCGGGCTCTATCCACGCGCAACGACGAACCGGAGCGCGCTTGCCGTCCCTGGGACAGGGATCGTGACGGATTCGTCATGGGCGAAGGCGCTGGCATTCTTGTTCTGGAGGAGTTGGAGTTCGCTAAACGCCGGGGCGCGCCCATCTTTGCCGAGTTGGTCGGCTACGGCATGAGTGCCGACGCCTATCACATCACGCAGCCTTCGGAAGACGGCGACGGCGGCTATCGCGTGATGATGAACGCGATTTGCGATGCCAAGCTGAACCCCAGCGACATCGGCTATGTCAACGCGCACGGCACATCGACTCCGATCGGAGACATTCTGGAATCGCGTGCCATCCGGCGCTGCTTCGGCGAACGCAAGGTCGCCGTCAGCTCGACCAAGTCGATGACCGGACACCTGCTGGGCGGCGCCGGCGGGATGGAAGCCGGCATCACCGTGCTGGCACTGCATAATCAGGAGCTGCCGCCAACCATCAACCTGGAGAATCAGGCCCCGGAAACCGAAGGTATGGACTTCGTGCCGAACAAGCCGCGCAAACTCTCGTTCGACTGTGCGCTCACCAATTCATTCGGTTTCGGGGGAACCAATGGCTCGCTGGTGTTTAAGCGCTGGAGCGAATAACTCTGTCTTTCCTCGCGAAGGCACGGTTTATCCGTGCCTTTGACTTTTTGCGCCCGGTGCCCAGCACGCAACCGCGGTGCTTGGCAACTCCGGCACTGGCTCGCTGATCGCGATGGATGAGGAAACCACACTGGCGGCCGTCCCCGCGGAACCGCAGTTCAGCCTGAAGCAGCGCATCGCGCTGCGGGTGGTTCCCTGGCTCACCCGTGGCCTGCTGATTCTGCTCGGTAGCACCCTGCGCTTCGAACACAGTTGGGATGGCGATCCTCCTCTGTTAACCGGGACCGATCAGCCTCCGCCGGGGGCGATCGTGCCTTTCTGGCATGGATGTCTTCTCTCTGCGGCCTACTACTTTCGCGGGCGGGACGCGGTAATCATGGTCAGCCGCAGCTTTGACGGCGAGCTAATCACGCGCGTCCTCCATCGCCTTGGCTTTCGGGCCATTCGCGGCTCCAGCACGCGCGGCGCGGTGCGTGCCCTGCTCGGCATGCGCAACCAGGCCGCGCAGGGAGCGTTTACAGTTTTTACCGCCGATGGCCCCAAGGGTCCGCGGTTTGTTGCCAAGCCCGGACCATTGCTGCTGGCGCGCAGCACGCAACGGCCAATCTACTGCTTTCATTTCGCTCCGCTCCGCGCCTGGCAACTGAATACCTGGGACGGCCTGCTGATTCCCAAGCCGTTCACGAAGGTTCACTTGCGTTGGTCGAAACGCATCGAGGTGCCCGCCGGCGTCAACTCGGAGGGGATGAAAGCCTATTATGGGCAGATGCAGGCAGCGCTGGAAGACGTCCGTCTTGAAGCTGAAGGCGGGCGAAAGCGAGCGGTTGAAGATTTCAGATGCAAGATTGCCTTTGCTCGCAGTGCGCGGCGAACAAGCGACCCGCTGTTTGAAATCCTTCTATTGACAAGCTCAGGCCAGGTAACTAGAGTCGAAGCGATTCATCTCGCCGCCCCCGTGGCGGCGAATTGCTCTTTGCAATTTTGTGTTCGCGCGTCCGCAGACGCCCAAGGCTGCGGACTGGGAAGCGGGTGAGAATCCCGCGCTGCCGCGCAACTGTAAGCGAGTCGAGAGCGACTGCCGAAGCAATCACTGCATCGCTTGAGAACCGCCGGCCACTGTGCACTTGCAATCCGCATGGGAAGGCCGTTGGGTCCGGAATCCAGTAACTCCGGACATACTCGCCAAGCCAGGAGACCGGCGCGAACGCCGACAAGAACCCCTTTCGCGTGCAAAGGAGGATTGTTATGCGAACGATCCGCGCGTTGTTTCTGCTGGCGTTAGTGAGCGCCACTCTGGTTCTTCAACTTTCCGCTTCCGAAATCAAGATTCAAATTGTCGATCCTCATTCCGCCTTGGTGGGCTCGGCCCGGGTGACGTTGTACGGCCAGCAGAAAACCACGCCGATTGCCGTCCGCTCGGCCACCGCCAACGGAGTTGCCGAATTCCACGACTTGCAGCCGGGACACTACCGCGTACAGGTGCTTGCGCCCGGTTTCGCGCCGGAGACGCGGGAGATCACGCTCGAGCAGACGGCCACGCTGACCCTGCATCTGAAGCTGGCCACCGCCGAGCAGACGGTATCGGTGACGGCGGCGGCGACCCCGGCGACCGGCGCCGAGACCGGCAGCGATGTCTCCTTGATTGAAACTCCGGAGTTGCGCTCTCTACAGCCGGTGTCGATGGGCGAAATTCTGCGTTTTGCCCCGGGTGCGGTCATCAGCGATACGGGTCAGCGCGGCGGCCTTACTTCGCTGTTTGTCCGTGGTGGCGAGTCCACCTACAACAAGGTGATTATCGACGGTGTTCCCGTCAACGAGCCGGGCGGAACTTTTGACTTCGGAGTCGTCTCCACGCCGCAGGTCGACCGTATAGAACTCCTGCGGGGCAGCCAAAGCACGCTTTATGGCTCCGACGCGATGACGAGTGTGATACAGGTGTTCAGCCGCACCGGTACAACGCGCGTACCGCTGTTCACATTCGGAGCCGATGGCGGGACGTTCGCAACGGCACACGGTTACGGCACGTTATCCGGCGCCGTGAGCCACTTCGATTACAACCTGTTCGCGGACCAATTCAACAACCAGGGGCAGGGCGCCAACGATAGCTATTCGAATTCCACGGAGGGCGCAAATCTCGGGTATGCATTTTCTCCCAAGGTGCAGTTGCGCTTGCGCACGCGCCATAGCACCAGCCGCATCGGCGGCCAGGGCGAATGGAACTTCTCGCAGGGAGTCCGACTGCCGGCTGGAGATTTCAACCTGCCGCCAGACACCAACGCCTTCTCGCGACAGAATAACTTTCTGGCCTCGACCGAGTTGAGCGTTGCCGCCGGTAAGCACTGGTACCACCGCTTCAGCGGGTATGAATACAATCACCGCGATCTCTTCCAGCAGGGCGTGCCGTTGAATCCGCTGCGCGCGGGCATCGTGGACCTCTGTTTCGATACCGATGCATTAGGCAATCCGATTCCATGCAAGAGTACGAACGACTACAACCGCGCCGGGTTCAATTACCAGGGCGAGTACTGGGCCCGCGATTGGGCGCGCACGGTTATCGGCTATGAATTTGAGGACGAAAACGGCTTTTTTGGTGATCCCAACACTCCTCCGATAAGCCATGGACTGCGGCGCAACCATGCCGTCTACGGAGAAGAGTTGATCTCCTGGAAGCGGCTCTCAGTGCAGGCCGGGGCGCGCTACGTGCACAACGAGAACTTCGGCGATCGCGGAGTGCCGCGCGTGGCGGCCAGTTATCTGCTGGTCCGCGGAGACGACGTCTTTTCCGGAACGCGGCTGCACGGCAGCTTCAGCGAAGGCATCAAGGAACCGAACTTTCTGCAGACCTTCGGCGAGCAGATCTTCGGCATTATGGGCAATCCCAATCTCAAGCCGGAACAGAATAATGCCATCGAGGCAGGACTGCAGCAATCGTTCCTCGGGGGGAAGTACTCCCTCGACGCAGTCTACTTTAATAATCAGTTTCGCGATCGAATCGACACCAACGCCACCTTCACGCAATACGTAAACATCGATAAATCAATGGCACAAGGCGCGGAGCTGACAGTCCAGGCGCGGCCCACGGCACGCCTGCAGGTGCGCGGAGCCTATGTCTACGATTCGACACAAAACCTCTCCGGCGCGGAGGCTGGATCACCCTTGCTGCATCGTCCGAAGCACTCCGGCAATACTCTGGTCAGCTACACGCGGGCAAAGTTCGGGGCGACCCTGGGGGGTACATTCATCGGGCGTCGCGCGGATTCCGATTTCTTCGCGCTTCCGGTGCCGCTGACTCATGTGGACGGTTACGCACGTCTCGACGCCGGCGGTTGGTATACGGTGAACCGGTACGTCACGGCTTACGCAAACATCGAGAATTTGCTCGACAAGCAATACGAAGACGTGCTTGGCTATCCCGCATTGCGCGCGAACTTCAGGGCCGGATTGAGGTTTAGTTTGGGGGGCGAGTAGACAGTTTCGTGAAAGGGAAGGCGCTCAGGCTTTTTTTCGCAGCAGGTCTCCGGGGTCCGTCGCCCGCTGCTTTTTCAAGCCGCGCAATTCGGCAACCTGTTGGTTGTCGAGCGCATGCCGCCGTCCCAGTTGGTGCGTCACCAGGCAGATGCGGGCGAAATGCTCCACGGTCTCCATGTGCATGTAGGCGGCAAGCAGGTCTTCGGCGTAGGTAACCACGCCATGGTTCGCCATCAGGATCGCATTGTGCTCGCTGATCAGGGGAGAGAGCCCATCACAAAGCTCTGTGCTGCCGGGCAGTGCGTAACGGGCCAGGGGGACGCGGCCGAGGGACAGTTCAACCTCGGAGATCAAGGGCTCATCCAGGGCCAGGCCGGCAGAGGCAAAGCCGGTCGCCGTGGGCGGATGCGCATGCACTACGGCATTGACATCACTCCGTAATTGGTAGATGAGCAGATGCATCCTGAGTTCGGTGGAAACCTCGCGCGTCCCCGCCAGCTTGCGCCCATCCGGATCGACCAGCAGGAGATCTTCCGGGCTCAACATGCCCTTGGACATGCCGGTCGGCGTCACCAGAATGGACCTGCTGTTTACGCGCGCTGAAATATTGCCGTCGGTGGCCGCCACGAAATTTTTTTCGTGCAGCAATCTGCCGATTCTCAACACTTCTTGCCGGAGTTCTAACTCGCTCATTTTCGGCCCAAGTTACACCTAAAAGCGATCTCGTTCGGCGATATAGTACCCTAGCCTCCGCCGGTTGGCCAAGGATTTGCACGTGGAAAGCCTGAAATTCAGTTCCACTCCCACAGGTTCCAACATGGCCCCCGGCAGCTTCTATAATCGGGCCGTGCTGGTCGCCGACTTCGATTTCCCTCTTCCTGCCGAACTGATTGCCCAGGAACCCCTGGCGGATCGCGCCGCCGCCCGCATGCTCCACCTGGCGCGGGCGACGAACAGCTTTGAAGATCGCGTTTTTCACGATTTTGCGCGGCTGCTGCGGCCGGGCGACCTGTTGGTTCGAAACAATACCCGAGTGCTGCCGGCCCGGCTGCTCGGACATCGCTCCGGTGCCGTCGCGCAGCCTCTCAGCCCGCACAATCCGGCGGCAAAACAGTTTTTGCGCGGCCAAGTGGAGCTGTTGCTCACCCGGCAGGTTGCCGCCGAACCCCAGACTTGGCAAGCCCTGGTACGTCCCGGCCGGAAGGTCGGCGTGGGTGAGGTGATCACCATCGCCAAAGGCGCAGTACAGCTCAAGGCCGAAGTGATTGCGCGCGGCGCCTTCGGAGAGCGGACCGTGCGGTTTGCGCCGGTCGACGACTTTTTCCAGCGACTGGATGCGCTCGGACATGTGCCGCTGCCGCCCTACATCGATCGTCCGGACCGTCCCGAGGACCGCGAGCAGTACCAGACGGTTTATGCCACGCATCCGGGTTCGGTGGCGGCTCCGACCGCGGGGCTGCACTTCACGCCGGAAATCCTGGAGCGGCTACGCCAGCGCGGCGTGGAAAGCGCCGAGATTACACTGCACGTGGGCCTGGGAACCTTTCAGCCGGTGCGGACCGAAGTGGTGGAGCAGCATCGCTTGCACACCGAGCATTACGAAATATCCGCGCAGACTGCCGCACAGATCGAGCGTGCCCGCCGGGAGGGCAGACGAGTCGTAGCGGTGGGGACGACCACGGTTCGCACCCTGGAGTACGCGGCCAGCCGGCACAAGGACGGTCACATCGAAGCGGAGACAGGCGAGGCCGACATCTTCATCTATCCCGGATTCGACTTTCGCGTGGTTTCGGCGCTGCTCACCAACTTCCACCTGCCGAAATCGACGCTGCTGATGCTGGTGGCCGCGTTTGCAGGCCGCGAATACATCCTGCGGGCATACGCCCATGCGGTGCATGAGCGTTACCGTTTTTTTTCCTACGGCGACTGCATGCTCATCGAGTGACGGCCTCCGCAAGCTGACGTGCCCGCCTCGGCGGCTATGCTAAACTGCCCGCATGAGCAACCTGATCCTCGGCCGTCCGGATACTTCCGAGTACCCTCCTTATGCGGCAGTTTATGTCAATCTTGTTGTCGGCGACCAGATACTGCCTATTCTCGCCGCCCAACTTGAGCAGAGCACGGCGTTGTTGAAGAGTGTCGATGATCGTCGCGCCTCCGAGTTCACGTATGCTCCCGGCAAATGGACAATCAAGCAGATTCTCGGCCACATCATTGATACCGAGCGCATTTTCAGCTACCGCGCGCTTTCTGTCGCGCGCCATGACGCCACTCCGCTGCCAGGCTTTGAACAAGATGACTACGTGGCTGCCGGCTCTTTCAACGAGCGCGCGCTGAACGCTCTGATCGACGAATATCGCGCCGTTCGTCAGTCCACTATCGCTCTCTTCCAGAACCTTCCCCAGCAGGCTTGGCTGCGCCAAGGCATCGCCAACAAATACAGCGTTACGGTTCGCGGCCTGGCTTTTCTTGCCGCCGGACATGAATTGCACCACGTAAAGATTCTGCGGGAGAAATATTTGCCGTAGGCTTTGCCGCGGACCGGTCTGAAGCCCCGGCGAGTCGGGGCTTCGCGTCTCCCTGATTCCTGCTAGAATTTCTTGCTTGCCACCGAAGAAAACATCCTCGAAGGCGTCCAAGCCGGTAGAGTCGGCGGACGTTGTTGCCGCAAAGCTTCCGGAAGACGCCAAGGGCCGCGTTTTTCTGATCGACGCCATGTCTTTCATCTTCCGCGCCTATCACGCCATGGCGCGGCAGCGGCCCATGTCGACCAAAACGGGCATTCCAACCAGCGCAACTTACGTCTTCGTCAACATGCTCAACAAGCTGCGCAAGGACTTCGCTCCCGAGTACATCGCGGCGGTTTTCGACGTGGCCGCTCCGACCTTTCGCGACGAGCAGGCGGCCGCCATGCCCACGTTGCGCAAGTATGACCGCGAGAGCGGCGAGTACAAGCAGGTGGCCTACGACGGCTACAAGGCGCAACGCGTGGCCATGCCGGAAGATCTGGCGCAGCAGGTCCCCTACATCCGCCGCGCGCTCGGAGATCTATCGCATTCCGATCCTTGAAGCCGCCGGCTTCGAAGCCGATGACGTTATCGGCACGCTGGCGCGGCTGGCCTCGGCGCAATCCTATGCGGTGTATGTCGTCTCCAGCGACAAAGATATGCTGCAACTGGTGGACGAGCGGGTATGCGTGCTGAACCCGCCCAAGGACAACCTGATCTGCGATCGCGCCAAGGTCGAGGAGATTCTGGGCGTTCCCCCCGAGCGCGTCATCGACGTCATGGCTCTGCGCGGCGACTCGATCGACAATATGCCGGGCGCCCCCGGCATCGGCGACAAGGGCTCGGTGGAGCTGATTCAGCGCTTCGGCTCGCTCGACAACCTGCTGGAGCACGTCGGCGAGGTTGAACGCAAGACCTACCGCGAATCGCTGCTGCACAATCGCGATGCCGTGTTGCTGAGCCGCGAACTGGTAACCATCGACCGCAATGTAGCCGTCGAGTTCAACCCCGAGTCGATGAAAGCGCAGCCGCCTGACGTGCCCGCGGCGCGGCAGTTGTTCACCGAACTCGAATTCACTTCGCTGGTCAAGGAGTTCCTGGAAGAAGGCACCGAGATCGGCGAGACTGACTATCACAATGCGGGCTCAGGCGGCGGAGACCTCGCGGTGGCTGGCGGCGCAGGCCCCCGGAGAGATATTGGCGGTTGCGCTCGAAGGCGCAACCGGCTCAACGGAGGCAGCCGACGAAGGTTCGGAAGCAGAAGCTGCCGATGCGGAGGCGATGCCCGAACAGGCGCAGCTTTCACTGACTGCTCAGCCGCAGGTTGGCCGTCCGAAGCGCCTCGCGCTCTCGGCGAAGCCCGGTTCGGCACTGCGCGTGGAGTTCTCCGAGCCCGGCCAACTGGAGGCATTGCGCCCGGCGTTCGCGGATGCCGCTCGGGCCAAGGTCGTACACGATTCGAAGGCGTTGCGGCGCTCGCTTGCAATGCAAGGACTGGAACTGGCCGGCGTGCGGCATGACCTGATGCTCTATTCCTATCTGCTCGATCCGACCTACTCGTCCCACACCTTGAAGGATATTGCGCTGCGCAAGCTGAGCCTCAGGCTGACGGGTGAAGTGGCCGAGGCGGCGGACGTAACCGGCCGTTTGCTATCGCTGCGCAAGGAAGTGGAAGAAGCGGGGCTCGCCGAAGTTTACGAGCAGATTGATTTGCCGCTGGTGCCTGTGCTGCGGCGCATGGAAGATGCCGGCGTGAAACTTGACTGCGAATTGCTGGCCGGCCTCTCGCAACGGCTGGCGCGCGAGCTGCGACGCCAAGGCGCGCGATATCTACGCGAAAGCGGGCGTCGAGTTCAACATCAACTCGCCCAAGCAGCTTGGAGAAGTGCTGTTCAACCGGCTGAACCTGCCCAAGCCGCTGAAGTACGGCAAGGGACGCACGATTTCGACCGCCCAGGATGTGCTGGAAGCATTGGCCGCCGAGCACGAGGTGCCCCGGCTGGTGCTTGACTACCGCCAGCTCTCGAAGTTGAAGTCGACCTATGTCGATGCGTTGCCCGTGTTGTGCCGGGCGGGAACCAGTCGTCTGCACACCAGCTTCAATCAGGTGGGGACGGCCACTGGCCGATTGTCTTCCAACAATCCGAACCTGCAAAACATTCCCATCCGCACCGAACTGGGCCGCGAGATTCGCGCCGCGTTCATCGCCGAGCCCGGCAACGTGCTGCTGGCCGCCGATTATTCGCAGATCGAGTTGCGGCTGCTGGCGCACTTCTCCGAAGATCCGTTGCTGGTCGAAGCCTACCGGCGCGGGGACGACATCCACACGCTGACGGCGGCGCAGGTCTTTGGCGTGCCGCCGCTGATGATCGACGCCGAGCACCGCCGCCGCGCCAAGGCCGTGAACTTCGGCATCGTTTACGGACTCTCGCCGTTCGGCCTCTCGCAGCAGCTCGGCATCGACACCAAAGAGGCTAAGCGCTTCATCGATGCCTACTTCGAGAAGTACAAGGGCGTCACCGCGTTCATCGAAAAGACGCTCGCGGATGCGCGGCGCGAAGGGCTGGTGAAAACGCTGTTCGGGCGGGTGCGGCCTATCCCCGATATCCTCAGCAAGAATGCCAACCTGCGCGGCTTCGCCGAGCGCACGGCGGTCAATACGCCATTGCAGGGAACCGCGGCCGACCTCATCAAGCTGGCGATGATCCGCATCGACCGCGAACTGCGCGAACGAAAACTACACTCGCGGATGCTGTTGCAGGTGCACGACGAGCTGGTCTTCGAGGCTCCCGAGGCGGAAGTGGACGCCCTGCGCGAACTGGTGAAGCGCGAGATGGAAGAGGTACATGCGCTGCGAGTTCCGCTGGTGGTGGAGATCGGAGTGGGGCTGAACTGGCGGGATATGGAGTAAGACGGCGGGCTGCTGAAACGCTCGTAGCAGCGTCATCCTGAGGTTGCGCCAGTTTTTGCGACCGAAGGATCTGCTTTATTTTTGGTACGCGCAAACAGCATATCCTTCGCTGCGCTCAGGATGACACTTCGGAGAGCAGCTTTTCAATAGCCTGTGAAGCCGCGCACCTTTAAAAAAATCAATTTCTAGAGCGATTCCCATGTTGGCGTATACAAATTCCCAAAAGGATGTCATGGCGACCGGAGCGCCGAGCGCCTGCGGCCGGAGCAGCCAAGCTGCGTACCCGACAATAACATTCGGCAAGCAAGAAGCTGTTCGAGTGCGGAGTGGAGCCACCCTTTGTTTTCGGCAGCAGAAACAAAAGATGGCTACTGGGGAATCGCTCTAGCTACCCTACCCGCGCCAGGCAATGTGCAGGCCCTTGCCCACCGGAGCGACCGTCCAGATGAATCCCGGCAGGCGCTCGACCATCGCGCGATATTCGGCGACCTCTTGCGGGTGCGAGAGAACGTTGTCGGCGAGCAGCAGAGCGTCGGCGGTCAATTTGGGGAGCAGGAGTTCCAGTTGCGCGGGTGCGCTGACGCGGTCGGCGTCGAAGAAGACGCAGTCGAAATGTGGAGGCAGCGAGCGGACAATATCCGTCGCGTCGCCCTCGATCAGCTCGACCGTCGCGAGCAATCCGGCGCGATCCAGGTTCTGACGCGCCTGCGCGAGCTTTTCGGGGAAGCGTTCGATGCTGACCAAGCGCGCATCCGACTGTGCGCCGGAGGGCTTCGGCGAGCCAGATCGTGCTGTAGCCGTTGGAGGTGCCGATCTCGAGCACGCTCCTCCGCCGGGTTGACTGGAGCAACAACCAGATCAACTCCGCCGTCGGCCGCTCCAGGTTCAACAGCTTGTAACGCCGCTCGCTGACGCGCTGGTCATTTTCGTGGCCAAGCTCTTCCAGTTCCGCCAGGAGCTGCTCGATTGCAGCTTCGAACATGCCGTCCTCCCTCGTTACCGCCTGCTCGCGCCAAGGGTATCAGCACCGTATTGTAATTCAGCGGATAAAGGTAATCTGTGGCTTGGAGGCAGCGGGATGTGCAAGGACGTTCAAAAGGAGGTCATCCCGGATTATTCCCTGCTCGCCTGCCGGCGATCGCCGATAGCCTGCTCCAGCGCGTCGGAGATGGCCGCGGCATGTTTCCGCATCAGTTGCTCGGATTCGGCCTCGATCATGACGCGCGCCAGCTTCTCGGTGCCGGAGTAGCGGACGACCACGCGTCCATTGCCATCGAGCTCGCGCTCGGCCTCGCTGATGGCGCTGGCCACGCTCGGCATTTTACCGAAAGGAACCTTCTCGCGCACCTGGATATTGCGAATCACCTGCGGGAAAACTTTCAGGTCGGCCACCAATTCGCTCAGTTTTTTCCCCGAGCGGCCAAGCACTTCAAGCACGCGCAGCGCCGTGAGCAGACCATCGCCGGTGGTCGACTCGCCATCCATGAACAGAATGTGGCCAGACTGTTCGCCGCCAAGTTTGGCTCCGGTGCGCAGCATTTCCTCCAACACGTACTTGTCGCCAACCTGGGCGCGCAGCATGCATATGCCGGAGTCGCGCAGCACCTTTTCGAGTCCCATGTTGGACATGGTGGTGGCGACTACGGTGTCGTGCGCAAGCGTGCCGCGGGCTTTCATGTCGCGCGCCGCCACCAGCATCACGGCGTCGCCGTTGACCACGTTGCCGTGCTCGTCGGAAAACAGCGCCCGGTCGCAGTCTCCGTCGAAGGTGATTCCGCATGTCGAAAGCGCCGGCGGAGTCGCGCACCTCGGCGGCAACATGCTCGGGATGCAGTGCGCCGCAGCCGGCATTGATATTGCGTCCGTCCGGCGAGACGTGCAGGTAAGCCGGCTTCGACGCCGCACTGGCGGAACAGCTCCGGCGCAACCGCCGCGGATGCGCCATTGGCGCAATCAATCAGCACGCGAAAGCCGCGCAGCTTGGCGGCATCTACGTTGGTGGCAAGCCATTGCACGTAGCTTTCGCGCAGACCCGCGACCTCGGGCAGCGGCGCGGGGGACGAGCCACAGTCAAAGTCTCCCGTGAGATCGTCGAGGTGGCCGAAGATCTCCTGCTCGATTTCGTGCTCGATGACGTCGGCCAGCTTCATGCCATCGCGGCCAAAGAGCTTGATGCCGTTATCCATCCAGGGATTGTGAGACGCGGAGATGACAATTCCAGCCGAGAACTTCCGCGCCCGCGCTCAGGTAGGCCACGCCGGGAGTCGTCATGACGCCTGCATTCACGTATTCGGCTCCCGCTGCGCGCAGACCGCCAGCCAGGGTCCGCGGCGATCCAGGTGCTGGATTCGCGCGTGTCCCGGCCGATCAGCACCCGGGCTTGCCCAGCGCCGTGGCGGCGCAGCAAACGCGCGCCCAGCGCGCGTCCGATGGCGAATACGGTACGCTGGTCGAGCGGATACTCTCCGGCAACACCGCGTATTCCGTCGGTTCCAAACAGTTGTCTCATGATGGCCCGTGTTCCTGGCGACAATTACTCAACTCCAGCATTGGATGGCGACTTCTGCGTCACGACGGTCACTCGCACGGGGCGGGGGTTGCTGACCTTCACCAGCGGGTCTGTCGTGTAAACAGTGGTCGTAAACGTGGCACTGCCGATCACGCCGGTGGCGTCGACCGGGTCGGTAATGGCGCTGTCGATCAACGCTACGCGGAGGCTCGGCCCGTCGATCTGCACGGTTGGCGGCACGACCGTGGTGGCCACGATGTGGAATCCGGAAACCAGCGAACCGGTGATTCGCGCACGCACGGGAACAACCCGCTGTTCCGGCCGGTCGAAGCTCAGGCGAAGCTGCGCCGGAATAATCTGTTCGATCTCGGCGCCTTTGGGCATGCGGATGGAACTCGCGCGAATGGGATACGTGCGTTCGCCCTGCGTTGCGCTGGAAAGATCGATCACCGGATGGATATCCAACTGCGCCAACTCGCGCAGCACGCGCGCGGGACCGCGTACGCGGATTTGCACATGCGGGGCGATTTCGGAGCTGAACTGCAAGTCTTTCGGGACCTGGTAGAACTCGATCGGAACGCTGATCAGCACCTGCGCCTCAGGCTCGCGCGCAACCGTCCACCACAGCAGCATCGCGACGGCAAGCGAAAGCACTTTGAGTCCGAAATGGCGGGTGAATAGCTGGCGGACGAAGTCGAGCATCTTACTTTTCGACCTCCGGCTGGCCGCTATCGGGATTGCGGCCGATCTGCTCGAATTGCTGGTCGAGTTCGGGAGTGGCGGATTCGGGGCCGTGCGCCGCGCCGGGACGGACGAGGTGCCGCAACAACTCGCTCATGCGTTCCCGCAACCGCTCCGGCGACAATTCGCGTTCGATGTTTCCGGCGACCGCAAGGCTGATGGCGCCGGTTTCCTCGGAGACGATGACGGAGATCGCATCGGTTTCTTCCGTGATGCCAATGCCCGCGCGGTGCCGCGTGCCGAGTTGCGTCGAGAGCAGCGGATTGATCGACAGCGGAAGGAAGCAGGCGGCGGCGGCGATGCGGTCCTTCTTCACGATGACCGCTCCGTCGTGCAGCGGCGCGCTGGGGCGGAAGATGGTGGCCAGCAGATCGTAGGAAAGCTGTGCGTCCAGCGGAACCCCGCTTTCAATGTACGTCCGCAGCCCGATCTCGCGCTCGATCACGATCAGCGCTCCGGTCTGGTTCTGCGAGAACAGGTTTGCGGCCAGGATAATATCGTCATAGACTTCGCTGACGCTGGCCTGTACCGAGCGGCTGAGAGTAAGGCGGCGGCCGATGCGCGCCAGCACCTGGCGAATCTCTCCCGCAAACACCACAATCAGGGCGAAAATTCCGTAGGGCAACAGCGTACCGATCAGCCAGTCAAGCGTGCGCAAATCGGTCTTGTGGGCGACGTAAAACGTCAACACCAGGGCTCCGACCCCGACCAGCATGGGCGCCGCACGCGTACCCCGTATCAGCAAAAGAAACTGGTAGATAAGAACAGCCACCAGCAGTATGTCGACGACCGACCAAACAGACAAGGACGGCAAGCGTTCCGTGATGTTGGTGAGCAGGTGCATGCGATTTGCCGACAGCGCTGCGGTGCTTATACCCCATTGTAATGCAGCCTGCCGTGTCTATCCTCGGGGAAACAACCCTGATCCGAACTCGTAACGTCGGCTTCGGGCGACGCAAAGCCGGCGCCAATAAGACCGTGACGAGGCAGCTCAGCCCGGCATGGCGTCAGCCGATCCGGTAACATCTAATAGGACGTGATGATTACCGAATCGTTTCCGCCGAAACTACCCGATCCGATCCGAGCGCTTTACCCCTTCCGCACCCGGACGGTGCACGCTTCGCCGGCCGGCAGCGGCATTGCGCAGGCCCGCCGGCAAGCGGCCGGGCCGAGTTCCGCCGAACCCGAGCAGATGAGCTTTGTGGACGAAGGGCCGGAAAATGCACCGCCGCTGGTGCTTGTACACGGCAATCTGACGTGGTCGTTTCTGTTCCGCAATCTGATCGCGGAAGCGCGCGGGCATCACCGGGTGATTGCCCCCGACCTGGTCGGGTTCGGGCTTTCCAGCAAACCACGCGACGCGGCATACCACACGCTGGAGCGGCACACGGAAAATCTCAGCCAGCTCATCGCCGAACTCAAACTGCCAAAATTAACTTTGGTACTGCACGGCATGGCCGGCGTGATCGGGCTCCGTTACGCCATGCGTTTTCCTGAGAACGTAACCCGGATTGTGCTGGTCAATGCCTGGGTGCATCCACGGGCGGCCGACGTCTCCGAACGGCTCCCCTTCTGGCCTGCCACGGCTCGCAGCAGAGTGGGATTCATGCTGCGGTATTGGAGGCTGACGCCTTTTCCGGCCTTGCAATGGGCGGCGGCGAAGGCGCTGGAGCGGCCAGTTCGCGACGCCTATGGCTTTCCTTTCCGGCGGAGCGATCAGCGGGTGGCGCCGCTGGCTTTCGCGCGCTTGTTCCAGCCCAATAGCCGCGAGTCACAGCTTGCGGTCATGCGGGAGCTGGCGCCGCAGGTCGCGAAACTCCCGGCCAAAGTGCAGATTCTCTGGGGACAACAGGACCCGACGTTTCGCAGCAAGCTGTTGCCATACCTGCTGCGCGATTCCCTGCCACACTGCGCCGAGCCGGTGTTCGTGCCGCAGGCTTCGCACCTGCTGCCGGAGGACGCTCCCGAGGTGCTGGCCGAAAAAGTCCTGGAAACCGGCCGCACACGAAGCGACGAGCCGCTGTTCAAGATACTTTGAGAAGGTAATTCCCCTGCCTAAGAAGTAGACAGTGCTACGAGCGTTTCCCTTGTTGGCGGTGGCCCATATTTGCCTTCCGTTCGCAAATGTGGGGCAGTTCATGAATGTCACGCGTTCGAGTGTACTTTTTGGAACTCGACAGCCCCCACATTAGCTCCACCTGCGGCTCCGCAAATGTGGGCCACCAGCCAGCGGTGCAGTCTACGCTTCGTCTTCCGGCTCAACCCGCTCCACGCGGGCCGTAAAGCCTCCGCGGGCCACGCGCCCGCGCACTTGCTGCCCGGGGGAAAGCTGCGCGCTGCGCGTAACCAGATTGCCCTGCTCGTCAAACACCAGGGCGTAGCCGCGCTCCAGAATGCCGAGCGGCGAGAGCGCCTGCAACTGGCTTCCGAGGCGCTGGAGTTTCGCCGTCCGATTCTCGATCAGATGGCGCATCGCGTTGCGCAAAGCCGTAACTCGAACCGCGAGTTCGCGACGCATGGCGCTCAAGCGGTTTTGCAACTCCTGGTGTCGCAGCCGGGCGCCGGCAACGTCAAGACGCCGGTGAAAAGCGCGCACCTGCTTTTGCTGGGCGGCGGCCAGGCGAAAAGCCAGTTCGTCAACCCGCTGCTGACGGCGTGCGATGAGCTCCTGCATGCGGGCGAAGGCCATGCTCTGGGCCAGCAGCATGAGCCGCTGCCGCGCCGTGAGCAACTGGAAGCGAGCCCCGCGTCCGAGACGCGTGTCGAGACCGGCGAGCCGCTCCTGCAATTCATGCTTGGAGCGTATGACCAGTTCCGCCGCGGCCGAGGGCGTCGGCGCGCGCAAATCGGCCACGAAGTCGCAAATCGTGAAGTCGGTCTCGTGTCCGACGGCCGAGATCACCGGCAGACTGCTTTCGGCGATGGCGCGCGCCAGCGATTCGTCGTTGAACGCGGCCAGGTCCTCGAACGACCCGCCGCCCCGGGCAATGATGATGACATCAACTTGCCGGCTGCGGTTGAAGTGGCGCACCCCGGCCGCGACCTCGCGCGGCGCGGCCTCGCCCTGTACCTGCGCGGGGTAAATCAGCACGTCGACCGACTCGTGACGGCGGCGCAGGATGTTGAGAATGTCCTGAATGGCGGCTCCCTGCGGCGAGGTTACGATGCCGATGCGACGCGGCAGCACGGGGATCGGTTTTTTGCGCCCACTGTCGAACAGGCCCTCGGCGGCGAGCTTTTTCTTGAGCTGCTCGAAGGCGACCTGGAGGGCGCCCACTCCCACCGGTTCGAGAAATTCGCCGATCATCTGCAGCTCGCCCCGGCCTTCGTAAATGCTGAGGCGTCCGCGTGCGATTACGCTCAAGCCGTTCTCCGGCTTGAAGCGCAACAGGCGCGCCTGCATGCGAAAAATCACGATGCGAAGCTGAGACTCGCCATCGCTGAGCGTGAAGTAAAGATGGCCGGAGCCGGCTGGACGCAGGTTGGAGATCTCGCCCTCGACCCAAACGTCCGTGTACTCGCGCTCCAGGCGTGTGCGCAGCGCCGAGATCAGCTCGCCGACCTTCCAGATGCGGCGCTCGGGAAACGACTGAAAGTCGAAGGCGAATTGCGAGGGTTCGCTCATAAGCGGCGTTCCGCATGGCCGACAGGCCGAGTGTAACTCAATACGATGCAGCCGGGCAGGCGCCCAATGCCGCGAGGTCCAGCTTGCGCGCCAGCGACCGGGCTGCTAACTTGCTTTTGTGGATCATAGCTGCAAAAAATGCGGCGCTACGGTGGAAGACGGCGTACCCTTCTGCCCCACCTGCGGCGCACCGCAGATACGCGTAGCCATCACCCGCGAGGAATCTGACGCCCAACCACTAGCCGGCATGTCCGGCGATGAGCAGCCCGCGGCGGAAGCCAGCCTGGCGCAGCGCGCGAACGCCGTGTTCAGCCAGGCCGAGGCTTCTCAAGCAGCCAAATATGAGCGCCGCGTCGTGATCTTTTCCGCACTGGCGGCCGGCTTCGCCGCCGGAATTGGCAGCCTGGTTCCGTTCGTGCCCTTTATTACGCTTTGCATGGTGGCCGCCGGCGGAATCGCCATCACGCTTTACAAACGCCGGATGCCTTATGTCTCCGTGCCCGCCCGGCGCGGCTTTCGCATCGGGGCGCTGGCCGGTTTATTTGGCTTCCTGCTCAACGCCGCCACGAGCGTCTTCGGCATGTTCAGCGCCGAGAACCGCGTGGCGCTGCGCGACGCCATGCAGGAGCGGCTGAAAGAAGCTCTGTCAGTCAATTCCGATCCGTCGGCGCAGCAGATGGTGAAGAACCTCGGCGACATGGTCTCCACCCCCGCCGGATTGGCCGCCGTGTTTGCTTTTTCGCTGGGTCTCTTTGGCTTGCTCTTTATCTTCCTGAGCGGGGTTGGGGGCGCAATCGGCGCGGCCTTGTTCGGCAAGAAGACGCAACGCTGAGCAGTAGCAGAATTGGCGTACGCCGTTGGCTCTGCTGATCCCGCTTGGAGCAGTTCCACAGATGGTGTAGCTGGGTGGCGCAGCGCTCTAGCGCTGCGAATAGGTCTGTCCATGAGCGAGGCTTTAGCCGCTGAGGTCAGAATGAAAGCGAATACCTCGGGCGCTAAAGCGCAATATCCTTCGACCATTTACCGCAGGCCTGAAGGCCTGCGCCACCCCCACCCAAGTACACCAACTGTGGAATCGGTCTGCCTGCTTGCGCCGACTGCAACCAAAAGCCTTCCCACGCGGGAAGGCTTTTGGGCTGTTACGCTTTCTGATCGTTACGCCTTGACTGCCAACTCCGCGACGTGGCGCCGTCGGCGCTCCAAGTACAACGGAAAAGACTCGGCCAGTTCGTAGACCTGGCGGCGGATGCGGCCCAGAACGTCGGCGCTGGTCCGGTTGTTGAGCGCTTCGGCAATCCAACGGCCGATCTGCCGCATTTCCTTTTCTTTCATGCCGCGCGTGGTGAGCGCCGGCGTACCGACGCGGATGCCGCTTGGCTTCATCGGCGGATTGGTGTCAAACGGGATCGCATTCTTGTTGACCGTGATACCGGCCTCGCCCAGGGCCTTTTCGGCTTCGCTGCCGAACATGCCCTTGCTGAAGACGTCGACCAGCATCAGGTGGGTGTCGGTGCCGCCGGAGATGATGCGGAATCCCTCGGCGGCCAGCGTCTCGGCCATGACCTTCGCGTTCCCTACGATCTGCTTGGCGTAGGCCTTGAAACTCGGGCTCCATCGCTTCCTTGAAGCAGACGGCCTTGGCCGCAATGATGTGCACCAGCGGTCCGCCCTGCGCGCCGGGGAAGACGCTGCGGTCGATATTGGCTCCCATGGCGGCATTCGCCAGGATCAGTCCGGCGCGGGGGCCGCGCAGCGTCTTGTGCGTGGTCGAGGTGACGATCTGGGCGTGCGGCACGGGCGAGGGATGCACGCCTCCGGCGACCAGGCCGGCGAAGTGCGCCATGTCAACCAGGTAAACGGCTCCGACCTGATCGGCGATCTGCCGCATGCGGGCGAAATCGATGATGCGCGGGTAAGCCGACCCGCCGCCGATGATCAGTTTAGGCCGCTCGCGCTCGGCGATTTTTTGCAGCTCGTCGTAGTCGATGGTCTCGGTCTCGCGCGAGACCCCGTAGGAGACGATGTGATAGGTCTTGCCCGAGAAGCTGAGCTTGTGGCCGTGCGTCAGGTGGCCGCCGTGGGCGAGGTCGAGCCCCATTACGGTGTCGCCCGGCTGCACCACTGCGGCATAGGCCTCCATGTTGGCCGAGGAGCCCGAGTGCGGCTGCACGTTGGCATACTCGGCGCCGAATAGCTGCTTGGCGCGTTCGCGGGCGAGATTCTCGACCACGTCGGTGAACTCGCAGCCTCCGTAGTAGCGTTTGCCGGGGTATCCCTCGGCGTATTTATTGGTGAAAACCGAACCCGCCGCTTCCAGCACGGCTTCGCTGACAAAGTTCTCCGAAGCAATCAGCTCCAGGCCTTCGTGCTGGCGGGCTTCTTCGTTGGCGATCGCTTGCGCAATCTCGGGATCGACTTCACTCAGTTGGCGCGACATCGAATCGTTCATGAGGGCAAACTCCTTCGTCGGAATACCTACTTTACCCCTTCGACGGGGTGTAGCCAAGCAAGTCCGCTTGCGGACGCGAGGGCAAATTTCGCAGGCGCCGGAGCTACTTTAATAGCTCGATCTTACCCTCGGATGCTTCCTCGCATGGCTTTGGCGTTTCCAACCCGGCCAGTTTCTCGAGCCGCTGCTGGTGCCGGCCGCCCGCAAAGCGCGTGTTCAGCCAGGCATCGACGATCAACATGGCCTGCTCTTCAGTAAGAATGCGCGCGCCCATGGTCAGCACGTTGAGGTCGTTATGCTCCCGTGACATCCGCGCCTCGTATTCGCTGGTGATGTTGGCGGCGCGAACTCCCGGAGTCTTGTTGGCGGCTATCGCCATCCCAATGCCGCTGCCACAGACGAGAACGCCGCGCTGCGCCGCGCCGGAGGCGACGCGGCAGGAGACCGCGTGAGCAAAGTCCGGATAGTCGCAGGAGTCGCTAGAGGCCGTGCCGCAATCGTCGACGGCATGGCCCAGGCGCTCAAGGTGGAACTTGAGTTTTTCTTTCAGTTCGTAACCAGCGTGATCGGCACCCACCGCGATTCGCATAAGGGGATTTTACCTTGGGAAACCGTAGTTGTTGCCTGCCTGCGGTCCATAAATTTCTGCCGCAACAGCGCATTTGGAATTGGCGCTGGGAATCTGGCTCTGAAGCAGGGCCGCAAATACTTGAGCGAAGCAGGTTTGACGCTCATTTCTCCCGACTGCTAAACTCAAATCTCCGACCAGCCGGAGTCCCACTACGTACGCTTGGCGCGTGGTGGGGTGGAAGTGACGGTCCTGGGCAAGTGTTTCCCGGCCCGTCCACGTCAGACCGGCAGACCTTGGAAGAAGACCTGGAAAGACCCCCAAAGGCGCACCCGTGTTGCCTGGGGCCTCGAGGACCAACCGTGCGCTACACCCGGCAAGAACTGAAGCAGGATAAGTTTGCAGAAACGGCGGCAGGGGCCGTCCATTGGACGGTCGCTCACCGCAAAACCATCATCAGCGGTGTGATCGCTCTGGCGGTACTGGTGGCCGTCGGCATCGGTATTTTCTGGTATCGCGACCACCTCCAGGCGGCGGCGGCGCAAAAACTTGGCGATGCTCTTGTTACCTATAACGCCCCCGTGCAACCCGAGGCGCTGTCCCAGGGAAATCAGATGGTGAGCTTCTCCAGCGTTGCCGACCGTGCGCTCGCCGCCAGGAAGCAGTTCTATGGAATCTCCTCCGAATACGGCTCCACGCGCGCCGGGCAGTGGGCCCACTACTTTGCGGCTCTGTGCGAAGTGGACCTTGGCAATTACGCCGTGGCCGAGGGGCAACTGAAAGACGTTGCTAATTCCCGCGATGTGGAAGTGTCATCGCTTAGCCAAGCTCGCGCTGGCTTCCGTCTACCGCAACGAGAAGAAAGATGCGGATGCAGTCGCAATCTACAAGGACCTGATCGATCACCCGACACTGAGTGTGCCCAAAAGCACCGCGCAACTCGGCCTAGCCGATCTCTACCAGGCGACGCAGCCCGCTGAAGCCAACAAGCTCTACGAGCAAATCGCCAAGGATGACGCCAAGGGCCCGGCGGCCCAGATCGCGGCACAACACCAGAAGGCCACTGCGCAATAAACTTTAGGGCTCTCTCTTGGGCGACAACGCCGGTGACGAAGA
The DNA here is from genome assembly GCA_963842345.1 of uncultured Acidobacteriota bacterium. Classification (GTDB taxonomy): domain Bacteria; phylum Acidobacteriota; class Terriglobia; order Terriglobales; family Acidobacteriaceae; genus CAWBRT01. The sequence goes on from CAWJGD010000027.1 coordinate 42,011, forward strand.
GCGCGCCTACTTACATCCGTTGAACAATTTCAACCATTCATGGTCCGGCATCGGAGGCTGGCTCGCGGTGCGGATGTTTTCCCTCACGTGCGCGGGCTTCGACATGCCCGCCAGCGCCGCCAACATGCCCGGCGCTGAGCGGGCAAACTGTAGGGCGCGCTGCGCGTCGCTCTCCAGGCCGAGTTTCTCCGCCAACTGGCAGGGCAGGTGTTGTGCGAGTTTCCCCTGGCAGAGCGAGGCGCTGCCGATTACGGCGAGTCCGTGCCGCCGCGCCACGTCCAGCGCCGGCAACATCCGGTGCTCAAAAGGCTGAAAGGATGCCGCATGCGCCTCGGTCATGGCGAGGTTGAAGGGCAGTTGCAGGAAACGGAAGTGATGCGCCGCGCCACCCGCCTCGCGCGCCAGCCTGACGCACTCGGCAATGCTGACGAAGGCGCGTTCGCCCTGCGGCACGCGGAACGCACTCCATGAGGCGATGCCGTAGAACCGGATTTTCTGCTCGGAAACGAGCTGCTCCAGCCGCTGGAATGCCGCGCCAAGTCTCGCATAGAGTCCGTCCAAAGGCACCTCGCACAGTTGCGATTCCGGGTTGTGAAGATAGAACACGTCGATGGTTTGCAGGCACAGGTTGCGGCGCGAACGCTCGATCTGGTCCTCCAGATAATCGGGCGCGATGCAGTGCATGCCGGCGAGTTCCGCCCGCTGGACGAGGCCCCGGTCGATGTATTCGCGCGCAAAGTATTCGTCGGCCTCCGGCGGCACCGTCCCGTCAAAGGCCAGGTAACCGGCCTTGGTACAGACCACAATTTCATCGCGTTGCACGAGGCCGGCGGCAATGAGGTCGCGCAACGCCGTGCCGATGTTTCGTTCCGAGCGCTGATGGCGATAGTTGATTGCCGTATCCAGCAGGTTGATGCCATTCTGCAGCGCAACCCGCACCGCCGTTTGATAGTTCGAGTCCATCGCGTCGTCGGGCTCGCCCAGGTAAGTGCCGAGGCCGATCGAGGAGATTGAGAGCTGCGGTTCGGCTGGAAGTTGCCGGAAATGGCCCGCCCGGTCGAGGCCGGGAAACCGGCTTCGAAACCGCGCCGAGCCTTCGCTGGTTGCAAATCCCTCAATCATGATGGCGACCAGCATATCAGCGAAGCGGCACGCTTGCCCCAGGTTGCCAGAGCACGAAGGTGCGCGCCTGAGGCTTCCTTTTAGTCATTCCTGACCGGGCGCCGGCGACGGCTAGGGTGTGCCCGTCGGCCGATGGCCACTGGTCTAAGTACCGGGATTTGGAGCCGCGCATCCCAGGTCCTCGGCACGCGCCGTGGTTATGCGTGTTGGAGTAGAGGCCAACCCTGTGCGGGCCGTCGCATTCTCATAGCTCGTCACCGTTGTTCAACTTTTCTGCGCCAGGAAGCGTGTATCTGGGCGACTTTTACCGAGGAGGCACCTGATGAAGAGTTTTCTGTTTGGCCTTGGATTGGGAATCGGACTGGGCATTCTGTTTGCCCCTATGAGCGGAGAAGCAACCCGCAACAACCTGAGTGAACGCGCCAGCGATGTAGCCAACTCAGCGCGAGAGAGTTACGAGCAGGGACGGGAACGCGTGCAGCGCGGCGTAGAAACCATACGCAGCACCGCTGAGCGCGCCGTGGGCCAGGCTCGCGCCAGCTTCAACGACGCCACCGGCACTAACCTATAGACCCGACCAACCTGTGAGCGACCCCGGACTTCCGGCGACTTTTCCACCCCAACACGCGCAACGACGGCGCGTGTCGGGGACCCCCCGCGCCGAGCGGCGTAGGCGGCACGTCTGTGTGGCGTCCGACCCGCTCCAGTAGTCGTCCGTGGCCGTCCGGGTCCGTCGTGCGGCAGAGCGACTCGGAATTGCCCACCAGAGCGGTTGACACTCGCAAAGCGCCCCCGGTATTCTTATGTCTTGCCAGAAGGGAATTTTTCCTCTAAAGGCGGTTGCAAGGTGGGCGGAGCCGGGAGGCTCCGGTGTGGGTTCTTCGGCGGATTGCATCCGGCGGTTCCGGGAAGTGCGCTCGTTCCGAGTTCAGCCTGCAACTCTCTTCGCCTCATGCGGTTATAGACATCATGCTGATCCGCGTACAAGATCTGGAACTCCGGCGTCAGGATTTTGCCGAGGAGTTGCAGCCGGGTACTATTGATTTTGGACGGGAGCTCCAGCAGTTCGGCGTCATGAAGGTGCACGGTCGGGCCGAATTGATCCGCGAGCACCACGGCGGACGCGAGTATGTCTCCGACATCCGGCTGGTTGGAGAGTTGGCTGGCCGCTTCGAGGTGAGCTGCGCACGCTGTCTGGAGCCGGTTCCACAGGAGGTAAGCCGTTCGTTTGACCTGCTGTACCGTCCACTCGGCATCGACCGGCGCAAGGAAGAAGTCTCCATCAGCGAGGCCGAGACCGAAATCGGCTACTATGAAGGCGAAGGGCTGGAGTTGGAAGACGTTCTTCGCGAACAGGTTTTGTTGGCTGTCCCTATCAAAACGGTTTGCCGAATCGACTGTAAAGGCTTGTGCCCACGGTGCGGCCAGAACCTCAATGAGGGAAGCTGTACCTGCCAACCAAAGCAGGAGGACCCGCGCTGGTACGCTCTGCGCGATTTGAAGAGCCACCTGCACTAGCTTTATTTCCCTTTGGCTGCGGCGGCAAGCCGCACGATTTTGGCCGGCAACACAGACTGGCACTTACGTCGTATCCCGGCGCGACAATCGGCCGGGAACACTGAAAGGTTTAAGAAAATGGCAAATCCCAAGCGGAGACACTCCCAGCGCCGCACTTCGATCCGCCGCTCGCATGATCACCTGACGGCACATTCACTTTCCGAATGCCCCAATTGCCACGAGCGAAAAATGCCGCATCGCGCCTGCCCCAAATGCGGGTACTATAAAGGCCGCGAAGTTGTGGAAGTCGAGAAGGCAAGCTGACGTTCCGTGGCATGGATTCACTTTTAACAATTGCGGTCGATGCAATGGGCTCCGACCGGGCTCCGAAGCCCGAGGTTGAGGGCGCTATTCTGGCTGCCAGGCATTACGGTGTCCGCGTACTGCTGGTGGGCAAGGAAGACGTGATTCGCGCCGAGACGGCCGCGCATCCGGCCGTCCAGCAATTGCCGATCGAGATCGTGCATGCCAGCGAGGTAATCGGCATGCAGGAAAAGGCGGCGCACGCCGTCAAGCAGAAGCGCGACTCTTCGATGCGGGTTGGACTGCGCCTGGTGCGTGAAAACCGGGCCGCCGGATTTGTTTCCGCGGGCAACACCGGCGCGGCAATGGTTACGGCCAAGCTAGTGCTGGGAGTTCTGCCCGGGGTGGATCGTCCGGCACTGGCCGCGGTTTTTCCCACCGCGGCAGGCACCGCCTCGATCATGCTCGACGTGGGCGCCAACGTTGACTGCAAGCCCCACAACCTGCAGCAGTTCGCGATCATGGGCGAGATCTACTTCCGCAGCATGTTCGCCGGACGCTTTCCCAAGGCAGACTGCCCGCGGGTCGGCTTGCTGTCGATTGGCGAAGAGGAAACCAAGGGCAACGAACTCACGCGCGAGACCTTCAAGATGCTGAAGACCATGCGCATGAACTTCATTGGCAACGTCGAGGGACGGGACCTTTACAATGGCCACGTCGACGTCATTGTCTGTGACGGGTTCGTCGGCAACGTGGCACTGAAAATATCCGAAGGGCTGGTCGACACGGTTCGCGCCATGCTGAAAGAGTCGCTGCAGGCAACGATCACTCGCCAGATGGGATATCTGCTGGCGCGGCGGGCCTTCCTGGACTTCAAGAAGCGGCTCGACTACTCAGAGTACGGTGGCGCGCCGCTGCTTGGCATTAAGGGTGTGGCGATCGTCAGCCATGGTTCATCGAACAGTCTGGCGATCAAGAACGCCATCCGGGTGGCCGCTGAATTCGCCAGGACGAATCTGAACACGAAAATCGAGGAGCAGCTTCAGACTGCTGGTCATGCCTTGGGCCACGCCCACCACGCGGCGGCCGGGGAACCACATCCTTCGGTTTCCGGTTGAACCGGTGGCTCGGCACTCCTGAAGGGAAAAATCAGCCGTGAGGATCGCAATCGACATCCGGCAGATGAGTGATTATGGTGTGGCCACGTACACTCGCAACGTGGTCCGCAACCTCGCGCGGATGGATCACGTCAACGAATACTTCCTGATCGGCATGGTCGAGCGGCTGAACGAAGTCGGCGAATTGCCGCCCAATTTTCATTGCGTTCCCTTTGATGAGGGCCACGACGGGAATACGAGCGGTTATTTTGATTTTCGCCGCACGGTGCGTGGCTTCCAGTGCGATCTGATCCACTATCCGCAGATGTTCTGGCGCCCGCGCATGGCCGGCTGTCCCTATGTCGTAACCGTTCACGACCTGCTCGACTACATGTACCGCAACAATTCACATTCCAGTTTCACACGCACGGTGCGCTTCCACCTGACCCGGCGCGTGCTGCACGGAGCGGCGAAGATCTTCGCGGTTTCCAACTTCACCAAGCAGGATCTGACGCGGCTTTTCGATGTGCCGCCCGACAAGATCGAGGTCGTTTACAACGCGCTCGACGACCGCTTTCTTCTTGGGCACGCGACATCGGACGATCGCGCCATGATCGCCGAGCGTTACCAGGTGAACTACCCCTTTATTCTGTATGCCGGGCGAATCAGCCCGCACAAGAACATCGTGCGCATCATTGAAGCGTTCTCGGCGCTGAAATCGGAGCTGGCTAAAAACGATTATGTTCCCGATCTCAAGCTGGTCATCATCGGCGATCAGGTCTCCAAGCATCCCGACCTGCGGCGGGCGGTGATCAAAAGCGCCGTGCAATTCGACGTGCGCTTTCTCGGCTTCGTGCCGGTCGACGTGCTGCGCATCTTCTACGACTTGGCAAAGATCTTCGTCTTCCCGTCGCTCTACGAAGGTTTCGGGCTGCCGCCGCTGGAGGCGATGGCGCATGACACACCCGTAGTGGCCTCCAACGTGACGGCGGTTCCGGAGGTGCTGGGCAACGCCGCCGTGCTCGTCAACCCGGAAAACGTCTTCGAGATAAGCCGCGCGCTGTATCGCGTGCTGCTCGATCAGTCTCTGCGCGAAAGAATGAAGGCCGCGGGGCGGGATAGAGTCCGTCGCTACTCGTGGCAAAGCTCCGTGCGCAGCATCCTGGACGTTTATCAGGCGGTCGCGAGCCAATCCGCGGCAGCCGCCAGTCGCTCCTAGAACGTTTTCCTCCGGGCAGGCAGCCGGCCAAGCGCTGGCAGCGCGCACACTGCCCCAAAGGTTTGGCAGAGGCGCATGAGATCCTCCGTCGGCTACCGCGATTGGCGGGGGCCAACACGCGCCGTTCAACAAGCCCTAGCCTCGTTCCTTCTGGAAGAGGTAGCGCCCGTTCTGTTGCGTCGCCATCGATTCCAACATCTTCATGAAGGCGCGCGCCGCGTGCGACAGGCTGGCCCCGCGCCGATATACGAGTCGCACCTTGCGCTCCATCTGTAATTCTTTGACGGGTATTTGCACCAGCTCGCCGCGATTGATCTCGGCTTCGACGGCGATCCGCGGCAGCAGCGCGACTCCATTACCCATGGCGACAAACTGCTTGATGGCCTCGATATTGGGCAACTCGACCGGCATGTGCAGGGCCGTCTTGTGCTTGGCGAAAGCCTGAAGGACCTTTTCGCGATAGGGCGAGCGCACATTGTGAGCGACGAAAAACTCGGCGCCAAGCTCGCGGATGCTGACCTCCTGCGAGGTCGCAAGCGGATGACCCGGATACACGACAAAGGCAATCTCGTCGATATAAACGATGATGGAGTTGAGCTGCTCGTCATCCGGACGGAACGACAGCATGCCGAGCTCAACGTGATGATTTACGACCGAGCGGGCAACGTCGGCGGCGAGAGAGCGTTGCACTTCGATGTGAATGGTCGGATGCATCCGGCGGAAACGATGCAGCGCGACCAGCAGGTACAACACCGTGAACTCGTTGGCGGCAATGCTCACCTTGCCATGTTGCAATTCCCGGAGTTCTCGCAGGGCATCGCGCGCCCGGCCACGCAGGTTCAGCAGCTCCTCGGCATACTTCAGCAACAGCGCTCCGGCATCGGTTACGGCACCGTCACGCGACGAGCGCTCGAAGAGGGTCTCGCCGAGTTCGTCTTCCAGCTTGCTGATGGTTTGGCTCACCGCCGACTGCGTCCGGTGCAGCCGTCCGGCGGCGCGCGAAAAGCCTTTCTCCTCAACTACCGCAAGGAATGTCTCCAACTGAAAAAGATCCATGCATCACCTTTCGCCCGAGCTGCAATGCTGGTCTTATCATCCGTCGCCCGGGGCTATTCGCGAAAACCTTATTAAATCATACTTTCTAATGGTAATGGAATAATAATAAGTTTGACTAATTGGCCAGAAACCGCGCAAGGTAGAAAAACCAGACATGCCCAATGGGGGGATACGATCGTGGCTAACGAACGCGTACTGATTTTCGACACGTCCTTGCGTGATGGCGAGCAGGCTCCGGGATGCAGCATGACCGTGAATGAGAAGCTGCGGCTTGCTCATAAGCTGGAAGATCTCGGCGTCGATATCATCGAAGCTGGTTTTCCCATCGCCTCGACCGGCGACTTCGAAGCGGTTCAGCGGGTTTCGCGCGAAATGAGAAGTGCGTCTGTCGCCGCGCTGGCGCGCTGCCGGCGTGAAGATATTTTGCTGGCCTGGAATGCCGTGTGCGACGCGCGTCAACCGCGCATTCACGCCTTTCTTGCCACCTCCGATATTCATCTCGCCTGCAAGTTGAAGATCACCCGCGAAGACGCCCTGCGGCAGGTTGGCGAGTGCGTTCAATATGCGCGTTCCTTGTGCCAGGATGTGGAATTCTCGCCGGAGGACGCGACCCGGTCGGAAGTGGAGTTTCTCTGTAAAGTGCTGGAAGTCGCCATCGAGGCCGGCGCGACCACGCTGAACATTCCTGACACGGTAGGCTACTCAACCCCGGCCGACTTCGGCGAGCTGATCCGCGCCATCAGGTCGAGAGTGAAAGGCGCCGAGAACGCGGTGATTTCCGTGCATTGCCACAACGACCTGGGATTGGCCGTGGCCAACTCGCTGGCCGGCGTCGAGGCCGGCGCCCGCCAGGTCGAGTGCACCGTAAACGGCATCGGCGAGCGCGCCGGCAATGCCGCCCTGGAAGAAGTTGTCATGTCCATGCACGTGCGCAACGACCGCCTGCCCTTCGAGAGCGGCGTAAAGCGCAGCGAAATCTATTCCGCCAGCCGCCTGCTTTCCGAGATCATCGGATTCCAGGTGCAGCCGAACAAGGCCATCGTCGGACGCAACGCGTTCGCCCACGAAGCAGGCATTCACCAGCATGGCGTAATCAGCAATCCTCTCTGTTATGAGATCATGACACCGGAGTCGGTCGGGGTTCCCGCCAATCATCTGGTGCTGGGCAAGCACTCCGGCAGGCACGCGCTGCTGATGCGCTACGAAGAGCTGGGCTACCCGTTGACCAAGCAGGAGTTGCAATCGGCTTACGAGCGCTTCACGCAGTTGGCAGACCGTAAGAAAAAGATTTACGATCAGGATCTGCTTTCGCTGCTGACGGAGAAGCCGGTAATGTCGAACGAAGGGAGCCGCTCGACGGCGCTTATGCAATGAATTTGAAGATAGCTGTTTTGCCCGGTGACGGAGTCGGGCCTGAAGTGACTCGCGAAGCCGTGCGGATGCTCCGCGCAGTCTCCGAGGTAAACGGTTACGAGTTTGAATTTCGCGAATATCTGATCGGTGGCGCGGCGATCGACGCCGACGGAAGAACCGCTTCCACAACGTACCCTCGACGGATGCCGCGAAAGCGACGCCGTGCTTCTGGGCGCCGTGGGCGGCCCGCAATACGACGCTTTGCCGGCTGAACTGCGTCCTGAGGCGGGCATCCTCGGCCTGCGCAAGGCGCTCGGTGTTTTTGCCAATCTGCGTCCGGCGATCGCTTACGAGGCGGTGGCCGACTGCTCTCCCATTCGCGCCGAAGTCCTGCGCGGAGCCAATGTGCTGATCGTGCGCGAACTGCTCGGCGGCCTCTATTTCGGCCAGCCTCGCGGACGCGACGAGCGCGGCGCTTACGACACCATGCGGTATTCCCCACAGGAGATTGAGCGGGTGGCCCGGATCGCCTTCGAGCAGGCCCGTCATCGGCGCCACCACGTCACCTCCGTGGATAAGGCCAACGTGCTGGAGACGTCACGCCTCTGGCGGCAGGTGGTCACCGATCTGGCGCGCGAATATCCGGACGTGAGGCTCGATCACGCCTACGTCGACTCTTTCGCCATGCAGTTGATCTCGACCCCGTCGCGCTTTGACGTTGTGGTCACGGAGAACTTGTTCGGCGACGTGCTTTCCGACGAATCCGCGGTTCTGAGTGGTTCGCTGGGCATGCTGGGTTCGGCCAGCATCGGCGGCAAAGTTGGTCTTTTCGAACCGATCCATGGCTCCGCGCCCGATATCGCGGGGAAAAACATCGCCAATCCCATCGGAGCGATTGCCTCGGCTGCCATGCTGTTGCGCTTCGCCGCCGGTCTGCATCGCGACGCCGATGACGTTGAAACCGCAATCGCGCGCACGCTGGAAAAGGGTTGCGTGACCGCCGACTTGCGGAGCGAGAAACGCAAGACGGTAGTCACGACGCGCGAGGTCGGGGATGAAATCGAGCGGGCGCTGACGGATCTGCTCAGCCAGCACCTCGCCTATCACGCGGTGTAATAAAATTGAGTAAGAAAATTTACGCGGTAAGAGAAAATGTCACAACCACGCACTCTGTTTGAAAAACTTTGGGACAGCCACGTCGTCCGCCATGCCGAAGGCGAGCCGGCTCTGCTGTTTATCGATCTGCACCTGGTGCACGAGGTTACGTCTCCGCAGGCCTTTGAGGGTCTGCGCATCGGCGGCCGCAAGGTGCGCCGCACCGATCTCACGGTTGCCACTGTGGATCACAACATTCCCACCACAACCGCCGACCGCTTCCGGATTACCGACCTGGTCGCCAAGCAGCAGGTGGAAGCTCTGCGCGCAAATTGCGCCGCCTTCGGCATCGAGTTGTTCGATGTCGGCACGGAGGAGCAGGGCATTGTGCACGTCATCGGGCCGGAGCTTGGTTACACCCAGCCCGGCAAGACGATCGTCTGCGGCGACAGTCACACCAGCACGCACGGAGCCTTCGGCGCGCTGGCGATCGGCATCGGGACCTCGGAAGTGGAACACGTGCTGGCCACGCAGTGCCTGCAACAGCACAGGCCCAAGGCCATGCGCGTGCGCGTCGATGGCAGGCTGCCGGAAGGCGTCACGGCCAAGGACCTCGCGCTGGCCATCATCGGCAAGATCGGCACCGACGGAGGCACCGGCCACGTCATCGAGTATGCCGGCGAGGCGGTCCGCGCTCTCTCCATGGAAGGCCGCATGACGTTGTGCAACTGAGCATCGAAAGCGGCGCGCGCGCCGGAATGGTGGCACCCGACGAGACTACGTTCGCCTATGTCAAGGGCCGCAGGGCTGCGCCCAAGGGCGCCGGCTGGGATAAGGCTGTGGCCTACTGGCGCACGCTGGCTACGGACGAGGGCGCCAGGTTCGACAAGGAAGTCTCGCTCAATGCCTCGGAGCTGACCCCGTACGTCACCTGGGGCACAAACCCAGGCATGGTCTCGCCCATCACCGGACGCGTACCGAATCCGCAGGACGCCGCCAGCGAAGCGGAGAGAAGCGCTCTTGAGCGTGCTCTCAGCTATATGGCGCTGAAGCCCGGCACGCAACTCACCGACATCGCCATCGACCGCGTCTTCATCGGCTCCTGCACCAACGGACGCCTGGACGATCTTCGTGCCGCCGCCCGCGTTCTGCGCGGCTACAAGATTCACCCGAAGGTTCACGCCATGATCGTTCCCGGATCGCAGGCGGTGAAGGCCGCCGCCGAGCAGGAAGGGCTGCATCGCATCTTCCTGGAAGCGGGAGCGGAGTGGCGCGAATCGGGCTGCTCGATGTGTCTGGGGATGAACCCCGATATTCTTGCAGCCGGGCCAGCGCTGCGCCGCCACCAGCAACCGCAACTTCGAAGGACGCCAGGGCAAGGGCGGCCGCACGCACCTGGTCAGTCCGGCCATGGCCGCCGCCGCCGCCGTCGCCGGACACTTCACCGACGTTCGCGCCTGGCAATTCAAGGATCACGAAAAATGAAACCGTTGCGTGTACACAAAGGAATCGCGGTGCCGATGCACAAGATCAACATCGATACCGACCAGATCATTCCCAAGCAGTTCCTCAAGCGCATCGAGCGCACGGGTTACGGCGACTTCCTGTTTTATCGACTGGCGCTTCCGGCCCGACGGCAGCGAAGAGCCCTCGTTTGTGCTCAATCACCCGGTATTCCGCAAGGGCAGCATCCTGATCGGAGGACGGAATTTCGGTTGCGGCTCTTCTCGCGAGCACGCGCCATGGGCGCTCTCCGATTTCGGTATCCGCGTCGTAATTGCGCCGTCGTTTGCCGACATCTTTTTCAGCAATTGCGCCAAGAACGGGATGCTGACGGTGATTCTCAGCGAGGAGCAGGTCGCCGAACTGGCGCGCCGGGCGCAGGAAAAACCCGGCCACATTTGACCGTCGATCTGGAAAACCAGACGGTTTCCGACGATCAAGGCTTTCGCGCCGCGTTCTCAATCGACCCTTTCAAACGCCATTGCCTGCTGCACGGGTTGGATGACATCAGCCTGACCCTGCAACACGAAGCGGATATTGAGGCTTTCGAAAAGAAGCGCGTTCAGTTCTGACCAGTTGCCGTGATCGTATTCCGCGGGCGTCGAGAGACGCCCGTTTCTATTGCGTCTTGCAGGATTCATGACGCTGGTTCAAGCGGGGCGCGGCAGATGTCGGACAGGTGTTGGTGCGCCAGGATGAGTTCGCCCGCGGAATTGAGAGTAAAGAGATGCGTTCCCCGGCCGTCTAGTATGCTTCGGTTGAACCGCTTCCCTCGGATCGGATCTTCCAGGTTCTTGGCATACGATCGGTAGGTGTGGACGGCTATGGCCACATTGTCCGCCAGGAACTGTACTTCGATGGGGGATGTAATTTCGGCGCGGAATTGCGTAAGGGGTTTGAAGTACTCGCGCTCCCTACGGGCTGCCGCTACCTGTCCCAACTCGGGGCGCGGTAAAAATGGATTGACTGTCACGGCCGCATAGGCGTACATCTTCATCAACTCACCGGGATTTTTGTCGGCCATGGCTGTAAAGTATCGGCGCACAGCCGCCTGCACTTGTTCGACCGTGATTTTTGTCGTCACACGCACCTCCACCGCGACCAGTTTATTTCGGTGGAGAAGCGTACTGCATTCTCTCCGGTACGTAACGTTACGGAGGTGACGAGCCGATTGGAGAAGCAACTCGCTCCCGTACGATGAGGAGTAATTCAGGCCAGTTTCGAGATCAGCGACGTCTGGAACGACTGTTGAATCTGCTCGATCTGCTGTTCGGAGGGGGGCGAATCGAGACTGCCGCTTTGCCACTGCAGCGCAGCCAGCGTTCGCCGGACGTTTTCGCCGTTGGTGGCGAGAATCTCCCGCCAAATCGCGGGATCGTTCGACGCCAGGCGCGTCATCTCCGGCGGGTTGCCGCACGGGACCCGGTTGCAGTCTCCGCCGCTCTCATCGAGCCGCATTGTGTCGAGCGCGGTGTTGGCCAACGCAATCGACAACGCCTGCGGCAGTCGGCTGGTGAAGGCGAGCACCGCATCGTGCTCTTCGGGAGTCATGCAATCGTAAGCGTACGTTTTCACCAGTTCGCCGGCTTTTTTTTCGGCGGTTGCTTCAAAGTATCGGCGAATAGCTGCAACTATGCGTTTCACGATGGTCTTTCTTGCTTATCGCAGGGGCACTACTGGGGCCGATAGGTTCAGGGCAAATCCTATATCATCTCGCGCAGTCGTCAAATTACCCAAGTAATGTTGCGGGATGAATGTTGCGGGACGAACTTGTTACCCAAGTAATGTCGCTGGATGAGCTTGGCCGGTTAGAGCCATCCCGGAGCCAGGCTTCATGGGATGCGAAACTGGTCCGCCCGGCCTCTCGCCGGATTTATGACACAGGTTCATGGGGGGTGCGGCAGACGTCGGAGAGGTGTTGGTGCGCCAGGATGAGCTTGCCCTCGGGATCGAGAATGAATACATGCGTTCCGCGGCCGTCAAGCAAGGTTCGGTTGAATTTCTTCCCTAAGATCGGTTCCTCCAGGTTCTTGGCATAAGACCGGAAGGTGTGGACGGCGACGGCCACATTGTCGGCGAGAATTTGCACTTCGATTGGCGAAGTGATCTCGGCGCGAAAACTGGCGTCTGGTCTGAAGTACTCGCGTTCTCTGCGGGCTGCTGCCACACGTCCCAGCTCGGCGCGTTGCGCATACGGGCCGAACGACATCGCATCGAATGAGTACATCTTCACCAACTCACCGATTTTCTTGTCGGCCATAGCTGCAAAGTATTGGCGCACAGCAGCCTGTACTTGTTCTGTCGTGATTTTTGTTGTCACACGCGCACCTCCGCCCGACCGGCTCATTGCGGTGCAGGTAGCGTAATCCATTCTATCCGGTTCGCAACATCACGGAGGTGACACGCCGATCGGAGGAAGTAATTCAGGACAGCTTCGAGATCAGCGATGCCGTGCGGAACGACTGCTCGATTTGGTCGAGTTGCTGTTCGGAAAGGGCGGAACTCAGGCTGCCGATTTGCCTCTGAACTTCCGCCAGCGCGCGCCGGATGTTGTCGCCGTTTGTCGCGAGAATGTCGCGCCAGACAAGGGGATCGCTCTTGGCCAGGCGGGTCATATCGCGCAAGCCGCCGCCGTAGGGAACACGGCTGTAGCTGCCATCGCCGGCATCCAGTCTGAGTTCGCCAAGCACGGTGTTGGCCAGCGCAATCGACAATAGCTGCGGCAAATGACTGGTGAAGGCGAGCACCAAGTCGTGCTCTTCGGGCGTCATGCAGACGGGCAAAGCCCCAATTTTGCGGATCAACTCCATCCATCCGGTGTGCAGGGAAGTGGAGGGAGAAGACGGCGGCGGGTCCGACTGCGATTCAATGGGCGTGAACACCCATTTTGCCCCGCGAAAGAGGTAGGGATCGGCTTGCTCGATGCCGGAGCGTTCCTTGCCCGAAATCGGGTGGCCGGGCAGGAATCGGCGATGCGCGGACGCTCCGGCGGGGTCCCCGGCAACTGCCACGGTTGCAGCGGCTGGGGCGGAGAACACGCTTTTGGCTTTGGCGACAATCTCGACCTTGGTACTGCCAGTGTCGGTGACAAGCGCATGTGCTGGAGCGTGTTTGGCGACCACCGGCAACAGTGCAAGAATCGAAGAAATCGGGGTCGCCAGCACGATCACGTCAGCATCTTGGACTGCACTCTCGATTGCTGTCGCCGCGAAATCGATCGCTCCCAGCCGCACTGCCTTTTCCAAGACTTCCGGCGCGTCGCTGCCGGTGATTTCGCCGCGAAATCCCGAGGTCCGCAGAGCGGAGCCGAGCGATCCGCCAATCAGCCCGCAGCCAACAATCGCGATCTTACTGATTTGCATGCATGATCTCACGCCGCTGTGGTGCGTGTCGGGGAGGCGCGGACGCCCGCACCTGCACTCTACGCACCGGCTCGGCCAACCCTTTCATGAGCTTTGCAAACTCGGCGATGTTGAGAGACTGCGCTCCATCGGAGAGGGCATTTTCCGGATGCGGATGCACTTCGAGCAGCAGTCCATCGGCCCCGGCGGCCAGTGCTGCTCGCGAGAGCGCCGGAACCAGATCGCGTCTGCCGGTCGCGTGCGAAGGATCGGCCAGCACGGGAAGATGCGTAAGCTGCCGGGCCAGCGCGACCGCGCCGATGTCGAACGTGTTGCGCGTCTCCGAGCCGGAGCCCTTGATGCCGCGTTCGCACAGGATCACGTTGGAATTCCCGCCCGCCAGCAGATATTCGGCCGCCAGCAGCCATTCCTCGACGGTGGCCGCCGGATTGCGCTTGAGCAACACGGGCTTGTCCACGGTCGCAAGCCGGCGAAGCAGGGCGAAGTTCTGCATGTTCCGCGCGCCCACCTGCAACACATCGGCGTACTCGCAGACGATCTCGACGTCTTCGGTGCTCATCACTTCGGTCACAATCGGCAGGCCGGTTTCTTCGCGGGCTTCGGCCAGCAGCTTCAGGCCCTTCACTCCCAGTCCCTGAAACTCGTAAGGCGATGTGCGGGGCTTGTAGGCGCCTCCGCGCAGCATGGTGGCGCCGCCGTCCCGCACTCCGCGGGCCGCGGCCATCAACTGTTCGCGCGATTCCACCGAACACGGCCCGGCGATCACGACCGCCGTCTCGCCGCCGATCTCGACGTCGCCGACCCTGACGATGGTTCGCTGCTTCCGCGATTGTATCGAAGCGAGCTTGAAACGATGAGTGACGTTGATGAGCGAGTCCACCGCCGGCAGCAGGCGCAGAGATTTGTCGTCGTTACCATCGAGTTTGGACTGATTCGTCACCACCACGATGCGGCTCGCTTCCCGCACAACATGGGCCTGAATGCCGCGATTCTGGAGGGTGGAGACAACTCGCAGGACATCCTCGCGCGTTGCCGTATTTCGCATGCTGACCAACATGATGACTCGCTCCCTTATTTGTGCAGTTCCCGGCTGGTGTTGCAGGACCCGAGATACCTTAATTCCGCATTCATCGCGTGCAATGGCCCGACCACGCAGGCTTCCAGTTTTTGCTTGGAGGCCGCGACATCGAGGAAGAACCGGTACTGCCAAGGCGTGCCCTTGATCGGACGGCTTACCAGGCTTAGTAAATCGATTTGAGAGTTGGCGAACGGCGCCAGCGCGTGATAAAGCGACCCGGGCGGGTTTGGAATCGTCAGCGCAATCGTCGAGGTCGTGTTGTCGGCATGTATTTTCACCGCGGGCGACAGCAGGGCGAAGCGCGTGAAGTTGTTGCGAAAGTCTTCGATATGTTCCAGCAGGATTGAACCGCCATAGAGTTCGGCCGCCTCGCTGCCTGCTATGGCTGCTCGCGAACGGTCGCCGGCGTTGATCACCGCCTGCACGCTTCCCGCAGTGTCATCGGCCACCTTGCGCATGATGTGCGGGTGGTTGGCGAAGAAGTGCTCGCACTGCGCCAGGGCAACCGGGTGCGATTCAACCTCCCGGAGATCTTCGAGTTTCGCTCCGGGAACGGCGATCAGACAATGCGCGATCTGGAGAACGGTCTCGTCAATGATGCTCAGTCCGGCATCGTAGAGCAGGTCGTAACATTGATAGACGGTTCCCGCCAGAGTGTTTTCCAGCGGGGCGACGATGTAGTCGGCGCGGTTTTCGCCGATGGCGCTGAAGAGAGTCTCGAAATCCCGGCATTCGACGGGAATCGCGCCGGCGGGAAACAGGCGGCGAACCGCGGTTTCGCTGAACGCTCCGCGGCGGCCCTGGAAGGCGACTCGCGGCGAACTTGAACCCGCAAAGACCGCCGTGTTCGCGGTGGTTGGGGCGGCGGACTTGGAGGAGTCGCTCACGCCCCGCTCTCCTGAATGCGTCGCGATTCGCGGATGATGCTGCGGAAAATGGCCGCTACGCCCCGGGTATCGAGCGGGCCCTGGTTTTGCTAGCGCAATCGCCGCAGAACCTGCGCTTCGCGGGTGCCGTCGAGCACCGGCATTCTGTGTTCCCGCTTGAGTTTGCCGATATCCTCGACGAGGCGAGCGCGTTGGTTCAGCAAATCGAGCAGCCTCTGGTCAATTTCGTCAATCTCAGCGCGCCGTTGCCAAATCTTTGGTGTCATGCGCCGCCTCCTCTCAAGTTTTTTTCTGATCATATCGGTCCAAAAACAAAAAAGCCGCGACCTTGTGAGTCGCGGCTTTCGAAGCTTTGCTGGTTTGGATCTCTTAGGTTTCAGTCACCCCAGCACACAAGCCTCGGTCGGCCGCCACTCTAAAGTAGTAGCGGTAAGCGTATCCGAAGCTAAATCGATTAGTGTGCATGAACGAAACCGTCCAACCGGACATCAATTAATTTAGCGGCATTCTTCCAAAAAGTCAACTACCAAAACGTGTTACGAAGGGGTTAAGGGCTAGTTCGACGCGCTGCCTCTCATTTCCCGCCAATTCTTCTGAGCGCGCAACCCGCTTGAAACGGCGATAAGATTTAAAATTACCATTATGGATCGCGCGCGGTGCCGCAGGGATTCGTGATTCAATCACGATCGCTTATGAAGACACAACAAATACAACTTTGACTAATTTGATGCGGCATAAGAAATTTAAGGGATAAGGTACTGAGCACTCATGATCCGACGCTGTGATGACCGCGATTTTGAGCTGATTTGGGCCATCATCAACAATGGCGCGCAGGCTTATAAAGGGATCATCCCTGAAGATCGCTGGACAGACCCCTACATGTCCCGGCAGAAGCTGCAGCGCGAAATAAACGAGGGCGTTGTGTTCTGGGGCTTCGAGGAGGCCGAGGTTCTAGTCGGGGTCATGGGCCTTCAACAGGTCCAAGATGTAACTCTCATTAGGCATGCCTATGTTCGCGCGAGCAGCCAGAAGCGGGGAATTGGAGGGCACTTGCTATCCCATTTGTGCAGGCTGACACGTGATCCGGTGTTGATCGGTACGTGGGCGGATGCGGTCTGGGCGATCCATTTTTATGAAAGGTACGGCTTTCAAAAAGTCGGTCCCCAAGAGAAGGACCGGCTGCTCAAGAAATATTGGACCGTGCCCGAACGCCAGATTGAAACCTCCGTGGTTTTGGCGGATGCGAAGTGGCAGGAATCTCAGCGATGACGCGCGCAGTGCGTCGTCTCTTGTATTGATTCAACCAGATTGCAAGGCGAGGTGAGTGATGGAGAAAAAAGATCTCAAGCATCGAAGCCGGGCTCTTACCGAAGGGTCTCATCGCGCGCCCGCTCGCGCCATGTTCAAGGCCGTTGGCTTTGGCGACGATGACTTGCGCAAACCTCTGGTCGCTATCGCCAACACCTGGACCGAGATCGGCCCCTGCAACTTCCACCTTCGCGAACTCGCGGCGGCCGTGAAGGAAGGTGTTCGCGCCGCCGGCGGCACGCCGATGGAGTTCAACACCATCTCCATTAACGATGGCATCACCATGGGGACGGAGGGAATGAAGGCTTCGCTGATCAGCCGCGAAGTGATCGCCGATTCCATCGAACTGGTAGCCGGTGGCCACATGTTCGACGCGGTCGTGGCGCTCTCCAGTTGCGACAAGACAATTCCCGGGACGGTGATGGCGCTGGCGCGTCTCGATGTCCCGTCGCTCATGCTCTACGGCGGATCGATTGCCCCGGGGCAGTTTCACGGGCGCTCTGTTTCCATTCAGGACGTGTTCGAAGCGGTCGGCGCAAACGCCAAGGGCATCATGTCGGACTCGGATTTAAAGGACATGGAAGACCATGCCTGTCCGGGACCCGGCGCGTGCGGCGGGCAGTTCACGGCCAACACGATGGCTACTGCCTGCGAGTTTCTCGGAATCTCTCCACTCGGCAGCAACAGCATCGCCGCCATGGCCGAGCAGAAACGGAAGGCAGCCTACGAAGCCGGCTTGCAAGTGATGGAACTGCTCAGGCAGGACATTCGCCCTTCGCGGATACTCACGCTGGACGCCTTCCGGAATGCCGCCGCCAGCGTTTCCGCCTCGGGAGGTTCAAGCAATGCGGTGCTTCATCTGCTGGCGATTGCCCACGAAGTCGGCGTTCCTTTCACGCTTGAAGATCTCGACCGCATTTTTGCCAAGGTGCCGCTGCTTTGCGACCTGAAGCCGGGCGGACGTTACATGGCAACCGATTACGCGGCCGCGGGCGGTTCCAGGCTGCTCGCCAAGCGTTTGTCTGACCTCGGAGTGCTCAAGCGCTCCGCCATCACGGCCAGCGCGCACACCATCGGTGAAGAGGCCGACAAAGCGCAGGAAACTCCCGGGCAGGCTGTGATCCGTACGCCGGACAAGGCGATCAAGCCGACCGGCGGACTGGCGATTCTCAAGGGCAATCTCGCTCCGGAAGGCTGCGTGGTCAAACTTGTCGGACACGATCGGATGCAGCATCACGGCCCAGCGCGGGTTTTCGAGTCGGAAGAGCAGGCCTTCGATGCGGTTCAAAAGGGCAAGATCAATTCCGGAGACGTGATCGTAATCCGCAACGAGGGTCCGCGCGGCGGCCCGGGGATGCGCGAGATGCTGGCCGTTACCGGTGCGATTGCAGGCACGCCTTTGACAAAGGAAGTTGCATTGATTACCGATGGCCGTTTTTCCGGCGCCACCTACGGCTTCATGGTGGCGCATGTGGCGCCGGAAGCCGCCGCGGGCGGGCCGATCGCGGTGGTCCGGGAAGGCGATCAGATTCTGATCGACGCTTCGCGCGAATCCATTGCAGTGGATATTCCGGAGGCGGAGCTGCAACGGCGGTTGGCCGCCTGGAAGCCGGGGCCTCCGCGCTATCGATCCGGAGTTTACGCCAAGTATGCCGCCGCGGTTTCGTCGGCTTCCAAGGGCGCGGTGACACATGCGGGCCGCGAAGCGCAAACGGCTTCGACGGTAAAGTGAGCCATATCTTCGCCATTGGCCGGGGAGAGCCGGGGTCTGCATTTTTGCGTTATCCGGGTGGAGGTATCGATGTCTCCGTCCGGCGACAATTTCACAATAGGTTGGGAAAGGAATAGTACACATGGCAGAGATCTTCTATGACGATTCGGCTGACTTTTCGTTGGTGAGAGCAGCCAAGGTCGCTATCGTCGGTTATGGCTCGCAAGGCAGGGCTCACACGCTGAATCTGCGCGACAGCGGGGTTTCCGTGCAGGTCGGTCTTCCCGAAACCAGCCGTTCGCGGCAGCGCGTAAAAGACGACGGCGTTACGGTCGATACGGTTGCGAAGGTAGCGGCGTGGGCCGATACCATTATGATTCTGGCGCCCGATACCGATCAGGCGCGGATTTACGAAGAGTCCATCAAGGCGAGTCTGAAACCGGGCAAGACCCTGATGTTCGCTCATGGGTTCAACATCCGCTACGGCACGATCAATCCGCCGAAGAACATCGATGTCAGCATGGTTGCGCCAAAAGCTCCCGGCCACCGCGTGCGCGAAGTCTACGAAGAGGGCGGCGGCACGCCGGTGCTCATCGCCGTTCACCAGGATGCCAGCGGCAAGGCGTTCCAATTCGCGCTTTCCTACGCCAAAGCTCTGGGCGGAACGCGCGCCGGTGCACTCACGACGACATTTACCGAGGAGACGGAAACGGACCTGTTCGGCGAGCAGACCGTGCTCTGCGGAGGCGTTTCAGCCCTGGTCCAAGCCGGTTTTGAAACGCTGGTCGAAGCCGGATACCAGCCGGAATCAGCCTATTTCGAGTGCATGCATGAGCTGAAGCTGATCGTCGATCTCATATATCGCGGCGGCCTGAACTTCATGCGCTACTCGGTCAGCGATACCGCGGAATACGGCGACTATGTTTCCGGCAAGCGCATCATCACTCCTGAAACAAAGAAGGAGATGAAAAAGATTCTGGCCGAAATCCAGAATGGCAGCTTCGCGAAGCAGTGGATCGACGAGAACAAGAACGGCCGACCGTGGTTTACCGGCGAGCGCGAACGTCAGCGCACTAGCCTGGTGGAAACCGTGGGCGAGAAACTGCGCGAGAAGATGGGCTTTCTGGAAGAGTGGAAGCCGACGTCATCGGATTCCGCGCCGGCTGCCACGAAACCGGTTGCCACGAAGAAGTAGAGCAGGTCGGCGCTACTCATCGCCGCCGCAGCAAACATAAGAAACCGTGGGTTGCATGTAGCGTGCAAGCCGTGTTGGCCCATATCTGCTTCTTCTTTTGCAGATGTGGGGCAGTTCAATCCTTAGGGCAGAACCATTCCACAGCCCCACATTCGCCGAAAAACGGCGGATGTGGGCCACCAGTGGGACCTTCGCCATTTGTTACCTTCGTTATTTGGTAAACGTTGCCAGCCCAGCGTACACTTGAGTCAGCAGCCTGCTAAGTTTCCCCGATTCTGCGAGTTCGAAACCCTGGCTTCGATTGCCGGGGCCCCGGCGAATCCGCTCATGACAATACAGACGCGGGCCGAGACCGGGGTCTTACCGTTCCTGAGCGGAACGCTGGCATAAGAGTCTGGCAATCGACAGGACCGGCGAAGGCATCTATGTACTTAGCATTCGATAGAGGTATTCTCATACTTTGCGCTCCAGCCTAAGCGTATCTGCTCGAATAGCGATTCTGGTTTGCCTCTCGTGTCTGTTCTTCATGGCACAGCGTTTCTGGCTGACCCATGCCAATCGCATCATTAATCGCATGGGCTCGTACCGATGGCGGCTTTTGTGCCGAGGGCTGGTAATCACGATTCTCGCTTTCGTCATCGTGAGCTTCGCGGACCGGGTCTTTCTGCGCCGGTTGCCTCCAGCCGGTTTGGTTTCCTGGGCGATGGGCTTTTCGCAGCTATGGCTGTTCACCTCATCGATGGCGTACCTGGCGGTAAAGCTGGTGCGCGGGTTGGAGTGGCTCTGGGGATTGATCCCGAAACCGCGTTTCCCAGTGCTGGCGCCCGCGGCGGCGGGCGAGTTAAACGTTTCGCTGTCCAGCGAGAGCGGAGAGGGAGTTGATTCAGCGCCCGGCGATGCACCCGAGGACACGGGACGCAGAAAGCTCTTCCAGTACGCGGCCGCGGTGGCGGCATGCATTCCATTTGGAGCCAGCATTTACGGCTTCGCCAGCGAACGCCTGCACTACACCGTGCAGCGAGTCGAGCTGCCGATTCACAATCTGCCGGCGCCGCTGGATGGCTTGCGAATCGTCCAGTTGAGCGACATTCACATCGGCGATTTCATGCCGCCCGAAGAGGTGCGCCGTGCGGTCGCCATGGCAAACGAACTGGAAGCCGACGTGGCGATGCTGACCGGCGACTACGTTACCAGCAACCGTGATCCGCTGGAGACCTGCGCCGCCGAACTCGGTCAATTGCGAGCGCCCCTGGGCATCTGGGCCTGCAACGGGAACCACGAGATCTACGCCGGGGTCGAGGATGAGATCGAAGCGGTTTTCCTCCGCCATGGCATGCGGTTGTTGCGCCAGCAAAACGCGGAGTTGCAGTGGCGCGGAGCAAGATTCAACTTGATCGGGGTCGATTATCAGAAGGAGTTCGCGGGCCTCACGGGCAGAGCCGAGATGCTGCCTGGGGTCGAATCGCTGATGCGGCGCGATATGCCCAATATCCTGCTCTCCCATAACCCCAATAGCTTTCCGAAAGCCGCAGAACTCGGCATCGAGCTGAGCCTTGCGGGGCATACGCATGGCGGGCAGATCCAGATCGAAATCGTGGATCACCGCTGGAGCCCGGCGCGCTTCATGACAAGCTACATTGCCGGGTTGTACCAGCTTCCCATGGCGACCGCTGTGGAAGGTCCCGGAGCAGCCGCAAGCAAGGCATGCCTCTACGTTAACCGCGGATTGGGAACGATCGGCATTCCCGCCCGCTTCGGCGTCAAACCGGAGATCTCCCTGCTGACCCTGCGTTCCGCGTAGCGTCAGGGCGCGCCGGGCCGGGCCGCCGCACTCACCACAAAGAAGGCTCGAATCCAAAGTCCCTCAAGCCGTTCCGTGCGAATTCGACGGCGTTCTCCTGCTATGCTTTCTTCTGTGACTGAAACTAAGTGGGATAGTTACGCTCGTGTGAATGCCGGTGAGCGCTATCGTGTGCAGTCGGCGACAATCGGATCGCAAGCGACCCAGGCGATCGTGGACGAGTCGCGAATCGTGCCCGGTTTGCGGGTGCTCGACGTGGCGTGCGGTTCGGGAGAGCCGTCCATCTCGATCGCCGCGCTGATGCAGGGCAGCGGGCACGTGGTTGGCGTCGACCTCGCAGCCGCGTCCTTGCAGGTGGCTCGTGAACGTGCCGGCGCTCGCCGCCTTGCCAATACGGAATTTCTCCAGGCAGACGTGCTTCAGCTTCCGTTTGCGGACAGCACCTTCGATCGCGTGGTGAGCCGCCTGGGGGTGATGTTTTTTTCCAGCCTGGACACCGCTCTGCGCCAGATGCACCGTGTGCTGAAGCCGGGCGGCCGTACCAGTCATCTGGTCTGGGGCTCGATGCAGCAGCCCTATTTTCAATCGACCATCGGGACCGTGATTAAGCTGTTGCCGGATCTCAGTGTGCCCGCATCGGCCAAAGCCATGTTTCAGTTTGGCGAGCCGGGCGTGCTCGCGGCAGCTCTCGAGCGGGCCGGATTTACGAAGGTCGAGGAGAGAGTGAAAAAGGTCGCCTGGAACTGGCCGGGGACGCCCGAGGAATTGTGGGCGTACTTTCAGGATGTGACCATCCCATTCAAGCCCGTACTGCAGGCGATTCCGACGGATCGCGCGGATATCCACGGTGCGGTGCTCGACGCCCTGCGGGCGTACTTTGACGGCAAGCAGGTCAACTTCCAGGCCGAGATCGTGCTCGCCTCGGCTTCGCGTTAGACTCAGCAAGCAGCGCCAAGAAAAACGGGTACGCTTCGAGGGAAAAAGAAGAGGGAATAGGGATCGGAGTCCGACCCCTATTCCCTTTCCGCGTTCACAGTTTTGTGCAAACTGCCTTGGTTTCCGTATACATCTCCAACACGTCGTGTCCCATTTCGCGTCCCCAGCCAGACTGCTTGTAGCCGCCGAAGGGCAGAGCTGCGTCGAAGATGTTGTAGCAGTTGATCCAGACAGTACCGGCGCGCAACTCCGAGGCGATTTGGTGCGCCTTGCTGATATCGCGCGTCCAAACGCCGGCCGCCAGCCCGTAAACGGTGTCGTTGGCGCGCGGCAGAATCTCTTCGTCCTTGTGGAACGGCATGGCCGTCACCACCGGTCCGAAGATTTCCTCCCGCACCACCTTCATGTTTTCGCTGGTGTTCACCAACACGGTCGGCTCGACGAAGTAGCCCTTTTCGCCCATGCGTTTGCCGCCGCACAAGGCTGTGGCGCCCTCGGCCCTACCCGCGTCAAGATATCCGGTCACACGGTTCAACTGCTCTTCCGAGACCAGCGGTCCCATCTGCGAGTCCTGGTTGAAGCCCGGTCCCAGTTTGATTTTCTTGGCGCGTTCGGTGACGCCGTCGACGACCTTGTCGAAGACTTTGTCTTCGACATAGAGCCGCGATCCGGCACAGCAGCATTGGCCATGGTTGAAGAAAATCGCACTGGCAGCGCCGGGAATGGCCGCCTCGAGATCGGCATCGGCGAAGACGACGTTGGGCGACTTGCCTCCCAACTCCAGCGAGACCTTCTTGAGGTTTCCGGCCGCTGCCTGCACGATCAGCTTGCCGACCTCGGTCGAACCCGTAAAGGCTATCTTGTCCACTTCGTCGTGAGCGGCGAGCGCGGCGCCGGCGGTTTCGCCGTAGCCGGGTACGACGTTGACGACGCCGTCGGGGAATCCGGCCTCCTGAATCAGCTCTGCCAGCCGCAGCGCCGTCAGAGGTGTCTGTTCGGCGGGCTTGAGTACGACGCAGCAACCGGTGGCGAGGGCCGGGCCGAGTTTCCAGGCGGCCATGAGCAGGGGGAAATTCCACGGAATGATCTGTCCAACCACTCCGACGGGTTCGCGCACGGTGTAGGCGAGATACCGCGCGCCCGGCGTATAAGGAACGGAGAGCGGGATGGTATTGCCCTCGATCTTAGTGGCCCATCCGGCCATATAACGGAACAGGTCGGCAGCCAGCGGCACATCGGCGGCGCGCGCCACGGCCAGGGGCTTGCCGTTATCCAGGCTCTCCAGTTGAGCGAGTTCTTCAAGGTTCTGTTCGATCAGGTCGCCGAGCTTCCAGATCAGGCGGCCGCGCTCGGATGGAGTCATCTTGCGCCACGGCCCGCTGTCGAACGCGATGCGAGCGGCCTTGACGGCACGGTTGATGTCTTCCCACCCGCCTTCGGCAATCTGGGCCAGCACCTGGCCGGTGGAAGGATCATAGGTTGGAAACGTTTTGCCGGAGGCGGAGTCGCGAAAGCGACCGCCAATAAACATCTGTCGCGGCGTGGAGATGAACCCTGCCACTCGTGGGTCGGGGTTATAGGATGCTGCAACTGACATGGGGTCCCTCCTCGTTGGGAGTTGGGTCAGGCGCCAGCGAACGCCACGGGAATCTCCGGACATTGCTGGGACTTTTGGGGGCCAGGACGAAAAGCGTGGAACCTAACGGCTTCGGCTCACTTACCAAATATGTGGATGCCCAACTGCCACTGACAGTTGCGCGGCACCGGCAAACACTTCGCAGCTTGAGCGGATTCAGAGTAGGTGTATCCCGGAAGAACGATTATTTCAGCGTGTCACCCTGAGGAGCGTCCGTGAGGACGCGACGTAAGGGTCCATGTATTTGCTTTTCCGGCCTCCGGGTGACGCGCGGTGAAATGCATAGATCGTCACGTCGGTTCGCAAAAGCGGCGAACCTCCTCACGATGACACCGGCAGCGAAGGGCACAGTATCTCTAGGTACTGCTTAACCGATGAGTGTCAGCAGACCTTAGAACAGTTTCAGAGTAGGTGGCTTCCCTAAAAGCGGCTCGGTCGCGATGCGGCGCGAGGGCCGATACAATGAGTGGAGTGGGCAGCAGGCTTCGGACCAGGGAGGCAGTATGGCATACGACGTAGCCGCCGACGCACGCGCGGCGCGAGCAGCCGCACGCGTGTTGGCCAACGCGACCACGGCGAAGAAGAACGCCGTGCTGGCCCGAATGGCTGGTGCGCTGGAGGCTGCCTGGCCGGAACTCGAGCGGGCGAATGCGCTTGATGTCTCGGAGGCGGAGGCGGCAGCCGCAGCCGGAGCGCTGAAGAGTTCGCTGGTGGAGCGCCTGCGGCTTTCCGAAGACAAGCTGAGGCAGATGGTGCAGAGTGTGCGCGAGGTCGAGGCGCTGCCCGATCCGGTTGGGCAGGTGCGCCTGCACAGGCTTCTCGACGATGGGCTGGAGTTGAAGAAAGTGACGTTTCCCTTCGGGGTGGTGGCTGCCATCGTCGAAGCTCGTCCGGATGCGGTTGTGCAGCTTGCGGCTCTGGCCGTGAAGTCGGGGAATGCGTTGATGATCAAGGCCGGCGTGGAAGCGACCCGCACCGCGCAGTGCGCCATCAACGTAATGGCGGCGGCAATCGCCGAAGCAGGAATTCCGGCTGCCGCGCTGACATTGGTAAAGGGTCGCGATGCGGTGCGGCAACTGCTGCGTCTGAATGAATGGATTGACCTGGTCGTGCCGCGCGGAGGCGCGGAGCTGGTCCGCTACGTAATGGAGAACTCGACCATCCCGGTTCTGGGCCATGCCGACGGCGTGTGCCACATTTTCGTCGACCGCCATGCGGATCAGACGATGGCGCTGGAGGTCGTGCTGGATTCAAAGGTGCAGGCTCCGAGCGTTTGCAATGCCGTGGAAACGGTGCTGGTGGACGAGGCCATTGCCGGGGAGTTCCTGCCGCGCCTCGTCTGCCATTTGAAAACAGCCGGGGTGAAGCTGCTCGGCTGCCGTCGGTCGGTCGAACTGGCCAAGGGCGAGATCGTGGAAATTGCACCCGAGGCGTGGCACACCGAGTATGGCGATCTGACGCTGGCAATACGGGTCGTCGCCGGCCTGGAAGAGGCCATCGAGCACATTGAAACCTTCGGCTCGCGCCACACCGACTGCATCATCACCCGCGACCAGCCGACAGCCGAGCGCTTCCTGAATGCGGTCGACTCGGCGAATGTTTTTCATAACGTCTCCACCCGTTTCTCGGACGGATTC
Source organism: uncultured Acidobacteriota bacterium (assembly GCA_963842345.1). Classification (GTDB taxonomy): domain Bacteria; phylum Acidobacteriota; class Terriglobia; order Terriglobales; family Acidobacteriaceae; genus CAWBRT01. The sequence continues at coordinate 67,807 of CAWJGD010000027.1, forward strand.
CGTTATGGCTTCGGCGCGGAGGTTGGCATCAGCACCGGCAAGCTGCACGCGCGCGGGCCGGTGGGCCTCGATGGCTTGGTCACTTACCGGTACCAGCTCAGCGGCAGCGGGCAAGTGGTTCGCGATTATGTAGGCAAGGACGCCAAGCCGTTCAAGCACGTCCGGTTGCCGGATGCCGGTTCGGCGGGGTAAAGGAATTGCCGGTGCCCCACGTTCGCCTGTCTTTGGCTAACGTGGGGTAGTTCCGTCCGCCTTTCACGGTAGAGAGAACTTCCCCAGGTTAGCGCCGAACTGCACGGCGCGGAACCTGGGGCACCCAAAGTAACGCTACTTACGCGAAACTGGCGTAAATCGCCATCTCACCAGTTTGAAATAATGTGGTACGACGCGATGTCCGGATTGCAAATCGAAATGCGTCTCGTTATTTGCCCGCCGCTTGCGTTGCCGGACGCGTGATCGCCTCCCGTACTCGGGCCAGAGGCGCGTTTGCTGCGAATTCGACGCCGCCGTTCGGCTCGCTCTGCACGCCCAGCTTTTTCCAAAGCGACGGCAAGTCAACCGGGAAGGGCTGGTCTCGCATTTGGCGGTAGAGGTTTTCCAGAACGCCGGTTCCAGTGGCCTTATCGCCGACAGCGAGCGCCCGTTCAATCGGCCAGTCCTCGGTGATCACTCCGCCTTGGCGCAGAATGGCCCGCAGCGCATCCTGAAGCCCCATGCGATTGCCTGTCTGCTCCCTGATCTGCACATCGGCGAGCAGGCAGAAGAGCGCTCCACCCCAGTAGGTGCGGCCCCAGGTATGGGTTCGGTCCAGACCGCGATCACCCGCTTGCGGTTCGCCCTGCGGCATGTCGCGGACCAGATTGCGCCAGATATCGGCGGCGGGCATTTGGCCCGCCTGCACTCTCGCCACCGGCTCGACGTAGGTCGCAATGCCTTCTTCGATCCAATGATGGCTCTCGGCCATCGACGGGAAGGCAAGATGGATCATCTCGTGCGTCATCATCCAGTCATTTTTCAGATCGGCGACCGTAGTCTGCGGACCCACCGAGATACGAGTGAAGCCCCCGCCGCGGGGAAACGTCGTGCCGCTGTGAACGCCGCGACGCCCCTCCACCTTCACCAGCAGCGAGAAGTGCCGAACCGGAAACTCACCGTAATAGCCGCAGACGGCGGTGGCGGCCGAGTTGATCCAGTTCAGCAGATCGTTGCGGGAAACCGATTCGGCCTCGCCGCCAACCCCACCACGCGTAAAGGCGCGCGTAGTGGGGACCCCGCGAAACTCGACGTCGATTCGGGATTGGCAGATGGTTAGCGTCGCGGAGGAACTAGAAGCACGGGCACACGCCGGCAGCAGGACAAGCGCAAGCCAGCAGGCGGATAAGAATCGGCGCGTCCACCAATCGGTCATGGTACGAATTCGATGCTAATACCAAGCCAGAAGCAGCGATTCGGCAACCGGGGTTGAGCCGGTGGATAAAGCATTTGCTCGATTTCCAACACATTGCGTTTTGTGCCGGAAGGATGCCGGATTACAATAAGTGCAGCTAATCAGGATCGAAAATCCCATCAGCTAATCGGAAACGAGAATCCCATAACTCTGACTTCATGATGACCAACCATACCCCTCCGTTAATTGAACTGCGCAACGTCTCTGTCGCCCGCAGTGGCCGTGTGGTGTTGCATGACCTGAACCTACGCATCGAAGCCGGCGAGCACGTCGCCATCATGGGTCCGAACGGCTCGGGTAAATCGACGCTGATCAAAACCATCACGCGCGAGTTTTACCCGATTCAAGACGATGGTTCCTCGATGAAGCTCTTCGGGCAAGAGACCTGGGACGTCTCCGAACTGCGCTCGATGCTGGGCATCATGACGAACGACATCGGCGCTTTCTACCTTCGTCCCATCACCGGACGCGACATTGTTCTCTCCGGATATTTCAGCAGCGTTGGCCTGTGGCGGCATCAGAAAATCAAGCCCGAGATGCGTGAGAAGACCGATGAACTGCTGGCATGGCTGGAGATCGAGCATCTGGCCAGACGGGTGCTCGGCGAGATGTCGTCCGGCGAGGTTCGGCGGGTGATGATTGCCCGCGCTCTGGTTCACGAGCCGAAGGCTTTACTGTTTGACGAGCCGAGCAACAGCCTCGACGTTCATGCGCAAATCGAACTGCGGCGCACCATGAGCAAGCTGGCGCAATCCGGCATCGCCCTGTTGTTAATCACGCATCATCTGCCCGACATTGTTCCCGAAATCGAGCGCGTTATCTTCATGCGCGCCGGCCGGATTGTTGGCGATGGCTCGAAACCGGAGCTGCTGACTGCGGAGCGCCTGGGCTCTCTGTTCGGATGCCCGGTGCACGTCACTACGCAAGACGGCTACTACCACCTGGTTTCGTAGAATTGTGGAGGTTTTAATGGTTTCGAAGGCAAATTCGCCGACCTCGTTTGCGAAACTTTGAAACCACCTTACTTGCAATCAAGCACCGCGGCGCCGCGGATGGCGTCGTTCTTCAGTGAATTCAGGGCGCGGTTCGCCTCACGCAGAGGGTAGAGCTGCACCTGGGTCTGAATAGGAATTTCCGCCGCGATGCGGAGAAATTCCGCGCCGTCCTCGCGGGTATTGTTGGCGACGCTGCGAACCACGCGTTCCTGGTAGAGCAGGTTATAGTCGAGCGGCGGTATTGTGCTCATGTGGATTCCGCCCAGCGCCAGGACCCCGCCTTTGCGCAAGGCTTTCAGTGCCGCCGGAACGATCTCTCCGGCGGGCGCGAAGATGATCGCGCTGTCAAGTTTCACGGGAGGCTCCGCCATGGTGCCGCCGGCCCAGACCGCTCCGAGTTCGAGCGCGAGCTGCTGATGGCGCTGATCGCGCGTTGCCGCGTAGACTTCCACTCCCCAGTGGCGCGCCACCTGAATGGCTAGATGTGCGGCGGCGCCGAAGCCGTAGAGCCCGAGCCTGCCGCCCGGCTTGATCGCGGAAAGCCGGAGCGAACGGAAGCCGATGATCCCGGCGCAGAGCAGCGGCGCGGCTTGCTCGTCACGAAACGATTCGGGGATCGCGTAAACCCACTCCTCGGGCGCAACCGCGTACTCCGCATAGCCGCCGTCGACCGTGTAGCCGGTAAAAGCAGGCTGGTCGCACAGGTTCTCCTGCCCTCTCCGGCAATATTCGCAGACTTGGTCGGTATGATGCAGCCACGCTATGCCCACCCGCGCGCCGAGCGGGAAGCGACGCGCACCTTCGCCAAGTTCGGCGACCGTTCCAACCACCTGATGACCCGGAATGAGTGGAGACTTGCGCGGCGGCAACTCGCCTTCGATGACATGCAGATCGGTGCGGCAAACCGCGCAGGCGCGAACGCGGACAAGCACTTCGCCTCTGCCCGGCCTTGGCGTGGCGGTGTCCGTGAAGACCAGCGGATTGGTTTCAACCGGCGCTACCGAATGCAGCAGGCAAGCTTTCATTGAGCACCGAGCACGATGCAAAATGCCAACTCAAACACTATAAATCAGCGCAGCACGCCTCGCTCAGCGCACGGCAGCGCTGGAGCTGCTCGCATTCTCCGTGTAAAGCTCGGGAAACAATTTGCGTAGGGCCACTACCTTGGGCGCATCGTTAAACATGATGTAGGGCTGGTTCGGATGAGTCTCGGCATAATTCTGGTGATAATCCTCGGCGGGATAGAAGTCCTGAAGCGGCGTGATCTTGGTAACGATGCGGCGTGGGAAAGCTTTTGCCCGGTCGAGTTGAGCGATGTAGGCCTCGGCGATGCGCTTCTGTTCCTCGCTGTCGTAGAAGATCGCCGAGCGGTACTGGGTTCCGCTGTCGGGGCCTTGCCGGTTCAACTCTGTGGGGTCGTGCGCCACGGAAAAGAAGACTCGAAGAATCTGTCCGTAGCTGATCTGCGACGGATCGAAGATAACCTTCACGGATTCCGCGTGACCGGTATTGCCGCCGCAAACCCTTTCATAATTGGCCGTCTGCGCCGAACCGCCCGAGTAGCCCGAGGTTGCGCTGATTACGCCTTTGACATGCTGGAACACGGCCTGTATACCCCAGAAACAACCTCCAGCCAACACGACGCTCTGCTGGCCGTGAGCCGAAGCCAGGGGAGCGTCCAACTCGGCGGCGGGTAGGGCGGTGCTGGAGGCATTCGCCGTATTGCAGGCGATCAAGCCGGCCATTGGAAGCATCAGGAACAAAACCGCAAGTAAAGACTCTGGCATGGACATAGACGACTCCTCTGACGGAAATCGAAGTATTTCACTGTTAGTTGGAGTCAAAAATCAGAAGAAAGTTACAATTCTTATGCGGCAGCTTGAGGGATAACCTTTGGCAAGATCACCGGAGTGCGGCCCTACAGCCAGCCTTCGGCTTCCTGTTTCTCTTTGAGCCACTGATTGAGGGCCATCTGGGAGTGGTGCGCGGCGTTGACGAAGCGAATGCCAACCGTGCCCTCGCGGTCCGTCCAGACGATTCTGCCGGTCGCCTCGATGGGAACGCTGCACTCGGGCAGTTGGAACCTGATCGACAGGATTCCGCTGATCCTGGGGAGATGATGCGCATCCTGCAAGCACACTCCGCCGCAGCTCACATTCCTGCTCCTGAACTGATAGCGTTCGCCGCCGGCTGCAATCTCCATGGGAACGTCAACGGTATAACGGAAGCGCAACTGCTGCTCGCCTCCGAGCTCGGCGATGTCGGTTGGCAACTTGCCGTGCGCGCGCACCGGATCGACGTTGTAGAGCTTCAGCTTGCGGCTCAGGGTGCGGCGGGAGATGCCGAGTTCCAAAGCGGTCATTCCCTGATGACCCCCGGATTTGGCGAGTGCATCGATAATGGCTTGTCGTTCCAGACTGCTGAGATCGTGCGGGCCGGCCTGCCGTGCGGCGGAGATAACGTCACTCTCCGGCGCCGCTCCGGCTGCCGCTGCCTGCGCTGCGGACGCTTCCATGCCAGCCTGCTCAGCCGTAAGTGCCCTTTCCAGCGGCAGAGAGTCGGCGCTGATCTCTTGCTCCTCGCGGAAAGTTGCGGCCTGAAGCACCACGCTCTCCAGTTCGCGTATATTTCCGGGCCAGTGGTAAGACAGGAGGCGGTCTTGGGCTTGTTGCGAGAAGCGTTTTTCGGGAGCAAGCCTGCTCAGGAAATGTTCGGCGAGGGCGATGATGTCTTCCGGCCGCTCTCGCAACGGCGGAATCTTCAGGTGAAACTGGCTCAATCGATGGTAGAGGTCACGACGGAATCTGCCCATCTGGACGAGCTGCTCCAACGGTTGATTGGTGGCGGCGATCACCTTGACATCGACGCTGATCTTGCGATTGCCCCCGAGCCGGTAGTAGGGTGCGCCGTCCAGAACACGCAGTAGCTTGACTTGCAGTTTGGGGTCGAGCTCACCCACCTCATCTAGCAGGATCGTGCCCCCGTCGGCCAGTTCGAACATACCTTTTTTGCTGCTCTCGGCCCCGCTGAAGGCTCCCCTCTCGTATCCGAAAAGCTCGCTTTCGAGCAAGTGTTCCGGGATGGCCGCGCAATTGATGTCAACCCATTGCCGGTTCCGGCGTGCTGAATGCAAGTACACCGCGCGTGCGATTAATTCCTTGCCGGTTCCGGTTTCTCCGGTGATGAGGACCGAAGCGGTGCTGGCGGCAACGCGCGGCAGAAGCTGCAACACCTTCTGCATGCACGGGCTCGCGACGATGAACTCGGTTTCGCTGCTGTCGGTTGCCATGCCGGCCCCTAGCTCGCCTGCCATGCCCCAGACCACTAAGGCACGCGCGCGCGCACTCACGCTATGTCTGATTCAACAGTATCACTCAAAGGACTGCCAAACCGATCATCCGAAACGCAAGAAGGAAGTAACGAAAGTAACTTATGAGTAATACAGGGAATGGGACACCTTGGCGCATCTGGTTGGAAAGTGCGCCATTTTGTCTCAATTCCGGCGTTTCCATCGCCCTCCGCAACCTGGAACCCAAGTGCTTGCCGCTCTTTGGTTTTGGAAGGCTTCGTGCATCAATGTGAGTGGGCTTGGTCTATCATCGGAGCTGGACTGGTCCGTGCCAGTGCCCAAGTAAGCAACCGTCAAGCAGCGCAAAGTCTGTAACTTACATTGTAGAGGGTGACCTGATTCCTGATGCGGACGAAGCTACTCACGGGTTTGGCTGTTAGCGTTGGGGCCGTGGGACTTTGTGCCGCCGTTTTCTCCGCCACCTGCAGCCAATGGATTCAATTTGGCTGTCACCTGGGCGCAGGTATCATGGCACTCGTCTTTGCCATTTGTTATTACTATCGGGAGTCGAGGGGGAAACTGGAAACCCGTTGTAGACAGGCTGAGGAGATGTCGTGCTTGCACTTGCGCACCATTAAAGCCTTGGCGCTGGCCATCGAGGCCAAGGAACAGAGCACCCAGGGACATCTTGAACGCCTGTCGGCTTTTTCGATGGAGATGGGCAGGGCGCTGTCGCTAAGCGGCGAGGAAATGGAGGCGCTTGGAGCGGCTGCATTACTGCACGACATCGGGAAGCTGGCGGTTCCCGAGCAGATCATCAACAAACCTGGCCGTCTGACCCCGGAAGAGTTCGAGAAAATGAAGATTCATCCGCTGATCGGAGCGGAGATTCTCAGCCACGTGAACTTTCCCTATCCGGTAGTCCCGATCGTGGAAGCGCATCACGAACGGTGGGATGGCGCGGGTTACCCGTTCGGCAAAAAGGGTGAGGAAATTCCGATGGGTGCACGGATCCTCGCCGTGCTGGATTGCCTGGATGCACTGAGTTCGGAGCGTTCGTACCGCCGCGCATTGCCCATGGCGGAAGCGCTGGAGCAGGTGGCGACGCTGGCAGGCACGCAGTATGATCCCAAAGTGGTGGCAGCGCTTAAGGAGAATTGGCCGCGCCTGCGGGAACTAACAGCCGCGAGCACGCATCGACGAGAAGCCACTGCGGGAGATGACCGCTATGAAAACGCGATGCAAGCCGACGGGAGCTTCCTGACTTCCATTGCCGCCGCCCGGCAAGAGGCCCAGATGTTGTTCGAGATCAGTCACGATCTCGGGAACTCGCTGAGCCTCGACGAGACTTTATCGCTGCTCTCGGCACGTCTGGGCCGCCTGGTGCCATACAATTCGATTGTTGTCTATGTGAAAAGCGACAATCAGCTTCTGCCCCAGCATATTGCGGGAGATCACTTCCGGGTGCTCTCCTCGCTCACTCCCCATATCGGTGAGGGCCTCTCGGGCTGGGTGGCTGAAAAGGGGACGCCGATTCTCAATGGAAACCCGGCTTTGGAATTCGGGTCGATCGCCGACCGAAGCCGTGTTCCAGATCTGACAACCGCCGTGTCGGTGCCACTCAACAGTCCCAGCGCCACCATTGGCGTGCTTACGTTGTACCGGGCTGCGGACACGGAGGTGTTCAACCGGGACGACCTGCGGATCTTGCTGGCAATCAGCTCAAAAGTTGCTCTTTCGATGGAGAATGCGCTGCGCTTCCAGCAAGCGGAGAGCTCGGCGACTACCGATTACCTGACCGGGCTGCCCAATGCGCGCTCACTGTTCGTGCACCTGGACGAGGAAATCTCGCGCTGCAAACGCGAAGGCAACTCGCTGGCAATCATGGTTTGTGATCTGGATGGCTTTAAGCTGATCAACGACCAATTCGGCCACCTGGAAGGCAATAAAGTGTTACATTTATTCGCCCAACTGCTGCGATCCGCATCGCGCAACTACGACTATGTCGGCCGCATGGGCGGTGACGAGTTCGTGATCATCGCACCCGGGTTAAAGCCAGATGCGGCAGCCATGAGGGCTGAACGCATGAATGAATCCGCCATGGAAGCCGGGACGCGCGTCTGTGGCGAGCCGACGCTTTCTGTCAGCGTGGGATCCGCTTTCCTGCCTGAAGACGGCGAAGACGCCGAGCAATTGCTGGCGGTGGCGGATCAGCGCATGTACGCGCAGAAGCAGCAGCACTACAGGGGCGAGAGAAAACTCATCGCGTTCCCCGCATCGGTGTCAGGGTGAATTCCACCCCAACACGCGCAACCACCCGCGCCGCGAGCCGGAGGGCGATTTGTCGCCCGTACCCGGTGTGCAAGCGGCCGGCGCGTGCTGGGTCCCCGCTGAAATAGTGGGATTCGCTTTCCTTCTCAGATTCTTAGTGGCATACTCTGACGGGATTGGTTCCCGCGGAACGATCCGCAAAGGCGTCCGGCCGGATGTGGTGAAGCATGTGCGTACGGCCAAAGTCGCTATCGCTGCGCGATCCTGTGGCGGAAGCTGTTGTCTTCACGCCAGCTACCTGTGATCCTCGAATAACTCCGGAAACTCCGGACTCCTGTCACCGTGCGTTGCGAAGCCGGGGGCCCCGGTACGCCCGGCGCGGCAACGGCATTCAGAGATCATCCTCTTCTGGTACGCAAACTCAGACCGTTTCCGCTGCGCAAGCTCCGCGGAGCCACCGCTGCAATTTGCGACGGCGCGCACTTTCATCGAGCTGCCGGGGCCTTCTCTTGCAAGACAATGTTTTTTCGGCAGCCTGTGAGCATTCAGCGTCAGCATTCAAAGGAGGTTCGCTGTGCCGATCAATCGACTGAAAGAGATATTGGACGGAAAGAACATTCGCTACGTTACCGTGAGCCACTCCACCGCCTACACCGCCGCTGCTATTGCCGCCATGACGCACACACCGGGGAAGGAGATCGCAAAATCGGTGATGGTGCTCGTCGACGGGGCGCTGGCGATGGTGGTGGTGCCCGGTTCCAAGCATGTGGATCTCCGCGCACTGAAAACGGCACTGGGCGCGAAGGAGGTTTCGCTGGCCCACGAGCACCAGTTTGCTCACGTCTTTCCGGATTGTGAGGTGGGCGCCATGCCGCCGTTTGGGAATCTCTATAACGTGCCCGTTTACGTTGACCAGAGCTTAAGCGAGGATAGCGAGATTGCCTTCAATGCGGGATCGCATCGTGAGCTGCTGAGGATGGCGTACAGCGATTACCACAACCTGGTCAAGCCGCAGGTGCTGAACGTGATCGCGGCAAATGTCGCGATGCGCCTGACTCAACGCAATGCGGCGAACTTCTAAGCCGTAGCGCGGAGTGTGTAGTCCGAGCACCGGGTCCACGCATGGGCGTAGGGTCCGGTGCGTCCTCCGAAGGGCCATCGCCCTTAAAAACATCGCCCCTTTTTGCCATCCAGGTGCTTGGGCCAGAGCGGCTGCGGGATACACCTATTTAGAAACCGCTCCAGAGCAATTCCATAGTCGGTACATTCCATATGCACCGCCTTCCGCGAATCTGGTCTAGATTGGGAAAACCTTTTCCGCTGTCTCAATTTCTAAATCTCGTAGAGCGATATAGTTGCGCCGCTGGTGAACTAGCTCAGGGTTCACGCCGTTATGCGCCGATCGGCTGACCCTCACCTTCCCGGCTTCTCCGGAAGGGGGCACCCTACAGCGCAATTACTTCGTGGCGCCTGGGGATGTTTACCTGGGTTGGCTCACGGAATGATCACATGGCGATTCCGCGAATGGTTTCTGTAACCGGCGTGAAGGAGTGGTGCGAGGGAGAGCTGCGCAGCGTCGATGACTACCTCGTCGGCGAAGAGCCGCTTGAGATACGCGTCGGAGATGCCGCCCTCAGCGTAACCATGCGAACCCCCGGTCACGACCTCGAGTTGGCAACGGGATTTCTCTTTACGGAAGGCCTGATCAGGGGTCGCGGCCAGATCGCGTCCGCACGGCATGAAACAGGCGGGAAACAAAACGGCGCAAATCGCGTGCGCGTGGACCTGGTTGCCGGAGTGACGCTGGATTCCGACGCGATGCGGCGCAATTTCTACACCGCATCGAGTTGCGGCGTTTGCGGCAAGGCTTCTATCGACGCCGTGCGGGCGCAGGGGATGGATGCGCCGAACCCGGACTTCCAACTCGACCCCGAAGTGCTTTGCCGGCTTCCCGATCAACTGCGCGCCTCGCAAGCGATCTTCGGACGAACCGGAGGCTTGCACGCCGCCGGGTTGTTCAACTTGCACGGTGAGTTAATCGTGCTTCGCGAAGATGTAGGCCGTCACAATGCCGTCGACAAGGTCGTCGGCTGGGCCCTGGCCAACGATCGGCTGCCGTTAAGCGACTCCGTGTTGCTGGTCAGCGGCCGCGGGGGCTTCGAAATCGTCCAGAAGGCCTTGATGGCCGGCGTCCCGGTGCTGGCTTCGGTATCCGCGCCCTCCGATCTGGCGGTGAATCTTGCCCGCGAGTTCGGTATGGCGCTGATTGGTTTCTTGCGCGGGCGGCGCTTTGTCATTTATTCGGGGTCGCAGAGGATTCAGAAGGCGGCCCGGCAAGCCATTCATCCGGCAGCGTAGGCGTCGTGATGAAGAGCAGTGACCGAGGTAGTGTATCCCTGAAATCTCTCGGCGACAGTTACATCCGATAATGCGCCGGCCGCCAAAGCCCCGCGAAGCTCACACCCCAACAAGCCGCCAGGGGGCTTGTCGGGGACCTCGGCGTAAAATAGCAGCATGTTTTCCAATTCCGGTTTCTTGCGTCTCTTTCTTGTCAGTGTGCTTTTGGGGGGAATTTTCGTACGCGCCGATAACCCCGCGTTCGATCTTTCAGGACCTCGTCTGGAGTTGAAGGTGACGCGGGCGGGGAAAACGCTGCCGGTTTCGCAGGTGCCGAACTTGCAGCCCGGCGACCAGATGTGGATTCACCCTCTGCTGCCTTCCAGCCAATCCGTGCATTACCTGCTGGTGGTTGCGTTCCTGAGGGGCTCGACCAATCCGCCGCCGGAAAACTGGTTCACGCGGGCAGAAACCTGGAACAAGCAAGTGCGGCAGGGGGGAATCTTCGTCACCGTTCCGCAGGACGCGCAGCAGGCGCTGTTGCTGCTGGCGCCGCAGACCGGAGGCGACTTCAACACCCTGCGTTCCACCGTGCGCCACAAGCCCGGGGCTTTCGTGAGGGCTTCGCAGGACCTCAACCAGGCGAGTCTCGACCGTTCGCGTCTCGACAGATACCTTGACATCATCAAGCAGACATCCAGCACCGAACCCGAGGCGCTGCATGGCCGCTCCGTGCTGCTCGCCCGCAGCCTGAACATCAAGCTCGATAAGGAATGCTTTGATAAGCCGAGCGAGCAGCAGGCTCCCTGCCTGATGCAAAACACCAGCCAGCTCGTACTGGAGGACGGACACAGTCAATCGATGGTGGCCGCTCTCACCTCCGGGCCGAACTCCGATCTGATTGGCGTGCTCAGCACAACGAAACAGGCCGGAGGAGGAGTTTATAGCCCTTACGTCGGAGCGTTCATGGATGTGGCGCGAATCATGGAAAACCTGCATACGGCGGAGTTCCAGTACATTCCGGCGCTGGCGTTATCGAAGGACGATGTTGTGGAGCTGAAGCTGAACAATCCGCCGTCTTTTCGCAAGCCGAAATCGGTCATCGTGGTCGGCCTGCCCGCGGTGGAAGCGGCGCAGTTTCCGCCACTGCGGCCGGTGGATACGAAGCAGGTGTTCTGCCTCGAACAGCCCGCGCTGGTATTGCCGGTGGAGGGCGCTCCGCTGGTGTTCTCCACCGGGTACGCACACGATCTGGTTCTGCGCGTGAAGGAGAAATCCGGTCTGAGCGCGGATCTGCCGGTGCATGCGGATGCCGCGCGCGGTGGAGTGGTGATCGACACGCACACGCTGCGCGCCGGCCTCGATGCGGAGTTGACGGGAACGGTGCGCGGTTACTGGGGATTCGAAGCCTTCGACGGACCCAATCTTCACCTGCGCAGCGCGCACGCGGCGAAGTGGACGATGGCAGCGGCCGATGCCGAGCGCCCTGGTGGTGGGCCGCGAGGACGTGCTGCATCTGCAGGCCGACGATGCCGCCTGCGTCGATCAGGTCTCGATCAAGGATGAGCACGGCAAGATCGCCAAGGCGATCTGGAAGCTGAGCAAACCGAATGAGCTTGAGGTCAAGGTGCCGCTGAAAGACGCCACTCCGGGAAGGCTGACGATGCTGGTAAAAAAGCACGGCCTGGCGCAGCCGGATGAAATCCCGTTACAGACTTATTCCGAAGCGGGGCGCCTTGACAACCTGGTGATACACGCGGGCGACCAGCATGGCGTGCTGATAGGAACGCGGCTGGACGAAGTGGCCGGTCTGGAGGTCAACGGAGTTCATTTCGCTCCGGCGGGGCTGAGGCGCGCGCAACAGAAAGACGAACTCAAAGTAATGGCGCCGAGTGCGCAGCCGGCGGTTTTGCAGCAGGACCAGAAGTTACTGGCGCGCGTGGCGCTCAAGGATGGCCGGCTTCTGGAATTGCAAACCACCGTCGCAGCGGCGCGACCCAAGGTCTCCATCATCGGCAAGAGCGTACAGACGCCGCCGGGCGCAACCCGCTCGGCCATTCGGCTGGCGAACCAGGATGACCTTCCGCAAAACGGACTGCTGTCGTTTTTCCTCAAGGCGGAAACTCCCGCGACGTTTCCACGCAGCGAGAAGATCGAAGTCGCTGCGGAAGACGACTCCTTCCACGTTCTGCTGAGCTTCGCCGACGGCAATTTGACTTTGCAGGACCCCAAGACCGCCTTGGCCGTGCTCGATCCGCTCAAGAGCTTCGGGCCGTCCGCCTTCGGTCCGCTGCGCTTCCGTCCGGTTGACGTCAACGGTGCGGCGGGGGATTGGCAGCCGCTGGCAAACCTGGTGCGGATTCCCACACTCAAGGAGATACGTTGCCCCGATAGTCCGGACAAGCAATGCACCTTGTTTGGGACGAACCTGTTCCTGATCGATTCGGTGGCCTCCGACGCGCAGTTTACGCACGTCGTGCCGGTGCCTGTGGGATTCGCCAATTCCACGCTTGCCGTGCCGCGTCCGAATGGAACGCTGCTGTATCTGAAGCTGCGCGACGATCCAGCGGCGGTCAACGCGGCAACACTTCCGGTGCTTCCGGAGGAATGAAGCTACTGTCTGGCCACCCGCGCGGCGTCTTTCGCATGCTCCGTACGGCCGGGTGCCCTGCCCTTCCGGCGAAGCCGGAGGTGGGGCTGTTCAACCGCGCGCGCGGAAAACCCGGCTGTGAGGCGGAACAAAGTCAAAAGCCCCACCCTGCGCCGAGAATCACGGCGCAAGGGAAGGGCACCCCCAACGCGCATCCGTTCGAGCCCCACACCGTAATGCCCCTTACATTCCAGTTAATAATTGTTCCCACACTGGCCAGATCACCAGGAATTGGAGTACCGTAACTTCCAATGTGGGGGCGAGTATGAGGCTAGGAAGGCTCAGTATCCTCGTCGGCCAACTCTCCGATTCCAACCTGAAGATAGGGCTGAGTGTGGCAATCGGCACCATTCTGTTCGGGGTGTTTGGTTTCACGGTTGACTCGACGATGGTTTATCTCGGGGTTCCGAGTGACGTGCATGCCGGGCTGCAAGGGGCGGTAGTCGGGTTAGGCGCAGGGGCGGGCTTTTGGATTTTGCTGGCTGGCCTGCGCGCACGCCGAATGCGTGTGGCAGACGAGATTCACAGGTTGGCCGAGCTCAACCATACCGTTAGAAACTCACTGCACATCATTGCCTTGGCGCACCACGCGGCGGACGCAGAGCACCGGGCACTTATTCTGGAATGCACCACTCGCATTGACGAAAAGCTGAGAGAGTTGTTCCCGGTTGTCGGTACACCCGGGAAGTGGGAAAGGAAGCGGCGGGAGGACGAGGTCAAGTGAGGAGTACCGCGCACCCGCGTCACGCTTACTTGGTGCTGAGCAGGCGAATGCGGGTGGTGAAGGCGCGTCCGGTGAAGTTGCTGAAGGTGAGGAACTGCGACGAGTTGATGTCGTTATTTACGACCGTGGGATTCTGGTGGCCGGTGATGTTATCGAAGCCGGCGCGAATCGCAAGGTAGCGGCCGAAGGCGTGGAAGCGCTTTTCCACTTGCAGATTGAGCGTGAAGTAATTCGGGAATCGTTGTGAGCCGGGCGGTCCGACCAGTTGCAATTGGTCGTTCACGACACTGAAGTCGAAGCCGTCGCGCCACTCGGCGGAGTAGGCGAGATCAAGCTTCTTGATCAGCGGAAGTTTAAAGAACGGCAGCAGCCCCCAGGAGATGAATCGGTTCGGCGTATCCCAAGGATAAGGACCGGCGGCCTGCGGGCTGAGGACGGGGTTGTCCACATTGAAGTCGAGCACCTGGTTGGAGCGGGTTTTCGAGCGCGTGTAAGAGCCGAACAGAACGTAGGGGCCGCGGAAGTGCTTGCGCAGAGCGAGTTGCACGGCGTCGTAGTGGTCCTCGCGCGTGCTCTGCAATTGGAAGTTGCCGCCAGGCGCTCCGTTGACGGTGTTGTAGACGAGTCCGTTGCTTCCGCGCCGCTCGATGAACTCGGCTTTCAGGTAAACGGCGGCAGGCAGCCGGCGCTCGATGGCAACGCTCCAGTTCAAAGAGCGGGGCGCGCTCAGCGAACTGGGGTTGGCGGAAAAGGTTGTGACCACGGGCGCGCCCAGCGGGTTTCCATTGGCGTCGAAAAACGTATCCTGCCGCTGCGCCCGCCAGGGGACGCGCAATGAGCCTGATGCTGGTTTCGTCGTAGACGAGGCCGATTCCGGCCGACAACTTGGTTTTGGCTTCGCTGTCCAGCGCGTAGGCAGCCGTCAGTCGCGGCGAAAAAAGCGACTGCCGCAAGATTTCATCCCAGTCATAGCGCAGGCCGGATTCAACGATGAGCCGGTTGGCCGGCGACCAGCGGTCCTGCACGTATCCCGAGGTTTGCAGGTTGTGAGTCAGCGACTCCGCGCCGCCGGAGAAAGTCGAGTAACGGGAGCAGGGTGACGGCATAACTGCGAGACAGTCGCCGTTCGGAGGAGAACTCTGTCCCTCGCGCAGAAACGCAATCGGCTGGCGCTGGAAGGCAGCAGTCGTAGGCCAGGCGATCGAGATCGATGCCAAAGCGGAATTCGTGTCGCCCATGCCACTGGCGAGACGGCAGGTACAGGTTGGCCAGCGCCTGCCAGCGGCGGGCCTGAGTGCGGTCCGCGAGATAGTAGCTGCCACCGGAAGTTTCAGGCGTTATGAAATAGGGAAGGCTGCCGTGCGGATACTCGTTCAGGCCGTTCTGGACGAATCCAAAGCCGGTCTCGAGAAGTTCGCCGCCGCGAAAGTAATGTTGATCTTTGACGTTGGCGACGTAGGCGGCTTCGGCATCGACCGGAGAAGACTGCTGCGGAGCCAGAGCAGAGAGTCCCAGGTATTCGTCATGAAGATGGTTGTACAGAAAACTGGTGGTGAGAATGTTGCGCGAAGTCAGGTTGGTCTGCACTTTCGCCAGGTTGCTCATCCTCCAGACGTGGTCGCTGTTGGCGCCGGAGGGCAGTTCGGTGATGACAACATTGTCATATTCTCCCTCCAGCGCATTGAAGAACCAAACCTTGCCCTTGCGCAGCGGACCGGAAAAAGTGAGGCGAGGGTCTACTTTATCGAAGGTAAGTCCGTTTTTGTTCTGCACCGAAGGAATGAAGTCGGTGACGGTGAAGCGGTAATGATCGTCGCCGGTGAGGGTGTTCATGCTCAAGACCCCGGCAGATGCCTTGCCGTATTCGGCGGGGATTCTACTGCTCTCGACCTCGACCAGTCGAAAGGCGTCGGTGCTGAGGCGTACGAGCAGAAGGCCGTTGGCGGGCTGTGTGACGTTGAAGCCATCGAGCAGCGCCAGTGTCTGATAGGTCTCCGCGCCCGTCACGTGCGGCTGGCCGCTCGCGTCCTGCAGCACGCCGGGAATATAGTTGAGCGCATTGCGGTAATCGCGGGTGGAGGGATAAGGGATGTCGATGATGTTGAGGCCAGTGAGCTGCTCTTGCGAGGCAGTCTGCGCGGGATCGATTGCCGGCGGCGATTCCACTACATTCATTTCTTCGCGCACTTCGCGCTGCGGCGAGAGACGCACTTCCATATCGTTGGTGACGCCCACGCGGACCAGCGGCAGAACCAGCGCGTAGAAGCCCGGTTTCTCCACGCGCAACCGGTAATCGCCGGCGGGGATGCCGGCAAACTGGCAACGCCCGGAAAAGTTGGTATCGCAACGGAGAGCGGCCGATTGCGGCGTAAGCTGCAGCGAGACTCGAGCCGCGGCAATGGCAATTCCGTTTTCATCGGTTACGGTTACGGCGAGTTTCGCTACCGGGGAAGGCGTGGGAGGATTGCCAGCCACCCCAGCGAGCCGAGCCTCGCTGGGGCCCCCGGTATTCACTTGCGGGCGAGCAGCGACAGATGAGGCCAGCAAAAACAAAATCGCGAACTTTTGCCAGAACCGTAGCACGGTTTGCCGGTCGCCTTTCGGAATCGGGCACTGCAGGTCAACCTGTGCTTAAGATCAGCCGCGGGGGCGCTCTGGATGCCCCACTTTGCCGCTTGCTAATTTCGACCCAAGACGTGGACTCGGCGAATCCTTATAATTCTTAGCAAAACGAAGCGACTTTGGAAGTGGATGCATTTTGTTTCATGGGCGAAAAGCAGATCCTTCGCTTGCGCTCAGGATGACACTCACGAGGGGCGTGATGGCACTGAAAAGGCGCGTTTAGAGAGCCGATTCACCGAAGCATATATTTTTTGGCGCGGGACAGCTAAAGTAGAGAAGTCATCTTAATTAACGATTGCATTAACAATTTTTCATTTAACGGTTTTTGCCCCTGACGGCCCGATGACGGCGCTGCGCGGGCACCGCATGGAAGAGGACAGTTCATGAGGAGCACTATTTTGCAATCTATCCCCGTCGGAGAAAAAGTCGGGATCGCCTTCTCGGGAGGCTTGGACACCAGCGCGGCCATCTACTGGATGCGCGAGAAGGGCGCAATCCCTTACTGCTATACCGCCAATCTGGGGCAGCCCGACGAGTCCAACTATGACGATATTCCGCGCCGGGCGCTGGAGTTAGGGCGCGGAGAAGGCTCGCCTGCTCGACTGCCGCGTGCAACTGGTGCGCGAGGGATTGGCCGCGCTGCAGTGCGGAGCCTTCCACATCTCGACGGCCGGAGTCCCCTACTTCAACACCACGCCGATCGGACGCGCCGTGACCGGCACCATGCTGGTGGGGGCGATGAAGGAAGATGACAGTCAACATCTGGGGCGATGGCAGCACTTACAAGGGCAACGACATCGAGCGCTTCTACCGTTACGGGCTGCTGGTCAACCCGAATCTGCGCGTCTACAAGCCATGGCTCGATCAGAAGTTCATCGACGAACTCGGCGGACGCAAGGAAATGTCGGAGCTGCTGGAAAAGGCGGGCCTGCGCTACCGCATGAGCAAGGAGAAGGCCTACTCGACCGATTCCAATATCTGGGGCGCCACGCACGAGGCGAAGGATCTCGAGTTCCTCAACAAAGGGATGAAGATCGTGGAGCCGATTATGGGCGTGGCACACTGGCGCGACGACGTCTCGATCAAGCCGGAAGAAGTCCGCATCAGCTTTGCCGAGGGACTTCCCGTGGCGCTGAACGGGAAGAGCTTCGCGAGCGAAGTGGACCTGGTGCTGGAGGCGAACGCAATCGGCGGCCGCCACGGTCTCGGGATGTCGGACCAGATCGAGAACCGCATTATCGAGGCGAAGAGCCGCGGCGTGTACGAAGCGCCGGGCATGGCGTTGCTGTTCATCGGCTACGAGCGGCTGATCACGGGAATCCACAACGAAGGACACCATCGAGCAATACCGCGACATGGGCCGCCGGTTGGGCCGCCTGATGTACGAGGGCCGCTGGTTCGACCCGCAGTCGATGATGCTGCGTGAGACCATGCAGCGCTGGGTGGCCAAGCCAATCAGCGGCGAGGTGACACTGGAGCTGCGCCGCGGCAACGATTACACGATCCTGAATACCGAGAGCCCCAACCTGACGTATGCGCCGGAACGTCTGACAATGGAAAAAAACGAGGGCGCATTCACTCCCCTGGACCGCATCGGCCAGTTGACGATGCGCAACCTGGACATCACCGACAGCCGGGCAAAACTGTTCATCTACGCGCATACGGGGCTGATTGGTCCGCACGCCTTCGAAGGGCTGCGCCTGCTGGACGGGGCGACCGAAGCAGAGAAGGATGCGAAGCCGGAGAAAAAATAGGCGAGGCGGGGCGGCAGCGGTTCGGTACGATTTGTAAGTGGTGAGAATGCCTGTTAGCAACAAGAACCGCGCGGTCGCCTTTATCTTGACTGGCATCCATGCTGCACCCGGTGTATTTTGATTTCATGAAAAGCGCGGGAATCTGCGTGGTTCTGATAATGCTTGCGGTCGACCTCGTGGGAAAGCCGCTGGAATGGAAGCATTATTCCAACAAATCGCTGGGGTTCGCGTTGTCGTACCCGGGCAGCTATCGCCGGCAACGCTTGCCCAGCAACTACCGAGAATTGCCTGCTTTTTACCCCACGAATTCCACCCTACTGTTTTTGAAGACGGGAACGGTAGTAAACCGCGAAGAGAAGAAGCCGAAATTAAGATCTACTACGATAGCCGACCTTTCAAGTTCGAAACCATTATGAACAGTTACGATTCTGCTACAGGATGGGAGGGACCTGAGCGGTTACAGATCGGAGAGCACAGCTTTTATTACTTCGGCGCTGGTGGCGGGGGCGTATCTTACCCAGACCGCTATATTTACAACCTCAATGGACATATTCTTGTAATCGACTTCGACGGCCCATATACCAATGACAAGACTCCACCAGAAGAGACCAAGCAGATGGAGCGGGAGATGTTGCAGAGTCTAAATGTCCGAACGGCACGACCGGTCAAGTATCCTCGAATCACCAGCATAGCGGTCGAAGGGCCCCAAGTCGTGATTTGTGGGGCATATCTGGCCAAAGTGGAGGTATGGGCCATTCCTTCTGGCTCCGACACAATTGAGGAAGACTACGCTCTAATTGGGACTGCCATGCGCATAGGTAGGGCAGGCAGCAGAGAGACTTGGACTGATCTTATTGATTGTGAAAATGTGCTTTATTTTGGAAATCTACCTACCTTCGATCAGGTTCCGACGATCTTCGCAAAGGTGCTAGATTCCTATGGACATGAAATTAACTTCAAGTCCCTATCGAAGAGACAGTCTTTCGAGTTGGTGAAAGCCAGATGTGAAAAACGGGGTCACCCTTAACTGTCGCAAAATCCCCTTAGCAACAATTACGGCCAGCATCTTACGCCCGCTACGCGGGCTGGAACCGCGCAAATTTCATGCTTACCCCAGGCTTGCGCCGTGGGGCTATCGTCTATTGCCCGCTACGCGGGCTGAGTGACACCATCGACCGCCCCATCCCACAAAATCTGCGGCCCTGTTGGCGAAAAAAGCCCCACCCGGCAAGCTTTGCTTGAATGGGGCACCCGACGAAAAAGCAGATCTTTCGCTACGCTCAGGATGACGCCTCGTTTAATTTGTTCCCGGCGCTCAGCCGGAGACCTTCTGCGCCCGGAGCTTCGGCACCGTCTCTTTGATTTCAGGCTCACGCAGGAAGGTGAAGTCGCATCCCTGGTCGGCCTGCGTCACCGAGTCGAAGAACAGCTTGCGGTAGCCTCTGTGGTGGTCTTTCAGCTCAGGCTTGACCCAGGCGGCGGCGCGCTGCTTCAGCTCCGCGTCGCTGACCAGCAGTGAAATGGAGCGCGCCGAAACGCTGAGCTTGATCCGGTCGCCCGAGCGCACCAGCGCCAGCGGCCCGCCGATGGCCGACTCCGGCATCACGTGCAAGACGATCGTACCAAAGGCGGTGCCACTCATCCGGCCGTCGGAGATGCGCACCATGTCCTTCACGCCCAGCTTGGCAAGTTTCTTCGGGATGGGAAGATAGCCTGCTTCGGGCATACCCGGCGCGCCAATCGGGCCGATGCACTTCAGCACCAGAATGTCGTCCGCTTTGACGTCGAGGTCCGGATCGTCGATCCGGTTCGCCATGTCCTGGTTGTTCTCAAACACCACCGCGCGGCCCTCATGCTCCATCAAGTTGGCCGAAGCGGCCGACTGCTTGATGAGCGCCCCGCCGGGCGCAAGATTGCCCTTCAGCACGGCGACCCCGCCAACCTTGTAAATGGGGTTGCTCAACGGCCGTATCACGTCCTGCTTAAATGGCGCCGGGGCTCTCTCCAACTCTTCCGCCCAAGTGCGCCCGCTCACCGTGAGCGCGTCCAGATGAAGCAACGGCTTCAGTTCGCGCATGAGAGCGAGCATGCCGCCGGCCTTGTGGAAGTCCTCCATGTATCCCTGGCCCGAGGGCTTCAGATCGACCAGCACAGGCGTTTCGCGGCTCATCGCGTCCCACCCTTCGCATGTCGATGGCGATGCCGAGTCGGCCGGCGATGGCTGTCAGGTGGACGATGCCGTTGGTCGAGCCGCCAATCGCCAGCAGGACCCGCATGGCATTCTCGAACGCCTTCCCCGTCATGATCTTGTCGGGCGTAAGTTTCTGCGCGATCATCTTGACGGCCTGGGTGCCGGATTCTTCGGCGATTCGCATCCGGTCGGCTGTCACCGCGGGCGGGCAAGCTCCGCCCGGCATCATCATGCCAAGCCCCTCTGCCATGCAGGCGACGGTGCTGGCCGTGCCCATCACGGAGCAGAAGCCCACGCTCGCCACCAGGGCGTTATTGACCTCATCGACCTCGGCGGCATCGATCTGCTCCCCGCGATACATTCCCCAGTAGCGGCGACAGTCGGTGCAAGCGCCTACGCGCACCCCGCGATGCCCGCCGGTCAGCATGGCGCCGCTCACCAGCGAGATCGCCGGAATGCCAGCCGAGGCCGCGCCCATCAACTGGGCCGGCACGTTCTTGTCGCAGCCGCCGATCATGACCACGGCATCCATCGGCTGCGCCCGAATCATCTCCTCGGTGTCGATCGCCAACAGGTTGCGCAGAAACATGCTCGTGGGATAGGCAAAGCTCTCATGGATGGAGATCGTCGGGAATACCATCGGCAATCCGCCGGCGAGCATGACGCCACGCTTTACGGCTTCGATGAGCTGCGGTGCGTTGCCGTGACAGGGGTTGTAATCGCTTCCGGAGTTGATGATTCCCACGATCGGACGCGCGAGAACGTCATCGGTGTAACCTGCGCCCTTGATGAATGCCTTGCGCAGGAACAGGGAAAAGTCTTCATCGCCGTAACTCGTCAGCCCCTTGCGGAGACCGGTCTTATCTTTGTTATTTGTCATATCAGAGCAGTTCCGGGCTGGCGCTGAACCGAGATCCAGGTTCGGGATCTCTGGGCAAGAACAGAGTGCGCTCTCCGGAAACCCACCTTTCAACTTAGGAGTTACTCGAAAGCTAACGCCGAAGGCGGCGGTTGTCAAATCGGGTGGCAGCCCCGTTCGGTGCTGACGCAAAAGTGCCGGTCTGTGCCCTCAGCTAGCCCCTGCGCAGCCGTGTAGAGTTTAGTTTTGGCGATTGTCATTGCGCGTTCAAGAGCCGATAATGTAGGCACATAAGCTATCAAACGCAGGCAAAGTCAGCTTCCCATGCAAGCCGGGAACAGACGCCTCAGGAGATCACCATGGCACAAGGCAACGTGGCACAAGTCGTCGATGAAAAGCAGGTCATGAACAAGATTTTTTGGCGGCTGACACCGTTAATGGTGTTCCTGTACATCGTCTCGTACCTCGACCGGGTGAATGTCGGCTTCGCCGCATTGACGATGAATAAGGATATCGGACTCAGTCCGTACATGTATGGATTGGGCGCGGGCATTTTCTTTTGGGGGTACTTCATTTTTGAGATTCCCAGCAACCTGATCATGGCCAAGGTCGGCGCGCGAATATGGATTGCCCGTATTCTTTTCACCTGGGGTCTGGTCGCCATCGCCATGGCTTGGGTTCAAGGACCCAAGAGCTTCTTGTGCATGCGATTCATCCTGGGCGTCGCCGAGGCAGGCTTCTTCCCTGGGGTGATTCTCTACTGGACTTATTGGTTCCCGGCCCGCTACCGGGCACGAATTATTTCCTACTTCATGTTGGCGATTCCGCTTTCGTTTGGCATTGGTGGGCCGATTTCGACCGGGATCATGCATTTGATGAACGGAGCCCTCGGCCTCAAGGGTTGGCAATGGCTCTTCATCATGGAGGGAGCGCCGGCGCTGCTGCTGCCCATCGTTGTGTACTTATGGCTGCCGGATAGGCCTAAGGACGCAAAGTGGCTCGACGAGGCCGAGAAAAGCTGGCTAGAGCATGAGTTGGAAGCGGATCGTGAACAGGTTTCTGTAAAGAAGACCGAGACTAGCGTGAAAAAAACCTTGATGAGTCCGATGGTCTGGGCGCTATGCATTATGTATTTCGCCCGCACCGGTTCCAATTATGGCCTCGGACTGTTCATGCCGCAAATCATCAAGGCGCAGGGCTACACCAACATGCAAACCGGTTGGATCATGGTCATTCCCTACGTCATCGGTTGCATCGCGATGGTGGCCTTCGGCTGGAGTTCCGATCGCCGCAAGGAACGCAAATGGCATTTGATTATCGCCTTCGTGCTCATCGTGGCCGGGCTGTGGGGAGCCGGTTTGGCCGGACGTACCACGCTTTCGCTTGCGGTGCTCTGCATCGCTACGATTGGCATTAACGGCAGCAATCCGCCATTCTGGCCGCTGCCATCCGCTTACCTGAAAGGTCCAGCCGCCGCCGCGGGCATTGCGCTTGTCAACTCGGTGGGCAATCTTGGCGGCTTTGCCGGTCCTTACATGCTCGGCTGGGCCAAACAGTTCTCGACTAATTTCTCCAGCGGACTGTACATGCTTGGATGCCTGGGTGTGTTGGGAATGTTTGTCACGCTATTTGCCATTAAGAGTCAGAAGACGGACGCGCTAGCGCCACAAACGCCAGAGAAGAAGGCAACGATGCAAGCAGACAGATGGCAGAGGCGAAACTGCCGTAGATAAACGCCTCGCTCCAGTCCAACAAGCCCTTGTGATTCAGTTCACCCAGAAACGTCCGCCAGATCGTCAGCCACACATCCTGCTCTTCCCAGTCGTGCAGTCGACGCCAACACGTCGCCGGGGAAGGATCCTCCGTCGGCAGATCCTGCCACCTCGCCGCACTACGCGCGATCCACAAAATGCCTTCCAGTACCCGGCGGCTATCCGACCAGGGACGGCCTCCTCGCTTGCTCTTGCGCAACTTGGGCAGCAACGGCATGATCTTTTCCCACTGCCGGTCCGTCAACATCGGGCCGCCTCGTGGCATTCAAAGTTCCTCCTGCCACCTTATCGCCCAATGCCAACCGCCTCGCCAAGTACCGCCCTCGATTCAGAATCAGGTTATGAAACAGCTTCTAGTGAGCTGTCCCAGCGATAACGTTAGCTTTGATTCGCCATTGCGGATCAGTGATCGGAAAGTGGTTCCCAGAGAAGGAACTCGGACGCGCCAACGGTCTGGAGGATGAACTCGGTTCAGGCGGCACGGTGATGGCCGCAGTCCACGCTAGGCTGCGGAGGCGGCGAGTGTGATGTCAGGGCTCGCGGAGACTGGTCCGGCCAGTCTGCGTGGCAGGTGCATGATGCGTTCCCACTGCAACCAGCAACGGTCGGCGGCGGCGGGAATCGGTGCCATCAGTTCGGCGGCCCGGCGCCACTCCAGCGCGGCCGTGATGGTGTATCCGTCCCGTTCGTCTCGCTGCGCCGCGTGGCCATATGCGATTCCGATCATGAGACCGGAGATAAGCGCCATCGCGTATCTCCAATCAATCGTTCGCCGGGCAACCTTGGTATCCTGCTTTGCCACAATCTTCAAGTCTCCCACTCGCATTCGCCACTTTCTCCCGGATGCCGCTCTTTCCCCGCGAGAGTTACGTGGCTGGTTCCACTACTGATAACCAAGGGCGGAGAGAAAAGTTCCTCAGGCGGATCAGGAGGGAAGAAAGAAAGATAGTTGGCGCTTGCCGCCCGCGCGGCGAAACGGCGTGGACTGGCTTACAGGAGCGGGTCTCCGCCCGGTGCTAATCCTGATAGGACGAAAGTGTCACATGGCGATGTGAGCATTGTACTTGAGGCGGAGATGAAATCGTTGTTTATAGATATCCACGTTGGATTATCGAGTAGTGTGAGCGGTGAATCCCGAGTAGTTACTCGGGGGCCATGCACCGTGAGCAAGGTAAGGTTTGCCGATGCCATCATACGGGTTCGACATTATTGAAAGCTGTGCCGCCTGCACGATCAAAGGCGATAGAAGGTTCTGCGATCTGCCCGAGCGCACGCTCCACGCATTTGAGAACCTGAGATACACGACAGTTTTTCCCCGGGGCGCAGTTTTGTTCGCGGAGAGCCATGAACCGCGGGGCGTTTTCATCCTATGCCGCGGCCGCGTCAAGCTTTCCTTCTCCTCGGCGGAGGGCAAGACGGTCATTATGAGAATCGCCGAGGCGGGAGAAGTGCTCGGCCTGAGCGCGACAGTCTCCGGCCAGCCCTATCTGGTGACCGCCGAGACGATCGAGTCCTGCCAGATCAACTTCATCAAGCGCGACGATTTTCTCCGCTTTCTGGCCGGCCACGCCGAAGCTTGCTTCCGCGTCGACCAGCAGTTGGCCGAAAAATACAATTACGCGTGCCGTGAATTGCGTTCGTTCAACATGGCGCAATCGGCCGCCGAGAAGGTCGCCAAACTGCTGCTGGACTGGATGATTCGCGCGGGGGAAGCAGAGCAGCCGGAACCACATTTCAGGCTCCTGCTTACCCACGAGGAGATGGGCCAGATGATCGCGGCATCACGCGAGACCGTGACCCGGGTGCTCATGGAGTTCAAGAAGCGGCACATTGTGCGGACCAAAGGAACGACTCTGATTGTTCGGAACAAGGAAGCCTTGAATTCCCTGGCCACCGCAACCCAGTTCATCAAACTGCGCTGACTGCCGCAAGGTGAAGAGAACATGAGCGTGCGAATTGAACGTATCCGCCCACGTTCCCCCAAAGGTGAACAGCCGTATCAGACAAAACGAGGAGACTACGAGCTCGCCGATCCGAGCTTAGGCCCTGAGTGGCACAAGGCGCAGAATGCTACCCGCGTAAAGACTCTTGAAGAGGCCGCCGATCTAATTGAGCATGGGGGTCTTGCAATTAGAATGTTTTGCCCAGGCAAACGTCCGTCTCTTATTCGTCCGAGTGGGCTTCATATCCGACGTTGAGAATCTCAGCTGAGAACGTACAACGAAATCCCTCAGGGGCTAAAGCCCGCATTTTTTCGCGGTTGGGACGGCACGGCTAAAAGCCGTGCCCCTTCAAAGCGCCTCAAAGTCGAAGATTGTTTAGACCCGCTCTAGTAATCCAGCGGCAGTTGCTGGAGGTGCTCCATGGTGAGCACGGGGCCCTCTTTGCAAACGTAGTGGGAGCCCACGTTGCAGCGCCCGCATTTGCCAACGCCGCACTTCATGCGGTTCTCAAGGCTGGTGTAAACCGATGCCGGGCTGATCGCCATCTTCTGCAGCACGGGCAGTGTGTTCTTGATCATGATCGGCGGTCCAATCACCAGAACCACCGGGTCTTTGGACGATACCTGTGCACGCTCGAAGACGGTGGGAACAAACCCGATGTCCCCTTTCCAGTCCGGGGTCTCGCCGCCCGGATCGACGCAGGTCACCACCCGCACGCGCTCGTGCTTTGCCCATTCCGCCAACTCGTCCACATAAACCAGATCAGCTACGGTGCGCGCGCCATAGACAACCGTGATCTCGCCGAAATCGGCGCGGTTTTCCAGGGCATACCAAACGGCGCAGCGAATCGGCGGCATGGCGATTCCGCCGCCGAGAAAGATCAGATCGTGCCCTTTCCACACATCCCACGGATAGCCGTTCCCGTAGGGCCCGCGGAAGCCGATGACGTCGCCGACTTCGATCTTCCACATGGCTTCGGTAACCCTGCCGACTTTGCGGAAACAGAACTCGATACGGTCTTTCCAGTTCGAACTCGAACAGATGTTGAAGGTCGATTCGCCGTATCCGAAGACGGAGAAGATGCCGAACTGGCCGACTTGAAACGAAAAAGTCCGGGCGCGCTCCGGATCAAGAAAGCGCAGGGCAACCGACTTGACGTCGATGGTTTGCTGGCGGACGGCGATCACTTCCATGAGTTCGGGTTTATAGATGTTGGCCATGTTGAATCTCAGTCAGCATGTTCAGCACGCCCAGGCCCACCGGGCAGTTGCGTACGCAATTACCGCAGCCGGTGCAGAGGATCTCGCCGAACTTTTCTGGATAGATTGAAAACTTATGCAGAATGCGCTGCCGCTGACGCGCGGGTTGAAGCGCTCTCGGATTGTGTCCGGAGGCGTGAAGCGTGAAGATCGGGAACTGGCATGTGTCCCAGGTCCTGACGCGAGCGTTGCCGGCGACTGCTCCGGCGTCGACGATGTCGAAGCAGTGGCACGTGGGACAGGAGTATGCGCAAACGCCGCATGCCATGCAGGTTCGCCCATGCTCTGCCCAGAGCAAATCCTCGAAATGGCCGTCGACGAAAGCTCGAATCTTGCCGGGATCAAACTTGCGTTCGGGGGCCGGCGCGGCCTTTCCCGATTCCGCTGAAGTTTCAGTCTTGCCGGAGAACAGCGCTCGGCCTTTCGCGGTGATGCATCGCACCTCGTAACGGCCGCTGCCGAGGTCGAACAGAATCGCATCGCTGCCGCGAGTGTCGTCCGGAGCAAGGCCGACAGAGGCGCAGAAGCAAGATTCGTCCACCGCGCTACAGGCAACGGTAACAATGGTGGTCGCGGCCCGGCGGCGGTTGTAAAAATCGTCCGCGAAATCCCAGTTGAATACATGGTCCAGGATGGGCAGGGCCGCCGCGTCGCACGGACGGGCAGCGATGATCAACTGCTCCGCGAACTCCGGGGCAGGCTCGATCAATTCTATGTTGCGGCCCCGTGTGCGGTATTGGTAAAGCGTTTCCTGCTTGGGAAAGAAGCACTCCTTGATGGAGTTGGCGGGACGCACGCCGCCGGGAGTGGACTCGATCAGCAGGGACTCGGGCGACTGCAGCGGCCTGTAGAGCACGCGATCCTTGATTCGAACCGGTCCGACGACCCGTTTGCCGCCGTCGATCCACTCGCCCGCAAGCTGCCGTAGCTTGGATTCCGTAATTAGCTCGCTCACCCGATGAACTCCTCTTTGTCCTGTTGCGAGAACGCACCGATCAGCATTTCCGCCGACGGGTCAACCCCCGCCTGATAAGCGAAGTGCTTTTTGGCGGCTCTGGCCAACTGCATGTTCAGCAGTCCGAGGTCGATCCCCACCGGACAGGCCTGGGTGCACGCACCGCATCCGATGCAGCGGCCGGCAAGGTGAAAGGCCCGCGCGATGTGCCATGCGAAGTTTCCCTTGGTGCCCGGCGCCGGGTCGATACTGATGGGCTGGTTCTTATCCACGATGCAGCGCTCGCAGTAGCACATGGAACATACCTGGCGGCAGGCATAGCACTTCACGCAGCGATCGAACTCCTGCACCCAGAAGGCCATGCGCTCGCCGCGAGACATTGCCAGCAGCGAGTCCAGTTTGCCCGGCCGCGGAGTTGGCGTTTGATCGGGGACCTGCCCGATGGTAGTGTCCGCGAAACGAGGCGTTCGCACGCCGCAGTTCGCGCAACGCGGCTGCTCCATGCCGTCGCAGGCCATGCCGATGACGTGCAAATCCTTGCGTTCGAACTGCGATTCCTTTTCCAGCACCACCAGCGAGCGTTCATCGCAAGCCTTGACCACGATGGCCGCTCTGCCGAGCGCTTTGACCTCCTTGCGCTTGAGATACATCGCCAGGTTCGCGGTCGAGCGATTGTTCCAGACGAGCCGATCGGCATCCTCGGGCCGCGTCACCAGCACTGGACCACGCTCGCCATAACCGATCACCACCTTTACCGTGGCCTCGGCCAGCAGTTTGCGGGCTTCGGCGCGCAGTTCGTTCTCGGTGGCGAAGGTTTGCAACTGGAAAGGCTTCGGCTCCGGCTGCGGCAGGTCTTTTGCCAATGCCGGGGCCGCCGCGTAAAGCTCCGTGTACGGACCGAGCTTCCGCGTTTTTTCGGTGATGTCGGTAACGACCTGCTGGAATTTTTTGCCCTCGGCGGCGGAGATCCACGTGAAGTGAATGCGCTCAAGGTCAAACCCGAGCAGGTCGAGCAGCTCACGGAAGAGAATCCACCGCCGCCGGGCGTGGTAGTTGCCGGAGGTGTAGTGGCAATCGCCGGGATGGCATCCGGAGACGAGGACGGCGTCGGCACCGACTTCGAAGGCCTTGACGAGCAAGTTGAAATCAATGCGACCAGTGCAGGGCAGCCGGACGATGCGAATGTTCGGCGGATACTCTAGTCGTGTCGTACCCGCCAGATCGGCGCCCAGGTAGGTGCACCAGTTGCAGACGTAAGCCAGGATCTTCGGCTCAAATTGGGTCGCATCATTCATGCCATGCTCTCGACCATCGCGTAGATCTGCTGCTCGGTGAAGCCCTGCAGCTCAATGCTCTTGGAAGGACAAACGGAAACGCAGGTTCCGCAACCCATGCACAGGCCGGGATTCACCCGCGCCGTGTGCTTGATGAAAACGCCACGCCCGGTCCGCACTTCGGCGCGATCGATGGCGTGATAGGCGCAGGCCCGGAGGCAGGTGTAACAGGCCGCGCAGGTCTGTTCGCTAACGCCGGCGATCTCCGGTTCGCGGAGCAGGTGATCGGCCGCCAGCGTAATTTGCACTTTGCTGGCCGCCGCCGAAGCCTGCGCCACCGATTCGGGGATGTCCTTGGGCGCATGCACCGCGCCGGCGATGTAGATACCGGCCGTATTGGTCTCGACCGGTCGCAGCTTGGGGTGCGACTCCAGCAGGAAGCCATGCTCGTCATAGCCCACGTTCAGCTTCTGGGCAAGCTCCTCGATGCCGGGCGCCGGGCGCATGGCGGAGGCCAGCACCACCAGGTCGGCTTCCACCGTAATCGGCATTCCGGCCAGAGTGTCTGCGCCGCGCACGATCAACTTCCCGTTTTCCTGGGAGATTTTGGAAACCCGGCCGCGATAATAGTTTGCGCCGTCCTGTTCGATGGCGCGCCGCACAAACTCATCGTAGCCTTTGCCGCCGGAACGGATATCCATGTAGAAGACATGCGCTTGCCCGTCATGCACCTTGTGCTTGTAGAGCATGGTGTGCTTGGCGGTGTACATGCAGCAAATCTTGGAGCAGTAAGCGACGCCTTTCGCATTGTCGCGCGAGCCGACGCAGGCGATGAAGACCACGTTCTTGGGAATCGCGCCGTCCGAAGGCCTCTTCAGCACGCCGCCGGTCGGGCCGGAGGCGGATACCAGGCGCTCGAACTGGAGCGAATCGATCACATCCTTATATTTGCCGTATCCGTATTCGCCGTAGCCGCTCAGCGATTTCTTGTCCTGCTCTTTGGAAATACTGTAGAGCGTGTAACCGGTGGCAACTACGATGGCGCCAACGCTCTCCTCGACGAACTTCTCCTGGTCATTGAAGTCGATGGCCCCGGCCTTGCACTTCTTGGCGCAGATTTCGCAACCTTTGCCGCGCTTCAGCCGCGTGCAGTTGATCTTGTCAATCACGGGACGGGCCGGCACCGCCTGCGGAAACGGAATGAAGATCGCCGGGCGATTGCCCATGCCGTAATCGAATTCGCTGGGATTCTTCTTGATCGGGCAACTGTTCCAGCAGTCGCCGCAGCCCGTGCACTTGCTCATGTCCACATAGCGGGGCTTCTGCCGGATCTTAACTTTGAAGTTGCCGATGAAGCCCTCGACGGCCTCCACCTCGGAGTAGCTGTAAAGCTTGATGCGCGGATGCTGGCCGACCTCGACCATGCGCGGAGTGAGAATGCACTGCGAGCAGTCCAAGGTGGGGAAGGTCTCGGAAAGGCCGGCCATCTTGCCGCCAATGGCAGGCTCGCGCTCCACCATCACCACTTCGTAGCCGGCGTCGGCGATATCGAGCGCCGCCTGAATTCCGGCGACACCACCGCCGATGACCATCGCACGGCGCGTCACCGGCACGCTGATGGGAGCCAGCGCCCGGTCGTTACGCACCTTCTGCACGGACATGCGGATAATATCGATCGCCTTGTTGGTGGCCGCCCCGCGGTCATGGTGTACCCACGAGCAATGCTCGCGGACGTTGGCCATCTCCACCAGGTATGGATTCAGTCCGGCGGTTTGCGCGGCTTTGCGGAAGGTCTTGAGGTGCATGTGCGGCGAACAGGAGGCGACGACGACGCCATCCAAACGCTCTGAGGCGATCTTTTCTCGCACGATGCCCTGTCCCGGGTCCGAGCACATGTACTTGTAGTTCAGGGAGCAGACGACACCAGGCAGCTCGCCAACCTGCTTGGCGACTTCATCCACGTCTACCGTGCGCGCGATATTCTCGCCGCACCAGCACGTAAAGACACCGATTCTGGACATGATCTAGTGTTCCGATCCGGGGCCCCCGGCGACTGCCGTTTTTGCACTCGTAGGGGCGGGTGTGACGAAATGCCGGTCGATGCCCAACTGCTCGCCCGACAAGCCCAAAGCCAGCCCCACCACGTCGGACAGGTAATACACCGTCAGGTCGAGCTTTTTGCCGTACTTGCGTTCCACTGCCGCCTGCTTCATGTCGAGGTTGACGTGGCACATGGGGCAGGCGACGACGACGCAGTTCGCGCCGTGCTCGACAGCGTTGGTAAGAATTTTGCAAGCGAGCTCCAACACCGTGTCTTCGCTCGCCATGGTCATGCCCGCGCCGCAACACTCGGTCTTGTAACTCCACTCCACCGTCTTGGCGCCGAGCGCCGCCAGCAGCGTTTCCATGGACTTGGGTTGTTCGAAGTCGTCGAACTTGACGACGCCCGGCGGGCGAAGCAGCAGGCAGCCGTAGTAGCACGCCGCCGTTATGGATTCGAGCGGCTGCGTGACGGCTGTCTTGAGACGGTCTCCGCCGATGGTCTCGAACAACTGGATCAGGTTGAGGACCTCGGCGTCTCCGCGAAGCTCGGCTTCGACGATCTGCGACAGCTCCTGGCGCACGCTATCGTCGGCGACCGCCTGACGCACCTTCAGAAGCTGCATCGAACACAGCGGACAAGGCGCAAAAACTTCTTTAAATCCGTCGCGTTCGGCGAGGGCCAGATTCCTGGCGGGAAGCGCCAGAGCCAGCTTGTGGTTCAGCGAGTGCGCCGCCGTCGCCCCGCAACAGATCCAGTCCTTCACTTCCTGAAGGCTGACGCCAAGCGCGCCCAGGCAGGCTTTCAGCGACTGATCGTAGTCATTGGACGAGCCATGCAGCGCGCATCCGGGATAGTAGCCGATGTTCATTTGGCGACAGCCTCCACGGGAGCCCCGGCGGGAGATGTCCGGGATCCCCGGCGATTGCCTTCTTTGCAATCGCTGGGGTGGAAGGATGGCGCGCAACGGGCGTAAATGCGGCCTACGACCGCGCAATCGCGCGCCCGGTCGGATGCCAGATGCAGCTTCTTGCGCGACATCAGTTGCGGAGCCAGTCCGGCGTCCTTGAAAAGGAAGGCAAGCTGCCGCGTGCGCGACAGGACAGCAAGTTTGAAGCGCGCGATCAGTTCCAACTCGTTCAAACGGCCGTTGCGCTTGATGTTGTCGAGAAATGCCTGCTGAAAGGCCACCACGGTTTGCGCCTCCGGACTCACCTTGCCTTCCCGCAGCGAGAACTCGCGCAACGCGTCCAGCAGGGCGGCACAATCAACCTGCTTGGGACACCTCGTCGAGCAGGTCAGACACGATACGCAGGCCCAGATGGAAGGCGAAGTCAAGGCAAGATCGTCGCGACCGAGTTGCAGAAGCCGGATCAGTTGATTCGGCACCAGATCCATACGCGAGGCGACCGGGCAGCCGGCCGTACACTTGCCACACTGGTAGCAGTTTGCGATCTTGCTGCCGGCGAGCGATTCAATGCGCGCGGAGTGCGTGATAGCGCCAGACGGTTCCATGGGAGTCAATTATTACTTTATGTCGAATGCGGAGCTTCGCAGTGACGGGCGGCACGTCGTCGCGTATTGCAGGCCACACGCGCTGAGGGTACGGATTGCCAAACCAACGATGGAAATGGCCTAGCGCTTATTCTGGTGGGGTTGTCCCGACACAAACTCGGACTGTCATGGCGAGCGAAGTCGAGCCGGGGTCCCCAACATGCGCTGCAGTTGCGCGTGTTCGGGGTGGATGAGCTACCTTTCGTTTCTGCTGCTGAAGAACAAAGGGTGGCTCCACTCCCTACCCCAGCACGCGCAACTACGGCGCGTGCCGGGGACCCCGCGCGCCGGAATAGCCTCTTGCAGATCGAATGTAATGTCGGTTACGCAGCTTGGCTCGGGTGCCCAGGTTCCGCGCCGCGCTTTCGGCGCTAACCTGGGTAGTATCTTTCTGATTTTGTCGCGAATAAGCTGAGGATCAAACGCAGAGCACCTGGCTTGGCCAGATGCTCATCCGCTTGCCTGTTCTTAGCGTTTGTTCTCGCCTGTATGGCCGCGCCCATCCCGCACTTCATTCCCTTTGAAATGGGACATGTTCTGGGCATGCGTTGCGGGCTCGTGCTTTCTCGCCACGTTGTGGCGTCGCGCCTTTATAGCCGTGTTCAGGGTGATAATTGTTATTTACGTGGCCGCGGAAGTTATCGCGGCCATGAAACCACGGACCGGCACCGACGAAAACACCACCGGTAAACCATTCCGGACCGTAGTAGCCGGAGGGAGCGCAGCCATACGGAGAGGCGTCATAGTACCCGTAAGGACATTCAGGGGCGACTCCAATGTTAATGCTGACCCCAGCCTCTATTTTCGGAGTGGCTACCATAAAGCAAATTGCGGCAACGCTGGCTAGTGCAAAATATTTAAGTCTGTTCATTAGTTCTCCTCGTCATCGTGAATGCGGTCATCCACTGCCCCTACGAGGATCGTCTAGTCACGACACCATGTCTGTATTGTTTTGCTCACAAGTGCAAAACCCTTTAAGAAACCTTTCCAAACAGGGACCCGACGTCTGCGGTCAACCCATCGCCAGGGCCTCACGGAACGTGACCCGTAAGGCCCCGACCATCAACCCCTGCCCCACCCGCGCGTGCCGCCATCCCCTCCCAGAAGCGCGAGGAGCACCAGCGAAGTACTGGCTATTAAAGGGGTGACCGATTAAGGCTAAATCCGCTGCATAACTCATTTCGGACCGGAACCAACGACAATCCTCAGCGGCTAAAGCCGGAGAATATGCGGCTAGGAAACGGCGCGGCTAACATGAACTCTTTTGAGACCGGAGTGATGTCTAACCCGAGGCATTAAGCCCGTAGCGAAGAGCTGTCATGTAAGCCGCGCCACTTCAAAACCGAGTTGTGAAACGGCTTCTAGGCTTTAGAGGTGAAAGGTTTTTTCTTCAGCAACACGTTCTGGGAGCTGATTGCTTCTTCACCTGCGCCGGGTTGCAGCCGGACGTAGGTGCCATCCGGCTTCATCTCGCGCGCCTTGACGTTATCGGCGAGGTAGGTGCCGAGCACGTTGTCGTGGAGATGGCGAATCATTTTCCGGTCTTCGATCGGGAACAACAATTCAACCCGCCGGTTGAGATTCCGCGGCATCAGGTCCGAACTGCCGAGGTAGATGCACTCTTCGCCATTGTTGCGGAAATAATAGATGCGGCTGTGTTCCAGGAAGCGTCCAACAATGCTGATGACGCGGATATTATCGCTGACCCCGGGTATTCCCGGACGCAGACAGCAGATGCCGCGCACCAGCAGATCGATTTTCACCCCCGCCTGAGAGGCCTGGTACAACAGCCGGATCATCTTCTTATCGACCAGCGAGTTCATCTTGAGGATCATCCTGCCGTTGCCGTGGTTGCGCTGGTGTTCGATTTCGCGTTCGATCAACTGCGCGAATTTCTTCCGCAGGTTCGTCGGCGCAACCAGCAACTTGCGGTAATCGGTCTTGGCGGAATAGCCGGTCAGGTAATTGAAAAGGTCGGTGACGTCGGCAGCCAGATCCTCGTCGGTAGTAAGCAGGCCGAGGTCTGTGTAAAGGTGCGCGGTAACGGCATTGTAGTTACCGGTTGCCAGGTGAACGTATCGCCGGATGCTGTTGCCCTCGCGGCGGACAATCAGCATCGCCTTGCAATGGACCTTGAGGCCGACAAGTCCGTAGACGACGTGAGCGCCCTGTTGCTCCAAAGCCCGGGCCCAGCCAATATTGCTCTCCTCATCGAAACGCGCCTTGAGTTCGACTACGGCAGCCACCTGCTTGGGATCTTCCATGGCCTCAAGCAGCGCCTGCACCGCGGGAGAGTTCCTGCCCACGCGGTACAAGGTCATCTTGATGGCCAGCACCGCCGGGATCGCCAGCCGCAAGCTGCAACATGTCGACGATCGGTTGAAAGGAATCAAATGGCTGGTGCAGCAGGATGTCACGTTGGCGGATGACGGAGAAAATGTCGTCATCCTCGTTTTCAGGCTTCAAATCCGCCGGCACGTTGGGAACAAAGGGATGCCACTTGAGGTCGGGCCGATTCAGCGCGACCAGGTGTTTCAGGCGGCCGAAGGAAAGCGGACCGTTCTGCTTGTAGATGCACTCCGGCTCGATTTCCAGGTTGGTTACCAGTATCTTGAGCATGCTGGAAGACATGCCGGTGTTCACCTGTAATCGGACCACGGCTCCAAAGCGGCGCTGGCGGACACCCTCTTCCATCACCTCCAGCAAATCTCCGGCGTCCAACTCGTCCTTGGTCGCCAAATCGGCGTTGCGGGTAATGTGAAACGGACTGGCTTCGACGATTTGCATGCCGGGAAACAGTTTGCCGAGATTCGCCGCGATCAGGTCTTCCAGCCATAAAAACGATTGTTCGTTGCTCGCCTTGCCGCCGTTCTTGCGCCGTGGCGCACGGTCGATGGGGACCAGTTGCGGCAGCGTATCGGGCACTTTGACGCGCGCAAAACACTCCTCGCCGTGGTTGTCACGGATCAGGACGGCGAGGTTCAAACTCAAATTCGAAATGTGAGGGAAGGGATGACCCGGATCAAAGGCCAGAGGAGTCAGCACCGGAAGAACCGTGTCATCGAAATAGCTATCCGCCTTGGCCTGCTGCCGCGGGGTGAGCTGAGCGTATTCCAGCAGGTGAATGCCGCTGGCCTCCAGAGCCGGCAGCAATTTCCTGCGGAAGCAGCGCTGCGCGGCGACGAGCAGCGAGGCGACGCCCTTGCGGATCGCTTCCAGCTGCTCGATGGAACTCATGCCGTCCGGTCCTTCGTCGGAGATCCCCGAGTCAACCTCGCGCATAAGGCCGGAGACCCGCACCATGAAGAACTCGTCCAGATTGGAGCCGACGATGGAAAGGAAAAAGATGCGCTCCAGCAGCGGGTTGGAGGCGTCCTGCGCCTCTTCCAAAACTCGCCATTGGAAGGCCAGCAGGCTCAGTTCGCGATTGACGTAGTAGGACGGATCGTCAAGATCAATCAGCGCAGCCCTCTTCTCGACTGGCTTTGAATCGTGATGCTTCGTCGTTTGTCACAGGCGTCAACTGAGTGTTGGTTGTCATACGAGGAGCCATTCAGACCGTAGCGTCAGAACCACAAGCACGGCACTAACTCGAGCAGTTTCAGAACAGGTGTACCCGGAGCCGGGCTGCATGGGAGTTACCTTTCGCGAAACTGGCCTGGAAACAACGTCCACAGACAGGCAGTCCATCATACCGCGAGGCACGCAACCCTGTAAGTGGCTGTGTTGGGGTCGGCGGAAATTGCCGACGTTTTTAACGTTCCTTTAACAATACCGCTTCAACGTTCCTGACAGAAATCATCTAAGTAGTTGTAATTGTGTCGCTTATCTGCTCCGGAAAGTGTTTCGCGAGGAGGTGAGGTAGAGAGCGGGTGAGGTCGGCCTGATTACTCATAAGTAATTCTCGCTCCTCGAGATTTAGTTTTGCGGACAGGCACGAAGGTTGAAGTGGCATGAAATTACGGTGAATTTCACGGTGTTTGACAATTAACTCTATCGTAATGAAAGTCCAGTAGTAAGTAGACTGGCTGGGCGCAATTTGGCGCGAGCGAAGGAATTCCAGCACGGCGCGAGCTGAGGCAACAACCCCACATTAGCTCCGCCCGTGGCTCCGCAAATGTGGGCCACCATTTTTTGATGCGAGCTATTTCGGGGACGCCGTACCAGGAGAAAGTTGCCATGTGGTGCATGCATTGAGCTTCCCATCCGATTTTCTTTGGGGCGTGTCGACCTCGGCACACCAGTTTGAAGGTGGGAACCTGCACAATCAGTGGGCCGCGTGGGAGCGCCGTGGCGGAATTCGCTCCGGGCACGCCTGCGCCGCCGCATGCAACTGGTGGCAAGAGGCGGAAGCGGATCTGGATCTGTGTCGCGAATTAGGCTTGAACGCCATCCGCATCTCGGTCGACTGGGGACGGGTGGAACCGGCTGAAGGCCAGTGGAACCGAAGCGCCATGGCGCGTTATCGCGCGATGCTGTGCGCGGCGGTGCAGCGCGGTATGCGGCCGTTCGTGACGTTGCATCACTTTACCCATCCGCAATGGTTGGAAGAGTCGGGCGGGTTCACCGCCATGAGCGCCGCCGCGAAGTTCGCGCTTTTTGCCGAACGAATGGCCGGCGAACTGGGCGAGTTCTGCCGCGACTGGCTGACCTTCAACGAACCGAATGTCTATGCCAGTTTCGGTTATGTATTCGGCGAATTTCCGCCCGGTTTGCGCTTTCGCATGTATGACTATGCGCTGGTGATGGCCACCATGCATCGGGCGCATGCGCTGGCCTATGAGCGCATCCACCGCGTGCAACCGGAGGCCGCTGTCGGCATCGCCACCAACTGGGTCGAGTTCCAGGCGGCAAGCAATTCCGCCCTCAGACCGGTTGATGGCTTACGCCTACGACACGGTTTTCAATCGCTCTACGTTGCAATTGTTCACCTGCGGCAATTTGCAGTTTCCCTTCGGAGCGCTCGCGCCGGAGGTTCCCGAAGTGATGCAGAAGATCGATTTCATTGGGCTGAATGTCTACAACCGTCTGCACGTGCGAGCGCCCTGGAACGAGGCTTCGCGTCGCAGCGGCGGACTGTTCGTGCCCGACGACGCGCCGCAGGGCGATCACGGAGTCGAATTGCCTTATGGCGAAGCCTATCCGGACGCGATCGTGGCGGCCGCAACCGAATATGCGCGCCTCGGCGTTCCGCTCTATATCACGGAAAACGGAGTGCCGGACCGCGCCGACCGCATCCGCCCGTGGGTGATCGTGCAAAGCTTGCGGCGCATCGAGGATCTGGTTACGCGCGGAGTCGACGTGCGTGGATACTTTCACTGGAGCCTGGTGGACAATTTCGAATGGAGCGAGGGCTGGACGCTGCGCTTCGGGCTCTATGAGATGGACCCAGTGACGCAGTCCAGAAGACCGAGAGCGAGCGCCGGTTTATATCGCGACATCATCGCGCGGAACGGATTGAGTTACGAGCAGCTCAGCAGGTTCTCTGAACCGCCCGCCCCATGCAGCGGCTAATTTGGTCGTATGCCGCTGTCAACCTCGGTCCAATAGTTCTGATCGCGAAGGAAATAAGTGCGATCGAACGTGTGTAGCGCGGTGTTCAGGAACATGCGCGCTATTTTCAGACGCCCCATCTTCTGGAAGCGCCGATTGGAAGTCAGTACGTGGCCTCTGAGGATGCCGAAGCGGCGCGGACTCACCTGCTTGCTCAGCAGGTAATCTTCGGCGTAGAGCGCGCGCTCGTCGAAGCCGCCAAGCTCGTTGAACCTGGTCCGGTCAAACAACATGAACATGCCGGTGGCGAACGGTTTCGCCCATGACGCGAGCCGTTGCGCCAGGTTGCTGCCGGCAAACAGCAGATGGTCGGGAACCGCTCCCTCGGTGCAGCGAATGTTGGTCGTCAGGCAGTGCAGCTTCCGCCGCTTCATGGCGTCCATCGCACGGCGCAGCAAGGTGTCGTCGTTGAATTCGATATCGGCGTCGATGAACAGCACATACGGCGTGGTGGCGAGGCGCGCGCCGCGGTTGCGTCCAACGGCCGGAAGTCCACCGGCGATCACCGAAATTCTCAAGCGATCGGCGAACATGGCGGCCAGCCCCACGGTGTCGTCGGTCGAGCCCGCATCAGCAACGTAGACTCTCGTATGCGGCAAAAGCGGGTAGTCCTGCCTGCTCAAAGAGATCAGCAGCCGTGGGAGGGTGCGGGCCTCGTTTTTCGCGGGGATCACGATGGTCAGTTCGGGCTGTGTAAGCATGGATGGAGACTCCTTCCTCGTCGATGGTGATGTACGTAGGCTGCTCGTCGACCCAGGACCCTGCGTTGTAGTAAGCGACCCCTTGCTGCTCGGTGTGCAAGGCGACGTGGGTGTGTCCGCAGAAGACACGGTCTACGCGGCCTTGGCGCGCGTAGGCGATGGCTC
The DNA here is from genome assembly GCA_963842345.1 of uncultured Acidobacteriota bacterium. Lineage (GTDB taxonomy): Bacteria > Acidobacteriota > Terriglobia > Terriglobales > Acidobacteriaceae > CAWBRT01. The sequence goes on from CAWJGD010000027.1 coordinate 106,163, forward strand.
CGGCGGCGACCTTGGAAGAGAGCCGCAACCAGCGGGTGTTCATGCGGTCGAGAAAGCGCGAAAACGCTTTGTTGCGGCGGTCGAGCTTCTGGATTTCGTGAAACAGAAACTCGCCGAAGCGGCTGAGAAGCAGATTGCGGCTGACGAAGCGATCGAACTGGTGTCCGTGGATGGCAAGATGCCGCTTGTCCGCGTAGTGCCAGACATAACGCTGGTAGACAGGCACTCCGACCAGGTGCGACATGATGTTGGCCAGGCCCTGATCGTGGTTTCCTTCAACCCAAACCACTTCCACCTTACGTTTTGGATTGGAGAGCTTGCGAATGCAGGAGAGAAACTTCCAATGTTCGCCGGTAAGACGGCGGAAATTGAGGTCGGAAAAAATATCTCCCAGCAAAATCAGCCTTGCATAGCGCAATGATTGCAGCAGCTCGAGTGCTTCACGGGCCCGGCTCAGTTCAGATCCCAAGTGCAGGTCGGAAATAATCAGCGTGTCAAGAGTCGCATCCGACATGCTTATTACGATGCTCCGCATTGTTAAAGACTTGATAAACGAGAGATGAAAACACGGAGAATACCGGGGGATGAAAAGTGGGTGGAACCACGATGGTTATTGGGGTTTTCGATTCCGCAAGGGGTTTAACATTGCGTTAACCTTATTTTCATGTCGTTCTAACATACGAAGGTTACAGTAAGCATTATTGAGGAGCGATCAAGTCCCGAACCTGGGAAGCTCCTCTGCCGGTTGGAACGGAACCCCGGAGGCTCCTGGCGCACGCCGCCTCGAGACATAGGATATAGGCCCTTGGCTACGAACCTGATTTCTTACGAATGGAATTCCCCCGCAACCCCCGCAAAGGTCGCGGCCGTCTGCTACCGCGTGAATCGTGAAAGCGAGATCGAATTTCTGCTGGTGCGGACTGCCAGCGGCCGCTGGACCTTTCCCAAAGGCGGAGTCGACGGCGATGCCAGCGCCGCAGCCGCCGCTGCCCGCGAGGCTTTCGAAGAGGCCGGCGTATGCGGTCGGATCGAGCCATCGTCGTTCGCGCGATACCTGCATCAGAAGCGCAATCCATTTCGGCGCGCCCGCGCACAGGAAATGGCCATCGAGGCCTATCTTTGCCGGGTGTTGCAATTGGTGGCTCCGCTGGAGATCGATCGCGACCCGACCTGGTTTTCGGCGAGCCGGGCCAAGCGCCGGTTGCGCGAGTCCAGAGCGGCAAAGTACGGAGCCGAACTGGAGCGCGTGGTCGATTGCGCGGTCGAGCGAATCGCAAAAAGGCTGCACTGAGGGTCTGCTGCAAAACTGTTCTCCGAGGGTGTCATCCTGAGAGTTTGTGACTTTATTGAATTCGCAAAAATCCGATGTTGCAAGCAAAGACGTTACGGGCGAAAAAATGCCTGAAAATCAATAAAGTCACAAACTCTGAGCGCAGCGAAGGATCTGCTGTTTGAATCATCGTTACGTGGCGAACTTCGGATTCAGGACACTAGAGCCGGATAATACGCTCAAGCGGCACCAATAATTTCAACCGACAACCCGACCCCACATTAGCTACGCCTGCGGCTCCGCAAATGTGGGCCACCAGCCCACTACCCATCCCTGCCATCCAATTGCAGCCGTGCGGATGCTGGCCTACAATCCTCGTCTATGGATGACGCCGCCAAAGCGAAAGAGCAGCGCGAACGCGGGATCGGCTACTGGATGGAACGAGTCGTCGCCGAAGCCGAGAAGACGCGCGCCGATTTCGCCGCCGATCCGGTTCACGATCTGCGGGTGGCGCTGCGGCGTTGCCGCTCGATGGCGGAAAGCTTTCGCGCGGTAGATCCCGACCCGGCCTGGAACAAGATGCGCAAAGCCGGCAAAGCCGTGTTCTCCGCGCTGGGAGAGCTGCGCGACTGTCAGGTATTGATGGAATGGATTACCAAACTGAGCGGCAAAGAAGACGCTGCCGGCGGCAAACTGATGGCCCACTGCCTGGCGCGTGAGCAGCAGCTTAAGAGCACGGCGGCGGAGGTGCTGACCGGCTTCGACGCGCGGCAATGGCTTCATTGGGCGCAGACGCTGGAGGCTCGCGCCCGCCGCATCGAGGGCCACGAAGATGTGTTCCAGGTGCTGGCACTGGAAAAATGGCAGGAGGCGCGGCATCTGCACTCGACCGCGCTGCGCAATCGCAGCAAGGTCGCGCTGCATCAGCTTCGCATCGGAGTCAAGCGATTCCGCTATGTCATCGAGAATTTTCTGCCGCGTCATCACGAGAAGTGGGGCGGGGATATGAAAGCCATCCAGGATGAACTAGGTGACGTGCACGATCTCGATGTGCTTTGGGCCACCGCGTGCGCGATCCATGCCTTCGGCGGCGAAGAAGAGCGATCGCGTTGGAACCGGGTCGTTTCGGCGGAGCGCGAAAAACGGGTGCAGGCATACCGCGACAAAATGCTCGGCCCAGCTTCGCTTTGGCGGCAATGGCGAGATGGATTGCTGAAGGGCGACGAGTTGCGCCGGGCGGTGCTGAAGAGGTTCGAAATCTGGGCGGCCTTTCAGGATGAAGATCAGCGGCATGCCAGGCACGTTTTGCGCCTGAGCCTGGAGCTTTACGATGGCCTTCGCCGGGCGGGCGTGCTGAAGGTGAACGAATATGAGGGAGTGACCGCGCGGGATCTGTTGACGGTTGCATCGCGGGCTCATGACGTTGGCGTTGGCACGGGCACGCGCGCGCATCACAAGCGAGCGCACCGAATTATGCGAAAAGCTTGAACCGCCGCCGGGCTGGACGGCGGAGCACTTATCTATGGCGGGGCTGATCAGCCGCTACCATCGCGGGGCTTTGCCGGGGACGCAGGCGAGCTATAGCAGCCTGCCGGCTGCCGCGCGTAAGGCCGTCAATGCGCTGGCCGGAATCCTTAGGCTGGCCGACCGCCTCGACGAAGCTCACGATCAATCGATTGCGCGAATCCGCGTCGAGCGAGCCGACGGGTTCGTGCTGATACGGGCCGACGGTTATCGCGAACTCACCCGTTCCGCCGAGCACATCGCGGCCGCTCGGCATCTGCTGGAAGCTGTCTGCGGGATGCCGGTATTGATCCGTCCCGGCGCGGACGGAAAGACTCCCAGGGCGGCAAAAAAACCAAGCGCAACTCATGCTCCGTAGGCAAAACTACCACGACCAACACCGGGCTAGGCTGGACATTCACGCTGTTTCAGGTGAAGTGAAACGAAGAGTCTCTTTGCGTTGAGCCCGGGAGACCATGCAACCGCGCGAGGTGAGAGAATAGGACCATAGCCCTGGGGTGTGGCTAGCCAGGCGGAGGTGAAGGAATGGAACGACGTCATTTCGGTCCCAGCAAGAGCGAAGTGGCGGTCATCGGTCAGGGTACCTGGTACATCGAAGACGGCGCTCGCAAGACGGTGATCGCCGCTTTGCAACTGGGCCTCGACCTGGGGGCCACGCACATCGACACGGCCGAGATGTACGGCTCGGGCGCCGCCGAGGAGATCGTCGGCGAGGCTATCGCAGGCCGGCGTAACGAGGTTTTTCTGGTCTCGAAGGTCCTTCCCAGCAACGCCAGCCGCCGGGGAACCATTGCAGCCTGTGAGCGTTCGCTGGCGCATCTGAAGACCGACCGGCTTGATTGTTACCTGCTGCACTGGTCAGGCAGCCATCCGCTGGAGGAGACCATCGCCGCTTTCGAACAGCTGCAAAGCCAGGGCAAAATCATGTCCTGGGGGGTGAGCAACTTCGACGTCTCCGAGTTGGAAGAGGTGTACAACATTGCCGGCGAAGGACGCCTGGTTTGCAACCAAGTGCTTTACCATCTGAAAGAACGGGCCATCGAGCATGGCGTGCTTCCCTGGTGCGAAAGACACGGCGTTGCGGTGGTCGCCTACAGCCCATTCGGTCACGGGGATTTTCCCGGGCCCGGCAGCGCCGGAGGCCGCGTGCTGCAAGCAATTGCCGACGCCCACGACGCGACTCCACGGCAGGTTGCACTGCGATTCCTGCTGCGGCGCTCGTCGGTGTTTACCATTCCTAAGGCTTCAACCGCCGAGCATGCGGCGGAAAACGCGGGGGCCGGAAAGCTTCACTTGACCGACGCCGAGATCGCACGGCTCGACGAGGCGTTCCCGCGCGGGCCTAAGCCTCGCGCCCTGCCAATGCTGTAGAAGCCCGCTTTAATCAAAATGAATGCAATTTAGATTGCGGCGAACGATAAAACGCCGCGTGGCGTGAAATCAAGCAAGGGTGGAATCCGCAGACCATGCGGCAATTGTTGCCCGCTCTGGACTGAATTTAATTTAATTAAAATCATAAATTTACGAAGATTGCACGGTCAACCGACAGGTTTGCTCGGAGGCTTGGCGGATTTTGCCTTGACGTGCAGAATCGCCGTACCGTATTGTTTTGCTCGAACCGATTGTATGCAATCGTAAGTCAGTTTTTATCATAAGAAAGAGTGGGCCTGTCCGGCGGGCTGCATGGTTGCCTTGCAGAGGCAGACCAGCTTCGCAAAAGGTATATCCTATTAGCCCGGCTGCGGGTCTACCTGCATGGAAACCGCTTCTAGCTGCTCATGCACGATCAGCCGGTTGCCGCTGAAAAGAGTTTTGAACATCGATGCCGATCGCACTGATAAGCACACTGGACACAAAAGGGCGCGAGGTCGCGTATCTCAAGTCGTGCCTCAAGGAGTTGGGGCGGTCGGTGGTGGTGATCGATGTAGGTATGGCGGAGCCTGTCGGAGTTGCGCCGGAGATTTCGCGTTTCGAGGTGGCCGAGGCCGCAGGCACCGATCTGCGCAAGCTGAGCGGACGGCAGCGCGATGAAGTGATGGCTACGATGGGACGCGGAGCCGGCGAGGTGTTGCACAGGCTCTGGGCCCAGGCCGAACTGTCGGGTGTGCTTGGACTGGGCGGAAACCAGGGTACGGCTGTCGTCTGCGCCGCCATGCGCGAACTGCCGCTGGGTGTTCCCAAGTTCATGGTGTCGACGGTTGCCTCGGGGAACATGCGTCCCTACATCGGGACCAGTGATATCGCCGTGCTGTTTTCGGTGGCCGATCTGTTAGGCGGGCCGAACCCGGTGCTCGAACCGGTGCTGCGAAACGCGGCGGCGGCGATTGCCGGCATGGCTGCCATGCCGCCGGTTTCAGATTCATCGGACAAACCCTTGGTGGCAATCACGGCTTTGGGAAACACGCACCCGGCGGTTGCGAGAGCGGTGGAAATTCTGCGTGGCGCGGGATTGCAGATTGCCGTCTTCCATGCTTCCGGGGCCTGCGGCTCCGCCATGGAACGATTGATTCGCGCCGGCCGCGTGGCGGCGGTGCTGGAGCTTACGCCGCATGAGCTGACGGAAGAGGTATTGAAAGCCGGCGTCTACCAGCCGGTGGAAGGCAAACGTCTGATTGCCGCCGGAGAGATGGGTATTCCTCAGGTGGTGGCTCCGGGCAGCGTCGAGTATCTTTGCTTCGGACCGCGGGAGTCGATTCCGGCGCGCTTGCGGCGAAGACGCACGTATTTGCACAACCGCTCGAACGCCAACGTCAGGACCAGCCGCGAAGAGATGGCCAAAGTGGGCGGGGTACTCGCCGAACGGCTGAATCGGGCCAAGGGTCCGGTTGCCATGGTCTTGCCGCTGAAAGGCTGGTCGGTCTACGGCGCTCCCGGGGGACCGTTGCACGATGCTAAGGCCGATGCGGCTTTTGTGCAATCGCTGACGCGCACTTTGCGCAAGAACATAGCGTTCCACAAGCTTCCGCTGCATATCAACGACCCGGCATTTGCCCAGCACTGCTGTCAATTGCTGATGCAGTTTATGGCGAAGCAAGAGGGTAGCGCGGGCGATGACAAAACGATCAGCTCTGGAGCTAGGGCTGTTACTGGTGGAACTACCCCACGTTAGCCAAAAGCAGGCGAACATGGGGCACCCGCGGTGCAGTTTCTCGAACTTAGGTTGGTGGAGAGGGACGATGAATAAGGCGACGACGAAAACGGTTGAAGACAGCGATTATGCCGTTCCGGCGACCATGAAAGCGTGGGTCATAGACGGTCCGGGGCAGCTCAGGTTCGCAGAAAAAGCGGTTCCGGAGCCGGGGCCGGCCGAAGTTTTGGTGCGCGTCGATGCCTGCGCCTTTTGCGGCACCGATGTCGAGATTATTGCCCGGGGAGTGCCGGCGATGATCGAGGGCGGCCTGCCGTTCAACAAGCAGTTCACCCCCGGCCACGAATACATGGGCACGGTGGTCAAACTCGGAGCCGGTGTCGATGAGTATAGCGTTGGCGACCGTGTGGCGGTCGAAATCCACGCCGGATGCGGGCGCTGCGAAAGATGCCGTTCGGGCATGTACACCGCCTGCACCAACTACGGCAAGAATTACGGTGAACACGACAAGGGACATCGCGCCAACGGCTTCACCACCGACGGAGGTTTTGCGGAATATGCGATCAACCACGTCAATACGCTGGTGCATGTGCCCGACTGGATGAGCGACGAAGAGGCTACGCTGATTGTGACGGCCGGGACAGCCATGTACGGGCTGGACGCGCTCGGCGGATTGATTGCCGGAGAAAGCCTGGTGGTCACCGGTCCCGGGCCGATCGGACTCATGGGTGTAGCGGTGGGCAAGGCGCTGGGCGCGGACCCGGTGATCCTGACGGGCACTCGCGATGCCCGGTTGAATCTTGGCCTGAAGCTGGGCGCCGACTATGTGATCAACGTCAGGAACGAGGACCCGGTGCAGGCGGTGCGGCGGATCACCGGCGGCAAAGGGGTTCACTATGTAATGGAGTGCTCGGGCAATCCCGGAGCTCTCAACGAGGCGCTGGACATGGTAAACCGCGGAGGCAAGATATGCCTGGCCTCGTACCCGTCGGAGCCTGTGCTGGTGGACCTGGCCAAACTGACGCGCAACAATATCTTCTTGTACGGCATTCGCGGCGAAGGCAGGAGCGCGACCCACAGGGCGGCGGCGCTGATGAAGCAGAAACGCTTCGACGCCAAGCTGCTGCACACGCACACCTTCCCGCTGGCGGAGGTGCCGACCGCGTTGAAGTATTGTCGCGAGAGAATCGAAGACGCTATCAAGGTCGTGGTCAAGGTGCACGGCTCCTGACGGCTATTAACGGCGGGCTAACTGTCACCCGCAACAAACGCCAAAGGGCGTTTGCCGGGGGCTTCGTGTCACCGCAACAAACACTGAATAAGTTCCAAAGGAGAAAGCAAGCATGGCAACGCTACCGAAATATGATCTTCTCGAGGTGCCGTGGACCGATGTGGCCGCATGGATCAAGGCTGGAAACGACGTGGTGATGATCCCGATCGGCAGCATGGAGAAGCACGGCCATCACGTGCCCCTGGGAGTCGATTCCTATACCACCATGGGCAGCGTGGAACGGGCGGCTGTGAAAGCCAAAGTTCCCTACACCCCGCTGATGCCTTTTGGCGTTTCCCCGCACCATATGGGGGAAGCGGGTTGGGGCACCGGGACCATCTCGCTTGCCGTTTGAGATCTACCGGACCGTTCTGTATGCCATCGGCCGCAGCCTGATTTTTTCCGGCTTCAACAAGCTGGTCTTCGTTTCGCACCACGGCACGAACATGCAGCCGCAGGGAGAGGTGCTGCGTACGCTGCGGGCTGAGACCGGCTGCTTCTGCGCCTTTTATAAGACTCCAACCGAGAGGGACTGCGCGGTCGTGGCCGACCTCATGACCGGTCCAGCCGAGGAGACTCCGGGCTGGCATGCGGGCGAGTTGGAGACCTCTACCTGCATGGCGTACATGAAGGAAAAGGGGACCTATGAAGGTTCCATCCTCATGGAACGCGGCAAGCCCGACCGGGCGCACGCTCCCAAGTGGATGGGGCCGAAGTTCACCAAGCGCGACGGAACCAATACCGTGATCTTCCAGGGCTCGGAGAACATTTTCATTCCGATGCTGCATCACGAGTACTCGGATACGGCGACCATCGGCAACCCGCTGCGCTCCAGCGTGGAGCAGGGCGTTGCAGTTTTCGAGCGCATCAGCGATCATTTGGCCGGCGTTCCTGGAAGAGGTCAAGAAGTTCCCGTTCAAGGTGCCCGCCGAAAAGAGGGATTGGCCGGGCCGCTTCTGGAGAGGGTAATAAAAGGCTGCTGAAAAACTCTTCTCCGAGGGTGTCATCCTGAGCGCAGCCGGGGTCCCCGGCGAGCCCTGCTCGCTGGGGTGATTGCGGTGGAGGAGCGAAGGATCTGCTGTTTGCGCGCGTTAAGAGTAAAGCAGATCCTTCGGTCGCCCGCCCCAACATGCGCAACTACGGCGCCTGTCGGGGACCCCGCAAAACCGACGCGACCTCAGGATGACACTGGTACGAGTTTTTCAGCAGCCCGCTAGGCAATTTTTACGAACTACAATCAAGGATCGAATATGGCAGGCATCAGCGAAGGGAAGGTCACGGGGCAGACAGACGCGGTGGTCGCGCGTTGTGCTGAAGAATTGCAAGCAATCTGTCAAAGGGCCTACGACCGAGGTCTGGTCGGCGGAGCCGGAGGCAACATCAGCGTCCGCATTCCCGGCAGGGAAGAGGCGTTGATTTCAGCGACCGGCGTCTCGTTGGGCGAAATAATGCCGGCGACGATGGTGCGGGTCAGCCTGCAGGGAGAGGTTCTGGAGGCGCACGGGGGCTGCCGTCCCTCGAAGGAAACTGGATTTCATGTCTGCGCCTACCGGCTGCGTCCGCAGGTTGGGGCGGTGGTACACCTTCATCCGCCCTTTGCCACGGCCTTTGCCGTACGGGGCAAAGAGATTCCGCTGGTCACCGACGGCGCGATGCTCATTCTGAAGCGCGTTCCGGTGGTTGGCCATGCGCCGTCCGGGTCGGCGGAGTTGCACCGCATCGTCGAGGAGGGACTGCTGCGTTATCCCGAGGCGAAAGTGATCCTCATGGAGCGCCATGGCATGTTCAGTATGGGAGCCGACTTGACGATGGCATACAACTTGGCCGACCTGGTGGAAGACACAGCAAAAATCGCGCTTCTGTCTCGGCTGATTCCGGATTAGGCGCACGCGTACTTAATATAGCTGTCGCTGCCCACAAATCTACAAGACCCACATCTGCTAACTGCGGCAGATATGGGGCACCAGGCAGTTTCAGTGGTGTACACAAGAAAGATTATTCCAGCGTGTCACCCTGAGGAGCGTCCGTTAGGACGCGACGTGAGGGTCTATGTATTTACTTTTTGCGGCCTTCGGGTGGCACTCGGTCAAATGCATAGATCGTCACGTCGGTTCACAAACCGGGGTCTCCGGCAACGGCTGTTTCTGCCGTTGCTGGGGTGGAAAAGCGGCGAACCTCCTCACGATGACACCCGCAGCGAAGGATACAGTATCTCTGGTACCGCTCTGGTGACTAGGGCTCGTCGCTTCCTACCGACTTTTTTCCGTCTGCTCCGGTGGCGAATCTACGTCCGGGGTGAGCGTCTTCGCGGAAGCTGTTTCCCGCTTGCTTTCCTTTTCCAGGGCGTTGAAATGATCGACCACGCGTTGCGTCTGCGCGTGCAGATGCTGGCGCAGCAACTGGCCAAGCTCCGCGCCCGAGCGCCGCACCAAGGCGTCGAGAATCGCCTCATGCGACTTGATGGCGTCGGCCCAACGGGTGTGATCCCAAAGGTTCATGAGAAAACGGGCGCGCATGACGCGCAGCGCCAGAGCATCGTGGTTGGCGGTCAGCAACTGGTTGCCGGCAGCCTCGACAATGCGCCGGTGAATGGATTGATTGACCCGGAAGTACTCGGGCACCTGGGCGCGCAGGTAGTGCGCGAACATCTGGTAGTGCAGCGCCCGGATGTCGGCGATGACATCGTCGGCAGCACGCTCGGCCGCCAGTTCCCCGGCCAGGCCTTCGAGCGCGGCCATGATCTCCATGGCATCGCAAATCTCTTTTTTGCGGAAGGTGGGGACGCGCGCTCCCCGGTTGGGGAGGATTTCGACCAAGCCTTCGGAGCGGAGCACCTTGAAGGCCTCGCGCAACGGGGTGCGCGAAACCTTGAAGCGTTCGCACAGGGAGCGCTCGACGATGCGCGAGCCGGGCTCAAGCTCTCCCTGGAGGATCATCTGCCGGATCTTCGAGAGAACTTCTTCGTGCAGACTGCCGGAATTTTTGTTCTTGCCTGTTTCCAGCGATTGCATGCAAATCTAAGGGTTGAGTAACCAACGCTATTTTAGTGTCAAGAGCGCGGCTGGGTCTAGCGTTGTTTAGAAGCTTGTTTCACCAACCGAAGTCAGAGGAAGAGGCGAATTTCCTCAGGGGCTAAAGCCCGTATTTTTGTTGTTTCTTAACGGCGCGGCTGAAGCCGCGCCCCTTCAAATAACCATTTCCAAGGCGTCGAAGATCGCAGTGCATTGTATGTCCGAAGCAGACGACGCCGCTATGGTGCGGACGGCATGCTTCAAATCGCAAGTGAATGCAATCATGAGTGCTGCTAAACTGCCTGGCCGGCGCAGAATCCCGACGCCCAGGCCCACTGGAAGTTGAAGCCGCCGAGCTGTCCAGTTACATCCACCACCTCGCCGATGAAGTACAGACCCGGCACTTTGTGACTTTCCATGGTTTTGGCGGATAGCTCGCCGGTATCCACCCCGCCGGCGGTGACCTCGGCTTTCTCATAGCCTTCGGTGTCCGCGGGAATAATCTCCCAGTGATGGAGGCGTCGCTCCAGCTCGGCAAGGGAGTGGTTGCTCCAATTGTCCGGCGAGTTTGCCTCCAGCCAGCGGTCGGCAAAGCGGGCAGGCAAAGCCTTGCGGAGCGCTGTTCGCGCCGCAGCCGTGTCGCGGCCAGCGCTTTGCGCCAGCATCGGCGTAATGACGCCCTGTGCCGGTGCCAGATCGAGAACGACTGCCTCCGGCTGGCGCCAGTAAGAGGAGAGTTGAAGGATAGCCGGGCCGCTGAGGCCGCGATGCGTGATGAGCATCTTTTCCGCGAAGCGCCGGCGTCCGATGGAAGCGGCGACGCCGAGGGAGACTCCGGCAAGATCGCACCAGCGTTGCCGATCCGGATCGTCAAACAGCAGCGGAACCAGCGCGGGACGGCATGGCTGGACACGCAGCCCGAATTGGCGCGCCAGTTCATAGCCGAATGCGGTGGCGCCCAGCTTGGGAATCGAGAGCCCGCCGGTGGCCACTACGAGCGCGGGAGCATGGAACTCATCTCGATCGGTGCGGACGACGAAATGCTCTGGCCGCGAAACCTCGCGGATTTCCGTTCCAGTGACGATGCGGACGCCAGCCCGGCGGCACTCTTCCTCGAGCATGGCGAGAATCTGCTGGGCGGAGCCATCGCAGAAAAGCTGGCCCAGGGTCTTCTCGTGATAGGCAATGGAGTGCTTGCCGACTAAGGCAATGAAATCGGCGGGCGTGTAGCGGGCGAGCGCCGATTTGGCGAAATGTGGGTTGGCGGAGATAAAGTTTTCCGGTCCGCAATAGATGTTGGTGAAATTGCAGCGTCCGCCACCGGAGATGAGGATCTTTTTGCCGATGCGGGGAGCATGGTCGTGCAGGCATACGCGGCGGCCTCGCTTGCCGGCCTCGATGGCACACATCAGTCCGGCGGCGCCCGCACCTAGAATGATGACATCAAAAGTTTGTTTCACGGGGACGCGATCGGTAGCTATTGACCGCCGCAACCTAACTCCCTACCATACAATTCGACTTAGAGTGCTGTCCCGTAAGTTCGCTGCATAAATTTCAGGATGTCATCCTGAGCGAAGCGAAGGATCTATGCATTGCAAATCAAATACATAGATTCTTCACTCGCGCCGCTCGTTCAGAATGACACTTCCAAGGATTATTACGCGAACTCCTGGGACGCGACACTTAATCATATCAATTCAAGTTCTGTAGTTTTACGAATGCATGCAGAAGCGAGAGACAGATCATCATGAAGAGCACAGCCATGCGGGGAGCAGATGCGCTGCTCGAAGCCCTGAAAGTTGCGGGTATCCGGACGATCTTCACCCTGTCCGGAAATCACGTCATGTCGGTTTTCGATGCCGCCGTAGATAACGAAAACGAAATCGAACTCATTCACGTTCGCCAGGAGGGCGCGGCGGTTCACATGGCCGACGCCTGGGCGCGCATGAGCGGCAAAGTCGGCGTCGCGCTGGTGACCGGTGGACCGGGGCATGCCAATGCGATCAGCGCTTTGTATACCGCCAAGTGCGGGGAAATGCCGGTGGTTCTGCTCTCCGGTCACGCGCCGTTGCGCGAGCTTGGGCTGGGTGCATTCCAGGAAATGAGACAGGCGGAGATGGCTGCGCCGGTGACCAAGGCGTCGTGGACGGCTCAGTCCACGGCCACGTTGCCGAAAGACCTTGCCCGCGCCTTTCGCATTGCGCAATCGGGGCGTCCCGGCCCGGTTCATCTGAGCTTGCCGTCAGACGTGCTGGAGACCGACTTCAGCGGAAGCCGCCCCGAGGCCGGCGGAGTTCGCGGCGGAGCCGCAGGCGCTGGCGTTGCCGGCGGCGCGGGCGATTGTGCGGGAGATGGCGAACGCGCAGCGGCCGCTGGTTATTGCGCCTCCCTTGCTGGCCACGCCCCCGGGACGAAAGCTGGTCGACGGGCTGCGGCAGGCTTTAGGTGTGCCGGTGGTGGTGATGGAGAGTCCGCGCGGCGTCAACGATCCGGGTCTGGGAGCCATCGCCGAGATACTTGCCGAATGCGACTTGATCGTCTTGCTCGGCAAAGCGTTGGATTTCACTTTGCGCTTCGGCAAAGCGCCGGCCATGGCGGCGCAATGCCGCTGGATCGTGATCGAGCCGGATGTCGAGCTGCTGGCACGCGCGGCACGAACGCAAAAGGAGCGCTTGAGCCTGTCGGCGATTGCCGACGCCCGCAGCGCGGCGAACGCTTTGATGCAGGCGGCGGCAGATGGAGGCGCGGGCCGTCACGAGCAGTGGGCGGCGGAGGTGCAGGCGGCAATCGATTACCGTCCTTGGTCATCCGATGCGGCGTCGTATTCACGAAATGGCGGGATGCACTCGACGGCGATGTGCCTTGGCCTGCAACCATTTCTGGACCGCCATGCCGATGCCATCTTCGTCTGCGATGGCGGCGAAGTCGGGCAGTGGGCCCAAGCGGTATTGAAGGCTCCGCAGAGGGTCATCAACGGCTTTGCCGGGGCCATCGGCTCGGCGATCCCGTTCGCCATAGGAGCCAAGAAAGCATGCCCGGGCAGCCCGGTTCTGACTGTGCTGGGCGATGGCACGTTTGGTTTCCACATGGCTGAGTTCGACACCGCCGTGCGCAATAATCTGCCGTTCGTGGCGGTCGTCGGCAACGATGCCAAGTGGAACGCCGAGTACCAGATCCAGGTGCGCGATTTCGGCGAGCCGCGGGCACTGGGCTGCACGCTGGGGCAGGCGACCCGCTACGACTTGGTCGCCAGCGCCCTGGGCGGTCATGGCGAGTTCGTGGTAAAAGGCGAGGATTTGCCCGGCGCGCTCGACCGGGCGTTCGCCAGCGGCAAGCCGGCGTGCGTCAATGTTTTGATTCAGGGGACTCCGGCGCCGATTGTGCGGCGGAAGAAGTGAGTTAGAAGGCGCTTTAGGTGCGCCACCAAACTACCCCAGGTTAGCCAAAGGCGGGCGAACCTGGGGCACCATTGAGCTTCAAGTCTTGCGCGGGCTACCAGATCCCGATCAACTTCCAATAGGGCAAGCCGATGGCGAAGTTGATCAGGAAGCTCACGGCGGCGACGGCAGCGCCCATCTTCCACCAGGTGCGCTGGTCGACATATCCGGTTCCGAACAAGACGGGCGACAAGGCTCCACCGTAGTGCGTGAGCATGCCGCCGTATCCCGCGCCGAAGGCAACCAGGAAGAACAGCGGCAGAGCAGGAACCCGCGTAACCACCGCGATGGTGAAGACGACGGGGATCATGGTTGCCACGAACGCCGCCATCGAGGCGAATACGTACCTGACGCCACGCTCAGAAAAACCAGGGCGGCGATGATGAGCAGCGGATGGAATCGGGTGACGTTGAGGTTGGCGGCGATTGCTTTGGCCAGCCAGTCGAAGAACTTCACTCGCGACAGCGCCTCGGCCACGCCGATGATTCCGCCGTACCAGATGAATGTGCTCCAGGCCGCTTTGGATTGCAGAATGGTTTCCCAGGTGACCACGCCGGTGAGCAGACATCCGGCGACGAAGCCGATGGCAACCGCGGTGGCGTCGATCTTGAGAAACGATCCCAAAGCCCATCCGGTCACCGCCAGCACAAACAGCACGGCGAGGATCTTTTCCTTTGCCGACATGGGCCCCAATGCCGCGAGCCCCTTCTCGGCAATGGCGCGGTTGTCAATCCTGGTGAGTTCCGGCGGGTACAGCTTGTAAACCACCCACGGAATCGCCAGCAGGCACGCCAGGCCGGGCACCAGCGCCGCTTTGGCCCATAGCAGCCAATCGACGTGAATCTTCAGGATGCTCTCGCCAAAGGAGAGGACGAGCGCATTCGGAGCCATGGCGGTGAGGAAGGTGTAGCCGGTGGTGAAGCTGGTGTAATAGAGGACCAGGGTCAGATAAGCGCCGATGCGGCGAGCGGTTGGTCCAGGGTAAGAATCCAGGGCTACGGACACGCTCTGGAAGACGGGATAAACCATGCCGCCGGTTCTGGCGGTATTCGATGGCGTCGCCGGACTGATGACCAGGTCGGTCAAGACGGCGACATAGCCCAATCCCAGCGTGGTCCTTCCGAGCTTGGCGATGAGAAAATAAGCGACTCGCCGGCCCAGTCCGGTGGAGATGAAAGCCGCGCTGATCATGAACGCCGAAAAGACCAGCCAGGCGGTCGTACTGGCGTAGCCGCTCAGCAGGGCACCCAGATTGCCGAAGGCCAGGCCGGAGATCGCGATCACGGCAATCAAGATCACTGCTTCATCGAAGGGCCGCAGGATCAGCCCGACGATAGCCGCCAGATAAACCGCGAACAGCCGCCACGCGCCAACACTCAACCCGGCGGGCGCGGGAAGCAAGACGAGGACGAGCAGTACGGCCACGCACACGCCCAGTTTCCATATTTTGGGATCGAGCTTGCTTTTCTGTGCTGGTTCGGTGCGGCCCTGGCGCACTTCGCTTCCGGCAGCCATAACCCCTCCCTTTGCGGCCTGTAGAAGACAGGCGTTTTTCCCGGTGTCAATGGTATAGCACCGCAAGCGAACAAGTTGGAAGCCGAAAACGCCGGAGGATTGGCATCCCTGACAAACGCCAAAGCGCTCGTCGGAGACCCCGAGATGTGTGGTTGAGGACTTCGGTTGAGTCAAAGGCGCAGGTTACTAGGAAAGATGAAGGGCTCGGCCGGAAGCGATTGCTCTCGACGAGAACAGCGCTTCCTGCCCAGCCCCTCGGAGGTTCAACCGTCCAGCTAGAGCAGTTTAGGAATTAGTGTGTTGCACGTTCACCGCCGGGCTGAACAACGTCCGGCTGCTTTGCCGACTACACCTTTCGCTAAACTGGTCTAGCGCGTAGCCACGGCTTCTTCCTGATCTGTCGGGACTTCGCCGATCGGGATTTTCAAGGCATCGGCAAGGTCGAAGCGATCAAGGTTCATCACCTTGTTCCACGCCGCCACGAAGTCACTGCACGAACGCCTGCTGCGAGTCGCTGCACGCATAGACTTCCGCGAGGGCTCGGAGCTGGGAGTTCGAACCGAAGACGAGATCAACGACGGTGCCCGTCCACTTGAGTTCGCCCGTCGCCCGATCGCGCCCCTCCAACACGCCTTCAGATGTGGCGGACTTCTGCCACTTCGTGTTCATGTCGAGGAGGTTCACGAAGAAATCATTGGTCAACGTCTCGGGCCGCTTGGTGAAAACGCCGTGCTCGGACTGCCCGAAGTTTGCATTCAGGGCGCGCATGCCACCGACCAGAACCGTCATCTCGGGAGCGGTCAGCGTCAGCAGGTTCGCCCGATCCACCAGCAGCTCCGCCGCCGATCCCTCGTGTCCCTTCCGGAGGTAGTTGCGGAACCCGTCTGCGGTCGGCTCCAGTACGGCGAACGAGTGCACATCGGTCTGCTCCTGCGACGCGTCCGTGCGCCCCGGCGAGAAGGGAACCTTCACGTCGTGGCCGGCCTTCTTCGCAGCTGCCTCGACGGCTGCGCAGCCGCCCAGAACGATCAGGTCAGCCAGCGAGACCTTCTTGCCGCCGGACTGCGCGCCGTTGAAATCCTTCTGGATCGCTTCCAGCGTCTGCAGGACCTTCGCCAGTTCGGCCGGCTGGTTGACTTCCCAATCCTTCTGCGGCGCGAGGCGAATGCGCGCCCCGTTCGCCCCGCCGCGCTTGTCGCTGCCGCGGAACGTTGCCGCCGACGCCCAGGCCGTCGTGACCAGTTGGGAGATGGAAAGTCCGGATGCGAGGATCTTGGCCTTCAGGGCGGCAATGTCCTGCTCCCCGATCAATTTATGATCCACTGCGGGGATCGGGTCCTGCCACAGCAGCGGCTCCTTCGGAACCAGCGGGCCGAGATAACGCGCGATCGGGCCCATGTCGCGGTGCGTCAGCTTGAACCACGCCCGGGCAAACGCGTCTGCGAACTGATCCGGATTCTCGTGGAAGCGCCTTGAAATCTTTTCGTAAACAGGGTCGAACCGCAAGGCGAGGTCAGTGGTCAGCATGGATGGAGCGTGACGCTTTGACGGGTCGTGCGCATCCGGCACCGTACCGGCGCCTGCGCCATGCTTCGGTTTCCACTGATGCGCACCGGCCGGGCTCTTGGTCAGTTCCCATTCGTAGCCGAACAGGTTCCAGAAGAAGTTGTTGCTCCACTTCGTTGGCGTCGTGGTCCAGATGACTTCCAGGCCGCTGCCGATCGTGTCGCCCCCTTTGCCCGTGCCAAAGTTGCTCTTCCAGCCGAGGCCCTGCTCCTCGATGCCGGCGGCTTCCGGCTCGGGCCCGACATACTTGCTCGGATCGCCGGCGCCGTGGGTTTTGCCGAAGGTGTGACCGCCCGCAATCAGCGCGACCGTTTCTTCGTCGTTCATCGCCATGCGGGCGAACGTTTCGCGAATATCCTTGGCCGCCGCGAGGGGATCCGGCTTGCCGTTCGGCCCTTCCGGATTCACGTAGATCAGGCCCATCTGAACGGCGGCGAGAGGATTCTCGAGCTCACGGTCGCCGCTGTAGCGCTCGTCTGCCAGCCACTTGCCCTCAGGCCCCCAGTAAATGTCTTCTTCCGGCTCCCAGACGTCCTCGCGCCCGCCGCCGAACCCGAACGTCTTGAACCCCATCGACTCCAGGGCGACGTTGCCGGCGAGAATCATAAGGTCGGCCCACGAGATTTTCCGGCCGTACTTCTGCTTGATCGGCCAGAGCAACCGGCGCGCCTTGTCGAGGTTCACGTTGTCCGGCCAGCTATTGAGCGGCGCAAAGCGTTGCGCGCCGGAGCCGGCGCCGCCGCGGCCGTCGCCGATGCGGTACGTGCCTGCGCTGTGCCACGCCATCCGGATGAACAACGGCCCATAGTGGCCAAAGTCCGCCGGCCACCAATCCTGCGAGTCCGTCATCAAGGCATGGAGGTCCTTGATCACGGCATCCAGGTCGAGGCTCTTGAACTCCTCGGCGTAGTTGAACGCCTCGCCCATGGGATCGGACATCGGGGAGTGCTGGTGCAGGATCTTCAGGTTCAGCTGATTGGGCCACCAGTCCGCGTTCGTCGGGGCCCCAGCCGATCGTGTGTTTGCGAGCGCCGCCCGAGACCGGGCACTTGCCATCGCTTTCCATGCCAACTCCATTCGTATTTTGGATTTTTTTTGATCTGTTTCGACCAAGTGACGCGTCGGCCTATATCGGCTCAATCAATTAGTTGGTCAGCTTCTTATTCATGGCAGGTAAACCTCCTAGTAAACCCTAAGGCATTTACAGTATACGGCAGGTGGACTGCATTGCAAATCAAGCTGCACCTGGCTAAACCGTCCACCCTGACCGCGAAGCCCGCAGGTGTGGACAAGTAATATCGGGCCGGAGAGGGACTCAGAACGATCCGACCTGGCTCCGGTGGAATCGTCGGCAGTCTGGTCGCCCGCCACCGAACTCTAGGGGTTGCTAGTTGACCTTTGGATTTCGTACCGGTTTGGCTGGGGTGGCGTGCGCGGTCACGTTGGGCGGCGTGCTGGCCGTGGGCTTGGGCTCCAGGATGATATAGGGAACCCTGTCCTGCTGATAAAGCGCGCGCAGTTGGTTGGTCATAAACGGCGGCGCGTGGTCGCCGGCAATGATCACCGTCATCGGCGGAAGGTCCGGGCGCAACACCAGTTTGGCGATCGCCTGGTTGGTTTCAAACTGCACCCTGACCACGTTGCAGACCTCGTGATAACGCCGCGTGAAGTCGAAGTTCTCGCAGGGGAATTGCGAACTTGCGGCGGTCTTATCATCGACCGGAAGATGAGCGGTCAAGGTCACCCAGTGGATGAACAAGCGCTGGTTTCTGCGCGCGGCAATCAGGTCGCCAATGTAGGACGCAACCTCCGTATCGCAATTGCCGGGGAATGCCGAACCGCATACCCCCTTCAACTTGGCCGCAAGCTCTTCCCGGAAGATCAACTCCTGGAAGCCGATCTGCGGATACCAGCTTTGACGGTCGAACATCTTCTTGGTGAATCCGTGCACGCCGATGGTGTGATAGCCGAGCTTGCGGAATTTCCAGGGCAGACACTCGCGGAGGGTATCGGGCGTATTATCTCCGGGGCCATAGAGCGTATCGCACAACTCCCGCATTTCTCCTCCGACGGTGCCTCCCCAAAAAAGCCACGGAACCGCGACGGAACGTGTACCGGGCTTTCACCTCGGGGCTCTCCAGAGGGGCGAGCACGGCGTCCTGGTCGGCTGCGTTCTTCAGGCCGCCAAGCGATTCCTCCAGGATGATCAGCACGTTTTGTGGAGATGATCCATCCCCGTAGGCGAGGGCGGGCGCCGCAAAGTATGCGGCGGACTGAGTCCTTTCCCGGATTGCCAAAGGTGCGAACAGCGCCATGCTTTCCTTGATCTCGGTGGCCACCGACGAGCCGACCAGGACCTCGGGACCCTGCGTGGTCCACGAATCGGTAAGAACTCCGCGGGCCAGCCAAACGGGAACGAGCAGAACAGAGGCCGCGCCCAGCAACAGGGAGGCATGGCGCGATTCTTTCCGCATATCGCCCGCACAGCCCATCCAGGCTATGGCGCAGGCAACCGCCAGCAGAGCAAGAGCCATGGGCGCGGTGAGCCAAGGCGAGACTTGCCGCAGGTCCTTCAGATAGCGGAGTGCGGTTCCGAAATTAAAATAATAAATCTCGGAAAAGGAGCAGATAGCGTCGGCACAATACAGAAGTATCGCCACCATTGCTATATAAAGCTTTCTTCCTCGAAACCAGCAGACGAGAAAGCCCAGGGCAAGGTAGTCGATGGAGATCCAGGCTCTTCGCACCGGAAGGATGAAACGCAAGAGCGCAAAGATCAGGTTGGGCAGAGCAAAGACGGTGAGCAGGGGCAAAAAAGCGCGCCAGTGCTGCTTGCTCCAGTCGGGAATCTTCCGGAAAATCGGGAACAACCGGTCCACCCAGTGCGAGTTGGCGTCAGTCGGCACTAATTCCTTACAGCATACCCGCACCGCCTAAAGATTCAAGTCATTACCAAGGTGCATGCAGCAATGGCCAATGACTGGTGATGGGCTTCCGGCTAAACAACCCCACGTTAGCCCAATCACCCCAGCGAGCGGTGCTCGCCGGGGACCCCGATGCGGGCGAACATGGGGCACCAAGGCAGCACCGCCGGGTTTCAGCCTTCAACGGGGCAAGCCCAGTCCCCAAGCAACCAGGCTGATGATGGTGCCCGCCGCCAGAGCCCAAGCCGGATTGCGTTCGCTGCGGAGGACGAAGACCGCTGCTGCCAGGGTGATGACGACCGTGAGGATGCCGCGGTCGGCGGCGCGGGCCATGACGACGCCTCCCGCCAGGATCAGGCCAATGGTGACCGGCACCAGACCGGTCTTTGCCACGGCGATCCAGGAGGTATCGGCGTGGCGGTGGACAACCCGGCCCACGATCAGGGCCAGAATCGAGGAGGGCACAACCATAGCCAACATGGCGACAGCCAGTCCGGCCAGCCCGGTGATGTGCCAGCCGATCAGGCCGACGACAATCACGTTCGGCCCCGGTGCCGCCTGCGCAATGGCATAAAGGTTGGCGAACGTGGTGTCATTCATCCAACCCTGCACATCCACCACTTGCCGGTGAATGCCGGGAAGCGCGGCAGTGATCCCTCCCACGGCAACGAACGACAGCGAGGCAAAGGTTACAAAGATGCGCCAGAGCAGATTATCTTTCACGGCGACGCCCCAGATATGCCGCCCCGATGCTGAGCGGAGCAAGGACGGCCACCGCCGGAATCAGCGACACCTTGAGTAACCCTACGGCGATGAACGCCAGCAAGCCAAAGACAATTGCTATCGCGGTTGGATGCAGGCGCCGCGCCATTTTGAGCGCCGCGCCTATGACCAAACCGGCGGCTGCGGCGGCGGAGCCGCTGATGGCAGCCTGCACCTGCGGCAACGCGGCGAAGCGCTGGTAGAGCACTCCCAGGCCGGTGACGATGACCAGCGGCATGACCATCAGGCTGACGACGCAAACGACCGCTCCTGCCATGCCCTGGAACCTGTCGCCGATCATTACGGCTGCGTTAATGGTATTTGCGCCGGGCAGGACTTGCCCGATCCCCATGACCGACGCGTATTCCTCTTCGGTGAGCCAGGCGCGATCTTCGACGATGACATGACGAGCGATGGGAGCGACCCCGCCAAAACCAAGCAGGCCAATCTTCAGGAAGCCGGATAAAAGATGCCGTAGCGTGACGGTGCCAGCCACTCCGGTAGGGGTTGAAACAGGATTTGTGCCGCTCTGCATGAAAGATCTCGCTGTGATCAACTCTTGTTTTTCGTGAGGGGCGATCCAGTCCCTCTCTATTGCGCCCGTCCCCGTTCCCGGCTTTGTCGGGCGATAAGCTTCACGCGCCAAATCATACCAGTGGCGAGTCGGGACAGAACATAGCTGTTGTGACCGCAGTCATACGCTCAATGCCAGCTCCGGGATACACTAATCCTAAAATAGCGCTAAAGTCAGCGAGTTCCGAACCGGCGGGGATTGCGCACGGTTGAGCAGAGAGGCGTTGAGCGCAAGTGTTGAAGGAAAGTGAGGATTGGGCGACCATGGAAATGATTGATTTACGAAGCGACACCGTTACAAAACCTACCCGCGAAATGCGATTGGCAATGTTCAACGCGGAGGTGGGAGACGATGGCTACGGAGAAGATCCGACGGTGCGCAACCTCGAGGAGCTGGCGGCGCAAATGACCGGCAAAGAGGAAGGAATGTTCGTGGCCAGCGGCACCATGGGAAACCAGGCCGCCATCATGGTTCATACGAGGAAGTGCGACACCGTCATTTGCGAGGCTTCGGCGCATATTTACGGATCGGAAGCAGGCGCCATCGCCGGACTGTCAGGCGCTCAGCCGCTACCGGTTGCGGCGGTTCATGGAAAACTGACGCCTGAGATGATCGAGGACCTCATCAAGAGCGACAAAAAAAGGAATGTTTCACGCACGGCGCTGATCGCGGTCGAGAACACTCACAACCGGGCAGGCGGCACCTATTACACGCCGGCGGAGTTGGAGGCGATCAAGCGGCTGGCGGGCAAATACTCGGTGCCGGTCCACATGGACGGGGCGCGGATTTTCAACGCCGCGGTAGCCCAGGGCATAGCGGTGGCAACGCTCGCCCAACATGCGGATTCGATGCAGTTTTGTCTCTCGAAGGGATTGGGCGCGCCGGTGGGGTCGATGGTGGTCGGAAGCCGGGATTTCATTTTCCAGGCGCGCCGTGCGCGGAGCATACTGGGCGGCGCCATGCGGCAGGCAGGCATTCTGGCCGCCGCCGGCATTGTGGCACTCACCACCATGGTAGAGCGTCTGGCCGAAGATCATGCGCCACGCGCGCATACTTGCCGAAGCGGTCGCTAATACCAAGGTGAAGATCGATTTATCAAGCGTGCAAACCAACATAGTCATATTCGATGTGTCTCCTCTAGGAATGAAGGCTGCCGAGTTTATCGACGAGCTGAAAGGAAGCAACATAAAGGCGAGTGAATATGGCAAATATCTGGTGCGTCTGGTTACGCATAAAGATGTCTCGCGCGCCGACATCGACTATGCGGTGGAGCGTGCTCGCGAGGCAGTGCAACCGGCAGAAGACGTCGCAGACGCACGCATAGCAGGCCACGATCTTTGCGGGGCGGCACACCGGTGTGGTGTCCCGGAAGTTCGTGCATAAATGTTTAGGAGTGTCATTCTGAGCGACCGCAGGGAGTGAAGAATCCCGACACGGCGCGGGGCTGAGGCGCAGTCGAAGGATTTCATCAGAAAGCCCAGAGCGGCGCAGGGCGGAGCAATTCCTTGGGATGCTTCGCTGCGCTCAGCATGACAGCATGGAATCTGTTCTTCTGCGCGCGGCGTGACGCCCTGAGTTATGTCACAAACTTTTGGGACACACACTAGCTCGCGCAAGGTCATCAACGGGAAAGACCGATTTCTTGCGAGGTGTTGGCAAATGAAGGTGATGGCATTCAACGGAAGTCCGCGAAAGACATGGAACACGGCGACTCTGCTGGCGAAAGCTCTGGAAGGAGCAGCGTCCAAGGGAGCGCAGACGAAACTCGTCCATTTGTATGATCTGAAATATACGGGCTGCAAGAGCTGCTTTGCCTGCAAAACAAAAGACGGCCCAAGCTATGGCAGGTGCGCGGCGCAGGATGACTTAACGCCGATCCTGAAAGAGGTCGCAGACGCCGATGCCCTTATTCTGGGCTCGCCGATCTACTTTGGGACCGTTTCCGGCGAGATGAAATCGTTCATGGAGCGCTTGCTATTTCCGTATCTGAAATACAGCCTTCCGTCGTCGCCGGAGTCTCTCTTTCCCAGGAAGATACATACCGGCCTCATCTATGCGATGAATGTCACCGAGCAGGTGATGAATGAACGGGGCTACAAGAATCATATCGTTTTGAACGAAGGTTTCCTGCGGCGGATGTTCGGCGCCGCGGAGACACTTTGCTGCTTCGACACTTACCAGTTCGACGATTACTCGAAGATGGTGGCGGATCGCTACAATGTGGAAGAGAAAGCGGCGAGGCGCAAGCAAGTGTTTCCGCAGGATTGCGAAAAAGCATTCCAGATGGGCGCCAGGTTCGCCAGCACAGTTGTTGCGTAGGCGAGGCGCAACAGGATACAGCGTGGTGCTGTCCCGTCGGTCTCGCTGCATAAGTCTTCAGGCATGTCATCCTGAGCAAAGCGAAGGATCTCCAGTCGGCTAGCTTACGACAATCGAAGGATACATCAGATTCTTCAGTTCGCTACGCTCGCTCAGACCTGACTACTTACGAACGCTTGTGCGCGAACTCCTGGGACGACGATATTAGTTTATTCAGCAAGGAGCGCTATGAAAAAATCAATCAAAGCCCTGGTCATCGGGGATGCCATGATCTTGGGCAGCGAATTCAAACTCGCCGCGGAGAAGTATCTGGGAGATGTGCTGGCGGAGACCAAGGTCGGCAATTGGGAGACAAGTTGGCCGAAGCTTCAGGACAGGCGTCTGGTGGTGGAGAAGAAAGGACCTGAAGTCGAGGTGGTGGATTCGCTGATTCTTGAGCATGGGACAGGACGCGGAGCTTTTGGCCGGGTTGTTCGTTCCCATTTCTTCCAAGGTGTTCGACGCCATGCCTAAGCTGCGCATTGCCGGCGTGTCGCGTGCGGGGGTCGAAAACGTCAACGTCGCCGAGGCCACAAAGCGCGGCGTCGTGGTTTTCAATATCGAAGGACGCAACGCCGAGGCGGTGTCGGATTTCGCGGTCGGCATGATGCTGGCGGAGTGCCGCAATATCGCCCGGGCGCACTTTGCCATCAAGAGCGGCCAGTGGAGAAAGACGTTTTCCAACTCCGACTGGGTTCCGGAATTGAAGGGAAAGAAGGTCGGCATCATCGGCTTCGGTTATATTGGCCGGCTGGTTGCCCAGAAGCTGTCAGGATTCGGAGTCATACGGCTGGTTTACGATCCCTTTGTGAGCGCCGAGGATGTGCGCGCGGCGGGCTGCGTACCCGTGGACAAGGAGACCTTGTTTAAGGAAAGCGATTTCGTGACCCTGCATGCGCGCATGAGCGAAAGCACGAAGAACATGGTCGGAGAAAAAGAACTGGCATTGATGAAACCGACCGCTTACGTGGTGAACACCGCGCGGGCCGGGATGATCGATGCCAACGCACTGGCTGCCGCGCTGAAAGAGAAGAGAATTGCCGGCGCGGGGCTGGACGTGTTTCCGGACGAACCGCCCAAGCCGGATAGCCCATTTCTTTCCCTCGACAATGTGACCTTGACGACCCACATCGCGGGCACTACCAAGGAAGCTCTTTCGCGCTCGCCAGAGATTCTCATGGAAGATATAGCGCTGCTTCTCAAGGGGCAAAAGCCGCGGTTCGTCGTCAACAAGGAAGTGCTGGAACGGCCCGAATTCAAGACATGGCTGGCAGGTATCCAACAATGATGGTCAACTTTTCCGCAATGCTGAAAGAGGCCCGGCGCGGCGGGTATGCCGTCGGCTCTTTCAACGTCTACAACTACGAAACGATTCGTGGAGTCATCGAGGCGGGGCAGGAACTCGGATATCCCACGATTGTCGCTTTCGGCGAAGCCTATTTGCCGAACATGGGACTTGACGAGGTGTTCGGCGTGGTCAGCGCCATGGCCCGGAGGGTCGAAATCCCGCTGGTTCTCCATCTGGACCATTGCAAATCCTTCGACAATATTGTCAAGGCGATCAGGGCCGGATTCACTTCGGTGATGTTTGACGGGTCGAGCCTGCCGTTTGAAAAGAACATGGAAGCGACCGCCCAGGTGGTTGCCATGGCTCACGCGGCCGGCGTCAGCGTGGAAGCAGAGCTGGGAGCGCTGGCGGGCGGAGAGTTCTCCAACGAAGAATCGGGTGAAGAGATTTACACCAACCCCGGGCAGGCCGGCCAGTTTGTGGCGCGCACCGGAATCGACGCCCTGGCGGTTTCCATCGGCACGGTTCACGGAATGTATAAAGGCACACCGAAAATTGACGTGGGGGTGCTGAAGAAGATCGCGGCGGCGATTGATATTCCGCTGGTTTTGCACGGCGGCTCCGGCACGCCGGAAGAGATCGTCCGCGAGTGCATCCACAACGGCATCGCCAAGATTAACGTCAATACCGAAATCTCTTTCTATACGGTGGAAAAGGTGAAAGCCCTGCTGGAGTCGGGAAAGAGCTATCACCTGTCACAGTTGGCGCTGAAGGAAGTCGGATTCATCAAGGAAGTGGTGCACAAGTACGCGACGATGTTCCGTTCGGCATAACCAATTTCGCAGGGCGAGGCGCGGAGAGAGAAGATGGAGCACATCTTAGTCGTCGATGTCGGCACGTCCAGCCTGAAGGCGATGCTTTACGACCGGACCGGCAAGCTACTGAATCGCGCCTCGAAGGAGTATCACTCGGAATTCAGCGCGAACAACTATGTCGAGCAAAGCGCTTCCACCTGGAAGAGCGCGTTGCTCGCCAGCCTGAAGCAAACCGGCGAATTCCTGAACGCCAGAGGCATCGGCGTGGAGGCGATTGCGGTTACGTCGCAACGGGCGTCGGTGATCCCCATCGACGGCGACGGAGAGCCTTTGCACAGCGCCATCATGTGGCAGGACAAACGGAGCCGGCCGCAGTGCGCTGAATTGCTGCGGCAGATGGGTCTGCGGGATATCTATCTCCGCACGGGGCTGCGGGTGGACCCTTATTTTTCGGCTCCAAAAATGATGTGGCTGCGGCAGGAGCGTCCCGAGATTTATGCAGCGGCCGAGAAGTTAATCGGAGTGCAGGATTACGTCGTCTATCTGCTGACGGGCGCGTACGTTACCGATTGGTCGCAGGCCTGCCGCACGCTGCTGATGAATATCAGCAACTTTTCCTGGGACAAGGACATGCTGGAGATCAGCGGCGTTTCCACGTCGAAACTGCCGGAACTTTGTGCGCCCGGTTCGGCCGCGGGCTCTCTGGACAGCGCAATGGCGAAGGCCACCGGACTGGTGCCGGGAAT
Organism: uncultured Acidobacteriota bacterium; assembly: GCA_963842345.1. Classification (GTDB taxonomy): domain Bacteria; phylum Acidobacteriota; class Terriglobia; order Terriglobales; family Acidobacteriaceae; genus CAWBRT01. The sequence continues at coordinate 132,311 of CAWJGD010000027.1, forward strand.
TCCGGTGATCGTCTGCGGCGGCGATCAGCAATGCGCGGCGCTGGCTTTGAACATTCTTCGCCCGGGCTATGCCGAGGCCAATACCGGGACCGGATCGTTCGTCATTGCCTACTCGGAAGCGCCGCAGTTCGACGACGAGTGCCGCACCCTCTGCAGCGCGGCAGCCGTGCCCGGCAAGTGGATTGCGGAAGCCGGGATCTTCAATACCGGCTCGGTTCACCGCTGGTTCAAAGAGCAGTTTTACCCCGAAGGCGAAGATGTCTACGTCCTGATGAACAAAGAGGCCGCCGAATCTCCCGTGGGGGCCAACGGCGTGATGATGCTGTCGCACTTCGAGGGAAGCGCCGCTCCCTATTGGAACCCGCTGGCCAAGGGAATTTTCTTCAACCTGTCGCTGGGAACGCGGCGCAGCGACATGGTGAGGGCAATCCTCGAGGGCATAGCGCTGGAAATCGGCCATAACCTTTCGCTGATCGAAAACCTGGTGAAGAATATCTCCATGGTCAGCGTCGCGGGCGGGCTGGTGGCATTCGATCTGTTTAATCAGATACAGGCGGACGCTTTCAACAAAACGGTGATTCGTTACGACAACAGCGAAGCATCGTCGCTGGGGGCGGTGATGAGCGCCTCGGTCACGCTCGGCATCCATCGGGATCACGCGGCAGCTTTTCGGGCCGTGTGTTGCAGCGATCCGATTGTTTTTCAGCCCGATGAGATCAACGTTACGAAATACCGCGCGCTTTTGCAGCGAAAGAACGCGTTGTACCAGGCACTCAACCAGAACAAAGTGTACGAATCATTCTGCCAGCCGGTGTGAGCGCCGTTGGAGCGCCACCCGAAGAAACTACCCCACGTCAGTCCCAAAAGCGGGACGGGACGTGGGCCACCCGGCAGACGTGGATAATAGTTACACGAGCTGAGGAAGCGGAAGCCGATGCCAACGCCGAACACTGTCGCGGCTGACTGCGTGCCGACACTGGCTGAAGCGCTGGGGATCGCCGCTTTCGGTCCAGCAACCGGGGACGTTCTCGCGGAGTCCCAGGGCTGTGAAGTGGTGGCGTTCACCGGCAGCGGTGGTAAGACTACGGCTATGTTCCGGCTGGCCGCCGAGCTGGTTGCACGCGGGGCACGCGTGCTGATCACGACCACAACTCACATCTATCCCCCGGATTCGCAACAGTTCCCCGCCACGGTCATCCCCGTGGTCATGGAAGACTCGCTGGAAACCCTTGTGCGCAGCGCACGGAGTGCCCTGGATCGGGGGCAACCCGCAGTGATCCTCGCGCGAGGGTTGGGGACAGACGGCAAACTTGTGGGCATCGATCCCGGATGGATAGAGCAACTGCCGAAGCGACTCCACGTCACCCACCTGCTGGTTGAGGCCGACGGCTCGCGGGGGCGGCCGTTCAAGGCTCCGGCGGAGCACGAGCCGGTGATACCGCCGTCCGCAGACTTGGTGGTGGCCGTGGTTGGACTTTCGGTGATCGGCCAGCCGCTATCGGAGGAGTTTGTGCACCGTCCCGAGCGCGTGGCGGACTTGGCGGGATGCCAGTTGGGCGACAGAGTCAGCCCGGCGTTGGTTGCCGGCGTGCTGCGGCATCCGGAGGGAAGCACGCGCGGAACGCCGGCCGGCGCCAGGGTGGTGGCACTGCTCAACCAGGCCGACGACGCAAGCCGCTTCGAGTCCGGTTGCGAGGTCGCCCGCGAGTTGATGGAGCGCGGCGCGGAACGGGTGGTCATCGCGGCTTTGCGCGAGGCGATGCCGATTCGCCGGGTGATCACCGGAAGCGCTCATGACGGCGCTTCCAGCGCGACGAGGGTTTCCGCCATCGTGCTGGCCGCCGGTGAAGGACGCCGTATGAGGTCGCTCACGGCACCCCAGCGAGCCAAAGGCAGGCTTGCCGGGGACCCCGCGCTCAAGCTGGCCCTGCGGCTTGGCGGAAAAAGTCTCTTGCGCCATGTGGTAGAGGCCGCACTGGCGTCGCCGGTGGACGAGGTTGTGGTTGTGCTTGGACACGGCGCGGCGGAATTGGAGCTAGAGCTGCCACGCGATCCCCGGGTCCGCACCGCCTTCAATCCGGACTACGCCACAGGCCAAAGTTCGTCGGTCAAGGCAGGGATCAACGTGCTCGCTCCCCAGGCGCAGGCGGCGGTATTTCTGCTCGGCGACCAGCCGTTGGTCAGTTCGCGGGCCATCGCGGCCCTCGTCGGTGCCTTCCGCAGCGGCGGCAGCGCGGTGGTGCGGCCACGGTACCGAGGGACTCCGGGAAATCCTGTGCTTTTCTCGCGGGCGCTATTCGCGGAGCTGTTGCAGGTTACGGGCGATCAGGGAGGACGGGAGCTGCTAGCTCGCCATCAGGCTGAGGTTGCAATGGTGGATCTGAATCTGGAGTCGCCAGTCGACATTGACACCAAAAAAGATTACTCCCAACTTGTAAGAAACCTTCCCGATTTGGAAAAGCTGTGAGAAAATCCCGGCACCGAGTTATTAGAAGAGCTGAGAATCCGTGTCCGAGACGTACGGATTCTTCCGCTTCCAGTTCGGTTGAGCGAAGGATTGGGCCCGTGTTTGAAGACGCAGTTGTGGTGATTAAAGGTGCGGGAGACTTGGCCAGTGGAGTGATTCTGCGGCTTCATCGCGCGGGGCTCCGGCTGGTTGTGACCGAGATTGAACAGCCGACTACGGTGCGGCGGACGGTAGCTTTTTCCGAGGCGATCTACTGCGGAGAAGTCGAAGTCGAGGGAGTGCGCGCGCGCAAGATTAAAGATAGCAATGAAATTCCGCGAGCGTGGAGCGAGGGTGTGGTGCCTGTACTGGTCGATCCGTGGGCCGAGATCGTGCCACGGCTTCGTCCAGCGGCGGTGGTTGACGCCATTCTCGCCAAGCGCAACCTTGGGACACGGATCTCGGATGCGGATGTCGTGATTGGTCTCGGACCGGGCTTCGAGGCGGGAGTCGATGTCCACGCGGTGGTGGAAACCAACCGTGGCCATCAGCTTGGCCGGGTTTTATGGCATGGCTTCGCCGAACCGGATACGGGTGTGCCTGGCGAAATCGCGGGCCATGGCCTGCAACGGCTGCTGCGGGCTCCATCGGCGGGATTGTTTCGGGGCGAGAGAGCGATTGGGGATCGGGTTGAAGCCGGCGAGGTGGTCTGTTGGATCGACCAGACGCCGGTAAAGGCCGGCATTGCGGGCGTGCTGCGCGGACTGCTGCATGACGGCTTGTGCGTTTATCCGGGAATGAAGATTGGCGACATCGATCCGAGGGCTGCTCGCGAACATTGCTTCACTGTGTCGGATAAGTCGCTGGCGATCGCAGGAGGAGTCCTGGAGGCAGTGCTTTACCTTTTGCGCGGGCAATGCCGCGCGTTTGCCCAGAGCGCTTCCGTCCGATAGTGGCGGGCGTTGGCGGTGGAGCGCAGGAATCGCCGCGAATGGAACGTAGGGCTCAAAAGTCCGGAGATTCTGCTTGACAAACGCGAGCAGCGACGGCACGCTGCGAAGGGTCGATCCAGGGCACAAAAAGGGTGATGAGGACGGAAGGGGGAAACTATGGAAAAAGAACGAGACGTGTCAACTTCTGGTGAGGAGCAGGAAACAGGTAAGCTCCGCGTCTCGCGTCGTGGCTTCCTGAAGGGGATGGGGGTCAGCACCGCGGCGGCGGCCATGGCGACGGCGATGGTGCCCCAACTGGAAGCGGAGACGGCTCCCCTGGTGAAGGGGATTCGCGAGGCGGTAATCGTAACCGAGATTAACGGCAAGAAGTATCGTCTGGCGGTCAAATCGCACTGGACGCTGCTCGACGTGTTGCGACGGGAACTTGGCCTGACCGGCACGAAGAAGACCTGTGACCGCTCCAGTTGCGGAGCCTGCACGGTCCTCATGGACGGCAAGGCCGTCTATGCCTGTACTCAATTGGCCATCGAGGCGGACAAGCGCAAGATCACCACGATCGAGGCGTTGTCCGAGGGAGAAACGCCGCATCCGATTCAGGCGGCCTTCATACGGGAGGACGCATATCAGTGCGGTTTCTGCACGCCAGGCCAGATCATGTCGACGAAGGCGTTGCTCGACTCCAACCCGCGGGCGAGCCTGGCCGAGATAAAAGAAGCCCTTTCGGGAAACATCTGCCGATGCAGCGCCTACCCCAAGATCACCAAAGCGGTGTTATCGCTGGCGCGGAAGGCATAGGGGGAGGGAGATACTATGAGCTCGGAATTTAGAGTTATCGGAAAGCCTCAACCAAAGATGGACGGGTTTGAAAAAGTAACCGGACGGGCGAAGTATGCCACGGATTTCTCCCTTCCCGGCATGCTCTGCGTGAAGGTCTTGAGAAGCCCGTACCCGCATGCGCGGGTTGTCAACATCGATGCCTCGAAAGCCCTGGCATTGCCGGGCGTAAAGGCGGTGCTTACCCACAAGGATATCGCGGCGTATCCCCGCTGGAATCCCGTTTACCCAATCCTCACGGATGTCGCCCGCTTCGTTGGCGATGACATTGCTTTGGTAGCCGCGGTGGATGAGGAGACGGCTGTGGAAGCGCTGGCCTTGATCAAGGTCGACTACCAGGTTCTTCCCTTTGTGCTGGATCCGGAAGAAGCGCTGAAGCCGAGCGCCCCCAAGTTATTTCCGGAGGGCAACCTGGTCGGTGGTAAGCCGACGGTGGTCAGCAGGGGGGACGTGGCGAAAGGTTTTGCCGAGGCCGATCTGGTCTACGAAGCACGCTATCGGACTCCCATCAATCAGCACGCGACCATGGAGGCCAGGGCCGCGATTGCCCAGTGGGAAGGCGGCAGGTTGACCATCTGGGATTCCACCCAGGCTCCGTTCGAAGTGCAGAAAGCAGTCGCCAAAGCGCTCAAGATCCCGCAGAGCAAAGTGCATGTGATCTGCGAGTTTATGGGAGGCGGCTTCGGCGACAAATCCTCCCCGGGACGGCAAAGTGTTCAGGCCGCCATCGTCGCCCGGAAGACGGGCCGCCCGGCAAGAATCGAGTTAGAAAGAGAGGAATGCTATCTTGAGGGCCTGCACCGCTATGCGGCCATCATTGACCTGAAGTACGGGGTGAAGAAGGACGGCACGCTTACTGCTATCGAGGCGAAAGTTGTCGCAGATGGTGGAGCTTATGCTGTCTTTGGGCTCGCCGCACTCGGGGTACTGCAAATTCCGATGGATGTTTACCGTTGCCCGAATATGAAAGGCGAGGGCTATACGGTGAATACGAACAACCCGGCAACCGGCCCCATGCGCTGTGTCGGGCATCCCCAGGGAACGTTTGCCCAGGAAGTCCACATGGACATCATCGCCGAGAAGCTGGGGATGGACCCGGTGGAATTGCGCTTGAAAAATTATGCGCGGCTGGAAGATGGCGACCAGTTCAGGAAGATTCCTTTCACCAGCAACGGCATGGAAGAGTGCATCAAGCGTGGCGCGGAAACCTTCCAGTGGAAAGAGAAGATGCAGAAGGCGGCCGCCCAGGCTGGTCCGGTCAAGAAGGGTTTTGGCGTATCGGTTCACGCATGCCGCCATGGCGGCATGCCTCCGGGAATGCCTTTGTCAGGCATGGTGCGGATCAACGCCGATGGCACATTGAATGTGTTCACCGGCGCAACCGAGCTTGGATGCGGGCAGAAAACCACCATGGCGATGATCGCCGCCGAAGAGTTCGGGATGTTGTTGAACGATGTGTACGTCACTACGGGCGATACCGACAAGACGACGGACACAGGCAGCACTTCCGGGAGTCGCCAGACAATCACCGGCGGAACCGGCGTGAAGATGGCGGCGGCGGACGCCAAGAACCAATTGCTTGACGTGGCGGCTGCCGAGCTGAAGACGGACAAGAAGAACCTGAGCATTCGGGACAGCATGGTCTATGTGGCGGGCTCCGACAAAGGTGTTCCGCTGGATCAGATTGCGGCAAAAATGCCGGGCGGGGTCATTCACGGCCGCGGCTACATGAAGATTCCCACGGATGTTTTTTTCCATGGGTTCGCGGCGCAGTTTGCCGAGGTGGAAGTGGACACCCGCAACGGCCATGTCAAAGTTCTCAAGATCGTGGCGGCTCACGATCTCGGTCGGGTCATCAACCCACTGACGGCCGAGAGCCAGATCGAGGGAGGCGTGATTCAGGGAATGGCCTTTGGCTTGTCTGAAGATCAGATCTACGACAAAGCCACCGGCATTTGCGTGAACCCGAATCATCTCAATTACAAGCTGATGACGATGAAGGATGTGCCGGAGATCGTGCCGATCATGGTGGAGTCGATCGATAAACTAGGCCCGTTCGGGGCGAAGGGTATTGGGGAACCACCCTACAGCCCGCCCGCACCGGCCATAGCGAATGCGATCTACAACGCGATCGGCGTCCGCTTCTCGGAACTTCCGATCACCAACCGTGCGATCCTCATGGGCCTGAAGGCGAAAAAGGGCTAGGGTGAAGGAGATAAACGATGAAACCATTCGATTACTATCGAGTCACCACGGTCGGGCAGGCTGTAGCCCTTTTGACGAAGTATCAAGAGAAGGCTGCCATTCTCGCCGGCGGAAGCGACCTGCTGGGCTTGATCAAAGACGGCATTGAAGGCCCGGCGCTGAAAACACCGAAGCACTTGATCGATATCAAGGGGATCAAGGACTTCGCCTACATCAAGGAGCAGAAGACCGGCCTGAGGATTGGCGCCGGGACCACGCTCAGCGAGATCATCCACTCCGATCTTATCGAGAGCAAGTATCCGCTCGTGGCGCAGGCGGCCAAGCAGGTGGCGGTTCCGCAGATCAGGAATGTAGCCACCCTTGGCGGCAACCTGTGCCAGCGGCCGCGCTGCTGGTACTTCCGGGGAAAGCTTTTCTCGGACTGCATTCGCAAGGGCGGCGCAAACTGCTACGGCAAGGATGGAGAGAACCAGTACCATGCCATCATGGGAGGCGACATCTGCTGCATGGCTTACCCCTCGGACATGGCTCCGGCACTGATTGCGCTCGACGCCAAGGCCGAGATCGCGGGCCCGAAAGGGACGAGAATCATTCCCTTGGAGAAGTTCTACATCTCCCCCGAGCAAGCCCTGACGAAGGAAAACGTGCTTTCCCCGCAGGAAATGCTGGTGGCGGTAGAGATTCCGGCTGCTTCGCAGGGCAGGAAGGGCGTCTACCTGAAGCTAAAGGAAAGACAGGCCTTCGACTTCGCGGTGGTCAGCGTTGCGGTAAGTGTAGCGCTGAAGGGATCCACGGTTACGGACTCGCGGGTGGTTTTTGGCGGCCTGGCGCCGTTCCCCACCAGGAGCATGAAAGCAGAGAGCGCCCTGAAAGGCAAGGACCTGAAGAGCGCTGTCAGCGCGGCCTGTGTCGCCTCGGTTCAAGGCGCACAACCGTTGAGCAAGAATGCTTACAAGATCGAAGCGACCAAGGGAGTACTGGAAGAAGCGCTGAACCTGTTAGCCTGACGCCTGGTTGCGGGTGGTGGGGCTATCTAAACGAAGCACTATGTGTGCCTCGCAGAGCTGCAGCGCAATCGTTTGTATGCTCACATCAGAGCAAGCCTGTTTTTCAGTAGCCTGCTGAGCGGGTGGCATTTTCGAATGCCACCTTTTTCTTTCGGCGCTCATTGTGATCGTTGATGCCATGAAGATATCGCGAGTTCATACGCAAATCGTAAACGTTCCCGAAGCGCAATCGCTTGCGGGGTTGCCGTTACAGCCTCCCGTGGTGCGGCCATTTGTTACGCTTGCGACTCGAGACCGATGAAGGCATCGACGGAATCGCAGTGAGTTTTACTTTCTATTCCAAAGCAATGACCAACGCGCTGAGGAGCGCTGTCCACGACTTGGCGTCACTCGCCATCGGCGAGAACCCGCTGGTTCCGGGGCCGATTCTGGAGAAACTGCGCGCTGCCGCAGGTGGCTCGGGTCCCGGGGGCATCTTCATGCTGGCGTTTTCAGCCATCGACATTGCGTTGTGGGATATCCGCGGCAAGGCGCTGAATCAGCCGCTGTGGAAGTTGCTTGGCGGAGGGCGGCAGCAGGTGCCCGCTTACGCCAGTGGCACGCTTCAACGGAACCTGTCGGATGACGAGGTGGTTCAGGCTGCCCGTTGCCTGGTCGAAAAAGGTTTCCGGCAGATCAAAATGCAGCTCGGGCTTGCCGGCGAGCACTCGCCCGCGAAGGAAGTGGAGCGGGCACGAATCGTGCGCGAGAGTGTCGGTCCCGACGTCAAGCTGATGGCGGATGTAAACCAGGGCTGGCGCGTGGAGCAGGCGATCGATGTTGGCCGGCGACTGGAAGAACTCCAGTTCTTCTGGCTGGAAGATCTCACGGTGCACGACGACTTCGCGGGACTGGCTCGTATCTCTGACGCACTGGTGACGCCCGTGGCCGGCGGCGAATATGTCTGGGGTATCATTCCATTCCGCCACATGCTGGAGGCGCGCTCGGTTGACATCCTGATCATCGACGCCTTGCGGGTGGGCGGGATCACGCAATGGATGAAGGTCGCGGGCATGGCCGAGGCATTCAACACGCGGGTTGTGAACCACTGCTTCCCGGAATTCCTGGTGCACCTGGTGGCGGCCGCCCCGAACGCTTTCACGCTTGAATACATGCCATGGACGCTGCCGTTGTTCGAAGAGGTCCCCCAACTTCGGAACGGTGAAGTTATCGTGCCGGATCGTCCCGGACTCGGACTCAAGTTTGATGAGGACTTCATACGGCGGCACGGGGCCTGATCGTTTTTCTTTGTAAAGCGTCCGGATTGCGGTTGCCGCCGGACGCCATGGTAAAGCTCAACAGTTGGCAAAAGCTGACAACGCAGCAGGAAAAGGAGGGAATTCATGCGGAACAATGGCTGGAGCCGCCGGGAGTTTCTGACAACGGTTCCTGTGATGGTTGCCGGGTTGGCCGCCATGGCGCACGGCGAGTCCGTAGCGAGTGGTCAGGCTGTTAAATGGTCGTCAGGCACGGAGCTGCCTCGCCTCAAGGTGCCACCGAACGCGACCGACTGTCACCACCACATTTATGACTCGCACTTTCCGGCGGATGCGACCATAAAATTGCGGCCGGGCGACGCGCTCATCTCCGATTACCGGATGTTGCAGAAGCGGATCGGCACGACGCGCAACGTGGTGGTGCAGCCCTCGACTTATGGCACAGACAATCGCCTGCTGGTGGAATCGCTCAAAACATTCGGGCTGAAGACGACGCGCGGCATCGCCGTGGTGAACGACACGGTCAAGGACGAAGAGCTAAAGCGGCTGGACGCAGTGGGTGTGCGCGGTGTCCGCGTCAACCTGGCGCAGGGCGGCGGGGCTACGTGGGAAATGGTGGTTCCACTGGGGAAGCGCTTTGCGGACATCGGATGGCACATGCAGTTGAACACCATGGCGGACGACTTATTCGCCAATCGGGCGGTGGTGAGCCAGGTTCCGTGTCAGCTTGTGTTCGATCATCTGGCGCGGCTTCCGCAGCCCACGGGCATTCAGCATCCGGCGTTCGGCTTGGTTTGCGATCTGATGCACAAAGAGAAGGCATGGGTGAAACTTAGCGGCGCCTATATCCTCTCCAAAGTGGGTCCGCCCACCTATGCCGATAGCACCGCGATCGCGCAGGCCTATGTGAAGGCAGCGCCGGAACGCCTGGTGTGGGGCAGCGATTGGCCGCATCCGACCGCTCCGGGGCCCGAGAAGCCCGACGATGCCGTCCTGCTGGACCTGCTTGCCGAGTGGGCTCCCAACAAGGCGGAGCGAAACCGCATCCTGGTGGACAACCCGGCGAAGCTGTACGGGTTTTCCTGAGCGGCCGGCGCGCACAGCCTTCGTTCGATGTTCGCTTCCGTTGTAAATGTGGGGCCACCCGCCCGAGGCTCAGGGTTGAGTTACGCCAATCGTCGGCGCTGCAGTCGGTCCAGCCGCTCTCAGAAATTTCGAAAGGGAGGCGGCGTTTTCAATGTCGTCTTTGACTTGGCGCATAAGGAGAATAACCTCGTCAGCGAGATCGCGCCAGCCGTCTACGTCGATATCGAGATATTCGCCGTGAGCAATTCTATTTCTTCTTGCCAACAGACTTTTATCGATGAGGTTAAAGCGCGGCTGGTATGCAGCCGTTTCGAGACCGATGGTTGTGGCGATACTCTCAAAGACAGTCGAGTTCAGGTTTGACTCCGTGTCAATCGCAGATTTGGTTTTCAGCTCGGCGCGGCTGCCCATCGCGGTACGGATGAAATCTACGGCAGCGATGTGTACGGCGGACTTCCTAGCCCCCAGTAGCTCACCGAGGCGTTTCTTCACGCCGAGCACGACGAAACAAGCCGTCAGCTCTTCGTATCGGTGGCCTTGGGTGTTTACAAAGTCGAGGTAAGCTTGCGCAGCAGACTTCACAAACCCCTCCCAGTGGGCATAGAGGAGATGTTATGCCCGCACGAACCAGGGTCTTCTCAGGCAACGAGGTCTGCTGTCGGATCGCCAGCTTGAGGTTGGCGATCTCTTTAAGTCTCCACGAAAACTCGTCGTCTAGTATCGTCTGGAGTTGGTTAAGGTTGTGAATCTTAGTCATGGTCTGAAGTAGTCCTTAGCCATGGGGAGTAAGTTAGTGAGGCGCGTGGTCCCACGGATTCCTGCTCCGGAGTTGTGCTGGAACCTCGGATCGTCCCAGAGCGTCTTGGATCTCTCCGTGATGAACTGCGCTGCCGGAGCTGGGCCTAACGCCTCTATCGCATCGAGGTTCTGGGACGTGCCGGTAGCCGTGACCTCGAACAAGGACATAAGGAACTTCCCAGTGAACTCAGTTCCGTTCCAGCGCTTAAAGGCATCAGCGCCGAGTGCCATGTCGAGAAGATTGAAGGTGCGCTGAAAAACATTCTCTTCCACGTTGGTTGGGAAGTTGGCGTCTCCTGCCATCTCGATCAGCGCCTCGTCTAAGTATTCATGGACGTCAAACCCCGATGTGTACGGGACATTGCGGAATGCCAGAATGAGTACCAGTTCGATCAACGCCTGCTTCCTGATGGCATCTTCTGTTTGTGCTGTCGCTCTGGTGAACTGCGGGTGCTGAGACAGTTGTATTAACCACCGGTAAAAATCGGGATTAATCATCAGGGCGGTACAGTTTCGAACCTCTTGCTCCGTCAACTCTGCCCCGCCCGTGTTTAGCCGTTGGAAGAGTTCGTACTTCGCGGACGGGTCGCTTTCCTTCTTCAGAATTTCGACCCGGATACGGGATCTCTTGATGTAGAGCTGAGCGGTTTTGCCGATCCCTTCCGGGCCGCCTTCTCCTTCCTCCCACGCCTTGTCGGCGAGTGCTGGAGAAATCGTTCCCTCCAGCGTTGCCGCATCAGTTTTGGTGCCGTCTCCGGGCGGTTTCAAGATTCCGACGAATTCGAAAATCGTTGATAGACGCTGGAGTCCATCTATCAGCTCCCACACGCCCTTTTCAGTCTGAAATACAAAGATTGGCGGTATGGGTATGCCAAGAAGAAGAGACTCAATGAATCGGGTCTTCCTCGAACTGTCCCAGCGAAAGAGCCGCTGGAATTCGGGGTGAATTATGAGTTCGTTATCGCGATAAAGGTTGATTATTCGCCGACCGACATTTCGTATCCGTCAGACGCAATCTCTTTTCTCGCTGCTTCGATCTGTTTCTCTAGTGACATGAAGCCTCCGGCACTTAATCTGCCAAGCTTAAGACGGCAAGTCCGAAATCTAACACAATCCGGTTTCAAGTTGTTGGCATTGCGGATCACACTCAACTCGCCGCTCACTGGACGGTTGGCTGGTGGCCCACATCCGTCGTTTTTTGGCGAATGTGGGGGCGGAAGGGGTTCTGCTCTAACGGTTGAACTGCCCCACATCTGCAACAGAGGCAGATATGGACCACCACCGAGGTTATGGCGAAATCCAAGCGGGCATCTATTCTGAAAACCGCTCTCACGCGATTTTTGATAAGATTTCAGCAACCCGGCCAAGGCGGATTGGGGTGCTTGCCTGGCCGTTGAATGGGGTTCTCTGTCCTGCGCACGGCCAAAATGGCAGGTCGTGGAGCGGTGGCGGCGGGCCAGTGTTGTATTCTGGTAACAACAGTCTGAAGTTGAATGCCGTAAAATATTAAATCCCCATGTGGGCGCCAGCGCTGCCGGACGCGTCTCCGGCTAGATGGCGGCTCTTGCGCCGGACTTTTATTCTTCGGTGGCAGTTTTCGGTGGCGGATGGAGTATGAGGTGGGCGAATGAAACTTACGGGTGCGGAAATTCTTTGTGAATCACTGGTCAGGGTGGGCGTACGGCACATCTTCGGCTATCCGGGAGGCGCGATTCTTCCGGCCTACGACGCGCTTGGCAAGGCTCCGATTCACCACATACTGGTGCGCCATGAGCAGGGCGCGACACACATGGCCGACGGCTATGCGCGCGCCAGCGGGGGCGTAGGCGCGGCCATCGTCACCTCCGGCCCGGGGGCGACCAACATGGTGACCGGCATCGCCACTGCCATGCTCGATTCTTCACCCATCGTCTGCATTACCGGACAGGTCAGCAGCAAGGTGCTGGGCTCGGATGCCTTCCAGGAAGTGGACATCACCGGCATTACCATGCCGATCACGAAGCACAACGTGATTGTCTCGCGGGCCGAAGATGTGGCCCGCACCATTCGCGAGGCGTTCGTCATCGCCGCCAGCGGACGGCCCGGCCCGGTGCTGGTGGACATTACCAAGGACGCCCAGCAGGGCGTGTGCGAGTTCGACTGGGAGGCCTCGGCTCCCAATCTGCCGCCGAAGCGTCGGCGTCCGGGAATCGACGACGAGACCTTTGCCCGCGCCCTGGAATTGATCAACAGCGCGAAGCGTCCCGTGGTGCTGGCGGGCCACGGCATCCTGATCTCCGGCGCCATGCGCGTCTTCCGGGAATTTGTCCGCGCCGGCGATTTTCCGGTGGCGCTGACGCTGCTTGGCCTGGGGGTGTTTCCGGCCAGCGATCCGCGGAACCTGGGCATGATGGGCATGCACGGCGAGGCCTGGGTCAACCAAGCCATACAGGATTCGGACCTGCTGATTGCCGTGGGCATGCGCTTTGATGACCGCGTGACGGGCGACCTGCGCACCTACGCCAGCAAGGCGCGAAAGATTCACATTGAAATCGATCAGGCCGAGATCAACAAGAACGTGAAGGTCGACGTGGCGCTCGTCGGCGATGCGCGGCTGGTGCTCGATCGCTTGTTGCCCCATGTCGAAAGGCCCGACCGCTGCGAGTGGCACGATTACATCGACAAGCTCAGAGGCGACGTGGCCGTGCGCGACATCCAGAACCTGCCGGACACGGGGCATCTCTGGGCCGCCCACGTGATCAACGATCTCTGGAAGGAGACCAACGGCGAAGCCCTGGTGGTCACCGATGTCGGTCAGCACCAGATGTGGGAGGCGCAGTATTACCACCACAACCAACCACGCTCGCTCATCACCTCGGGCGGGCTGGGGACGATGGGTTTCGCCCTGCCTGCGGCGATTGGCGCCAAGGTCGCGCGTCCCGATTCGGAGGTGTGGGTCATCGTCGGCGATGGCGGATTCCAGATGACCATGTGCGAGCTTGCTACCATCGTGCAGGAAAAGTTGAATATTAAGATCGCCGTTATCAATAACGGCTTTCTTGGCATGGTGCGTCAGTGGCAGGAGTTTTTCTACGATAAGCGGTATGTAGCCACACCGCTGGTGGCTCCCGACTTTAGTGCGCTGGCCAATGCTTTCGGAATCCGCAGCGAGCGGATCACCACTCGTCCCGAGGTCATTCCTGCAATTCGCGCGGCGCGTGAAATGCCGGAAACCGTGTTGCTGGACTTCCGCGTGGAGCAGGAGGATTCGGTGTATCCCATGGTCGCGGGCGGCGCATCGTTGCACGAGATGATTCGCCGGCCCACGCCGCTGATCGAAACGTCGCGGGATTCCTGAGGAAAAGATGCAGACAATCGTTGCTTACGTCGAACACAAACCCGGAGTGCTGAACCGCATTGGCTCACTGGCTCGCCGTCTGGCGATCAACATCGATTCGCTCACCGTCGGCCCCACCGAGACCCCTGGAATTGCGCGGATGACCATCGTCGTCAATACCAACCGCGAGGGCGCTCACCGGCTGGAAGCCAGCCTGGAAAACCTGGTCGATGTGCTGCTGGCCGAGATCATCACCGACCGGCCGGCGGTGGAACGCGATCTGGCGCTCATCAAAGTGGCCGCCGACCAGCAGTCGCGGCCGCATCTGATGGAACTGATCAAGGTTTTTCGTGCTCGCGTTGTCGATGTTTCGCCGGAATCGCTGATTGTCGAGGTCTCCGGCGAAGTCGAGAAAATCGACGGCCTGCTGGAAGTGCTCCGTCCGTTCGGTGTGCAGGAGATGGCGCGCACCGGCCGGGTCGCCATGACTCGCGGCTCCGCTTTGCTGCAGCCGCCCTCGAGACCTACCGAATTGGAGACCCCGGAGGCGGTTGAATCGGGGGACGGAACGCACGAAAAAGCGTGACCGGCCGCGGCGGGTTCATGCCAGCCGAGGGCCTGTCCCGTATTGGCTGCCGGAGTCTTGGCCGCCGGGTCTGCCAGTCTAACTTCGCTAGCCGCCGCCAGAGCGGTTTCAGAACAGGTATACCGGAGCCATCAACCTCCGTGGGATATACCTTTCGCGAAACAGGTCTGATTTTCCGAATAGCAAATCCCTCTACTCACATTTTTGTTGCCTTGTGAGCGGCCGAATAGTAATTTCCGGACGCGACCCTAATATTGCTTTTAGATTCCCGGATGGCGCAACCCCATTGGAAAAACAGTGGGGGTGAAAAGCCTTGCAGGATCTCTTCCCGCCCGGTATTTGACGGGAAGACAGGCCTTTCCATTTGGGAACGCGAGAGGAAAGGGAGGTACTAATTGTGCAATGGTTTCATAACTATTCAGCGGTAGGTAACAGCCTGGGTCTTACTGCGCTAATCGTAGCGATTCCAATTTTCTATTTATTCTGGGCGTTGGCGATCAAACGGATGAAGGGGCACTGGGCGGGCGTTTCGACCTTGCTGCTAACCCTTATTATAACGATTCTTGTGTACAAAATGCCGGTGAGCGTGGCTGTTTCGGCGGCGCTCTTAGGGATGACCACCGGCCTGTTTCCAATCGGTTGGATCATCCTGACGGCGGTGTTTTTTTATAACCTGACGGTGGAAGCTGGCCAGTTTGACGTGCTCAAGAGCTCCATCTCCACTCTCTCCAGCGACCGCAGATTGCAGGCGTTGCTCATCGCCTTCTGCTTCTCCGCCTTCATGGAGGGAGTGTCCGGGCAGGGTGCGCCGGTGGCCGTAGCGGCTGCCATGTTGATCGGCCTGGGATTCTCTCCCATGCCGGCCGCGATCATCTGCCTGGTGGCGAACACTCCCCGGTTCCGTTCGGGCCGGTGGGCGTGCCGACCAACATGATGATCTCAATAACCGGCATGAAAGCCGGCCCAATCACCAAAGCCATCGGACTTGACATGGCGATCATGGCGTTGATCGTCCCGTTCTTCATGCTGGTGGTGATGGTTGGCTGGAAGAAGATGATGCAGGTCTGGCCGGCTGCCCTGGTCGCGGGTGTAAGTTATGCCATCACCTGCTACTTCGTATCCCAGTATCTGGGCGCGGAACTGCCGGCCGTCCTGTCCTCCTTCGTCTCCCTGATCTGCCTGATCGCGCTGCTGAAGATCTGGAAGCCGGCCGAAATCTGGCGTTTCCCGAACGACCCCGCAGTGTCCAAGGCGACGGAATCCAAGTACACTACCGGGCAGGTTGTGAAAGCATGGCTGCCCTGGGTAGTGCTGATGACCGTCATGGGCATCTGGGGTATTACCGCCTTCAAGAGCTGGATCAACGCCAAACACTGGTTTGTCATGGTCGGCAGTTGGCCAGGTCTGGACGGGATCGTCTACCGAGTCGCGCCCGTGGTCGCCAAGCCGGCCAAGCTGGCAGCCAACTACAAATGGGAGTATTTCTTAGCTCCCGGAACGGCCATGCTGATCTCCTCCTTCGTTGCCATGATGATCCTCAAGATCAGCCCGGCGAGGGGAGCAAAGGTATTTGGCAAAACCTGCAAGCAGCTGGTTTACGCGCTGATCATGCTCTCTTCGGTGATCGGCATCGGGATTTTGGCGAACTTCTCTGGTATGTCCTACACGCTGGGGCTGGCTTTTGCCAATTACACCGGCAAGTTGTTCCCGCTGTTTTCGCCGGTCATTGGCTGGCTTGGAGTATTCCTGACGGGCTCGGTTACCTCGTCGGCGGCACTGTTCGGTAAGCTCCAGCAGGTGACCGCTATCGCGATCGGCATCAACCCTGTGCTGACCACGTCGGCCAACCTTGCCGGTGCGGTCATGGGCAAGCTGATCTCGCCGCAGTCCATTGCGGTGGCGTGCGCGGCCACGGGGCTCATTGGCAGGGAGACGGACATTTTCCGCAGCACCGCGAAGTATTCGGTGATCCTGCTGGCGTTCATCGCTGTCCTGATCCTGCTGCAGGCCTACGTCTTCCCAGGCATGGTCCCGCAAGAAGTCGCCGCCACAATCGGCTTGAACGGATAACCAGAGCTGCTTCTGCATGCCCGCGACACGCGGGCATGCAGGGCCTTCCCCATGAAGGGTGATCGCCGCGGGACGCGCTTATTCCGAACTGCTCTGGCGCGGGCTGTCTGCGGGCTGTCTGTGTTGTTGTGCGAAATGTTCGCAATCGTGCGCATCGAACTCTGTCTGAATGCTGCTGGCGAGTTGTGCTCTCTGAGCTTCCGACAGGGGCTGAGAACGGCTCCAGCAGCAGCGCTCACAGAACCAACCCGACCATCGTTCGGAAACGGCAAACACCAATCGACGCTCAAACTGCCCCGCCATATTGCGCCTAGTATCTTTACAAAACACGCGCCCGGAGGCGACCGGCCAGGAATGTTACGTATTCAGAACGCCGGCCGGTTCTCGCTCGGGGCCGGAGCGAACCAGGTGACGGGAATCTGGGGATCGGCCGTCACCGTTCGCTCATATTGCACAGCGATGCGCTGAACCGCGACGGCGGATGTCCGGAATTCTTTGGCGAGGAGACGTGAGCCGGCTTCGCGTGGCTTGGTAGTCGCATTCGGCGGCCAATATTGCCGTTATTGCTATTAGCGAATCACCTTATAGACGCCGCTGGCCCGGGGAGTTAGCTTTCTACACACCCGTGCCAGTTGCCGGCCAATGAATTGTTTCGCGTGGGACGTGGCGTGCATAAGGAGCCGGCGCCTTGTGGAACGCCAATTCTGTCTGTGTGGGCTGTTCGAGAAAAGTCAAACTGTGGATTGCATGGATTTGAATCTGAACGAAGACCAGAAGCGGCAGATGGCTGAGCTTGAGCGTGTGCAAGCTGAACTGGCGGCGAAGAATGCGCAACTGGAAGAAGCCCAGGCACTCGCTCATGTCGGGAGCTGGGAGATCAATCTTCAAACCGGCCGGGGAACATGGTCGGATGAGTCATACCGCATTCTTGGCCTGGAACCGGGTGAGTGCGAGCCGACGGTCGAGAGCTATCTGGCGTTCGTTCACCCGGACGACATGGAACTGGTGAAGGCGGCAAGGGAGAAGGCGCTCGTCGACTTCCAGCCTTTCGCCTTCGAGCACAGGCTTGTCCTGCGCAATGGCGAGGTGCGCTTCACGGCGGTAAACGGTAAGGTCGTCTTCGACGGCGAAAATCGTCCCTTGCGAGTGGTTGGTGTGAGCCACGACATCACGGAGCACAAACAGACGGTGGAATTGCGGGCGGCCAAGGAAGCGGCGGAGGCGGCAAACCGCGCCAAGAGCGAATTCCTGGCCAACATGAGCCATGAAATCCGCACCCCCATGAACGGCGTGCAAGGCATGCTGGAACTGGCGCTGGACACCGATCTGAATCCGGAACAGGCCGAACACCTGCGAATGGCCCAGTCGTCGGCCGACGCATTGCTGCGCATCATCGACGACATTCTCGATTTTTCAAAGATCGAGTCCGGCAAGCTGGACTTTGAAACCATCGACTTCAATCTTCGCGACACAGTGAGCGATACGCTCGACGTGCTTAGGCTGCGCGCCGAACAGAAAGGGTTGGAGCTGATCTGCAACTTCAATCCCAATGTTCCCGACTTTGTGGCGGGAGACCCGGGCCGTCTGCGGCAGGTGATCACCAACCTTGCCGGCAACGCCATCAAGTTCACCGAGCGAGGCGAAGTGATCGTTGAGGTCGATCAACAAGAGCGCACGAACGAGATTGTCACCGTCCATTTCGCGATTCGCGACACCGGTGTCGGCATTCCACCCGACCGTCAAAAGGTGATTTTCGCTCCCTTTCAGCAAGCGGATGGCTCGGTGACGCGAAGGCATGGCGGCACCGGCCTGGGGCTTGCCATCTCGGCTCAACTGGTCGACATCATGGGCGGCGGGATCTGGGCGGACAGCGAACCCGGCAAGGGCAGCACGTTTCACTTTACCGCGCGTTTCAGGGTGATCTCGGGGCGCGCCAAGAGGGCCTCGGGCAGGTCGGTGGACCTGGATGGAGTCCGGGTCCTGGTGGTGGATGACAAATCGTCAAACCGGCACGTTTTGTACGAAACCCTAACCCGGTGGAAGATGGTGACAACGCTCGTCGAGGGCAGCGCGCGCGCCTTGGCGGCAATGGAAAGCGCACTGCAAACGAATGATCCATTCAAACTCGTGATCATCGATTCCGGCACGTCCCTGGTCGATGGGTTTGCGGTTGCCCAGGCCATCAAGCAACGCCCGGCGCTGGCGGGGGCGACGATCATGATGCTGACTTCGACGGGCCGGCGTGGCGACGCAGCTCGCTGCCGGGAGGTGGGGATCGCCGTCTACCTGACGAAACCGGTCCGGCAGGCGCAGTTGCTGGACGCCATCCTGAGCGTGCTGGGCGGAGCCGTGCCAACCGGCTCCCCAGGCCTGATCACGCGCCATACATTGCGCGAGGGCGGCCGGGTGAACATCCTGTTGGCGGAAGACAATCTTGTCAATCAGAAGATCACCACCCGGATGCTGGAAAAACTTGGCCATGCGGTAACGGTGGCAAGCAATGGACGCGAGGCATTGGACGCAATTGGCAGGCAGACATTCGACCTCATCCTGATGGACATTCAAATGCCCGAGATGAGCGGATTTGAAGCCACTGAAACCATCCGCCGGCAGGAGCGTGGGACCGGCAAGCACCTGCCGATCATCGCGCTCACCGCGCACGCCATGGATGGAGACCGCGAACGCTGCCTGGAGTCCGGTATGGATGGCTACATTTCCAAGCCCGCGCGCGGCGAGGAACTGTCGCGGGCTATCGGCTCACTGCTGACGGTGACACCCGGCGGCTCCGAAGCCGCGAAGCCCGGCGACGAGGAGGCGCAACTGAAGCTGTTCGACCGCACCACTCTGTTGCGGCGACTGGAAGGCGACAGCGAACTGTTGGACGAGGTATTGCAGATCTTCCTCAGCGATTGTCCGCCGATGTTGGAAAAAATCCGCTGGGCGGCGGCGAGGCGCGACGCGAAAGCGCTGCTGTTCCCCGCGCACGCGCTGAAGGGCGCCGCGGCCAACGTATGTGCTTCCCGGATTCATGCCGTGGCCTTGAAGCTTGAATTGATGGCAAAAGAAGATAGGCTTATCGATGTGGAGACTCACGTTTCCGCGCTCGAGGCGGAAATTGTCGGTTTTTCGCGGTTGTTCAATGCGAAATCGCGGGAGCAAGGCGCGTGAAAATACTGATTGCCGATGACGACAAGGCGTTGGTTCACATGCTTGCCAGCAGGCTCAGCGGGCGGGGCTTCGAAATCATTGCCGCCTATGACGCCATACAGGCATGGATGGCCGTCATGCGCTACGTGCCCGACGCCGTTGTGCTCGACGTGAGCATGCCGGGTGGAACCGGCATTGACGTGTTGCGCAAGCTGAAGCAGTTTCCAAAGACAAGCGCCATTCCATCGGTGATCATCAGTGGCGTGGCGGAGAGCTCGCTCGCGGAGAAAGCGAAGGCCCTGGGAGCCGACGACTTCCTCGCCAAGCCGTTTTCTCCCGAACAACTGCTGCAGAGCCTGGAACGGGTCACGGAAATCCAGGCGCCTCCGCCGAAGGCGGCAAAAGATCAGCCTCTGGCCTTCCGAATCCTCGTTGCCGATGACGATGCCGCTACCCTGCGAACGCTGGAGGCGATGCTTTCCAAGTGGGGTTATGCCGTAACCGCCGTCGGCGGAGGGCAGCAAGCATGGCAGATTCTGCAAAGCGAAAGCGCTCCGCAACTGGCGATCATCGATTGGATGATGCCGGACATCGAAGGCATTGAGATCTGCCGCATGCTTCGCGCGAGGGCAAGCGAGAGGTACACGTACGTATTGCTGTTGACCTCGAAAAGCGAGAAGCTCGAACTGGTGCAGGGGATGAACGCGGGAGCCGACGACTACGTCGTCAAGCCGTTCGATCCCGAAGAACTGAAGGTGCGCCTGGCGGCTGGGCGGCGAATTGTCGGGTTGCAGGAAGATCTGCTGGCGGTGAGAGCCCGTATGAAAACGGCGTTGGACAGCGCCGCGCGAGCCACTCCACCATCAAAGGAAAACCTGTAAGCAAGACGAGAGAGACGAGGCGGCGGTGGCGAACGGCGATAGAGAGCGAGATCAGGCGGGCAAGCCGCAGGACAATGCCGGTGAATCACACGCCCTGCCGGAGACCCCGGCACGCGCCGTAGTTGCGCGTGATGGGGTGACGGATGCTGAAGATGCAGGCTTGCTAGCGGAGGACGTGATCGATGTGTTCCTGACGGATACTCCAGCACAGTTGATAAACCTGCGAACTTTGCTGGCACATGGGGACCTGGAAGGCGTGCGGCGCGTCGCTCATTATCTGAAGGGCAGCGCCATGTACCTGGGCTTGCAGCGTATGCGCGAGCTTTGCCATGGCATCGAGATGCTCACCGTGCTGAACGGGGCTCAGGATGCCGGCGATGTCGTTCCGTTGCTGGAAGCGGAATTCGCGCGCATAAGGGACGAATTGACCGGCGGTAAGCGGCAGGCGGTGAAAGGCAAGGCTGCGGGAGGCCAGTAGGAATGGCCAGGAAAACCATTCGAGTTCTAATCGCCGACGATCACCCGGTGGTGCGGCTTGGAGTTCGGAACCTGTTAAATGGCGATCAATTCACCGTCGTGGGCGAGGCCGACGATGGCCGGCGCGCGGTCGAGTTGACGAGCCAATTGCGTCCCGACATCCTCTTACTTGATCTCGCCATGCCGCGGTTGCCCGGACTGGAGGTTCTGCGCGAATTGGCGAGGGCGCAACACGCCATCCATGTCATAGTGCTGACCGCGAAAATCGAAAAACCGCAATTGCTGGAAGCGCTTCAGCTAGGGGCGCGAGGTATTCTGCTGAAAGACTCCGCTCCCAATGAACTGGTGAAAGCCGTTCACGCCGTTGCCGCAGGCCAGTACTGGATGGGGCAAAGCGCGGTAGCGAGCCTAGTGGAAGTAATCAACCTGCTGAATGAACAAGAGGCTCCAAACCACCGCAAGACATTCGGGCTGACGCCGCGCGAGCTTCAGATCGTCGCCGCCGTCGTCGAGGGCCGCACCAACAAGGACATCGCGGCAAAATTCTCGATCTCGGAAGACACGGTGAAGCGCCATCTGACCAATATTTTCGACAAGCTGGGCACCTCCAACCGCCTGGAGCTGGCGCTGTTTGCCATCAATCACGGGCTGTCCCCGACTCGCTGAACGAAAGCTTTCCGGAATTCCGTCTACTACCTTCGTGGGATACAACATCCACCGCTGGGGGATTCCAGGTTGCTGGAAGATGATGCATTCTGCAAATGGCCAGGAAGGCCGGCTGGAGAAACGTTTCCCATGGAATCATCCCATCCGCCCAAAAGTCAGTCTAAGAAAAGTCCGAACCAACAAAACCTACGCCTCACTCCCGCCAAAAAGATTCTTGTGGCCGATGACATCGCGATGAACCGCGAGCTCATGCGGGACGTGCTGGAGACACGTGGTTACGAGGTGATGGAAGCCCGCGACGGCGGCGAAGCGATTCGCGAAGCCTATAGCGGCAAGCCGGACCTGATTCTTCTCGATATCGATATGCCGGTGCTGGACGGTTTTGCGGTGGCCAAGAGATTACGCCAGGATAAGTACTTTAGGGAGACCCCGATCATCGCCATCACTGGACTAAGCTCACAAGAAGACCGGGAGCGGGCATATGACGCGGGGTTCAATTCTTTCTTGCGCAAGCCCTGCAATCTCTTAAACTTGATTGAAGAAATCGAGTGCTTTCTGGGCTTTGAAAAAGCGGGCAAAACCGTTCGCGCTAATTCGGCTTAGGCGTCAACGGCTTCAACTGGCCATGCGCTCCTGCGCATAGCGCTTTTCGGAGTCAGCCAAGGGCAGGGTGATAGCAAACCAAGTGCCGTGGTTTTCGGGGCGGGTGGAGGTGCTGACCTCGATTGTCCCTCCAAGCTTCTCGATGATACGGTGCGAAACCCAGAGACCCACGCCGAGGCCGCGTTCGCCCTTGGTGGTGAAAAAGGGTTTGAAAATCTCGTCGAGATACTCGGAGCGGATGCCGTGTCCGGTGTCGCCCACCTTGATTTGCAGGTTCGGCTCGTGGACGCGGGTTTCCAGGTAGAGGCGTCCGCCATTCGGCATGGCGTCGATGGAGTTCGAGATGAGGTTGTTGATCACCTGGCGCAACTCGCCGGCAAAAACCTTCACCTCGGCTTCGCTCTCATAGCTTCGGATGACTTCGATTCCGGCCTGTTGCAGCTTGCGGGCGTACGGCTCGCAAGCCGCGTCCAACAGTTGATTCACAGGCACAACAACGGCCTGCAAGGTTTGCCGATGCGGTGCCAGCGTCTGCCGGGTGATGGTCACGAGGCGGTCAAGTTCCTGCGAAGCCAAGCTGACAAGGTCTTGCTGGCGTTTGGTGGTGGCCGCCTCCGACTGAAGCATGAACAGGATGTTGGAGATCGAATCCAGCGGATTGTTGATCTCATGCGCCAAGCTGGCCAGCAGGCGCCCGGTACTGGCGAGCCTGTCGGAGCGCCGCAAAGCCTCTTCCAATTCGGCGTTCAATAGCTTGATCTGTTCGTCCGACTTGCGGCGTTCGCTGACATCGCGGATGGCAGCCGTAACCAGCGTGCCCTCGGGAGACTGCATCGGGCTGAGACTGATTTCAACCGGTAATTCCGAGCCGTCTTTTCTGCGTCCGAACAGCTCCAGACCAACGCCCATCGGACGTACGCGAGGCTCAGCGAAATAGTCCCCGCGATGTCCGGGATGATATTGCCGGTAACGCTCCGGAACCAGCAACTCAATCCGCTGGCCGAGCAGTTCGTCGCGCGAGTAGCCAAACAGTTTTTCCGTTTCTTTGTTGACCAGTTGAATTTCGCCCGCGGAATTCACGATGACGATGGCATCGGGAGCGGATTCGAGCAGACCGCGAAAATGGGCTTCGCTGCGACGGATCGCCTGCTCGTCGTGATTCCGCTGGACGGCGATGGCAATAATATTCGCGATCGCCTGGAGAAAGTTGATGTCCTCCTGAGTGAAATCCCGTTGCGTCGAGCTATAGGCGCCGAGAAGGCCGAAGGGACCAGTGCTGCCCGGAATAATCACCGCGACACTGCTGACGATTCCGTGGTCGAGCAGCAACTGAGATGGCTTGAACGGCAATTCCTCACGCAGGTCGTCGACAATCAGTCGGCGCTTGCTCTCGAGGGTGTAGCCGGCTTGCGAATCGGGATCGACCGCAACTGTCGCAGTGCCGACGTAACCTTGCTTCCAGCCCACTCCGGCGCGCAGCAGAAGTGTCTCGCCGCCAGGCATCAGTTCAAGAAGGTCGCAGTAGCGGACCCGGAGGCTTTCCCTTAACAGCGCGAGCGCCGAGTTGAAAAGCGAAGAAAGATGATCGCCGCGCAGAGCCGCCTGACTTAGCTCCGCCAGCGCTGCTTGCTCCCTTTCTCTACTGCGGTGCGCAGCCTCGCTTGTCCGCTTGTCACGTTCGTCTAGAGGGTTACTTGCCATAGGGCTGACTCGTTTGGGCTCCGTCCGATAGCGAACATACGGAATCAATATCTTTGAGGCAAGGTCGCTCCAAGGTGTTTCCCGTAATTCGAATGTACCCCGAATAGCCAGCAAGCGTGAGCTGGCTCGCAGCGCCGCCTTTGGCAGGCGAGAGCGCCACGGGACAGCGCCTAACCCTGATTTTTCGCGCCCCGATCAGGCTGCGCGCCGCAAGCCGCCAGATCCCGTGCCCCCGGAGCGCCTGCCAACGATGAGGCGAAACAGCAACGTAAGCACAATGGCGCCGCCAATGGCCACAAGGATCGTGTAGATCATGCCGCCCTGGCCGGCAAAGCCGAGTGAGCGCATGATCCAGCCTCCCACGATGGCTCCAATAATGCCGATTACGATGTCCATAACGACACCATAGCCTGCTCCACGCATGATCTTGCCGGTTGCCCAACCAGCAATCAGACCGACGATAATCCACCAAACGACTGACATAATCCCTCTCTGTTGTGGTTTTCCGTTTTGTAAACGTAAGGAGTTTGAAACCGTCTATCGGAAAAAGGTTTCACCGAATCATGGGGGAGTTCAGGCAACTACCTCAGGTTAGCCCAGTCATCCCAACGAGCCGAGCCTCGTCGGGGACCCCGATGCGGGCAAACCTGGGCCACCAGCCATGAAGTCCGTAAGGTCGCAGCTCCGGTCTATTCTGGGTAACTTCCGCCATCGATGCAGCCGAATTCGCCGCTTAGATTTGGGTAGGCGGAGTTGTTGTTTGCGTCGTAATGGCTGTTGGACCAATTTCCCTGGATCTTCCAGAGCATTGACGTCCCGTTTTTGTCGGGGTTGAATTGCAGCAGAGGCGTGCCAAAGGTCCAGGCACATTTATCGCTAATTTCCTCGCCGTTGGCGTCAAACCAGGCGGTGCCACGCGGGTCGGTTCGCGCTTCCGACAATTCGTGTCCGGTGACGTTGACCAGTGCTGCCAGACCCTGCGAGTGCAATCCGCTGGTGTCTTCCGGATCGCAGCCGGGATCGCCGTCCAGGTCGAAGAAAAATGCGAACTCGATTTGCTTATTGTTGCAAGTCGCCCAGCTATGCCATGCGCAGTAATTCGCCCGACCGCGCGGGGTATCGACGTAGACAGCGTAATAGCCGTGGGTAACCAGCAGGCTGGGGTGCTTCCCCAGGATCTTGCAAACTTCATTCTTGATGGTCGAGGTTGAAGGAGCCGACTTCGGCGCCGAAGTCGTGTCGGTGACATGGCCCTGGTAAGTACTTTGAAAACCTACCTGTCCACTACTGCCGCCTGTGTATTCATCGCAGGTTGCGGCATAACCGCTGTTGCCGAAGCCTTCATACCAGGAATCGAGCCCGGTTATCTTGTCGGAGACGAAGGAACTCTTTGCCCACTTCTTCCCCCAGAAGATGGCTGCGGTAGAGGTGGCGGGCAGGATAGGGCCGTTATGCCAAATCACGTCGGGAGAGCTGACGCTGACTCCGGGGGCCAGGCTCGCGGCATGCCGTGCGGCCTTGACCGCCTCACTGGTTTCGCCGCGCACAAAATGCGGACCGAGCATCGGAGGTTCCGGCTCAATGACCGTTCTTGTGTCCATTACGTCTGCGGGGTTTTGAGCAAAACTGGCAACACTTAGCAGAAAGATACAGCACGCCGCAACTACCTTCATCGGGAGCCTCCAGGGCTGGCCTGAAATGTGTTGCGGCCTCGCCGTGCAGCGTGAGTCCGATGGCCCGCGCTGTTTTGTTCCGGGTAGGATGTGGGAACTTCGCCCGTAGATGCTCGATTTTCTTACAGACGGGAAGCGTTTTTCAGCAGCAGCCGTTAGGCGGCGCTGCTGATTTCGCTCAAGGCAAGCACGGCCAGTTCGAGCCGGTCCTTTGCCCCGGTCTTGCTGAAGATGCTCTGCAGGTGGCGCTTGACGGTGTTTTCGCTGATGGTGAGCTGCTGTGCAATGTCGCGATTCTTCATTCCCCGCGCCACCAGGTAAGCGATCTGACGCTCGCGTTCGGAGAGGCGGTGCAGGTTTGAAGCCCGCTCTTCGTGGGTTTCCTGCGACATGGCGGTGAGCACACCGTGAGCGACTTCGTCGGAAAAGGCCAGTTCCCCGCTGGCGACCGCGCGGATGGCGGAGAACAGCTTCTCCGGAGTATCGCCCTTCAGCACCAGGCCGCGCGCACCCAGCCGCACCACTTGTACGTAATCGGGATGGCTTTCCGAGGCGGTAAGCACCACGGAAGCCACACGCAAGCCGGCTTTTTCCATCACCCGCAGCACTTCGAAGCCATCCGTGCCGGGCATGAAAAGATCGAGAACCACAACGTCGGGCTCCTCGCGCCGCAGCAGGTCCAGTGCCTCGGCGCCGGTGGAGGCCTTGCCAACTACCTGGAAGTCTTGCTGGGTCTCGAGCAAAGCGCCGAGCGACTCTCTTAGGACGGTGTGATCGTCGGCGATCACGATGCGGATTTTCTTCGATAACATGCTCACCAACACTTCGATGCTAAAAAAGGTTACCAAGTGGTCAACACTGGGCAGAAATTCTGGTTGGGGGCAGTTTCGATCGCCCAGCGAGCAGGGGCCCAAGAAACGATCCCATTCAGCCGAGACGTTACCTTCGATTCGGTGGTGGGCGCGGCGGAGACCGAAAGTTGTGGTATATTCCCGTTTTCCTTGCTGAGATACTGACGTGACCACCGACGAAGAGATCACCTTTCTCGAAGACAGCGTCCGCCGCCTGAAGGTGGAGTACGACATCTACTTTGGTGGTGGTTCGCGCCGAGCCCCAACGGAGTTGGATTGGCGGGTGCAGGGCCTGATCAAAAAGTATTCCGACAGCCAGAGGTTAACTTCCCAGCAACGCTTCAAATACAACACCGTGGTGCAACGCTACGCCATTTACAGCGATCTGTGGCGTCAGAAGCTTAGAATCAAGGAAGAAGGTTATCGCCGTCCGCAAGATGCCCTGCTCGGCATACAGGGGCTGCGGACGGTCAACGCCGATCAATCACCCCAGCGAGAGCTCGCCGGGGACCCCGATCAATCACCCCAGCGAGCAGAGCTCGCCGGGGACCCCGATCAATCCGCTGTCGCTCCACCCAAGGAGTCGGCCGTGCTGCTGTTCGCGGACGCAGACGAGTCAGACGGCATCCGGTGGCTGTACGAGACGATGCAAAGCAGCGGGGGCGGGGGCAAAGCCCGTGGTTCACTGGAAGCTTTTGCGGCCTTCCTGCAGGCTAAGACGAAGGAAATCCAAAATGCTTACGGATGCTCCGGCGTCAAGTACACTGTCGAAGTGAAGAACGGACGGGCGCAAATCAAGGCCAGACCGAACCTGTAGGCGCGAAGCTGAGTTTCACGTTTCGAGTTTCAGGTTTCAAAGTTTCGCAAGAACTACCCCACATTAGCCCCAATCACCCGAACGACGGCAAAGGCGGCCGTCGCCGGGGACCAGCCGCCTGCGCCCGGTGAAGGCGGAGGTGAGGCACCCGGCTCCAGGTTTCAAAGTTTCGCAGCTCTGAAAACTTGAAACGTGAAACGTGAAACTTTGAAACGTGACGTTCGCCGGAGCCTGGGGCCTGCTGGTACACTCTTCGCTAAACTGATTCAATTGCGAGGCATTGCATGTCCAAGATCCAGCGGGCTCTTCTAAGCGTTACCGACAAGACCGGAGTGGTAGAGTTTGCGCGCGAGCTGGCGCAAACTGGAGTTGAATTGATCTCAACCGGAGGGACCGCAAAGGCCCTGCGCGAAGCGGGCATCGCGGTGAAGGACATCAGCGAGCTGACCGGCTTCCCCGAGATGCTGGACGGGCGCGTCAAGACGCTGCATCCCAAGGTTCACGGAGGCATTCTGCACATTCGCGGAAACCGCGATCACTTGGCCGCCGTGCGGGAGCATGGAATCCAGCCGATCGACATGGTGGTGGTCAACCTTTACGCGTTTGAAAAAACCGCGGCGAGGCCCGGAGTGCGCTTTGACGATGTGATCGAGAATATCGACATCGGCGGACCTTCGATGGTGCGCTCGGCGGCGAAGAACTTCCGCGATGTTGCGATCGTGACCGCGCCCGGAGATTATCCGGAAATTCTTGCTGAAATGCGCGCCAACGGCGGATCGCTTTTGCTGGCCACGCGTTGGCGGCTGGCGCAGAAAGCATTTTCCACCACGGCGGCCTATGACGCGGCGATTGCGTCAGCCTTGGAGCGGGTCCCGGCTCCCGCAGGCGATGGCAGTTTTGACACCGGCAAACTTGCGTCCGGCGCCGATTTGCCACAGACGTTGCGGCTCAGTTTTCAAAAAGCCTTTGACTTGCGCTATGGCGAGAATCCTCACCAGAAAGCAGCCCTCTACAGCGATGGTTCTGGGAAGGGAGTGGCCAACGGAAGACAACTTCAGGGCAGAGAGCTTTCCTACAACAACATTGTCGACCTGCAAGCGGCCTGGGAGCTGGCGCAGGAATTCGAAGAGCCGGTCTGTGCCATTATCAAGCACACGAACCCCTGCGGCACCGCAACCGGCAAGACGCTGGCGGAAGCCTACCGGCGTGCTCTGGAGTGCGATCCGGTTTCCGCTTTCGGCGGGGTGATCGGCGTCAACCGCCCGATCGACGCCGAAACGGCGGGCGAAATGGCAAAGCTCTTTCTGGAAGTGATCGCCGCCCCGGGCTTCGACGAGGCAGCGCGCAAGATTTTCTCCTCGAAGAAAAACCTGCGGCTGGTCGAGGTTGCCGGGGTACAGCAGCCATGGGTGCTGAAGAATGTTTCCGGCGGCGTGCTGCTACAGGACAGCGATGTGCGCCCGCTGAAACCGGAAGATCTGAAGGTGGTGACGCGGCGCCAGCCCAGCGATGAAGAAATGCGGGCGCTGCTGTTTGCCTGGAAAATCTGCAAACACGTGAAGTCGAACGCAATTCTTTACGCGCGCGACGGACAAACCGTAGGGGTTGGCGCCGGGCAGATGAGCCGCGTCGATTCGGCGAAGATCGGCGCCATGAAGGCCGTGCTGCCGCTCAAAGGAACGGTTGCCGCGTCAGACGCGTTCTTTCCGTTCCCCGATGGTGTGGAGGAAATTGCCAAAGCAGGTTCGACGGCGATTATCCAGCCAGGGGGCTCGGTGCGCGACCAGGAAGTGATCGCAGCGGCTGATCGCCTGGGACTGGCCATGGTGTTGACCGGAGTGCGGCACTTCCGGCACTAGGGCGAGTGGTGTAGCCGGAACGTGGCCAGGGGCAGCATTTAACGTGGGTCGCCCACGAGCAAAGAAATCGCGCACCCCAAGAGAAGCATAATCAAAACGTTCAGCACTATTGCGCCGTTGGGGTCATGCAGGAAGAAACTGCCCGGTAAGAGCGCGACATGAAAACAGCGGGCAGCCGCCAAAGATATGTTCGGCTCCATGCCGAGCATCGCCAATCTCGCAATGGTGCCAACCAGCAGGAGTGCGAGCGCTGGGAAAAAGCGGACGCTGAAGATATCTATTCGCCGTAGCATGACCCGACATCGTACCGTGCGCCGGTGGCTGAGGCTCCCCGGCGGAATATAGCCGCGATGCTCATTTGCGGATTCTGGGCACGTTCAGAGCTTCCGGCCGCTTGTCGGTGGGTTCCAGCGTCATGGGCCGGGCGCGGAACTTGGAACGGAGATAGGCAACGAACCGCTTAATCAACCCCGCCCACTCCTTCTGCAATTCGCAGGGCGTGCTGCTGGGATGAGGATTAAAGCCGAAATTACTGCACATGACCGTGACCTCCGCTTTCGGGTATCACACAACCATTCGCGATCTCGCAGACGGCATGCTCGAACTGGATGGTGGTGTGATGAATCTCAAACTTTGTGGCCAACACCTGCCTGACTTCACGCAAGATACGCTCACTGGCGGATGGCGGAATATCGGCAATGCCGATATGGCAGGAAAGCGCGTGCGTGTCCGAACCGATGCTCCAAACGTGCAGGTCGTGCACATCGTTCACGCCGCCGATCTCGCCGACTGCCGCCGCGATCTCCTCCAGCCGCATTCCGCGGGGAGTGCCTTCCAGTAGGATGTTGAGACTCTCGCCGATGATGGACACCGACGACCAGATAATCAGCGCGGAAATCATAATCGACAGCGCTGGATCGATCCACTGGTGGCCGGTGACCGCAATCGTCCAGCCACCCAGGATAATGGCTGCGGTCGAAAGTGTATCACCAACTTCGTGGATGAGGGCGCTGCGGATATTAAGGTCCTGCCGGCTGCGGAAAAGCAGCCACGTGATAGCGCCATTCAAGGCCACGCCGGCGGCGGCCACGCCCATCATCAGCCCGGTATGCACAGCCACCGGGTGCGAAAAACGCTGCACCGCCTGGTAGACGATCCACAGTGAGATCAGAACCAGCGAACCGCTGTTAAAGAGCGCGGCCAGAACACCGGCGCGATGATGACCATAAGTCCTGGTGGAACTGGGTGGCCGCTCCGCCATGTAGACGGCCAAGGACGACAGCAGCAAAGCGAAGAAATCAGAGAGATTGTGCCCGGCTTCCGACAGCAGGGCCAAACTTCGCGCTCGCATGCCAGCTACCACCAGCAACAGAATGTATGCCGCGGTGAGCATCAGCGATATTTTCAGTATCCGCCCGGTTCGCAAGCGCGAGAAATGATCGTCGTGCGAGTGCCCTATCGCCCCACTTGCGTGCACATGCATAATCGAAAGTTTACTTTTCTTGCCGCTGCCCAGCAAGCGCCTGAGCCCATGAAGACAATCAGCAAGGGCCGGGAACTCCGTTCCGGAGAGTTCTTCCGGCAGCCCGTGCCTTCCGGGAACTCGCGACTGGCCTGCGTTTGCAATGAGATGGCAACCAGAGGCTGTGGGATGGAGAAGCAGCTCTCGTTCCTCCAGGAAGGGAGTGGACCTCTTTTATACGCGGTGCATCACTAAGGATGCATCACTAAGACGGAGAACGGTTGGAGGCAGGAATGCGCGGCCGCTTACTGTTGCTCATATTGGCGCTTTTTCTTGCGGCGGCAGATGCCGCTGCACAAGTCCCGGGCTCGCCATCCGCAAGCGGAGAGGCGGCAACTCCCGGCGCAACAGACGGAGACAGTGCGCAAAGCACCGCAGCTACGCAGTTCACTTCGCTGGGGACCCCGCTGGCGCCCGATGGCGACAATCAGAAGCTGCGCGAGCAAATCCTGAACGCGCTGCGAGCCCACTCCTCGCTGGCAAGCAGCAGTTTCAACGTGGAGGTTTCAGACTCGCAGATAGAACTCAGCGGGAGCGTGCCCACCGCCCGTGAAAAAGAGACCGCGCGCCGGATTGCACAGTCCTACGGAAACAATCGCGGCGTAGTGGACTCGAAGGTCGACGTGCGGAATGCCGGAGCGGCGCAAGGCGCGCAAGCGTCTCAGCACTAGAGCGGCGTTAGAGTTGGTATATCCCAAAAACGATAATTCCAGCGTGTCACCCTGAGAGCGTCCGTTAGGACGCGACGTAAGGGTCCATGTATTTGTTTTTTCGGCCTGCGGGTGACGCCTGGTGAAATGCATAGATCGTCACGTCGGTTCGCAAAAGCGGCGAACCTCCTCACGATGACGCCCGCAGCGAAGGATATCGTTTCTTTGGCTGGTGGCCCACATCCGCCGGTTCCCGGCGAATGTGGGGGCTTTGACTCGTTCAGGCGTTGACGTGGGCGCGCACCAGGTTCAGCATGCGGCGCAGCGGTTCGGCGGCGCCCCAGAGCAGTTGGTCGCCCACGGTAAAGGCGCCCAGGTATTGCGGGCCCAGCTTCAGTTTGTGAAGGCGGCCGATGGGCACCGTCAGCGTGCCGGAAACAGCGGTCGGCGTAAGGCAGCGTACGCTGGCATCCTTGTTGTTGGGAACCACGCGCACCCAATCGTTGCCGGCCGCGAGCATCTGTTCGAGCTCGGCCAGCGGAACGTCTTTGGTCAGCTTTATGCAGAGGCCCTGGCTGTGGCAGCGCATGGTGCCGACGCGGACACAGATGCCGTCGACGGGCACGGGCGGGTTGAGCCCCATGATCTTGTTGGTCTCCGCCATGCCCTTCCACTCTTCGCGCGTCTGCCCTTCGGGCATTTCCTTGTCGATCCAGGGAATCAGGCTGCCGGCCAAAGGCACGCCGATTTCCGACGTGGGCAGCGACGGAGAGCGTTGCGCCTCGATGACCATGCGATCGACTTCGAGAGCGTTTTCCGAAGGCGTCTTGGCCGACGGGTCGGTCAGGCAGCGCATCTGCTGGACCAGCTCCAGCATTTTGGCGGCGCCGGCGCCCGAAGCTGCCTGGTAGGTCATGGTGGTCATCCACTCGACCAGTCCGGCCTGGAAGAGCGCGGCGGTGGCCATCAGCATCAGGCTGACGGTGCAGTTGCCGCCGACGTAGCAGCGCAAGCCCTTGGCGAGCCCGTCCTGAATAATGCCGCCGTTGACCGGATCGAGGATGATGATGGATTCGTCGCTCATGCGGAGCGTGGAGGCGGCATCGATCCAGTAGCCCTTCCAGCCATTCTTGCGCAGAGGCGCATAGACCTCGGTGGTGTAGTCGCCGCCCTGGCAACTGATGAGCACGTCGCAGGCTGAGAGTTCCTTCAGATCGCGGGCGTCCAGCAGCGAAGCGCCACGGGCCTCTTGCGGACCGCCGCCGCCGACGTTCGAGGTGGAAAAGAAAACGGATTCGATGCCGACAAGTCTTTCTCTTCGCGCATCCTCTGCATGAGGACACTGCCGACCATCCCTCTCCAACCGATGAATCCAACGCGCAGCATGGTATCTCCAGAAGAATATGAATATCTCTATTATGCCAGCAGACCCCGATTTTTTGCTGAGAATTGCGCGAATCTGGTCTATCGCGCCGGGGCCGCAACTTCGAATTGCACGGTGGTTCCGGGAAAAACCCGCTGCCCGGCTGCCGGCGTCTGGCGGATGATGGTGGCATCAGACGATGTTCGAGCCGATACCGGCGTTTTCGCCGCAGGAGCAACGGCGGAGTCGGTCTTCATTCCGGCAGAGGTTCCGGCTGAATCGGAATTGGTTGCGGCCGGTGGCGCCGGCTGCGCGGTAGCTATCGTTCCTACCACCAGCCCGGCCGCGCGGATGGCTGCACTTGCCTCGGAGAGCTTTGAGCCGACGAAGTTCGGCATGACGAACGCTTCCGGAGCCGGGGCCGCGCTGGTCAACACAGTCACCGAGGGAGTCGAGATTTGCTGGGCGTCGGGCGTGGGGCTCTGGGCGATCACCTGGTCGGCGGCGGCATTGGCCGTGGGAAGATGGGCGACGGAGCCAAGCTCCAGGCCTCGCTGTCTCAGGTTCAACTCGGCCGATCGTACAGATTGCCCCACCAGGTTGGGGATTTCGACCTTTTGCGGACCCAGGCTCTCGGCGATGCGAATACGGAAGCCCGTGCGTACGCGTGCGCCCGCCTGCGGAAGTTGCGATACGATGCGGCCCTCGGGAACGTCGCTGCTGTAGAAGCGTTGATCGCGCGAAATGGCCAGCCCGTTGTCGGCGGCGATGCGTTGCGCCTCGACCGCGGTGAGCCCGGCGAGTTTGGGCACAGTCACTTCGCGTCCGTGGATGGCGAAGCGCATCGCGGTCAGCGCGGAGATCAGCCCCACGACGACAAGGATCAGCACGTACAGCAGGGTGCGAAGTAAGCGCATAAAGGACGTTTCACGAAGCAAAAAGACGTTTCAAAGTTTCAAGTTTCAAGGTTTCGAGTTTCATACTCCATGAGGCTCGAGGACGTTTCACGTTTCACGGGGCAAAAGACGGTTTCCCGGCGGGCTCGACTACGGCGCGTGGCTGGGATTGGTCTCACCTGGATAATAATCGGAAGCATCCGCCTTGCGCGCTATTGTGGGTTCATGAACCGGCGCCCTGCCCCATCACGCGCAACTTGTCGCGTGCCGGGGACCCCGAAACGGAATCGGCGAAGTGTTCGTCTTCGTGTCCGGCGATGGCGACTCGCATGAAGTCCATCCAGACCGGCAACGCGGCTAAAGCTCCCGTTTCCTTATTTCCCAGACTCTTCTTCTCGTCGAAGCCGATCCAGACGCCGCAGGTAAGCGAGGGCGAAAAGCCCACGAACCAGGCGTCCGTGAAATCGTTTGTCGTTCCCGTTTTGCCGGCCAGCGGATGCTTGAGCTTCGCCGCCTGGTAGCCGGTGCCGTGCTGCACCACTTCCTGCAACATGGAGGTGATGACGCGCGCGGTTCGTTCGCTGACCACATCGCGGACTTCGGGGACGGTTTCTTCCAGCACGTGTCCGTCATAGTCGACCACCTTGCGGATGCCGTGCGGCGAGACGCGCACGCCATCATTCGGGAAGGTTGAATAAGCGGCGGTCTGCTCCAGCAGCGTGATCTCCGCCGCGCCCAGCGCCACCGGCAGGTACGGCTGTATCTGCGAGGTGATGCCGAAACGGTGCACGTAGTCTATGACGGTGTGTATTCCGACCTGCTGCGCCACTTTGATCGCGGGTATGTTGCGTGAGTGCGCCAGGGCGCGACGCAAAGTGATATTGCCTTCAAACCGGGCGTCGTAGTTGTGCGGCGTGTAGGCGCCCGAGGCGGTCTGGAAGGTCACGGGGGCGTCCAGAACCATGTCGTCCGGCGACGCTCCGCGGTCGATAGCGGCGGTGTACACGTAGGGTTTGAAAGACGAGCCCGTCTGGCGCAAAGCCTGGGTCGCGCGATTGAACTTGGAGTCGTCGAAGTCGCGTCCGCCGATCATGGCGCGGATTTCGCCGCTGGCATTGTCGAGCGCGAGCAGTGCTCCCTGTATGCCGGAGTCTTGCTCAAGCGCAAGCTGGGCGCGGGTGCCGTCCAGCGACAGGACACGAGCGTAAACCACGTCGCCGACGCTCAGGATGTCCGTGGGAGATTTGCGCCCGGTCCACTTGATTCCGGCGCTGTCGATGAAACCGGTGACCCGTCCCAGGCGAATGGTGGCGGAAGCGGCCGACACTTGCGTGACCAGACCATGAAGATAAGTGCCCGGCTCCATCGACTCGCGCCAGTCGGGGTTGTCGTAGCGCTCCATATCGCCGCCGGAGGCGATGACATTGGGGAGGCGCCCCACCCATCCGTGACGGTGCTCGTAGGCAACCAACCCGTCCAGCACGGCGCGGGTGGCAGCCTGCTGGAGATCGACGTCGAGCGTGGTGTATACGCTTAGCCGTCCCTCATGAACATCGGCGGTGCCGTACTTTTTTTCCAGATAGCGCCGCACCTCTTCCACGAAATACGGAGCAACGGAATTGGAATCGCTCTGCAGGTTCAGGCGTATCGGCGTGTCTTTTGCGCGCTGGGCCTGCGCGGCCGTGATCTTGCCGTCCTCCATCATGGCGTTGAGAACGAGGTTGCGGCGGCGCAACGCACGCTCAGGATAGTTGACAGGCGAGTAAGAGTTCGGAGCTTTCGGCAGACCGGCCAGCAGCGCCGCTTCTTCGAGGCTGAGATCCTTTGCATGCTTGCTGAAGTAATACTGCGCGCCGGCCTCAAAACCGTAGACGCCGTGGCCAAGGAATATCTGGTTGGCGTACAGGGTGAAGATCTGCGGTTTGGTAAAGCGCCGCTCGATCTGTATCGACAGCATGACCTCCTGAAATTTACGGCGAAACTTGCGGTCGGGGGACAAAAACAGGTTGCGCGCAAGCTGCATGGTCAGCGTGGACGCGCCCTGGGCACGGCTGCCCGAGGCTAAATCGCGATAGGCCGCGCCCAGAATGCGCCAGAAATCAATTCCCCAATGCGTTTCAAAGCCTTTGTCTTCAATCGAGGTGACGGCCTCACGCAAAACCTTCGGGTAGTCGTCGTAGGCGGCGACGATGCGGCGCTGCAAGGCGAACGAGCCGATAACCCTACCCTTGATGTCGTAGAGTTGCGTCACCGAACTGGGGCGATAGCGCTCAAGTTCGCTGACCTGAGGCAGATCGGTGGAATAGACAAGCAGAAGCCCGCAGAAGACGCCAATTGCCGCCGAGGCGATCACCATGCCGGCAAAGGCGAATCGGTTAACGAGCTTCTGTCTCGCCGCTCCGGGGGCGGGGGTCTTGATTACGACTTTCATTACAGAATACGGAGCAGAGCAACCACAGAATAGCACGCCTCAGCAAGCCGGAACGATCTCCTTGCAGGCGTGTTAGACCCGCTTTGCCAGGTCCCCGCCTCGCGAAGCGTCATTCTGAGTGAGCGCAGCGAGCGAAGAATCTATGTATTTGATTCGTAATGCATAGATCCTTCGCTTCGCTCAGGATGACATCCTGAAACCCATGCAGCGAACCTAGGGAACAGCACTTTAGCGCAGGGCGGGCGTGAACATCATGTCGTGCGACCAGCCGCTGACAAAGCAGGCCTGGCGTAGCGCCGTGGCGATCTGTGCCCAATGGCGGATACCGTGGATCAGCGAGTGGGTAAGGACCTTGCGCTTGCTGGCCACGGTGTCACCATAGGTGACGGTTTTGACGGTCAATATCTTAGCCAGGTCCTCAGGAGTTGCGCCGGCAACCCAGGTTTCGAGCCGTTTGCGCGCGGTGGCATAAATAGCCCAGATTTCGTCGATGTTCTGCGGCTTAAAGGAGTCGGGTGGAGTGGTCTGCTCGCCTACGAGGACCTGCCCCCAACGATACTCGCTGACAAAGATGTGCGTTACCAGCCCGCGAACGTCCTGGCGCTCGCCGCCGATCGGCACGTCCAAGGCTTTCGGATTCTGGTCCAAGTAGGCGCGCCAGCGGCGGGTCTCCTCGGCGGTGTAAGCAAGCAACTCGGCATAGCTTAGAGCGGGAACGTTGGACATGGGAAGCCTCTCGTTTCAGATTGAAGATTTCCGGATTTTGATTGTAAGCCGCGTGCGCGATCAGGAATCTCGAGGATATTCGAGGAAACTAAAGTTCTTTGGCACCTCAATTTTGTTGATCTGGACTGCCGCAGCTTGCGCGACTTCTCGGCGACTCCATCGGCTAACTTCTTTTTGTGCTGTTCAAGTTTACCGGCGACTGCCGCATCGAAGAGCGCGATGATCTGGGCGGCGAGAATGCCGGCGTTGGTGGCTCCGGCTTTGCCGATGGCAACCGTGGCAACGGGGATGCCGGCGGGCATCTGCACCATCGCCAACAAGGAGTCCAAGCCGTTGAGCGGAGTAGATGCTATGGGCACGGCAATAACCGGCAGAGTCGTTTCGGCGGCAATGACGCCGGCCAAGTGCGCCGCACCGCCAGCGCCCGCGATGATGACCTTGACGCCGCGCCCGGCCGCCTGCGCGAGAGAACTCGCTGGTGCGCCGCGGAGAGCGGTGGGCGGAGGCGATGTCGATCTCGTAGGCGATGCCGAATTGATCGAGCGCCTTGGCCGCCTCGTTCATGACTTCCAGATCGGAGTCGCTGCCCATGACGATGGAAACCAATGGATTGCTCATCTGCCTCCTCATGCCTGGCGGGTGTGCGCCCAAGCCCTATTGTGCCGAGGGCGTCTCGAGACCACGATGGGCGATGTCCTTGCGATAGTGCATGCCGTCGAAGCTGATTTTGCCTACGGCCTCGTAGGCGCGGTCGACTGCCTGCCGCAAGCTTACACCGCGGGCCGTCACGCCCAGCACGCGACCTCCAGCCGTATAGAACCGTCCGTCCTGAAACGTCGTGCCGGCGTGGAACACTTTGACACCGGGCACGGAATCCGCCTGCTCGATGCCTTTTATCGACTTGCCCGCTTCGTAGCTGCCCGGGTAGCCGCCCGAGGCCAGGACGACGCAGACGGAGGGGTCCGGCGACCACTTGTAGTCGCCGTCGCTGACGCTGCCATCGATGCTGGCCATGAAGGCGTCGATGAGATCGCTGTCCAGGCGCATCAAGCTCGGCTGCGTCTCCGGATCGCCGAAGCGGCAATTGAATTCCAGCACCATCGGCCCGCGCGCGGTCATCATGATTCCGCAATACAGCACGCCGGTGTAGGTCATGCCCTCATCGCGCATGCCGTCAATTACCGGGCGGGCGATATGGTTGACCAGCCAATCGCGCATGGTGTTGTCGATGATTTCGGCGCACGAATAAGCGCCCATGCCGCCCGTGTTCGGGCCGCTGTCGCCGTCGCCCACGCGCTTGTGATCCTGGGCCGCCACCAGCGGGGCAATGCGCTCGCCGTCGGTCACAACCAGGAAGGAAAGCTCTTCGCCTTCCAGGAATTCCTCGAGCACGACCCGCGCCCGGCGTCGCCGAGCATCTTGCCGCTCAGCATGTCGGCGGCGGTGGCCGCGGCTTCCTCACGGGAGGCGGCGATCACGACCCCTTTGCCGGCGGCCAGGCCGTCGGCCTTGACCACGATGGGATGGGAAAAGTGGCCGAGGGCGTCCTTGACCTCCTGGTTGGTGGCGCAAACCGCGTAATGGGCAGTCGGAATGCGGAATCGCTGCATGAAGGACTTGGCGAAGCTCTTGCTGCCCTCCAGTTGAGCGGCAGCCTGGGTCGGGCCGAAAATCGGCAGTCCGCGGCGGCGAAACTCGTCAACCACGCCGACCATCAACGGCACTTCGGGCCCAACCACGGTCAGGTCCGGGTGAACGCGGTTGGCGACTTCCATGATGGAGTCAAGGTTCTTAAGATCGCATGGCAGGCAGGTAGCATCCTGCGAGATGCCGCCGTTTCCAGGCGCGCAGTAAATCTCTTGGACGCGCTTGGACTGCATCAGCTTCCATACGAGGGCATGTTCACGGCCACCGCTGCCAAGTACAAGAATTCTCATGTCGATAAGCTCGCGGTTCAGGTTGACATCTGTTCTGGTAATGCTCAAAGGGTATTGTTTTCCGGATTCCAGTGTCAAACCTCTTCGTCACTGAATGGCAAGTGGCGGATTGGCGCCGAATTGAGCTTGGCAAGTCCGCTGACAATTTCGCCACTTTCGTCTAGCCGCGAGAAGTCGTAAACTGTAATGTTACTGGTGGGATGGCGTGGTGTGGGACGCCAGCCTTCCAGCCTTTACTCTCTACTCTTTTCTGCATAGGCGATCTCTATGAAAAATTCGTTTGGCAGTCGCTCCGTCTTGCGGGTTGGAAACCGCGAATTCGAAATTTACCGCTTAGATTCCCTGGAAAAACAGGGCATGAAGATGGCGAGGCTGCCATATTCGATGCGCATCCTGCTGGAAAACCTGCTGCGTCGCGAGGACGGCGAGTCGGTTACGGCAGAGATGATTCGCTCGCTGGCCTCCTATTCGACAACCAAGATTCCGACCGAGGAAATCGCGTTCATGCCCAGTCGCGTGCTGTTGCAAGACCTGACTGGCGTCCCCGCCATAGTCGATCTGGCAGCCATGCGCGATGCCATGAAGGCGCTGGGCGGCGATGCCAGCCGGATCAATCCGCTGCAACCGGTGGAGCTGGTGATCGACCACTCGGTGCAGGTGGATGAGTTCGGCACGCCGGAGGCATTCAAGCTGAATGCCGAGACTGAGTACTCGCGCAACCGCGCGCGCTACGCCTTCCTGCGCTGGGGACAGAAAGCCTTTGAGAACCTGGCGATCGTTCCGCCCGATACCGGGATCTGTCACCAGATCAACCTGGAATATCCTGTCGCGGGTAGTATTCGCCGCCAAGGGAGACGGCGGCAAGCAGGTCGCTTATCCGGACACGGTGGTCGGAGCCGACTCGCACACCACCATGATCAATAGCCTTGGCGTGCTTGGCTGGGGCGTGGGCGGAATCGAGGCCGAGGCGGCCATGCTGGGGCAGCCGATTTCGATGCTGATCCCGCAAGTGGTGGGCGTGCGCCTGAGCGGCCAGTTGCCGGAGGGTTCCACCGCAACCGACCTGGTGCTGACGATTACGCAGATGCTGCGCAAGAAGGGCGTGGTCGGCAAGTTTGTCGAGTACTTCGGCCCCGGACTGCCTAATCTGCCGCTGGCCGACCGGGCGGTGATCGCGAACATGTCGCCGGAATACGGTTCCACCTGCGGAATTTTCCCGGTGGACGAAGAGACGTTGCGCTACCTGCGGCTTTCCGGACGCTCCGACGACCAAGTCAAGCTGGTGGAGAGCTATTGCAAGGAGCAGGGCCTGTTCCACACCGCGGCCACACCGGAAGCCGAGTACTCTGACGTGGTGAGTCTCGATCTGGCGACGGTCGAGCCCAGCATCGCCGGCCCCAAGCGCCCGCAGGACCGCGTGCCGCTCAGCCGGGCCGCTGTCGCCTTCCGGGAGGCGCTGCCTGCGCTGGTGAAGCCCGGAACCGCGCTTCCACCGGCGTCGGAAAAAGGTGCCGACGGCCATGGATTACGCCACGGCAGCGTGGTGATTGCCGCGATCACGAGCTGCACCAACACTTCCAACCCCGCCTTGCTGATGGCCGCCGGGCTGGTCGCGAAGAAAGCCGTCGAGCGTGGACTGCAGGTTCCGTCGTGGGTGAAAACCTCGCTGGCTCCCGGATCGCTCGTGGTGACCGAGTACCTGAAGAAAGCCGGGCTGACGCCTTATCTCGACAAGCTGCGCTTCAACCTGGTCGGCTATGGCTGCACCACCTGCATCGGCAACTCCGGTCCGCTGCCCAAGGAAGTTTCCGACGCGATCGGCAAAAGAGACCTCGTGGTGGCCGCCGTGCTTTCCGGGAACCGCAACTTCGAGGGCCGCATTCACGCCGAGGTGCGCGCCAACTACCTGATGGCGCCGCCGCTGGTGGTGGCCTTCGCCCTGGCCGGACACGCCGATTGGGATGTCCAAAAGGAGCCGATAGGCCGCGGCTCCGACGGCAAGCCGGTTTACCTGAAGGACATTTGGCCCACACAGAAGGAAGTCGACGACGCCATGAAGTCGGTTTCCGCCGAGATGTTCCGCGAGACTTACAGCGAAGTGTTCAAGGGAACCGCGCAGTGGCAGGCCCTGCCGGTGCCCGAGGGCGATACCTACGCGTGGGATGCCGCGAGCACCTACGTGCAGAATCCGCCGTACTTCGAAGGGATGAAGCTGAATCCGGCGGAGATCACGGACATCAAGGGCGCGCGGGTGCTGGCCGTGCTTGGCGACAGCGTTACGACCGACCACATCTCCCCGGCCGGCAGCATCAGGGCCGACAGTCCGGCGGGAAAATACCTGATTGCGAACGGTGTGCAGAAGTCGGATTTCAACTCCTACGGCGCGCGCCGCGGCAATCACCAGGTGCTGATGCGCGGAACCTTTGCCAACACGCGCTTGAAGAACAAGCTGATTCCGCAGAAGGAAGGCCCCTTCACCCGCCACCTGCCCGACGGCAAGGAGACAACCATCTTCGAAGCCGCCGAACAATACCGCAAGGAGAAAGTGCCGGTGGTGATTCTTGCCGGCAAGGAGTACGGCTCTGGTTCATCGCGCGACTGGGCGGCCAAGGGTCCGCTGCTGCTTGGCGTGCGGGCCGTGATCGTCGAGAGTTTCGAGCGCATCCACCGCTCGAACCTGATCGGAATGGGCATTCTGCCGCTTCAGTTCCCGGCCGGAAAGAACCCGGAGACGCTCGGACTCACGGGCGAGGAGAGCTTTGAAATCACGGGAGTCAAAGCCCTGATCGACAACTTCAAGCCGGGCCAGCAACTGAAGGTCAAAGCCACGGGCAAGAACGGCGCTGTGGTGGAGTTCGAGGCGCTGCTGCGCATCGATACCCCTCAGGAGGCGCAGTATTACCGTCACGGCGGAATCTTGCAGTACGTCATCCGGCAATTGCTGCAAGGGAAAGAAAAACCGGCCACGGCGACGGTAAGGCCGTTTCACGTTGGTCGTTTCACGTTAGCCGTTTCACGTTGATCGTTTCGTTCTTCGGGTGCCCCATTCAAGCGAAAGCTTGGGTGGGGCTTTCGTTTGGTCATCACAGCGAGGCGTGCGAACTCAGGAGAGTTTGCGAACAGATACTGCGAGAACTTCAACTACCCCGCCCTAGCTGCGCTAGAACGGGGCACCCGGCGCAAGGTCAATTTTCTAACTTGACCGATGGCAAAACCGGAGTACATTCTTCTCCAATGCCGACATGGAAGAAACTGCTGTTGCGGAGTGCTGGATTCGGTGCAGGTTTCGCCCTGATGCTTGTTGCGGTCGTCGTTGTATGGGGTTGGTATTCGGCACGACCAAAGCGAACGAAACCTTGGAATCGAACGGCCATACTAGCCGAATACAGCCGCATCAACGCCGCCGGGGAGGATAAGCATTTTGAGTTCGTATACTTTTTAGAGAACACTACGAATGAAGATTTCAATGTCGCAACTGAAAACCAGCTCTCTGTTTACCTGAAGGTAAAGCCCAACGCATTACTCGCCTGCCAAGAGTGCGTCAAAATCCGCCTGCCAATATTTATTCCAGCAAAGCGGAAGTGCGAGATAACAGTCGACCTTCTTCACTATAATTTGGCGAGTAATGTTCCTACGGGCACAGCCGAGGAGCGAAAACAAGCTCGGGAGTTGGTGGTTAAATACTTGAAAACTGAGTTGTCGACGCTCGACGGATTTACGCTATTCGACGGTGAACACCGATACGAGATTGAATTACGGGCGGGATGGAATCAATAAAGAGACGGCCATCTAGAAAGAACTTTCTACGACTTTCCTACTGACAATCGCCGCAGTCAAGGGTTGCGTTACGTTGCAGAGTTTTTTGCGGCAGGGCGATTCATTTCTCTTAGGACATCTGCCTGTTCTGTAGGGGAGAGATTTGCGAACCAATCATTTAAAGCTGAAATGTGTTTTTCTATAACATCAATGCCCCGGTTCAGCAAAAGGCAATCCTCCGTATCCTGCGACAAAAGCACCAAGTTCTCGACCGCCTTGCGGATATATGGATTCGTAAGCTGCGCTGTGTTGAACTTGACACCATTCACCTCAAAAGGCTCGAAGCCCACAACTTCAAATCGAATGCTGACCCCTTTCGCTTGAGCGTTATCAAGCTCCTGTTTGACACGCAGGTTGGTTAGCTGCAGTTTGCTCGGCTTGAGGTATTGGGTCAGCCGTCTGGCAAGGCTTTCTGTTTCCCCCACGTAAATGGACTCCAGGGTGCCATCGGGGTCATACATAGCCCAGCGATAGACAGCAGGAACTCTGTATTTTGACTTCATGAATTTTGTTGGAGTACTTGGGTACTCGTAGGTGTTGGACACATCCGCATGCACACTCGACCATCGGAAATCGATTTTCAATGCCACCTCCCAACTGCAAATCATAGCAGGGTGTATTCATTCGGAAATCCCAACGATGTGGGCGTCAGCCCTTACCGATTGAACGGCACCATACCAGGTTCCGGTTCCTCCAACCGATGCATCACCAGCACCAGCCTGGAAGTGGCACTGTCATTCCAACCTACGCCAGCTCGCCGTCAACCGCGATTTCCATTGGGTGGGGTCTTTATGCTTCCACGTGCAAACAAAAGCCGCGAACATGTAGTCCGCGGCTCGTGAGAGGATTGGCCGAACTCGTCTATGCGGCTTTATGATCCAGGTTCTTCAGGACCTCGATGGCGCGCCGCAACTGCTCGTCCTGATGCGGTTTCTTGGGAGTTTCAGCCGGCTGGTCCTGCTGCTCATCGTCGGGCGAGACGAATTCGTCAGCCGCGTCCGCAACCAGAATGTTCGGGCGTGACGGCGACATCCTGGATCGCCTTGCCGCTGGGCGCGAAGTACTTGGCTACGGACAACAACAGCGCCGAGCCGTCCTTCATTTCCAGAACCTTCTGAATCGAGCCGGAGCCGAAGGTCTTATCCCCGAGCACGTCGCCGCGGGCGTTGCCGAGAATGGCTGAAGCTACAACCTCGGCCGGACCAGCGGTGCTGTCGATTCACCAACACGACCAAAGGCAGATCGGTGATCGCCTTGGCCGGATCGGCATTGTAATCCTGCCGGGCGAAGCGCTGCCCCTGCACATAGGCAATCAGTCCGTGGTTAAGGAAGAGATTCGCGACGGCGATTCCCTCCGCCTCGTCACCGTCGCCGGAGTTGCGCAAATCGAGGAGCAGCTTCTTGGCGCCCTGGCGCTGCAGTTCCTTGATTTTGCCGGCGATTTCCTGGGCACGTCCCTTGGGGAAGCTGTCCACCTCGATGTAACCGATGCCGCTTTCAAGCATCCTGGCTGCCGCAGCCGGATCCTTCACGACCTCGCGCGTTATGGTGACTTTCTGCGGCGAGGCGCGGCGCGGTCGCACAACCGATACCGTTATGGTGGAACCCGGCTCGCCGCCGAGAACACCGTGGATCTCAGCCAGCGACATCTCGCGCGTACTCTTGCCCTCGATGCGCTTCGATGATGTCACCGTTGGCGATGCCGGCTTTTTCCGCCGGCCCGCCCGGAATAACGGCGATGACGGCAGCATAGCCGAATCGCTTGGAGATGGCGGCGCCGATGCCAGCCTTCTGCTCGCCCAAGTGCTTGTATTGCTTGTACTCGGCGGGACTGAGGTAACTCGAATCGGCATCGAGCGACTCAAGCAGGCCGTGCAGAGCGCCGTCGGTGACGTTCTGAATGTTGGGCTCCTCAACGTAGTCGGTGCGAATGCGCTGCAAAACTTCGGTGTAGACGTTGAGCTGACGGTAGGCACCGTCATTCTTGTTGGAGGCCTTTACTCCCAGACTGCCCAGCATGACAAACAACACCAGGAGCGAGGAGACGCTGATCAGGAACCACTTGGAACTCTTGGACATGTGTGAGTAACTTCCGGCCACCCGGTCACGGCTGGCCTGTTGCTTTTGATTATACCTGTGTGTCGGATGGCGCAAGCAGCTCTCCGGCCACATTATTCCGCTAACTGATTAGACGCCGCCCGGCAGAATTAGTTGGACGAGAGTAGCTGATTGCCGAGCCTTGCTTCCATTTCAGCGGTTTCGACCTGACAGAACTGATCACCCGACCGGGCCTGTGCAGTGTTTGACACTCGCAAAGTCAGTCCGTAGAATCAGAATCGTCGAGACTCCCTCGTTCGACATCCCGCATTTTTCTGCCTGTTGCATACCTGAAGAT
This sequence comes from uncultured Acidobacteriota bacterium, assembly GCA_963842345.1. Lineage (GTDB taxonomy): Bacteria > Acidobacteriota > Terriglobia > Terriglobales > Acidobacteriaceae > CAWBRT01. The sequence continues at coordinate 177,279 of CAWJGD010000027.1, forward strand.
GGCGGCGTAGCTCAGTTGGTTAGAGCGACGGTCTCATAATCCGTAGGTCAGTGGTTCGAGTCCACTCGCCGCCACCAATTAAATCAACAACTTCCAAGGGAATCTCGGACTCGCTCCGGGGCCCAGGTTGCGTCTGGGATGCGGATGGCTGCGGCGTTTCTTCCTGCTTCTTCTCCGGTTTCGCATCCAGCCGATCCACATAGTTCACATCAGCGCCGGGAACCAAGTGGCCGTAGATATCCACGGTCTGTTGAATGCTCGCGTGGCCCATTTGTTCCTTGACGTATGTCAGCGATGCACCGTTCTGGATCAGCAACGAGCCGAACGTGTGCCGCAAGTCGTGCAAACGAATCTTCCGGATGCCGGCCTTCGCCAATACCGGAACGAAGTATCGGTGGTACAAATTGTCGGGGTCCAGGATGCCGCCATCCGGTCCAGGGAAAAGGAGTTCACTGCTCACATCTGTCTTGCCCTTAAGATAGGCTGCGAGCAGCCTGGCATCCCGGATCTCCATCAGCACACGGCGAAGCTCCCGAGACATATCAACCCGCCGCGGCTTCTTGCTCTTGGTTGTAGTGTGTTTCCCCAGCACGTAGTTGTGCTGCACGAGAATATAACGGTTGCGGTCATTCTCATCTGTTCCGAACTGCACATCGCCGATCTGCGCGGCGACCAGTTCCCCACGCCTCAACCCGGCCCGAAAAGCCGTAAGAAACAAGGGATAATATTCGGGGCACAATTCCTCCGCTGCGGCAAGAAAGGCCACAATCTCCTCGGGCGTGAGTGAAACGCCCTTCTTGTCGGCCGTCTTGGCTGTGCGCGTAAACCGCCCCAATAAAGGTATGGAACAGACTCTGGCGCATGAGCCAGAGAACTTTTGGTACTACAACAACGGAATCACGATGATCTGCGATCATGCCCAACGAATCAGTGTAGGGGGCCGCGACGTTATGCGGGTCTCGAATCCGCAGATCATCAATGGTCAACAAACTACACGAACCTTACACAGCGCTGATGGCCGAAACACTGCTGCAGCTGTTCTGGTGAAGGCGATAGTTGTTCCGAGGGACCCATCCAAGGGATCGGAACAATTTGACAGTCTGGTGTCGAGCATTGTCGCTGCAACTAATTGGCAGAATGCAATTCGACCTTCCGACTTGATGGCGAACGACAGACGCCAAATAGAGATCGAGCGGGAGTTCCGGAAGTTCAATTGCTACTATCTTCGGAAACGTCAATCTAGGTCGGAAGCCCGGCGATTTACGAGCGCCAATCAGAAATTGATAGCCAAGGAAGAAATTGCGCAGGCTGTGGCGGCGTGCGAATTGGACCCCGCGATCGTCCGACACGGCAAAGAAGGTCTATTCGAGGAACACCTTTACGGCAAGGTGTTTCCTACCAGTGATGCACTCTTTTATCTGGTCCGATATAGGCTTATGCGGGAAGTCGGTTATGTTTCAAAGGGGTATCCGGAGCGCGCTTACGCGAAGTGGCTCGTGCTGAATTGGATGTGGTCCCAACTGTCTCTTCTCGTGCGTTCACGAACAACTGCGATGATGGTCAAGGAGTACTCCGAGAAAGGGACTGCAGCAGTCGTGAGACCCTTGAGCTTCGCGATTGACACAATCTTCCGCGCCTCCCTTGCCTTTTTTCGACGTAAACGAGGGCAAGGCGAGCGTGCCGTTGACGTATCCAGCTTCTTCCAAAAGAAGGGCTTACGAGAGGAGTTTGACGCCTTTCTTCGCTCGTCGGGCCGAAGCTTCGTGCCTGGCTTTAGGAGGAGATGGCAGAGTTTTGAGCGCGGGTTATCGGCCAGCGATGCGGTTCCGTTGACCGGGAAACCCAAAGCTAAAGCGGCATCGGCGTGAGTCTGTTCGTGCTATTTGGCATTCTGGTGCATTTCGCTGACGGTAGCCTTTGGACTCGAAACACCGATTCCTGAAACAGACCGGCGGATGCGCAGTGGCGATCTTCTGGAGGCCGGTTAATCGCCAACGGCGACGATCCTGCTGGCTGCTTACTGATGTTTAGCTCGCTGGCAATCTGCCCGAACGATAACCCACGGGAATGGAGCTTGAGCACCTTCTTCCGAACGGTGTCAGGCAGTGGTGGCCTGCCGCCAATCCGTCCCTCGGCCCGAGCCTGCTCCAGGCTGGCAATAATGCGATCGCTTAGCCGGATATGCTCTTACCTAGCCAGGGCACAGTTCGCCTGATGTTTCCGAAAACAGTTCATTTCGGAACGCTCAAACACGACAGTTTCGCTGCCGCAATCTCAACTACTTGCCGGACCTGTGTGCGAGAGTTTTTGGGAACAGAATCCGGCGATTTCCTGAGTCCGACGATCCGGAGCCAGCGCGTGATTCTAGACATAAGGGCGTTTCTCGTTCCTAATCTCCCAGAAGCCGACTTCTGGCTCGCTTAGGGCTCAGAGGTTCACTTCCGGGTTGCCCGTTCCCCGGCGGGAAGAACTCTTTATGAGGGAGTGGCCGAACCCGCAGCGGCTCTAGCCTGCTGCGTGCGGCTTATTAGCATTAAGCTGACCGCGGCTGTCGCGTTCAGCGCCACCAGCGGAAGCAGTGCAATTGAGTAGCTCCCGGTTGCTCCTTTAAGCAGGCCGACAACGGAGATCATGATGCCGCCGGAAAGGTTTGCGGTCGCGTTGATTCCGGCGAGTCCCGCTGCCGTCGTACTGGACGACAGCCAGCCGGACGCCAGCGCCCAGAACGGACCTTTGAAGGAGTAAGCGCCGACAAGCGCAAGTGAAAGCATGAATACCGTGGGCGCGAGCGAGCGAGTGAGGTTGGTCGACGCCAGTCCTATGGCAATCAGCGCCAGAGCGTAGGCCGTGTGCCAGGAGCGCTCTCCGGTACGGTCGGAATGGCGTCCCCAGAGAATCATAATGATCGATGCCAAGCCGTAAGGAATGGAGTTGAGCAGGCCGGTACGCATGGTGGTCAGGCCGAACGACTTCAGTATCTGCGGCTGCCAGATCGAGAGCGTGGTGCCAGCGGCGGAGGCGCCGCAGCCCACCAGGGTCAGAACCAGGACATACTTGTTGCCGAGCAGGCGCCAGAGCGGTAGGTGGCCGACAGGCTTGGCCTTCTTCCCATCGGCCTCTAGGCGCTGCGTGAGCCACTCGCGTTGCTCGGCGGTAAGCCACTTCGCCTGGGCTGGGCGGTCGGTGAGCACCACCAGGCAGGCAAGCCCGAGCAGAGCGGTGGGCGTCGCCTCCAGAATGAAAAGCCACTGCCAGCCCTTCAGGCCGAGCACTCCGCCCATGCTCAGCAATGATGCCGAGACCGGAGAGCCCAGGAAACTGGCGAGCGGAATAGAGACGGCAAAAACGCCCACCACCCGCGCTCGGTACTCGCTCGGGAACCAATAGGTCAGATACAGCAGCGCGCCGGGAAAGAAGCCCGCCTCGGCCGCGCCCAGCAGAAAGCGCATGGCGTAGAGCGAGTAGGGCCCATTGACAAAGGCGGTGCAGCCGGAGGTCAAGCCCCAGGAGACCATGATGCGGCAGATCCAGCGCCGCGCGCCGACCCTCTGCATGATCAGATTGCTAGGCACCTCAAGCAGGAAGTACGAGACAAAGAACATGCTGGCAGCTAAGCCGAAGGCGGCGGGAGTCAAATGCAGGTCTTTGTTCATCTGCAGCGCGGCAAAACCGATGTTCACCCTATCGAGCAGGCTGCAGAAAAAGCACGCCATCAGGAACGGTACAATCCGCAGAGTCACCTTGCGCATCGTCAGCGCTTCGATAGTATTGTCTGTTGAGTTCGCGAGTGGCATGCCCCCCTGCTATATCTACATCTCTCGAGTTAACCCAACCAGGCAAGTAATTGCCGCATTATTGGTCTAAGGACACCCAATGTCCAGACGAAAGTTTCTTTGCACTGATAAATTTCAGTTATCAAAATAGAGTTGTGACAAGGCAACGCAAGCCTTTCTCCTACCGGATTGTCCATTGACCCGAGTTTCAGAGTCGGCGTGGCTGTCGTTGCGCCTGCGTGAACAGCGCGACTGAAGCCGGAAATGCTTTCTGCCAACTCATTTGGGCGGAATGTTTTACGATTGACAGCCATGGGTTATGAATTGGAGTTACGCGACCTCAAGTATTTTGAGATCATTGCCGAACTGGGACATCTAGGGAAGGCAGCGCAAAAGCTTTACCGCAGCCAACCTGCGCTTACCAGTTGCATACGCCGCCTGGAGGGCGTTTGCGGCACCGCATTGTTCGAACGAGCTGGCCGCGGAATCCGGCTAACCCGCGCGGGCGAAGCCCTGCTGGGGCGCGCCCGCCGCATGCGTGTAGCTGCCGAGGAAGCCGTTCGGGAGATCGGCGAGATAGCTCAGGGTGATGCCGGTCAGATCAGGGTCGGCGCTGCTCCCACCGTGGCCCAGCTTTTGCTGCCAGCTGTCTTTCGCGTTTTTCTGGCCGATGCCGGTAAAGTGACGATCAAGACAATCATTGCGCAGAATGACGTGTTGAAGGCATCTCTGCGGGCCGGGAACCTGGATTTCGCCATCAGCTTCGACACGGCAATCGAAGAAGATCTAAGTTCCCAGACGATCTTTGAGGACGTTGTCGTAGTGGCTGCGAGCAGGACTCACGAAATATTTCGCAGGCGAGCCAGACTTAAGGATTTGCTCGAATATCAATGGGTGCTGGCCGCCCCCTCTGTCGCCAGCCGGCAGTGGCTGGATCGGGCTTTCACTTCTCGCGGCCTGCCCGGGCCCAATGCCCAGATCGAAACCAATCTGGTTACGTTGCTGCCGCGGCTGATCGCACAAACGAGCTTGCTCAGCTTTATTTCGCGACGCCATACCCATCCCGAACGCGGCACTTCGCCCCTGCGAGAAGTCGTGCTGGGAGAAACGACCATGCGCCGTTGGGGAAGAGCGATCTATCGCAAAGACAGCCAACTTCCACCTGCCGCGCAGCGGTTGCTCGGACTGCTATGTGCCCGCGGCAAGACGATTTTCCAGCAGAGCGTGTGAGCCCCCTGCGGTATTCATAAATGGCATTTATCAATTGGCAAAGATTATTAAATTGACGGACGTAGATGCGGGTGTCGATAATGCTTTTCATCTACGAGTTTCGGCTCATCCATCAACCAGGGAAGCACACAGACCAAGGAGAGTTCCATGACAGTTGCAGCTACCACATTGCCCGAAATCAGACGTGACCTGGAGCGCGTTGCCGCGGAAGTTGTAAGCAAAGCGGCGCGCTTTCCGGCCGCGATCCTGGCCGATGTCGCCGGTCGCCGCGGCACTCTAAATGGACGCATTATGCCCCTTTCATCCAGCATGAAGGTTGCGGGACCGGCGATAACGGTCGAGGTTCGTCCCGGCGACAACCTCATGCTGCATACCGCTATGGCCATTGCCAAGCCCGGCGACGTGATCGTTGTCGACGGCAAAGGCGATCAAACCTGCGCTTTGACCGGAGCGCTCATGGCGACGCAGGCCAAAACGATGGGGATTGCCGGTTACGTCATCGACGCCGCGGTGCGCGATGTCGAGGAAATCCGCGAGATGGGCTTTCCGGTGTTTTGCGTGGGAGCGAACCCTAACGGCCCGACCAAGTTCGTGCCTGGGCGGATTAACTGGCCCATCTCGATCGGCGGAGTTGCCGTCAATCCTGGCGACCTGGTGGTCGGCGATGCCGATGGTGTAGTGGTGATCGAAAGGGAAAGGGCCGAATCCCTGCTGGAACTGGCGGAGAAAAAGGTTGCAGCCGAGGCCAAACGCATAGAAGGAATCCGCAGCGGAAAGCAGTTGCGGCCCACCTGGCTGGAAGACGCGCTGCGTGCCGCGGGTCTGCTGAAGCCCGGAGAAACCTTATGACGGCAGTCACGCAAAAGCCGGCCATTCTGGTCACCGGCGCCGATCTTGCGCCACAGGCGGTCGAAATTCTGCAAGGGTTTGAACTGGTGTACGCGGGAAAGACACCGGACGAAGAGACCCTCGTCCAGCTCTGCCAGAAAACCCAGCCTGTGGCCATCATCCTGCGCTACGGCAAGATTCCAGCGCGGATCATGGATGCCAGCAAGAACCTGCGCGTGATCTCCAAGCACGGGGTTGGCATCGATACCATTGATCTGGAGGCGGCAGAGAAGCGCGGCATTGCCGTGCGGGCGGCAATCGGCGCCAATGCCGCCGCCGTTGCCGAGCACGCCTGGGCCCTGATTCTTGCCTGCGCCAAGAGTATCGTGCATCTCAACGGGCGCGTTCAAGCCGGCTACTGGGACAAGGCCACCCACAAAAGCCTGGAACTCAACGGCAGGACTCTCGGCCTGATTGGAGTGGGCGCGATTGGCCGTCGTGTGGCCGAGGCCGGAGCAGCATTCGGCATGAGCGTACTCGCCTATGATCCGTACGCCACGAATGTTCCGGCGACGGTGGCGATGTGCGAGTTGAAGAAGCTGCTGGCCGAGGCCGACGTGATCTCCTTGCACTGCCCCTTAACCGACGAGAACCACAATCTCATCAATCGCGATACGCTTGCGCTGATGCGCGATGGCGCGATTCTCATCAATACCGCGCGCGGAGGACTGATAGACCAGCAGGCCCTGGGGGAAGCGCTGCACTCGGGCAAACTGCGCGCCGTCGGGTTGGATACGTTTGAGACCGAGCCATTGACGGCTCCGCACATCTTCAGCGGGCTGCCCAATGTCATACTCACACCGCATATCGGCGGAGTATCGAGCGACGCGTACGTCAATATGGGGAAGGCGGCAGCGCAAAACATTTTGCAGGTGCTTGCCGGCACGAGCCTTGCGGTCGGCAGGTAAGCGTCGACTACGAAGCTTGCCGGAGGCGTCGCGGGTACGACTGAGAGCGGCGCCGTGCGGGCAAAATGCGGCTCGGACCAAGGCCATTCCCGGAGGTTGGGAAGCATGTGGATCAAGGACCTTACGACGCAAGAACGACGAACGCTGTGGGCTTGCATAGCTGGCTGGACGTTAGATTCCTTCGACGTGAACGTCTTTGCCTACGTGATTACGGGCCTGATCGCGCTCCAAATACTGACGAAACCGCAGGCCGGAGTTCTTGGGACGAGTGCGCTATTAGTCTCTTCCCTGGGTGGATGGATCACCGGTATCTTGTGCGATCGTTACGGACGGGTTCGTATGCTGCAGGTGACGATCGCGTGCTATGCGGTCTTCACCTTTTTGTGCGGCTGGGCCCAGAATTATGACCAATTACTCGTGTTGCGCACTCTGCAAGGCTTGGGCTTCGGTGGGGAATGGACGGCTGGCTCCATACTCATGGGGGAGGTAATTCGCTCGGAGTATCGCGGGCGTGCGACCGGAACCGTACAGTCCGGGTATGGGATCGGCAGTTTGCTGGCGGCTTTGGCCTACGGTATCGTCTTCACCGTCTTTCCAGCGCAGTGGTCCTGGCGCGTTCTCTTTTGGCTTGGTCTTTTGCCGGCACTGCTCGTAATTTACGTGCGGCTCTATGTCAAAGAGTCTGCGATTTTCCGGAAGCCCTCCCCAGCATCGAGAGTCAATGCGTTTGGCTTTCTCAGCGGGCGATTCTTGATCATTACGATTCTGGGCGTAATTTGGCAGGGTGGCATCAACGCCGCCTACTATGCAATGGGAATCTGGTTACCGCAGTTTCTGAAAAGCGAGCGGCATTTATCAGTTATCGGAACCAGCGGTTACACGGTAGTGGTTCAACTAGGTTCCTTTGTCGGCTTTGTGATCGGTGCTCATTTGGCCGATTACATCGGGCGCAAACGAACCACTATTATTTTTTGCATCGCGTCGGCCTGCGCGACCTATGTTTACATGGTAATTCCGATTGGGGCCGTAGTAATGCTGTTCCTCGGATTCTTGATGGGCGCGTTGTCTTCCGCGCGCCAAGGGCCAACCGGAGCTATGCTGACCGAACTTTACCCAACATCGATCCGCGGTACGGCACAGGGATTCGTTTACAACAGCGGTCGCGCGATCGGATCACTCTGCCCGGCGCTCATTGGTTATGTTACCGCCAATATGAAGCTAGGTGTCGCTATCGCGGTGATTGGGTTGTTTGCAAATGGCATTGCTGCGCTTGCTGCCTTTTTTCTCCCTGAGACAAAGAACACGGAACTGGTGCCTGCGGAGATGGAGGCCTCACGCCCCGCCGGGGTGAGAAGATGATGAACCGCCGCGCAGCCGGGGACGAAGCCGAGCCGGCGGAGAGTCAATCCGCGGAAGTCTGGATCGCTCCCTATTCGTCGGGCAGGGAGCAGCCGCGAGTGAAGGTCCCGCCGGACGCGACAGATTGCCATCATCACATTTATGATTCGCAATTTCCCAATGATCCGACGGCAAAAGTCATCGCTACGGACGCCAAGGTCGCCGACTATCGGCTGTTGCAAAGGCGACTCGGCACGACGCGCAACGTCATCGTGCAGCCGTCAGCTTACGGCGTGGATAATCGCCTGCTCCTCGAATCGCTCGGCGCATTTGGCTTGCAGAACACGCGCGGGGTTGCCGTGTTGAACGACAGCGTAAGCGACGCCGAGCTGAAGCGGTTGCACGCCGCCGGAGTGCGCGGGATTCGCTTCAACATGAAGCAGGCCGGGGCAGCCACTTGGGAAATGATTGAGCCGTTGTCGAATCGTGTGGCTGAGCTGGGATGGCACATCCAGGTCAACGCCTTTCCTCAAGACATTGTCGACAAGAAGGACCTGTGGAATCGCGTGCCGGCGCAGGTTGTCTTCGACCACCTGGCCAATGTTCCGGCGGTAGGCATGGAGCATGCGATTGTTCGGCATCGTCATCGATCTACTGCAGACGAGGGAAAGGCGTGGGTAAAGCTGTCCGGCGCCTACATTGAGAGCAAAGTCGGGCCGCCGACCTATGCCGACAGCTCCGCCGCGGCCATGGCATTTTGAAGGAGGCGTCCGAGTGCCTGGTGTGGGGCAGCGATTGGCCTCATCCCACATTGCGTGCCGACGCCAAGCCGGATGACGCCCTGCTGCTCGATCTTTTGGCCGAATGGGCGCCACAGGAGGTACGCAATCGCATTCTTGTGGACAATCCGGCGAAGTTGTACGATTTCTGATCGCGCCGGCGCTTATCTCATCTGATGGAATCAACGGGAGAGCATATGCGTTGAGCTGTTTGCTAACCGGACGTACCAAGGTTTGCTTATAAGAGAGAACACTTGTGACTGCCCAATCCGGCCCTGCCCGGTCCGATAAAGTCAAACTGATTGTGGTGCTGTTCACGTGCATGTTCGTCATGGGCATCGACCGGAGCAGCCTCGGAGTCGCCGCGCCGCTGATCATGAAGGCATACAAGATCGATGCCGCTTCGATGGGCATTGTTCTCTCGGCGTTCTTTTGGGCCTATGCGGCATTTAACCTGCCGGGAGGCAATCTGGCCGACAGGTTAGGCTCCAAGGTCGTGCTGGGCTGGGCGGCGGTGATCTGGTCCCTGGCATCTGCCGCCACCGGCCTGGCTGGCGGCCTGATCGGCCCTGATTGGCGCGCGCTTTGTAGTGGGAATCGGCGAAGCAGGAGTCTGGCCTATCACCGGCAAAATTGCCGCCGAACGTTTTGTCGCCAAAGAGCGCGGAACCGCCGTAGGCTTGTACCAATCGGGAGCCAGGCTCGGCTACGCGGCCACGCCCATCATCATGGGCTTCCTGATTGCGCACTATAGCTGGCGCCTCGCCTTCGTCATTACCGGCCTGGGAAGTCTGCTGTGGTGTGTTCTTTTGGTACTACTGGTACAAAGAGAAGGATTCCTGCCCAGACCAGGTCCGTCGTCTGCTCCCAAGCCCAAGGTAGTAATTCCGTGGAAACAGCTCTTGACGAATCGATGCACGCTGGGGCTGTTTTTTGCCAAGTTCTGCGCCGATTACTTGTATTTCATGTTCTTGACGTGGGTGCCCGCATATCTGGTCATGGAACGAGGGTTTTCGATCCTGAAGATGGGTATCTACGCTTCTTTGCCATTCTTCACCGCCTTTCTTACCCAGCCGTTGTTGGGCTATTTCTCTGATTGGCTCGTCAAGCAAGGCTGTAGTCTGACGTGGGCGAGAAAAGGTGTGCTCGTGGGGGCACAAATATGCGCCTCCTCCATCATGGTCGTTGGTTTTGTCGACAGTCCCATGGTGGCGGTAGCGATTCTTACCCTCAACATGGCAGCGGCATCGACAACCGGCGGCTTGACTTGGACGCTGTGTACGGACGTTGCCCCGGAGGGTATGGCCGGGACCTTGGGCGGCGCCATGAACGCCGTAAGCTCAACCGGCGGCATTCTGGCACCGGCCATCACGGGCTTGATCGTAAAGATTACGGGTAGTTTCCAACTCGCCCTTGCCGTGGGCGGCGTCCTGCTGGTGATGGCGGCCTGCGCCGTGCTGTTTGTCGTCCCCGAGGTTAAACCCATCGCGTTGAAGGCCCGCGCCTGAGGCGAGTCATGCAAGCGCACTCGGCTACAGATCACAAGGAGAATTGGCGAAAGTCATGGCGAAGGAACGCAGCATCTCGTTTCTTTCTGATAAGGAGCAGATTGGGTGATCATTCATGCTGACGTGCTGATTCGCGGCGGGTTGGTCGTCGATCCGGCCAGAGACTACGCAGACACGGCCGACATTGTGGTCCGGGGTAATCGAATTCTCGGATTGGCGGCACGGGACAGGGTGGAGGCCGCCAAGGTTATCGACGCCACAGGTTGTCTGGTCTTCCCTGGGCTCATCGATTACCACGCGCACCTTTTTCATGGCGGAACGGAAATCGGCATTCATCCCGACTCCGCGCTTTTGCCGCAGGGAGTCACCACCGCGGTCGATCAGGGCAGCGCCGGCGTAGCCAACTGCAATTCTTTCTTCGAGACTATTGTGAGCCGGAGCCAGGTGCGAATCTTTGCGCATCTGCACGTCTCTCCGACCGGACTGACCACTACTCGCTGCCCGAACCGGTCGATCCGAAACTATTCGACCTTGAACTCTCCCGCAGCCTGATGAAGGAATACTCAGGCCGACTTCTTGGCTTGAAGATTCGCCAGAGCAGGCAGGTTGTTGGGGACCTTGGCCTGAAGCCGCTGGCAGCCACGGTTCAAATGGCTGATGCCCTCGGTTGCAGGGTAGCTGTGCATACAACAGATCCGCCCAGCGAGACTGCGGAACTTGCCTCCATGTTGCGCCCGGGCGATGTATTCACCCATATGTACCAGGGCAGCGGCCACACCATTCTTGACGATACGGGGAAGGTATCTCGCGGTATTCATGAAGCACGCAGCAGGAGGGTGCTCTTTGATACCGCCGACGGCCGGGTCCACTGCAGCTTTTCAGTTGCTAGAGCCGCCATCGCCGATGGCTTCCTGCCGGATATCATCAGCACCGACCTGACTACGGCCAGCTTGTTCGAGCACACCGTCTTTGGATTGCCTCTGGTGATGTCAAAGTACCTGAACCTTGGCATTCCTCTGCGAGACGTAGTCAAGGCCTGTACGGCGGCGCCCGCCAGCGTGATCGACATGGCGGGGAAGCTTGGCACGCTGGCTGCCGGGGCCTATGCCGATGTCGCGATATTCGAGCTGAAACAGAAGCAAATGCTTCTTCAGGATAAGTCCGGCGAGACACTGACGTGTACCCAGCTTCTCGTCCCCAAGATGACGATTCTCAATGGCAGGGTAGCTTATCGAAGCATTGATTTTTGAAAACAGGCTTGAATGCTGTTCAACCCGCCGACGGCGGTTTGCTGACCGGCTCGACATTCGCTCCGACAGCAAGTGCGGCAGAAGAAGCGGCTGTGGGAAGATGCCAGCAAGATTACCCGCCGGTCGTCGGGACTCCCGAAGTTGCACAGAAACACTGCTTCGAGGAAGTTACCCGGATTGGTATCGATAAGTCGGCATCGCGACTGGAATCTCGCGGCTGAGTCCCGGCGTGATAATAGGCGTCGTAAAGGCTTTTGCGGGGAGTAACCCTGAGAACTGTACATGACCGCCCATTGAATGAGTGCTTTGCCCTATCGGGCCACTTCGGGAATATCATCGCACTAACAATGAAATCCCACACGGTCCCGAGGTTTTTGCTCGATCAATTCGCCTACGATGATCCCATCACCAAATCGCGGCGTCTCTGGCGGTATGCAAAGGGAAGACCACCCTCTAGGTTCGCTTCACCAACGTCGGCGACCCGAATTGACCGCCACTTCGCCGACCCGGCAAATGCCGAGCGAGAGGCAGAGCTTGAGACCAGGCTTAATGAAGAATTTGAGAATCCGGTTCATCAATTTCTCGGGAACCTTCTCTACCGTACCTTTGTGTTATCTCGCCTTCACACGCGCCAACTGACACGTTACGTAACCCTGCTTTTTAACCGCTCCGATAACCGTAGAAGGGCAACGAAGGAACAAGTCGCCATTGCCATCGAATCGACCAGAGCCTTCATCTTAAATGAGGAAAAGCTGTCCAAAGTTGCCGCCCATTGGACTCTTGAAATGATCCGACTTGGTTATCCTCTCGAGCGTTCCGTCAATGGCGAAGATGTCAAGAAATCAGCCGAAAGAATGATTGCAACAATGCAGACAGAGTGCCACCAACAGACCACCTACGTTGACAGTATGGAACGTGCGATGGCCTTCCTGGATGAAGCGCTCGACAACGGACAATGGAACGTAATGCACATCATCCCTGATATTCCTTTCGTGATTGGGGATGCGCCCGTTGTCACATGGCAGCGCCTCGAGAATGGGACTCTCCTTTATGGCCAAGGCTTCGCCACACCAAACGTCGAGGTCGTTCTTCCAGTGGCTTCAACTACCTGCCTTCACATCCTTCCGGCCGTTCCACGGACGCTTCAACTTAGACAGCCGACTCTGCCTTCGTGAACAGCAGATGAGGTCAGCAGGACGACTTGGGTTTAACTCTCGATCTTCTTGATATATAGTCGAAGCCCAACTAGCACCATCCCAATTGCGATGAGCGAGATTCCGAGCCCGACACGGCGATGGTTGCGTTCGACCATAGCTTCCTTCCCGGCTTGCAGGTTCTTGGCGGCGATTTTCAGGCCGGCTTGAATATCCTGATCCACCAAGTCCGCCCGGAAGCTATGGATCGTGACTCGAGCCTTGGTCAGCGAATCCCTTGCCTGATCCTGTTCCAGCTTAGCCTCACTCACCTCCATGCCGGAAGACTCGGCGACAGCGAGAACGTGGTCTGCGCTTTTGATGGCATTGTCCAATTGAGTCAGAGACTTTTGCAGTCCTGCCCTTGCTTGATCACAGGCGTCACCTGGGGCATGACACTGCATGCAGACGGCGTCAGGGCCGGTACCCAGCTTCGCGTCAGTTGCATGGCTGATGCCATGATTGCTGTGACACACGACGCATCCTGGAAGAGAAGCCGATTGAAAGGCAGCTTTGTGCGTACTCTTGTCGTACATCTGGGCTTGGAAAGTGTGACAGTTCGAACACACGTTCTGAACCTTGTCTACTCCTGGCGGCGCCGCGCCATGATTTCCATGACACGTTGAACAGGTTGGCGCACTCAGATCGCCGCGCACCGCGAGTGCATCGTGGTGGACGCTAGTGCTGTACTTTGCGAACTGATCCGTGGGAAGGTTGTATCCCTTCATGTAACCCGCGTCAGAATGGCAGCGAGCGCACGTCTTCGCCACGTTGACCGGGTTAACCGTGGACCGGGGATCGATGGGTGCCCTTAGATCGTGGACACTATGACAATCCGTACACACGGCAACCTTCGTGTCTCCAGCCGCGAGGCGCTTGCCATGTACACTGGTGCGGTATTGGCCCAACTCGTCCGTGCGCAAGCTGGGGTTGAACTGCCGAATATAGGCCGGATCCGAATGGCAAGTTCCGCACAACTGTGGGATCTGCTTGCGCTCAATCTTGCCTTTCCACCCCGCCTTTCGGCTCATGGCTTTCTCTGGATCATCGCTGGTTGGGTCGCCGCCGTGGCAGCTGGCGCAAGTCAAACCCTTTTGTGCGTGTATATCCTGGCTGAACTTCTCCTGGCTCACCCCCAGCGGATCAGGCAAGGCGGAGTGACAGTCCAGGCAAGAGTTCTTGGTTTGCCCATAACCCAGGCACGCTGCGAGCACGACGAAGCCGGCCAGTCCGACATAGCGGGCTGCGCTGAACGGCCGGGGCCTATTTCGCAAGATAGCCATAAACACTCATACCTGCCATGTACGTAAGAGCAAAGACTGCAAGCCCAGTGATCCACCCTTTCGTGCGTGAGGGTTGGTCACTCTCAAAAAAAGGCAGCAATAGCCACAACAAGCCGGCTAAGCCGAAAGCAAGTACACCCAAAACATCCCCGTCGATGAACCAAACTTTGGCCGGGATGAGTTTGAGCGTCTGGAACATGAAGAGGAAGTACCACTCGGGCTTGATTCCCGCCGGAGCAGGCGCAAAAGGATCTGCCTTGACACCGAGGTTCCACGGGAAGACCGCTGCCAACGCGCCCAGCACTCCTAGAGCTACATACCAAGCCATCAGTTCCCGCAGCATGAAGTTGGGAAAGAATTTCATTTCCCGCTTTGCAGACGGATTAGCGGTCCACTGAGCTTCCAGTTTTGGAGGGACGCTCATGCCAAGGCGCTGAACCAGCAACAGGTGCAGCAGGAGCAGCAAGGTTGCCAATCCGGGCAGAACGGCGACATGGAATCCAAAGAACCTGGTCAGCGTGGCTCCAGTCACCTCTTCACCACCGCGGAGAAAGAGCATCATAGGCTTGCCGATAATCGGAACCTGCGCGGTAATCTCGGTGCCAACCTTGGTGGCGAAGAAGGCCAGCGTGTTCCAGGGCAGCAGATACCCGCTGAACCCAAATCCCATAACAAGAAATAGAAGAAGCATACCGCTGACCCATGTCAGTTCCCTGGGTTTGCGGTAGGCCTTGAGAAACACCACGCTGAACATGTGCGCAAAGGCGGTAAAAACCATGAGATTGGCTGACCAGGAGTGGATGGAACGAATCAGCCAGCCAAACCGCACCTGGGTCATGATGTACTGGACGCTCTCAAAGGCCTCGTTGGCACCCGGACGGTAATACAGAAGCAGCAACATCCCGGTCAGCACCTGGATCACGAAGAGAAAAAGAGTGATGCCTCCGAGGAAGTACCAGTAGGACAGGCGATGAGAGGGGACAGTCTTGTGGCGGAGCGGAGCTATGAGGTCGTCCCAATCAAGTCGTTCATCAAGCCAGCGGATGAGGGCGGCGAACAAGGTCACGCCTCCCGCTTCCGGCTGACGACAATCTCATCGCCGCGCACGTGGACATCAAACACATCGAGTGGCCTTGGCGGGGGACCGGAGACGTTGCGGCCATTGAGGTCGTAGATTCCATTGTGGCAGGCACACCAGACCTGGCGCAGATCGCTGCGATACTGCACCGTGCAGCCGAGGTGTGTGCAAGTGGCGGAGAGAGCGTGATAAGTGCCGTCGCTGTTCATGATCAACAGGCCGGGACGGCTGCCGAAACGGAAAATCTTGGCGGAATTCGGCTTCAGCTCCGCGAGCTTGGCGGCGACGATGTCGTTTCCGCCGAGATCTGCCATTGCCGGTGGCACAAGATAGCGCAATACGGGGTAGATGAAAGAGGCAAAAGAAGCCAGCAGGCCGCCACCGAGGAAGATTCCAATCACGCGGCGGCGCGTAGGTTCGGGTTGGGAAAGTTGGTCAGCCGTCATTTACTGCGCCCCCTGCCGCAGCAACCACTTCGGATCCGGATTGCCAGTCTCACCCGGGTCAAGCAGAACGCACTTCCACGTTACGCTGCATCTCGCGCAGCCACATCGTCTGGAACAGGTGCAGGCGATGTCCAATGACGACTGCCAGATTCAGAGCGATTTTATACCCAGCCGCCGGATGAGCGGCAAAATAGTCGACCAACGCCTCCCGCGGCAGGGCGATAACTTCCGTTTCCAGCGGCGCGGTCGCGGTGAGGGTGAACCGGTAGGGCGGAATCAGGGCCGACCAGCCCACGATCTGGCCAGGAGATCTTTCTTCCACGAGAATCTCCTCTTCCTTGCCACGGACCTGCATCGGCAGGGTAAGCCTGATTCGGCCGCGTTCGGTCAGGAACAGGCGATCGGCTGGGTCTCCAAGGTGGAACAGCGAGCTTCCACTGGGAACGGTCAGCCTGGTGCCGAGTCCCAGAACCTGGTCCATTTCGGCAGACGAGAGACCAATCAGCAGTTCATGCGTCATGAGCCACTCTCTCAGTTCATAAACTGCGAAGTTGTTTTGCTGTGCAACAGGGCGTGCGTGGGAAATTCTATAAACGATTCCGCGGCAGCTTGCTCCAGCCGGACGTGGTTTTCAAGTTGCAGCAACAGGACTTCGATGGGCACCTGCTGCCAGGGCTGGACAACTGCCGGTACAGGCGGCGGTGCAGACACGTGGTCCGAGAAAAAGCGGGCCGGGGCGACTGCCTTGACCAACGGAAGCTCGGGCTGCACAGCTGAATCCCGTGACTCCGAACGCGTTGCCGCCCCAAATGCAGCAGCCGCGACTCCCATCCCAAATACGCTCATGCACAAGCCCATCAAGAACATTTCCATGGCAGAAGTCCTCCTTCAGGACTCCCTAAAAGCACGTGGTATGCCAAGATTGGCCGAGGCTAACTCCTTTGCTTTCTGACAAGCTGATGATCTGCCCGAACAACAGACTGCCAGATTGTCAGGTTGGGTCTGACTTTTCGTCAGCCGTTGACGTCTGCCATCGCGTGTGGCATTATCCCGCAACCTCTGTTGTTCACCCCATGAAGCTACGTTTTGCCAGTATGACGGTTGGTCTCGCGCTCGGTGTTACTGCGGCTGTGGTTGTGGCCTGCGCGGTCGCCGCCTACGTCTATTCGGTCCATCACTTTCGAAGCCTTCTCGATACCGTCCGCACCAGCGCGCTCGCCGAAGGCGAATTGATCCGAACCGCGCTCGAACATCAGATGATTGTGAATGACCGCACGTTGATAGCGCAAATGATCGAGAGCTTCGGTAAACAATCGCGCGTCGAACAAGTCGTAGTGCTGGACCGCAGCGGCGTGGAACGTTACTCAAGTAAGCCGGGGAAGGTGGGGAATGATTTCCGGATCGACTCTCCCACCTGCCAGGCCTGCCATCGCGACCCCCCGGAACGCCGTGGAACTAGCCGTGTGATCGAGACTCGAGGTGGAACGATTCTGAGAACCGTCGTCCCGATTCGTAACCGCGCCGAGTGTTATCGGTGCCACGATCCAAGCCAGAAAATCAATGGCATCCTGATTCTGGACTACAACGCCGGGGAGGTCCGTGCCGCAATGACGCGGGATCTGCGCTGGATGGTAGCCGGCACCGGTGCCCTGACCTTCGTCATCGTGGGGGCCATCGCCCTGGTGATCCGGGTGTCGGTCTTGCGCCGCTTGCAGCGTTTTGAAACCACGGCGCGCCTGATTTCCCAAGGTGATCTCGAACGGCGTGTGCCAGCAGAAGGCTCGGACACGCTGGCGTGGCTGGCAAAGGAGTTCAATGCCATGGCCGACTCGGTGTCGGGCCTGGTTGGAGAAGTCCGCGACCAGCGGGAGCGGCTGGAAACGGTGATCAACAGTATTGATGACGGGATCGTAGTCCTCGACCCGGAACGAAAGATTATCGCGGCCAACGATGCCTTTCTGCAGCGAGCCAGCAACTCCCGCGAGCAGGTTCTGGGCTGCTGCTGCTACGAACTCGGACCGCGGCCGTGTAACCTGTCCGACTGCCCCACCCTCGCCTGCCTGCGGTCGGGTGCGCGCCAGGTCCGGATATGCGAGCGCAAGACAGACACCAACACGGTGGCTTGGGAAGAAATCCACGCTTCACCGATTCTGGACGCCTCGGGGCGGCTGACTCAAGTAGTGGAGGTCTGGCGCGACATCTCCGAGCGGCGAGCGGCCGAGGCGAAGCTGGCCGAGGCCCACCGCCTGGCATCGGTCGGAGTCCTGGCCTCCGGGTTTTCGCACGAGATGAATACCCCTCTGGCAACGATCCTGGTGTGCGTGGAGGGAATCCTCCGCGAGACTCCACCCGGGCAGAGCGGGCTCACGGATCAGGCCAGAATCCGTGAGAATGCGACGATCGCGCGCGAGCAGATCCTGCGCTGCCGCGGTATCACCCAGCACTTCCTGCGCCTATCGCGCGGACAGTCGCATGCCGGAGATATCGTGGATCTGGATGCGGCTATCGAGGCCGCCCAGAGGCTCGTCGATCCGACGGCCCGCGCCAACTCCGTGGAGGTCGCGGTCCGGCCGTTTGCAACCACCCTACATGTCCGGGCCGACGAGGCCGAGTTGCAAAACCTGCTGGTCAATCTTCTGCTAAATGCGATTCAGGCATCGAAGCCGGGCGGCAAGGTCGTCGTTACCGCCCAAGGCGGTGATACTGTGCACATTCGCGTCACCGATGAAGGATGCGGCATTGCCCCGGAATACCGTCAAAAGATATTCGAACCCTTTTTCAGCCTTCGCCCAGGCGGCACTGGGCTCGGTCTGTTCCTGTCGCTGAACGCTGTCCGGAGCTGGGGAGGCAACATCGTGGTTGAGAGCACCCTTGGCAAGGGGTCTATCTTCGAAGTCATGATCCCGGCAATCCATCCCGGTCCGCAACCGAAGGGCGGACTATGAAGTCACCCTCCCTCCTCCTGGTCGATGACGATGCGGCATTCCGGCAGGTGATGGCGGGCGAACTGAGTCGTCTCGGCTACGAAGTTGAAACAGTGGGCACGGGCGAGGAGGCAATCCGGCGAGTCGTGGCGGCGGAGCCTGAAGTCGTCCTGCTCGACCTTCGCTTGCCCGCAATGGGCGGGCTCGAGACGCTGAAGGCTATCCAAGCCGCCACGCCGGCAACCGAGGTCATCATGCTGACTGGACACGGTTCCATCGACACCGCAATCGAATCGATCCGCATCGGTGCCTTCGATTACGTGGTGAAGCCTTGCCCACTGGACGAGCTCCACATTCGCATTCAAAGGGCGCTCGAACGGCGGTCGCTACGCCAGCGAGCGAACATTCTCGAGCGTGGTCTGACTCCCCCGGATCTCGGCAATTCCTTCATCGGCGATAGCCCGGAATTCCGTCGCCTGCTCAATCTAATCGATCGGGTGGCCCCCAGCGATTCGACCGTGCTCATAACCGGTGAGACCGGCACGGGAAAGGAACGGGTGGCCAAGCTGATTCACGCGCGCAGTTCCCGCCGGTCGCGGCCGTTCGTGGTAGTCGAGTGCGCCGCACTGCAGGAAACCCTGTTGCAGAGCGAACTGTTCGGCCATGAGCGTGGAGCATTCACCGGAGCCGACCGCGCCAAGCCTGGATTGTTCGAAGTCGCCAACGGCGGGACGATTTTCCTCGACGAAATCGGGGAGGTGAGCCCAGCAACGCAGACCAAGTTGCTGCGCGTGCTCGATACCTCCACGTTTCGCCATGTCGGCGGCACCGCGGAAATTCGAGTGGATGTCCGGATTCTGACCGCGACCAATCGCGATGTGCCCTCGATGGTGCGGCAGGGTCTCTTCCGCGAGGACTTGTTTTACCGCCTGAGCACGATCACGGTGGAGGTGCCGCCACTGCGCGCCCGAGGGGCGGACGTGGACCTGCTGGCGCAACACTATGTGACCGTGCTCAACGAGCGCTTCGGCTCCAGCAAACAGATCGGCGAAGCGGCCCTGCAACTCCTGCGACAGCACAACTGGCCTGGGAACGTGCGCGAGCTCCTGCACGTGGTGGAAGCGGCCTTGGTTCTCTGTGAGGGATCACAGGTTCTGCCGGAGCACCTCCCCGCCGCCTTGCGCAATTTGAAGCCTGCTCCGCCGGCCGGTCCTTCAGCGCAGGACGCCTCGCTGCCGACGCTCGAAGAAGCAGAGCGCACGCACATCCGACAGGCGATCGAGGCCAGCAAGGGTCACCGCGGAAACGCGGCCAGGATTCTCGGAATCAGCGAGCGGAATTTGTACCGGAAACTGCGCGAGCACGGTCTGCTGTCGTGATCTGGCAGCGGCGTTCCTGAGCACAGCCGGAGAACAGCTCCGATCGGCACTCAAGGCGGGGAGGTTCTGAGGACTCACAAACCGCGTTCTGGGAAGTAGCACAGCTGTTTACAGGATCTCTACAGGGACCACATCGCCCGCCCGTAGCTTGCCCCGGAGCTGACGGATCAGCTCTGCCCTCCGTTGTCGAAGCCTGTCGAACTCCGTGTCAAACTTTCGGACGAAACAGCAAGGCTGGACAGTCGCGGTGTAAAGTCCCGGTGCTGTTTGCAGCGGATGTCGAGTTGGACAAGTGTTCGGCTCATCTGCTGTTCACGAAGGCAGAGTTTTGTGGCTAGCTCAAGCAGCGGTTTCCGGCTGCTTGTTTTGTTGAAGTTGCAGAGGGGCTGGTGAGACCCCTTTGTGGCCACCGGGTGCGGCGGCCTGGCGGAGGATTTTGCTGACCAGGGCGCGGCTGATTCGGTGAGTGCGGGCGATCTCGCTCAGGCTGCGTCCAGCCTGGCGGTCGCGGATGACAGCGCCGCGATCGACGTCCAGTGGCCGGCGCCCGATATGCTGGCCCTCGAGCTTGGCGCGCCGCATGCCGGCGCGCACCCGCTCGACGATCAGGTTGCGTTCCAGTTCGGCGATGGCGCTGACGATGACCACCATCGCCCGGCCCAACGGTCCGCTCGTGTCGATATTTTCCCGGAAGCTGACGAACTCGACCTGATATGATTGAGTTCGTCCAGGACTTCGAGGAAGTGGCGAACGGATCGGGCCATGCGGTCGAAGGCCCAGACCACAACCACCTGGAACCGGCCATGGCGGGCATCCGCCATCAACTGGTCGAGTCCGGACGCTTCGCCTTGGCGCCGCTGATCTTGTCCGTGTATTCCTGGACGATCTCGTAACCACGCTGCTGGGCCAGCTGCCGCAGATCGTAAAGCTGGGTCTCCGGGTGCTGATCGAGGGTGGAGACGCGGAGGTATAGGGCCGCGCGCTTCATCAGCTAGCGGCCCTTCTTCGCCGGTTTCAGGGCAGCCGGCGTGTGCTTGCGGACGTACTCCTCGATGAACTCCAGCAAAATATCGGTCATGTTCTTGCCCCGGGCGGAGACGGCTGCCTTGAAGGCGTTGTGCAGGCTGACGTCGACGTTCAGGTTCATGCGTTTCACCTTGTGTTCGTCTTTCAGTGGGCTCACCTCCTTCCGCCCCGGGCGGGGCTCCGAGGTGAGCATATCCGGCTATGAGTACGAAAGCCAGCCTTAGCTGGCCAGGAGGCCGGTTACTCAACAGTTCCTGGTTGTAGCGGCTGACTTCGGCGATGAACAACAGGTTCAGGTAGCCGGACTCCAAGGCTCCGGCGATTGACCACAGCAGCTTCGATTCGTCAGTCCGGGACCCATCCAGCCTCCAGGGCACACCACTCAGAGCTCACGATCCCGCTCAGTTCGGCGGCGCGCTCGATAGAAAGGCCGAGTTCTCCCCGGCGGTGGCGGATACAGTGGGCCAACAGCAAGGCGAGAGAGGCGGGGTGGTGGTCGGTCGCTTCGATCGAATATCCAAAGTAGTGCTCATATACTCATTATCTCTACAGAACACGAAGCAGGAATTCCAGGACATCGGGCAGCGACTGGCGCAGATCAATGACCTTCCCCAGGGTGCGGGGCCGATCACGTGGATCAGCGACTTCGGCGACACTGCGGCGCTCATGCTGACCGTGGCCAGCCCGCCCGTACCAGAGATGGAGATCGAGTTGCGCGCTCGCGGCGTGCGCGAAGCGATTGAGAAAGCGCGTGGCGGAGAGGCGAACCGGGTATCCGTACTGTATTGCTATCCGGCGTCGGTCTCACCCGCGGTCATTCAGCGGCCATTTACGATCTTCGGCGATCAGGCACAGCGCGATGGCGTAGCACGCGATGTGCGTCCCGTATCCGTGGGTAGCTGTTCCGGCATAGATTTTGCCACGACGAAGTCGGACGAACGAAATCCGCGCTTACGGCCAGCAGTTTGTGGAGAAGCGGCTGCAAGAGTATGACTTCCATCCTGACTCATGGGGGCCGATCATCATCCGCGATCCGCAAACAATCCAAGGAACGCATCGCGGAAGTGGCCAGCGATCGTTACTCCTATCGGCAGCTTGATGACTTCACCGATCTGATTCAACGCACGCTGCAACGCGTACCAGAGGTTGCGAAAGTTCAGCGCGCCGGCGTTTTGGGCGAGGAGATCTATCTGGAGTACTCGGATGACCGGCTGGCCGCGTTCAAGATGCCGCCCGCCAAGATCAAAGATATTCTGGCGGCGCGAAACATTACCGCTCCCGGCGGACAGGTCCAAACGCAATCGAGGAACGTCCTGATCGACCCGACAGGCGAATTCAAGAGCACGAAGGAAATCGGCGACGTGCTGGTTGGGACATCCACGACCGGGGTGCCGGTCTATTTGCGCGACCTCGTTGACATCTCGCGCGGGTACCAGACCCCGACGCGTTACTTGAACTACATGACCTCGCGCGATGCGAACGGCAACTGGCATCGCAACCGTGCCATTACCCTGGCCGTGCAGATGCGGTCAGGAGAGCAGATCTTCAAGTTCGGCGAAGCGGTGGACAAAGCGCTTGCGAGCGTGCGCCCACAACTGCCGGCTGACCTCATTCTTGCTCGCACGTCGGACCAGCCGAAGCAAGTGAAGGAACTTGTCAGTCTGCTGATGTCGAGTCTGTACGAGGCCATTGTCCTCGTCGTCATCGTCGCGCTGGTCGGATTCTGGGACTGGCGTGCGGCTGCGTTGATGGCTGCCTCCATTCCTCTGACTCTGGCGATGACCTTCGGTATCGTTCACGTTCTCGGTATCGACATTCAACAGGTGTCGATTGCGACCTTGATCATCGCCCTCGGCTTGCTGGTGGATATGCCCGTAGTGGCAGGAGATGCGATCAAACGCGAGTTGGGCGTCTGGTTCACCCAGAGACCTTGCGTCATGGATTGGGCCGACCAAACTGGCGAAGGCGATTGTGTTTGCCACAATCACGAATATCGTTGCCTATCTCCCGTTCCTCATGCTGACAGGCGACACCTATTTCTTCCTTTACAGTTTGCCGGTTGTGATGACTTGCACGCTGGTCGCGTCTGTCATCGTTTCGTTCACGTTCATGCCGTTGATCGCGTATTACCTGATCAAGCCGCCGAAGAAGGCGGAAGAGCCGATGGCCCAGCGGCGTACTCACGGTTTTCCGGGATTTTATTACCGAGTAGGTGATTTCTGTCTCGGGCACCGCTGGGGCGTATTCGCCGGCTCCCTGTTATTTCTCGTGCTGGGTGGGTTCTTGTTCTCCAGGCTGACCCCGCAGTTCTTCCCCAAGGACCTGTCATACCTCTCCTATGTGGATGTCTGGCTTCCTCCGGATGCACCGTTGGGAGCAACAGATGCTGCCGCAAAGCGAGCCGAAACTGTCATTCGCGAAGAGGCGGAGCGCTTTGGGAAGGAACATAACCAGAAAGACGTCCTGAAAAGCGTCACTACATTCGACGGCGGCGGCGGCCCGCGCTTCTGGTTTTCGGTCGATCCGGAGCAGCAGCAGCTCAATTACGCTCAGCTCATCGTCGAAGTGACGGACAAGCACTTGACAAACGAGTTTGTCGGCCCCTTGCAGACGGCGTTGAGCCGCGATGTGCCTGGAGCCCGGGTGGACGTGCGCCAACTCGAAACCGGCAAACCGGTCGGAATCCCCGTTTCGATCCGGATTTCAGGAGCGGATGAAAAAGTGCTGCACCAGCTCTCGAGCGAACTGCAGGCGATGCTCCGCTCGCAGCCAAACGCGGCCCGCGTACGCGATGACTGGGGAGAACCCGCTATGGCCGTGCGCTTGAAGGTCAACCCGGATCGTGCGAACCTTTCCGGAGTCACCAACCTTGACGTTGCACTTTCCTCCACCGCTGCCATGACCGGACTGCCTGTCTCCACTTACCGCGAGGCAGACAAACAGATCCCCATCGCCGCCCGCTTACGCATGGAGGAGCGCGCCGGACTGTCTGATGTGCAAAATACCTACGTCTACTCCATGACCAGCAATCAGCGTGTGCCTCTGCGGCAGGTATCACAGGTCACCACTGAGATGAAGATTCCCAAAATCAAACGCCGTAACCAGTTCCGCACGGTCACGGTGTCCGCGTTCCCAGTCCCAGGTGTGTTGCCCTCTCAAGTCCTCACACCCCTGCTGCCAAAGATCAAGGATTTCCAGAAGCGCCTTCCCCCCGGCTATTTCCTGGAGTTCGGTGGCGAGTATGAGGAGCAGGTGAAGGGTTTCAAGCAACTCAGTGTTGTGATGGCAGTTTCTGTAATGCTTATTTACATAGCCCTGGTTCTCCAGTTCAGGAATGCCATCAAGCCGTTTCTCGTGTTCGCTGCTATTCCGTACGGCATGACGGGAGCGTTCGCCGGTCTCGTCATCATGGGTCAGCCATTCGGATTCATGGGCTTCCTGGGAGTAGCGAGCCTCGTGGGCGTGATCGTCAGCCACGTAATCGTGCTGTTCGACTTCATCGAAGAAGCACACGAACGAGGAGAGCCATTGCGCGAAGCGCTACTCGATGCGGGCATCGTGCGACTGCGGCCGGTAATGATTACCGTCGGCGCGACCGTGCTGGGACTCGTACCGCTCGCCATGCACGGCGGCCCGCTCTGGGAGCCACTTTGCTATGCGCAGATTGGCGGGCTCACGATCGCAACATTCGTCACGTTACTGCTTGTGCCGGTGCTGTATTCGATCTTCGTATTGGATCTGAAGCTGATCAAGTGGGATACAGAGCACTCCTCTGCCTCTTCACCTAATGCTAATACCACCCTGGCTGCGGGGCAGATGACTGACGACGCAACCACATAGGAGCTTACGCAATGATCCGCAAATCTGTACTGCTCACGATGACATTGGCGATGCTCGCGCTGTCCCCTCTCTGCCGCGCTCAAAGTCAGAAACCCAGACTTGACTCGGCTATCGAGGTAGCGAGAGCTGACATGAGGGCAGAGAGGGACACAATCATCACCGCAGCGATGAACTTCAGCGACAAGGATGCTGCGGCATTCTGGCCGATTTACCGGAAATACGAGTACGACCGATCCACGCTGGACGATCGCCGCGTGGCCGTCATCAAGCAGTACGCCGAGAAGTACTCGACTCTGACCGATGCGGATGCCAAAGCGATGGCAGAGCGAATGTTCGATTACGACTCTCGCCTGGCGGCGTTGAAGAAAAGATATTTCAAGGAGTTCAATAAGGTGCTGCCGACGATGACGGTGGCGAAGTTCTTTCAATTGGAGCATCGCATCGACTTGCTGATGGATATGAAAGTGGAGTCGTCCCTTCCTCCGCTCACTCGACCACAGCAGGCCGAAGCAGGAGAACTACGCGTGAAGGTGCCTCAGAGCAAGGCATGCTCTGGCAGGTTCGACCGCGACTGTCATCCAGGAGGTACTCGATGATCGGAAACACGAAGCACAGGCCCTTGATCCTCGTGGCGCTGCTGATATTGGTGGCGATGGCACAGGCGCAAACACAGCGCCAGAGAGAAGCATTGTCCGTCCAAGGCTACCCCGGACAGGCGACTGTCATTGAATTCCAAGGCCGTGCGTTCGTGGATGTGCAGGAGTTGGCACGAATCACAAACGGCTCGCTCAGCTTTGAGAAAGATCGAATCATTCTGACGTTGCCCCGTAGGGACGCTGCGGAGCCGGCCGGTGAGGCTGCTGGCAAATCAGGCTTCTCCCGCCCCTTCATGAGGGCGGCGATCGAGGCGATGGCGTCAATGAGAGAGTGGGGTGGAATGCTGCTGGTGATTGTCCAGAATGGCTATCCAGTGGCAACTGGCATGGCCGGAAACACGATAACGGCGTACCAAGCTCGAGCTGCCGAGAGCATCGCATTAGCCTCAACGGCAGCATCGACTGAGTCTGACTATCGCGGGCTCGAGTTGCTGAGGAACGAGTTCAACAATGCACAGGCCTGGTCCGACAGCTATGTCAAGGATCGGAGTTCGATGCACGCAACTGAATGACGATGTCGGAACGCGGGCTCAAGGACGATGAGGAAGCGCAAAAGATACTCCGTTGTGGTCAATTCCTGGCGCAGATGTTCGCCGGCGGCACCTTCCAGGACGATGTGGCATGTCGTTAGCGCCAAAATTTATGCCGCATGCGCTCTCAAAAAGATGAACGGAGTGATGACGGCACGCATAACCTAACATGTACTAGTTTCATGCCTATTCAGGAGGCCATCGCGAGCTTCAAGCTGGTGCCATCAGGTAGTCAATTTGTTGTTGCATCGCGGGCACTGGATATTTCGTTCGGAGATCTTAGCCACTGAAAACTTCATCTGTCGCGCATTCGTCACTACATCCCTGACCCAAGGGTGTAAGACTGATGTGTTGCCCTTTATTAGGCACTGCCTTGAACCGGGCAGTGAAAGCGGTTCAAGCTGGCTGCAGGCGTAGGCGCAGGTGAAGCACTTATCGCGATCTGGATTGGAATCTAACTTGCACTCCTCGACGGTGCAGGTATTCAAGGTGCGTATGAAAAGGAAACAACGGTCGAAGCAGTTTTGGATTGTACTCGGGATTGTCAACCTCCTCGCCATTTCTTACCCCATCTGGTCATCCGTGTACGGGGAAAGCAATGACGCATGGCTGACCTACATGATGCTCGTTGGCATCGTTTTCGTGCTGGTGATCGGCGACTTGATCGCCATAGTCATGAAGTATGCGCTCGAATAATCTCGATATGGCAAGTACGGCAATCTCTTACCGCGGTGAAGAACGAGAAATGACCTCCCTTCACCAGCAAGAGTTCGTTATTACCGATTAGGACCGGCACCGTTCTTTCGGCTCCGCTACAGCACACGAGGCAATTATGCGTTCACATATTGTTTGTGAGGCTCTACAGACATTTGACCGTTTTCAGCTCTGCCGCCTTGCTGCCGAAGCTACCCGCAAGTTGCATGTACCCGGACATCGCGTCCAGGATACACCCAAAGATGCTTTCCGACGACTTGCAAAGGCAGAACTGAACGCGCAAAGCAGTCTTCCGCGTATTCCCCCAGATAACCAGCTGAGCTTGATGGCGCACTCTCCGCAGTGCTAGGCTATGCTCCGAGCTGCTCCGCGTTTCTTATGGTAAGGGTCTTGACCTTGCGACCACGCTGGGAGCAGCTATTGTGAAACTGAATGGAGAGACCACTGGGAGAAGTACAATTTCGCTCGTACTGCCTCGCCACGATAACGGCTCGTCAGAGGCCAATAGGGGCTTTGTGGCGAGCAGAACAGCATTAGATTGGATGTCGACCGGCTTTCGGTAGGCCGAGTGCTCGAGCGTCGAAACAGCCGAACATAGAGTGGAACCATCTGGTTGCCGGAAGTGAGTAGATGTATTCCAGCAGCTCATTTTGGCGTTGGTCTTCTCTACCTTCAGACTGTATCGACACGCAGGGTGCCTGATCCTGTGCTACGAGGTAGGGTCATCGAACTCATCGCTTTTCCGACCGGTAACGCGAGATCGTTAATATTGTGACTGATAATCAACATGATCAGACATGCGCGGTAGGCTTTTGTAAGGCGGCAGAAGGCAAGGGGCAGGGTAATACCTGTCCCCGCACGTCTTCTGTTTCCGAGTCTTAGTCGCTAATCCTGAACTGGCTGCGAACTCGCCTATCATCCCGTTCGCGGCGGTTGCGGATAAGTATTCCGGTAGCAGCAGCCAGTACGAAACCTGCTGCGGGTAGAAGAATCAAACTGTGGGCTAACATTGGATGCCTCCGATTGTTGTTTTTCATTGATGTCGACTTTTGCAGGGCCGGTCACCATGCGAGAGTTCTAAGCGGTATCAGCCAACTGCTATCCAGGTGTTGTTTTAATCACCTTAGCCGCGTTGTGGCGTCCTTCGCTTTTCTCCAAGACGGCACCAGCTTATTACCGAGCATTTGTTGTGCCAAACACGAAGGCGTTCAAGATCATTGTTTTACAGTCGCAGCGGGAGCATCTGTGTCATCTGCCTCAGAATGAGGCACTGCCCAAATCCGGGCATGAAAGAAGCTGGTTTTCGAGCTTGAGGATGGCCTGCACTTCCGTCGCTGATAATGCGGAACATATTTGGATGCTGCTGACGCGCTGCAACGTTGAAACGGTGACTGGTGGTCACCTGACGTAAGTTCCCGTTCGTGCTGACTCTGTTTGTAACAGACCCATTCGGCTGAGACGAAGTTCTAAGGGATGGTTGCGGCATCACGTTGATATATATTGTGGCGACTCGGCCGTTTCATCGCGATCATGCACGTGGCCCCAACTCCTGCCCAAAAGGCGATGCGCGCTCGCCGGCACAGTGCCAGAGTCAATCCAGTGGTGCCGGGGACTCCCAACAACTTTGCAATAAGCATGTTCCCGCCTTCATATGTCCCGAGGTTACCTGGATTAAGCACACCCACTAGGTTGATCACTTTGGTCAGTCCCTCCAGGGCAAAGGCGTTGATCACTACGATGTGCGCCCCCATAAACCACAGTATGAGATAGACCTCCAAAACTGCCAGCACGTGCCATAGCAAATTAAGGAGTAGGCTCGCCCAGAATGCAGCAGGCGCATCGCGACAAAACGATAGAAGATTATGTTCTGCCGAATCAATTATCGGCTGCTTGGTTCTGAGCCAGTTTTGAAGCAGGGGCATTCGCCCCATCGTTCTGGCCGCATACCCCATCAGCGGCCAACGGCTTGCGACGGCCACAGCCGCCAGAACCACCAGTCCTACGAGCACGGCAGCGAGCAGTAATGCATCGAGTCGCCACGCTCCAGAAACATGTGCCAGCAGCAAAGTGGCAATGATTCCCAACACAGTAACGCCTGCGGCCGTCAGGGTATGCAGCCCTGCGTCAATCGCGGCGGCCGATATTCCTCTAGGCAGCGGCACAACAGAACCCAAGAGAGATACACGAAGGCCCTCACCAATCAATTTCCCGGCAAGACCGAGTTGTCCGGCCGCATCAGAAACCAACTGCACGCCTATACTGCGCGACCAGGAGAGCCCACTAATGTCGCACACAAATGTCTGTCGCCACGCGCACGTCTTGATGAACTGAGCAAGCCCTCCCAGAATAATGATCACGACCAAGCCCCAGCCCACTGCCTGGAGTTGTTTCCAAACGACTCCAGGACCGGTTCGAAACACCAAGTAGCCAAGAAATCCAAGCCCAAAGAGAGTTGCAAAAAATGCAAAAGAATTACGAATTAGACACTTGAGTTTACCCATATCTCATCAGTCCAATGCCGCTCGGGGAAGCAAGATTTGTCGCCAACGATCATTTTGGACAGTTACTCGCCGAAAGCAATGTGTCGAGTCATCTTTGACTTAAACTCAGATCTCGCAGGCGCTCCTTGATCTCCTTCAGGGCGCGAGTTTCCGCTTCGCCGGCGGGTTGCAGACCCTTGTGGGTGATCCTGATTCGCAGCATCCCCTGTTCCTGAAATTGCTTTTTGGGGTCCAAGACGACGGTCGAGG
The DNA here is from genome assembly GCA_963842345.1 of uncultured Acidobacteriota bacterium. Taxonomy (GTDB): domain Bacteria; phylum Acidobacteriota; class Terriglobia; order Terriglobales; family Acidobacteriaceae; genus CAWBRT01. The sequence goes on from CAWJGD010000027.1 coordinate 206,772, forward strand.
GAAACGCAATGACCTCCACTGAGCAGGTCTCGCCAAGGTCAGGTAAGATCGTCTCCACCAGCTTTTCTAACAAAACGTAGCCGCGTACATAATCGCAGCCAGGATGTCGCTCATGACTGGGCTTAATGCCGTAGACGTCGATATCAAACCCAGCGTGAATTGTCTTTGTGGTTCCGTGCGTGCGTTCCTCCTGGACTATGTAGTAGGGCAGCACCTCGTAGAACGCATGGTGCTGCTCAATCACTTCGTGAATATTGTTTGACATGTTCGAAACGACTCCTTCATCCGCAAGCCTAGTCCGGAAGCCACGGCCTTAGTTCCTCCGCAATTTCAAGCCATTCGGGCGGCGGAACCGCCGATTGGATTACCGTCAACCGATTGTCCTGGTTGACCAACCGGCCTTCCTCGCCCGTCGTGATGTCGGGATCGAGAACGATTCCCATTTCGTCCAGCCATTCCCGTGCTTGCCGTTCTGCGCTGAGCGTGGTTTCACTCATTGTCCCTTCCTCCTGATTTCCGCATCTCCGCGGCCAAATCGGCTATCTGGCCGGCCAGTTCCTGAATCTTCATGTCGGACGCACAGCGTCCGCTGCCGCACCTCGCCATTTCAAGCATCGGCCACTATTTGCCGGCCCTGATTATGTGTGCATCCCGTACCGCAGGCGTCGAGGTGCATGTGTACCATGCTTAATCGACATGTCCGTTAGTGAATAGCTGAACTTCGACCCACAGTGCCAGCAAACCTTGTAAGTCTCTCCGCCTATCGAAAATACCCGGCTGAGGTTGCGGTGATGGCAGCCGAACAGGAACTTAAACGCCATTACGACCCAGGCCATAAGCCCTCCTGAAAGTCGTGGAGTTCCCTCCACTTGACTTGTAAACAAGCAGTTGCGTTGCCAACAGGCGAGTACAGATCGAGATGTGCAATTACTTCATTGCAAAATGTGTTGCGAAACTGGATGCCAAGACGTTGCCTGTTTGTTTGCCCTCGTACGGGCACTGCCGAGACATGGGCACGGTCTCATTCTCTACTTGAGCAGTGCCGCGCTACCTCGGTCCATCTGGCACCAGTCCCGGTAATTCGATACTGAGTTGCTGGACGTTTCGTTTTTTCGGTTCTTCCGCAGAATGTGATCTCTTCATCTTCTTAGTAGTCCTGCACATCTTCGGGGAAAGCTGCCTAAATTTTGTTGATGAGACATAAAATCGGAAGTTGACAGCCTGCTTCATCAGCAAACCTTGTTCAATGTCTGCCTGCGCTTGCAAGACAATGCCTACGCCAGCCGCCGTCACGCCTCTCTTATTAATCAGGATCAGAGAAAAGGTCGATCTTCTGCTTTCTCCAGCCCACTTCTGGCCGAAGCGGTGGCGTGTCGTGCTCACCTCGCGGCACCTGCCCAACTGCCCGCATTCCGGCACTTCCGCGCTTGGGCCGGGCTGATCTGCTGCATCACTTTACCAAAGGCCTGTGTTTTCTAGCGCTTTGTCACAGGTCCCGTTTGGCACATCGCCTGCAATATCTCCTAAAGAGTTTCGAACTGAACGCGAGTTCGATGAGGTGTTGTGATGTCAACGACGATCAATGGGCAGACCCCGACACGCGGCAGTGAGTGTGAACAGGAGTTCGGTATAGCACTCGCAATTGTCTGGCGAAATCCGAATCCTTTAATCCCTGAGAAAAGAATTTTGCACCGGGTCCAAGGCGGCCAGTTCGAAGTCGTTTACGCCGTCACGGACCCAAGTGGAACACAGGAGTTCAGATTGGAATCGGGCGAGAGAATGGTTGGCTGAACTAACCGCTGGCGCGGTTCATGCGCGCGAGTTGCAGGCTGCCGTGCTTTGAGCGGTTCCCAACAGGGCGCATTCTCGGAGTCTTTCGCACGTTGGAGATGGCGTCTGACGTTCCGGCGAGCGGAGAACTCAGCGTACCGTCAACCAATTGTGATTTTGCATGTATCGTTCGCACGAGCTCGGCGTTGCGGGGCGCAAGCGAACCAGAAAGCAGACTGACGTGTTTGGCCCGGCGGGTTTGTGAATTCTGCAACGCGGCCCTGCCAACCAGTCGTCACTTGCTTGTGAGTAAGACAATCTGGAAAGTACTCATAATCCACTTTCAACGATTTACGAATGGATGAAGCATTGCACTCTAGTTAGTGGTTTTGCCACTCCGTTGCCGATAGATACAAGGAGCTTAAAAAATGACACCTGTTGTAGAAGCAATCGAACCAGCGACCTCCGCACTCAGTGCTTATGGGAAAGCGAGAGCTACCATTCAAGGGGCGCCACTAACACCAGAGGAACTCAGGAAGATCGACGCTTACTGGCGAGCCTGCAATTACCTAGCGCTCGGCATGATTTACCTTCAGGACAACCCTCTGCTAAAGGAACCTCTCAAGCCCGAGCACATTAAGAGCCGCCTGCTGGGGCACTGGGGCTCCAGCCCCGGATTGGCATTCACATATATTCATATGAACCGAATTATCAACAAATACGACCAGGACATGATCTTCATGGCTGGTCCCGGTCACGGGGCTCCCGGTGTCCTTGGGCCAAGCTACCTGGAGGGAGCTTACTCCGAGATCTATCCCGACAAAAGCGAAAACGAGCGCGGGATGCGCGAATTCTTCAAACAATTCTCGTTCCCTGGCGGTATCGGAAGCCACTGCACCCCGGAAACGCCCGGCTCGATACATGAAGGGGGTGAGCTTGGTTACGTGCTCTCCCATGCATGCGGGGCAGCCTTTGATAACCCTGAGTTGATTGTGGCCGCGGTGGTTGGAGATGGCGAATCGGAAACAGGCCCACTGGCAACGTCATGGCATATCAGCAAGTTTCTAAACCCGATCCGTGATGGCGCCGTTGTGCCAATCCTCCATTTGAACGGATACAAGATCAATAACCCAACACTGCTCGCCAGGATCAGCCACGAAGAACTGGACGACCTGATGAGAGGCTACGGCTGGACGCCCTACTTCGTGGAGGGTTCCGACCCTGAAAGCATGCATCAGGCGATGGCGGCGACAGTGGAACACTGTGTCAGGGAAATTCGAGAACAACAGCAGCAATGCCGCCGCACAGGCGTGGCGACCCGGCCGCGGTGGCCCATGATCGTGCTCCGTTCGCCCAAAGGCTGGGGCGCACCCCGGGAAGTGAGCGGTCATTATCTCGAGGGATTTTGGCGCGCCCATCAGGTGCCGTTGGCAGAAGTCAAGAAGAACCCGGAGCAGCTTCGCATGCTCGAGAAGTGGATGCACGATCAGAAGCCCGAGGAACTTTTTGACCCGGACGGCAAGCTAATATCTGAGCTTAAAGAGCTTGCGCCGAAGGGAGCGCGCCGCATGAGCGCCAATCCCCACGCCAACGGCGGCGTGATCAAGAAGTCGCTGTGCATGCCTGATTTTCGTGATTACGCAGTCAAAGTCGATCAGCCAGGAACCACGGATACGGAAAATGTGCCGCCGCTGGGGAACTTCTTGCGCGACATTATGAAATCGAACATGAAAAACTTCCGCGTGTTCGGTCCCGATGAAACAACGTCGAACAAATTGCAGGCAGTGTACGAGGCTTCGAAGAAGTTCTGGATCGCCGAATACTTGCCGGAGGACCGGGACGGCGGCGAACTCGCTCCGGACGGGCGCGTGATCGAGATGCTGAGTGAGCACACCATGGAGGGGATGCTCGAAGGCTATTTGCTGACTGGGCGAAATGGTTTCTTCTCTTCCTATGAAGCATTTGTTCACGTTATCGACTCGATGTTTAACCAGCACGCCAAGTGGCTGTCAATCTGCAACCAGTTATCATGGCGCCGAAAAATAGCCTCCTTGAATCTCCTCATCACTTCGACGGTCTGGCGCCAAGATCACAATGGCTTCACCCACCAGGATCCCGGATTCCTTGATGTCGTCCTGAACAAAAGTGCGGCCGTCACTCGAATCTACCTTCCCCCCGATGCCAACTGCCTGCTATCAGTGGCGAATCACTGCCTCACCAGCGAGAACTACATCAACGTAATCGTTTCCGACAAACAGCTCCATCTCCAGTATCTCGATATGGACTCTGCGATCACCCACTGCACCAAGGGCATCGGAATCTGGGATTGGGCAAGCAATGACCAGAACGAAGAACCCGATCTTGTAATGGCGTCTGCCGGCGACATTCCCACACAGGAGGCGCTGGCCGCAACTGTGCTGCTACGGCGGGAGTTCCCGGAGCTGAAAATCCGGTTCATCAACGTGGTAGACCTTTTCAAGCTCCAACCGAGCAAGGAGCACCCACACGGTTTATCCGATGCCGACTACGATTCGTTGTTCACGAAAGACAAGCCGATCATTTTCAATTTCCATGGCTATCCGTGGTTGATCCACCGGCTGACTTACGCCCGCACCAACAACACCCTGCACGTGCGCGGTTACAAGGAGCGAGGCAACATCAACACGCCAATGGAGCTGGCCATGAACAATGAAACGGACCGTTTCAGCCTGGCAATCGACGCCATTGATCGCGTTCCGAAGCTGCAGAAGGTTGGCGGTCACGCCAAGGAAAAATTCCGGAACGAGCAGATCTCTTGCCGCGCGTATGCCTACGAACACGGCATCGATCGGCCTGACATTTCGGGATGGAGATGGCCACAGCGTTAAGCATAGTTGCCCCGTTGAGCAGCGTGGTCTCCGTGAGCAGTGGGCGGCGGCTCCGATCCACATGGGTCGAGCTGCCCCGCTCACGATTGAAATCGGGATCAGCAAGAAAGGATTACGAAATGAGCGTAGCAGCAGTTTCCGCGCCCCCGGCGGCGGGAAACATCGACCTTAAGTGCATCAACACTATCCGCACACTATCCATGGATGCCGTGCAAGCAGCTAATTCGGGGCATCCTGGAACCCCGATGGCGATGGCGCCGGTAGCCTATTGCCTATGGCAAAAGTTCCTGCGTTTCGATCCCCAGGATCCAGTGTGGCCGAACAGGGACCGCTTTGTGCTGTCGATCGGCCACGCATCCATGCTTCTCTATTCGCTCCTCCATCTGACGGAAGTGAAAAGTGTCAGCAAGGATTACGAAGTGCTCGGCGAGCCTTCGGTATCTCTTGAGTCCATCAAGGCATTCCGGCAATTGAATAGCCGCTGTCCCGGGCATCCCGAGTACCGTTGGACGTCCGGCGTAGAGACCACCACAGGGCCGCTGGGCCAAGGCGTTCAACCAGCGTCGGCATGGCCATAGCCGGACGGTGGTTGGCGGCACGTTACAACCAGCCCGGTTTTGAAGATCTGTTCGATTTCAATGTCTATGCACTCTGCGGCGATGGAAGACATGATGGAAGGCATCACTGGCGAGGCGGCATCCCTTGCGGGACACCTGAAACTGCCGAATCTCTGCTGGATTTACGATAACAACCACATCACCATCGAGGGCGACGCTGCTCTGGCGTTTACGGAAGATGTCGCCACACGCTTCATTGGATATGGCTGGAATGTTACTCGGGTCGGCGATGCAAATGACCAAGATATGTTGGCCAGGGCGTTCTGCACCTTTCAAACACAAAGATTGTCCAACTCTAATCATTGTTGACAGCCATATAGGATACGGAGCCCCTCACAAGCAAGATACGAGCGGGGCACACGGTGAACCTCTTGGGGAAGAAGAGATTCGCCTCGCCAAGCGCAATTACGGATGGCCGGAGGATAGGAAGTTTTACATTCCTGAGGGCGTATATGAGCACTTCCGCCAAGGTGTCGGCAAGC
>CAWJGD010000028.1:0-94307 GCA_963842345.1 uncultured Acidobacteriota bacterium
TTTTTGTAGCCGGTGAGCCAGTTGCGTTCCTGGGTCCTCAGCGGCTATGTGCTGCTCAACGCGGTCATCACCGTGACCCTGCTGGGAGCCAGGCATGAGGGTGTGCCCCCGCCGAAGTGGATCAAGCCTGTCATCATGCTGTCCATACCCTGGGCCATCAGCATCCACACGGTGACGGCGTTCATCTTGAGCGGTCTCGCGGCGCGGCCATTCTGGATGACTCCGATCATGGCTCCCCGCTTCCTGGTTTCGGCTTTTTCCTCGGGGCCGGCACTGCTCATCATTCTCATCCTGATCCTGCGGCGGCTAAAGGTCTTTGACGCCGGCTTGGAAGCCGTGAAGAAGCTTGCCCTGATCATGACTTATTGCATGCTCATCAACGTGTTTTTTGTGTTGATGGAGGTGTTCACCACTTTTTACAGCCAGATCCCCAGCGAAATGGAGCATTTTAAGTTTCTCTTCTTCGGGCTCGACGGCAACTATCAGCTTGTGCCCTTGATGTGGTTGTCAGTACTGCTTTCTCTCGCGGCTCTGCCTTTGCTCGTAGTGCCGCGCTGGCGGAACGACACTCGTTTGCTGACGTGGGCTTGTGTTTTGGTCTTTGTTTCGCTTTGGCTGGATAAGGGATTTGCCTTGCTGGTCGGCGGTTTTGTGCCTTCGCCACTGGGAGCCGTCGCGCGCTACACGCCCACCTTGAATGAGTGGACAGTCGCCGCCGGCATTTGGGCCACTGGCGCCTTGATGATTACAGTGCTTTATAAAATCATGCTCTCTGTTCGGGAGGAACAGTAGCCCGGCGCAGGAATGGGTGAAATTGATCGTAGCTGGATTGATCCCATCCTCGCTCGGAACGGTAACGGATTCAACTTACGATGCCGGAATGGAGGATCGTAAATTGGCATCCGGCGATTGACACGCTGATGGTCATGGTGTTCTTCAAGGCCACCATGGGTACTTATTCAATCTTGTAGTTGTCTCTTAAAGAGGTGATTTATGGTTAGTGTTACGTCGTCAGACTCATCGACGGAAACGCTGGCTACAATCCGGATCGTCGCCTCAGACGGGAGCTGCTCCGCCAGGTTCGCACTCGGCGTCGCGGTTCTCCGAAGACTGGCTGGCGATGTGCATTGGCCTGCTTGTTTTTGCACTTTCACTTGCGCTTCTGTTCGGCGTGGACTTGCTGGGCTGGGGAATTACAACCTCGGTCTGGACCAGTCCGGCCAAGGCCTTAGGCGCAGCCTCCAAGAATTACGCCGGGCTCCCCGCGGTTATATCGCTGGTTGGAACTTATCTGTTTATGTTGATCGTGCTGGGGATCGGGGCGAAAGGGCTTGGAGTAGACATAAAGAAATTCGCGAAAGGTTTTACCGTAGTATTCGGGCTCAGCTATCTCTGCTGGTTTTTCGGCAGTTGGGCGTACATCGCCGCAACTCCGAATACACGCGGCGCCTTCAAGATCGGATGGTCGCTGAACCTGACGAACGAGTCGGGCTTCATCATTGCGTTGCTTTGCGGGCTTGTCATTGGCAACTTTATGCCCGGCTTGGCGGCAAAGATCAAGGAAGCGATCCGCCCCGAGTTGTACATTAAGGCCGGCATCGTGATCCTCGGCGGTTTTCTCGGCATCGCCGCGCTGGATCAGCGCGCGTTGGCGACATCGGTAATGTTTCGCGGCATTTGCGCGATCATCGAGGCTTACCTGATCTACTGGCCTCTCGTCTATTTCGTCTCGCGCAAATACTTCAAATTCAGCCGCGAGTGGGCGGCGCCTCTCGCCTCGGGAATTTCCATCTGCGGCGTCTCGGCGGCAATCGCCACGGGCGGCGCGATCCGGGCGCGGGCAGTCGTTCCGGTGATGGTGTCCTCTCTGGTCGTGATCTTTTCGGTGGTTGAACTGCTGATCCTGCCGTTCGCGGCCCAGCACTTCCTCTGGGATCAGCCAATGGTGGCCGGCGCCTGGATGGGCCTGGCGGTCAAGACCGACGGAGCGGCGGTCGCCAGCGGAGCGATAGCCGATTCGCTGATACGCGCCAAGGCGGCCGCGATGCGGCATCAACTACTCGCCCGGCTGGGTCATGAACGTTGCCGCGACGGTGAAGGTCTTCATCGACATCTTCATCGGGGTGTGGGCGTTCGTGCTTGCCTGGGTGTGGGCGGCCAAGTTCGACAAAACCCGCGCGCCCGGCGACAAAGTTAAGGCGAAGGAAATCTGGCAGCGCTTCCCGAAGTTCGTGCTTGGCTATGTGGCGACTTTCCTGATCGTGCTCGCGATCGGTATTCTCGCACCCAAGACTATTGGGCAGGTAAAGGGCGCAATGGGACAGGCGAACATTTTCCGCGGGATATTCTTCGTCATGACGTTTTTCAGCATTGGCGTTGTTTCCAACTTCCGTAAGCTTTGGGAAGAGGGCATCGGCAGGCTGGCCGCTGTTTACATAATCTGCCTGTTTGGCTACATCATCTGGATCGGGCTGGCTATCTCGTGGATATTCTTCCACGGCATGCTACCGCCGCTCCTGAAGGGGTGAGATATGGCAACTCCAACAATAGCTCCAAAGCCTGCGCAGCCGCGGTTCTCGGAAGAGATCCGCAAGATGGAATACGAACCGCTTGATATCGTTGAGAAGAAGTTGATCTGGTACACGTTTTTTACCGGAATCGGCTTGCTCATAGTCATGGTTCTGCTGACTCGGTAAAGGCGCATCATGTGTCGCGGGACCTGGTCCCGCGACACCGGCGCTTGCAAGCACGCTCATCGGAGCGGAAGTGAATGGGTGAAGTAGTGGGATTTGAAATAGGAGCTACGGGAAAAGTCTATCTGGTTGGAGCAGGCCCGGGCATCCTGAGCTGTTGACGATCAAAGCGGCGAACCTGATCAAGGCGGCGGATGTCATTGTTTACGACCGGCTGATTCAGGAAGACGTGCTGGCGCTGGCGAAACCAACCGCCGAGCGCATTTACATGGGTAAACCGGTCGGTCGTCACGATTCGCGCCAGGATGAGGTCAACGAACTGCTTGTCCACAAAGCGCGCGAGGGCAAGACCGTGGTTCGCCTGAAGGGCGGCGATCCGTTCCTGTTCGGCCGCGGTGGAGAAGAGGCCGAGTATCTGGCGGAACATGGTGTCAGCTTCGACGTGATTCCGGGCGTTTCTTCGGCGCTCTCGGCGCCTCTCAGCGCGGGAATTCCGGTAACTCATCGCGACTTTTCTTCCGCCGTGGCGATCGTGACCGGCCATTTTTGCGGCGGCGACGGCGACGATGTCGATTTCAACGCGCTGAGCAAGATTCCGACGCTGGTTTTTCTGATGGGCGTTCATGCGGTTGAGCAGATTGCGAAACGGTTGATCACCGAGGGCCGCAATCCCGGCACGCCGGCAGCCATTATCCAGATGGCGTTTTGGCACGGCGAACAAGTCGTCACCGGGACACTGGAGACGATTGCCGAAGAGGCGAAGCTGCACGGCATCAAGGCTCCGGCAACGCTTGTGATCGGCGAGGTAGTGAGGCTTCGCGAGAAGCTGAAGCGGGCGGAGCGCGAACTTCAGCGCCGCGGCGAGTCGGACGCGCGCTTTGCCCCCGGGCCCTCGCCACAGGAACTGTTTCGGCTGGCAACCGCGGGCGTAGGAAGTCAGATGTTGGCGTGGGCAGTGTCGGCGGGCGTATTCGAGGCGCTGGAGCATCCGAAAACCGTGTGCAATCTGGCTCGCCAGATCCATGCCGATGCGGACGCACTGAACGACATGATGCAGGTGCTGGTGGCGCTGGGGTTGGTGGAGGCGCGGCCGGATGGCTATCGCAATCTGGAATTGGCCTCGCTCTACCTGCGGCGAAACTCGCCCCAGTCGCTCGTTCCCGCGCTGATGTATGAGGTTGGAGAAAACTGCGACGCTACCGCGCTGGACAGGTTCGCGACCACGGGCAGAAAAACGCTGCGTCCCGATCATGCGGCTCTGCATTACCACGCTTGCGAGTCGCTGGCGCGTTATGCGGCGCCGGTGGTGCTCGATCGCATTGACCTCAGCGGGTGCGAGACCGTGCTCATCGCGGGATGGGGAGCGGCAACTTATTCGGAACTGATTGCGGCGCGCTGGCCGCGGGCGAAGGTCACAGGCGTTAATCCGGCATTGGGAGAGGCTCTGCCGGCGCAAAGCTTCGAGGCAGTGATCATCTCCGGGCTTCTCGGTTCGGCATCGCGCGAGGAATGCGAAGATGTGGTTTGCCGCGCCGCAAGTCAACTGAAGGCCGGCGGGATGTTGATGCTGCAAGACGATTTGCTCTCCGTGGGGGCCAGTGTGGCTCCCGAGGTCGCTCTTGCCCGTCTGGCACGACGGGTTACTAACGGCAACAATGCCGAGTGGTCGGTGGAGCGGGTTTCGGCGCTGCTGGAAAAGTCGGGTTTAGAGGCTGGTTCCGACCCGCTGGCAGGCGCTGGCATGTTAATCAAGAGTAAGAAGACCAATTCATACACAGTGGAGCCGGGCGCACTCGCGGGAGCAGTGCCGGCTGACTGAAAAAGGGGAACTTATATGGCTGAGCTTACAGTCGAGACAGTTGCGGAAGACATGTTCCAGTTGGTTTCTGAGTGCGAGGGAAAGAAGAAACTGAAACCGGGTGATCTGACGAAGGCAATGGTGGCAAAATACGGGGACGCTTGCACGAAAGACATTACCAAGCTCGCGATCCGGCAGTTGATCGAATCCGGCCGTTGCATCTACAGCTATCTCGGAGGCTCCTTTATCCAGATGCCGCCCAAGGAACCGCAAGGCTGAGGGCAAGCGCGTAGATGAATGCAGCCTCCAATGCGCCCAGGCTCGTGATTGCAGGGCTCGCCGGTGATTCCGGCAAATCGGTGGTCTCCATGGCGCTGCTCCGGGCGTTGCGCGAGGCAGGGACGGAGGTGCGCGCATTCAAGAAAGGTCCTGACTACATCGATACCGCCTGGCTTTCCTGGGCCTCGGGAGCGCCGGCGAGAAACCTGGATACGTGGCTGATGGGTTTCCCGGGGGCGGTGCAGTCGTTTTGCACGCATGCCATCGCCGGCGGCCTCAATCTGGTCGAAGGCAATCGCGGGCTGTTCGACGGCGTCGACGTTGCCGGAACACACAGCACGGCCGAGTTGGCAAAAGCGATTCAATCGCCGGTGCTGCTGGTTCTGAATGTTACCAAGATGACGCGCACCGCGGCCGCCGTGGTGTTGGGCTGCAAGCAGTTGGACCCGGATTTGCGAATCGGGGGAGTGGTTTTGAACCACGTCGCCAGCAAGCGGCACGAGATGGTCGTGCGCGATGCGATCGAACGAGTGTGCGGTATCCCGGTGGTCGGAGTCATCCCCAAACTCGAGAGCGACGCCCTGCCCGCGCGGCATCTCGGACTGGTGACTCCCGAAGATCATCCCGCGATGAAGGAGTTGCCTGCGGTGTTGGACAAGGTCGCGGCTCGGCTCGACATGGCGCGGATCAAGGAGATTGCCGCCGGTGTCGACGTGCTTTGCCCGCTGCCGTTGCAGACAACGGTCAAAGAGCCGGACCAGGGGACCCGGCACGCTCCGTAGTTGCGCGGTGGGCAGAGGGTGCGGTCAGGATCGCCGTAGTTCGCGATGCCGCGTTCAGCTTTTACTACGAGGAGAATCTCGAGGCGCTGAGTCGGGCGGGCGCGGAGGTCGTGTTCATCTCCGGCCTGCAGTCAGGCGAGCTGCCCGAGGATGTGGATGCCGTGTACATTGGCGGCGGCTTTCCGGAGGTGCACGCCGGGAAGCTCGCAGCCAACGCCGGGTTTCTGCATTCGCTTGCCGATGCAGCTACCCGCGGCCTGCCTGTTTACGCCGAATGCGGCGGGTTGATGTTGCTGTCGCGGTCGATTCAGTGGCAGGGCAGACGTTTCCGCATGGCGGGCGTCCTGCCCATCGATATAGACGTGGGCAGCGCTCCACAGGGGCACGGATACGTGGAGGTGATGGTAGACACCCCGAATCCGTTTTACGCGGTCGGAACCGTGTTGCGCGGTCATGAGTTCCATTACTCGCGCATCGCAGTCGCCTCGGCAGTTTCCGGGGGTCCCGGGGTGCTGGAGTCAGAGCCGCCGGCAACCGTGTGCTCGGTGCGCCGCGGAACCGGCGCGATTGGGAAGCGCGACGGACTGATCGTCAACAACGTGTGGGCAAGCTATACGCACCTGCATGCAAGCGCAACGCCGGAGTGGGCGGAGGGCGTGATCAACCTTGCCCGGGGGCATCGCGCTCGGCAGGAGATGAATTTGGCAGGGCGAATCTCGTAGCGCGGGAGCGGCTGGCTGGGTAGCGCCGACTGCGCTTTAGAAATCTACGAGCGGTGGGGGGAAGATATCCATGGCAACTCTGGTGTTTTTGTTTATTTATGCAGGTGTATTGGTGTTTGCCGTTGGCTGTGTTGGCCGCGTGTTGCAATACGCGCGCGCGCCCATCCATCTCCGTTGGGAACTGTATCCCGTGCCGCATGAGGCGCCGGAGCGGGTGACGCATGGCGGGTCGTATTTCGAGCAAGGCGACTGGTGGAAGAAAGAACGCCGCCCGAACCTGGCCGGAGAATTGAGTTTCATGATCCCGGAGATGCTGCTGCTGAAAGGGCTCTGGGAATACAATCGCAAACTCTGGTACCGGTCGTTTCCCTTCCATGCCGGCCTGTATCTGCTGATGGGAGCGGCTGCTCTGTCCACCGTAGGCGCGGTCTTCGGAGGCTCGGGGCTCGCAGGCGTGCTCTTTGCGATCGCTCGCGCGTGCGCTTGGGCGGGGCTGGTGCTGACGACGTTCGGTGGAGTTGCGCTGTTCTGGCGCAGACTCACCGATCCGGAGTTGAAAAACTATACGGGACTCGGCGACTTGGTAAATGTGGGAGCGTTTGCGATTGCCTGCGTGCTGGTCATCATCGGAGCGCTGAGTGCTTCCATGCCGCCGCTTGCCACGCTGGCTCGCGCGCTGCTTACATTCGATTCCTCGCTCAGGCTTCCGGCAGCGACGAGCGCCGGACTCATCCTCGGGTCGGTGATCCTCGGCTACATCCCGTACACGCACATGGCGCATTTCGTGGCGAAATACTTCACCTATCACACGGTCCGTTGGGACGACACGCCGAACAACAAGCAGATCGCCGCACGGGTTGCCGAGTATCTTACCTATCGTCCCACGTGGTCGGCGCCACACATCGGAGCCGACGGAACGAAAACCTGGGGAGAGATCGCCACCACGAATCCACCCGAAAAGCAGGCGGTGCGTAAATGAGCGAGCATGTGAACATTGGCGACGTTTCGCGACGTGATGCAGAGCCGATCACGCAACTTCAAAAAAGCGAATTAAAACCGTTGCCCGCCGGTCTCGGCACCGGGGACGGTCCGGCATTCACTCCACTCAGCGTCCAGGTCAAGGAGAGGTGCGAGTGCGGGCTCGACGGCACTTGCGCGCTCAATCTGCCCAGGCCGAAGTCCCGCGAGGAAGAAGAAGCGCTGGTCATAAAGTTTCTGGCCGGAGTTGAAAAGTTATTCAGCAAAGAAAACAACTGGACGTTTCTTCAGCCGCTGCTGCTCACCATGGAGCACTGCACGCGCTGCCAGACCTGTTCCGACGCTTGCCACATCTATGAAGCCAGCGGGCGCAACGAAGTTTACCGGCCGCTGTTCCGCAGCGAGATTTTGCGGCGTCTTTATTTCAAGTACGTGAAACATGGCGGGCTGGTCTCGCGCTGGAAGCACGGCGACATCGAGCTGAACTGGCCCATGGTGGCGCGTCTTGCCGAGCTTGCCTACCGGTGCAACCTCTGCCGCCGCTGCGCGCAGACCTGTCCCATTGGCGCCGACAACGCCCTTGTGGCGCACGAACTCCGCAAGGTGTTCAGCATGGAGATGGGCATCGCGGCCAAGGAAATCCATGATAACGGCTCGATGAAGCAGTTGAAGACAGGCTCTTCCACCGGCATGAACCCCGCGGCGGTGAGGGACAGCGTGGACTTCATCGACGAGGAGATGAGTGAAAAGACGGGCTTCGATGTCCATACGCCCTGGGACGTGGAGGGCGCCGACATCCTTTTGATTCACAACGCGGGTGAAATCCTCGCGTGGCCCGAGAACCCCGGAGCCTTCGCGGTAATTCTCAACGCCGCCGGGGTGAGCTGGACGATGTCATCGGAGCTGGTCGCCTACGATTCCATCAATTACGGACTATGGTATGACGACGCGCAGTTCGCGCGCGTGGCACTGAAGCACGCGGAAGCAGCGCGCAAGTTGAAGGTGAAAAAGATTGTGATCGGCGAGTGCGGCCACGCGCACAAGGCGCTCAGCGTGATTGCCGACCGCATCCTGCTGGGCGAGATGAACATCCCGCGGGAAAGCTCGATGACGCTGTTGCGCGACATCGTCATGAGCGGCAAACTCAAGCTGGACCCCTCGCGCAATGATTTCCCCATTACACTTCACGACCCGTGCAACGTCGTGCGTCTGATGGGAGTGGTAGAGCCGCAACGTGAGATTCTGCGGAAGATTGCTCCCAAGTTCCGCGAGATGGAGCCACACGGCGTCAATAACTACTGTTGCGGCGGCGGCAGCGGGTTTGCCATCATGTCGCCGAACAACTTCACCGACTGGCGCTTCCAGGTCTCCGGGCGCAAGAAGCTCGAGCAGGTGTTGAACGCCTTCGGCGATTGCCTCGAACCGGAAACTCCCAAATACGTCTGCGCCCCATGCAGCAACTGCAAAGGCCAGATGCGCGACTTGTTCGCTTACTGGAATCTCTGGGATAAACATCAGATCCTGTACGGCGGCCTGGTTGAGTTGATCGTGAATGCCATGGCCGACGTGAAGCCGGGGTTCCTGGAGTGGGAGTGGCACTAGGGTGTCAGGATAGGCGTCCTGACAAGAAAATTGCTTTTTGCGCGCGAGTGAGCCCTTTTCACTCGCGCGTTGCTTTTGCCGGCCGCAGAGACAGAAACGGTTGCACCCTGGTCGTACCTGACGAATCTAATCGCTTGGAAGGTGGGCATGGAAACTAAAGAGAAAATGCGCAAGAGCGAAGACGAATGGCGCCGCGAACTGACACCTGAGCAATACCACATCCTGCGCGAGAAAGGCACGGAGCGCGCTTTCACCGGCGAGTACGCGCACAGCAAGGAAGATGGCGCTTACCTCTGTGCGGCTTGCGGTCAGGAATTATTCAGCTCCGATACCAAGTACGATTCCGGCAGCGGCTGGCCCAGCTTCTATGAGCCGGCAGCCCCGGAGCGCGTGGACAATCACGAGGACAACGCTTACGGCATGCGCCGGGTAGAGGTGACCTGCTCGCGTTGCGGGTCGCACCTGGGGCACGTCTTTGAGGATGGACCGCGGCCCACAGGGTTGCGCTATTGCATCAACTCCGCATCGCTGAAGCTGGAACCGAAAAAGTAGCGCCAGGAATCTACGCGCCAAGTTCATCCGAAGCTGCTTTAGAAGCCGTCAACGCTCAGGCCGAAGTTGCTCCCGCGCTTTCGGCCGCGAGCTTCAGCTCCAGAGCTCGTTTTGTGTAGGTTTCTAGCGGGCGTTCAGGGCTGCTCTCAAAAAAGTGCACGAGTGTATCAAGGTAGTCGTTCAGCGGGGTGTATTTCATGCCCAGCTCGGTTACGCTTTGCGCGTTGTCCAGCACCGACATCCACGTTCCGCTGAACGGGGAACACGCGGGCAATAAAGAAAGTTGGTTCAATCGTTCACGAGGAATCCGCACGAGCCGCGATTGCGCATTCGCGAGGCGGGCCAGTTTGCCGAGGAACGCTTCGAGGGAGAGAGTCTCGTCTTGCGAGATGTTGTAAGCGCGGCCAAGACCCAGGCCCGTTCCGGCCAGGCGCAACACGGCTTGCACCACGTCTTCGCCGTAAACGTGGCGAAGCGGCAGACCCGGTCCTTCGGGAATGAGTATGGGACCGCCGTCGCGCAGCCGGAGATAGTATCCGTAGATGCGGTTGAAGTGGTCGCGCTCGCTGTTCACCATTGGCAGACGGAGCGTGGTAACAGGAAATCGCCGCTCTGCCCAGCCGCGCATCAACACATCCTCCGCTGCTCGTTTTTCAATGCCGTAGACCCAGTTCTCATAGTCGTAGGCGGCGGACTGCGGAGGCGCGGACATCACCGGCCCCGCATAATCATCCTCGCTGTACGGGCGCTTCGGTCCTACCCGCACCAGATAGACTTGGCCGGTGCTGATGAAGATGTACCGGCCGGTACGGTTTAGCAGCAGATCGACTACGGGTTCGGCGTCGCGGCCAGTGTAGAGGGTCGTGTCCACAACCAGCTCGAACTCGCGCTTTCCCAGGATGGCGCGCAGCACTTGGGGATCGCCACGGTCGCCGCAAAGCCTCTCGACTTGCCTGGGCAACTCCGCCGGAGTTTTGCCGCGATTGAAAACAGAAGTTTCATATCCCGCCTGGAGCAATGCCGTAACCAGCGACGGGCCGAGGTTTCGAGTTCCGCCAATGATGAGCGCGCGCATGCCGGTAGTGTAGCAGCGGGATTGCTTTGGAACTAAGGGGTGCGCGGTCCGCCAGTGGCGTGACCGCGGTTGAGTGCCCGGGGTTCATCCTCATTCACGGTATTTACGGCAGGGCAGGTCTTACGTTTAAGATGGAGAGCGCCACAATTCAGTGAGAGCGCGGCGTTTTTTTCACATCTATGTTCCGAAAGGCCTGAAATGTTTTTGAGTGAAGAAGCGATTCGGGAGCGGCTCAGCTACGAGCAGTTGATTCCGGCAATGAAGCAGGCGCTGATCGACTTTTCCTTGCAGAAGGTGGTGCAGCCGCTGCGGATGAGACTGCCGGTTCCGCGGCAGCCAGCGCTGTTTCTGGTCATGCCCGCCATCTACGGTGAAGTTATGGGCGTCAAGCTGGTATCGGTCTTCCCGGAGAATGCGAGCCGCGGGTTGGATACACACTTTGCCGTCATTCAGTTGTTCCGTACCGACACCGGCGAGCCGCTCGCGACAATGGATGCGCGACTGATCACGGAGATGCGCACGGCAGCGGTTTCGGCGGTCGCGACAGATCTGCTTGCCAGAGCGGATGTCCGCGTACTTGCCATTCTGGGAAGCGGCGTACAGGCACGGGCGCATGTGGCGGCGCTGCGATGCGTGCGCAGCTTCGAAGAGATCCGCATTTGGAGCCGCAACCGGGAAAACGCACGGAAACTGGCGGAACAAGTAGGCGCGAAGGCGATGACGGCCGAAGAAGCCGTCCGCGGCGCGGACGTGGTGGTAGCTGCTACCGCCGCTTCCGAGCCGGTACTGCTTGGTCGATGGTTGAAGCCGGGGGCTCACATCAACGCCCTGGGCGCGATCGGAGCAGGCCGGCGCGAACTGGACGATGAAGCCATGAAGGGCCTGCTGGTGGTTGAATCGCGCGAGGCTGCTGGACACGAGTCGGAGGATATTCGTTCATCCGGCGCCGCTATCGACGCCGAACTTGGCGAACTGCTGACGGCCGCAACGCCGAGGAGTCATGCCGGCAGGACAATCTTCAAGTCCGTGGGATTGGCCGTGGAGGACATGGCCGCGGCCAAGCTGGTATACGACGCTACACGCGGCTGATATCCCGGCAGGTGCGCTTTTACTACGGGTTGTACACCTTAGGCTCGCCGAGGCTTCCCTTCGCGGGCAGGTGGCGGATGTAGTTCACGATGCTCCACATTTCATCATCATTCAGTACCCCCTTGGAAGCAGGCATGCCCGAGGGCCCGATTCCGTTTTCGATCACCCATTTCAGTTGTCCGTCCGTGTAGTCCTGCACCTCGCGCGAGTTCAGTGACGGCACGGGCGGATACATGCTTTGGGCAAAGGGAACGCCTGTGGCCTGTCCGTCGAGTCCGTGGCACACCATGCAGTAGATGGCAAAGTTCTTCTGGCCGGCACGGATGTTTTCCTCCGTGGCTGGAAGCGGGTTGTGCACCGCCTTGCCGCCGACGGTGACCAGGTGCTTCACGCGGGTTGCCAGCGAGTTCTCGAAATTGCCGGGGCGCTTGACCTGGCAGCCCGTTAAGAGCAGCAGGAAGCTTACCCCAGCCATCGCCCACACCGGTACGGAACTCGACCGCGATCTGCCCCAGCGCGCGCGACTACTGCGCGTACCGGGGATCCCGTGAGGGCACGTAGTGGTCGTCTGGTCCATATCATTATCATTCCACGACGATGGCCATCTTCATGTTGCCGTGTCCGGAGCCGCAGAAGTGATCGCAGATGAGCGTGAACGAGCCTGCGGTTTGCGGGGTGATTTTCACATCCACGGTTTTGCCCGGTTCAATCACCTCGTCTATCTTGAGTTGCTTCGAGAAAAATCCGTGGGTGACGTCGGCGCTTTTCACCCGCAGAATGACCGGCTCGCCGCGCTTGAGGGTGATCACGTTCGGAGTGAATTCGAAGCGTTTGGCGGTGATTTCGATGACGCGCGCCGTGCCTTGCGCTTGCGTGCTGAAAGGCGCGCTCAACATGACCGCGCAAGCCAGCACGAGCGCAAACACAAGACGTTTTCTGTCCTTCATGAGACTCTCCTTCGGGTCGGCGACTATCTGTCGCCGGCATCGGGTAGCGTGTTCTTCAGCCGCGGCTCAGAGTGAAAACGGTTTCAGAATCTGTTGAATTCCGTTGATGCCCGAGTACTCGCGCAGGCTGAGTTCTACATCCTCAATCGAGAACGATGACACCTGGGGCGGCTTTTTCACGTTGTGGTTCACGACGCGAATGCCGAGATTCTTGAACGGGTGCTCCTTGTCGAACGGCATCGGCTTCTTGTCCGCGACCTTTTCCGGATCAGGGAAGGCGAAGATCAGCGAGCGCGCCGCGTAATGGTGCGTGTTGGCGATCACGTGCTCATCATCGCGATGGATATGTCCGTACAGCACCGTCACGTTCTGATAGGGAGCGAGCACGTTCATGGCTTCGTCGCCGTCGCTCGTGAACCACTCCCACTCGGGCTTGAGGTCGAAGAGCGGCCGATGTGTGAAAACCACGATAGGCGCGGTTTTGGGAAACCTTGCCAGATCTTTCTTGAGCCACGCCAATTGCTCCGCGCCCAGCTCTGGTTTGGCGCGCGAGACGTTATCCAGCGCCACGAAGTGAACACCGCGGTGGTCAAATGAATAATGAGTCGGACCGAAGGCTTCGCGGAACAACTGTCCACCGTCGAGCCCCGCATCGTGCTCGCCGGGGACACATACCAGTTTTGGAACCTTCAGTTGCGCCGCGATCTGCTGGAACTGACGCATGCGCTTGGCGTGCTCATCCTTGACTTCACTGTCGTGCGTGAGGTCGCCGGTGAAGAGCACCAGGTCAGGACGCTGCGGCAAGGCATTCACCATGGCCACCGCCTGTTCAAACGCCTTGGTGCCGAGCGGGTCGGGTGGGCCGCTAAAGCCAACGTGAGCGTCGCTTAGCTGAACGAAAGTGAAGGGCGCTGTGCTTTCGCCATTCGACTCCTTCAGAGCCACTCCAAGCTCGTGTGCCTCTCTGCCGGCGCCCAGCAGCGGCGCAACCTTGTAGAGAGTCCCAATGCCCATCGACATGCCGGCGATGCGCAGAAATTTGCGGCGATCGATCGAGTCACTCATCGCAGTTCCTCCTTGCAGCCTGCCGGGGCGGCTCTAGAGCACGACCCTGCGCTGCGTAGTGGAAAACGGCGGCGCCCCCAATTTATTCCAGCGCATCCAGAAAAAGTTTGCCCGTCCGGTTTCGGTTGAATTGCCGGATCAGAAGCAGCATTCGGCCCGGAGCCGGGCAAATTCCAAAGCAAACGCCAGCAATTCTGTATGCGGGCGGGAATAATTCAGCGGATTTCGAGTTACCCTTATAGCCGGATGCAAAACGAGCAAAGCCAATCCGGGACATTCGAAGAGCTGGCGATGCCGCTGTTCGCTTCGCTTTACAACTTTGCACACTGGCTGACGCAGAACCGTGCCGAGGCGGAAGACCTGGTGCAGGAGACGTACATGAAGGCGCTGAAAGGGTTTCGGTCATTTCAGCAAGGGACTAACTTCCGCGCCTGGATGTTCCGCATTTTGCGCAACACCTTCCTGACTTCGCGCACGGGATTAAAAGCGGCCACGCCGCTGGAAGAGGCAGAAGACGCATTGCCTCCGGTTTTGGAAACGCCGGAGTCAGCGCTGCTCTCCCGCGTCGATCATGAACTGTTGCAGAGCGCGCTGGAGCAACTGGCGGCGCATTACCGGGAAATCGTGCTTTTGTGCGACGTGGAGGAGATGAGTTACCAGGAGATCGCGGAGACGCTCGGCATCCCGATCGGCACTGTCATGTCGCGTCTTTGGCGCGCCCGAAAAGCGCTGCGGGATCTGCTGGGGACGAAGGTCCGAGGAGCTTCGCAATGAGTTGTGAGTTGTGGCACGCGAAACTTGAACAATACGTCGATTCCGAGCTGCACGGCGACGAGGCTGTCGAGGTGGAGGCGCATCTGCGGCAGTGCCAATCGTGTGCCGCCGACGCGCTCGGACGGATGCGCTTGAAGGGCATGACCCACACGGCCGGCAAAAGATTCGCACCAACTCCGGAGTTCAGGCTGAAGATCGCGCAGCAAGTGTCCAAGCAAAGCAAGCCGCGACTGTGGGGTTGGAGATTGGGTTGGCGGCTGGGAGCGGTAATGGCGGTTCTGGTAGCTGCAATCAGCCTTGGCGCTTTCTGGACGGGCCATTTGCAGCGTGAGCGACAACTGGGCGAGCTTGCCGATCTGCACGTGGCGACGTTGGCCAGTGCGAATCCCATCGACGTGGTTTCGACGGACCGGCATACGGTTAAGCCGTGGTTCGCTGGCAAGTTGCCCTTTACCTTCAATTTGCCTGAGCTGCAAAGTTCTCCGTTCCAGCTTGTGGGCGGACGCGTAGCCTATTTCGAGCAGAGCCCGGGAGCTCAACTATTGTTTCAAGTGCGCAAACATCAGATCTCGGTATTCATCTTTTCCGAGAGGTCGCTGGCAACGCGCATGAACTCGGCAAATCTGGTTGAGCACAAGCTGGACTTCACGATTCAAACCTGGTCGAAGGACGGACTCAGGTACTTCGTAATCAGTGATGCCAGCCCGGCAGACGTGGCTGGACTGAGCGATCTGCTGAAGCGCGCCGGGTAGACTAGAGTCGCGAAAGTATTCCCCGTCCGGCGTTGATAGCTTGGAGTTCCACCTAACTCAAGTCCTGGCGTATACGTGCCCGCGGGCCTCAGCCCCCGGTTATGCTCTTCTTGGCGAAGCGGCTGGTGAGTTCGATGAAGGCCTGCGCGGAGCGCGGTAAGGTGCGGTCGGAGCGATAAATCAGGCCGAGAGAGCGCCATAAAACGTTGTCTTTCAAGGGGAGCAGCTTGGCCTCGCCGGAGCGCACCTCATCGTTGGCGAAGCTGGCGCTGATGAGAGACACGCCGACGCCGGCGACGACGAACCGCTTGATCATGCCCACGCTCGGCAATTCCATCTTGATCTGCAAGTTTGCTCGATAAGGGCGGAAGAGCTTATCGAGCGCCTGCCGAGTGTATCCCGTCTTGGGAAAAATCAGCGGCTGTTTCGCCACTTCTTCCACGGTGACGGATTTCTGCTTGGCGAGTGGATTTTGTGAACTCACCATGACCATCAACTGGTCGCGGAAGATGGAATGAACCTTGATGCTATGAGACTTTACCGGCAGGCTTACGATGCCCAGATCGACTGCGCCGTCCTCAACGCGCTCCAGGATTTTGCGGCTGAAATTGCGATAGACGCTGATCTGAACCTCGGGATACTGCCTGATGTACTCGGCAAACATCTCGGGAAGCACGTACAGGCAGGTGGCCTCATTGGCGCCAATGGCCAAGATTCCGCGAGGCGAAATGCCCTGGTCGGCAACGGCACGGATCGACTCATCCCGAAGGGTCAACAAGCGCTGCGCATACTCGAACAGGACTTCACCGCCCGGAGTCAAGCGCACGGTCTTGGCGCGGCGGTCGAGAATCTTCTCGCCATATTCCTGCTCGAGTTGCCTGATTTGAGCGCTGACGGCCGACTGCGTTCGAAATACCTTTTGGCCGGCACGCGAAAAACTACCCAGCTTGGCGACTTCGATGAACGTAATTAGCTGATCGAAATCCACGGCGTTCCTCGCTCTCTTGGTACAGCGGGGCGGTAGAATTCACCACCAACAATCAGGCAAGTTGTACTACTCTCAGAAGAATACACGCACCGGGCCGTTTGTGAGGACATGGTTTTGATCCGGGAAGTGGCGAGCAACTCGCGATTCGGTTAAAGCCCGGTTACGGGAATGCTGAAATTTCTTAATCGGTGCTATCGAAAATCTTGATTGTACTTTCGCACGCCTGGCAAACGATAATAAAGTGTTTATTACACAGGGACTTGTGTGTCGAGCGACGCCTGCGGTTTTTTCCTTGGCGGCCTTCTGCCGCCCCCTGAATGCCGCTTACATCCGGAGATCGAAGTGACGACATCGGACATGCCGAATGGACTACCAGCCCCACAGGGGCTCTATCACCCCAGTCATGAACACGACGCCTGTGGCCTGGGTTTTGTGGCGAATATCGACGGCCACAAGTCTCACGACGTCGTCCTGAAGGGGATTGAGGTTCTGATCAATCTCACGCACCGGGGGGCTTGCGGCTGCGACCCCGAGACTGGTGACGGCGCCGGCATCCTCATTCAGATTCCGCATGCATTCTTTGCCCGCGAAGCCGAGAGGCTCCGCTTCTCGCTGCCCGAACCCGGCTCTTACGGGGTGGGCATGGTCTTTTTCCCACGTAATGACGAGCAGCGCGCGCGATGTCGCAAGGTCATGAACCGGGTGATCGAGGAGGAAGGTTTCGAGGTGCTGGGCTGGCGCGATACGCCAATCGACGCGAATGCGATCGGTCAGGTGGCGCGCGCCTCACGGCCTTATATCGAACAGGTGTTCATTGCTGCCACTGCTCCCGCGTCCCCCGCAACCGCAACCGCCGCAGGGGACCCCGACGCATCGCCTGCAACGGCGGGCGACGGGAGTAGGGACGAGGACGCGCTGGAGCGCAAGCTCTACGTCATTCGCAAGCGGACCGAATCGGAAATCACGGCCCTCGACAGCGCCTTGATGCAGAGCTTCTACGTTTCGTCGCTCTCGGTCCGCACCATCATCTACAAGGGACTGCTGCTGGCGCCGCAGATCAACAAGTTCTACAAGGAATTGTCGGACCCGCTCGTGGCCAGCGCTCTATGCCTGGTTCATCAGCGGTTTTCCACGAACACGTTCCCGACCTGGCAACTGGCTCATCCGTATCGCTATATCGCGCACAACGGCGAAATCAACACGCTAAAAGGGAACGTCAACTGGATGTACGCCCGCCAGTCGCTGCTGTCGTCTCCGCTCTTTGGCGACGATATGGAGAAGCTATTCCCGATCATTGCGCCCGGGGGCAGCGACTCGGCGAATTTCGATAATGCGGTCGAACTGCTGTTCCAGGCCGGGCGCAGCCTGCCGCACGCAATGGCGATGATGGTTCCGGAAGCCTGGTCGGGCAATCCGTACATGCATCCCGACAAGCGGGCTTTTTACGAGTACCACGCGAACTTGATGGAGCCGTGGGACGGTCCGGCGGCGCTCACCTTTACCGACGGCCGCGTCATCGGCGCGACTCTGGATCGCAATGGCCTGCGCCCCGCGCGTTACGTGATAACCCGCGGCGGCATGGTCGTAATGGCGTCGGAAACCGGCGTTCTGCCGATCAAGCCGCAAGACATCGTCAGAAAGGGGCGGCTTCAGCCGGGCAAGATGTTCCTGGTCGATCTGGTGGAGGGGCGTATCGTTTCGGACAAAGAAATAAAACGCCGCCTTTCCAGCCGTCAGCCTTACGGCGAATGGCTGCGGGATAACCAGATCACTCTCGACCACCTGCCGGAGCCTCCGCGCACCGTAGCGACGGATCACGACACCATCCTCTGCCGGCAGCGCGTCTTCGGCTACTCCGATGAAGACCTGAAGATGATCATGTTGCCCATGGTGAAGGATGGCCAGGAGCCCGTGGGTTCGATGGGCACGGATACGCCGCTGGCGTGTTTGTCGGATCGTCCACAAAGTTTGTTCAATTATTTCCGGCAGTTGTTCGCCCAGGTCACCAATCCCCCCATCGACCCCATCCGGGAAGATATGGTGATGTCGCTGATTAGCTTCATCGGGTGCGAGAGCAACATCCTGGAGGAGACCCCGAAGCACTGCCATACACTGGCCTTGCCACATCCGATTCTTACCAATCGCGACCTCGAGAAACTGCGACGGCTTTCGCAAGGGGATCTGCTGGCGACAACTCTGCCGACGCTGTTCCCGGTGCACAGGGGCGAAGAAGGATTGCGGCAATCGCTCGACGGCCTTTGTCGTCGAGCCACGCTGGCCATCAAGTCTGGTTACAGCCTGATCGTCCTCTCCGACCGCGGAACCGACGAGGAGTATGCGCCCATTCCGTCCCTGCTGGCGCTGACCGCGGTCCACAACCACCTTATCCGCGAGAAGCTGCGTACGCAGGTTGCGTTGATTATCGAGTCGGGCGAGCCGCGCGAGGTCATGCACTTTGCTCTGCTGATTGGGTATGGCGCAAGCGCCGTGAACCCCTATCTGGTCATAGAAACCCTGGAGGATCTGGAACTGCGGCGCGATTTGCCCGAGGGCATGAACGCGGATACCGCGCTCCACAACTACATCAAGGCCATCGACAAGGGCCTGCTCAAAACCGGCTCCAAGATGGGGATATCCACGCTGCAGAGCTATCGCGGCGCGCAGGTGTTTGAAGCCATCGGGCTCAACCGGGGGCTCATCGCAAAATACTTCACCGGAACCGCCTCGCGGATAGAAGGGGTTGGGCTGGAAGTGCTGGCGCGCGAAGCCCAGATGAAGCACGAACACGCTTTTCGCCCGGCCGGCAGCTTCGAGCCGGAGCTGAGAGTCGGCGGCAGCTACCAGTATCGCGTCGATGGCGAACACCACATTCTCAATCCGCTGACCATCTCCAAGCTGCAACATGCGGTTCGAGAAGGAAACCCCAAGACGTTCAAGGAGTACACGGACCTCATCGACGATCAAAGCCGCCAGTTCTGTACCTTGCGCGGACTGATCGGCATCAGGAAGAGCGAGGACCCGGTTCCGCTGGAAGAGGTGGAACCAGCCAGCGAGATCGTGAAACGCTTCACCACGGGTGCGATGTCGTTTGGCTCCATCAGCAAAGAAGCTCACGAAACCCTCGCCATCGCCATGAACCGCATCGGCGGGAAGTCCAACACCGGCGAAGGCGGCGAAGAAGAGGGCCGCTTCCAGCCCGATGCGAATGGAGATTGCCGGCGCAGCGCCATCAAGCAGGTGGCCTCCGGGCGCTTCGGCGTAACCGTCCACTACCTGGTGAACGCCGACGAGCTGCAGATCAAAATGGCGCAAGGCGCCAAGCCCGGCGAGGGCGGGCAATTGCCCGGTCACAAAGTGAACGACGAGATCGCTCGGGTGCGGCACTCGATTCCCGGCGTCGGTTTGATTTCTCCGCCGCCTCACCACGACATTTACTCGATTGAGGATCTTGCGCAGCTCATTTACGACCTGAAAAACGCCAATCCGCGGGCACGGATCTCCGTAAAACTGGTTGCCGAAGTCGGAGTTGGAACCGTCGCTGCCGGCGTGGCCAAGGCGCATGCGGATGTCGTGCTCATCAGCGGAGACAACGGCGGAACGGGTGCGTCGCCGCTCAGCTCGATCAAGCACGCAGGCATCCCATGGGAGCTTGGACTGGCTGAAACTCAGCAGGTGCTGGTTATGAATGACCTGCGTGGCCGCATCCGGGTGCAGACCGACGGGAAGCTCCAAACGGGCCGCGATGTCACGATTGCCGCTTTGCTCGGAGCCGAAGAATACGGTTTTGCCACCGCGCCGCTGATCACGATGGGTTGCGTCATGATGCGCAAGTGCCATTTGAATACCTGTCCCGTGGGGATTGCGACTCAGGACCCGAAGCTGCGCGCCAAATTTCGCGGACAGCCCGAGAACGTGATCAACTTTTTCTTCTTCATCGCCGAGCAGGTGCGCGAGTATATGGCCCAGCTTGGGTTCCGGACCGTGGACGAGATGATTGGCCGGGTCGATATGCTGGAGATGAAATCGGCTATGGGCCATTGGAAGGCCAGGGGCTTGGACTTTTCGAGCATTTTCTACGATCCGCCGAAGCGGTTGAACGTGGCGCGTCGTTGCGTGCAGGCGCAGGATCATGGACTGGAGAAGGCTCTCGATCACAAGCTGATCGAATGCGTGCGTCCGGCTCTGGAGACGCTCACACCGATCCAGGTGAAGCTTCCGATCCGTAACGTGGACCGGACTGTAGGCGCTATGTTGAGCGGCGAAATTGCCCGCCGTTATGGTTCCAAGGGGCTGCCCGACGACACCATCTCATGCGAGTTTACCGGCTCGGCCGGCCAGAGCTTCGGCGCCTTTCTTGCCAAGGGAGTGACGCTCACGCTGGAAGGCGATGCCAATGATTACGTGGGCAAGGGGCTCTCCGGCGGCAAACTGGTCGTTTATCCGCCGCGCAACTCCACCTTCGCGCCGGAGCAGAACATCGTGATTGGAAACGTGGCCCTTTACGGCGCCACGAGTGGGGAAGCGTACTTCAACGGGGTTGCCGGCGAACGCTTCGCCGTGCGCAATTCCGGTGCGATGGCCGTCGTCGAAGGCGTGGGCGATCACGGCTGCGAATACATGACCAATGGAATAGTGTTCGTTCTCGGCAAGTGCGGACGCAACTTCGCGGCCGGCATGTCAGGAGGATGGGCTTACGTTTTCGACGAGGACGGCGACTTCGAGCAGGAACGCTGCAATCTGGGGGGCGTCGATCTGGAACCGGTGATCGACGAGCGCGATATAGAGCTGCTGCGCAATGCCATTGACCGTCATCTGATCGCAACCGAAAGCCCGCGGGCACAATGGATTCTCGAGCATTGGGTGGACACTTTGCCGCAATTCATCAAGATATTCCCGCACGAATATAAGCGGGTGCTCGGTGTTCCGCGTATTGAGCGCATGCAGAAGATGCAGACTACCGTAGTGTACTCGGGCGAGAAGCAGGTTAAACATGGGTAAAGTTACCGGTTTCATTGAATTTGGGCGCGAACTGCCCCAGCGCCGTCCAGTGCAGCAGCGCATCAACGATTGGTTCGAGATTTATGCGGAGTTTCCGGAAGAGAAGCTTCGCCAGCAGGGTGCGCGCTGCATGGACTGTGGCGTGCCGTTTTGCCACACCGGATGCCCGCTGAACAACATCATTCCCGATTGGAATGACATGGTGTACCACGGCCGCTGGAAGGCGGCGGTGCGCCAGTTGCACTCGACGAACAATTTCCCGGAGTTCACCGGCAGGCTTTGTCCGGCTCCTTGCGAAACGGCCTGCGTCCTCGGCATCAACGAGCCTCCAGTCACGATCAGGCAAATTGAAAAGGCCATCGTCGAACGCGGCTTCGAGGATGGTTGGATCGTGCCCGAGCCGCCGCCGAGGGAATCCGGCAAACGTGTCTGCGTGATTGGCTCCGGGCCTGCCGGATTGGCAGCCGCTCAACAGTTGCGGCGCGCGGGGCATGGGGTGACGGTTTTTGAAAAGGCCGACCGTATCGGCGGCTTGCTGCGCTACGGCATTCCGCACTTCAAAATGGAAAAGCACCTCATCGACCGGCGTTTGGACCAGATGACGAAGGAGGGCGTCGAGTTCGTTACCAACGCCCACATCGGTAAGGACATCCTCATCCAGGCCTTGCGCAAGGAGTACGACGTGGCGGTGCTGGCCGGCGGCGCCGAACAGCCTCGCGATCTGCCGATTCCCGGGCGGGAACTCAAGGGCATTCATTATGCGATTGATTTTTTGATCCCGCAAAACCGGCGCTGCGATGGTTTGCCTCTTACCGAAGCGCAGGATATAACGGCCTGCGGCAAGCGTGTCGTGGTGATCGGCGGAGGCGACACCGGCGCCGATTGCGTCGGCACCGCGCATCGTCAGAAGGCGCTTTCCGTGCTGCAACTCGAGTTGCTGCCCAAACCGCCCGATTCGCGCTCGCCGAGTACTCCCTGGCCGCTGTGGCCTTTGCAGTTGCGCACGGAGAGCTCTCATGAGGAAGGCGGGGTTCGCGACTGGGGAATCGCAACCACGAAATTCACGGGCGACGAGTACGGGAATGTAAAGCTTATGCATGTATCGCGTGTGGGGCCGCCACCCAAGTTCGAGTTGCTGCCCGGAACCGAGTTTACGATCGAGGCGGATCTTGTCCTGTTGGCGATGGGATTCGTTGGGCCTGTGCGCAACGGAATGCTCGATCAACTTGGCGTGGTCCTGGACTCCCGCGGCAATGTGGCCACGGACGCCAATGGCATGTCGTCGGTTCCTTGCGTTTTCGCCGCGGGCGACATGCGAAGAGGACAGTCGCTGATCGTTTGGGCCATCGCCGAGGGGCGGGCGGCGGCAAAGGGCGTGGACGCATTCCTCAAGGCAGAGATCGAACGCATGAAAGGCATTGATCGAGCCTCAATGGAGCAGTCTTACGGTTGATGTACCAGCACTAGCAGCGCCGGGCCGGACGCCCGGTGATAAACGATCACAGCCTGTGCTGCAAACGGCGCTGGTTGTTTTTTGGGCGCGAAACTGATTCACCGCGATTTCAGAGACCGCGTCTCTTTCGCAAAAGTGTTGACAGACCCCGGCGGAGTGCCTTGCTCACGATCTCGCCAACTGGCTCGCTTTTCGCGTGGTCGTCGTAATGGCCTTGATGAGCGTGGCGCGAATATTGCCTTCCTCCAGCTCCAGGATGCCATCGATCGTACAGCCGCCCGGCGTGGTCACCTCATCCTTCAGCACGGCGGGATGCTCGCCCGTACTCAACACCATCGAAGCTGCGCCGAGCGCGGCATGCGCCGCGAAATTGGTTGCCACCTCGCGCGGCAGTCCGACGCGGACGCCGCCTTCGGCAAGCGCCTCAAGCACGATGTAGATGAATGCCGGGCCGCTGGCGGAAAGACCGGTCACGGCGTCCATGTGGATTTCGTCCACTTCGGCGGTTTTTCCCATGAGCGAGAAGATGGTCTCCGCAATCGCCATGTGCGACTCCTGGCAGCATTTCCCGGCGCACAGCGCCGTCATGCCGCGGGCGATCCGGCAGGCCGTGTTAGGCATTGCGCGAATGACAGGCACGCCAGGATCGAGCACGGCTTCAATGCCGTCGGTGGTGACGCCGGTTGCAATCGAGATCACCAGCGCGTTGGGAGACAGCCCTTGGCGAATTGCTTCCGCCACCTTCGAGACGCCTGAAGGCTTGACGCATATGATCACGACATCGGCATTGCGCGCCGCTTCGAGATTCGACGTACCGACGCTGATCTGCAAGCTCTCACGCAGTTCCTGTGCGTGCTCGTTGTGTTTCACCGAGCCACGCAAATGACTGCGTTCCACAACGCCGCTGTCCAACAGCGAGCGCAGAATCAGGCTTCCCATCTTGCCAGCGCCGAGCACCGCGATGGTCTTATCGCGCAATTGGCCGGAGTTTTCGGTTGACGCAATCTGACTCAATCTTGTTCTCCTTCGTACGCTGGGTCCGCGGTCCGCCGGATCAACGGCGGCTTCACCATGGCGTCTTTGCAGGCCTGACCGCAAACCCGGTACGACGGCGATCATGGCATGGGAATCGTTGGCTTGAACCCCTGCTGGTGAATACCTATTCTAATGCCAAACGGGAGCGTGTGCGCAGGTCATTGTTGGCCGGCGGGCGGTGGCCGGCAACGACAAGCACTCAGCGTGGCAAATGAAATCGCCACCCAGGCGTGGCCTGCGATGGCGATTGTGAGTACAAACGTGTACCGAACAAGCGGCGTTCAGGTTTCGCCGGCGTCAGAAGAGCCCGAAGACTGAAAGTAGCTTTTTCGAGCCCACATAAACCTTGCCGTTGATGACCGTGGGCACCATCCACTTGGTAAAGTCCACCGTTGAACTCCGGTAGAGCTCTGTCGTCAGATTGCTTGCGTCATAGGCGTGCAGGTCATACGAGCTGTAGTCCACGGCCCAAACGATTCCATTGCTGGAACCGTTCGAGGAGGTCACCGGCTGCCCGCCGGGAAACAGAAATGTAAAGCTGCCCTTCGAAGTTGGGGATGTGGACAGCATTCCGGTCGAGGAGCTGAGCGTGAACGCCTTGATGACGTCATTGTTGCCGATGAAATAGACCTTTCCTTGGAAGTAAGCGGGCGTCATGAAGCAATGGTCTTTATACTGCCGCTGCGACGACGTTCCTCCGCCCACTACGCTCGGCAGGGACTGCACGATCTGGCTATCGGAACCCGACATGTGTCCGCCCATGTTATCGCGATCCACCACGTAAACCGGCGTCGGTTTACCGCAGCCAATCAGCTCGTTCGGATGGGCGCTGCCGGGCTGATTCGGAACAAGCAGCGGGGCCCCGGAGCCGAGGTCGCCGTCGCCACTCGATAGGCTGGACTCGTTGAACGGGGTCCAGAAATCCTTCACTGTCAGGTCCGGATTCAGCTTTACCCAGCTCATGCTGAACTGGGTCGTTCCGTTCCAGTTGCCGTTGCCCGTTGCCGCGTAGATGTTGCCGTCAGAGTCGGCTGCCAGACCGCCGCCGCCGCCCCAGATTCCGCCTGCATTTCCGCTCGGCGAAGAATTCCAAACGGCGGGGGCTTGTGAAAGGTTGCCGGTATTGAAGCCAAAGATCCAGCCGTGCCATGGACTGAAGTCGCCCTCGCTGCCGAAGGAGACGTACACGTTCCCGTTGGCCAGGATGAGCGCTGGCCGCTGCAATTGCTGTTTGGAGGAGAACCCCGAGCTGGAGATAGTGACCGGGCTTCCGCTGATTTCTTTGCCGGTTGTCACGTCCAGCGCATGCAGACGGTGGATATAGCTGCCGCCTTCATCCGTCTCAGCAACGACGTACAGCACAGGATTCGGCACGGCGTTAATGTCGATCACCGGCGTGCCTGTAATGCCGATTTCCGTTCCGATGGTACTGTGGACGCTCGAGGGCGACGCAGTGGTCGCTCCTCCGGTAAGGAAAGAGGTATGCCAGAGCGCGGCGCCGGCGGCATCGGCGTCAAAGGCGTAGACGCTGTCGTGTTCGGTGGCGACGAAGACAACGTTGTGGCTGGCACTGTTGATAGTGAGGTTGGAAAGGTAGAGAACTTGGGCGAAGACTTGGCCGTCAACGGCGTCAGTAAACTTCAATCCAAAAGTTTTTGAATTGACATTCGCGAGTGTCAGCACTGTTTCGTTGGGCTGCTGGCCGGTGTGGTCGTTGCTGTACTTCCAGGTGGTGTAGTTGAGTGTGCTCGGTGGCGGCGGCGTTGTAATCGTATCGACTGCCTGCGCGTTGGCTCCGCCTGAATCGGTCGCGGTGATGGTGCAGGTTCCCGGGTCCGGCGGAACTGAGTTGGGAGCGGTAAAGACACACGAAGTCGTGCTCGTGCACGTGTTTGGGAAGCTTCCGCACGTCGCTGTCCAGTTGGCCGGCGCATTGGCCGTGAATTGCTGCGTCTGGTTCACGACGGTAGTCGGGGACGTCGGTGTGACCGTCAGAGGGCCAATCGTAGCGCTCGTGTTGGTTGACAAAGCGGCGGGGCTGGTCTCGGTGGCCGTGACATTTGCCAGAGTTCCGGTTCGAATTGGGCAGTGAAGACGCATGACGTTGTGTTCGTGCACGGGTTAATGAAACTTCCATCGCCCGTTGCGCCCCAGGTGACTGCCGCATTCGCGGTAAAGGTCAGGGTCTGGCCCTCTGCCACACTCGGGTTGCTTGGCGTTATGGCCAGAGGGACTACCGATATCTTTGCCGTGCCGGATGCAGAGTTGTCGGTCGCCGTAGCGGTCACGGTCCCGTTCCCGTTCGTATTTGCCGCAGTGAAGTTGCCGTTGCTATCGAACGAGCCGAGACCCGGAGGGTTCACCGAATACCCTACTGGAATGGAAGGACTCGTCGTGTAAGGTTGCGTCTCACCGGCCACCACGCTTGTCGAGGCCGGGTTCACGAGCAGCGATGTGATCGTGATGCTTGCCGATCCGCTGGCGCCCGAACCATCGGTCGCGCTCGCCGTAAGCGTTTCCGCACCAGCCGTAGCGCCGGCCGTAAAGGTGCACGAAGTGGTAGCGGTACTGCAAGATGTCGGGACAGTGCCACCCACCCCGGACGCGGCCCAGGTGGCGGGGACGTTCGAGTTGAATGTGAATTGGGTTCCTTCCAGCATTGTCTGTGAAGACGGGGTGACGTTTACGATCGTCGGAGGCGTGGATGAAACCGTGATCGTTTCGTGAACGCTGATGGTTGTATTGCTGCTGGTATCATGCGCCTGCAGCGTCAAGGTGTGTGATCCCACGGCGAGCGACGTGACCGTGTAATCGAAGGTGCTCAAGTTTCCGCTCGAGTTGTGGTCGGAGATGATGGCGACCCCATCGATCCAAAGCTTCGTATAGGTAGTAGAGGCGTTGTAGGTGAAGTGCACGTTGAATGGAACGTTTACGATGGCTCCGTTAGCCGGCGAATTCACCGTAATCACCCCTTGAGCCAAGGCGGATACAGGGACACAAAAGGTTGCTCCCAAAATCAACAGACCTAAAATCAGTTGCCGTTTGCAGACGCGTCGAACCCCAGTCATAGAACCCCTCGCGAGAGTCGCTGCATTTCAGCAGCCACTTAGGACAAATCTGGGTTCAAAGCTGATGACCCGAGTAGAACTTGAGAGTTGGCGCGGTACTCGGCTTGTCAGGCAGAGCTGCCGGCTAAAAAGCAGAGTTGTTGGCTGATGAATAAGAGTTCATATTCGGCGTATCCGACTGCCAGTTTATGCACTCGGCTAATCCAGTGCTTAAGCACTTAACCTGGGTTACGGTGCCTAAGTCAAGAACAGAGCGAGCCGACAAAGAGTTGCTGGA
This sequence comes from uncultured Acidobacteriota bacterium, assembly GCA_963842345.1. Lineage (GTDB taxonomy): Bacteria > Acidobacteriota > Terriglobia > Terriglobales > Acidobacteriaceae > CAWBRT01. The sequence goes on from CAWJGD010000028.1 coordinate 26,928, forward strand.
GCTTCGCAAAGCAGAGTAGAAAAGCAGAGTAGTTGAATTTGCCGTTCTCGAGATGGAACAGCGGCCACTCTGGAATTCGTCAGCGGTTATAAAACGGAGCCGGACCGCGCAATTCCCTCCACACTTGGTCGCACGCTTCAACCACTGGGGCCGGCAGGGGGCCTTCCTCGCATGCTTGAAGGTTCTGCGCCAGTTGTTCCATGCGCGACGCGCCGAGGACGATGCAATCGGTCACGGTGTGGTGCAAGAGCCAGTTCAGGGAAAGGCTGATGAGCGAACGCCCGGACTCGACTGCGATCTTTTTCAGCTTTTCGACCGCCTCAAAATCCTGCGGATGCCAATAGCGATCCTGATAGACCTTGTTGAAGTCGAAGCGCGTTCCGGGAGTGAAAGCTTGAGAGCTGTGTTTGCCGGTCAGGAGGCCAGCCGCGAGCGGATTGTACCCGATGATCGAAACTCCCAATTCACGGGCCATCGCAATAAATTCCTGCTCGATGCCCCGCGCAATCAGGTTGTACATCATTTGCGCGATCCCCGGAACATGGAACTTCTTTCGCTCGGCGATGCAGTGCATCTGGCAAACCTGCCAACCCGCATAATTGGAGGCCGCCATGTACCGTATCTTGCCTTGGCGGATCAGGGTTTCCATGGCATCCATGGTTTCTTCGATGGGCACGCCGTAATCGGGTTGGTGCAAGTAGTAGATGTCGAGATAGTCCATCCGCAATCGCCGCAAGCTATCTTCGATGGCGCGGAAAATCGCGGCCCTGGAAAGACCGCCTTCATCGGCGCCGGTGCCCATTTTGTGCTGTACCTTGCTGGCTATGATCAGCTTGTCTCGCTTGCCATGGACTGCATTTCCCAGCATGACTTCCGACTTGCCACGCTCATATGCATTGGCGGTATCGAAGAAATTGATTCCGGCGTCGATGCAGCGGTCGACCATGGCGTTAGCCGCCGACTGGTCGGTTTGCCTGCCGAAGGTCATAGAGCCGAAACAGAGACGCGATACTCGAAGATCAGTGTGTCGAAGTTCACGGTAGTCCATGTGAGTAACTTACCTTAATAGCGGCAATTTGCGTGGTTTTTCGCGCCCGGGGTATCGAGCGCATAAACAATATTGATAGCTTCAATAAAGACTTTTGATTTCCGTTGCAGCAGCATACCCGATATTAAGTACAGAACAAGCTACCGCTCGATTAGGGAGAGCCCTTTTGTTCCTTCAGCGCCTGAAATCAACCATCCGCGTTCGTAATCTTCGCGAATGGAGCCTCCTCCTTTGTGTCGTTTTGATCGGTTGCGCGCTCTGCGCCCAGACGGTCCCCACGACGCAATCCATCGTAACACCTGAGCGGATCGCCGAGTTGGAGCAGAAGATCGCCGATGCTCACAGTGCCGCGGACAACGGCTGGATGCTGGTTTGTGCCGCGCTGGTCCTGATGATGACTGGTCCCGGCCTGGCTTTGTTCTATGGCGGGTTGGTTCGCAAAAAGAACGTTCTGTCCACCATGATGCAGAGCTTCGCCATGATGGCCGTGATCACCGTTCTTTGGGGGCTGGTCGGCTACAGCCTGTGTTTCAGCTCGGGCAATGGCTTTATCGGCAGTTTGCATCACGCGTTCCTGCACGGGGTCGGCGCGCAACCCGATCCCGACTACGCGGCCACCATTCCCTTGCAGACGTACATGATTTACCAGTTGATGTTCGCCATCATCACTCCCGCGCTCATCACTGGCGCTTTCGCCGAGAGGATGAAGTTCAGCGCCATGATGCTGTTCATGGTCTTGTGGTCGATCATCGTCTATGCGCCGATGGCGCACATGGTCTGGGGCAAGGGCGGCCTGCTGAACGCTTCCCTTGGCGGACTCTTCCCGACTCTCGACTTTGCCGGCGGAACGGTCGTGCATATAACATCCGGCGTGTCGGCGCTGGTTTCGGCCTTGTATCTGGGTAAGCGTGTGGGTTATCCGCAGGAGCCCATGCCTCCGCACAGCGTAGTGCTCAGCCTGATCGGCGCCTGCATGCTGTGGGTCGGCTGGTTTGGCTTTAATGCCGGCAGTGCGCTGGCCGCGGGCAGCCTCGCCACCAGTGCTTTCGTGGCCACTCATTTTGCCGCGGCAGCGGCCACGGTCGGTTGGGGAGCAACCGAATGGATGGTCATGGGAAGGCCGAGCGCCCTGGGCGCAATCAGCGGAGCGGTCGCCGGCCTGGTTGCAATCACTCCAGCGGCCGGGTTCGTCAGTCCTATGCCCGCGTTGTTGATCGGACTTCTTGCCGGCGTGGTCTGCTTCGCGATGGTCGCCAAGGTGAAGGCCATCTTCGGTTACGACGACAGTCTTGACGCATTCGGGGTTCACGGGGTGGGCGGCACGCTTGGTGCGCTGCTGACAGGCGTCTTTGCCAGCAAGCTCATCAACCCGATTTTCAAGGATGCCCAGGGCAACGTACTTGGCTCCGGTTGGATCGACGGTAATTTCCATCAGTTGTTCAACCAGTTGATCGGCGTCGTTATTGCCTGGACGATCGCCGCGGTGGGAACGATAGCAATTTTGAAGTTCGTCGACGCCGTCATCGGGTTGCGCGTGCCGGCGGAAGACGAAGTCGAGGGGCTGGACATCACGCAGCACGGTGAAGAGGGTTACTACTGGGAAGCTTCCGGAAATAATTTATGATTGAGTCTGGACGCACTCGCGTACTCACGGGAGAACGATGACTAAACTGGAAGCGATCATTCAACCCTCTAAGCTCGATGCCGTGAAGAGCGCACTTTTGGAAATCGGAATCGACGGTCTGACCGTCCTGGAAGCGCGCGGCCACGGCCGCCAGAAGGGCCACACCGAGTTTTACCGCGGGCGGGAATATACCGTCGACCTTCTGCCAAAAATCAAGCTGGAAATCGTGCTTCGCGACGAGGTTGTGGAGCAGGCTGTCAACGCCGTCATCAAGGCGGCCCAGACAGGCAAGATCGGCGACGGCAAGATTTTCCTCACTCGAGTCGACGAGGCCATCCGCATTCGTAACGAGGAGCGCGGCAACAACGCGCTGTAGCGTAGCCCAAGAGGTGCATTGATGGCCGCGGGCGGCCTGGCTCAGACCCTGCGAACTCGTTACGATGCGGAGACGGAGAGCATTCGTCTCGACTTCGCGGCGGCCCATGATGGACGATTGGCGATTCGGCGCCGCACCGCGGTGGTTGACTCCCTGGCCTTGCGTCTGTGGCAAGAGTATGTATCTCCCGAACCGGCGGCGCCGGCGGGCCTTGCGCTGATCGCCATCGGCGGCTACGGGCGCGGCTCACTGTATCCGCATTCGGATATCGACCTTCTGTTCCTGTTCGAGAAAACGCTTCCCGGCCCGGAACAGAAGGACGTCATCCGCCAACTCTGCCAGGATATGTGGGACATACGGCTGAAACTTAGCCCGACCACCCGCACCCTGGAAGAGTGTGACCTGCTTCATCGCGATAATCTCGAATTCAACATTTCTCTTCTTGACTGTCGCTTCCTGGCGGGCGATTTCGAGCTTTTCCGCCGGCTTCGGGAGCAGGTTCTGCCAAAGCTCATCTTGCGCGAGTGGCAGGACTTGGTGCGCGGGCTTTCGGAGGTGAATGAAGAACGCCGGCGCAAGATGGGCAATACCATCTTCCACCTCGAGCCGAACGTGAAGGATACGCCCGGCGGGCTGCGCGATTATCATCTTGCCTGCTGGCTTTCGTTGCTCAACGGCTTCTCGCGGAGTCGCGGATGGATCAATCCCGGAGACGGATTTCCGGCTAATCTGCGCGACTACACGGAGCAGGCAATCGATTTTCTCAGCGCCGTCCGTTGCTTTCTGCACTATCGCGCGGGACGAGATGACAACATGCTTTCCTGGGAGGCGCAAGACGACGCGGCCCAGGACCGCATAGGGCTTCCAGGATGCCCCGGACACGGCCACATGGATGCGCCGCTACTTTCGTCATGCCCGCAACATCAATCGCCTGGCATCGATCATGCTCGACGATGTAGTTCCGGCGCGCTCTTCGATTTACCAGCAGTTTCAAAGTTGGCGTTCACGGCTTTCCAACCCCGATTTTGCCGCCGTGAATGGACGCGTTTATCTTCAGCAGCCCTCTTCGATTGCCAATCAAGATGTTTTTCTGCGCGTTTTCGAGTTCGTTGCGCAGCACGGATTCAAACTCTGCCGGCAGCACCGAGCAGCGCCTCGAGCAGGCGTTTCCTTCAGTTTCCGGCGAGCCATTGCCGGGTGCTTCACGCTGGCAGGCGTTGCGCTCGGTTTTGACTCGCCCCATGCCGGCCTGGCCCTGCGCTCCATGCAGGAACTTGGCGTGCTTGGCATGCTCGTTCCCGAATTCCGCGCGCTCGATTCGCTCGTGGTGCGCGACTTATTATCATCGTTACACGGTCGACGAGCATACCTTTCTTACCATTGATACGCTTCATCGTTTGCGCAAGGACGACGACCAGGAGCGTCATTTCGCCGAGCTGCTCGGCGAAATCGAGCGCCCTGACCTGCTGTACCTGGCGATGCTGCTCCATGATGTGGGCAAAGCCGGCAGCTCTGAATCGCATGTGGATGCCAGCCTGAAAGCCGCTACTCGCATCTGCGCGGACTTGGACCTTCCGCAGGAGGAGAGCGATACCGTCTGTTTCCTGATCGCTTACCACCTCGATATGTCCGCGGCGATGCGCCGCGATATCTTCGACCCGGTTACGCTGAAGAGTTTGGCGTCGGCCGTCGGCTCGCCGGAGCGTCTCAAGATGCTCTGCTTGCTGACTTACGCCGACATCAGCGCGGTCAATCCCGACGCCATGACTGCCTGGAAGGCGGAAAATCTCTGGCGGCTTTACGTTGCTACCACCAATTATCTCGATCGCAGCGTCGATGACGAACGTGTCCACGCCGATATCCGGGACGAGCAGCTTGCGAAGATCCGCCTCATCGCTCCGCGCCTTGGGGCCGAGGCGCCTGCGTGAGTTTTTGGAGGGCTTGCCGCGCCGCTATCTGCGCCTGCACAGCCCGCAAGAAATCGTCGCCCACGTGGAACTCGCCGCCAAGCTGCGCTCCGAACCCGTGCAGACCACCCTCACGCGCAATCGAGATACGTTCGAGATGACGGTCGTCACGAACGATCAGCCGGCGCTCTTCGCCAAGCTGGCCGGAATTCTGGCCGCCTGGGGCATGAACATCGTGAAGGCGGATGCCTTCTCCAACGCCGCCGGCGTGGTGGTCGACACGTTTTTCTTTACCGATCGATTTCACACTCTGGAGTTGAACCTTCAGGAGTGGGACCGATTCCACGCAGCTTTGTCGATGTGCTCACAGGCGAGCGCAGCCTGGAGGCCCTGGGGAGCGGACGCAAGTACTCCGACGGCAGGATGCCCAAAGTGCGTATCGAGCCGCGAGTTCAGGTCGATGAGACCTCCGCGCTTCATAGCACGCTCATCGAGGTCATCGCGCAGGACCGGCCCGGACTGCTTTATCGCATCGCCTCCGTCCTCGCGGAGAACGGCTGCAACATTGAAGTGGCGCTGATTGACACCGAAGGCGAGATGGCCATCGATGTCTTTTATTTGACCTCGGGTAGAAAGAAATTGCCCGTCGAAGTCATTGGCAAGCTTCGCGATTCGCTGATCGAAGAGCTGCAACCACCCGCCTAAAAATACCGGCTACTCACAAAAACAACGCTGTCCAGTTCTCCTTTGCCGTCCGGCGGCATCCAATAGTTTGTTCGCGTGCTCGCCCTGACGCGCAAGCTGCGGTCTGGAAGTCGCAAGAACGAGAGGTTAACCCATGGGGCTCTCAGCCAGGTCCATAGCTGAAGAAGAATCCGGTTCGTTGGCTTTCCGCTACGATCAAGTGCGGCAGGCAACCCTTTCCTTGTGTGCTCCGCTAAGCGCGGAGGACATGCAGTTGCAACCGATGGCGGACGCCAGCCCCGCGAAGTGGCACTTGGCGCATACGACGTGGTTCTTTGAAACTTTTATTCTATCCGGCCTTCCGAACTACAGCGTCTTCCGCCCCGAGTTTACCTTCCTCTTCAATTCCTATTACAAACAGTTGGGCGGCCATCCATTGCGGGCGCGGCGCGGGCTGATGTCCCGCCCAAGCTTGGACGAGGTTCTGGCCTATCGCGAGCACGTGGATCGCGCCATGCGAACGCTGCTTGACCATGAACCGGAGCGCGACATTCTGGCCAGAGTCGAACTGGGCCTGAATCACGAGCAGCAGCACCAGGAGTTGATCGTCACGGACGTGAAATACGCCTTGTGGTCGCAGCCGTTGCGTCCGGCCTATGCACAACAGCGAATCAAGCTGGCCTCTCGTTTCGAACCCGTGGCATGGGTCATCGTGGATGAAGGCATTTATGAGATCGGTCACTGCGGCGATCGATTTGCCTTCGATAACGAACTGCCCCGACACAAAGTCTATCTGGACCCCTTCAAACTCGCGGCACGCCTGGTGAGCAATGCGGAGTACCTCGAGTTCATCAACGACCGGGGATACTCGCGCCCGGAGCTGTGGCTTTCCGACGGTTGGGACATGGTGCAGGCGGAAAAATGGCAAGCCCCGTTGTATTGGGAGGAGCATTTCGGAAGCTGGCGCGTCTTTACCATGGCCGGAATGCAGGAGATGGATTCACACGAGCCGGTGTGCCACGTCAGCTATTACGAAGCTGATGCCTTCGCGCGTTGGGCGGGCGCACGCCTTTGCCGCGAGGAAGAGTGGGAGGTAGTGGCGGCGGGAGTGCCACTTTCGGGAAACCTGCTGGAATCGCGGCAACTCCATCCCGTTGCCGGGGAGCAGGGAAGCTCCGGCCCGCGCCAGATGTTTGGCGATGTCTGGGAGTGGACCGCGAGTGCTTATTTGGCGTATCCCGGCTTTCAACCCGCATCTGGCGCGCTAGGCGAATACAACGGCAAGTTCATGTGCAACCAGTTCGTGTTGCGCGGCGGTTCGTGCGCCACTCCGCATTCGCATCTTCGCGCCAGCTATCGAAACTTCTTCCCCCCGGCGCACGCTGGCAGTTTTCCGGCATTCGATTGGCACAAGACGGCAACTAAAGCACTATGGCGACCAGCAGAGAGCTCTCAGCAATTCCAACCATAGCGGCGGATGTTCTCGGTGGCCTGAGCCAACCCAGAAAATGTCTGCCGCCAAAGCTTTTCTACGACGCGCGCGGGTCTGCATTGTTCGAGCAGATCTGCGACCTTCCCGAGTACTATGTGACCCGGACCGAGCGCGCCATTCTGGAGCGCAATATTGATGCCATCGCGGCGGCCGCCGGAAACGTCCATACCGTGGTGGAACTCGGGGCGGGCAGCGCTTCGAAGACGGCGCTGTTGTTGCAAGCGCTGGCGCGGCGCGATGGCCTGGTCACCTATGTTCCCATCGATGTTTCCGGCAGCGCCTTGCGGGTTGCCGCGCGCCAGCTTCGTGCCCGAGTTCCAGCGCCTTCGCATGGCCCCGGTCGTGGCCGATTACACCTGCGGAATGCCGATCCACCAGCCGAAAGATCCCGCCCCCAGGCTGATTCTCTACATAGGGTCAAGCATTGGCAATTTCGATCCGATGGAAGCCGCGGCGCTGTTGGCGCGGGTACGCCGGACGATGCAGGCGGCCGACCGTTTGCTTTTAGGCGTTGATTTGGCGAAGGCGCCGCAAGTGCTCCTGCCCGCCTACAACGATGCTCAAGGCGTTACCGCCGCATTTAACAAGAACGTCCTTCATCGCATTAACCACGAGCTGGAAGGCGATTTTGATCTTGACCGCTTCCGCCACGTGGCGGTGTGGAACCAACAGGAGTCGCGCGTCGAGATGCACCTGGAGAGCGCCGTCGCGCAGCAAGTCTGGTTAAGCGGTTTGACACGAGGTTTTGGTTTCGAGGCGGGCGAAACCATTCACACGGAGAACAGCTACAAATACACTCCCGCGATGCTGCAGTGGCTATTTGGCGCGGCGAGCATGACGTCCCTGCAGAGCTGGACAGACGACCGGCACTGGTTCGAACTGCACATGCTCGGTCCTGATCTTCTCAAGGAACTGATTTCCGAGGGTGTTCCTGAGAGCAGCGAAGGAACTGCTGTTTGCGAGCGCTGCAAATAAACAGATCCTTCGGTCGCGCATACCGGCGCGGCCTCAGGATGACACTCCTGGAAATCTTTCAGCAGCCTACTGCCTTCAAAGAAATATTTTGAGCATCTCTAGTCTAGGTAAAGCCGAGCACCGGGTGAGGCCGATAGGTTTCGCTCAACTCGCGCATCTCTTCTTCGCCGAGCTTAAGGTCAAGCGCTTTCACTAAGTCTTCGAGGTGGTCGAGTTTGCTGGCGCCGATAATGGGCGCGGTGACGCCGGGCTGCTGCAGCAACCAGGCAAGCGATACTTGCGCATTGGAGACGCCCAGTCGTTTGGCCACCGCCGAGATCTTGTCCACCACGGCGAAATCCTCATCGCGATAATAGAGCTTCTGCGCGTAATCGTCGGTTTTCGCCCGCTCGGTGTCGCCAAGGTCCTGCTTGCGCCGGTTCCCCATGACGAAGCCGCGCGCCAGCGGACTCCACGGCAGCACCGCGATGCCTTCTTCCCGGCAGTAGGGAAGCATTTCCCGCTCTTCTTCCCGGTAGATGATGTTGTAGTGATTCTGCATACTGACAAAGCGGGGCGAGCCCAGGCGCTCCGCGGTGTGCTGCATCTTCACAAACCGGTAAGCGGGCATCGAGGAGGCGCCCAGGTACAGGGCCTTGCCGGCGCGAACCACCTCGCCCAGCGCTTCCATGATTTCCTCGATCGGGGTTTGCTTGTCGAACCTGTGGATCTGGTAGAGGTCCACGTAGTCAGTTCCAAGCCGCCGCAGCGAAGCGTCGATGGAATGCCGAATGTGCTTGCGCGAGAGGCCGCGCTCATTGGGGCCGTCGCCCATCGGCCAAAACAGCTTAGTCGCAATCACCACGTTTTCGCGTCGGATTCCGAGATCCTTGATGGCGCGTCCGAGCACTTCTTCGCTGGCTCCCAGAGAGTACATATCGGCTGTATCGAAGAAGTTGATGCCAAGTTCCCACGCGCGCCTGATGAAGGGTCGCGATTCGTTTTCGTCGAGCACCCAGGGTCGCCACTGCTTCGATCCGTAGGTCATGCAGCCCAATGCGAGCCGCGAGATCTTAAGTCCAGTGGAACCCATGTTGATGTATTCCATTGCTTCTCCCGTGCTGGTTGATTCGGAGTGCCAAGACAGCAACCAAATTTTACAATGCGCAAGTGCCAGCGCCGGATGCGCAAATGCCGTTCGATCGGCTACAATGCTGCACCATGAGCGCGCTGCTTAAGACTGAGCCTTCCGAGTATTCCTTTGCCGACCTCGAACGCGACGGCGAGACCGTGTGGGATGGCGTTACGAATCCGCAAGCGGTCAAGTTGCTGCGCGAACTGAAGCCCGGAGCGAAGATCATCATCTATCACACGGGGGAGGAGCGGTGCGCGGTCGGCACCGCGCGCGTGCTCTCGGTCGAAGTCGAGGACCCCAAGTCTCCGGTGGTGCGCATTAAGGCAGGGAAGCGGCTTGCCAAGCCGGTTCCGCTGGCCGCGATCAAAGCGAATAAGCTTTTTGCGCAATCACCTTTGCTGAAGCAGGGCAGACTCTCGGTGGTTCCTCTCAGCGACGAGCAATTCAGGTTCCTGCTCTCTGGCGGGGAATGACTTACCTCTGCCCGGAGCTACACGGGACAAGTGGTTCACATCCAAATGGTTTAGGAGATTGCTATGAGAACTCAACACTTGGCTGTCATGGTACTGCTTTGTTTCGCAACGTTTTCCATCGCGCAAGACAAAGGCGGGCATGACCCATCCGGCCCTGGTCTCGGCATAGGGACACCCGAGTCGCGAATGTCTACGGGACACAACAAAATCGAGGTGAAGAACGCCAGCGGCGACAGTGTCGGCAGCGCCGAGCTAAGGCAAACAAAAGACGGGGTCGTGATGAAGCTGAAGCTGAAAAACTTGTCGCCCGGTGAGCATGCCATTCACTTCCACCAGACCGCCAAGTGCGATCCTCCGGCCTTCACCTCCGCAGGCGGGCACTTCAATCCCACCGGCAAGCATCACGGATTGCAGAACCCTGAAGGTCCGCATGCCGGCGACATGCCCAACATCATCGTCGGGCAGAATGGCAAGTACAAAGGTACCGTGACAGATTCTCGCGTCGTGCTGGGCGACGGCTCCGCGCCGAACTCGCTTTACGCGAATGGCGGTACGGCACTGGTGATCCACGCCAAGGCCGATGACGGCAAGAGTGACCCAGCGGGAAACGCCGGTGATCGCATTGCCTGTGGCGTAATCACCCGGCGCTAGGGTTTGTTAACACTTAAGGGTTTCCGGCGGACGGTTGTGCCGGATGGTGATGTGTGCATTGCTGCCCGCCTCCTCTCGTCGGATTTGCGACGGTCTGGACGAGGGTGAAGCTCGTGGCTTTGCGGCTTATTCGTTTTTCATTCCTACAGCACAGGAGTTGAAGATGAACACTGTTGTGAGCGCCTCCGAACGCGAGAAGCCGGCTTCGGCGCAGCCGCTGCTATGGATGCGGAGAGCCGTTGCCGGACTGGAGGTGGAACTCGTTGCCCGCCATGGCGAGTCGCAGCGCCAGCGCGCGGCCCGCGGGCTCAAGCAGGTATCCGAGCATTGGTATGCCTCGGATGGCGACGCGAGCGTATTCGAAAACTTCGTGAAGGCGAACTTCGCGGGTAGCGAGACGGCGCTTGAAACCATGTTTAACCGCTTCGAACTCCTGCTTGAGCAATACGACGGGCACTCGCAGGAGATCGTGCGTGAGTTTCGCACCCACTCGGACCTTGAGCTCGGGCCGATTCTTCCGTTCGACGAGATTTTTGCCGGCTACGATCCTTCGGCGCATTTTCTTGATGACTCGTTTCAAAACCGGCTCGCATTTGTCGCGCTGTTGAATTTTCCGCTCACCACGCTCGACGAACGCCTCACCGAGGGCAGACACTGGACCCGGCGACAGTGGGCCGAGGTGCGGCTGGCGCAGCGATTCTCCAAGCGAATCCCCGCGCACGTGAGCCTCGCTATTGCCCAGGCGTCCTCGGATGCCGAGCGCTACATTGCCGAATACAACATCTGGATGCATCAACTTGTCGACGGTGCGGGAACCCGCCTGTTTCCCCCAACATGCGATTGCTGTCGCACTGGAACTTGCGCGATGAGATCAAGGCCGATTATGCCGACGCGGAGAACGGACTGGCGAAGCAGCGCACGATTCAGCGCGTCATGGAGCGCATCATCAGCCAGGAAATACCGGCGATTGTGATCAATAATCCGGCGGTCGACTGGAATCCTTTCACCAACCGCGTAGCGGCCGCCGCGCAGGCGGCAGACGAAGAGCCGGATACGCGTTACTCCACGCTGTTGAACACGTTCCAAGCGGCCCGGCAAGCCGATCCTTATTCGCCGACCGCGCCCACGCTCATCGCCCGCCGCTTCGATGAGAACCGCGAGATTCCCGAACAGCGCGTGCGCGCCATGCTGGAGCGGGTTGTTGCGTCCCCGCTCGTGGGCCGTGTTGCAACTCTCATCCGCCAGCGGCTCGGGCGTTCGCTGGAGCCGTTTGACATCTGGTACAACGGCTTCCGCGCCAAGAGCCGCTACAGCGAAGCCGAACTCGATCGGATTGTCGCCAAGCGCTATCCCACACCGGAGGCCTACGGCAGCGACATTCCGAACCTGCTCGTGAAACTCGGCTTCACGCAATCCGAGGCGGAGAGGATAGCGGCCAACATCGTTGTCGATCCCGGTCGCGGCGCTGGTCATGCCATGGGTTCCGGAATGCGTGCCGCCAAGGCGCACCTGCGAACGCGCATCGGTGAGAGCGGCATGAATTACAAGGGATTTAACATCGCCGTGCATGAGATGGGACACAACGTCGAGCAGACACTTTCCATGAACGACATGGATCACTGGCTGCTGCACGGCGTGCCGAACACGGCGTTTACCGAAGCGCTGGCGTTCGTCTTCCAGGCCCGCGATCTCGAATTGCTCGGGCTGCAATCGCCCGACCGCAATGCGGAAGCGTTGAAAACGCTCGATGTTTTCTGGGGCACGTACGAGATCGCCGGGGTCGCGTTGGTGGATATCGACGTGTGGCACTGGATGTACGATCATCCGGACGCCGCGCCGGCCGAGTTGAAGCAGGCAACGCTGGCGATTGCCAAGGACATTTGGAACCGTTACTATGCCCCTGTCTTCAACCAGAGGGATGTCGTGCTGCTGGCAATTTATTCACACATGATCGATGGATTTCTCTATCTCCCCGATTACCCGGTTGGTCATCTCATTGCATTCCAGATTGAGGAGCAGATCCGCAAGGCAGGTTCGGTGGGGCCGGAGTTCAGGCGCATGGTCCAGTCCGGCTGCGTGGCGCCCGACCTGTGGATGCAGCATGCAACCGGAGCGCCCGTCGGGCCGGATGCCCTGCTTTCGGCTGCGGCCCGCGCTCTGGATGAGCTAAAGCCATGAGCTAAAGCAGTGAGTCTAATTTTCCGGTTCTACTATTACTAAGGAGCACTAATGCCGATCCGCACCATCATCGAGCCTTTTCGTATCAAGAGTGTTGAGCCTATCCGCTGGACCACGCGCGCTGAACGCGAACAGCTCCTGCGGGAGGCGCACTACAACCTGTTTCTTCTCGCGGCGGACGATGTTCTCATAGACTTGCTGACCGACTCGGGCACGGGCGCGATGTCCACCTACCAATGGGGCGCGATCATGGAAGGAGACGAGAGCTACGCGGGAAGCCGCAGCTACATCCGTTTCCGTGATTCGGTGCAGGATATTTTCGGCTACAAGCACGTGATTCCGACTCACCAGGGCCGCGCCGCGGAGCGCATCCTGTTCAGCGTAATGGTCAAGAAAGGCGATGTCGTACCCAACAATACGCACTTCGACACGACTCGCGCGAACGTCGAGCACGCCTGCGGTGAGGCTCTCGACTTGCCCATCGCCGAGGGCAAGCAACCCAGTCTGATCCACCCCTTCAAGGGCAATATGGATGTCGTCGCACTGGAGCAGGCGATTCAGCGTGTCGGGCGCGAGCGAATTCCGCTGGTGATGCTGACGGTGACCAACAACTCCGGTGGCGGGCAGCCCGTCTCGATGGAGAATGCGCGGGCCGTCAGTGCGATTTGCAAGAAGCATGGGATTCCCTTTTACTTCGACGCCTGCCGTTTCGCGGAGAACGCGTACTTTATCAAATTGCGCGAGAAGGGCTATGAAGACAAAACTCCGAAGCAGATTGCCCAGGAGATGTTTGCCCTCGGCGACGGCTGCACCATGTCGGCGAAAAAAGATGGCATGGCCAATATCGGAGGCTTCCTCTGCACCAACGACGATCTGCTGGCGCAGCAGGAAAAAGATTTGCTGATTCTCACCGAAGGCTATCCGACTTACGGCGGACTGGCCGGGCGCGACCTGGAGGCGATCGCCGTCGGTTTGCAGGAAGCGTTGCACGAGGATTACCTGAAGTATCGCATCGCCTCGACAGCATATTTGGGGAATCACATTTCGCAGCAAGGCGTGCCCATCGTGCTGCCTCCCGGCGGACACGCCGTGTACCTGGATGCGCGTGCATTCGTGCCGCATATTCCTCTGGAAGAGTTTCCGGGGGTGGCGCTGGCGTGCGAGCTTTACCTGGAGGGAGGAATTCGCTCCGTCGAGATCGGCACACTGATGTTTGGCAACGCGGCCAAAATGGATCTGGTGCGGCTGGCGATTCCGCGGCGCACGTACACGCAGAGCCATGTCGACTACGTCATCGAAGTGATTCTGGAAGTCTGGGAGCGCCGCGATTGGATTCGCGGTTATAAGCTGACTTACGAGCCGCCGTTTCTTCGCCACTTCACGGCGCAGTTCAAGCGGGCATAGCAGGCTGCGGAAAAACGCGCCGAAGCCGAGGGCCCCGACGCGCGCCGTGGTTGCGCGCGTTGGGGCAGATTAAGCGAGGCGCTAAGTAATGTAGGCACTCCACAATCTTTGCGCAAGAACTTGTGGGTTTACTTCACCTGAAACCTGTTTTCCCGCAGTCTCTTAAACGTCGTTTCCCGGTGTCGGTTGGTCCGGGGAAAATAGCGGAGGAACTTCACGATTTTTCAGCCATGAGCTTTTTCGATTGCACCCGTGTACAATCGCGCCGTGCGGAAATTTTTCCTTATCCCGGCCGTAATAACGGTATCGCTGGTTGCCGGTCCGAGACTGAGGGCCCAGCAACCGTCCGGCTCCGCGCAACCGCAGGTGCGGGTCAATTACCTGAACGTCTGCTCGCCAAGCGCTGAGGACCGGCAGCAGATCGCCGGCGCACTGGAGCGAATCCCCGCCCATCCGAAATTCGCCGTGGATTTCGAGGTGGCGCGCGGGCGCTCAACCTTGAGCGGATCTGATTTGCTGATGCAGAATGCGGACCCTCCGGTTGGAGAGGGCTCGGTCTCTGACTGGATTCGAATTCGAAGGGAGTTTCCCGCGTCGTCGAGTTTCGTCAGTGCACAGTATTCGTTCAGCATGAACCAGGGCAGCGTGGTGGAGACGCTTACCTTTCGCGCGCGCGAGGTCAAAGACGTTATTCAAGTCTCTATTTCCGATTCCGTCAGCAGCCCGACGGCTCCGGCGCAGGTGGCGCGCGTGAATACGCCGGCCGAGCGCATTCGCCTCGAACGATTCGGAAGTACTTCCGTCGTTCTGGCGCGCTGCCCGGGTTCGGATCAGTCGCAATTTGAACCCCTATTCAGTCGCGCCACGGAATTGATCGCGAGTTACCGCTCGGCGCTGCGCGTGGCGTCGGTGATTCCGGCTGAAATCGCCAGGATACCCAAGTCGAATCCGAGTCCGGGAGCGAACCGCAGCCAACAGCAAGAAGTGAAGCTGGGTTGAATCCAAATTACATGTATCGTGCTCTTAATAAACAGATATGACAGAAAAAATTCGCAACACGGTAATCATGGGCTCGGGCTGCGCTGGGCTTACCGCCGCCATCTACGCCGCCCGCGCCAATCTGCAACCCCTGGTGATCGAAGGACACGAACCGGGCGGCCAGCTTTCCCTGACGACCCTGGTCGAAAACTTTCCAGGTTTTCCGGAGGGCATACAGGGACCGGAGCTGATCGAGAATATGCGCCAGCAGGCGGCTCGCTTTGGCGCTGAGTTCCTAACCGCTCAGGTCACGGCGGCCGACCTCAGCCGGCGGCCGTTTGTTCTCAAGGCCAATTCCAGCGAGATCAGCACGCGTTCGCTGATCATCGCCAGCGGCGCCAGCGCGCGTTGGCTGGGGTTGCCGAACGAGCAGGCGCTGATCGGCCATGGCGTCTCTTCCTGCGCCACCTGCGATGGCTTCTTTTTCGGCGGCAAGGAGATCGTCGTCGTCGGCGGCGGCGATTCGGCCATGGAAGAGGCGCTGTTCCTGACGCGCTTTGCCACCAAAGTCACGATTATTCACCGGCGCGACCAGTTTCGCGCCTCGAAAATCATGCTCGAGCGCGCCCGCAAACATGAGAAGATTCACTTCCTCACCAACACCGTCGTGGAAGATGTGTACGGCGTTTCGAGCAAAGAGGTTACCGGCCTGAAGCTGCGCGACCTCAAGACCGGCGAAGTCTGCGACTTTCCAGCCAGCGCGCTGTTTCTCGGAATCGGCCACATACCCAATGCGGCTGTGTTTGAGGGTCAACTGGAAACGGATGCCGACGGCTACCTTAAAACGCGCGAGTACGTGTTCACCGGGGTTGCCCGGCGTCTATGCTTGCGGAGATGTTGCCGACCGGCGTTATCGGCAGGCCATTTCCGCGGCCGGAACAGGCTGCATGGCAGCCATCGAAGTCGAGAAATTTCTCGAGGAAATGGGAGGTTAAAGCCGACGCGCGTTGTAGCAGGTAATCACCAGCCCGGCGTTCTGCCGGGCTTTTTCTGTGGTGCGAAGCGCTGCGGCGGGAGCAATCGATGAACCGGAGGCGAGCCGTTCGCGTCCCAATCCCGATGGTTATTTACCCTTGACTTTGAGCGTTCCAGTGAACAAAAATACGTCCGCCTCTAAAAAGACAGTATCCCGATCAGATCACGGTGGCTGGGTGTGCGGCGTGTGGGCAGCCGCGCACAAGCTGTTTTTTTCCGCTGCTTGTGAAACGCGGATGGGAGAATCAAGACGACCGCATGAAGCGAAAGGGAGTCGGGTGCATGAAGACCGTGAACGTCGGTCTAATTGGTAGCGGGTTTGTTACAGAACTTCATATGTATGCTTATAAGCGCGTATATGGCGTGGACGCGAAGGTCGTGAAGGTCGCCTCGTTGGCGGATGACCTGGCTGACTTCGCCAAGAAGCATCAAATCCCTGGCACAACCCGGGACTACAAGACCCTCCTGGCTGACAAGGAAATTGACGTTATTGACATTTGCACTCCGCCCTCGCTGCACGCGCCGATGATCGTGGATGCCGTGCGTGCCGGCAAACATGTCATCTGCGAAAAACCATTTACCGGTTATTTCGGCATGGCGGGTGATCCTGCCCCTATCGGAAAGCACGTATCGAAGAAGCTCATGTATGAGCGCGTGATGGCCGAAATGCAACAGACGTGCGAGGTCATTCGTTCCAGCGGGCAGCTTTTCATGTACGCCGAAGACTGGGTGTATGCTCCCGCGGTCACGAAAACGGCGGAAATGCTGAGGGCGACCAAAGACAAAGTCCTCTTCATGAAGGGTGAAGAAAGTCACAGCGGCTCGCATGCCTCCCATGCCGCGCAATGGGCAATGACCGGCGGCGGATCGCTTGTCCGGATGGGGTGCCATCCTCTTGCGGCGATCCTCTACCTCAAGCAAGTTGAGGCGCAAACGCGCGGAGAACAGATTACGGTTTCCGCCGTGACCGCCGACGTTGGAAATGTGGCCGCAAAGCTTGCTCCCGAAGAGCGCCGTTACATCAAGGCAAATCCCGTCGACGTGGAAGACTGGGGAACGATCACACTTACGTTTTCCGATGGCACAAAGGCCACCGTGTTCTCCGGCGACATGATGATGGGCGGAGTGCGCAATCTGGTTGAGACATATACCAGCGGCGGCTCTCTGTTTGCCAACATAACGCCGAATAACCACTTGATGTCATACATGACGGACGAAGAAAAGCTGGCAAGCGTATACATCACGGAAAAGGTTGACCGCAAGACCGGCTGGCAATATGTATGCCTGGAAGAAGAATGGACTCGCGGGTATCTGCAGGAGATTCAGGACTTCATGGAATGCGCGGCTGTCTGCAGGCAACCGCTTTCGGGGCTCGATTTGGCTTATGACACAGTGCAGGCAAACTACGCCGGATACTGGTCGGCCGAGGAAGGTAAGCGAATCAACTTATAGTTAGACCAGATTCATGGAAGGTGTGCCCCCGGACATAGTCGGGCGTGCGGGGTGATATCGCAAGCCCGGCGGTGATATTCAAGGATGCACCAATTCGGAGCTGGTCCGACGGCAGGAGGATTCACATGGCAACCCCAGTGCTGACGCCTGACAAAGGTGAACAGCTAAAGCGGGACATCCGCAACGCAGTCATAACGGTTCTGATCGGCGCTGTAATCTGGTTCATTCCCGTGCCGGCTGGACTTAAGGCCGTCACTTGGCACTTGTTCGCGTTATTTGTCGCGGTCATCGTGGGGTTCATTCTGAATCCTCTTCCGATGGGCGCCGTTTCCATGATCGCGCTGAGCTTCGCCACCATCACACGACGGTGTCACTCGGCGATGCCTTGTCCGGCTTTTCAGACGCGATTATCTGGCTTGTGGTCTCATCCTTCCTGTTTGCGAAGGCGTTTATCAAGACCGGCCTGGGCTACCGAATTGCTTACACGCTTATCCGCGCCATTGGTGACAGCACGCTGAAGCTGGGTTACACGCTGGTGATCAGTGACCTGATTATCTCTCCTGCGACGCCGTCAAATACGGCCAGGGCCGGCGGCATTCTGTTTCCCATCACCAAGAGCTTGGCTTCCGCCTTCGATTCCAACCCGGGACCAACGGCTCGACGGGTGGGCGCTTATCTGATGCAGACCTCCTATCAAGCCAACGTAATAACCTCGGCGATGTTCCTGACGTCGATGGCGGGCAATCCGTTCATCGCTCAGTTGGCTAAGGAATCCCTCGGCGTGCAGGTAGACTGGGGAAGGTGGGCAGTGGCTGCTATCGTTCCCGGCTTGCTGTCGTTGCTGGTTATTCCCTATTTCCTGTTCAAGGTTTATCCACCGGAAATCACCCGGACTCCGGGCGCCAAAACGCTCGCCGCTGAAAAGCTGCGGGCTCTCGGCCCGTTGAACTTCGGCGAGAAAGTATTGACTGGCGTTTTCCTGCTCACTCTTCTTCTTTGGAGCACTTCAACCATCACCAATATTGCGGCGCCGGTAGTGGGCCTGCTGGGAGTTGCCATCCTGCTCGGTACCAAGACGGTTCTGTGGTCGGAAGTGATCGAGGAAAAAGGCGCCTGGGACACCCTGGTGTGGATGGGCGCTTTGATGTCGCTGGCGAGCGTGTTGGCCAAGCTCAACTTCTTCGTCTGGTTCGCCGCCATCGTCAAGGACAGAATGCACGGCGTCCCCTGGATACCTACTTTGGGCGTACTCCTCATCATCTACATTTACTCGCACTATGGGTTCGCCAGCCTGGTGCCTCACATCGTGGCGATGTATACGGCGTTCGGCACCGTCGCCATTGCCGCGGGCGCGCCGAAGTTTTTGACGGCCATGACATTGGCCTTCGCGTCCAACCTCATGATGTCTCTTACCCACTTCGCGGCCGGTCCTTCGCCCATTTACTTTGGCGCCGGTTTCGTCGATCAGGGCACCTGGTGGAAGCTGGGATTTTATGTTTCGGTCATTAACCTTATCATTTGGGCCGTGATCGGCGGCTTGTGGTGGAAGCTGTTGGGACTCTGGTAGACAGCGGCGAAGTGCTCTGAATGGCGCGCCGTTGACCATCGAGTCGATGGCGCGCGCCGAGCCCGACACTAGCTTTGTGGCAATATGAATGTCGCGAAATGATTCGCATGAGTGCCGCTACACGGTGCCGCGAATGAGGGCATTGGCCTCAACAATCGCTGGCAAGAGTTGCGAGAAATGCGCTTGACATTGCGTTTAGGCCAGCCCAAAATGCAGGGTTATCCTGCGCTTCGAAAAACTGGGAGAGCGACTCGGGAACTTGGCGTGAGCCGGGTTTTTCTTTGCGCCAATTTCACGACAGAGACAGCGTCTCACATATTGAGACGCAACGGGACGATGGCTGCATTGCCTCGGTAAGGTGAGCCAATGGCGATGAAGATACGCGAAAAAAAAGAATGCCGCTGGGACGCGGTGGCCTTGGGCGAAGTAATGTTGCGGCTCGACCCCGTCGACAAGCGGATTTGGACTGCTCGTTCGTTTGACGTCTACGAAGGCGGCGGTGAGTACAATGTCGCGCGCGGACTGAAGCGTTGCTTCGGTCTCGATACTGCGATCGTAACCGCATTTGCGGACAATCCGGTTGGGCTCCTGCTGCAAGACCTGATCAACCAAGGCGGCGTCGATCAGTCATTGGTGCGCTGGATGGCGTTCGACGGCGTTGGACGAGCGGTGCGCAACGGCTTGAATTTCACGGAGCGAGGGTTCGGGGTGCGCGCCGCGCTGGGCTGCTCGGACCGCGGCCATACGGCGGTTTCGCAGCTCAAGGCCGGCGACATCGATTGGAACGAAATTTTCGGAAAGACCGGGGTCCGCTGGTTTCATACCGGCGGTATCTTCGCCGCTCTGTCGGAGACGACGCCGGCGGTCGCCATGGAGGCGATGCAGGCGGCCCATCGCTATGGCGTAATTGTCTCCTACGATTTGAACTACCGCGAGTCGCTCTGGAAGGCCGTGGGCGGCAAGAAGCGGGCGCAGCAGGTCAATCGCGAGTTGGCTCCGCTGGTGGACGTGATGCTCGGCAACGAAGAAGACTTTTCGGCGGCGCTTGGCTTTGAAGTGCCGGGGATGGACGAGCACATTTCCAACGTCCAGGTCGAATCGTTCAAGAAGATGATCGAGCAAGTGGTCAAGCAGTTCCCATTCAGCGTGGTGGCTACAACATTGCGCAAGGCAAAAACGGCCAGCCGTAACGATTGGGGAGCAATTTGCTACGCGGACGGGCTTTTTTATGAAGCGGCCATGCGTCAGGACCTTGAAATCTACGATCGCGTTGGCGGTGGCGATTCGTTTGCCTCGGGACTGATCTACGGATTCTTGTCCGGCCAGGGACCGCAGTGGGCCGTCGAGTGTGGAGCGGCACACGGAGCGCTTGCCATGACGACACCGGGCGATACCACCATGGCAACGTTGAAGGAAGTGACCCAGGTGATGCGGGGAGTGGGCGCACGCATTGCGCGCTAGGTTGGCGTCGCGTGAGACCAGTTTCGGCGGTGTCGATCGCCCCGAAAGACACCTGCGCTGACTCCGCGCCTGATGAAAATGAAAGGGAAGAGCAGAAAAATGACTAAGGCGGAAATAACCAAGAAGATCGTCGACATTGGCGTAGTCCCAGTTGTGCGTGCCTCCTCGGCTGCCCAGGCGATAGCCGCGTCCGAAGCGGTCTGCGCGGGCGGCATTTCCGTTGTCGAAGTCACGATGACGGTGCCGGGCGCGGTCGAGGTGATCGCGCAACTCGTGAAGACAATGGGCAGCGCGGTCCTGGTGGGAGCGGGAACCGTGCTGAATGCCGACAGCGCCCGGCGGTGCCTGGATGCGGGAGCGCAGTTCCTGGTGAGTCCCGGCTTCGACCTGGAGACAGTGAAATTTGCAAACGGTAAAGGCGTGTTGATCATGGCCGGGGCCTTGACCCCGACGGAGGTGATCACCGCCTGGAATGCCGGATCGGACTTCGTGAAAATCTTTCCGTGCGGCAATGTCGGAGGCGCCAAGTACATCAAGGCGCTCAAGGGTCCCCTGCCGCAAATCCCAATGATACCGACCGGCGGCGTCAATCTGAACACGGCGGCGGAGTTCATTCAAGCGGGCTCGGCGGCCTTGGGCGTTGGCGGAGAGCTGATCTTGGCGGCCGCGCTGAAATCCGGCAACATGCGGGAGATCACGGAGCTGGCGAAACAGTACGTCTCCATCGTGCGTGAGGCACGAGCGGCCAAAGCGTAAGTGAGCGCGTCTCTGCTGTGGCGCCGGGTGCGGCTATGGCTTGGGGAAGAAAATGATTGCACTGGTTACTGGCGGATCGCGCGGTATCGGCTTTGGCGTTGCCAAGGCGCTGGCGAAAAGCGGGTACGACGTTGTAATCACAGGCCGCCGCGCGGGTGCGGATGTTGCTCCGGCGCTGCAGCAGCTTAAGGATTGCGGGGTGCGCGCCGAATACGTTGCGGCAGACGTCTCCAGCAAAAGCGATCGACAGCGGCTGCTGGAAACAATCGAAAAACATTTTGGCAAGTTGAATGTGCTGGTAAACAATGCGGGCATTGCCCCGCGCGTCCGGGCGGATGTCCTTGACGCCTCCGAAGACAATTTCGATGAACTCATCTCGGTCAACCTGAAGGGTCCCTATTTCCTCACGCAAATAGTTGCCGGGTGGATGATCCGGCAAAAGAGCGCCGACTCCGCTTTCCGCGGCTGCATCATCAATATCGGGTCAGTTTCCGCCACCGTTGCCAGCGTGACCCGCGGCGAGTACTGCATCTCGAAGGCTGGAATTGCCATGGCGACAAGGCTTTGGGCGGTGCGTCTGGCCGAGTTCGGCATAGGTGTGTATGAAATTCGTCCGGGCATCATCGCAACCGACATGACCGCGGCGGTAAAGAGCAAGTATGACGCGCTCATCGCGGGAGGATTGCTGCTGGAAAAACGCTGGGGCACGCCCGACGATGTGGGCAAGACAGCGGCTATGCTCGCCCGCGGCGACTTGCCTTACGCCTCGGGTTCGGTGCTGATTCTGGACGGCGGCCTGACGCTCCCGCGGCTCTGATCCTGTCCGATGCGATTCGGGCGTGGCGCGTCACCACCTAATCCAGACAGCCGTAAGCGCTGCTTGCTGTGAATGCCGCGCCGCGTTACCAACGTGCAAGGAGACGAACGACGTGAAAACAGTGGGAATTATCATGAATGGCGTCACCGGCCGGATGGGCACGAATCAGCATCTGATCCGATCGATTCTTGCGATCCGCGCCGAAGGCGGCGTTCGACTGGCAAACGGCGAGCGGCTGATGCCCGATCCCATCCTGGTGGGGCGCAATGCCGAAAAGGTCAGCGCGCTTGCCAAAGCGCACGGCGTCGAACGCTGGACCACGGATTTCGAGGCCGCGTTGGCCAATCGAGCGGACACGATTTTTTTCGATGCGGCGACCACGCAGATGCGTCCGGCGCTGCTGCAGAAGGCGATTGCCGCGGGCAAGCATGTCTACTGCGAGAAGCCGGTGTCGACCAATCTATGCGAGGCTCTTGACTTGGTGCGCGCCGCCAAGGCCGCTGGCATCAAGCACGGCGTCGTGCAGGACAAGCTTTGGCTGCCGGGATTGCGCAAGCTCAAGATGTTGATCGACTCCGGCTTCTTCGGGCGCATCTTCGCGGTGCGTGGCGAGTTCGGCTACTGGGTGTTTGAAGGCGATCTGCAGCCCATCCAGCGGCCCTCATGGAACTACCGCAAGGAAGAGGGTGGGGGAATCATCCTCGACATGCTTTGTCACTGGCGCTACGTGCTTGACAACATTTTTGGCGAAGTGAAAAGCGTCTCCTGTGTGGGCGCGACTCACATCCCAACACGCTGGGACGAAAGCGGAAAGCGTTACCAGGCGACGGCCGACGACGCGGCATACGCCAGCTTCGAGTTGGACGGGGGAGTCATCGCGCACATCAATAGCTCATGGTGTGTGCGAGTGCGGCGCGACGATCTGCTCACGTTTCAGGTAGATGGTACCCACGGCTCCGCGGTCGCGGGGCTAACCGATTGTCGAAGCCAGGCCCGCGTAAACACGCCCAAGCCCGTTTGGAATCCGGATGTCAGGCAGCCGCACAATTTCTATGATGATTGGCCGTTGGTGCCCGATACGCAAGTTTACGACAATGCGTTCAAGGCGGAGTGGGAGCTGTTTTTGCGGCACGTGGAGGGCGAGGGTGCGTTTCCCTGGGACCTGACGGCGGGAGCCAAGGGTGTGCAACTCGTGGAACACGCAATGTGTAGTTGGCGCGAACGCCGGTGGGTGGATGTCCCCGCGCTCGAGGTGTGAGGCCCGTCTTGGAACGATTGCATAAAAGGTATTGGGGTAGGGCACGGCTTCAGCCGTGCCGCCCAGAGACCCAATAAAGATCGGGGCTTTAGCCCCTGAGGGTATAAACAAGGTCTCGGAGAATTCATTTATGCAACCACTTCTCGGTAGCTCTATCTTTCGGATTCACGGGAGTGACGAATCATGTTAGTTCGACCTGATCCCGATCTTCTTTCCCTCAACACGGCTACCGTGCGGGCACAATGGACACTCGCCCAGATTATTGAAGGCTGTGCGAAACACCAGATCCGCGGCATCTCGCCCTGGCGCGACCAGGTCGCGCAGCTCGGCCTGAAAGAAACCGCGCGGCTCATCCGCGACGCCGGACTGCAAGTCAGTGGTCACTGCCGCGGCGGCATGTTTCCGGCTCCGGACCGCGCCGGACGGCTGGCTGCGGTGGAAGATAACCGGCGAGCCGTGGACGAGGCCGTCGAACTCGGCGCGGCATGCCTGGTTATGGTTGTTGGCGGACTCTCAAAGGGCCGGACGGCAAACCGGTATCGAAAGACATCGGCGGCGCGCGGCAGATGGTGCGCGATGGATTGGCCGAATTGCTGGAGTACGCGCGAGCGTCGGCCATGCCGCTGGCCATCGAACCGCTGCACCCGATGTACGCGGGCGACCGGGCCTGCGTTAACACAATGGAGCACGCCAACGATCTTTGCGACGAATTAGGCAGCGGGGTTGGTATCGCCGTGGACGTGTACCACGTCTGGTGGGACCCGCGGTTGAAAGCTCAGATTGAGCGCGCGGCGCGTGCCGGCGAAAAGCGGATTCTGGCGTTCCACGTTTGCGACTGGCTGGTTCCCACGATAGATCTGTTGAATGACCGCGGCATGATGGGCGACGGAGTCATCGATATTCGGCTGATCCGCTCATGGGTGGAAGCTGCCGGCTATCGCGGCCTGCATGAGGTGGAGATTTTTTCGACACGCTGGTGGAAGTGCAACGGCGATGAGGTTCTGGAGACCTGCAAGCAGCGGCACCAGGAGTACGTGTAAGAGAATCGCCAGGTTGCGAACCGCAAGGCGCCACCGAATGTGTAACCCACGGAGTCGCCGCGCAATTTATTGTATGCCGGCACCAGAGCAGAGCTGCTTTTTATCAGCCTGCTAGACTCAAACGTGGAGAATGGTGTACATCGCAGGAGACTAGGAGGCGCATGGAAACAGGTCCCCAGGCCGCGGAGTCGCGCGGCTTACAGTTGATCGGCCGCATGGAGAGGGTGCCTCTTTGCAAGTGGCACGCTCGTCCACGCATAACCATGGGCTCAGCCACATTCTTCGATGCCTTTGGGGCGCTGACGATCGCGTTCGTGCTGCCCGCCCTGATTGGCGCATGGAAACTACAGCCGGCCCAGATTGGGACGATGATTTCCGTCGGCTATCTGGGCCAGATTGTGGGAGCGTTGTTTTTTGGCTGGCTGGCTGAACGGATTGGCAGGACCAAATCCGTCGCCTGTGCCATGGCTGTTGATGGGATTATGAGCCTTTGCTGTGCGTTCTCCGGAAGCTTTCTCCAACTCGCAATTTTCCGCACGATCCAAGGTTGTGGCTTGGGCGGTGAAGTGCCCGTGGCCGCGGCCTACATCAACGAATTATGCGAGGCGCGCGGTCGGGGCCGGTTTGTAATGCTCTATGAAACCATCTTTCCCTGTGGCGTACTGGGCGCGAGCCTAATGGGAATATTAATGGTGCCCCGATTCGGCTGGCAGTCAATGTTTGTTCTCGGCGGCGCCCCTGCGCTGCTCATCGCCGTGTTGGTATGGCGTCTTCCTGAGTCGCCTCGATGGCTGATCGGAAAAGGTCGGCTCGATGAAGCCGGGGAAATCGTTGCCCAGATCGAAGCGGCTACCCCCGACCGGATAGAACCGGCCGCCAAAAAGATGGCAGCCTTGACTGCTCCTGCCGCCAAAACCAGGTGGAGCGAAGTCCTGTCGCCGTTCTATCGGCGCAGAACCCTCGTCGTCTGGGTTTTGTGGGCAAGCACCTATTTCGTCTATTACGGCATCGGTACGTGGCTCCCGAGCCTCTACCGCACCGTCTATCATTTCAGCGTCGCCGACTCTCTGCGCTGGGGATCGATCGCCAATATTCTCCAGGTGCTAATTGTGGCGACCAGCGCTCTGTTCGTTGACAAACTCGGACGCAAGTTGTGGTTCGGCATGGCTTTCCTGGTGTCGGCAGTGCTGATGTTGAGCCTGGCCATGCTAGGGGCCAAGACGCCGGAGAGCGTGGTCGTGCTGGGCTCGTTAACTTTCGCGGTGCTCGGCTCAAATGCCACGATGCTATATCTCTACACACCCGAGATCTATCCGACTCGTATGCGTGCCGCAGGAACAGGCCTGGCTACATCTTTTTTGCGGGCAGCATCGGCTGCAGGGCCGTTCCTGGTGGGGTTCGTTCTTAAGGGCGGCGGAA
Source organism: uncultured Acidobacteriota bacterium (assembly GCA_963842345.1). Classification (GTDB taxonomy): domain Bacteria; phylum Acidobacteriota; class Terriglobia; order Terriglobales; family Acidobacteriaceae; genus CAWBRT01. The sequence continues at coordinate 52,637 of CAWJGD010000028.1, forward strand.
TTGCCGCCGTATTCTATGTCTTCGCGGCTGTTACATTCATCGGTCTCATCACAACCTTTGGGGCAATCGAGACCCGGCGGCGGCAATTGGAAGAGATCAATCCGTAATTCACGCATCCGGCAAGGTAACGGATTTCGGCAATATGTCGATTACCCAGAGCGAAGCTCAGGAAAGAGAATGATTGCGCCGGTTGCTGGCGGGTCACGCGGTAGTTTCAAGGTAAGTCAGCGCCGGGGCGTTTTTGCAACCCCCGAAACGGAGATACCCGTTTCCCATGAAGATCGCAACCAATCTCTCGGCATCGGATCTCAAAGCAGCAGTTGGTCATTTGTTCGAGCTCGCGTCGAAGAAGACGCTGGCGCTGAACAAACGGTGGAGCGGGTTAGGTGCTCCGGTTTTCACCGCCGCCGGCAAATACACGGCCCGCGCCTGGACGCAGTGGACGCAGGGCTTCCAGTACGGCAATGCGTTGCTCTGCTTTGACGTAACCGGGAACGGCAAGTTGCTGGAGATTGGCCGTCACCATACGCTCGACAGCATGGCGGAGCACTTGACGCATACCGGGGTGCACGACCATGGTTTTAACAATCTGTCCACCTATGGCCACCTGCGCCGGCTCATGCTGGAAGGCAAGATCGATCGGCAGGAGTGGGAGCTTCGCTTCTACGAATTGGCGTTGAAGGTCAGCGGCGCAGTGCAGGCCGCGCGATGGACCTCTCTGCCCGGCGGCGATGGCTACATTTATTCGTTCAATGGGCCGCATTCGTTGTTCATCGATACGATCCGCACCGTCCGCATCTGTGGCGTAGCGCATCTGCTCGGACATGCTCTTATCGGCGAGCAGGATCGAAAAATTAATCTGCTGGAGCGGCTTCTCACTCACGTCCGCACCACCGCCCGGTACAACATCTACTACGGCGAGGGACGCGATAGCTACGATACGAAAGAACTCCGCGGCCGCACCGTGCACGAGGCAATCTTCAATACGGTCAGTGGCGAATTTCGCTGTCCTTCTTCGCAACAGGGATACTCGCCGTTCAGCACGTGGACGCGCGGACTCGCCTGGGCCATGCTCGGCTTTGCCGAAGAGCTGGAGTTAATCCGGGCTCTACCGGAGAAGCAGTTCGGCGCCGCGTGCGTAATGAAGAAGAACGCGGCACTGGAGATGTTGGAAAAGGCAACCCGCGCTACCTGTGATTTCTACATCAACAACGCCAGCGCGTCGGATGGCATTTGCTATTGGGATACGGGAGCCCCGAACCTGCACAAGCTGGGTGATTGGCAATCCGTGCCGGCCGACCCCTATAACGATCACGAACCGGTGGATGCCTCGGCCAGCGCCATCGCTGCGCAGGGATTGATCCGGCTTGGCATGTCGCTGGGAGCCAAGGGAAAGGCCTATTTGCGGGCTGGGCTTGGCATCGCGCAGCAACTGTTGACCGAGCCCTATCTCTCCGTCGATCCAAAGCATGAAGGCATTCTGCTGCACAGCGTCTACCACCGCCCCAACGGCTGGGATTACATTCCCAAGGGGGCCAAGGTACCGGTGGGCGAATCGAGCATGTGGGGTGACTATCATTTGCTGGAACTGGGGCTGCTCGTGTGGCGCATGGCTGATCGTGCCTACTACACTTTTTTCTGAAATACCGCACTTCCAGCGTCTGGCATGAAACCCGTTTTTCGGCAGCCTGCCAGACCGAGGGGTATACCGACTGTGGAATTGCTTTAGCGCGCTGCCCCACAACTTTGTTGCATGAGTTGGGATATGTCATTCCAGTTTCTGAAAGTTCAAAATGAACCATCGCGGTAGAGCCGTGCTTACATCCACGCCTGTCCCGCGCCTGATCGCGCTAGACTGGGGCACCTCGTCGTTGCGCGCATATCTTCTGGGGGACGGCGGCGCACTCCTCGAACAAAGTGTGAAGCCTTGGGGCATCATGCGGACATCGAAACGCTCGTTCGCAAAGGTCTTTGCCGCAATGGTGGGCGAATGGCGGAGGCGTTGGCCCAACCTACCTGCGCTCGCGGCTGGGATGATCGGAAGCGCCCAGGGTTGGTGCGAAGCACCTTACGTGCCCTGTCCGGCCAGTTTGCAATCACTGGCTGCGGGCCTCGCAAGCATCACCGAGGGCGGACGCATACAGTTGCATATCGTGCCTGGAGTCGTCGAAGAGGGCGCCATCCCCGACGTGATGAGAGGCGAGGAAACGCAGATCATCGGCGCGATGGAACTCGACCCCCGCCTGCGCCGTCGGGCGCGCCTCGTGTTGCCCGGTACGCATTCAAAATGGGTTGAGTTACGCGGAGAACGAATCCAGTCGTTCTCCACATACATGACGGGTGAGCTCTTCGCCGTGCTGCGGGATCATTCCATACTTGGCCGGGCGGTCACCGCCAGTGCCACGCCGGTTGCGAGTTGGGCCGCTTTCGAGCGAGGCCTGATGGCCGTGCTTGAGAGCGGTACGAGCGGCGGCTTTTCACGGTTGTTCTCGGCCCGAACCTTGGTTCTGAGAGGCCGCCTCCGCCCGGAAGAAAGTCTCGATTACCTGTCGGGATTGCTGATCGGCGAGGAACTGCGCTGCGCGACGCATCGTTGCAGCAAACGCGTTCCTCTAGCGATCGTTGGAGAGGACAGTCTTTGCGAGCGCTATCGGCGCGCGCTTGCAGTGTTCGGGTTCGACGATGCGCGCATCATCGCGAATGCATCGGCAACCGGCCTCTGGCGAATCGCGAACGCATCGGGACTCGTCCAGGAGACCCCCCAAAGGCCGCGCTCATAACAGCTCACAAACCAGCGCTGACATATCCGGCCGTTACGATCGAATCTTTTTCAATTGAAGAGAAAGCGCCGCGAACCCGTGTTGCGGTGTTTTTTCGACGACACACCTCTCCCCACTTCGCACCGGCGATCGGATTCGCTCCGTTTGCGAGGCACAAGAGATTGATTCGTGCCGCCCTCGAACCGATTATTTCCGCCCAATGATCCAGCCAATCAGGACGCCTGCGATGAGGCCCATGGCGAACGTCGCTACAACCGCTTCCGCCGGGTGACGCTTAATCCGCTGAGTTGTGTCGTCCAGGAGTTCTTCAGCGGCATCATTAAATTGTTTTCCGGTGCGCTTTGCCACGCCAATAGCATCTTCCGCTGCTTCAGCAATGGCATCCGCGGCGCGAGAAGCCTTGTGAGCCGCTTCCGCAATGTGCTCGCCTGTCCTCTCAAACACTGTGTTCGGCATGAGGTCCTCCATTTTTCGCCTGAAAGATAAAGCCTTTTGATAAGAGCGGACTATTCCAGGTCGTATTTGACCGGAGGCCGAGGAGCGAAGGGCACGCTATCTCTGTTTGGTCTCGATGTCTGTGACAATTGATTGCAGTCCGTGTGACGCCCCTGCCGGGGACGGACTCAGCCTACGCTCGTGGCAAGTTTTTCCAGGCGCTCCCGGCCTTCCAGCATATCTTCGAGCGTGCCGAATGTGTTCATAGAGCCGCCCTGAAACTTTAACTCGTCGAGCCTGCTTCCTTTGCGTCCCCGCGAAGCTAAATGTTAGAATCGCAAATAGTTGATTTCCCAACCCCAACAGGCCACAAGCGGGCTTGTCGAGGACCCCAGCCGCAAGGCAGTGGGCGCTTAACTCAGCGGTAGAGTGCCATCTTCACACGGTGGAAGTCACAGGTTCAAATCCTGTAGCGCCCACCATCTCTAAATTACTTACATACGGAAATTAGAGATGGTAAGAATATCGGGAAGTCGAAAACCCACCCCCACCCCCACAACGGCACCTCCAAGTTGGCCGGATGAATTATTGGCGGCCGGGAGTTCGGGGCTCAGGAGTCCGGCTGCGGGCTTGCCGGGCTTGGGTTCCAGCGCTTGAACTCCGCGAATTCGATTCCAAATACGTCCAGAATCTTGCCCACGATGTGTGTCGTCATGTCCTGAATGGTGGCTGGGCGGTGGTAGTAGGTGAGCACCGGCGGCAGAATGACGACCCCGGCGTTGGCCAGTATCAGCAGGTTGTTAAGGTGCACGCTGCTCAACGGGGACTCGCGGGCGACCAGCACCAGTTTGCGGCGCTCCTTGATAACCACGTCGGCGGCGCGCAGCAGCAGGTTTTGCGAATAGCCGTGCGCGATGCCCGCGACCGTCTTCATGCTACACGGCGCCACCACCATGCCTTCCGTCTTGAACGTGCCGCTGGCGATGCCGGCGCCGATGTCGTCCAGGGAATGGCATTGCGCCGCCAGGGCCTCTACCTGCTCGACGGAGTATGCGGTTTCCAGCCTGATCGTCCGTCTCGCCCCCTCTGAAATCACCAAGTGAGTTTCCCATTCCGGCTGGCGCTGCATTGCCTGCAACAGTTGAATGCCGATCTCGGCGCCGCTGGCGCCGCTGATGCCCACGATCAGACGCTTTGGCGTCGCTTGCCGGGCCAGGTTCACGGTTCCTCCTGCACGATGGGAAGGTCGACCTCGAATTTGAATTCGAAGCGCCTGCTGTTGTCAAGGTAGCGGATTGTTTCAGTTCTGAATCGCTCGAATTGTGTTCATCAGCGCCGTTTTTAGTTACCATGACGCGCGTGATGCCCATCGGCAGGACGCCGCGGCGGTATTGCGGGATGGCGTTTTCCGGAAGATTGTCTTCGATAGTGAGAACCTGGAATTCGGGGCGGAGGTCCTGGTCATTCTCAATGGGGCCTTCGTCAATCCTCAGAACCCAGCGGAGACATATCTCAAGGAAGGCGATGAGGTGACGTTATTGCCGGTTGTGAGCGGCGGGTGAGCAAAGGACGATGCGCACCGCTTGCGGAGGTCTGGCAGATCAAGTAACGACTTAGGAATCAACGGTTTGAAGAGAGTGGAGCTGTTCCGGCATCGCCTGTATGAAACTTTCCGGCCTACAGATTTACCACCGATCAGGCATAATTGATTAGGTATCCTGCTTCTTACCCCGGACTCTGGATGGATTTGAGAGACACCAAACGGCCCGCTGCCGATTTTCCCCCCGGAAACGACTCTGCTCCGAGTGGAGACAGCCCGAAACTTTCGCAGGACGACGGTGTTCCATCGGATATGGGCAGCGCAGCGTTTGAGCGGGTAATGCCTGCGGGATATGTCGGCGCCGGTCAGCAAAGCCCAGGCAAGGCGGTTCGAGTCCAACCGGGTGGTGCTCCTGCTGCTGACCTGAGTGACGCTGAGATTATGCTCCGGGTCAAAGCCGGAGATGACGCCGCATTCAATTACCTGATCGAGAAGTACCGGCGCGCAATGATCAGTTTTATGTACCGGATGGTGCATAACTCGGCGATCGCCGAGGAGTTGGCGCAAGAGGTTTTCCTGCGCGTTTACCGTTCGCGGGAAGGCTATGCGGCAAGCGCAAAGTTCACCACCTGGCTCTACCGGATTGCAACCAACCTGGCCGTGAATCACGCCCGCGACAACAAGCACGAGCGCCCGGAGACCAAGGTTAGTTTGGACGAAACCGACGAAGAAACCGGGCTTTCGATCGATGTGGCCGATACCACGCTGAATGTCGAACAACGAATACTTCGCCGTGAGCGGCTGGCGGCAATTCGCCGTCATGTGGAAGAACTGCCGGAGCGGCAACGCATGGCCGTCATTATGCATAAGTATCAGAACATGGACTATCGCCAGATTGCCGGAGTACTGAACCTGAGCGAATCGGCGACTAAATCATTACTATTCCGCGCGTACGAGACTTTGCGGGACAAGCTGAAGGACTTTATCTAGGGGCTGTTATGAACTGCAGGGATGTTCGCGAACAACTACTTGAAGTAGCGATGGAAGGCGGACCGGCTTCACCGGAAATTCAGTCGCATTGCTCGGTTTGCGATCCATGCGCGCTTGAGTTGCAGCAGATGAAGAAGACAATGGCGCTGCTGGACGAGTGGCAGGCGCCGGAGCCGTCGCCGTATTTCGACGTCAAGCTCCAGGCCCGTCTCCGCGAAGAGCAGCAGAAGTCCACGGTGGAGTGGTTCGGCTGGTTTCGCAAACCGGCTGCCGTTGGGCTGGCAGCCACCATTCTGCTTGCTTTGGGCGTGGGCTCATTCCTGGGCCGCCAAGGCGATACCAAGAGCGCGGATCATGCCGTTCCGGCAGTGGTCAGGGGTACCGCTGTAGGCGATTTGCAGTACTTGGAAAAGCACTCTGACCTATTACAAGAGTTCGAGGCGCTTGACGTCTTGGACAACGGCGACAGCGGAGGCGCTGCAAATTAGCCAATGGTGGTCGGCAGTCAGACCGCACAGGCGATTGAAGCTGAAGGATCCGAGAAATTGATCACGTCTCACCCCATCGTGCTGTTGGTGTTGTCTTGCGCCCTTACCGCCTCGCTGCCAACGGCGGCGTCTACCCACAGGTCTGCGGTATCCACGGGGTATGCAAGAGCGAATGTAGCGGTCAGGGCGCAAGCCAGGCCGCCGATGGTGCCACGCCCGGCAGAGGGTCGGAGACAGCAACTTGCGCAATCGGTGGGTAGACCACCAAGCCCGCCGCCCGGTTCCAACGGACAGCCGGGGTACCGGCTGCAAGGCCCCGGGCCGCATCGAGGCGATTGGCTTCGCAGGTACGGCAGCTTGCCATCCGACCAGATGAGGAAACAGCTCGAACAGGATAAAGACTTTCAGGGCCTTCCCTCGGATCGTCAGCAAATGCTACGGCAACGCCTCGATCGCTTCAACAGTTTGCCGCCCGACAGGAGGCAGCAGGTTTTGAACCGCATGGAGTTGCTCGAGCACATGCCCCCGGAACAGCAGCAGCGGGTGGAGGGTTTGTTCCAGCAGTTCAGAGGCCTCGGGCCTGATCGCCGGCAGGCAGTGGTGCAGCAGTTACGTCAACTGCGCGCTCTTCCGGCGGACCAAAGAAGCAAAGCGCTTGGGTCGGGACAGTTCAAGTCGAATTTTAGCGAACAGGAGCAGCAGATTATCCGCGGGCTCAACGAAATAAGGGTTCCCGGCCCCAGGGGCCCAGGGTTCTAGCATACTTCTCCTCGATGACTCGGCACGCCTTGTGGCGTGCCTTCTTTTTTGCGAAGACAAACTCGAGGTCTGCCAAGGCTTCGTTGGTAATTCTGGTTTTGACCGCAAGGCTCCAAATAGTTTTGCAATAGCCCGCCGTGCGGCTTAATATTGGTCGCTTGAAAATCCCCAAGAACTTAGCAGGGAGAAGAATTGCGATGAAGCGATCAATTGTGGTTCTGATTTCCCTTGTCTCTGTCGTCATTCTATTCGGTTTTTCCGCTGCCGCTTTCGGGCAAAAGCAGCCGGTCACATTGAAGTTTGCTGAGATTCACGAGGCTAGCTATCCAACTACTGTCGGAGATTTTGAAATTGCTAGGCTCGTCAAGGAAAGAACCAAGGGCCGAGTCATCATCGATGTGGTTCACAGCATGAAGCTCGGAGACGAAGCCGTCGTAATTAAGAAGGTACAGGAGGGAGAGATTGATTTAACCAGAATCAATATCGGACCTGTCACCAAATACGTCCCGAGCTTGAATGCGTTCTTGCTGCCGTATATTTTTCGCGATGTGAATCACATGCTCAAAGTGGTAAATGGGCCGGTGGGCAATGACGTTCTCGCCTCCGCCGAGAAAAATGATTTTATAGGGTTCGGTTGGTTCGATGGCGGGACGAGAAACTTCTATACCAAAACCCTCGTGAAGGTCCCGGCTGACTTGAAGGGCCTGAAGATACGCACCCTGCAGAACGAGTTGATGACATCGATGGTCGACTCCTTCGGGGCGAAGGCGATCCCAATGCCTCACGGCGACACCTATGCTGCATTGAAGGACGGCAGACTCGACGGAGCGGAAAACAATTATCCGACCTACGACGAGACGAACCATTATCAGCTCGCTAAGTATTTCATCGAAGACGAACACACCAGGAATCCAGACATCATTATCGGCAGCCGGAAATCGCTGGCTTCGAAGTTGTCCCCGGAAGAAATCGAGATCATCAAGCAGGCAACCAGAGATGCTCAGGCCATGCAGTTTAAGTTGTGGGCCCAGACGGTGCAGACGTCAAAGGATAAAGTAGTCGCAGCCGGCTGCGTGATTACCACGCTGACCCCTAAGCAAAAGCAAGCCTTTGTCGCCGCCATGAAGCCGATTTACGATAAGCAGCCCCAGGATATTAAAGACCTGGTCAAGAGAACAAAAGCAGTCAAGTGATGCTTGCAATACTTCGCATCAATTTAAAAAACGCGTGAGTGTCATTCTGAGTGAACCGGGGTCCCCGGCGACGGCCGCTTTTGCCGTTGCTGGGGTGATTGGGGCGGAGCAGCGAAGGATCTGTTGTTTTTCACGCCCGAAAGAAATCGACCTGTGTCCAGAGTCCTAACAATCAGAGAGAGATGAAACCATGAGGAAGGCCTCTTCCGCCAACCCTCGGTTTTTCCCCAATTTCAGAGGTGCTCTTTCAGCGCTTCCTCGACAATGAACAGATACACATCGTCAAGGTTTTGAACTCCCAACTCCCGCTCGCCAAAGCCCGAGCACCGAAGTTCATTACGAACCACCGTGGCGAATTGAAAATGTCCTCTGGCCGCGATCACCGCCTTCGAGCGATGGCTGGGCTCCGCCGCCACTTCCTCATCGTGCAAGTGAAAAATCCACCCGTAATGTCCGTGCTCAGCAATGATCTTACAGAGCCGTTGACGGTCCGGCTCCGGCAACCACGCGCGCAGATGCGCCGCCGCTGCCCGCACCTTCTCGGGATCGATTGCAGAGAAAATCTCCTCACATTCGTGGGGAGTACGATAGCTGCCGCTCATTCGTGGAATTCCCTTTCCAAAAGCTTAACCCCACTGGCCATATCGATACATGAAATCTTCCGGTCGGAAGAACGTGATTGATTGCAGCGAATTTATCACCGAAGTGGGGTGGTAATCAATCGCCCGAAAAGGACAGGAGCGCGTCACTTCCCAAATAGGTCAGAATTGCTGGAGCAAACAATGCAGATTTTCGGCAATAATTAGCAACGTCTCGGCGTTTTAGGCTCCTAGCGCGGTTTCAAGGTTGATGTACCCAGTACTCGCACCGGCTGCTTCGCCGTATACCTTCCGCGAATCGGGTCTAGCCGGGGGTTGCAGATACTCTCCAGTGCGGGATCGGCCGTGCAAACTCAAACGTCAGCCGCCGTCGGCTTTACGCCGGATTCATCGGCAACCGCAAAAGTATAGTTGCCGTCGAGAAATTGCTGCACGTAATGCCGCATCACCGCATTACTTGTCATATACATATCCAGTTGGCTGGTGCAAGCCATAAGACGCCCAATAATATTCAGTCGAGCGTCGGTCTCGTCCGCGGGCGCCTTCTTGAACCATGCGTTCACCAGGTCATTCCGGCGGTCCACCAGGAATCCATAATGCGCCAGGCAAGCCTCGACGAAGCAGGCCCGGAGATTGCGACGGTAGGGCGTAGCGCCTCCTCCGGCGAAGCGGAAAGAGATGTAGTTGTGGCTCGCGATAGGCGATAGGCAGGCATCGACGAGCGTGAAGTGATAGGCCAACCGCGTGTTGAGGTTGATATACTCGTCGGCCACCAACAGGTAACTGCGATCACCCAGGGCCCGCATGGCGCCCGTTGTCGCGGTGAGCGAATTCGCCATGACCGACGCCAGGTCGCTCAGACTGGCAGGCATCTGGCGCTGCCAGGTAACGCCCGGATGAGTCAATCCGCGCCATAGCGCCTGAAAAGGCCAGGAGACGATCTCCGATGGCCGGACTTCCGTTGCCGATGGATCCTCGAGCGCCAAACCGCCTCCGAGGTCAAGCACATAGATATTTACCGGCACCGGCGTCATCAGCTTTTTCGAGCAGGTCAAATCGCCTTCCAAGGCGTTGTCGTTCACGGCGAACATCGCCTCTACCGCCTTTTCGTGACAGAACCGCAGCACGTCGTGCGCTGACTTGCAGCCCGCCGGGCGAAAATCGGAAGACGAGGTATCCAGCAGATGAAGCACCAGCAACCGCCGGTTGATCGGGTCAACTTTGACGCGGGAGTCCTGGTACCGTTCCTGGATTTGCGATTCAACGACCCTGGGCGACCACAACATTCCGGAATAGATTCTCGGCTGCACTGCGTCCAGACTGATGGGATCGCCGTTCTTAACACGCTCGAAGGCGCCGCCCAACTCGAATATCGAAGGAATCTTGGCTTCCCGCAGCAAGGAGGCGGCGTGGCCCGCCACATTTCCCATCTCGGCCACCACTCCTGAAATGCGGGGGAAAACCGTCACGATCTCAGGCGATGACTTGCGCAAAAACAAAATGGCGCCCTCGGGCGTATCGCCCAGAGTCTTCAAGTCGGTGACCAGGAACGCAGGACCGGAAACCCTGCCTGGATAAACAGTACGGCCACCGGCGAGAAGCGGCTCTTCTTTTACCCGCGCCTTGCTTCGTGTTTGCGGCGAGTCCACCAGAGCCAGGGGCCGTGCTTGCACAATCCAGACCTGCCCGCGCTCATCTCGCGCCCATTCGATATCCTGCGGGACACCGAAGTGCTTTTCGATGCGAAGAGACCAATCCGCCAGCAACGCCAGTTCTCGCGGGTTGAGGCTCGGGGCGCAAGCCTCTTCAGGCGATAGGGGGAGGCGAAGCACCCCGCCGTTCTCCGCCAGCACAACCGCTTCGTTTTTGGTGACGATACTTTGCTCCACCACCCGATGGGGCCACTTGCGTTCCACTACAAACAGGTCCGCGGGCACCTGACCGCTGGCGATGTCCAGTCCGAGTCCTCTCGTGCCGGTGATCCAAAGGGCATCGAGTTTGCGATCCTTCGGGTCTCTGGTGTAGAGAATCCCCGCCGCTTGCGCCCGCACCACTCCGAGGCAAAGCACCGCCATCGGGCTTTCCACTTCCGGCAGCCCGGCGGACAAGCGGTAGAACAACGCTCGTTCACTGAAACGCCCGGCAACCACCCGTTTGTAAGCATCGACAACCTGATCGACGGGAACATTGAGATAACTGGTGAACTGGCCGGCAAAGGTTCTTTCGCCGCCTTCGCCCACGGCGCTGGATCGGACCGCAATTGCCATGCCTGCTCGCTGCAGAGCAAGGGCTCGCTCAGTAAGAGCCACTTCAATCGCTCGCGGCACCGGCGTAGCCATCACCAATTCAGTCAGTTCGGCGGATACCTTGCGCAGGATGTTCAGGTCGTTGAGGTCGAGGTTTCGTGTGGTATCGCGGAACTGCTGCCACAGTGGTATCCCGCAGAATTGCCGGTATGCGTGTGCGGTGAGGACAAAACCGTCAGGCACGGGCAAGCGCAGTTTATTCTTGATCTCGCCCAACACGGCGGCCTTGGCTCCAGCTTCGGCGCCGGAGGCCGCATTAACCTCGGACAGCGAGGCCGAAAGGTTCGTGGGTCTCAAGTCATCGGCGGCGATGTACCGCTCAACTTCCTGACGCTGCGCCTGCACCGAGGTCAGAAGCGACTGATGGTCGTAGCCGGTCAGCCGTTCCAGCGTTCGAACCACCTCGGCGGTCTTATCGAAGACGGAACCGACGCGCTCGCCCAGCAACTCCCGTGTGGGCGGAGCGTATTGCAGGTCCTCCTGAATGCTGGCCAGCAACTCCAAACAATCGTTATTGAGGGAGAGCAGTTCGCGAAAGCTGACGTAACGGCCGCGGATCCTGTCCTGTAGAGAACCTGCTGCTTCCGCCGGCTTTTTCTTCTTCCACCACCACGGCATCGAACATCACCCCTGGTTCAGCTTCGCCGAGCGAACAGGCTCGTTGAATAACCCACGTGCCCACTAGCCGGAACCGCGAGTGTTGGTGTCTCGCAGTTCCCCACCGACGGCAAATCAATTACTGCCGCCGCACGGCCGGCATCGTGCCACAGCCACGGTACTGCCGCCGCCTGCCGCCATGCGTTTGCTCCCGGCGTAGTGAATACAGACAACTGCGCCTGCCCCACAGGGCAAAGTTCCACCAGCCCGCGGAGAGAGGGCCGGTGGCAGGTACAACCACAACAATTCTAGTCCCCCGCGACTACATTCTGGGTCTCATCCTTTCATTACGTCGGTTGTACTGACATTCATCATGCGGAGTGCCTGGCCTGGCTGCTTGTAGTAATAACGGACGTCGTCTCCCGCTTTCCAGGTGTCATCGGGAAGCGCAAAGTACTCGTCAGCCAGCGTGAACTTCACCAGTTTCTTGTCGCGAGATGAATAAATAGTAATTGCCTTGTTCGGCCGATCGACGATAGGAAACTGGATACCCTTGACCCGAACATCGTCTTTGGCTACGTTCGACGCTTCCAACAGCGGCGTGTAGATAATTGTCTTAATGCTGCCGGCGACCGCGTCGAACACCACGAGCTTCTTGTTGTCCGTATCAAACAACAACCGTTTACCCGCCGCCGGGTGCGGCCCCATCTCGTCCGGATCGGCCGGAACCTTTATGGCGATGGGCGGCAGCACGTCATACTTAGGCTTGTTCGTCGTGCCTGCCGAGTCGCGAATCACGGTGACTACCCCGTTTTGCTTATCGAATGCGATGACCCGCCCCTGATCGACCTTCCCGTAATCACTGCATCCCAAAGTGAACAGCACAGGGGCACATGCCAGAAGCAGCGTTAACATCTTTTTGCTAATAGTCATGGTTCGCTCCTTTCTAGTCAGCATGAGCTGAGGACACTTTTTGGGACCGTCGTTGCGCCCGTTCGTCTCGGACGCCTTTCAGGAACGCGATCAGAATGTAGAGTGAAATTCCCGATACCGCACCGAGAACTGTAATCGTTGCTGCTGTGTCCGTAATCTGCTTGATGTTGGGAAAAATGCCTGAGAGCAGCTTCATAATAATCGACAGCTCACAACCCACTACGGCCAAGCCAAAGAAGATTCGGATGCCATAGCCTTTGACATACTTGGTAGCCACGGTACCGATCTGCGCGCCGACCGCCGCTCCGCACAGCATTACGAGAGCCGCGAACAGCTCAACCCGGCCTTTGTAGCTATAGGTAGCCGCGCCGTAGAGACCCGAGATAGCCACTTCAAACAGGTCGGTGCCGACGGCTATATGCGTCGGAATTCCAAGCAGGTAAATCAACGCCGGCATACGAACCAGCCCGCCGCCGATACCCAGGATGCCCGCCAGCCATCCCGTCAGGAAGCTGATGCCGATAGGCAGCCAGGCCGAGCAGCGAATCCCCGAAACCTTAAAGTTGATCATCGGGGGAATGTTGATTTTATGAAGCTTCTTGTGCCATTCCAGCCCGGTGGCCAAGGCATCCAGTTTTTGCCCGGCCGCCAGCGCTTCGCGCTCTTTTTCTTTCTCTTGGCGACATCGGTGAACACCATCCAGGCGATCAGGGTCAACAGCAGCACGTACAACCAGCGAACAACAAGGTTGATTTGCCCGATGCGCTCCAGCCACATGATCATTTGGGCACCGACTTCAAACCCGCCGATGGTGCCGAAGACCATGATGAAGCCCAGTCGGTAATCCACATTGCCAAACTTCGAATGCCGCATCGTGGATATGAGAGACTTGCCGGCCATGTGCGCTACATCTGTGCCGATCGCAAAGGCCATTGGAAAACCGAGAATGTTCAGTCCGGGCGTTACCATCCAAGCTCCGCCCATCCCGAAAAACCCTCCGATAATGCCGACGCCGAAACCCAGAATAATCAGCCCTGGCCAAAAAATTGGGATGCCGGCGATAGGCATGAGTGTATGCAGCCAATCCATATTCATCTCCTTGCCGAAGCGCCACGATTAATGTTCGGCCAGCGCTCTGTTTTTCAGGTCGATTCCCAATCGGGACATCACCACATCCGCCAGCAAACCCAGAATCACTCCAGACACTGGAATGATGACCACGGTGATGAGGGCAAAAGCAAGATGACCTTCGTTATAGATGTTCCCCCACCACGCTTCCCAGCCTTTATACTTTCGCGTATCAGCCACTAAGACCATTAGATCCGGCAAATCTGCCCCACCGGCCGCGAATAATTGCGTCGGCAAAAGCAGTAGCATTGTTATGAGGCCCAATAACTTTGAAAAATACTTACTCATGGTTCCTCCTTTCCTCCTTAATAAAACAAGGCCGCCCGCCTGAACGGCAAGCGGCCCGGACCTGCGGATCGTCTCGCAGACTGCAAAGCCCTAGCTACACTGGACCGAGAATTCCTACTTCTCTCCCGTCGCGGCTTTGTGCAGCTTCACCTCTACTTTGTTTTCCAGCTTGTTGTAGTACTCGTTGAGGACGGCAATCACCTCCGGCTTCGAGAACTCCGCCGGAACCGGCTTGCCTTCACTCATCAGTTTCCGCAGCAGCGTGCCGGATAGCATCAACCGGGCGCCGCCTTTGTAATTCCCTTCATCGTCGATGACAGCCTTGGTGGTGTGCGGGCAGGTCTTCATTGAAGCCATGGAGCCGCACTCGTAGCAGTAGAATGTCCAATCCAGCGGCAACGGCTGAATCTGCAGCGCGTTGGCTGGAATTTCCTTGAATATCTTCTGCGCGTCAAACGGGCCGTAATAATCGCCAACTCCGGCATGATCCCGCCCAACGATCAGGTGCGAGCAGCCGTAGTTCTGTCTGAACAACGCGTGCAACAATGCCTCGCGTGGACCGGCGTACCGCATTTCCATGGGGTAGCCGCCCTGAATCACCCGCTCCTTGCGGAAATACTTGCTGACCAGCGCATCGATGGCGCGCACGCGCACATCGGCTGGAATATCGCCGGGCTTCAACTTGCCCAGCAACTGGTGGACGTACACGCCGTCGCAGATCTCGATGGCAATCCAAGCCAGGTAGGCATGCGAGTTGTGCATCGGATTGCGCAACTGCAGGGCGGCCACCGAGTTCCAGCCGCGCTCCTCGAACTGTTTCCGCGCTTCGGCCGGACGCTCGTAAATTCCCTTGAAAGTCTCCGGAAAATCCAGTTCCGACACGACCTTGACGGGGCCAGCCAGATTGATCGCGCCCTGCTCCATCACCTTCTGCACGCCCGGGTGTGCCGGGTCGTTGGTCGCGAACACCTGCTTGCACTCATGAGCCTTATCGATGCTGTATTTCTCGGTGACCTTCATCGTGGCCACCAGTTCCTGGCTCTCGCTGTCGATGAGCGCGATTTCTTCGTTCGGCCCGATTGATTTCGCGATTTCCTCTGTGGTCGACAACGTGATCGGAATGGGCCAGAACAAATTTTTCTTGCTCGGCATCTGGAAAGTGTCGCAGACACCCTGCCAGTCCGCCTTGCCCATGAAGCCATCGAGCGGGGTGAATGCCCCGATGCCCATCATGATCAGGTCGCCGCTCTCGCGGCTGGTGACCGGCACCTTTTTCATTGTTTGCGCGCGCTTGATTTCCGCGGCTCTTGCTGCGCCCTCTAGAAGGAGGGGTTTCAGTTCGGAGCTACCATGCGGTGGAACGAGCTTACTCATAAGTTCTCCTAAGAATATGAAGTCCCGTTCATGTCGAGATTCCTTCAGGCCAACGGCCCCGGGGACTCCGTGACAGGAGCGGCATACACCAAACGGTGTTGTTTTCCTACGCCACCGCTATTGCCGGTACGAAAATAGAAAAACCGGCAAGACGGCGCGCCCAGCACAAAGCGAATATGAAACACACATCAGCGGCTCAAACCTCGATGGCCGCAAATCCCATGTCCTCCTTCGCGATTCGATCCTCAACCATTGCTAGCCAGGGCTTGGCCGGTAACGGCCGCCTCCTCGCTCGCGGATTCCAGCGCCTTTCTTTTCACCGTGGCAACAAAGATTCCGAGCGGCCTGTACAGCAGGTGCGACCACTTGCCGAACGGAACTTCCACAACCAGCATCGGCACCGCAATCGCCATGTGCACAACGTACGTTACGTAGGTTGGCATGGGCAGATTCAGCAGCCGAAAGATATTGACTAAAATACCGGTCATTGCCGTCAGAAAAAGCAGTATGGGAAACAACCAGTCGGAGAGATGGCTGAAGCGGTGCATCTCGGTCCGCTTGCCGATCCTGTCCAGCACCATCCATGCCGTCGTGACCAGCAAAACCGCCGTCGAGTAGTAGCCCAGAATGCTGGTCCAGTGGAAGCTGCTGTCCTGGATCTGGAACCACGGCAGGAACACTACAACGAGGGTAAAGATCGTTGCGTAGCCGCTAACCAGGAAGAGATGGCGTATCCAGTTTCTGCTCGCGTCGCTGTCGTTGCAGTTTTTCCACTGCATTTGCGTGACGCCCTGAACAATCAGGGACCCGAGCTGCGCGAGATAGAGGCGGGCCGGGATCTGCTGGTCGCGCGTCAGGCCGAAGAACATGCGCGCGGCGTTCGCCAGCAGCAGCAAACTCAGCAGCGCCGCCATGATCGTATCGCCCATGTGCACCATTTCCTTCGGCGCAAACTTGTCGAGCATCACGTTGGACAAAGGCAGCGGGCCGGAACGGCTCAGCAGCCCGAAGCCAAAACTTTGCGGCAGCGTAAACAGGGCCACGACCACCGCCGCCACCAGCGCGAGTATCCCGATCTCCCAAAACGCCGAGCGGTACATCAGGCGCGAAAGCCCCGTCCAGTCGTACTGCGTCGTCAGGTACCTGCGCAGCGCCATCATGGCCTCGCCGGGGTTGGCCTGCCGGGGACACGTCTTCGAGCACTCGCCGCAATAGAAGCATTGCCAGGGAGCGGGGTCTTTCAGTAATTCATTTTTCAGGCCCCACTGCGCCAGCAGCATCTGTTTGCGTGGAAAGGTGCCCTCATCGGACGAGAGCGAACAGGTGGCAGCGCACGTCGCGCACTGAAAACACTTCTTCAGGTCGCCTCCGCCCGCCTCCATCACGTCGTGGATTAATTCAGTATCGGGTTCGACCAGGATCGGGTTTCCCATGGCTAAAAGCCCTTGTATGGATTCGGTCCAATCTCGCGAATACGAGCCGCAAATTCGTTGATGATGTCCGGCAGGCGGCCGTAGTCGTCCATGCCGAGTTGTGTCAGGTGAATGCGCTCGGATTCCAGTTGCAGCCGCTGCAAGGTCTCCTTCACGTTTTCCAGGCGGCGGTTTGCCAGTTCGCTGCCGCGCATGTAGTGGCACTCATAGTCGTCGCCAAACCTGCATCCGAGCAGCAGCACGCCGTCGATGCCGCGTGACAGCGCGTCGGCGATCCACACGATATTCATCGAGCCCAGGCAGCGCAGCGGGATAATGCGCACAGACGCGTCGTACTGCTGGCGGGCCTGGCCGGCCATGTCGAGCGCGGGATACGCGTCGTTCTCGCACGCCAGCACCAGGATGCGCGGCTTTTCTTCGAATTCGTCGGGGACTTCGATCGCCTTCACCATGCTGGCAATCATGTCCACCGAGTAATTCTTGAAGGAAACGATCCGCTCCGGGCAGGCGCCCATGCAGATTCCGCAGCGCCGGCAGCGGTACGGGTTGAATTTCGGCGTGCCCTTTTCGTCTTCATCGAGCGAACCGAACGGGCATTCCTCGGTGCAGCGTTTGCATTGCGTGCAGCGTTGCAGGTTGAAGCTGGGGTAGGAGAGATCGCCCGTACGCGGATGCACTGCCTGGCCGTGGCTTGCCAGCTCGATGCACTGAATCGCCTTCATCACCGCTCCGCCGGCGTCCTCTTCCGTTAGCGCCGCGTCCATCGGCGCGCGCACCGCTCCCGCCGCGTAGATGCCTGTCCGCATGCTCTCGTAAGGGAAGCAGACAAATTTGGAATCGGGGAATCCACCTTGCAGCACGGGCAGATCGGGACCCTGCCGGTAGTTGAGATTCAGGATCTCCGTTCCCTCGTGCGGTTTCATCTGCGCGATGACCGCCTCCGCATCCTTGCACTGCGTCTCGGACTCATTGCGGGCCAGCTTGGCAGTGGCGTCACGTAAGGCGCGGATTGCCGGACCATCGGCGGAGTTTGGCACCATGCCGGTTGCCAGCACCACTAAGTCGACCGTCACCTGCATCGGCGCGCCCAGCAATTCACTGTCGAGGCTTACCTGCACCCGGCCATCCGCTGCCGCCGCAACCTGGGTCACCTTGCCCTTCATGAAGAAATTCAAGCGGGTGATCCTGAACCTTCCGGTAATACTTCTCGTAAGGTCCCGGGGTAACGATGTCGCGGTAAATGACGTAGACCTCGGCTTGCGAGTCCTGCTCGCGGATGTATTCGGTCTGCTTCAGGGTTGTCATGCAGCAAACCGAGGAACAGTAGGCCAGGTGATCCTGCTCGCGCGAGCCGGCGCACTGCAAAAACAGCACGCGCTTAGCCTGCTTGCCATCCGATGGCCGCGTGATTTGCCCGCGTGCCGCCATCTGCTCCAGCTCGACATTCGTGATCACGTTCGGCAATCCGTATCCGAGCGCTCCCAGTTTGGCCGCATCGTACGGCTGCCAGCCGGTCGCCATGACGATCGCGCCCACGCGGTGAACCGACGTTCCCGACGGTCCCTCCATCGTCACGTCGAACATTCCGGGCTGGCCCTCCGTCTTCACGATCCTGGTCGAGCAGAGCACTTTTACGCGCGGGTTCGAGACCACCGCCTGGAGCTTGCTCGTGAGCCCGTCGGCGGATGCTTCCGTATAAGGGGCGCGCGTCGGGAAAGCCTTCTTGAGGCCTTTCATGAATCCGCCCAACTGCGGCTGTTTTTCGACGAGCACAACGTCGTATCCGGCAGCGGCCGAATCCAGCGCCGCGGTGACGCCAGCGATG
Organism: uncultured Acidobacteriota bacterium; assembly: GCA_963842345.1. GTDB lineage: Bacteria > Acidobacteriota > Terriglobia > Terriglobales > Acidobacteriaceae > CAWBRT01. Next base: position 71,305 of record CAWJGD010000028.1, read on the forward strand.
CCGCCGCCCACGACCAGCACGGTCCGGGAAATGGTGTCTTCCGGCAACGGCTCCAGCGCTTCCATCTTGCCGGCCTTCACCAGGCCCATCCGAATGTAGTCTTCGGCCAGCGCCTGTGTATCCTCGTGCTTCGCTTCGTGACACCAGGCAACCTGTTCGCGCAGATTGACGCGCTCGAGCACCATCCGGGGATCGAATGAGAAGCTCTCGGCTTTTGCGCGCGGCGAGCACGCGGCGATCACGACCGCATCGACCTTCTCGCGCTCGACGTCGCGGCGGATAATCGCCACGCCCTCATCGCCGCAGAGAAATGTGTGGGTCTGGCACACCGCCGGCTTGTACTCTTTCTGCGCCATGATCGCCAGCTTGTCCACATCCACCGAGTCGCTGATCGAACAACCGCTGCAAATGTAGAGTCCTAGTTTCTTATCCATTGTGCGCGGCCCCCCTTGCGATCTGAAGCGCCTTCAGCGCCGCCCCGGTCGCGTCGCGGACGGTGGCGGAGACTTCCGCCGGCCGTTTGGCGCAGCCGGCGCCAAACAGTCCGGGCGAGCCATTCATCACGAAGCCGAACTCATCCAGCTTGAAATCCGCGGGCAGTCCGGCGGTCTGGGGCACTATCCCGGTGGCCAGCACTACCAGCTCGAAGCTCCGCGTCATCTTCTTGCCGCCGAGCACATCCTCCACCGTGACTCGCAGATCCTTGGTCTGCGCGTCCTCTTCGACCTTGGCCACCTTTCCTTTGACCAGTTCCACCGCTTCGTCGGAGCGCACCTTGGCAGCGAACTCCTGCAATTGTCCGGGCGTCCTGACATCGATGTAGAAAATCGTGACCTTGGCTTCCGGGTAGAGCTTGCGAACGTAGGTGGTCTGCTTCAGGGAAGCCAGGCAACACACCGTCGAGCAGTAGGGCAGGTGGTTCTCGTCGCGCGAACCGGCGCACTGCACGAAGGCCACCGATTTTGGCGCTTTGCCGTCGGAGGGACGCAGCAACTTTCCGCCGGTCGGACCATCCATTGCCGCCAGCCGCTCCAGCATTACATTGGTGACGACATTGGCGCTCTTGCCGTAGCCGAGATTGTCGAGCTTGGCCGCGTCATACGGTTTCCACCCCGTCGCCAGGATCACCGAGCCGACGCGAAAAGTCTTGCGCTCGGCGCTCTGGGCAAGGTCGATTGCCCCATACTTGCATGCATCCACGCAGGCGTGGCAGTCGGTGGCGCAAGCGGCGCGATCCACCACATACGTTGCGGGAAACGCGGCCAACCGGCGCGCGTGCACCGCCTTCGTCTTGCATGAATCCGAACTCCAGCGGATCGGCAATTTCGGAATGGCAGACGTCAAAGCAGTCGCCGCACAATGTGCAAGCCGAGCTCACGTAGCGCGGCGCGATCTTGATCACCGCGTCGTATTGCCCCGGCGAGCCTTCCAGCTTTTCCAACTCCGCCAGCGTCAGGACAGTAATCCGCGGGTTGTTCCGCAGACGCCTGAAGTTGATTTCCAGTCCGCACGAGGGTGGGCAGAGCTTGGGGAAATAGTTGTGGAATCCGGCCACACGGCCGCCGAGAGTAAGGTGATTTCTCAATCAGGATGACATCGAGTCCTGCCTCGGCTGCATCGAGCGCCGCAGTCAGTCCCGCGATGCCGCCGCCGATCACGAGGAGGGCTTTGCTGTTTCCGTTCGCGGTTTCCGTAGTAGGCATCATGGTTTAGGCTGGCGAGGCTTCGTTGCCGCTTGCTGCGGGCCCAGTGACTCGCCGTTGCTGGGCTGCGGATTTGTTCATCCGCATCGGTGTTTTGTTGGAACAGGCTGAAGGCAAGCCACTCGACCGCCATCTCCATCAGTTCTTCGTCGTCGCGTCCGGAGCGCATCTACCCGCGCTTCGTCCAGGTCAAACATGTTGAGGAAGCGAGTTTCAAAGACAAAGCGTCGAAAGCGGTCGACATCGTAGAGCGCCATGTAATACATGGCGCATTGGTCGGTCGTTAGCGCTTCCTTCTGCTCCGCGGCCAACGCCAGCAGCCGGCGGAAAGGGGACTGCATCACGTCGTAGGGCTCGACTCCCTGGCCGTCGATGAAATCGCGAACCGCGCATTCACGGCCCTTGCCGTGACCGTGGCACAACTCTTCTTTCACCACAAAGTAGAATCGCTCGGCGGCCGCCTGCGAAGTCCCGCGTTCAGCCATTCCCAGCGGATACATCCGGCATGCCCAGGGACGGTTGGCGTAAACCCCGCAGCCTTTTTCACTGATAAACTGGCACTTCTTGTCGCCTTCGTTCATCTTGAGAAACACCACCGGCACCCGCTTCTCCGCGGAGTATGCAATCGAGGTGTATTTCTCCATGAACTCGGAGGAATGTGATCCGCAGCGCCTTTTTCATGCGCAGCACGTCGTAGGGGGTCAGCAGGATGGAAACGTCCTGGCAGCAATGCCCGAAGCAATCGATATCCGGATCGCAATGGAATGTAAATCGGTCGTCGGGGCCCAGCCGAGGCGTGTTTTCGACAACATTTAATTCAGGGGATTCAGCCTCAGCCATAGCAGGGCCTCCTTAATTCTTATTCAGTCGTGAGAATACTGGTGCGCAACGCGTTCTTGGACCACACGGGCAGCGGGCCGCGCTCTCCCGTGGCCGGATCGAAGCGGTAACGGTAAGAAGCGTTCGCATTGAATTGCTCCCGCATCCAATTCCAGCCGCGTACAAAGTAGGGACACTCATCGTTGAAGCAGACGTATTGGTATTCGCTGCTCCAGGAGTTCAACTCCGGATTCTCCCACTTTGTCAATGGTTCGTTACAGTCGGGGCAACGGGGTTCGTTCAACATCCAAGAGACCTCTTTGCAAACGCGATGGATTGCGGCAAAAACCGGGGTCCGGCGGACCTGCGAGCAGAGCCCCGCCCTTTGATACTAGTCAGCTCCAGCCGTCGCGGCTTTGTCTTCGAAAATCCGGATTATGGGCTTTGTAAACACTTCCCACTTTCCGCTCTTCGGATCGCACCGGCAGTTAGCGAAGACATGCCACTTTTCGTCGTCCAGCTTCGGTGTGTCGGCCCGGAAGTAGTAGCCTGGCCAACGCGTCTCCTCGCGGAACAACACGGTGTGCACGTGGGCTTCGGCCTGCCACATACGGTGAATGTTCTCCCAGCACCGCATCAGCTCGTTCAAATCCCCTGCCGCTAGTTTGTCGGAGTCTTCCTTCAGGAAAACCAGCAGCTCCAACGCCCGCTCGAGAGAAGGTTTGTTGGTGGTGAACTGCGCCGAAACGCCGCCCGCATACTCGTCCATAATCTTCTGCAGACGCATCATGAACATGCGCGGCTTAATGTAGTTGGGGTTGACTTCCGCATCCGATGTCGCCTTCTGGAATTGCTCGAAAGTCTCCATCGGCTTCATCATTTCCTTGATCTGCGCGTCTAACGCGGCCTGATCCACCTTGGGCGCGGCGTTGTTTTCCACGATGAACTTAATCGCGGACTTGGCAGCGATGCGGCCTTCAGCATGCGAGCCGGATGAGAACTTATGGCTCGAAGCGCCGGAAGCATCGCCCGCACAGAACAGGCCCTTCACAGTTGACATATTCGCGTAGCCCCAGAAGTACTGAGACTTGGTCTCGGCAGTCTGGAGGTCCTCGGGACCGCTGACCCAGGCGCCGGTAGCGCCGGAGTGCGAACCGATAAAGAGCGGCTCAGAGGGGGCGATTTCGGAGGATTTCTGTTCCGGCTGCACATTGGTTCCAGCCCACAACAGAGCCTGTGAAATCGTCATATCCAGGAAGTCTTCCCAAGCCTCTGATTCCAACTCTTTCATCTTCTTCGCGTAAGCCTTGGGATCGCCCTTGTACTGCTCGGCGATGGCCGCCATGGCTTCCTCGGTGCGCATCGACAGCGGGCCCTTGCCCTCAGCGATGTCGAGCATTCCGAGGTAGTTGCGCAGGTTCGCCGGGACGGGCTTTACTCGTCCGTAGGGTCCCCACTTCTGCAACTCGTCCTTGCGCTCGATCATGTAGTTGCCGCCCATGGCATTGGTCGCGCGCGACTTGAACAGCAGGAACCATGCGCCTACCGGACCGTATGCATCCTTGAAGCGCACCGGGATGAAACGAACTTCCTGGCAAGTCATTTCCGCGCCGGCCTTCAGCGTGAAATAAGCCGATGAGCCGGTGTTGAACGGCGGATACCAGGCGCGGCCGAAGCCCTCGCCCGAGCTCCGCGGCTTGAACACGTGCACGGCGCCGCCCATGGCCACCAGCGTGGCTTTGGACTTGAAGACGTACACTTTGTTCTCGCGCACCGAGAACCCGATTGCGCCCGCGCAACGGTCGCCATCCATCAACGGACCGGTGATGAAGACGCGCTCGAAGATTTCTCCAACGCCAGTCTTCAGCAGAGCGTTCTTGGCGGCTTCCGCCACCACGACCTTGTAGGACTCGCCGTTGATCATGAGCTGCCAGCGGCCCTCATGAACGTAGGCGCCCTTCTCGTCTTTCCAGATCGGCAGGCCCCATTTTTCGAACAGGTGCACGGTCGAGTCAACGTGACGGGCAATGTTGGCCACCAGGTCTTCGCGCGTGACGCCCATCAAGTCGTTGCGGACGTAGTCCACATAGTCCTTGATGGTGTTGGCGCCGTCCCGCAGGCCGACGTATTGGTTGATGGCCGAGAGGCCCTGGGATACGGCGCCGGAGCGGTCCACCGCGGCCTTGTCGACCAGCGTGACCTTTAACCCGTTCGCCTTGGCCCAGTAAGCCGCTTCAACGGCTGCTCCGCAAGCGGCCATGCCGCCGCCCACGATAAGAAGATCGGTTTCGACGATGACAGTCTCAAACTTAGGCATTGGCGCCTCCCTTCAGGGTGAAGACCGCAGGCAATCCCAGGGCCTCCGGCTCGGTACAGAGCGCGGAGCTCTTGAGATCTGTGTGAGTCTTGTACCCGCCGTTTGGCACGGCAGTGCCCTCGGGCGTCGTGCGGATGGGGAACTTAAAGCGTTTCAGGTTCCCGTTGCGGAATTTCACCGTCCACATGATGGAGTCCGTGGAGCGCAGTGGCGTCGCGGAAGCGCCGAGAGGAACAAAGTCCGCGTAGCCGCGAACTTCTACCGCCTGTGTCGGGCAGATCTTGACGCAGTTGTAGCATTCCCAGCACAGTTCGGGACTGCGGTTATACGCCTTCATTTTTTCTTTATCAAGAACCATGAGGTCATTGGGACAAATGTACTGGCAGGCAGTTTTGTCCAGTGCTTTGCACCCGTCACATTTATCAGGAATTACATAACTTGGCACTAATCACCTCCAGGCCATCGTTTGATTGATGAAGCCCTGATTTAGACCGGCCGAATAGAGTCGAGCCTCGTTGTTTTTTTTCAAAGTCCGTATTGCCCGAGGCATGCAGCGTGCCCACTACCGGCGGCCGAACAGCAATAAGATAAAGAGACAAGAAAGAAACCCTGCCGCCATTTATGCCGTGAACCCGGACATCCGGAGAGGGGTGGATGATGTGCGATACGATCAAGGAGGCGGCCTTGCGGGGTCGCCGTCGCTCTGTTCCGGGAACGCCGATTCATACCACCCCCGAGAAAGAAAGGCGGAATCGGCGCCGGGCAGAGAACCGCTGATGCGTACTCCGCGCCGGGAGGACTTCGGAACGTGCCCGCGGAATACGGACATCCAACCTCCGGCAGCTTCAAGTTGACCGTGGTGACATCATGGCCCTATTGATCAACTTGTTCGGTGAGCTGAGTCACATCACACTATGAAGGTGATCACTATCACGCGTGCGCGTGCGTGATTAGGGTTAAGCTTATCGTCCTTTCCGAGACGCTGATGGAGGAAGATATGGACGCACAATGGTGGTTGCCTCCGGTCGCTGCTTTTGTCATCTCTTTCTTCACCTCCATGGTCGGGATCTCGGGCGCATTCCTGCTGCTGCCAATCCAGATCAGTTTCCTGGGTCTCACCGGCCCGGCCGTGAGCGCCACCAATTTAGTGTTTAACCTGATCGCGATTCCCGCGGGCGTATACCGCTACTGGAGGGAGAAGCGCATCCTCTGGCCCTTGGCGTTGATCGTGGTCGCCGGCACAGCCCCAGGCGTTATCGCCGGCGGATTCATCCGCCTTTCCGTATTGGCCGACGCCGAACGATTCAAGGCGTTTGCCGGTTGCGTGTTGCTGTGGGTCGGCGTGCGCATGATGGGAGACATATTGAAGTCGCGCAAAAAAGTCGAGGCTCCCCTCGCTCAAGGTGAATCGCGCGTCCGCCTGTTGAAGTTCACCGCCCGCGAATTGGTGTTCGAATTCCGTCAGCACCAATACCAGTGCAGCCCGGGCGGCATTTTCATGCTCAGTCTGGTTGTCGGCTTAATTGGCGGGATCTACGGCATCGGCGGAGGCGCGATCATCGCTCCGTTCTTCGTCGCCATTTATGGTCTGCCCGTGCATACCATCGCTGGCGCAACTCTGATGGGCACCTTCGCCACTTCGCTGGTCGGGGTAGGTTTCTATCAATCGGTCGCGCCTTTCTACCAGGCGCACGGAATGCTGGTGGCCCCGGACTGGGCTCTGGGCATCCGCTTCGGCATCGGCGGAATTGCCGGCATGTACTTGGGCGCACGAACCCAGCGTTTCATTCCGGCGGTCTATCTAAAGATCATGCTCGCGACGATTCTTTTCGGCGTGAGCCTCGCCTACATCTGGGGTTTTATGCGAATGCACCCGCAATTTGGTTATGCGGCACTGCTGTTAGTGATGGCGGTGCTTGGCGTGCTTGTGGGTCAGGCGTAAGCGCAGCCTGAAAGCAAAATCGCGCGCGGCAACCACGCGCTAGACTAGAGTCTCTCAAAAATTGGTGACACAACTTAGGATGCGAGCCAGGGTGCCCCACCGGATGTCCCGTCCCGCTTTTGGACTGACGCGGGGTAGTTTCTTGGACTGTATCAGCGGCGCGCCGAGCTATCTCGCTCCGGCGGCGACCGCATGAGCCTTTTGCATTGGACTCTGGGAGCCCGCGCCAAACAAGACGCCGGCAATCGCGCTTGCCTCCCGTATGAACTCGGGCCATGCCTCAAGCTTCAGGCGAGTGCACGGACGGTAGGCGAAGACCCAATCCGCGCTCGATTCAATGCAGAGGTTCTTGGCATATCCTTCAAGTTCCGAGAGCTTGCGGGGCGTCAGAAAGTCACCGGCTCTGTCTTTTGCCGCGCACTGCAGCACGCAGCGTTTGCCGAACGCACATTCCGTCTCGCCGTTCGCGTCCTGGCCGGCGATGCGCGTCTTCAGGCCTTGTAGTACGTCTTTCCCGCCAATCCGGAACAGTGGGAGCCGTCCCGCGGGAGATCGAAACGCCGCAATGGTGACAGCGTTCACCGATTGGCAGTGCTGGCCATAGCAAATCAGGTTGAAAATGACTGCGGGGCTGTCGCCGATCTTGCCGGTCATCATCCGGCTGACGATGGCGGAGGGATCGCACCGCAAAACCGAGAGTCCGCGAACCTCCGATCCCTCGAAGGGGCTGCCATTATCGTCGAACGCAAAGCCCAGTTCCCGGGCTCGCTCGTCTACCGTTCTTAACCGCTGCCGTCGATACCTGCTGATAATAAACGCAGCCGCGATGAGCAGGACCATCCAGCAGCCAATAAGAATAAGGCCGAACATCTGATCCCCTTCCACCGTGAATCCCCTCACCGGCGAACTCACTCCGAACAGAGTCTCGGGACCATCCGCACCCGTTGGGACGGTATTAAACTTTTCCACTTCCGGGCACAATAAGCGGTCGATTGCTCTCCCGCGAACCGTGCCTATCTATATAACTCCCCTTGTTGCCATAACCGTGACTGTAGTCATAACAGCTTGTGATTGAGGGCAAAATTAGATGATGCGTTATGCAACAGATGCGTCTGACAAAGCGCTTGGCGAAAAATCGGCAGGGTGGCCAACCTGCCCCGCTCTTGGGGTCGGTGGGGCAGTTCGTTGGTTCCCGGTGCAGAGTTGGGTCTGGGTAGCGGGCTATTTGGAAACCGACCCACTACCCCTGCTCGTCCTATCAGTGTTAACACGCCGCAGTGGGTGTAAAATCCGCTTCTCGGATCAGGCGCTACGCCGGTCCAGAGGGGGAAGCATGAGGGCTCGGCGCAAGATCGTGGTTCTGGCTGCGGCCATCGCCGTTGTCATGTGCATCGGAACCCTCGGCTTTCACGTCCTTGAGGGCGCATCCCTGTTCGATTCCTTCTACCTGGTGCTCACCACCTTCACCACCATCGGCTACCAGGGACCGGCCTCGCACGCCGGCCGTGTGTTCAACTGCTTTCTCATTATTATTGGTGTGGGACTGGTCTTTCTGCTGCTCGGGGCGGTGACCCAGGCTTTGCTAGAATTCGAGTTCAGAGAACTGCTCGGCAGGCGAAAAATGGAGCGCGACATCAGCCGTCTGAAGGATCATTACATAATCTGCGGTGCGGGCCGCGTCGGGCGGAGCGTGGCGCGCGAACTGGCGCGGCGTCCCGTTCCTTTCGTCATGATCGAAAGCGACCAAGAGAAAGCCGATCATTATCGCGACGAGTTCCTGATGCTTGCCGGCGACGCCTCGCGTGAAAGCGTGCTGCGGCAGGCAGGAATTGAGCACGCCGCCGGCCTGGTGGCGGCAACCACCACCGACGCCGCCAATACCTACATCGTGCTGGCGGCGCGCAGCTTGAACTCCAAGTTGAAGATCATTGCCCGTGCCAGCGAGGAACACGCCGAGAAGCACCTGCGCTCGGCTGGGGCCGACGAGGTCGTTTCTCCCTACGCATTTATCGGCTACCGCATTGCGCACTCGTTCCTTCGTCCCAACGTGCTGGACTTCATGAAGCTGGCCATGATTCAGGAAGAAGAGTTGGGCCTCGATATCGAAGAGGTTCGCGTGGGCGAGGGCAGCGCTTTTGTCGGCAAGACGGTTCATACCTCAAAGTTGCGGCAGGATTTCGGAATCATCGTTCTGGCCATCAAGCGCGAGGGCCAAAAAATGCAATTCAATCCCAAATCGACCGACCCGATCCTGGCGGGCGACTTTCTGGTGGTCATGGGAGATCCGGCCAAACTCCGCGAGGTGCTGAGCTTGGCGGGGGCACGCGCATGAAGATCACGCACACCGCGGCGGAGATGCGGGAAATCGACCGGCTAACCACCGAACGCTTCGGCGTGCATTCGCTGACGCTGATGGAAAATGCCGGCTCAGCGGTCGCAAGTTTTGTGCGCGAGCACTTCGCCGAGGCCTCGCGAATCGCCATCGTTTGCGGAAAAGGGAACAATGGCGGAGACGGATTCGTCGCCGCCCGCAAACTCCACCAGGCCGGCAAAGTGGTCGAGGTGCTGCTGCTCGCCGACCCGGCTGAATTGCGCGGCGATGCCGCCAAAATGTTCGCCCGGCTGCCTTTGCGTGCGGTCGTCATCCGCAACGAGCAGGAACTCGCCAACGAACTTTCGCGCGGTCTGGGCAATGCCGAGCTGATTGTCGATGCGATTCTCGGAACCGGTTTTCATCCGCCGGTGTCCGGGCTTTACGCCAAGGCAATCGAGGCGATCAATGGCGCTTCCGCCAAAGTGTTGGCCGTGGACATTCCCTCCGGCGCCGATGCCGACGCGCTTACGGCGCAGGCTGGCACCATTGCCCGGGCGGACGCGGTTGCGACCTTCACCGCTCCCCGGCCCGCGCATCTCTTCGGAAACCTCTCGCCGGGTCCTGTCGTAGTGGCTCCCATCGGTTCGCCCCCGGAGGCAATCGCATCCGCCCTGAATTTGTTCGCCATCACCGCCCAGGATGTGGCTCCGCTGCTTGCTCCGCGCGCTCCCGATGCCAACAAAGGCCGCTTTGGTCACGTGCTGGTGATCGGCGGTTCCCTGGGAAAGTCTGGCGCGCCCGCCATGGCTGGCATGGCGGCGTTGCGCGCCGGAGCCGGGCTGGTGACGGTGGCCACGGCCCGTTCGGCCTTGCCGCTGGTGGCCGGCCACGCGCCGGAGCTGATGACCGAACCGTTGTCTGAAACCGCAAGCGGCGCTCTCGGACGGCTTGCTTTGGGCGATTTGCCGGAGGTGATGAAAGCCAAGACGGTGATCGTCATCGGTCCAGGTCTCGGCCGCCACATCGAGACCAGCGAACTGGTGCGCGATGTCGCACTGAGCACCACCGTGCCCACCGTGATCGACGCCGATGGCCTGAACGCATTCGAGGGCTTGGCGAAGATGTTGAGCGGCGAGAAACGAACCTTGGTTCTGACGCCGCATCCCGGCGAGATGGCCAGACTGACGGGGACATCGGTGAGCCAAGTGCAGGCCGACCGGCTGGGCGTGGCGCGCCGCTTCGTCGCGAGCATGCCTGCATCCTGGTTCTCAAAGGACACAGGAGCATCGTGGCTTTGCCGAACGGCGAGGCCTGGATCAATCCTACCGGCAATGCCGGCATGGCAACCGGGGGCACCGGCGATGTCCTCACCGGCATGGTCGCCGGATTGTTGGCGCAGTTTCCCGAGCGCCCCGAACTGGCGGTCTGCGCCGCGGTGTATCTGCATGGCATGGCCGGCGATGTGGCGCGCGACCAATTGGGCGAGCTGGCGCTGATCGCCACCGACCTGCTGCATACCTTGCCGGAAGCGATGCGGCGCACGATTGCCTGGTCACGCCAGAAGCTGATGCGCATCTCATAAGATATGCACAAGTTTTTCGGCGGTTGAATCGGGAGCATAGTCGCAGACCGTTGAGCGTGTCACCCTGAGGAGCGCCGCCCGTTGTCGGCGGTGCGACGTGAGGGTCTATGCATTCCTCCAGTAATAGCGGGGCTGCACCTTCGGCGGAACTACATCTAGGGAGCTGCGAGTCGGCAGGATGCGAAAGCAATTTCTGACACATTCGGCGGAAGAGACGATTGAGCTGGGCCGCAAACTCGCTCCGCTGTTGCGCGACTCCAGAATCGTGCTGCTGCGCGGCGATCTTGGAACCGGCAAAACCACCGTGGTGAAGGGAATCGCCGAAGCCTTCGAGGCCGCCGAGCAGGAAGACGTTACCAGTCCAACCTTTACTCTTGTCCACGAGTACCGCGGTCGCGAGCGCAACCTGTTTCACATCGATCTCTACCGCATTGAAACCCTGCGCGAACTGGAGACGCTCGGCCTCGACGACCTCATCCGCGAGGAAGGCAATATCCTGCTGATCGAGTGGGGAGAAAAATTCGAACGCCTGGTCCGTGAACGCGATGTCGAGATCGCAATCGAGCGCCTTGGCTACGAGGATCGCCGCTTCACCGTCGACCAGCGCCAGGACGGCGAAACCCGCCGCACACCCACCGCCGCACAAAGATAAGAAGCCCACGGCGAAGGACGAAAAACCCACCGAAAAGGACCGAAAAAAACGCTTAAAAACCACCGATTGCGCAGCCGTTCAGTGTCCGATAACGATCTTGCGTCCGATAATGCGCAAGGGATGCTCGCCCTGGCTGCTTGTCTGACAAGTTATGATGAAATTCCAGCCCGGCCATCGCCTGATGGCTGGGTTTTCGTGTTGGATCAGTTTCCGGGCGGAGCGTGAGGCGATTTCTCTTCCCCAATCCGTGAGTCTGGCGAGGTCGGTTTCCGAATCGGCGGCGGTACGACAGGAACTGACTCCGCACCGAGGACCGAAGAACTGCCCCACCTTACCCAAAGCCGGGGTAGGATGGGCCACCCGCCAGTTCGCCACAAATGGGCCGATTCCAGTTAAGCAAAACGGGCTGTTAGTACACTGCGACCCTCTACGTAATCAGTAGCACATAGACGATTCGGGTGGTTAAGAGGTGCCTACGATGCAGGTCGCGATTCCCCGCCATATTGACTGCCGTTGTGTTCATCCTTGCTTTTCTGCTGTGGCGCAACATGCGAGAGAACAGTGATCTCCGTGTTCGCTTCGCCGGCATTCTAAACGTTGAAACCGAGGTTGCCGCAGCCAAGAAAACGCTTGAGCAAGTGCAACGGGTACAACGTGAACTCGTTTCCAAGGAAGAACAAAAGCGTGTCCAGCTTGGCAAGGAGTACGAAGCGGCTCTTTCTAAGTACATCGAGCTGACGAAAGAAGTGTCGCTGCTTGAAGAGAATTTGGAAGACATCTCCTTTGGCGTTTACAAGCCACATTTTGGTTTTCAGACATCAGAGGAGTACAAGACTGCGCTTGAAAAATTGCGCGATCAAGAACGCCTATTTATCAGGATGGCGAAAGCTTTGGTCTTATCAGTCACAACTGGACGGTAAGCAACAGCAAGACCGAAGGAAGAACGGATGACGAAGCAGTACACGAAACTATTGCTTCGAGAGTTTAATGGTGAGTGTGGAGCTGCCGTTGCAAACGTATCATGGAACAACATTACCAAAGTAGAGAGCGGGTCCGCAAATCGTTCGAGGCGCTGAATAAGTTGGGCAGCGTAATGCAGATGTCGGTGACTCCAGAATATGTCAACCTCAAGCTCGACGAGTTGCGGCTAACTTCGAGTATGAGCAGAAAAAACACGATGAACCGGAAGAACAGAAGAGAATTCGAGAGCAGATTCGGGAAGAAGAGAAGGCCCCAGAAGGAAATGGACAAAGCTCGCGAAGACGCTGGAACGCGAAGAGGCCCATTACCAGAAGTTGTTGTCCAAAGCCCGAGAAGAGGCGTTGCGTGCTACAGGCGCGCAGTTGACGAAATTGACAGACCGGATCAACTCGTTCGAGGCCGAGTTGGATCAGGCGAAAAAAGCGAAGGAGCGTGCTGTCTCTCGCGCACAACTCACAAAATCTGGCTTTGTTTATGTAATTGCAACATTGGCTCTTTTGGAGGACACATCTTCAAGATTGGGATAACCCGACGCCTCGAGCCGACGGAACGCATAGATGAACTTGACGATGCGTCGTTCCGTTCCCATTCGACTTGACACTATGCTCTACTCTGATAATGCCCCTGAGTTGGAAACTGCACTCCATCAGTTGTTCGAGGAGCGCCGGATCAATCTCATCAATTCTAGGCGGGATTCTATCGACGCGTTGAACTTGATGAAATCGAAGCATTGTCAAGCAAAAGGGTCTGAGCGCTGAGTTCATCAGATTCCTGAAGCCAAGGAATACCGAGAATCATTGGCGCTTCGTGAACAAAAAGCTCTCGCCGTGACCGAACATATAGAAGCGAGAAATTTCCATCTGCGCTCTTTGGAGCAGCCGCATCCGCGTCCGACTAGTTTTGACGAGGCCGGCTGGCTCGTGGCCCGTCAAGCCTTCGGTTGCCTTGAGTGGGGCAGTGCCACTGCTGGGCAGAGCCATCCAGTCGCTCGTTCGCGCTTTCTTGCAGGCCACTCGGATTCAATTTCCGCTCGGCCTCCGCAGCCTCCCGCGTAATAGCGAAAGCTGATCCGCTCCCAAGTCTTCCGCGCGCTCACACAAGCCACGATTCACCGGATTCTGGTTGATGTAGCGAAGCTTTCGACGAACTGCCGATCATTGCGAATGTTGAAATCGTGGTACCGCTTTTGCCAGAAGTGCTCGGCATCGCCGATCAATCGCCGCGACACACCTTGCTTCAGCGACTTGAGCGCTTCCGCGAGCGTCGCACGTGACGATTCGCCGATCAGCAGATGAACATGCTCCGGCATCACAACATAGCCGTAGACGCGAAGGCCGAAACTGCGCCGAACGCGTTCCAGCGCGGCCTCGAAGGCACACTTCGCCGACGCCGCGGTGAACGACGGTCGGCGATGATAGCAGCCGAACGTCACAAAGTGAGTCTGCCCGGATTCGTGAAAGCACTTCAGCCCCCAAGGCACGTCGCCAGCTTAGCCCAGAGAACTGCCCCACTCAAGCAAAAGAAGCTTGAATGGGCCACCCCAGCAGAGAACTGCCCCACTCAAGCAAAAGAAGCTTGAATGGGCCACCCAGCAGAGAACTGCCCCACTCAAGCAAAAGAAGCTTGAATGGGCCACCCACGAGAGAACTGCCCCACTCAAGCAAAAGAAGCTTGAATGGGCCACCACCAAGAACTGCCCCACTCAAGCCAACAGAAGGCTTGAATGGGCCACCCACCGGAAGACAAGAAAGTTCAGAGGCAAGCGGCTCTTTTCCCGTTTCTCGCATCTGGTCTAGATGCGGTCCGGTGACTCTGGCGGGCCGTTGAGGACTGCTGCGTTGAACTGTGCCGAGTTAATCTACGATTGGAACAAAATCTACGCCGAATCGCTGCGGCCCGCGGGGCCGGTTCTGCTCGACGACGGAACCCTGCGCGACGGGTTGCAGTCGCCCTCGGTGCGCGATCCCTCGATTGCCGAGAAGCTGGAAATCCTCCACCTGATGGAGGTGCTGGGGATCAACATGGCCGACATCGGCCTGCCCGGAGCCGGCCAGCGCGCCTACGAGGACGCGCTTGCCATCGCCTCCGAGATTGGCAACTCGCGGCTCAAACTGCGTCCCAACTGTGCCGCCCGCACGCTGGAGAGCGACATCCGTCCGATTGCCGAAATCCAGCAGAAGACCGGCGTGGCGATGGAAGTGGCCATGTTCCTGGGCTCCAGCCCCATCCGGCGTTACACCGAAGACTGGAGCGCTGACTTTCTGCTGCGCACTACGGAGCGCGCGGTGAAGTATGCCCGCATGCTTGAGCTCGACGTGATGTACGTGACCGAGGACACCACGCGCTGCGATCCGGATACGATCCGCTGTCTCTACACTGCGGCCATCAACTGCGGTGCCAAGGCGATCACGCTCACGGACACCTGCGGGCACGCCACTCCGATGGGGGCTCGCGCCCTGGTACGCTTCGTGGTGGAGAACGTCATCAAGCCCTCGGGGCAGGCAATCCGGCTGGACTGGCACGGGCACTGCGATCGCGGGCTGGCGGTCGCCGACGCATATCCGCGCTGGTGGCGGGCGCCGAATGCGTTCACGGCTGCGCCATCGGCATCGGCGAACGCGTCGGCAATACGCAGATGGACCTGATGCTGGTGAACCTGAAGCTGATGGGCGTTGAGCCCTGGGCTTCGCAGGATCTGACAGCCTTGAAGACTTACTGCGAAGCGGTGGCACGGGCGACCGAGATGCCGATTCCTCACAACTATCCGGTGGTTGGCAGAGACGCCTTTCGCACCGCCACCGGAGTGCATGCGTCGGCGGTCGTCAAGGCCTGGCGCAAGCAGGACGCGGAGCTGATGAATGCGGTTTACAGCGGCGTCCCGGCACAATGTTTCGGCCTGGAGCAGATCATCGATGTCGGCCCCATGAGCGGCCGGTCGAATGTCATCTACTGGCTGGAGCGGCGGGGCATCGCTGCCGATGACGACCTTGTGGAAGCCATCCTGTTTAAGGCCAAGAACTCGCAGCGCTGCCTGAGCGAGAGCGAAATCCTTGAGACCATCGAGGGCCGGCGTCAGAGACGCGCAGCCTGACGCTTCGAACCGTGGCCCCGGCTGTAAGACATAGCTAGTGCGGACGAACAGCCCCACCCTCCGGCTTCGCCGGAAGGGTAGGGCCCCCCCCGACGTTCCATCGTAACGCTGTCCGTCCCTTAAGTGTTAGCGGGCGCAAGCGGCTTTCGTGTACCATTCAGATTCTTCTTCTTCGGACGCGCATGAACTTTCACTGAGCAAATCGATCTTGTCAATGGATTCGGGGGATTCGGGGCGCGGCAGACGCGCAAGGAAGTGGCGCGGCTGGCCGGGGTGAAGTGCGTACACGATGCCTTCGGCTGGTTCGAGACGCACGAGCGCGAAATCGCCGATCGGCAGCTCGAAGTGACGGCCATTCCCGCCCCACCCTTCCGCGAGCGGCAGCGTTCCGAGTGGATGCTAGGCAAGTTCATCGAATGTGGTTTGCAGCAGGCGCACATGGACGCCGTCTGCAACGTTATCGGCTTGCTGCCGGGCACTGCGCAGGGGCCGTATGTGTTGATTTCGGCCCACGTCGATACCGTGTTCTCCGAAACCCAGTTGGAGGTGCGCCGCGATGGCGAACGCCTGGTGGGTCCCGGGATCGCCGATAATACACGGCCTGGTGGCGCTGCTGGCAATCGCCACAGCCATGCAGGCGGCGGGAATCAGAACCCGTCTGCCGCTGTTGTTTCTGGCCAACGTGGGCGAGGAGGGCGAAGGCAACCTGCGCGGAATGCGGCACTTCTTCGAAGATCCGCAATGGCGCACGCAGATAAATTGCATGCTCGCCCTGGATGGCGCCGGCACGGACACGATCGTGACCGAGGCGCTCGGCAGCCGCCGCTTCGAGGTTTCCATCAGCGGACCGGGCGGGCACTCCTCGAGCGACTTCGGGACCCCGAATCCCATCGTTTTGCTGGCGAGAGTGATCGAACGGCTCAGCCGGATTGCCCTACCCGACAAGCCCAGGACGACGGTGAACGTGGGCATCATCGAAGGCGGAACGGCGGTGAACGCGATTCCGGAATCGGCGCTGATGCGGGTCGATTTGCGCTCCACCGATCCGGCCAGGATCACTGCCATCGAGGCGCAACTTCAGGCCATCCTGGAAGAGGTCATCGATGGAGTGGGAGCATCTTCCCGGGTGCGATCCCGAGTGCGCGTCATCGGTGATCGTCCGGCGGCCGGCCCAGCAATGGAGCCTTCATCCTGGAAGCGTTGCGGCCGTCGATTCGCAGTTAGGCATAAAGTCGCACGTGCCTGCACCTCCACCGACGCCAATATTCCGCTGTCGCTTGGGTATAGGCTCTGGCTATCGGTGCGGCCGGCACGGAAGCACGGGCGCATACGCTTCAGGAGTCGTTCATTGCCGCGACGCGCCGTCGCGCTCAAACGCATTCTGCTGACCGTATTCACCCTCGCCGGCCTGGCGAATAATCATACCGATTCCTTAACGTCGAACTGCACGACTCTGCCCCAAACAGACTACTTAACGGCATAACTGGAAGATGATCTCTTCTCTCCACTCCACTTCGTCTGCGACGGGAGTCAAAGCTACAGTCGGTAAGCACAAAACACGGGCTTTGCAATTTTGATATTGACTCAAATGCAGAGTTCCGGCCTAATCATGGTGCCCATCCGTACAGGTGATGTTATCGACCTCCCCAGAGAATCGGCAGAGCGATTTGCTCCGGTTGGCTGTAAGTTGTTCAGGCCCCAATCGTCATAACTGTTTCTGTACCCGCGGTGATCACAACCGAATTTATAGAGGCCCTATATGCACCCATCGTTCTCTCTGTTGTTCAGCCGCAACCGGCGGCTCCATGCGGTTCCGTTCCTCTTTTTCTTAACGGTGCTGTTCGGCGGCACGCTGCACGCGCAGACGGCATATTTGACCAGCGGTTCGACGATCACGCTGGCGAGCGGATTCAATCAATCACCCCGGGGCGTGGCGGTAGACGAGTACGGAAACGTCTTCGTCGCCGATACCAGCAACAGTGCGTCAAGGAGATTCTGGCGGCGGGCGGCTACAACACGGTCGTCACCCTGGGCTTCTTCGGCGACCCCTTCAACACTCCCCAAAGTTTGGCGCTGACGCGATCAGGAACGTCTTCGTCGCCGATACCATGGACGGTGTCGTGAAAGCGATACGGCGGATAGCGGCTACACCACAGTATTACCAGCACCCCTGCCTATTTCGACACCTTATGCTTCCCCGCGGCGTAGCGCTCGACAAAAACAGCAACATCTTCGTCACCAGTTCATCTTCTTCTTTAGCTGCCTGGTCATGTTTAATATTCGAGTTCGGGTACCGAACAACGGGACCGGTATCTCGGGCCGGGCACTCCCCTACGACTTCAACCTCACCCCCGGCGCGGCGGTCGACGGCGCCGGGAACTTCTTTGTCGGCGGGTCATCGGATGTCTCGAGGTTTTTGGCCTAACTACAACGCTTTCACTACGATTGCAGCCGGATCCAACGATCCGTCGGTTCGCGTTTGACACATACGGGAACCTCTCGTCGCCGATACCGGCAACGATGCGGTGAAGGAGCTTCTGGCGGCCGGCGGCTACGTCAGTTGAACCCGGTGGGTAGCGGATTCGGCGCGCCCATGGGCGTCGCCATAGACGCGAGCGGGGCATCTTCGTCGCCGATACCGGCAACAATGCGGTGAAGGAGATTCTGGCGGGAACGCGGGGGGCGATTTTGGGACGGTTTCAGTTGGTACGGCGGCGCCGCCGACGTCGACGTGTCAGTTCAGGTTCACCTCGGGGGGACGATTGCGCCGCCGGCGGTGTTAACGCAGGGGGCATGGGCAAGAACTTTACCGATGCGGAAACGGGAACTTGCTCAACCAATGGAACCAGCCACATCTACAACATCGACGAAACTTGCACCGTCGACTTGACCTTTGCGCGAACGTGCCGGGAGCCGGTCTCGGGCGATCCAGATTGTAAAACACCTTCCGGCTGGCGGCGATTGTGACGGTACCGTGTACAGGACAGATCGGGAGCACGGATGCGCGTCTGCTCCCGGTGTTGCAGACATCGTGGGCGGCGGTTTCGGCGCGCGCCCAAGGGGGTGGCGGTCGACGGCGGCGGGGACGTCTTCGTTCGCGATACCGGCGACGATGCGGTGAAGGATGTTCTGGCGACCACGGTCAGGACGCTGGGCAGCGGATGCGGCGCACCCCAGGGGATCGCAGTGGATCAGACAGGCGAATGTGTTGTTCGCCGACACCAGCAATGATATGGTGAAGGAAATTGTAGCAGCGATAGAAGTCATCCCAGCCTCGCCCACCATCGACATACTGGGCAGCAGATACCGGCGCGCCCAGCGGCGTGGCAGTAGACACAGAACAGCAACGTCATCGTCAACGACGCGGCAACGGTGCAGTGAAGCAGAGTCTCAGGCAGCCGGAGACAGCCACGGTCATCACGCTGGGCGGAAGTTTTACCTATCCGCAGTACTCCAGGCCACGGACGCAAGCGGCGGATGATCCTCCGCCGATACCGCCAACGACCGGGTGCTGAGAACGGATCACGCCCAGAACCGCAACTGATTTTTGCGCCGACGTTGGTCGGTTCGACCACGTTGACAGCCGCAACAGTGACGGTCAGCAATATCGGCGACGCAGCGTTCAGTTCCCATTCCTTCGGCGGGAACAACGCAGAATATCTGCAGCGGTTTCACGCTGGGAGATGCCGGCGCCTTGTCCCGAGCTCAACAGCTCTTCCTTTTCGGCGGGCACCATCGCGCCGGAACCTCTTGCACCTATCTAATCGCTGTTCCGGCTACGGCGGCCCCAACAGCGATTTTCACTGGTGCTTACGGATAACAATTTGAACGCCAGCCTGACGCGGACACTGTGGCCTGTACGGCACGACGCGGAAGCCGAAGTCGATGAGCTTTTTCGCCGCCTTCAACCGTTGCCTATGGCGTCACACCGATTACGCTGAGCGCGACGGGTGGAGCTTCGAACAATCCGGTGATCTTTCAGCATCGTTTCTGGTCCCGGCACGCTGAGCGGTCCTAATGACAGCAATTGACCGTTACCAGCGCCAGCATGATTGTGGTCTCCGCCTTCCAGGCGGGCAACGCCAATTACGCGCGCGAGCGCAGACGACGGCGAACGTCTGTGCGGCGTTGGCCGCCACCCGGCCTCACTTGGGCGAATGCCGCCGCCCTTGGTTACGGGCGCCGCCTTCGAGCACAACGCAGACTGAAACCCGATTGTGATCTTTGGCGGTTGGATAAGTTGCAGGCAGCTTCACTTACACAGCCACGCCAGCGGGCGGCAGCGCCACCGCAGTAAGCAGCGGAAGCGTACTGACCGCCGGAAGCTACACGCTGACGGCTACCTTCACGCCGACCGACACGACCGATTACGCGTCCGTGACGCAGACGGTCTCACTCACGGTGAGCCAGGTAACGCCAACCCTGACTTGGGCCGCGCCGGCGGCAATCACCTGGGGCACGGCACTTGCGCACGCAGTTCAATGTCAGCTCCGGCGGTGTGGCGGGAACCTTCGTCTACAACCCGGCGGCGGGGCCACTCCGGCAGCCGGAACGCAAACGCTCTCGGTCACCTTCACGCCGACCGACACGACCGATTACGCCTCCGCGACGCAGACGGTCTCACTCGCGGTACAGGACTTTTCTCTGCCGGCTGCATCGGCGGCCGTTACCGTGACTGCCGGTCAGACAGCGACGGCAAGCGTCACCCTCTCCTCAGTGAGTGGATTTGCCGGCACGGTTGTGTTCACCTGCGCGGTGCCATCGAGCATGAGTGAGGCCTCCTGCTCGGCGACTGCGACTCAAGTCACGGCATCTCGGGCGCAAGCTCGACCTTGACGGTTACCACCCGGCGGCCCATACCGTTGCTTCAAGTGCGAGACCTGGTCGCTGGATGGCGTCGGGAATGGGCACTGTCTTCGCCGGATTCATTCTCTTGGGAGTCCCTAAGTTCAAACGGCGTCGCTCCGGTCTGCTGGCGTTGTTCATTCTCCTCGTTCTGGCGCTTTGCCTGATGAGCTGCGGCGGACACAGCGGCACAAGTAGCGTCAGCACGGCAGCAGCACAGCTGGCGGACACACGGATGCAGGGACGCCGGCAGGGACATACTCGCTAACCTTGACCGCGACGAGCGGAACGGCATCGCATACGATGAACGTGCCGGTGACCGTGCAATAGCTTCTCAACCTGCATCGTCCCCACATTCGCCAACTGCGGGCGGATGTGGGCCACCCTAAGCATTTCGTATTCTCCGCACTTAAGCGCTCTGGTAATAAATCCTACAAGCTATTTCATAACTCATTTCGGACTGGAGCCAACGGCGAATCCTCGACGGCTAAAGCCAGAGAATATGCCTCAGGAAACAGCACGGCTGATGCCGCGCCCCTTCAAGATCGAATTGTGAAACAGGCTCTAAGATTTAAGATGGCTACGAGGCTCAGGCCTTCGATCTGAAATCTTCGAGTGGAAAGGCTTTCCCTGTCGCGCTCGCTGAAAGCTCACATTCTGCTGGTGTTTATAACCTTCGTCTGGGGCTCGACCTTTGTTTTGGTGAAGAACGCCCTGCTCGAGGCCGCACCGCTGACCTTCAACGCGGTGCGATTCACGACGGCGGCTATTATTCTGGCGGTGATTTTCCGCAGGCATCTGGCGCATATCAACCGCCAGACGCTGTTCGCCGGCATTAGGGTGGGGCTCTGCCTGTGTGCGGGCTACCAATTCCAGAACCTGGGGCTGCGGCTGACCACGCCCTCGAAGTCGGCCTTTCTGACCGGCATCGCGGTCGTACTGGTTCCGGTCTTCCTGGCTGTCTTTTGGCGGCGAAGGGTGAATGGCTGGACGCTGGCGGGAGTGGCGGCGGCTTTTTTCGGGTTATATCTATTGGCGGTTCCGGGCGGGGGTGGCGGCCTGGGTGGAATCAACCTGGGCGACCTGCTCACACTCGGCTGTGCCGTATCTTTTGCCTTTCAAATCATCGTTTTAGGGCGGGCCACACAGAAGTATGCGTTTGCCCAGATCGTAGTGGTGGAGATCGCCACCTGCGCCGTAGTGATGCTGGTCTCGGCGCCGCTGCTGGAGCCGGTTCGCATTGTGTGGTCAGCAACGGTGCTTTGGGCTCTGGGGATCACCTCGCTGGTGTCGACCTGCACCGGATTCGTGGTGCAGGGTTGGGCGCAACAGTTCACGCCGCCGACGCACACGGCTTTGATTTTTTCGCTGGAACCGGTTTTTGCCTGGGTGACCTCGTACCTGCTGCTCGGCGAGCGGCTCGGGTTGAGGGCGGCCATCGGAGCTGGCTTGATCCTCGCCGGTGTGCTGATCAGCGAATTGCTCGGGCAGGTGCGGCAGCCGGAGGCAGAGCTGGTGAAGGAGGTCCGGTGAGATACAGACGCGGCGGCGCCGGGCTACAATTCTTTTGGTAACGAACGTGCCTGTGCGCGCGTCTAAATACAGGGAGTACTCTCCGGGAGGTACCCGATCGCGCCAAGGATCACGTCTGGAGAATAATCTGCTCAATAGGGCACGGAACTATTATGCTTGCGCTGTCATGAGCCGGGCTAAAGACAAGTGTGCATCGATCCGCTGAACGGAGGCGGCTTTCGCAAAGATGAAAA
Organism: uncultured Acidobacteriota bacterium; assembly: GCA_963842345.1. Lineage (GTDB taxonomy): Bacteria > Acidobacteriota > Terriglobia > Terriglobales > Acidobacteriaceae > CAWBRT01. Next base: position 93,317 of record CAWJGD010000028.1, read on the forward strand.
CTAATCGTTATGCTTCGACACTGGTGATCCTGGTTACGCTGGCTTTGGGGATACTTATCGGCACGGTTGTTGCCACAGGTGTAAAAGGCAAGACCGTCGATTCCACCGACGCCAGCCCGCTACAGGTCACTAATATCAATCCACAGGCGCTGTCGAACTCTTTTACCCAGGTGGCAAAGCAGATCGAGCCCGCCGTGGTCAACATCAACACCGAATCGACGGTCAAGAACCCGCACCGCCGCTTCCGCCGCGGCCAGCCGCCACCAGGCGATGACAACCAAGACAACGGACAGGGTGGCGAGGAGAATCCTTTCCAGGACTTCTTTGACCGCTTCTTCGGTGGACAGAATCCCAATGCTCCTCCCGAGGGGATGCGTCAGCGCTCGCTGGGTTCGGGCGTGATTGTCGATCCGCATGGCTACATCGTCACCAACTTCCACGTGGTCGAGAAGGCCGACCGCATTCGCGTCAACCTGATGGGCGATCCGCCGTCGGTGAGCTACAACGCCAAGGTCATCGGGACCGACCGTGAAACCGATCTCGCGGTCCTCAAGATCGAAGTCGGCCGTAGCCTGCCGGCAGCAAAATTCGGGAACTCCCAGCAGTCGCAGGTTGGTGAATGGGTACTTGCCGTCGGCAGTCCGTTCGGCTTGAACCAGACGGTAACGGCGGGCATCATCTCCGCCATCGGCCGCAACAACATCGTGCCGCAGCGGCAGTTCCAATCGTTCATACAGACCGATGCCGCCATCAACCCCGGCAACTCGGGGGGGCCGCTGGTGAATATGGCGGGTCAGGTGATTGGCATCAACACCGCTATTTACACGGAATCTTCGGGTTACCAGGGCGTAGGCTTCGCCATGCCCTCCGATACGGTGGTCAAGGTCTACAAGGATTTGATCGGAGCGGAGCACAAGGTAGTTCGTGGTTCCATCGGCGTCATGTTCAACGCCATGCCTGACCCGGCGGTTGCCCGCGTCTATGGCGTCAA
>CAWJGD010000029.1:0-83986 GCA_963842345.1 uncultured Acidobacteriota bacterium
ACGGCACTGTGTTGCCAAAGGCAGGAGCATCTCGAACATCACATAGACCATGATTATGAGCCTGGACCTATCCGGCGATTTTCCGGTTCCATGATTACTGGTTTTGCGGAACTTGCTACAACCAAATTCTCAACGTTGAACAGATCATTGACCTTGAATAATAACAGGAGATCGACGACTGACAAATTTAAGAACATGAGATTGACGGAAACTGAGATTGACGACCTCGTGCGCCTGATAGATTCGGTTATGGAACGGACGACTTTGACAAGATCACAACGAAGCAATACGTTTTAACCGAATTTGGAAGACGTTGACTGACGCGAGAAACTAACAAGTTTGACTGCCGTCACCAGCCGCGACTGAGCTACCTGCGGCGTAGATGCGAACTGTATGATGGCTCGATTAAATGACAGTTAGAAATATCTTCTGATTTTCAGAATACTCAGTATTAGTAAGTGTTGAGTGAGTTTCTCGTTTGACAAAGGAGTTCAAATTGAAAACAAAATCTGCGCATCAAACAATCGATGATTTCATCAAGAATAATCCTGACCGAACTTGGTTTCAATTCGCGACCAGTTCCAAGTCTCTCTATCAACCGTTTGTCGTATCGCCAAAGACGCCGGACTCAACCGTCCACGCGGATTGGACGCGGCGACCATTGCCAGCCGTGTTCGCACGGTACAGGAGTAATAATCGTGAGTACACTTTCACAGTTCCAAGAAGAAGATGTTGAACTCACCGGATCACCAGAACCGGCAACAGTATCTGAACCAGTTGTCCCCCAAACCGATCCGTTCGCGGCGGAGAACTTTACGGCGGAGTCCGTTGCTGCGACGGATGTCAGTGACCTGACCATTGAACTCGGCGTTCCATCGGACGAAGAGTTGTAGGGTCTCCACTGATCCACGACACAGCATCCTTTGCACGCTGTTAACTGTGAAGCGAGAAGACGGCTTCGGGAAGTCATACTTCTTGTTGACACCGATGATGCGCGGCTGGTGTATGAAGCAACCATCACTGAAGAAATTCGTTAAGCAAACGAACCTGTATCTGTATCTCACTCAGGACGGTAACTACGGGCTTTGGCCTATCAGAGACAGTCTGGATAACTGGTCTGTGTCTGATCGTCAGGTTGTAGAGACAGCCAAGAAAGTTTGGTCACGCCGTTACAATCAGGGCAAAGTCCGCAAGGCACACACCAGCGAAGCGATAGAAGATCAACCACAGTTTCCTGATCAGGATATGTTCGGGCCTGACGGAATCCTAGCCAAAGTATTTGGTGATGCTTTCGTAATCGCCTCTCCAGATGCTACTGTCATCCGCAAGTTGCTTGGTCAATAGCAATGACTTGGGCAATTGAACTGTTGTCAAACCTTAACGCACTCGGTGCTGGACTCACAAACATCTGGGTCTGTGACACCGAGTTCTACGGCGCGGACGGTGATCTTCAACATCCCGTCTGCGCGGTCTTTCATTCACCTGTAACCGGCGACACCATCCGCCAGTTCTTTCCACCTGAACCACCGTATCCGTCGTGTCCTGTTGACCTAAGTGAGAAATCGCTGTTCGTTGCGTTCTCAGCGCAAGCGGAGTTGATGACGTTCTTGCAACTCGGCTGGGAGATGCCAGCGCGTATTCTTGACTTACTTTTCTGTTGGCGTCACATCAACAATGAAGAATTTCGGCTGAAGACAATGAAGCAAACGGCTAAGAACAACGAGTATTCAATGTTTGGTTTACTCGGAGTGTGTAGCCACTACGGTATTCGCGTGAGATCGCAAGATATAAAAGATCAGATGATAGGTATGATCTTACACGGCTTCCCCTACTCGGAAGACTACGAACAGGTTGGGATACTTCTCTATTGTGAAGACGATGTGAAAGACACTACGAATTTGCTGGAGAGAATGTTTACAGGGTCGACAGGGGATGCTTCAAGTTCAATCAGGTTTCCCAAATTTGTTGACCTGCGAAGCGATATTTACCACTGTCACTCCGCGCGGGGTTTTGCTTGGATGCGACACATTGGTATCCCCGTTGATGCCGGTTTGTTAAAGCGTCTTGCCGGCCATTGGGAAAAAATTCTTGATGCTATCTACGAGCAGGCGAAGATAGAGTTTCCCGTATTTAATGAAGATAGTTATGACATTGCGCCGAAACTTTGGGAGAAGTATTTAGAAGAACGCGGCTGGCTGGCTGCTTGGCCTAAGACCGGCGGCGGGAAGATAAAGAAAAAGAAGCAAGCGAAGCGCGGCGTTGACGTGCTGGAAATGATGTCTGACACCTATCCTGAACTCGTGCCTTTACACGAACTCATAATGATGAGAAATAATACAAAGTTGGGTTTGGGTTTTCCTGTTGGTAGTGACGGGCGTTCGCGCGTTCATTTCTGGGATTTCGGAACAGTGACTTCACGCTGTGCGCCGTCATCTTCGTTATTTATTCTGGCTGGCGGAAGTCCTGCCTTTAGGCATCTTGTGAAGCCAGAGAAAGACTGGTGTGTTATTGAAGCCGATTGGAGTGCGCAAGAAGTTTGGATCGCGGCGTATTTGTCCGGCGATAAGAAGATGCAAAAGATGCTGGCACAGGGCGATCCCTACATCAACTTCGGTGTCTTGGCAAATATGTTACCTAAAGACGCTACCAAGAATCCAGACGCGTCACCATATCCGCGAGAGATAGCATTGAAGCACGCTGTCCTGCGAGATCGCCTGAAAGCGGTTGCGTTGGGCGTTCTCTACGGAAAGACAGCCTACACCATCGCTAAAGCGTGCGGGATGACATTGGATGAAGCCAAAGCCTTGCTGCGCCTTCACAAGAGATTGTTCCCGCGCTTTTGGTGCTGGATCAACTATGTTGTAAACGAAGCGCTGGCAACGCGAAAAATCAGCACCAAGTTCGGCTGGACGAGACAGTTACTCGGGCGCAAGAAAAGAGAAGATCATCTCAACGAATACGGCAAAGTGAAAAGCCTGATCAACTCTCTCCAGAACTTTCCTATGCAAAGCCACGGCGCGGAGATGTTGCGGTTGGCTATCACCTATATGTCAGAAATGAAATTAGATGTTTGCGCACCACTACACGATGCCGTGTTTCTAACCTGCGAGATAGAAGATGAAGAACGCACGGTTCGCTTGATGAGAGAGTGTATGATCCGCGCGTCTATGAATGTCATCGGTGCTGTTGTGCCAATAGAAGTAGGTGTCACGCGGTATCCAGATAGGTTCGTGCCAAAGAAGAAACCTACAGCCATTAAGACTTGGGAACGAATGATGCAATTGTTAGAGAAATTTGAAGAAGAGGAGAAGAAGTATGTCTGAATACGCAAGAACCACAGCGAAATATTCCACCAGATGCCCACGGTGCAAACAGCCGATTAAGATTGATGCCTTGATTGTCAAAGCGGATGACGAGAGTGTTTGGAGTCACGCCGTCTGTCCAAGAAGTTTGATGCGTAAACCAGAGCCGTGCGAAATCTACACAATGAAAATCGTTGACGGAAAAGTTGTTCAGGAGTTGGTGACGAAATGAGTAGGTCATATAAATTCCGCGCCCGGATTCTCGCCCACGAACCTATCGCCGGTTTTCCTAACAGCGGCGTGCCCGTTCGATCCATTGAGTTAGCGAACATTCGCGAATTGTCGTCAGGCAGACCTGTGAAAAATCAGGTCAACCGCGCGGGCAAAATCTTTAAATCCGCTAAGCCGGGCGACACCGTGATGTTTGAAGCAACGGTTGGCTTCCCGGACATCCGCGACGCCGGCTACCGACTGGAGAAGCGACTTTTGCGCCCCCAAAACGTTCGGGTCCCAGACGAAGAGAGCTTTGATAAGGTATGTTGCCTTGAGCCGCTAACGGGGGTACAAGCGATTGTTGGGATACGGGTGGGGGTCTGGCATCTGGCACCATCAAAATAACCCGCTTCTTTAGGAGTTAAACTCCTACGATTCCCTACTAAAAACACCGGCAAATGACCATCAGAACACCGAATTCTGATAAAAAATCTTTGGAACTTTAGTGAAATTGTTGTTTCCTCTGGTTCCCGTTCTCGTCCAGTCCTTGCGCCAGCCAAGCTTGCCTCTGCACTTCGTCCAAACGGTCTTCTGCTTCCTTAATCCAGTGCTCGTATGTCTTGCGAATCTCCTTCTCTGACGTGCCGACCCACTTGCTCACATCAGCGACTGAGACGCCTTGCGCTAGCCACTCGCTGATGCGGAAGTGACGGAAGCCGTGCGGTGTCATCTTCACACCGGCTTCACGGAAGGCTTTGTAGAGGCGTTCACGCCATTCCGGATACGTGCCGGGGAAAGCCGGGGAACCCAGAGCCTCAAGCTGCTTCGCCAACGACGACGAGATGCGAACTCGGAACCTCTCGTGCGTTTTGCGGCGGTTGCTGCGAATCAACGTCTCGTCTTCCAGGGTCGCCGAATCGAACTTTTGAGCGTCCACCAGAGCCATGGCCGTCTCACGCATGAGTTGCGCAAGCAACTTGACTCGACCGGTAGCCGTAGTTAGAACCTTTTCAATCTCCTGCGTGGTTGGCGGCTTCACTTCCTTTGTGTCGTACCGAATCGCAAACTGCGGATTTTGCCTCGATGTGGGGATGGGATTCTTGTCGATATATCCCATGCCGTGGGCCCAGTTGAAGAATCCGTTGATAACCGCCCAATGCACCTTCAAGCTACTACTGTCGCCTGTGCGGAACGGCAGCGACATGCGGAACTTCATCACCCGGTCTGTCGTGATTGCCGTCAGAAGCAGAATCTCGTTCTTCTCGCACCAGTCGATGAGTTTCTGTCCCATGAGCTTCGGCTTTGTGTTGGTGAGTTTGTTCTTCTCACGGAATACCTGCCACTCGTTGATGGCGGCCTCAACCGTGACACCGTGGCAGACAGTCTTGCCTTGGAGGAGGTCTTCCAAGTGCTTTTCCAACTTTTTAGCGTTGGTCTGAGCTTCCGACCACGACCGGGTGTTGGCCGTCCACTTGTTCTGACCTCGTTTTAGCTTTTTGCCGTCCAGCACGGTGGAAGCCCGGTTCCAGTTAAATTGGAACCAAAGCGGGCAGCCGCAGCGGGGTGCGTAGCGGTCAGCCGTCTGGTCGCAATCCGCCGAATGACGACGGTAAATGATGGTGTCCATTGGGTCTCCTGTCCGGGAGGCTAGTACAATGATAGGACAATTCGGATCAGAAATCAAAAACAGGTAGGTTTTATGCGGGGAAAAATTGGCTCCTCAGGTAGGACTCGAACCTACAACCCTCCGGTTAACAGCCGGATGCTCTGCCATTGAGCTACTGAGGAGTATCGGTAGCCGCCCTCACAGGCGGCATTTGCGACCATCTAAAAGTATTGTAAACAGGCGCTGAAGTATTCGTCAAAACTTAAATGCAGGACCGAGGTTAAAGAAGCGGACGCACCATTCAACATGAAATCGCTCTCGATTGTGAAATAGTGGAAAGCAGTCCACTACGCGCTTACTCTAGGGGTCTGCACCATCAACATGAAATCTCCAAGCATAAGGTCATTGTTTCTGCCGGGCGCGGTCGGCAGGCTCGAAGCGTTGCTGAACGCCGGGTCGGCGGACGCGGCTTACGCCTGCCTTATCACCCACCCGCATCCGCTGTTTGGCGGGACGATGCACAACAAAGTCGTTTATCACGCCATGAAAGTGTTGAATAGTTTTGGCTTTTCGGTGTTGCGATTCAATTTTCGAGGCGTTGGCGGCAGCCAAGGCAAGCACAACTACGGCCGCGGCGAAGTCAATGACGTGCAGGTTGCGCTGGAGTGGTTGAGCAAGGAATTCGGCAAGCCAATCATCTTTGCCGGGTTTTCCTTCGGGGCTGCCATCGGGCTACGCGCCGCCTGCCCCGACAGCGGAGTGGCGGCTTTGGTCTCGCTGGGCACGCCGGTCGCCGCCCGGGATTACTCGTACGAGTTCCTGCGCGAGTGTGCGAAGCCGAAGCTCTTCATCAGCGGAGAAAACGATCAATTCGCCACCTCCCGGACGCTGGAGGAGATGGTCAGGACGCTGCCTGAGCCCACCCGTTTGGTGCTGATTCCGCAAGCCGATCATTTTTTCACCGGGCATTTGGACGCGATGCGCGATGTCCTCAAGGCCTGGATAGAAGATATGCTTCGATCGGGCAGAGTTGCCGTATAATTCCGGTGATCATGCCAACCCAAAAGACTGCTGAATCGGAACCTGCGGATAGCGCGCTGGTTACGGAAATGCGCGCCACCGCTCTCGATATTTTCATGCACACGCTTGCCGAGTCGAGCATCGAGCGTGTGTTCAACAAGAGCGTCAGCTACGAGCGTGGCGTGCTGCGAGTGGGCGAAGAGTCATACGACGTCAATTCGTTCGCGCGAGTTTTTGTCGTGGCAATCGGTAAGGCTTCGCACACTATGGTGCAGGCGCTGAGTGAACGCTTGGGCGCCGGGGTCGGAGTCACCGGCCTCGCCTGCGGTCCGGTGCTGCCGGATGCCCAGGTCTTTGGATTCCGCTACTACAAGGGCGGCCACCCGCTGCCTAACCAGGATTCGGTGAAGGCCGCCGAGGCGATGCTGCGCGCCGTCGAACCGCTCACCGGCAGGGACCTCGTCATTTTCATGATGAGCGGTGGCGGCTCGGCGCTGGTGGAAAAGCCGATTGCCAATTCGATATCGCTGGAAGATCTGATGGCCACCTATCGGGCGCTGGTGCATTCCGGCGCGCCGATTGCGCAAATCAACACGCTCCGCAAGCACTTGTCCGCCATCAAGGGAGGCCGCCTGGCACTGGCCGCGTCTCCTGCCCACCAGCTTTCGATCATGGTCAGCGACGTTCCGGAGAATGCGCTGGATTCTCTGGCCAGCGGCCCGACCATGCCCGACACCAGCACGGTTGAACAGTGCTATGCGCTGGTTGACAAGTACAAGCTATTGCCGCAGTTTCCGGCGAGCGTGCGCGAGCTATTCGAACGCCGCGCCATCCTGGAGACCCCCAAGCCGGCCGACGCGGTTTTCTCGCGTTCGCGCTGGTGCACACTTGCTTCCAATGCAGTAGTTGAAAAGGTCGCGGTGGAAAAAGCGGTGATGTCCGGGTTCGCGATCGAGGTCGACAACACTTGCGATGACTGGGACTATGTTCCGGCAGCCGACTATCTGCTGAAGCGCCTGCGCGAGTTGCGAAAGGGCGTCTCGCGTGTCTGCCTGATTTCCGGCGGCGAAATCACGGTAAAAGTGGAGGGCAAGGGAGGCGTCGGGGGCCGCAATCAGCATTTTGCGCTGTACTGCGCACAAAAAATTGCCGGCGAAAAGATTACCATCCTCAGCGCGGGAACCGACGGTATCGACGGAGACAGCGATGCGGCCGGCGCGGTCGTGGACGGCACTACCATGGCTCGTATCAAGCAGCAAGGTCTCAGCGCGGAGCAGGCGCTCAAGACGTTCAACTCGACTCCGCTTTTTGAGTCGCTGGGCGACGTCATCAAAACGGGGCCAACTGGCAACAACCTGCGCGATTTGCGCGTCCTGCTCGCCTACTGAAGAGGATGCCTACGACCCCTTCCACGCGGCGGGAAGCTGAACGAGCGCGCTGGTCAGCCCGTCCAACGGGAGGCAAGAGATGATTGCACGCCACTGGCGAGGATGGACGAGGCCGGGCGACGCGGACAGCTACGAGCATCTGCTAAAGGAAACGGTGCTGCCGCAGTTGAAACAGATCACCGGCTATCGAGGCGGCTATGTGCTGCGCCACGATGGCCCCGAAGAAGCGGAATTCGTGGTCATCAATCTGTTTGATTCACTCGATGCAGTGCGCGCATTCGCCGGAGAAAATTACACCGCCGCTGTTTTTGAGCCAGAGGCCAAGCGGTTGCTGTCGCGGGTTGAAACCAAGGCGATGCACTATGATGTTCGCGCTGCCACGACCTAAGGGGCATTATTTATGACCTGGGTAGAGCAGGCCTTCAGGCCTGCGCTACCCAAGCACACTAGAGCCTTCGTGAATAATCCCAACTGGGAGCCACGCCACATCATTTTGGAAGCTGATTGTTTATAATCGCGCCGATGACCATTTCCACTATCGTCGCGCAGGCCGCGCAGCATTCGTGGTTCCAGGTTCTGAATAACTGGAGCGACGATGCCTTTGAGTTCGTGCGGCACGACGTTCCCAAAATATTCGCGGTTCTGATCGTTGCCTTTGTCCTCTCTCATTTTCTGAAGGTCCTCAAGAAGCATCTGATCGAATTAAGCAAGCGGGACGCGGTTCAGACCTCGCTCCGTGCCACGCAGTTGCGGACCCTGGCAAGTGTGTTTCACAGCGTCGGGCTGGTCGTGATCTTTTTCGTGGCGGGCATGCAGGTTCTGCCTCTGCTGGGCATCAATATTGGGCCGCTGCTGGCAAGCGCCGGCATAGCGGGGCTGGCGATTGGCTTCGGGGCGCAGACGCTGGTTCGGGATTTCATCAATGGTTTCTTTATTCTCATCGAGAACCAGTTCGACATTGGCGACGTGGTCAAAATCGGCGCCGTACAGGGGACAGTCGAGAAGCTGACGCTGCGGCGCACCGTGCTGCGCGATGCGGATGGCACCTTGCACACGGTTCCGAATGGCCAGGTCACGATTGTGTCGAATCTGACGCGTGACTGGACGCAACTGGCGTTGCACATTTCCGCGGGCTACAACGAAAACAGCGACCGGGTGGTGGAGCTGCTGAAGGAAGTCGCCGGCGAAGTGCGGCACGATCCGGCGTTTGCCGAATCGATTGTTGCCGATCCCATCGTTCCCGGCATCGAGAAGGTTTCGGCCGAAGAAGTCGACTACCTTATGCTGGTGAAAACCAAGCCCGGGGAGCAGTACGCGGTGAGCCGCGAGTTGCGGCGCAAAATCAAGGAGTGTTTCGACAAGAACGGTATTCAGCCCGGCGGCCAGCACCGTTTCTATGTGGTCGGAGACCCCTCAACGCCGAAGACGTAACCCCATCCGAGCCGCCGCCCGACGAGCTCTGGATACGCGCCCAACCTGAGTGTCGCGAAAAATTTCCAGTGACATCGCAGGTCCGTAGGTTTTGCATCTAAAATTTTGGCATGTGGTGGCGATTCCTTGGCGTGAACATTGCAGCGGGCGCTGTGCTGGTCGCAGCGTGGTACCTGGTGTTTCTGCGTCTGAACCGCAGGCGGGGGGGCCGAATCCTGCAATGGATTGAGCAAGCTCTTGAAGGGAAAGGTCTTATCGCCGGGGTGAAGTGGCTGTCGGCCTCTCGCATGCAGGTGCAACTGCGGCTGTTTGACTCCGGCTTCTGCCGGCCGTCGATGCTGGTCCATCTGTTGCCGCGCGAAACCCCATTGCAGTGGATCATCAGCCTGCTAAGGCGGCGGCGGGAAAGCCTCACCTTCGAATCCGACCTGCCGTGCGCGCCTAACTTCAATCTAGAAGTTCAGAACCATCGCTGGTGCGGCAGAACCCGCCGCAAACTCGTGCCTGACAAGAACTGGACGCTTGCCCGGGTGGGTCCATTCGTCATTACCAGCCGTCCTGACTGGCAGCGCGACATCCAGAATATGGTGGAGTCGACCGTAGCCTCCCGCGATTGCAATTTCATCCAGGTGAAGTTCGGGCGTAGTACGCCGCATTTCTCAGCGACCATTCCGCTGACCACCCTGGAACCTGGTTCCAAGGTCGAAACCGGCGTCTTCGATGCCCTCAAAGACCTCGCCGCCGGCGCTTCCGCATCGCGCTTCTAACAAAAAGTCCACGTCGTTTTCCAGCTTCACTAGCCCTGACCGTAAGCGTCGGGAAGGCGATTTATCGACAGTTACGCGGACTGTTCCTCGGCTTGGGTGGCCCCATTCAAGCCTTTTGTGGCTTGAGTGGGGTTGTATCAGTGAACATACCGCTCGACTGCCCCACTCAACGAACGACACGTTGAGTGGGCCACCAGCCCGCCCTGTGCGTAATTGGTGAGAGGGCGATATCGCGACAATTATTCGCGAAGCTGCACAAAAGGCTGCATTCAGTCGCTTAACTGACGTACCATCGGAAAGCCTTTCCATCCCAACAGCATGAAAGCACTCGCGGCCTGCGTTCTATCACTAAGCGCCCCACCCACCATTGCGGAATTGGCGCAGAAGGGTGGAATTCGTTCCGAGTCAATTCAGCTTCACCATCCCTGCCACGCATCCTCCAGTGGAAATTCTACGATATCATGGGCCTTCACTCCGCTCGCGCCTAAGGCGTGATGCCGTTCTGGCTGCTGAGGCAGGTGGCGATTGCGCTTTTGCCGGATTTCTTGTCGGTCCCAAGCACGCGTGTACAGTGCCGTCGCCCTCGAAAGCCCCACGTAGAGTAGAACGGATTCAGGCGATCTGAGCGGTCATAGGCATACAGAAAATGCGCAAGTTCGAACCGATTCTGCACAGGATCGGGGAGATTCCAGTCAACCGCACGGTCGTGCTTGAGCTGCGCAAGAAAAGATGTTGTCAGAAGAGATCAGCAGCAACGCGTTTTTCCTTGGCCACCATCCGGCGAAAAGATTACCGCGACCCTAGGGGTAAGGCACGCATAATTGTTGTGAACAGGCGTTCTCACCATCTAGCCCAAATGGAACCGCCCCTGCCCCAGCTTCCGCCGCCGCCGCCCTCTACCTGAAATCTGAGATCTGAAATCTGAAATATTTCCCTACAGTCCGGCGAGCTTTTCCAGCACCGCGATGGTCGCCGAGTAATCCAGTCCTTGCTGTTCCTTGGAGGTCAACTGATAGACCTCCTCCACCTTCTCCAAGGCGGGCAGCTTGGCTCCCGACTCATGCGCGGCCTGCAGAATGAGTTTGACGTCCTTGTGCATCAGGTAGAGCGGGAAGCTGGGCGTGAAGTCGCGTTGAAAAACCATCTGCGCCTTGCGGTCGATCAGGGGCGAGCGGACAGCCGCCGATTGGATCAATTCCCACCATTTTTCGGGAGGCACTCCCAGTTTGCGGATGAGGGTCAGCGCTTCGGCAAAGGCCTCGTACATCATTGCCGCCATCAGGTTCATGCCGAGCTTGGCCGATTCGCCCAGGCCGGTTTTGCCGATATGGATGACCTTCTTGCCCATCGCCGCGAACAGCGGCTGAAGTTTTTCAACGGCTTGGTCGGGACCGCCAACGATGAACACCAGTTGGCCGGACTCGGCGCCGGCCTTGGAACCGGTCACCGGCGCATCGACAAACTGCGCTCCCTTGGCCGCGACCCGCTCGGCGAAGTTGCAACTCGCCGAGGGTGCAATCGTGCTGGAATCGACGACGATCATCCCGGTACGCAAAGCGGATTCGACCCCATCGGCTCCAAACAGTACCTGTTCGACAGCTTGGGTGTCGGCGACGCAGAGCCACACGACCTCGGCGTCCTTGGCGGCTTCAGCCGGAGTGCCAGCCACGCGAGCGCCGTCAACAATCTTGCCTGAGGTGCGATTCCACACCACAACCTCGTGACCGGCTTTGGCAAGGTTCACGGCCATCGGCCTACCCATAATTCCCAAACCCAGGAAAGCAACCTTCATGATTGGGACCTCTTGATTGAGAAAGTATTGAGAAAGTTATGGTTGAACTATTTACCGAGCATACTACGTGGGGTTCCCGGCACGCGGCGTGGTTGCGCGTGTTGGGGCAGAGCAGTGGACGCCGCGAGAACGCCCCGGATCGCTTGGGTACTCGGGCGAAGGCCTTAACCACCTCAAAATGCCATCGCCGGCAGTGATATTTTGGGCCACTCCCGGCAAATTCCTGAAAATCCCCAATGACACGAACGTGACACTCAGGTATCTTATACAAAACCTTCAGAAGCGCTGCTCCTGTGGTGGAAAACTCAAGATGTGGATCGTACGCTTAGCTCTCCGAAGACCGTATACGTTCGTCGTGGTTTCGCTTTTGGTATTCATCTTGGGAATATCGGCGATCGTCACCACTCCAAAGGACATTTTCCCCATCATTGACATTCCCGTCGTGAGCGTCATCTGGAGCTACAACGGGCTTTCACCGGAGGAAATGGCTAACCGGATGGTTACCATCTCCGAGCGGGCCATGACGACCACCGTCAATGATATCGAGCACATCGAGTCGCATGTCTTATTCGGGCGTGGCGGTCATCAAGGTCTTCTTTCAGCCGAATGCCAAGGTGGAAACGGCGCTTTCGCAGGTGACCGCCCTGGTGCAGACGCAGTTGAGAATCATGCCTCCGGGCACTACTCCTCCGTCCATCGTGAAGTACGATGTCTCTTCGGTTCCGGTTCTGCAGATGGGCCTTTCCGGCGAAGGGTTGAGCGAGCAGCAGCTCTTCGATTACGGTTTGAACTACGTCAGAACGCAACTGGCGACCGTGCAGGGCGCGTCCGTTCCGCTGCCTTACGGCGGCAAACAGGCGCAGATCATGGTCGATCTCATCCCCAACCAGCTTTATGCCAAGCATCTGTCGCCAGCCGACATCTCCAGCGCGATTTCGTTCCAGAACCTGATCCTGCCGACGGGATCGGTCAAGATGGGCGACCGCGAATACCCCGTTCGCCTGAACAGCAGCCCGCTGACGATAGCGGAGATGAACGAGCTGCCGATCAGGGCGTCTGGCGGGGCCGTAGTGCAGTTGAAGGATGTAGCCCAGGTGCGCAGCGGATTTTTGCCGCAGATCAACGTGGTGCGCATCAATGGCAGCCGCGCCTCGCTGATGACGATTCTGCGCAACGGGCACGCTTCCACGTTGGACATCGTGCGGCAGGTCAAGGCGGCTCTGCCTCGTGTGCAATCGATCCTGCCCCCCGCGTTGAAGATTACCCCTCTCTTCGATCAGTCGCTGTTTGTGCGCGCCTCGATCTACAGCGTGCTGAAAGAGGGCATCATCGCAGCGATGCTGACCGGCCTCATGATCCTGGTCTTCCTGGGAAGCTGGCGCAGCACGCTGATCGTTTGCACCTCGATTCCACTTTCGATTTTAACGTCCCAGATCATCCTCTCCGCTTTGGGCCATAGCATCAACGTGATGACCCTGGGCGGCATGGCTCTGGCAGTGGGAATTCTGGTGGACGATGCCACGGTCACCATCGAGAACGTGCATCGCAACATGGCGATGAGGAAGCCGCTGACGCGCGCGCTGCTCGATGGCGCGCAGCAGATCGCGGTGCCGACCTTTGTCTCCACGCTCTCCATCTGCATCGTTTTCGTGCCGGTAGTGCTGCTGACCGGGGCCGCCAGATTTCTGTTCACGCCGTTGGCAATGGCTGTTGTGTTTGCCATGCTCGCCTCCTACTTTTTTTCGCGAACCCTGGTCCCGACCATGGTGCACCATATGCTCGGACCTGAAGTGCCGATCTATGCGACCGAAGAAGGCAAGCACGGCCACCACATGAACCTGGGTTGGGTGTGGCGCGTGCATTTCAGGTTCGACGATTGGTTTGAGGGGATGCGCGAGCGCTATCGCCAACTACTGGAATGGAGCCTGCACAACCGACGGCTGGTGCTGGGTCTGTTCGCGGTGTTCGTGGCCGCCTCCTCGTTGCTGGTGTTCGTCATCGGGCAGGACTTCTTCCCCTACGTCGATTCCGGACAGATACGCTTGCACGTGCGCTGTCCGGCGGGCACGCGAGTAGAGACCACCGAGCAGATCTTCGCCCAAGTTGACGAGGAGATCCGTCACATCATCCCGCCCGAGGAGGTGCAGCTTATTCTCGACAACATCGGCCTCCCGGTCAGCGGCATCAACCTGGCGTTCAGCGACACCGCCAGCATCAGTGCCGCCGACGGCGACATCCTGATTTCGCTCAATCCCGAGAAGCACGGTCCGACCCGCGAGTACATGCGGCTGCTCCGCGAACGGTTGACTGAGAAATTTCCGCAGGAAACTTTCTTCTTTGCGGCCGCCAATATGACCACGCAGATTCTGAACTTCGGACTGCCCGCACCCATCGACATTCAGGTGGTTGGCCGCGACCCGGTGAGGAACTACGAGGTGGCCGAACGGCTGCTGGCGCGTGTGCGCAAGGTGCCGGGTGTGGTTGACGCGCACATCCACCAGGAGGTGGCGCGCCCGCAATTCGATGTCAAGGTGGATCGGGCAAAGGCGCAACAGCTTGGGCTGACGCAGCGCGATGTGGCCCAGAGCATGCTCATTTCGCTCAGCGGCAGCTATATGGCGGCGCCCAATCAGTGGCTGAATCCCGCCACCGGCATCAACTACCAGGTTACGGTTCAGACTCCGCAGGGCTCGATTACCTCCCTGGATGCCATGCAAAGCACGCCGGTGAACGGTCCGCAAAACGTCCAGACAAGCGCCAAGGACACGCATCTGCTGGCGACCCTGGCAAAAGTCAACCGCTCAACCGGTCCAACCCTGATCAGCCATTACAACGTGCAGCCGGTGTACGACATTCTCTGTGACGTCGATCTGCGCGACCTGGGTGGAGTGGCGGGAGACGTCCAGAAGATTATGGATGAAGAGACTGGCTCGGGAAGGCTGCCGCGCGGGTCTTGGCTGGTCATGCGCGGGCAGGCCGAGACGATGCATAGCTCTTTCGTCCGCCTCGGATTAGGCATCGGCTTCGCGGTGATCTTCATTTACCTGCTGATGGCGGTCAACTTCCAGTCGTGGCTCGATCCGTTTATCATTCTCATGGCCCTGCCCGGCGCTTTTGCCGGCATTTTGTGGATGCTGTTCATCGCTCAGACGACTTTCAGCGTTCCTTCCATGATGGGCACCATCATGGCTATTGGCGTCGCGACCGCCAATAGTATTCTGGTGGTGAGCTTTGCCAACGACGAGCGCGCAACCGGCATGGGACCGCTGGAAGCGGCGCTTTCGGCCGGCTATGTTCGTCTGCGCCCGGTCTGCATGACCGCCTTAGCCATGGTCATCGGCATGGTTCCCATGGCTTTGGGCTGGGGCGAAGGCGGCGAGCAGAACGCGCCGCTGGGGCGGGCGGTGATCGGTGGCTTACTGTTCGCCACCGTGAGCACACTGTTTATCGTGCCGATTTTCTATACCGTTTTCCGCAAGAAGGCCCCGATCGATTGGGACCAGGAGATCGACCTCGAATCGCACGAGGAACTGCCGGAAGAAGGGACGCAACCTGCGTAGTTGGAAATAAACCAGATGAATTCCAATGATCTTATGAATGGCGGCTCGGAGCAAGTGCAGGTTGAAAACGACCCGCAGACGGGGCAGCTTGCTCCCGAACAGCGCAGCGATCTGCGCTCCACCAAATCGGTGCTCAGGCTTGCCCTGTTGATGCTGGTTGTCTTCGGGCTGATCTTTGTTTTGGGCTACATCCCGCGCTTCCGAATTAAGGAGGCGATCGCCAAGGCGGCGAAACGCCAGCAGAATGCGGTTCCCGTGGTTGCGGTGACCGCCGCTGTCAGGTCGAAGTCGAGCGCCCAGCTATCATTGCCGGGGTCGACGGCCGCGCAGGTGGAAGCGCCCATTTACGCACGCGCTTCGGGCTATGTCGCCAAGCGTCTGGTGGACATCGGCGACCATGTCAAGGCCGGACAATTGCTCGCCATCGTCGACGCTCCGGACCTGGATCAGCAGGTGGACCAGGGCCGCGCCAGCCTGCAACAAAGCGAATCCGTGCTGCGCCAGGTGCAGGCGCAGGCAAAGCTGGCCAGCTTGACCTGGGAACGCTACAAGGTTCTGGTGGCGCGAGGAGTTCTCTCCAAGCAGGATGGCGACACGCAGGAGGCGAACTACAACATCTCCCTGGCGAATGTGCGGGCGGCGGAAGATACAGTCAATGCCAACCGGGCGAATCTGCGGCGCCTGATCGAGCTACAGAGCTATGAGCAGGTACGGGCGCCGTTCGCGGGCGTCGTCATCACCCGCAACATCGACGTCGGATCGCTGATTTCCATCGCCGGCGGCGGGCTTGGCGGCGGAGTCAACACCGCGGGAACGGGAAGCGTCACCATCCCGGTCACAGGCAGCGCTACGCTGGGCGCGGAAATGTTTCGCCTCGCCCGCCTGGACCATCTGCGCGTTTTTGTAAGCGTGCCGGAAAGCAGCGCGCAATATGTAGTAGTTGGCCAAACAGTGGATTTGGCGTTCGATTCCGTTCCCGGGAAAACCTTTCAGGGTAAGGTGGTCCGCACCGCACACGCAATCGATTCCACTACCCGCACCATGCTGACGGAAATACAGGTGGAAAACCGCGACGGCAAACTGATGTCCGGAACTTTCGCGACCGTGATCTTTAACAACATTCGCGCTCTGCCGCCGGTGATCGTTCCCGGCGACACAATCATTACCCATGCCAACGGGACCTCGGTCGCGCTGGTGCGAAATAATAGCGTGCATTTGCAGCCAGTGGTGCTCGGGCGCGACTACGGGGCGCAGACGGAGATTCGTGAGGGCCTGCAAGAGGGCGACCTGGTCATCGTGAACCCCGGCGATACCGCAAGAGAAGGAGCCACGGTGACAGCACGCATACTCGCCGACGCCCAGGTACCGGACGTGGGTTACGGCGGGAAGGACAAAGCCACCAAGACGCGGAATTCGGCTTCGCCCGGGCAGTCTTCCGGGGAATGAGAAGTCCGGCGACCCGGGGTCCCGGCACGCGCTGAAGTTGCGCGTGTTGGGGCAGAAGCCAAGGCGTTCCCGGCAAATCAACCTTGAAACTGCTTTAGAAGGCGAGATGAGATCAACTTCACGTTTGTTGCGGCTGGGTTCTTTCCTGCTTTGCGCGACGTTGCCGTTCACCGCGGTCGCGCAGGATCAGGCCGCTTCCACGGCAAAGCAGCCGATTGCTGAAGACAACCTCGAACGGCGGTACAACGAAAAAGAGCTGTCTACCGCGCTGCGGAAAACGGAAGAGACAGAGACGCGTCCGGTCGGCGAATCGGCAAAGGGATTGGGTCGACCGGCGTTTGTCGGCACCTACTTCGCCCACTTCGTTCCCCCGTTATCTCTGCGGAATACCGATCGCCTGGCCAATCTGATCCGCCAGGGGAAGCTTTATCTCTCGTTGCACGACACCATCCTGCTGGCCGTGGAGAACAATCTTGATGTCGAACAGCAGAGATATCAGCTCGCAATGGCGGACACCGACGTAGTGCGCGCCAAGGGAGGCGGAGTAACCCGCGGCCTGCCGCTCACTGTGCTGCAGTCGCCTGTCGGCATCGGCGGTCCTGGCAGCCCGCTACTGAATAGTGCGGCCAGCACCGGCTCGGTGAGTCCGACCGCTTCGACCGTGGCCAATGTTTTCGACGTGAACCAGCTCACGGAAGCGCAGACGAACCTTTCGATCCAGGGCCCTAACCCGTTCTCGTCCGGGACCGCCCATTCCCGGCTATGATCCAATCCTGGTGGGGCAGTTGGCGTGGATGCATTTGCAGTCGATCGTAATTCCGCCGGTTCGCTCCGTCAGCACCAATAACGCATTCGGCAATCTAACCTTGACGCAGGGATTCAGCCCGGGCACTCAGTTTCTCGTCGGTTCCACCAACGCCTCCGATCTTCTGAACTTCTTTGCTTCCAGTCCCGATCCGTTTCGTCGTCCAAACGTGGTAGGCAGCGTCACACAGCCGCTATTCCGAGGTTGGGGAGTGGGCGTCAATCGGCGATTCATCCGCATCGCGGAAAACAATCTCAAAGTCTCGAGGCTGGTTTTTCGCCAGCAGCTCAGTGATCTCATCTTCGGCATCAGCCGGCTCTACTACGACTTGGTGAGCTTGAACGAAGACGCCAAGGTAAAGCAGGAGACGCTGACGGCGGCGCGGCACCTCTATGAAGATGACAAGAGCCAGGTCGAAGTCGGAAACATGGCTCCGCTTGAGCTGACGCGCGCGCAGGCGCTCGTGTCGGCTAGCGAACTCGACCTCACGCGCGCCCAGGGCTTGGTCGTGCAACAGGAAGCAGTTGTCAAAAGCGTGATTTCGCGAACTGGAACGGCCGACTCCGTTCTGTCCGGTGTACGAATCATGCCGACAGATACGATCGTTGTTCCCGCATCCGACAGCTCTCCCGCAATGCCGGAGCTGATCAGGCAGGGCTTGGCCAATCGTGCCGATTTGGCCCAGGCGGCCATCCAGGTCAGGAACGCCGAAATCAGCGTGAATGCCTCGCGCAACCAGGTCCGTCCGGAAATCGACTTGATCGGGACGGCGATGACGCGCGGTAATATCGGCAGCAGCTCAATCATCAGCGTGGCGCCGGTTGCGTTGCCGCCTTCCACCCCTGCCGGTAAGCAGAGCCACCTGTACGAAGCCGGCATCCAGGTCAATGTTCCTTTCCGCAACCGCGTCGCACAAGCCGACGCCGCGCGAGACGAGATCCAGCTTCGGCAGATGCAGGCCCGACTGCAGCAACTGGAAAACCAGGTGCGCGACGAAATCGAAAACGCGCTCACCGCGCTTCAGGTGGCGCGATCCGCCTATGTTGCCGCCGTCCGCAGCCGTCAATTCCAGGAGGAACTGCTCGACGCCGAAAGACAAAAGCTGTCGGTGGGAACGTCGGTTAACTTTTTTATCGTGCAGGATGAAGGGTTTCTTGCACAGGCGCGCTCGACGGAGGTGGTGGCCCGCAGCACATATATCAAGTCCCGTGTTTCGCTGGAACGCGCAATCGGGGCGCTGCTGGAGTCCCACAACATCCAGCTCGACGATGCCATCCGCGGCGAGCTCCCGGATTTTGCCGGCGCGGAGACGCCCAAGAGCGACTAGCGTGACGTCCCAGCACTGCCTCGCGTAACTAAACACAGCCCGTGAGTGTCATCCTGAGCGCCGCTGGGGTCCCCGACAAGCCCGCTGGTGGCGTGTTGGGGTGGAAGCCGGGGTCGCCGGTGACGCCGCTCTTGCCGTTGCTGGGTGGAGGAGCGAAGGATCTGTTTTTTCGCGCACCTCAAAACAAAAGCGATTCTTTGCTCCCTTCGGCCACCCCGAATCGCACTGCTCAGCTACTTTGCGCTACAGTAGAAGGCTATGCCGCCCGACCAACAAGAAGAGAAGAAATTGACGGTTGAGGTTACGGGCTCTGTGGCCCGGATTTCGCTCAACAATCCTCCGCTCAACGTGATTGACCTGGAGATGATGGGCGCCTTGCGCGAACACTTGATTGCGCTGGAGCAAAGACCGCACGTCACGGCGATCGTTTTCGCCGGAAACGAGCGAGTATTCTCCGCCGGTATGGACGTTGTCTCGCTCGCGCCACAGACAGTGGAGACGACGCTGAACAAGTTCCACGCCGTGGTGCGCGCTTTGGTGGCCACGTCGAAACTGACCATCGCCAGTGTGCGCCGCCACTGCCTTGGCGGAGGAGCCGAACTGGCATTGGTGTGCGACATCGTCTATGCCGGCAGCGATGCCATTTTTGGGTTTCCGGAGATCAAGCTGGCCGCGTTTCCGCCGGTGGCGATGGTCGCGTTGTCCGCGATTGTCGGGCAAAAGCGCGCAGCGGAACTGCTGTTTACCGCGCGCAGCCTCACCGCGCCGGAGGCGCTTGCCATGGGCTTGGTGAACGAAATCGCCGACGATCCCGAGACGCTGGTGAGCGAGTGTCTACAGCGAGTTTCACAACTGAGCCCGGCGGCGCTGCGCATCGCGAAGAAGGCTTTTTACGGCTGGGAAGCGATGCATTTCGAGAAGGGACTGATGCGCGCCGAGGAGATTTACCGCGAGTATGTCACGCGCAGCGAGGATGGCAAGGAGGGCATTCGCGCCTTCATCGAAAAGCGCCGCCCGAAATGGACTGGCAAATGAGCGAATCGCTTGCCATAGGCGCGGTTATCGCCGAAGGCGAAGCTCGGGTGGAAGCCGGGGTCCCCGGCACGCGCCGATGTTGCGCGTGTTGGGTGGAAGCCGATCGAAGCGGCGAAGCCCCATGCAATCGGTGCTCGACGGTGTTCGTATGTGGTTCAAAACCCGCTCCCGGCGCGGCAGAAGCTCAATTCTGAGTTCTAGTCGCAAGATTTTCTTGTCGATTATGTTCTTGCAACCAGCCACCAGTCAGTGGTTTACGAATTTGGATACCTAACTTGCAAGTTTTTTACACCAAAATTGGGCCATAATCTCGTACAATAAAGACATGGCAACAGGCTGGGAAAGCAAATCAGTTCTAGAGCAGCAACTTTCAACACAAGCCCTCACCGAAATAGAAAACGAAAGAATCTCCCGCGAAAAAGCAATACGCATGCGTGAACTGCAAACTCTCAACCTGAGTTGCGCTCGCGTAAGGGAGCAATTGGAGCGTTCGCAGAGTCCGCGCTACAGCGAACTTCTGCAGCATGAGCTCCATCATCTGGAGAGCGAGTTGGCCCGCAAGCGGTAAGACTGCGTGTAGAGCCCGTTTGCGACTGCGAGCACGGGTGCGAACTCCGTGACGCTCCGCCTGCTTTGAGGGGCGGAATGCGTATGTTGTCGAATGTCGGCCCTGCAGTGTTATTCCGCCGGGTTCTCTGCCATCTTCTCCCTAGCGGTAGCAGCCATCGGGGAGTCCCATTGGTGGTGATTTCACACGCAACGTTTGTTTTTTTGATGCCATAGAGCTGATTATCACGATCGAGCGTGATGACGGTCACAGCCCCTTGTGTGCCTCAGGAGCACAATCTACCGACCCAGGGGGTGATTGTATGCCAGTCCTGATTATCGGGGTCGTGTTCCTTATCCTGTTTCTCATCATGGGTGTGATGAGCCTGACCGCGGTCGCTAGCGAGCACCGCTTCCAGCGGGAAGTCGACGAGTACAAACGAGCTACCGGAATTTCGACGGACGGGACCAACAAGACTGTCGGTTTGAAGTCGGCGGCCGCGGGACGCTGATGCCCGATGTGGAATCTCCGCTTGCGAATGAGGCGGCGCCTGCCGTCGAGCGAGAAGTCTAATCTTCCTATGCCGTGCCCCCCACGGTAATTCTCTTGGATCGCATCTCCTAGCGCCGGCATAGCCTTCTAGAACCACTGTTTGACAAGCATATACGCGTCATTGCAATCTGATTCGATGGCCCGTCAGGATTACAAAGGCAGAGATTCGAACGTGGAGGCTTGCGTGAGTCTGAACCCCATTTTGAAGCCACTGCGGATAGCGGTGACAATCTTTCTTTGTTCGGCTGTCCTGGCGGTTCCGGCAGCCATGGCCGCGCAACCGCGGGAGCGCATTACGGTCGCCGCGGCCGCCGATCTGAATTTCGTGTTGCCGGAGATTGCTGCCGCCTTTGAGCGCTCGGCAGGCATTGGGGTTCAGCCGGTCTTTGGATCGTCGGGAAACTTCTATGCTCAAATCCGCAATGGCGCACCCTTTGACGTGTTTCTTTCGGCCAATGTCGACTATCCGGAACGGCTGGCTCGCGAGGGGTTCGGCGTTCCCGATTCGTTGCTGCGCTATGCGCGTGGAACGCTGGTGCTGTGGCTGCCGAATCGCCTGGCACTCGATCCGGCGCAAGGATTGCAACTGCTGCTCCGTCCCGAGGTTCATAAAGTGGCGATGGCAAATCCCGCTCACGCACCCTACGGACAGGCAGCGGAGGCCGCGTTGCGCTCCAGCGGCCTGTATGACGCAGTGAAGCCCAAGCTGATTCTTGGGGAAAACATCAGCCAGGCCGCGCAGTTCGTGCAATCCGGCAATGCCGAGGCCGGTCTGCTCTCGCTTTCGCTGGTGAGAGGCCAGCCGATGGAATCCCAGGGGAGATACTGGACCGTCCCTGATTCGCTCTACCCTCCGCTGGACCAAGGCGCGGTGCTATTGAAATCGGCGGCGCACCAGGCGGCAGGCCGTAAATTCCTGGAATTCCTCGCGAACGCTCAGGGACGCGAGATTCTGGCTCGCCACGGCTTTCGTCGTCCCTCCGGGGAGAGCAGTAAATGAATTTGCCAGCCCTGTGGGTCACGCTGAAGCTGGCGGCCATTGTTGCCGTGCTGCTCTTGATTGTGGGATTGCCGGTAGCCTATTGGCTGGCGTTTTCCCGCTGGCGATGGAAGTTTCTGCTGGACGCGGTGGTGGCCATGCCGCTGGTGTTGCCGCCGACTGTGCTTGGCTTCTACTTGCTGGTTGCCATGGGGCCGCAGAGCCCGCTCGGCGCGTGGTATACGAGGTGGGCCGGGCATTCGCTGGCGTTTACCTTTGAAGGACTGGTTGTCGGTTCCGTGATTTACAGCCTGCCGTTCGCCGTGCAGCCGATGGCAGCTTCGTTTTCGGCGGTTGATCCAGATCTGATTCGCGCCTCCGCAACCCTCGGAGCTTCGCGCTGGCGCACCTTCTGGCGAGTGGTTGTTCCGCTTTCCGGACCGGGCATTTTTACCGGCTTTACCTTGAGTTTTGCGCACACCCTGGGCGAATTCGGCGTGGTTCTCATGATCGGCGGTAACATTCCGGGCGTGACGCAGACGATCTCGATTGCCATTTACGACAACGTGCAGGCGCTCGACTACGCCTCGGCGAACCATGCCGCGCTGCTTTTACTGGTGCTTTCGTTCGCCATACTTTCCGTGGTCTACGGCTTCAACCGGCGCCGGCGCAAGCCGCCGCATGAGTGGGCAATCCGTTGATCGGCAGCCTGCATGATCCCGCTTCCGCATCGCCGCGGAGGAAGCTCTCGCTTTCGACCCGCTTCAAACTGCGCATGGGCGCGTTCGCGCTCGATGTCGCTTTCGAGCTACCGGCCGGGATTACGATTCTCTTCGGAGCCTCCGGCGCAGGCAAGACAACGCTGTTGAACTGCCTGGCCGGACTCCTGAAGCCGGAATCGGGAAACCTCGCCGTCGATGGCCGCGTGCTTTATGATTCCGACTCGGGAATCGACGTGCCGGTGCAGCAGCGGCAGGTGGCATATCTTTTCCAGCAGCTTGCGCTTTTTCCTCACCTCACGGTGCTGCAAAACGTCGAGTATGGGCTGGCTGAGTTGGAGCGGCAAGAGCGAAGGCTCAGAGCGCAGGCGATTCTGGAGAGGTTCGGCATTGCGGGATTGTCCGGGCGGCGTCCCAACGAAATTTCCGGTGGGGAGCGGCAAAGAGCGGCGCTGGCGCGTGCGTTGGTGCGGGAGCCGAGATACTTGCTGCTCGACGAACCGCTTACCGCGCTCGACGCCGCAACCAAGGGCGCCATCATCGATGACCTGCGGCGCTGGAATGCGTGAGCGCCAAGTGCCCGTGCTCTACGTCACTCACGATCGTTCAGAGGTTTTTGGTCTTGGCGAGCATCTGCTGGTGCTCGATCAAGGCCGCATCGCGGCCGCCGGAACGCCTTATGAGGTGCTGGAAGAGCCGCGGCGCGAGTTCATCGCATCGTTGGCGGGATTTGAAAATCTGCTCCGCGCACGGGTCGAAAGCGAGCACCCGGAGGCGGGGACGATGACCGTTTCCCTGGAAGCGGCCGGCGTGACACTGGAATGTCCTCTGCATCGCGGCGAACTTGGCATGGCGGTCAGGGTCGGCATCCGTGCCGGAGACATCCTGGTGAGCCTGGCCAGGCCCGAGGGGCTGAGCGCGCGGAACATTCTTCCTGCTACGATTCGCTCTCTGCGCCGCATGGACGTGCTGATCGAGGCGTACACGGAAGCCACCGGCACTGCCCAGGCAGATGGCGCGGTGCCATTCCGAGTACACCTCACGGGCGGCGCAGTCGACGCTTTGCAACTGCGGGAAGGGAAGCAGATTTATCTCGTGATTAAGACTCACTCCTGCCGGGTGATGCACGACGGATAGGAAACCGAATGGTGGCCCACATTTGCGGAGCCGCAGGCGGAGCTAATGTGGGGTTGTTGCGGGCGTGAAACCGACGAACACCGGCTCCGGTTCGAGCTCGATGGCAAAGGCTTCGCGTACCTTGGCCTGCACCAGGTTCTTCAGCTTCAGCAGATCGGCGGCAGTAGCGCCTCCGCGGTTCACCAGCGCCAGCGCATGTTTGCCAGAGACAGCTACGCGTCCGAGTTGAAAGCCCCGGCACACGCCCGAGTGCTCCACCAGCCAAGCCGCCGGAAGCTTTACGCGTCCATCGCCGGCCTCGAAACACGGAACCCGGAGACCACGCTCCTGTCATAGCGCTCCACGATCTGCTGGTAATGCGCGCGCGTGATGAGCGGGTTTTTGAAGAACGAACCCGCACTCCGCGAGTCGGGCTCCGCATCCTCCACCACCATGGCTTTGCGCCGCCGGATCTCCAGTACCGCTTGGCGCACCTGTGCCAACGAAGGCTGCGCGGCGTGCTCGCCGAAGTGCGACTTCAGATCCGCGTACCGCAAGCAGGGTGCGCCCCCGGGACGCAGCGCAAAAGTCACGCGCAGAATCATGTAGCGCCCGCGATCGGCGCTGTTGAAGCGGCTGCCGCGATAGCAAAAGCCGCAGTCGCGATTCTCCAGGCTGACGAATTCGAGGGTATTGAGATCGAGCGCCTGCACGCTGCGAATCGTCTCGGAAACCTCTTGCCCGTAGGCTCCCACGTTCTGCACCGGCGTTCCGCCCACTGTGCCGGGAATGCCGCTCAGGCATTCGACTCCGGCGCATTCTTCGGCTACAACGTGCTGCACAAACTCATCCCAACCGACTCCTGCGCCGACGTCGTACAGGATTTCATCCTTTTCGCGCCGTCGCTCGATGCCGGCAATCGCAATGCGCGCTACCAGTCCCGGCCAGCCCTCGTCGGAAACAACCAGGTTGCTGCCGCCGCCAAGAATGAATAGCGGGTGGCCGTGCTCGCGGGTCCAGAGAACGGCCTCACGCGCATCGTTGGCCGTTCGCACGTTGACGAAATAGCGTGCCGGCCCTCCGATGCCGAGCGTGGTCAAGTGCGCGAGCGGAATGTTGTGGAGAATCTCCATCGCCGACAGTTTACAGGATGAGCGATGGTAAAGGTGCGAGTCCGTAGTTCCCTGGTGGTGCTCTGAGGAAGCGCAGCAAGGATCCGTAGCAAACGCTCCAGCGCGTAGGTGGCCCACATTTGCGGAGCCGCAGGCGGAGCTAATGTGGGGAGTTCTCGCGTCGTTTCGAACGTTCAGAACTGCCCCACATTTGCCAACGGAAGGCAAATATGGGCCACCCGCCGGGAGATATACCGCGGGAGCCGGTGCTTCCATATCCGGCGATTCAGGTTACTGACTCGCTACTTCTGTTCGGCTCTTCAAACGCGCCAGCAGGTCCTGCGCGGGCCTGAAATCTTGGCGCGATCCGCAGCACCTTGGTCAGTTGATCTTGCGCGCGCTGTTGTCGCCGTTCAAAACCAGCGCCAGCGCCAGGTGGTAATTCTCGTCCAGCGAGTTGGGCCGGGCCTGCGCCGCTTTTTCGAAGGCCTGCACAGCATCCGGATAATCGCGGCGGGCCATCTGCGCGAGACCCAGGTTGTAGTGCTTGTCCGGATCGCCGGGATCGAGCGAAATCGACTTCTGGCAGGACGCGGCGGCATCGTCGAAGGAGCGCATTCGCAGGTAGACGACGCAGATTTGGCTGTAGGCGTCGGCCAAGTCCGGCTTCAGTTCGATGGTGCGCTTGAATTCCGGCAAAGCTTTGTCGAGGTCGTTGCGGCTTCAGATAAATGTAGCCGAGAAGGAAATGCGCGTCGGGGCGATTAGGGTCGTCGCGCAGCGCGCGTTGGACACTAAGCAACGCCTGTTGCTGGTCGCCTGCTCGCAGCGCCTGCTCCGCGGCAGCCAGTGCCAGTTCGTCTCTGTTCCGCCGGCGCGCGAAGGCAGCCACGGCCAGCAGCAGCGCGGCTACCAGCGCAAAAGCCACGTACGGGCGCAAGACTCCGGCTCGTTGCGGCGGGCCGGACATTGCATTGGGTTCAGGTTCGCGCACCGGCCCGCTGGGAAGCAGCCCTCCCAGGATCGCTCCGGTAATGAGCCCTCCGACGTGTGCGGCATTATCGATGTGCGAGGCATGGCGGCGCCAAACGCGATGTTGTAGAAAACGAAAAGCGCAATGCTGGTCAGATTGCCGCGCATGGCGGCGCGCAAACGCTGGTTGCGCTGGAAGGCAAGCGCCGGCAGCAACGCTCCCGCGATGCCAAAAATTGCGCCGGAGGCGCCAACGCCGACCACCGCCGCGTGCCACCACACGCTGGCGATGCTTCCGCCCAGTGCGCAGTACAAGTAGAGCAGGACGAAGCTGCGGCGTCCAAACAGCAGCTCGGCCAGGATGCCGAGGTTCAGAAACGCCCACATGTTCAGCGCGATGTGAAGAATGTTGGCGTGCAGAAATGCCGAGGTGAGCAGACGCCACCATTGTCCGCCGAGGGTTAGATGGTCCGAAGTTGGCTCCCCACCGTATCAGCTTGTCCGGGCTGGGAGAAGTGGAGTGCAGGGAAACCGCCATTCGCCAGGAACACCAACACGTTCAAGGCAATGAGAATGGCCGTTGGAGAACGAAGCCAGTAGCTCAGCGGAGGACGCCGTCTTGCAACTCGCTGTTGCTGAATTCCGGCCAGCTCCTGGCGGCAGGCGGGGCACAGCACATCCCCAGCCCCCGTGGGTTCAAAGGCTCGCCGGCAGTGTGCGCACTCCCGCATGGGTTAGACCATTTTAGCGAAAGCTGTCGTCGTCGAAGCAGCCGGGCGTTTTCCAGCCCGGCGGTGAACGCGGGATACACTAATTCCTAAACTGCTCTAGTTGCCGGCCGGCAGCATCTTGAACGCGATACCGTTCGGCTGCATGCCGGTGGGAATCATCGTGAACAAACGTTGCGGCGGTTTTTGGATTTTCTTGTCGCGCCGCACATCGAGCCGCAGCACCGACACATCGCCCGACCCCGTATCCGCGACGAACAGCAGTTGTTCGTCAGGCGTTAACACCATCTGGTCTGGCCTGCTGCCCACGGGAACGCTCACCAGCAGCTTCCTGGTGGACACATCGAAGACGGCGACGGAGCTCGATTGCAGGTTGCTGACGTAAAGCAGGCTGCTGTCGCCGCTGAAAACGCCACTCACAGGGCTGTTGCCGGCCAGAAAACTTTCACTGACCTCGTTCGACGTGGTGTTGATGGCCGAGATCGTATCCGCCTCGAAGTTGCACACGAACAACTCGCCGCCATCCGGCTTCAGCATCAAGCTGACCGGAGTGCCGCCAACCCGAAGCAGCGCCAGCAGCCGTTTGTTCTTCAGGTCGATTGCCGCAATCTGATGCGATGCGGTGCAAGCCACAAACGCTTTGCTGCCGTCCGGCAGGATGGCAATGTCCTCCGGGTTCTGGCAGACCGGAATTGTGGCCTGCACATCGAGCTTCTGCGCGTCGATCAACGAGACGGCATTTGCGCCACGCGAGGAGACGACAACCAACTTGCCATCCGGCGACACCCGCGCCACTCCGGGCTGGGCCGGAACCGATATGTTGCCGAGCAACTGGCGATTCTGCAGATTCAGCACGGTGACGGTATTCGATCCGGCATTGGCAACGAACGCGCGCGTCCCGTCCGGCGTTACGGAAAGGTAGTACGGGCTTCGTTGCACGGCCATCGTCGCCACCAGTTGATTGCTGCGCGCGTCGATGACGCTCACCGAGTCCGAATCCGAGTTCACCACGTAAACTTCGCTATTGACCGGGTTCGGGGTAACTCCCGTCGGGTTCTTGCCGACGTTCAGCGTTCGGAGCGGCGCGAACGAAGCGGTATCGATGATCGTTACCGTGTCGCTCTTGCCGTTGCTTACATAGATGAAACCTTGCGTGGCGGGCGAGGTTTTGCTGCAACCCAGGCAGGCAAACAGCACCATGCAGATGGCGGCAAACGCGGCCAGACCAAGCCGGCATGGCCGGGGGGCGAACGAGCGTTCGTTGTTCATCACGCGGAAGCCGGCTCGTCGTCCTGATCAGCGGCAGAGCCCGTGGCGCGCGCCGCGGTTGCATGCAATGGAGTGGGGCCGAGTCGCCTCCGGAGGGCCGGCGACCGTGCGATCCAGGATCTCCGCGATCGGACGCACTTGCCTGATCAGCTCTTCAAGTTGCCAGGGGAAAATCGACTGCGCGCCATCGGATCGCGCCTGCTCGGGGTTGTCGTGCACCTCCAGCATCAATCCGTCGCAGCCAACCGCAACGGCGGCGCGTGAAAGCGGGATCACCTTATTGCGTTTGCCGGTGCCGTGGCTCGGATCGACCATGATGGGCAAATGGCTTTCGCGCTGGATGGCCGGCACGATGCTCAGATCCAGCGTGTTGCGCGAGTGATCGGCAAAGGTGCGGACACCGCGCTCGCACAGAATAACCTGGTGGTTGCCTTCGTTCATCACGTACTCGGCAGCCAGCAGAAACTCCTCCAGCGTGGCGCTCAGGCCGCGTTTCACCAGAACCGGTTTGCGTGCCTGGCCGGCGCGCTTCAACAGCGAATAATTCTGCATGTTCCGCGCGCCAATCTGGATGACATCGGCATACTGTTCGACCAGATCCAGCGATGCTTCATTGATGGCTTCGGTCACGATCAGCAATCCGAATCGCCTGCGCACCTCGGCAAGTAGCCTCAAGCCCTTCGAGCCCAAGGCCCTGGAACGAATAGGGCGAAGTGCGCGGCTTGAAAGCGCCGGCGCGGAAAAAACTCACGCCCATGCGCGCAGATGCGCTCGGCCAAGCCGAAGATCTGCTCCGGAGTCTCCACCGCGCAGGGTCCGGCGACGATGGCCAGCGCAGAGCCGCCAATCGTGGCTTGGCTGCCGGGAAAGTGAATGACCGTGTTCTCGGGCTTGACGTCGCGGCTCACCAGCTTGTAGCGTTTGCTGATGAGCAGCACTTCCTGCACACCCGGCAGCTCTTCGAAAAATGCCGGGTCCAGCTCGCCGATTTCGCCGATCACGGCGATTCCGAAACGCTGCGTGCCCGCGCTGATGTGCGCCCGCAGCCCAAGAGTTTCAATCTTCTGGCAGACCGCCCGGACGTGCTCTTCCGTGGCTTGGGCCTGCATGACGACGAACATAGGCGTTGCCTCGAAGACTCTAGTTTAAGCCTCTTGCAACCGTGCCGCAATGTTGCGCGGCCCGAGAGCGCGCCTGCATCCGCAAGCGCTGAACCGGCTGTCCGGGCTTCCATGGCCCAGTGAGCTGCAAGCCTGCGAATATGTGTGCTATATCTTGCGCATGCCAACCGCGGCCAGCAAAGAACCTGCAAGACGAGAGCACGACATACTGAAGCTGATTCCGCCGCCGAGCGCGCCGCCGCAGCTTACCGCGCGCCGCATCGGAATTCATACGTCGACCGCCGGCGGAGTGGAGAAATGCCGCCGAACGCGCTTACCGGCTCGGATGCAACACGTTTCAGATATTCTCGTCGAGTCCGCGGCAGTGGAAGCCCTTCGAACTCTCGCGCGCCCAGTGCGAGGTGATGGGCCGTTTGCGCGACAAATACGATCTGCGCCCGCTCATCGATCCACGCCAACTATCTCATCAATGTTGCGGGCGGCAACGCCGAGTTTCAGCGCAAGTCGATTGAGGCATTTCGTGCCGAGATCGAGCGTTGCATTGCGCTGTGCGCCGAGTACCTGGTGCTGCATCCAGGATCATTCCGGGGCTCGGATCGGGAAGAAGGCTTGAAGCGAGCCGCCAGCGCAATCGGGCAAGCCGCTGAAGCGCAGCACTTGGCGCGCGCCGGGCTGACCGTCCTGATTGAAAACACGGCGGGCGCCGAGTATTCGCTCGGCGGCAGCTTTGAGCAGGTCGCGGAGTTGCTGGAGCGGTTGCGGCCGGTTGTGCCCGTAGCCGCCTGCATCGACACCTGCCACACTCATGTCGCGGGCTACGACATGGTTAGCGAAGCAGGATACGAGCAAACGATGCGGCAGCTCGAAGCGACCATCGGCCTCAAGAACATTCCCGTCTGGCATTGCAATGACGCCAAAGCCGAACGAGGTTCAAAGCTCGACCGTCACCAGCACATCGGGAAGGGAAGCATCGGGCTGGAGCCTTTCCGCCGCCTCGTGAACGACCCGCGCACCGCGCACGCGGCGTTCATTGCCGAAACTCCCATCGACGAGCCGCTCGATGACCTGACAAACGTGAACGCACTGAAAGCCCTTGTGGGCTTCACCGCGCCCGGCCGGCATCAAACGCCACCTGCGAGTATCCGGCAGGAACGTTGAACTGTGCCGGGTCAATCGGGGAGGACGAGAAACTGCTGGTCTCTATACTCGATTCCACCAGTACGCTCGCGGCAGCATTCGGTGCGCCTTGTGGCGGTGGTGCGTCTTGCGAGTCATCCTTGTGTTTCCTGCCGAAGCCGCCGAAGGGGCTGAGTTTGCCGGCGATCGCCGAAGCGGCACTTTTCTGAGCGACTTCCCCGGAGCTGGGTGAATTCGACTGCGGCAAGGGCGCCTCGGATGCGGCGGGCAGAGGCTGGCCATCAGGGCTGGCGCCAATGCGCATCACCTGTAGCACTGGGACGCCCTTCAGTTTTGACATTTCCTTCGCCATCTCGGTCATACCCTGTGCCGAACCCGGTCGCATGGAGCCCATTGCAGGCTTCAGCGCGTCGCCGTAGATCATTCCCATTTTCAGCGCAAGCCGGCGATTGAAATCGCGCACTTCGCCATAGCCGGGAATCTCCGGAACCATCCACATATCGTTGGTCATGGCGAAGGCCCCTTTGTCCCCGGTTTTTTGATCGGTGGCCTCCATCGTCATACTTAGAATCGCTTCTTTCGCGTCGAGCCCGGCAACTCGCTTGGTGGCGCCGGTGTCTTTCACGCTGAATTTGAAGTCCATCTTCGGAGGCGGAGTATTGTTGGCTGGCGCTTGCGATGGCTTGCTCTTGGCCTGCTGCTCCGCCGCTCTTTTTTGCGCCTCTTCCATTCGCTCTTTCATCTCCTGGAAGGTCATGACGGTGTACTGCTTTTTCCGGTGATCGATATTCGTGATCGTCTCTTTGTCAAGATCGATGATTTCAGTCCTGTCCGGGTTGATGCGCGCCATCTGGTCTCCCTTGACCAGCACCGTGGAAGTAACGGGCGCCATTGCCTGTTTGGCGTCCCGGCTGAAGGCGCCGGCAAACTTCATCATGCCGACGATGGCGCCGCCGGTGATCTTGGTGGTTTCTTCGTACCGGAAATCGGCGAATGAGGGCGTGGCCAACAGCAGACAGAAAACTTGCACAATCCATTTCCGCAACGTCATGCACTCCTCCGAATTTGTGCGCCGTGTGCGGCGAGAAAGCCTGGTTCGCCGCGCTAGAGCCCAGCCTGGCCGGGCGCACCGCGTCCGGCTGGTTCGAGGCTGAGAAGATTTTCAGGCGGCCGCAACCGTGCAGGCCTGAAGGTAATCTCCTCGTCGTTAGAACGCCCTGTTGCTCCGGGAGATGCATGTACCGGACCCGAGTTTTTGGTCTGGGTCCGCCACGGGTTGTAGAATCAAAGTTTGTAACTCTGTAATCCTATGAAGCCTATAAAGATGAGCCAGAAGAATAAGAATCGCAGCCATTCGAAGCCGTCCAGCGAAGTGGTAGAACGCGCAGCCGAAACGGTTCGCCAAGTGGTCGAAAAGGCCGCTGGGAACGTCGGCAAGCTGGTTGAGGAGGTCAAGCAGGATGTCCAGGCCGCCGCGCAGGGACTCGGTCTGGCCAATTCCGCCAAGCGGCAAGGCGGGGAAGATGGGCGAAGCGCGGGCGGAGCCACTCAGTCTTCCACGCTTGCGCCCTCGCCTTCTACCCGCGAACAGGATGAAGGCCGTTATAATCCGCAATCCATCGAACAGAAATGGTCCGAGCGCTGGAACAATGATCCAATGCTCTATGCCGCCGAGGGCCTGGATTCGGGCAAGCAGAAGTACTACGTCCTGGAAATGCTGCCCTACCCTTCGGGCGCGCTCCACATGGGGCACGTGCGGAATTACTCCATTGGCGACGCCCTGGCGCGCTACATGTGGATGAACGGCTACAACGTACTGCATCCCATGGGATGGGATTCATTCGGGCTTCCGGCCGAGAACGCGGCCATCAAGAACCAGCAGCCGCCAAGGGAGTGGACGCTGCAGAACATCGCCAGCATGAAAACGCAGATGAAGCGCCTGGGCTTCGGCTATGACTGGTCGAAAGAGGTTACGACCTGTTTCCCGGAATACTACAGGTGGAATCAGTGGTTTTTTCTCAAGCTCTTTGAGCGCGGTCTGGCCTATCGGAAGAAGAGCACCGTCAATTGGTGTCCTGAATGCCAGACGGTGCTTGCCAATGAGCAGGTTGTGGGCGGTTGTTGCTGGCGGCATGAAACTACGGTGGTCGAGCAGCGCGACCTGGAGCAATGGTTCCTTCGCACCACCAGTTATGCCGAGGAACTTCTCTCCGGACTCGATCGTCTGCAGGGCTGGCCGGAAAAAGTGCGCACCATGCAGCGCAACTGGATCGGCCGCTCCGAGGGCGCCGTGGTCGACTTCAAGTTGGATCACGCCGCCGGACCCGCGGGCGATAAAATCACCGTCTTCACCACCCGCGTCGACACCATCATGGGAGCCACGTCGGTGCAGCTTGCGCCCGAGCATCCGCTGATGGCCGACCTGATCTCGTTCAATCCCAGTCTGAAGACCGGAGTCGATGAACTGCTCGCCGACCAGCGCACGGCCAGGGAGGCGGGCAACATCGGCGGGCTGGAAAAGAAAGGCGTATTCACCGGCTTCAACGCCATCAATCCGTTCAACGGAGAGCGCGTTCCGATCTGGGTGGCCAACTACATCCTGCTGGACTATGGGACGGGCGCCATCATGAGCGTGCCGGCGCACGACGAGCGCGATTACGAGTTCGCCAGGAAATATGGACTTGAGATCCGAATCGTAATTCTGCCACGCCGCGAGGGAGAGCCTCCTGCGGCGGGCGAGCCCGAGAACGCCAGTGCTGCCCTTCACTCTCGAAGACAGCCTGCTAATCAACTCCGGTCCATGGATCGGCCTGTCCTGCAAGGAAGCGCAGCATGTAATGGCGAAGTATGCCGAGGAGCACGGCTTCGGTAAGGCAACCGTCACCTACAGGCTGAAGGACTGGGGCATCTCCCGCCAGCGTTATTGGGGAACGCCGATTCCGATTATCCACTGCGGTAAGTGCGGTCTTGTGCCCGTGCCGGAAGAGCAGTTGCCCGTGCTGTTGCCCGAGAACGTGGAAATCACGCTGGCCGGCGGTTCGCCGCTCGGGCGCGTGCCGGAATTCGCCAACACCACCTGCCCGAAGTGTGGAGGCCCGGCGCGGCGCGAAACCGACACCATGGATACGTTCGTCGATTCCAGTTGGTATTTCTATCGCTACACCAGCCCGATTTCGACAGCGCCCTTCGATTCGGCGGTTGCCAATTACTGGTTCCCCATCGATCAATACATCGGCGGAGTCGAGCACGCGATTCTGCACCTCATCTATTCGCGCTTCTGGACCATGTTCATGCGCGACCTCGGCCTCATCCGCAACGACGAGCCCGCTACCCGCCTGTTTACCCAGGGCATGGTGATCAAGGACGGCGCCAAGATGTCGAAGTCGCTCGGCAACGTCGTTTCGCCGGACGACATGGTGGCGCGCTACGGCGCCGATTCGACCCGTCTCTACACGCTGTTTGCCGCGCCGCCCGACCGCGACCTCGATTGGCAGGACCAGGGCGTGGAAGGCGTGAGCCGCTTCCTGAGCCGGGCCTATCGCTTCGTCTCCGAAGCTCCGGTGAAGTTTGCGCGGAGGCGAGCCGCGCGTGCTACGCCGCCGAGCTCACTCCACAGGCCCGCGCCGTCGTGCGCAAGATGCACCAGACCATCAAGCGCATCACCGACGAATTGAACGGACGCTGGCACTTCAATACCTGCGTGGCCGGCCTTATGGAATTCCTCAATACCTGCACCGCACAGCAGGAGGTCTTCGGCAAAGCGCGCGAATTTGTCTGAGCTGCGCGCGCTGCGCGGCGAGGTGCAGCGCAACCTGGTGCTGATGCTTGCCCCGTTCGCGCCGTATCTCGCTCACGAGTTGTGGGAAATGCTGGGCGAAGATGCTTCGAAGCTGTTGCGCCACCCGTGGCCGAAGTACGATCCGGCGCTTGCCAAGGAAGACGAGATAGAAATGGCCGTGCAGCTCAATGGCAAATTGCGCGGACATATCCTCGTCTCCGCCGATACGGCCGAAGACGCAATACGGCAGGCCGCTCTGAACGATGAAAAGGTCAAGGCGGCAATCGCGGGCAAACAGGTTGTCAAGGTAATTGTCGTGGCCGGCAAGCTGGTCAACATCGTTGTGCGCTGAGGTCTTTCGCGCATCACCGCGGGGCGCAGCCTACTCCAGGGCGGGTGCGGCGAGAGCGCTTCCCGACTGTCATGGCGAGCGAAGTCGAGCCACCTTTTGTTCTTACTGCCGAAAACAAAGGGTGGCTCCACTACGCAACCAACGAGCCTTCTCCTTATCGAATCTATTGTAGGGGAGGCGTGGAATCTCCGGCCACGGCGCTCGACGCTCCGGTCGCCATGACACCCTGTTGGGAATTTGATACAACGAGGGAACTGCTCGTCTCTACTTGCGCCGCTGCAGGATTTCATCCTCGGTGCGCATCGCCTGTTGCGCTTTCTTCAGTCCCGCCTGAGCGGTGGCATTGGAGGGATCCAAGCGGACCGCTTGCTCGAAGGTTCTGACCGCCGTCGCATAGTCGCCGCCGTCGATCTGCTGCTGGCCCGCCGTCGCCAGTTCCCGCGCTCGTCGCTCCCGCGCTGGTTTCCTCTCATCGGGGTTGCCGGGCACCAACGGCATGCGCTGAGCAACCTCTATCGCTCTTGCCTGTCGAGCCTTCCTCAGTCCCGCGTCGGCAGCCGCATTGGAGGGGTCCAAGCGGACCGCTTGTTGATAACTGCTGATGGCGCTGGGGTAATCGGCTCTGCTCATCTGCACCTGCGCCACCGCCACCAACTCTCGCGCCTGCCGCTTGGCTTCGTCGGAGGCCGGGGCGTTCTCATCGTTAACGTGTGGGGTTAGACTAGCTCGCGCGTCTGGGCGTAAGGCATCGAGGTACCCAGGGTATTTAGCTGTGATCAGACGTACCAACTCGGTGTTGTCCATCGAAGCATATTCGGGATACTTAGCCTTGATTCGAGCCGCAAGCGAGTCGATCGTTAAACCCCGCAGATTTTTGGTTTGTGGCGCGGGTGCGGGCGGTTGAGCTGGCAATTTCGTAGTGGTGGTGCCCGGCTGCTTGGCAGGGGCAGGCTTTTCCGCGACGATGGCCGGAGGATTATCTTGCCGCGCGGGTTCGGCGGCGCTTGGAGATTGAGGGGCCACGTGTGCGGGCTGTTGCGCTGGCAAACTTGCAGTTGTCGTGCTGGATTGCGAGGCAGGTGCAGACTTGGCTGTCTGGGAGTGCCTGGACATCCAGTAGTAGGCGCCAGCCCCGGCAGCGAGCACGAGCACCAATACAAACGCAATCGCCTTGGAGGACGACTTCTTTTGTCCCGTGTAGTCAGTTGAAACATCCGTCCGTTGTTCCCGTGTCCGCGCCGGAGCGGCTGCGGCAGCGGCCGCCTGCGCGAACGGGGCAGATTGGCGATGCCGCTCACCTGGTTCGAGCGGCGGCGGTTGGGCAGGTGTGTACACCACGCGCGCTCGGCCTTGGCCAGCCTGGGGCGCTTGGGCGGCTGCCGACGAGAGCGGTGCGGTTGGCGACGGTGCGCTTCCCGTGTCATCGACGCTGACCACAAGGGTTGCCGCCTGTGACTGCAAAATGGCGGCCCAGCGCTCCGGATCCTGCAGCGCCTCGATCATCTCGTCGATTGTCGAGAATCGCTTCTCCCGATCCTTCTCCAGGGCCTTCATCACCAATTTGCTGAGGCCATCGGGAATATCCAGGGCGGCGGCAAATTCACGCGGTGGAACTGGCATGGTGTGAAGGTGTTCAAGGCAATACCCCATCGGGGTGTCGCTTGCGAAGGGGAGCTTGCCGGTGATCATTTCGTAGATCACCACACCCAGCGAATAAATGTCGGCCCGGCTGTCGATTTCAGTGCCCACTTTGCCGCGCGCCTGCTCCGGCGACATGTACTGCGGAGTGCCGACCACCACTCCCTTGCGTGTCGCCGTGTAGGCGGCCATGGTAAAGGCGCCTTCCTTGACCTTGGCGATGCCGAAATCCAGAACCTTGGCGGCCTCGTTGCCCTGCTGATCTTGAGTGATGAGGATGTTGTCCGGCTTAATGTCGCGATGCGTAATGCCGAGCTTGTGAGCCGCCGCCAATGCCCGCGCCACTTGCAACGAAATGCCAAGCGTGCGACTTACCGACAGCGCCCCTTCCTTGTCGATGACGCTCCGCAGGTTAGGGCCATCCACGAACTCCATCACGATGTAGGGCCGGCCGTCTTCGGTGGTGTCGTAATCTTCCACCGCGATGGCGTTGGGGTGGCGCAGCTTGCGGGTGAGGACCGCCTCGCCTTTGAAGCGGTTGTTGAACGCCGCGTCATCGGCGTAGCTCGCCTTTACAACCTTAATGGCGCAAATCTCGTTAAAGGCCAGGTGTTTGGCGCGGTAAACGTCGGCCATCCCGCCGCCGCCCAGACGCTCAAGGATCTGGTACTTCGCGCGGATCACCATCCCCGGCACAATTTCGTTGGTCTCCCGCAATGCCGTATTGTCCTGCGGACAGACGCGGAAATTCGTAGGATAGCTGTGGCTGCAAACCGGGCAATGCTTCATAAGCGATCGCGGCGCGTATACAAATGATTGTGAACTGCTGCTCGCTAGAGAATACTTCGAAACCCGCGAAAACTGGAACTAAAACTAGAGGGATAGTAACTATAGTAACAAGCGCGGTTGCCCGAGAGGGAGAGGATAGCGGCTTGGTGCCCCACGTTCGCCCGCTTTTGGTTAACGTGGGGTAGTTCACCTGGTGCCTAAGTCCCGCTACTGCGGCAGATATGGGGCACCGTCCGAAAAAATCGCAAGCTACTCAACGCAACGAAGGGTCAGCGCAGCGGTTAGTGCGCCAATGGCATCGGAAGATATTGATTTCACTGGAACTTGGTCACTCGGCCATATATCCACCTGGTATCGCCGCGCCCCCTATAGGTTGCCTGCGCAACCCATCCGGTCGAAACGAGATAGTTACGGCTGTCCCATTCACGGCCTTTGTCTCAATCGTAGCAGAAGGTGAAGATGTGGGTTTCGCCGTTCCTGCGATTGAGTAGAATCCTCCCCGAGCTTCCCTCGACAGGTATTCATAGCTGTAGATTCCCAACGCCTTGCCATTCTTTATAGAAGTCAGCACGATGCAGAACTTACGCGCCGAACCCATCTCCCAAGCACCAGTCCAGATTCCGAGTTTGTCACGATATTCAGATTCGTTATCGTAGTTGATTCGATCCGGGAGTGGACAATAGTCCGGGCGAGCCTGTGTTCGAGGTTGTGGCGCGCTCGCTACGTTTGTCTGCGCTTCAATCTCCATCTTGGTTTTTGCTCGCGCTTCAATCTCCATCTTGGCTAATGCTGCGTAACGCCCTTGCGGATAGGCCCTCAGGAATGCCCGCAAGCGCTGCACGTCCTTCGAGTCCTTGACCGCGTCCCAATCGATCTGCTCTAGCGCTTCACGCGCCTGCTGCCTGTAGCGCCCGTTAGGATACTGGGCTAGATACGTCTGGATGCGAGCATGATTATGGCTGCTGAAGGCGGAATTCCAATCGATTTGTTCGATCTGCTCACGAGCCTGCTGCGCGTAACGTCCGCCGGGATGCTGATGAAGATATGTCTGCAGCTTGGATCGATCATTGCTGCCGTTTGCTGCTGTCCAGTCGATTTGTTCGATCTGCGCGCGAGCGGCGTCGGAGAAAGGGCCACTCGGGTGACGCTGGAGAAAAGCTTCCAGCTGGTTCCGGTCGTTGCTGTACCTCACCGCCTCCCAGTCGATTTGTTCGATCTGTGCGCGAGCGGCGTCTGAGAAAGGGCCACTCGGATGATGCTGAAGAAAAGTTTCCAGCTGGCTCCGGTCGTTGCTATACCTCACTGCCTCCCATTCCTCGGCGGTCATGTCTACGTGCCTCTTGGAAATGACCAGCAAAAGATTGTCGTCGGCGCCCACTTCCCGAAGTTCTTTTTCGATATCGTCGGTCAATTCAAAGCTGACGCCGTATTGTTCAACCAGGGTGGCCACCCTCTTGGGGCTCACGCTGCCCTCGAGCAGTTTCTCGATTTCCACCAGGGTAAAGGGCGCCTTAGTGGTTGTATTCTCCGTAGAGGCCTGAGCGCCGAATGCCTTTGGCTGAGCCGCAAGGCAAGCGCATAAGAAGAGCAAAAACGCGCACAGCCACAACATGCGATTCTTCAGCATAAGATCCACCGCATCTCCCCCATGTATGAACCCCAACGCCGCGCTAATGACTTTGCGCCCGCCAGAAGTGGTAAACCCGGCGCATGTGGCGGAGAAGGAATCCAGCCGCAAGGTGAATTCGCCGTCGGGATCGGGATGGCGTGCCCAGGGATTGCGCAGCCTGACCGTGCCGGCGGCGAGATTGACGCTCAGGACTGTATAGGCATGGCTATCTTCATACCAGCTATCGATTTGCGATCCGAATAGGGAGTGCCAATTCGATAGCACTATTTGAGCGGGAGGGTCGCCGGTCCAAACAACAACTGCCTGATGTTTCCCCAACGCATTCGAGATCGCCGCGAGAGCTTTTGCTCCGTCGCGCACGGCGTACGAGTGCGCCGTACCGTCGAAGGCCTGCATAACGCGTTCAGGCAGGCCCCCCTGGCCGACGGCGCGGTAAGCGCCGAACAGCTCTCCGTTGCTCTTGATCTCGCTTTCCAGCGCATCGAAAGTGCCGCTCGAGTCCAGGAAACCGAGCGCGCGCTCTTTCAAAGCTTCGTCCAACGGAAAGATTTTCAGCTCCTGCCTGAGCTGCGCCTTCAGGCGGACGCGATCGAGGCTTCCAACCTGGTCGATCTGCGTGCGAATGGCTCGGTCATACGCCAGCAGGAGTGCGTCCGAGTTCGCGACAACAGCGCTCAAGCTGAGCTTGAGGGCTGGCGATAGCGAGCTTCCGGCAATGCTCTCCACCAGGGCGGCCCGCAGGGTGCGTTGGGCATAGCCGCGAAACAGCACCGCAACCCAGAGACCATCGGAACGGTCGTAGCCGCTGTTGCGCGCGAACTGCACGTCTTCGGGATAAACCCGCTCGATCTTGCCGTCGGCGAAGCGCACGCTGAGATCGCCGCTCGCGTCCTGGCGGATGGCGGCACGTAACAGGGCCGGTTGGGTAGCGGCGAGGGCGGCAATGGCGGCATGGAAGTAACAGCTTCCTAATGCGCCTTGCCGTACGGCTTGGGCGCTCAGCGGCATGGAGCCGTATAGCTCGACGGTGCTGAAGGCCGCATGGGTCGTAAAGCACAGCAACAGGAAAATGAGGGTCCGCGAAAGGTTTTTCATATCATTGTGCCGCGCTAGACTGCTCGCGGCTCAGGTTGAACTTGAGGGCCTTCGTCGCCGCCGCAATGGGCACTACGGAATTCTCGTAGGTGACTACGCCAATAACGCCAGCCTCCGAAATAACAGGCGAACCCCAGCCCGCCGAATCGATCATCGCGTCCAGGCGGACCTCGCCCGCCGTAGAGGACCCGGAAATCACGATCAGCTCGGGACGCGCCTCTCGCCCCTGGATGCCCTCGGGAAAGCGAAACAGCGCCAGGGAAGAGCTTTCACCCGTGCGCGCAGGCGTCGCCTTCACCGCTTTCATCGCCGCAACGGCTGGGTCGATAATCTCGACCAATCCCAGAGCAGCGGTGCCTTGCCGGCGATGCACGCTGACCTTAACCACCTTGTTGCCGTCTTGCGGCAGTAACATGGACTCGACGGAGTCCTTGGTCGAGGGCGACAATCTCAACTGTTTTGAGCTGAGTCGCCAAGCCTGCTCGGCGAGGAGTTGGTTATCGTCGTTACGCAGGCGAGCATTCGCGGGCCAGATGGCTAAGTCGTAGGCGACGACCTTGAGGCTTGGATCCTGCTTCATGCTTGCGGCGATATCGGGATCGAACTTCCAGGGCTGCAAGACCGATTTCGGCAAGAGCACTTGCTTACCCGCAACTCGAAACCCCACGGCCGTGGCGGCGAACGGAAAGTTCTTGCCTGCTGAATCCTGCAACTGATAGGTGGAATGCGCCAGCACGAGCGCGGGCGCATACTGCTCCCACAGTTGCTTGCGCCGTTGGGAAAATAACTTGGTCGTCGTCTGCCATCGGCTGCCGACGTTGTCCAAGGCAGTCTGAGCTCCGTCGATCAACGCCAGCGCCGCGTTGCGGCCGACAGCCGCGCCGGGCACCTGCAGCTCTAACGAATTCTGCACCTTCACGGGGATACGGGCGCGGTTGGTGAACAGCAACAGCTTGGCGGCGGGGTTCAAACTGACATCGGCATAAGCCATGCCTGTCACGGAAAGTCGTCCGTCCGACACGAGGGCGCGCAGCGGCCTGAGATTGTCCAAGTCGTGGAGATAGACCGTAAGGACCAGAGGCTTTGACGGGATGACTTTCTCGTTGGGCGCCAGTACCAGATTGTCGGAAAGGGGCGAGGCATAAAACGGAACGCCGTTGATCCGCAGTTGATCGAATGCAACTTCTCTCAGCGTGACGTTTCGCGAGGCAGCGAGACTGATGCTTGCGCGCAGTTGCAGCTTTTCGGTGGTGACGGATACAAGCGAGAGGCTTTCCAACCCTACCTGGACAACTGGTTTAGGGTCGTCGACGTTAGCCGCGACAGCAAAAAGGGACCCGCCAAGTATTAAAACAAGCGCAACAACCCAGCGTAAACGAGCCATTCGTGCTCTCCCGAGGCGGCCTACCCGCCGATCTGGCGTTTCATCTCTTCGAATTTACGGTTGATGTACTTATCCAAGACCGAGGGCAATTCCTTGTTCATGCGCTCGACGAAGCGATCTTCAGCCTGCTTCATCTTGCCGTCGAAGCCATCCATGCGTTGCTCCATCGTTTTCAGGCGCTGGTCGAGGGCAGGCGTGAATGTCTTGACCGCGTTCTGGGCCTCTTCGCGCAGTCCG
Organism: uncultured Acidobacteriota bacterium; assembly: GCA_963842345.1. Classification (GTDB taxonomy): domain Bacteria; phylum Acidobacteriota; class Terriglobia; order Terriglobales; family Acidobacteriaceae; genus CAWBRT01. The sequence continues at coordinate 40,848 of CAWJGD010000029.1, forward strand.
GTTATCGCCTCTTTGTTCTTGTTGATCTGCTGGCCTTGATAGAGCACGGCAAGCAGCAGGATGATCATGACCGCCAAGTTCGCGGCCAGCAGATTGCGGATACTGTCCAGTTTTTTGTCCATCACTTGTTGATCTCCGACCTTCGGCCCTATTGGCCCTGCGGGACTTTGCATGCCGACGTCGCGCGGCATCTCCGGCTTCGGAGTTTCCCCCAAAGCCACACGAACGGGTTTGGCGCTCACCTCCTCGGGCTTGCCCGCGATATTTTCGGCGTATTGCAATACGGTTTGATCGGCCATGGGGCTTTCTGTAAGGACTGTGGCCGAGGATTCATACTCGACGCTCGCTACTTCACTCTCTGGCCTGCGCACGATTGTCTCCGCGTAACCGGGTGTTGCCGGCGCTTTGGAGGTTTCTTGCGTCAAACGGAAGCGAAGCTCGGGCCCGTCCGCTCCAAGCCGCAACGTGTCTCCCGAGAGAACGATTCCAGTGCCAAGGCGCTTCCCGTTCAAGAACGTGCCATTTGCGCTCCGATCGGAGAGCGCGAGCCCGCCATCCTCGCGTAGTTCCAACAGTACGTGCTCGCGGGAGACCATGGAGTATTCGTTCAAGCTGACGTCGCACCTCGAGTCGCGGCCAATCAGAATCCGCGCCTTTCTGTACGACCAATTGTTGGTCTGCCCGACAAGTTCAATCTCAACCAGCATGGTGTTCCTTCCTTCGCAAGGCGATGATGATTCCTCCGATCAACAGCCCGCCATACCCGGCTACAATGCCAAAGTATCTCCAAAAGACGGTGGGACCTAACCTCGCCGGCCGGGGATCTGCTTCTCGGATCTTCCGCTCCGCCTCGGCACGCGCCTTCGCCAGTTCGTCGGGGTGCAAGCTCGTGTAAATGTTGTTCAACAGCAGATAGCTATACTTCTCGCCATCGTGAATGTACAGATCCGCAATCCCCTCCAGCCCCCATCGAGAAACCATCAGCGGCGAGAGGCCATATTTCAGTGCGGGAGTCATTCCGGTCGGAATTAGCCCCGCGGGCAGCTCTTGCAACTCCACCTGCTGATTTGGGCGTTCCACCGCATAGAACGAGTGGATCGTATTGACCGGGATCAGCAGCCCGGCAAGCAACAGTTGCGGGATCATAGTCAAGGGGAAGACATAGAGCGCCTTTTCGGCCGTGGAGAAGACGGACGAGATCAAGAGTCCCATGAGGCCGCCTACCAATGTTAAAAGCCACATCAGCGCGAAGCATTCCGCCAGGTGGTTTTCGACCGCGTCCATGCCCGCCAGCACCGCTATGAACAACAGCGACTGCATCGCCGCTACCGCGCCGACGTAGATGAGCTTTGACCCAACATAACTGCTCAATTTGAGGTCTCGCTGCCGTTCTCGTTTATAAACCGGTAGCTCGTCAACAATCTCGCGGACGGAAGAGGAGCATCCGAACCAGAGCGCGACCAGCACGATCATGAACAGCACCTTGGGTTCGTTGACCGTCTGCTTCATGATGCCCATCAGGATGGCAACGACAACGGGGGGCAGCAGGAGCGTGGCCAGCGTGGACCTCTCTTGGAACTTAAGCGCGAACTGCCGGCTCAACAGCGTGGTGAGCTGGCGCCGGAAGGAGCGGCGCGGTTGTTCTGCGTGTTTGGCGGCAGGGCGTTTTTTGCCGGCTACGCCGGTTTCGAGCACGCTGCCGACCGACTCCTGAAACGCCTCCGACTGCCGGTACTGCGCCGCCCATTGTTCAGGCGCCTGCTCCTTCAGCTTGTCGAAGATTTCATGAGGCCGCCGTGTCTGGAAGTACGACAGCATCTCCTGACTCTCACCGAAGTAGGCAAGTTTGCCGCGCACCAGCACGGCGACTTTATCCAGCAGACTAAAAGACCCCAGCAAGTGGGTGTTGATGACGACCGTCGATCCCCGATTTGCAATCTGGCGGAATAGCTGCATCAGCGCCATTTCCGTCCGTGGATCTTGCCCCGCCGTCGGCTCGTCGAGGAAAAGCAGCGCCGGCTTGCTCAAGAGCTCGATGCCCAGGCTGACGCGCTTGCGCTGACCGCCGCTGATGTTCACGATTTTGATGTCGGCGCGCTCAGTGAGATCGAGAATCTTGATGATTTCATCGACACGATTCCAGATTTCGGTCTCGCCGAAGTCGTCCGGAAGCCGTAGCCGGGCCGAGTAGTAAAGGCATTCCTTCACGCTAAGCTGCCGGTGGAGAATGTCTTCTTGCGGAACATATCCAATCAGCGCGCGCAACGAAGCGAATTCGCTGTAGAGGTCGGCGGAGTTAAGCTGAACACTGCCCTGTCCTGCCGGCCTGGAACCATTCAAGGCGTCCATCAGGGTCGATTTTCCTGCCCCGGAGGGTCCCAGCAGCCCGACGAATTCGCAAGGCTGAATCGCCAGCGATACGTCGTCCAACAGCCGCAGTGGTTTGCCAGTACTGAAATCCGTGGTCTCGACGCGCAATGCGCGCGCGGTCAGACGGATGCGTGTGCCATCCGCCTGTTGCTCCATCTGCGAGCCGTCGAAGACGAACTGCACCGCGCCAAAGCCAATGCGATCGCCTGGCTGGAGGACGTGCTTGGCGATGCGGCGGCCATTGACGAAGGTCCCGTTCGTCGAGTTGAGATCGATGAGTTCAAACTCGTTTGCAACCTTCCGCACCTCGGCGTGGCGCGATGAAACCGTAGGATGAGGGAGTGGAATAGTGTTCGCTTGATCGCGGCCGATGGTGACGACGGGCCGATCCAGCTCGATGTCCCTCAGGATCAAGGCCCGACGGCGCGACTCGCGGTACAAAAAGACATACGACTCGCAAGCCGCGAACTGGATCAGGTCGCCTTCGTTCAGCCGGGCTTCGACAATTCTTTCGCCGTTGACAAAGGTGCCGTTGCTCGATCCCAGGTCGCGCAAAATCGCGCCATTCTTGTCGATAACGATCTCCGCATGACGCGAAGAGATTGAGGGATGCTCCACCAGTAACTTGCCCGTGCCTTCGGTCCTGCCGAACTCGAGGCGTGAACCTTCAAGCGGGATGTCGCGCACCGCGTACTGGTCAAGAACCAGTTGCAACCGGCGGTGCTGAGAATCTTCCGCATGCTCGGACATGACCACCGTGCCAGCACGCCGGGCGACGGCAGCCGACGCATACATCGTGCCCGGTTGGGCGGCTCTTCCCACTCCGGACCGTTCATCTCCCTGGCCTGTCCCCGGGCTGCTCCCCGGCGTTTCCGGCGGAATCGGAAACAGGCTGCCAGATGCCGGGTCGCGGCGGAGGTTGGAGTCTCCGGCAGGCTGGAAGACGAAATGGTTTTCCCGGCGCAAGCCGAAGCGGATTTCATCTCCGGGCTGCAGAACTCTTTCGTTGACCCGTTGTCCGTTTACGAAAGTACCGTTCTGCCCCTTGCTTGTCAGCCGTACGGCGCCGTTCGGTTCGGGGGAAAGAACCGCATGCTGCCGCGAGAGCTCTGGGTCTTCAATGACGAACTGGTTTTGATCTTGCGCGCGCCCCACCCGAAGACCATTCACGGGGACGTAAAACGGCTTACCTTTATAGGGACCGTAGAGCCCGAGCAGACACGGCTGCATGAAAGAAAGATTGAGAGCGTGGCATTTGATACAGAAGTTGTCGGAAACGGAAGCGCCACACCATCGACAAGTCGACATGCTCAACCCCGAATACGGTCCGGCTAAGATCTATGCCCTAAAAGTCAACTACCCGAAAAGGCTAGGGACCCACGAACAGGAACTCTGGGCGCAAATCTAGCATTGCTTCTATCGGAGGTAAAGCTGCTTTTGCCCCTAGCAGGACTGCTGAAAAACGCGCCGAAGCACCAAGCGAGGCGCTACGGAATGTGTAAGCCACAAAGTTACAGCACAATTGCTTGGATGCTCGCGTCAGAGCAGACTTGATTTTCAGCAGCCTGCTAGCAGGACTGAGCGCAAAACCGCAGCAGCACGCACGTAATGTTGTCGCTTCCGCCACCCGTCTTTGCCGCCTCGATCAACGTTTCGCATGCTGTCTGAAGCGACGGTGCATGCTGAATAATCTCGAGGATCTGGTCGTCGGTTACGTGGCGCACCAGACCATCGCTTGAAAGCAGCAGCGTATCGCCGGGCACAATTTTCAAGTCGGAAACGTCCGGTTGCACGTCCGGCTCGGCGCCAAGTGCGCGCGTAATGACGTTCTGCATCGCGGAGACCGCGGCTTCCTCGACCGTCATCAGGCCGCGCCGTACCCGCTCCATGATTAGCGAGTGGTCGCTCGTCAGTTGCTCCAAGGCCGCGTCGCGGACCAAATAAATACGGCTGTCGCCAACGTGCGCGATGGAAACCGACTTGCCTCGAACCAGAACCGCGGCGATCGTGGTGCCCATCCCGGACCGTTGGATATCAGCTAGCCCAGTCTCGTAAATAGTGCGGTTTGCCGACAGGACTGCATTTCCCAAGGCGTTAGCCTGCTCCGAGCAATCCTCGAAGAGTCGCTCGAAAGCCGGATACGCGTCTCCCTTAGCCATCTGGTGGAAATAAGAGAGAACGGTCGAAACCCCCAGTTGGCTCGCAACTTCGCCGGCTGCCGCCCCGCCCATGCCGTCGCAAACAACAAAAATGCCGCAGTCGGTGTCGTATCCGAAGTTATCCTCGTTATTGGTGCGAACGCAGCCGACGTCGGTCTTAGCAGCCACTTCGACAGCAAAATCCATTCGTGCCCATCCCCCACGCGCCGAAGTCGGCAACTTGCTTACCGACGAGAAAATAACCTCGGGAACCCGCCCTCGAGGCGCCGGCTGAAACTCCGCAGCCGATGCTAACATGCGCCAAATTGCGGGGTAAAGGAAGTTCATTGCGCCACCGCACCGGAGAGACCGGATTCGTGGAAGGTAGCGACGATGCTGAAAAGAAACTTCGCGGCCTGGGGGCCGACGACAAGCTGTTAATCGCCATCGCCAAGAACTATCGCTGAACAGTATCTGTGGCGTGTGAACGGCGAATGCACGGAAGGAATGAACACACACTGAAAAAACAACCCCGCGCTGGTTGGCGACGGGGTTAATTGGGAGGAAATCTACTGTTCAATAACAATTTCGATAATACACAGAGCGTTAGCCCCGCGGAATAGGGTATTTATCGTACATCCGCGTTGAAAATCCCGTAATCCACCGACAACCCACTTCCTAATCCCAGTCAGGACTTCCAGAGTAGCGGCCCGGTACGCGCCGGCGCCGCTTTATCCTTCGCCCCGAGCCACAGTCTTTCTGAATTGCCTGTGATCTCTCCCGGCAGGCGTATCTACCGGGTCGGCTACGCTGCTGCCCGGCACACTTGCGTTGCGCGCGGGAACAGGATGTTGTTTTCCTTGTGGATGTGCTGGTGAAGGTCGGCCTCGAACTCCTGCAGCAGCTTGTAGAGCGCGCGGAAGCTGGTGCAGGCGTCTTCCGGCAGCTTGTAATCGGCGGTCAGTCGGCGCATTTCGCGCAGCGCCTCGCCCGCGCTGTCGTGTTCCGACATCATCATTCGGATCGGGTTCTCGACCGAGCCGAAGCAGGAGGGCGGCGCCGGCTCATGCTGCACCGAACTCTCTTCGCTGCGCGCGATGTAGGGGAACAGTATCTGCTCTTCTTTCAGCATGTGCAGGGTGAGTTCTTCGGCCAGCGCGTCAAACTTATCGCGGACATTGGCGAGCTCGGGATGATTCTCACCGTGTTTTGCGGTGACTTTGTCCAGCAGCGCCTCCAGGTTCGGGATCTGCTCGCGCACGTAGACGTGATGCGTGCTCTTGATGTTTTCGATCAGGTCATAGAGAGGTTTCGTCGCCCAGTCGTTCGCCGGCGCGGTTCTTGTCTGTTGTTCGGATTGCAGCCGCTCCAGCATGGCCGTGAGGGGGCCCAACTTCTTACCGGCCGCGGCGCATGCCTCGGCCAGCGGCTTTTGCCCCCCGCAGCAGTAATCGATTCCAAGCTGCTCGAAAACGTTGGTGGAAGACGGGAGTTCGAGTACGAACTCGCGAACGGTTTTGCTCGTGTCGATAGCCATGTTGAATTGCTCCGTAAACGGCCGCGTTCGAGTACAAGCGGCGATGGGATTGCGCTGGCTGGAAGTGACTCAGCTTTTTCGCGCCTAAACTTAATTTAGAGACGGACGCCCGATAGCACGATGACTAAAGTCACGAGGAAGGAAAATACATTCGCCCACACGGGTTATAAATATCGTATCACGATATCAATACGAAGCGTGGAGCACACGCGCGAATCTTCCTTAAATCTTGAATCTGGAAGTTCGCGATAGAAACAAAGGGTCAGAAGACCCAAGTATGGGTTCGCTGTTATAAGAACCAGAATGGCACGATCTACTCTGTATAATCAATAAGTTAGGTCATCCTCCAGTCGTGCCGAGGCTATACCGAAAGCTACTTTGGCAACTTCGAGCCCGCATTCAGCATCTACTCTGCAAGCTCCCATTGCGCGTCAATTCGGATGTGGTTCTTACGGGTATGGTCCATCCGGACCGCCGCGACTGCGAGAGCTAATGCATGGAAAGACGTGACGCTCAAGTGTCCGAGGGCGCTCGACTCTGAATGGAGCATATGACCAAGACACAACAGAAACTCGCACGCCAGGCGACAACATTTCTGAACTGTGGCGGAAAAGCCCTGAACGCGCTGCTCCGTATGCTGCTGCTTGCGGTCGCTGTCGTTTTTGAAGGCATCAGCAAAGTTTTCCTTGTTCTGGAAACTTCGATAGAGCAGGACGCCCGCGAAGTCGAGCGTGCGCGGAAGAGCAGCCAGGTTCGCGCAATCACGTTCACGGCCCTGCCGATCGGGCACCGGAGCCCATTGGATGGAGCCTTCGCTCATAAATCCGCTCCGGCACTTACCGCGGCATCAGTGGGAAGAGGTCATCGCGCATAATTCAGGACGGCTACGACACCAGGGGTTGGGCATCGGTAGGCTGTTGGGGTCTGAGTTCCTTTGCCGTGAACTCATCGACCTTACGTAGTTCGGGGAACAGCCAAGCCCACAGTGCCACTACCACGATGCTTCCCACGCCGCCGAGAACAATGGCGGCAATGGCTCCGAACGACGCGACCGCCACGCCCGACCATAGAGCAGGCAGCCCAAAGGGCGGGGAAACGCGCATAATCAAACTGTGGAAGACGAAGACCAGAATCTGGAACTTGGCCCGTTGTTCATGCGATGGGCGCACGATTCCGTGCGTGAGCGCGGTTTAGGCAAATCGCTCGCGTTTCTTGCCTCGCAAGTCTGGGGACTGTTGTGTGACAGCATGCCCGAGCGCCGGCGCAGCCGCTTCGGCGACATCGACTACGATTGCGACTACGGCTTCGATACCACTTGGGCGCGGCTGAGCTGGAGCGTCCGTCTGCGCGAGGTCTTTACCGAGCGCCTCTATCAGCCGACGGTTCCGGCTGAATTCTCCGAAATGCTTCAACAACTGGCGCGAGTCGACTTCACGCACTTCACCTTCATCGACCTTGGCTCGGGCAAGGGAAGAGCGCTGCTGCTGGCCGCCGCTTATCCCTTTCAGCGCATCCTCGGCGTGGAAGTACAAGCCGAACTTCACGCCATCGCCGAGGAAAACCTCGCAAGACTTCGGGAAAACGGCAGTAAGATCGACGCGCACTCAATCTGCCTCGACGCTCGCGAATTCAGCTTTCCGCCCGATCCGTTGGTCGTCTACCTTTTCAATCCCTTCCCGGATTACGTGCTCTCGACTGTCCTCGACAACCTTCGAACGTCGCTCGCCCGCCATTCCCGCCCGGTGTACGTCATTTACAACGCCCCCTTCGAGCAGCACGTAATCGAGAAGGGAAACACCCTGCGCAGGATCGTTCAAACGCATCAGTACGAGATCTATCAGGCAGGCGACTGAGTGAAGTGCAGCGAAGCGCGGTTACTCTCCGGCGGCTGAACCCTCTTTGTTTAGCAAATCGTTTACCTTGCGCATGACCTCGAATGCGTCGGCCACGTAGAGCACGTCGGCTTTGCCGCGCGCCCATCCGCAGTTGGGGTCGAGATTGATGGCGCGGCGCTCGTTGATGAATCGCCAGCCCACCACGTGAGGCTCTTCGCCGTGGCAGCAGGTGGAAAGGCCCTTGGGATGGCGCGGCGTAGCGCCGGTTTGGCCCACCTGGTTCATGTGGCTCATGAACCCGAGCACGGCCTCTCCTTCGCCGCTCAGGTCGACCAGCGACTTGCTGCCGCCGAGCGAGGCCCGCGAGCAATCAAGGAACCCAAGGATGAGTTGCTCGGCTTCCTTGGCGTGCGTCTGTCCATCCTTTTGCTTCTTGGTCCATCCGGCGCCGGCGACGAACAGCAGCTTGGCGTCCGGACGGATGGTTTGCTGCGTGGTGCCTGGAGAGCGAACGCCGGTGACCATCGTGCGCACGTGACTGTCGCCGAGCGCGACCGGAATCAACTCCGCCGCGGCCTGTCCCGGCGCCCCCTGGTATGCGGCGTGGCAGCCCGTGTCCAGGGCGAGCAACCATGGACGCTGCGTGCGCGCCAGTTCGGCAACCATACGCTGACGATAGAACCAGCGCGTAACGCGCAATGCTCCGCCTTCCACCTGGATGCTGTTGACATGCGTGTCGACGCGTCCGCCGAGGCGGTGCGAGACGCCAGGCAGCACGCGCGCCACTCGCGAGGTTCCGGCGCTGACAACAATGGTGGCTTGCGCCGCACGGAGCAGCGTCTCGACGGCGGCGGCGTCGGTTGCGTAGCGCGCCTGCGCGAATTCAGCGGCGGCCACGCCCAGAAATCTCGCTGCACCGCAGTTGGCGATTTGATCCGCCGCCGGAGCTACCTGCGCTCCGTAGAGTCCCACGACAAACGACGAGCCGGGAAGCGCGGCTGCCAGCTCAATGGCGGCGCCAAGCGCTTCCAGCGCGGGCTTTGCCAGCAGGCCGTCCGCTTCCGTGTGAGCAACAAAAAGAATCGTTTCCATGAATTCCCGTTCCCTCCGCTAACTTGCCTACTCTTGCGCTATCCAGGCGACGATTTCCTTGGCGATCTCGTCGGCCGGCACATCCTTCACGATGCGCGTAGTGCGCTGCTGCTTTGGCAACTCGACCTTGGCATAGGCGAGTCCTTCGTTCGCCAGCTTTGCCGGTTTTGCGCGTTGCAGCGCGGGCATGACGGTGCGCATGTTAGCCATGCCTACCTGCGGATCGTTGCGTGGCTCGCCGAGGTTGCCGGTTGCCCAGCCCAGAACGGCGGGCGTTCCAGCGCATACGGAAACCTGGTGCTGGCCGCCTTCCACGCGCTCCAGCACTTCAAAAGATCCGTCAGCGCTGAAGGTGATCTGGTCGACGCCCTGAAACTGGTCGGTGATCCCGAGCTGTTCGCCGACAATTTGCAGCGTCGCCCCGGCGCCGCGCGAAGCCGACTCCCAGCCGCCGAACAGCAGCAGACGCGATTTGTCGAAACCGGGAATCGCCTGGATAGCGGCCGTTAACAGCGCCGCCACCTCGCTCGAATCGGCAAAGCCGGCGGTCGGGCCGTCGATGGCGACCAACTCGAACGGAACCTTCTGCGCCACCGTCATCATCACCTGCTGAAGCTTCGCCTTCGGCCCCAGGCTCACCAGGTAGACCTTGCTGCCGGGCATTTTCTTGGCCAGGTTGGCGGCTTCGTAAAGCGCGTGGCTGGCCCACGGATCAAGCACCGCGGGCAACATCAATTCATTCTTAAGGGCGGGCAAGCCCGCGCCGGCAACCGGCTCCAGAGTTTGCAGCGGGTCGGGCACAATGCCGCCGCATACGATGATTTGTAAGGGATCGCTCATAATCTTCCTGACTGTGTTCCAGGTTTGTCCAGACCAGTTTCGCAAAAGGTCTATCTTAAAGGAATTTCATGAAAGGTGTATCGCGCCGGTGAACGGACGGAATCGGCCGGTGAACTGCGGAAACCAATCCTGGTTCGTCCTGGAGCCGGTGTATAGAACCTCCTGAAGTCAGACGGTCACGCTGAACCAATCGAGTCCACGCCGTACGAATCCAGCACGTCTCGCAGAGTTACGATGCCTTCCAGCTTGTGGATATCTGCCCGGTTGACCACGGGCAACATGTCAACATGGGCATTGCTCATACGTTCCAGCGCCTGATGCAACGCATGGTCTTTGTGGACATGCGGAAATTCAAGCGTTTCGAAGAGATCTATCAGCTTCTGTTCTGCTCTGCCATCGTCAAGTGCGCTTTCCAGAGTCGCTCGGCTCAAGACGCCAACAACGCTTTCTTCGTCCACTACCGGCCAGGCGCGGAATTGATTCGAGCGCATCTGTTCAATCGCCTCTTGGACGCTCATTTGTGCCGGCAGGGTCTCCGCGTCGCTCCGCATCACATCCAACACCTTGCGTTGGCCGAATTCCTCCCGTTCCTTGTGGTTCGGTAGATGAATGCCATCCTGCCGTGCCAGGGCCTCATAAATCGGTTGTCTCTGGAAGCGCGAAGAAATGAAAAGGCTTGCCAGGTTGGCGATCATCAGCGGCACGATGACAGAATAATCGCGGGTCATCTCAAAGATCATCAGCACGGATGTCATGGGAGCGCGCACGATGCCGGCGAAGAGCGCACCCATGCCGACCAGCGCGTAAGCCCCAGGCGTTGCAGTGTAGGTCGGCAACAAGTGATGGGCCACGGTGCCGATAGCACCTCCCAACATGGCGCCAAGGAACAGGCTCGGACCGAAGATTCCACCAGCGTTGCCGGAGGCATAGCTGGTGGTGACGGCAAACAGCTTGAGCACCACCAGCAGAGCCATCAATTTGAACGCCATAGTTCCGTTCAGAGCGTCACCGACGTAGCTGTACCCCACGCCTAGAACCTGGGGTACAAACCAGCCCATCAGGCCGACCATTACGCCGCCCACCACTGGATGCCACCAGCGAGTGTTCCTCGGCAAAAGCAGGAAGCGCTTGCGCATCTCCAACAAGAGCTTGGTGAAGGCCACGGACAGAAATCCGCCAGCCACGCCCAGCACTGCGTAGATGCCGAATTCCAGCGGATGGATCAGCTCGTACTGCGGCACGTGAAACAACGGGTTATTGCCCAGCAGCAGGCGCAACATTGCCCAGGAAGTCGCGGAGGCCAGCACCACCGATCCCAGGACCGGCGCGTGCATATCTCCCACTACCTCTTCCAGAGCAAACAGTACAGCCGCCATCGGAGTGTTAAACGCCGCAGCGATGGCCGCGGCAGCTCCCACGGGTATAAGGGCTTTCACCTTTTCCGGACGTAATCCGAGCGCGCGACCGAGGACGGAGGCGATCCCGGCTCCAACTTGAACTGATGGCCCCTCGCGGCCGAGCGGAATTCCGCTGGCGAGAGTGGCCGCTGTGCAGCCGAACTTGCCCAAGACCGTGCGGAGCGAGATGTGACCATCACGCGCGTAAAGAGCAGCCTTTGTCTGCGGCACGCCACTGCCCCGGGCGTTGGGAAAATAGCGGTATAGCAGGTAGCCCATGGCCAGAGATCCAGCCACCGGTATCAGCACGCGCCTCCAGGCGGCACTCCCGACCGGGTAGAGCCGCATCCCCAACCGTTCGGTGAGAACGATGAAGGCAACAACGGCGAGTCCGGTCAGAGCGCCAATCAGCAGCGTCAGGGCCAGAAAAACCTGCTCCTCGCGTTGTTGAAGAAGCACGATCCAGCGCGACCACAGCGCGGTGCGCCATTTTTTTTCCTGCTGATGCTTGAGGACAGATGTAGGAGCCACAGAGATAGCTTACTAGAAACCACCTTCATGCTTCAGATAGGGAACGAATATGGGTGGCAATGGACGCGCTTAACTGCTCTAATTTTCGGCGGAATGCAATCCGCCCGCGCCTGCGCGGAATTCGATGTTGCTCTTTTCTCCATTCAGCGTCTGCGAGCAGTTCCAGAGGCACGCGCCGCAGTGGATGCATTTCTCTCGGTCGAACGCGGGAACCGCTTGTTCGCCCGTGGTGATCGCCTGTCCCGAGCACATCTCGATGCAAGTGCGGGCTCCGCAACGCTTGCACAACTGGGCGTCGATAAAGACGACGTGGTCGGCGTAACCGGCGGCGGCCTGCACTTTTCCGCCCACCAGCAACACGTCCTGATGGGTGATCAGTAGCTTACCGTCAAAGGGGACCGCGGGCCACCCGCAGGCATCCATAAACACATCGTGAAGCGACCTGTTTTCGGCTGCGGCCTGCTGCTTCAACTCCGCGGTCTTTGCCGTGCTGAGCTTACCGGAGAAATACTCCTCCGGGGAGCGCAGATGTTCGTGCGGTGGCTTGGGATCGTTCGACAGCACGATTTTGCCGCCGGTCAATCCAGCAATTCCCATGCCGATCAGGCCGGAGATAAACCCGGTCTGGAAACCATCGCGGGCGTGTTCGGCAATGCGTCCTTCCTTCTGCACCCAACTTTGGCGGCGCCGCCGCACGTAGTGGGCTTCAAGATTTTCCCGGCTGAACGGTTTCGCTTCTTTCAGCAATTCGAGCACGCCCTCGGCAAGCTGCGCCCCGGTGGTCCAAGCCTCGTCGACGCCCGAACCGGTGAGAACATTGGTGCTGCCGGAGCCCTCGCCGATGCGCGCATAGCCATTGCCGGCCAGATAGGGCTCGCCGCGCTTGCCCGACTCCTGCAATGATTTTGCGCCCCACGAACGCAGCGTTCCGCCTTCCAGGTAGCGCCATAAATACGGGTGCATCATGAAGTGCTGGAGATAACGGTACGAGGTGCGCAAGGGGCTCTCGAACCACGAGGGAACGAAGATTCCAACCGATGCAACGCGCTCGGGGTGAACATAGAAGAAACCGAAGATCTCCGGCTCGGGGAAGCCCATCGTGTGAATGACCGTTCCCGGTTCCAGCATGACGTGCTCGGGAAGATCGACGACCGCCTTCATTCCCACGGCCCACTCGCGTTTGTGGTGTCCCTCGGGCATGCCGAAGTGATCGTCGAGTTGGCGGCCAACCGGCCCGACCGGGCCATCGCCGACTACGGTGAGCGCGGCCTTGATGTCCATGCCAGCCATAAAACCAGCATCGGGTTTGCCCGCTTTGTCCACGCCCTGGTCAACCATGCGCAGCCCCTTGACACATTCGTCCTCGATCAGGGCCTGCGAGACGGGCATGCCCGGCCATATCTGGACGCTGCCGGAGCCCAGTACTTGGCTGCCGACCCAGAGATTGAACTGCCCAAGCGAAAGTAGCAAACCATCGTGCTTGTTGAGAAACTCCGGCGTGTAAGGCAGCTCGATGGCCTGGTGTTCCAACGGCAGAGCGAAGCGCAGGGACTTTAAAATCTTGTCGACCAGCCGCAACGCTCGCGAGCGACGGCTGGCGCCGATGGGGTCGAGCAGGTAAACCACTTTTTCCTGACTGACGCGTGCAGCCATCGGAATCTGCGAGACATCCAGGTCGGGGAAACTCCGCTTGATGCCGCGAGCCCGCGACACCACGCCCGAGACGCCAAACCCAAGATCATCGGCGCGCTCGTAGCAAATGACCTGCAAAGGCATCCCCGGCATCGCCTGGCTTTCCACGGTGGACGATCCGTCTTCATTCACCAAGCCGCGCGCCAGAGTGGTTAGAAATCCTCCCATGGCCGGGCCAAAGCCTACGCAAGCGATGTCCACTGCGAGACTTTGCCGCTCAAGATCGACGGGTTGTTCTTCAGTGCTCAAAAAATTCTTCCTTCGCCTTGCAATTCCATTAGTGTGATGAATCCGAAGTTCGCGACATAACCTTTCGCTTCAGGCATGACCTTTTAAAGTGTCCTTCTGAGCGAGCGTAGCGAACGAAGGATCTATGTATTTGATAATACATAGATCCTTCGCTGCGCTCAGGATGACATTTTGAAACCGGGACTTCAGGATGACATTCCGAAACTGCAGCGCACCCACGGGAGCACACCACGCTCACATCGGGTAGTCGAGCGCTTCGGGAATCATGACTCTAGTAAGCGCTTCAGCCGCCCGGTCCTTGGCCAGCATGGACCCGGTCAGGCAGCTATCGAGCCGGCCGCGCAGACGTCTGAATTCGTCGAGCCCTTTACCGCTGACGCACGGGCCTGCCTTCTGCGGATGCGAGCCGTCAGCACCCACCACATCGATCGCGACCGCCGCAATGCCGGGAATGAGATTCTCCAAGCCGTCAAGCTCATCTGCCCGGTAACAGCCCTTGTATCCCTCGTCGTCCCACGCCGGATGCCGGTTGTAGCCGTTGACCAACTCGGCGCAAATGCGGCCCGCCTCGCCGGCGGCGCGAGCCACTTGAACGTGGCACAGGTCGCTGTAAAACTGGACAATACCTGCCAGTCCTTCGGCGACGAGCGGATTCTCCGGGCCCTTCTGCTCGAGCTCCAACACGTCGAGCACCTGCTGACGAGCTGCCAACAACCAGCAAAGCGCGTCTGCCAATGCGAACGTCACGCCTTGGCGCGTACCGTGGTACAGCTTGTTGCCATTGGCGTCAGTGGCGGATTGCAGATGTTCGAATGCCCACAGCCACAGCCTCATCGCAGTCGCCAGTGCGCAGGCTCCGGTTCCGGGGCGGGCGCTGGCGATGTGACGCATCTCCACGATCCAATTGCGGAACTGCGCCAGGAACAACTCGCTGGTCATGGTTACCGTAAGATTGCGGCGCTGCACGGCCTCCGGGCCTTCATAGGTCGCTTCCAGTTGCGAGTCCATCCACTTGTGGCCGAGGAAGCCGGGACAATCTTCGGTAATGCCATAGCCGCCCATCAGGCTCACGGCCTCGCGCATCATGACCGAACCCTGGCCGGTATTCCAAAGCTTGGAGGCGGGGCAGAGCACGCTGGCCACCGAGTCGAGAATGGCATATTGCACCAGCGTGTTGTCGTGCAGCTCCTGCAGCCGTGGATTGTTCTTCGCGGCCTCGGGATCGCGGCACAGTTGCAGAAATTCATTCGCGTCCTTGGCGATTCCACGGAAGAACTTGAGCTCCGTTTTGCCGCCGTTAATTCCTTTTTCGGCGAGAATCCGCGTCTTTTCCTTCTCCAGCGGGTCCAGAACGTCGAAGCAGCGCGCCGCGGCAAATCCCAACGAAGCGGCGGATTCGCCCATCGCCCACACATCCACCAGCCGGTGCAGCACGTCTTCACGTTGCTGCAGGCCGAGTTGGTAGCGCAGCGTGCCTGGCGTAGCCTGCTCGGCTCCGCGAAAACGCCCGCGCTGATAGCGGATGACCGGCTCGACGGCCGAGAGCAGCTTGGCTGCCGTCATCACCGCAACCGTGACCCGCGTGCGCTTGAATACGGCTTCAATGATTTCGCTGTGGTCGTAGTTGGGGACGATCGCGCCGTCTTTGACGGTATAGCCGCCGACAATGCGGCTGGCGGGAACGCGCAGGCTGAGGATCGGGTCGGAAGTCGACGATAACTGGTGGACCATCTTGCGGGTCGGTGTGCCACGGTCAAAAGTTCCCGGATCGCCTTCTTCCAGAATGATGATGCAGCTTCCCTTGATCTTTTCGTCGGCCGTTTGCACGGCCGCGGTGACGAAGTTGGCGAACCCCATGTTGGTGATGAAGCGCCCGCGCTTGTCAACCTGTAGCACCGGCTCTTCACCCTCTTTCCACTCGGCAATCCGGACCTTGCCGTTGAGCATGCCAGTGTCGACGCCGACATAAGGGATGGGCTCGGTCAGGCAGAAGGCGCCGCGCCAAGGCGTGCGGTTTTCGCCCGGCTGCGCCGGAACGCACAGCGACATATAGCGCTGTTTCTGCTCGGGAGTGCCGCGTTCGTGAATGGGCGACAGCGCAAGACAGCTTGCGAGGGCGCCAGTGGCGGCTCCGCCATCCACCCAGGCCAATTCGAACGCGGTCAGCGCCAGCGCCAGGTTCTTCGGACCGGCGATGAATCCGCCCTCTTCAGGCTCCATGAAGGCCGCCGTAATGCCGGACTCGTCATAGGCTTTCAGCAACTCGTTTTTGCGCGCGGTCCATTCATGCGTATTGCGTTCGCCTTCGGCGACCAGGCGAGCGACGACCGTGCGCGCAACCGAGCGGGAGGATTGCACCAGCATCTGCAGGTCATAGCGGTCAGAGAAGCGCCAGAGAATCTGCCGAATATCGTCGCCGGGCAGGGTACGCAGAGTTTCGGCTTCAGGCTTCGCGGCGGTGCTGGACATATTGGGTTTCCAGGTTTCCTTTCCGGGGTCCCCGGCACGAGCTGCGGTAAGCGCGTGTTGGGGTGGTTGAGGCTGTGCAAGTATTCTTCAGGGCCTTGTCCGGCCGGTCTGTGATTTGCGTCATAAAAACGGGTGACCGGCAAAATTATTCTTGGGCTCGAACGCCTTAGTACTCCGCTGCGGAAAGCGAAGCAGGCTACGACGAAAGTAGCTGCCCGGCCGTCTCGATCAGCGCGGCGGGTGCCCCCGACAGCAAGAGCGTGGCGCTGGCGAACACGTCTTTGACCTTCTCGCCTTCGCAGAAAAGCACGATTCTGATGTTCTGGTTGCGCCGTTTCGCTTCCGCTTCCATGCGCCTGCGGTCGCCAACCGGAATATCGGGGGAGAGCACCATGAGATCTGTGTTTCCCGGTCCGACCGCGCCCAGAGCGGCGGAAAGCGAACCGCACTCCCGCACCTCATAACCGGCTTCACTCAAAGCCTGCTTATGCGGCGAAAGCAGGTCAGGGTTGTAGCTGACGATCAGAACCGTCTTGCTCATTGTTTCGAATCGGACACTTCCATTAAATCTACACGAAATAGCCACGCGCCGGGGACGCGAAATGGGAATATGCCACCAAATGGGTGCACGGCGCGAGCCGGAATTCTGGATGATCGGTCCGGGGGCAGCCGCCCTGCACGAACCCTTTTTCGTGCAGGCGGATGCGCCGCCGGCAGCGCACATAGGGCTGTGATCTAGTAGAGCGATCTCCAGGGATTTCAAGGCATTGGACGAGGGCGTTGTGACGATGTCACACCAGGATGTGATGAATGTACTTGTTCTTGGTACATGGATACGCGACCTTAGCGATAAGGCGAGTCAGGTTGTGTGCGCTTGATTTGTGTCCTGCCATGACACGCTTCAAGCGGACGTAATCCGGCCCGTCGCAAACAGCCGATCAACTCGCGCTGAAGTCCGAGCGCGAGCCGCCCCGCAAAGTTGGGGGAGCGATCGGACGTTCGTCCGGGTGTTGGAAGATTCCCGGACGGGGACTACAGGGGGTGCGTGGTGCTTTCACCGTATGGTTTAGACATCATCGAGAGCTGCCTGAGCTGCAAGATGAAGACGGATCGTTTGTTCTGCGATCTGCCGGCATCTGCGCTCCAATCATTCGAAGCCATTAAATACGCTACTGCTTATCCGAAGGGCGCCGTCCTGTTCGTCGAAGGACAGGCTCCGCGCGGTATTTTCGTTCTCTGCAA
This sequence comes from uncultured Acidobacteriota bacterium, assembly GCA_963842345.1. GTDB lineage: Bacteria > Acidobacteriota > Terriglobia > Terriglobales > Acidobacteriaceae > CAWBRT01. The sequence continues at coordinate 58,240 of CAWJGD010000029.1, forward strand.
GGGACGCGTGAAGTTGTCCATTTGCTCAACCGACGGCAAGACGCTCATTCTCAAGATCGCCGAATCAGGCGAGGTGCTGGGACTGAGCGCGACGATCTCCGGGAAACCTTACGAGCTGACGGCGGAGACCGTCGATCCTTGCCAGATCAATTTCGTCAAGCGCGAAGATTTCTTGCGATTCCTGCGCGAACACAGTGAAGCGTGCCTGCGCGTCGCCGAACAGTTGAGCGAGAAGTACAACACGGCCTGTCGCGAGATTCGTTCGCTCGGGTTGTCGCACTCGGCCGCCGAAAAGCTGGCCCGGTTGCTACTGGACTGGACTGCTCGCAACGGCGAGTCCGGCAAACAGGAGCCGCGCGTGAAGTTGGCCCTCACGCACGAGGAAATCGCCCAGATGATTGGCACATCGCGCGAGACCGTGACCCGGCTGTTCGCCGAATTGAAGAAGCGGCAGATCGTGCAGGCCAAAGGTTCGACACTGGTGATCCGCAACAAGGCTGCTTTGAAATCCCTGGCCACCGTCTGAGCGGCGTGGCGGAACACTCACCGGGGAGAAATTCCGGTTTTTTCCTGATTCGCCCCGCGAAACTGCGGGGCATTTTTTCTTTATGTCGCCGCGGCCGGCGGATGCAGGTCGCGATTTCCCCGCCATTTATGCGGGTTTTGTAACAGGGGTCACGGTAACGGGTGATAGTTATCACTGCGGGTCGATTCCGGCTCCTGTAAACCGAATCTCATGGAGAGCGCAACTCAGCCGAGCTGTTACTATTGTGAATTCCGGCCCGACCGGCTTTTTTGCGACATGCCGGTCGATGCGCTGCAATTGCTGGACACCGTCAAGTCACTAGCCATTCACCCGAAGGGCTCCGTATTGTTTGCCGAAGGACGGCCCGCGAGAGGGATCTTCGTCCTCTGTGACGGCCGCGCGAAACTTTCCATCTGCTCGGAGACGGGTAAGCGCCTTATGCTGCGCATCGCCGGACCCGGCGAGGTTCTCGGCCTCGGCGCGGCGATGTCGGGCACGCCTTATGAAATCTCAGCCGAGTTGCTGGATACGTCGCAAGTGATGTTCATCCGGCGCAAAGACCTGTTGAAGTTTCTGCGGGAGCACAGCGATCTTTGCATCCGGGTTGTGCAAATGCTAAGTCAGGATTTGCACGCGGCTTACGAGCGCGTGCGCTCGATTGGCTTGGCCAGAACGCGCCGGCCGCGCGCGGCGTCGGCGTCGGCTGATTAGACCCGATTTGCGGAAGGTATACCCAGTGAGTGAAGGAGCCGGGCGTCCAGCCCGGCGTTGATATTTAGGGGTATACGCCTATGGAATTGATCCAGAGTAAGGGCGGGAAGTCCCGACCGGCGATCCTTTCAACGGATCGTTTTTTTGTTTCCGGCAGATCTTGCGCCGCTTGGCTTTTCGATCCGTATCGGCGGCTCCTCTTTCATCCCCTGGTACCCGCAATGGGGCTCCGCTAGCACACCCCCCATGTGATCCCAGACACAAGCAGCTATGCGCTCCCCATGGCGAACATTTTCAAGGTGATAGAGGTCACATCTGCACGTGAGCACTCTCACTGCGAGTGCGCGCATGCAAATGCGAAAAACAGAGAGCCCCTTTGTGAGGTGTTGTGATTCGCTACAGCAATTTTCTGCTGATGTTCGTGCTGCTGACCGGGGTAGCCCAGGCCAAGAAGTTCACCAACGCGGATTGCCTGGCGTGCCATGACGACGCATCGTTGACCAAGGAAGAAAACGGCAAGCAGGTGAGCCTGCAAGTGAAGGAGGAGCAATTCAAGAACTCCATTCACGGCAGCATGTTCAGTTGCACGGATTGTCATAAGGATGTCACTTCGGTTCCGCATGAATCCACGCCCGCCAAGCCAGCCTGCGCGCAATGCCATGGCGACGAGCAGAAAGCGTACGATAACGGGCTGCATGCCAAGGCGCGTGCGGCCGGCGACCAGCAAGCCGCGCGCTGCGTCGACTGCCATGGCGACATCCATGCGATTCTTCCCGCAAGCGATCCCGCTTCCAAGGTAAGCCACAAGAATATCGCGGCCACCTGCGGCAGCTGCCATGGCCAGCAATCGGTGATGCAGCAGGCTGGAGAGACCACGCGGCCTTTCACTTCCTACCAGGACAGTGTTCACGCCAAGCTGGTGGCCTCCGGCAACGAGAAGGCAGCGGTTTGCAGCGACTGTCACGGCACCCACGACATGCGGCGCATTTCCGATCCGCGGTCGCCCGTGTACAAGACCAGCGTTCCCGCCACCTGCGCCAAGTGTCACGAAGCGCAAAGAGCGGAGTTCATGAAGAGCATTCACGGGCAGGCGATCAGCAAGGGCAACCTGCATGCGCCGGTCTGTACCGACTGTCATAGCTCGCACATGATCAAGGATCCCAAGGATCCGAGTTCGACAGTCTCGTCGGAAAACCTGGCAACCAACACCTGCGCGCAGTGTCACGAGAACGTGAAGATGTCGCGGGATTTCGGAATCGTAGGCGGCCGCGAGAGCAGCTATCTGGCCAGCTATCACGGCCTGGCCACGGCCCGCGGATCGAAGATCGCGGCCAACTGCGCCAGTTGCCACGGCGTGCACAACATTCTGCCTTCGAGCGATCCGAACTCGACGATCAACAAGGCGCATCTCGTCCAGACTTGCGGAAAGTGCCATCCCGGCGCGAACGCCAACTTCGCGGCCAGCAAGATGCACCTGGATGCGCACGCGGCCGATATCGGCAGCAAGGCGGTTGCTTTGATCCGCCGGTTCTACCTGCTGATGATCATTGCCACCATCGGCGGCATGCTGTTGCACAACGCTCTGCTCATGCGGCGCAAACTGGGCGACATTCGCAATGGACACGCGCACATCTCGGGTGGACCCAGAATCGTGCTGCGCATGACCTTCAACCAGCGCATGCAACACATGACCTTGTTCGTCAGCTTCTTCGTATTGGTGGCAACGGGCTTTGCGCTGAAGTACCCGGAATCCTGGCTTGGATTCCTATTCCTGGGCGAGACCGTGCGCAGCGTGCTGCACCGGACCGCTGGCGTGGTCCTGATCATGGTCGGCATTTATCACGCCTGGTACGTCGCGGCAACCAGGGAAGGCCGCAAGCTTGTAGTTGATTTCCTGCCCGAGTGGAAGGACGCAACCGATGTCAAGGACGTGTTGTTCTACTACCTGCGCCTGAGCGGAGAGAAGCCGCAGTTCAAGCGCTTCAACTACGCCGAGAAGATGGAGTATTGGGCGCTGGTGTGGGGAACGATTGTCATGGCCGTTACCGGCGTCATGATCTGGGCCAAGGTGGGATTTGGCAATCACCTGCCGCGCTGGGTCATCGATGCGGCCACCGCCGTTCACTTCTACGAAGCCATCCTGGCCTCGTTGGCGATTCTGGTGTGGCACTTCTACATGATCATCTTCGATCCGGAAGTCTATCCCATGAACTGGGCGTGGTACGACGGCAAGGTGACCTACGAGCTCTATCAGTCAGAGCACGCGCTCGATGTGGAAACGCTGAATCAGGCGGTGGAGGCGGACACGCGCGAGCAAAACCAACGGGAAGGTCTGCCCGAACCGAAACCGGAAGAGAGTGCGCCGGATCGTAATTGATCAGGGAAGCTGTAATCCGCCGGAAGAAATGCCGGTGGAATTCTGTAATGAGTGGGCTGATCCTGGTGGGGAATCAGCAGCTTTGGATAGCACTAAGTTTGGATGGCACTAATAATGAAGAGTAAGGATCAGGATAGCCGCGCTTGTGGATCAAAGAGTGCGCGCGCAACGGAGTGGGTTGTCTGCCGCTACCGCGCAGTGGCGCGTGCGATAGTGATGGCGGCAATTCTCCTGGCGCTCGGCGTGTGCCTGCCGGTTAGTCGCGTGCAGGCCAGCGAAGCCTCGGGTCAGAACGATCTCTGCCTCGGCTGCCACAGTGAGAAGAGCATGACTACCAAGCGGGCCGGGCGGACCATCTCGCTTTTCGTGGACGGGAAAAAGTTTTCCGCCTCGGTGCACAACAGCGTGTCGTGCACGTCGTGCCATGCCGACCTGGAGGGAGCGGATTTGCCGCACCCCACGCCCAAGAAGGTGCAGTGCGGCACCTGCCATGCGCAAGAGCAGGAGTTGGAGGCCAAGTCGCTACACGGCAAAGCCAGCGCGCGCGGCGATGCGCTGGCCCCCCGCTGCGTCAATTGCCACGGCAATCACGATATCCTGCCGGTGAAGAACAAGAACTCGGCCGTGGCGCCGATGAAGGTGCCGTTTGTCTGCGGAAGCTGTCATCGCGAGGGCACGCCGGTTCAGACGCAACGTCATATTGATCAGCACAACATCATTGAGAATTACACGGAGAGCATCCACGGCGAAGGATTACTGAAGAAGGGCCTGATAGTTGCCGCCAACTGCGCTTCCTGTCACACCGCGCACTCGATTCTGCCGCACACCGATCCCAACTCCTCCATCGCCCGGCGTAACATCGCGGCAACTTGCACCAAGTGCCATGCCGAGATCGAAGCGGTACACCGCAAGACCATCCGCGGCGAACTGTGGGAGAAGGAAGCGAATGTCCTGCCCGCCTGCGTGGATTGCCACCAACCGCACAAGGTGCGGAACGTCTTTTACAGCCAGGGCATGGCCGATGCCGATTGCATGCGGTGCCACAACAATCAGGCTTTGAAGTCGGCGGACGGCCGCTCCATGTTCGTCAAGGCGGCGGAGGTCTCCGGGTCGCGTCATGCGAAGGTCTCTTGCAGCCAGTGCCACTCGGAAGTGAACGCCTCGAAGGTTCGTCCCTGCGAGACCATTACCAAGCATGTGGATTGCAGCAAATGTCACGAAGCCGTAGGGCAGCAGTACCAAAAGAGCACTCACGGGCAACTGTTTGCCAAGCAGGACCATAACGCTCCGACCTGCCGGGAGTGCCATGGTACACACGGCATTCTTGGCAAGCTGGATCCGCAATCGCGGACATTCCCGCCTAACGTTCCAAATTTATGTGCGCAGTGCCATCGCGAAGGCCAGCGGGCCGCCGTGCGCTACACCGGCCAGCAGCATGAAATTACCACGCACTACAGTGAAAGCATTCACGGCAAGGGGTTGTTGAAGAGTGGCTTGACCGTAACCGCCACTTGCACCAGTTGCCACACCGCGCACGGTGAATTGCCGAGCAATGATCCCGCGTCGACGGTCAATAGCAAGAATCTGCCGGGAACCTGCGGCAAGTGCCATCACGGCATCGAAGAGCAGTTTGTGCAGAGCGTGCACTCCGCGACGGTCAACAAAACCGACAAGAAATTGCCGGTGTGCAGCGACTGCCACACCGCCCACTCCATTCGGCGAGCAGATGAGGATGGATTCAAGCTCGAAATCATGGACAGGTGTGGCAAGTGCCATGGCGAAATCGCCAAAACGTACTTCGACACCTATCACGGAAAGGTATCGCGGCTCGGCTACACGAAGACCGCCAAGTGTTACGACTGCCACGGCGCGCACGATATCCAGAAGGTGACGGACCCGAGGTCGCACCTGAGCCGTGCCAACGTGGTCGCCACCTGCCAGAAGTGCCACGCCGATGCGACCCGTCGGTTCGCCGGATATCTGACGCACGCGACGCATCACGACCCTAAGAGGTATCCATTCTTGTTCTGGGTATTCTGGGGCATGACCTCGTTGCTGATTGGGACCTTTGTCGTCGGCGGCGTGCATACGCTGTTGTGGCTGCCGCGTGCAATCGAGATGCGCCGCCAGTTGCGTGCGGAGGAAGCCGCGCTCAAGGACAAGCCGGAAAGTCCTGCCGCGGAGGATAAGTAGTATGGTGACAAGTAGCATGAAGAAGCGTTCACAAGAACTGCCGGAGCCCGACAATTCGCGCCAAAGCGCAACCGCGGAAGAACTTGCCACGATATATGAAGCCGGCCGCCGCGGTGCAGCGTGAATTCGTGCGCTTCACCCGCCTGCAGCGCACGCTCCATGGTTGCATTGTCATCAGCTTTCTGAGCCTGGCCATGACCGGTTTGACGCTGAAGTTTTCTTACACCGCGTGGGCGGCTTTCCTGTCGCGACTGCTGGGTGGATTCCAGACTGCCGGCTATATCCACCGCTTCGCGGCGTTGGTGATGTTTGCGGCTTTCATCACCCATCTCGTGGATCTCTGCAAGCTGAAAAAGAGGAAGTACGGCTCATGGCGCTCGTTGCTGCTGGGGCCGAACTCGATGATCCCGATGAAGCGCGATCTGGATGAGTTTATCGTCACCTTGAAGTGGTTCTTGCACCTTGGTCCGAAGCCGGAGTATGGGCGCTGGACATACTGGGAGAAATTCGACTATTTTGCCGTGTTCTGGGGAGTCTTCATCATCGGGTCCACCGGCCTTACTCTCTGGTTTCCAGTCTTCTTCACTCGTTTCCTGCCGGGAGCGTTCATCAATGTGGCCACCATCATCCACAGCGACGAAGCCCTGCTTGCCACGGGATTTATTTTTACCGTGCACTTCTTCAATACGCACTTGCGGCCGGAGAAGTTCCCGATGGATACGACGGTCTTCACCGGGCCGCATGGCGCTCGCCGAGTTGAAGCGGGACAAGCGCAAGGAATACGACGCGCTGGTCGCGAGCGGCGAACTGGAGCAGCATCTGGCTGAGCCGCACCCGGAGATCGTGGTCAAGACAATCCGGGCCTTTGCGTGGATTGCGCTGAGCATCGGTTTCAGCATCGTTGTTTGGATTGTGTATGCAATGTTGTTCGCGTACCGGTAGACCATCTCGTGAAACCCGTAAAGCTGCCGGGCCGCCGTTTTTGCCGCATGCGGCGCACGAGTTATACTTGCGTTTGATCCGTGTGGGGTCTTTTTTCCAGGGCGGTAAGACAGAGTGTGCCGGCGGCTGAGCTGTTTCAGCGGCCGATTAAAGTCGCAGGAGACAACTTACGATGAGTGATGCGGGAACGCCCCTTCCGCCGAATCCACGGGCGGAAGATCTTTCGCTGAGGAGTCTGCTTCGCAATTACATCAGCTTGATCGGACTTGCCTTGGCGGCGGTATCGCTGGCGAATATCATTTTTTTGTTTCTGGTCGATGTCGTTTCCAACCAGCCCAGTCCCTACATCGGCATTTTTGCCTACATGGTGATGCCCGCATTCCTGGTGGTGGGCTTGTGCCTGGTGCCTATTGGGATGTGGATCGAGCGTCAGCGGCACCTCCGGGATTTGACCCATCTCCCGCGCTTCCCGGTTTTGGATCTGAACAGCGCCACGCAACGCGGCACGGTTGCGTTTTTTCTGTCCTCCGTGATCCTGTTCATCCTGCTCAGTGCCGCCGGCAGTTATCGCGCCTACGAGTTCACCGATTCCGTCCAGTTCTGCGGTCAACTCTGCCATACGGTGATGCATCCGGAGTTCACCGCGCACCAGGCCTCGCCCCACGCGCGCGTCACGTGCGTCGAGTGTCACGTGGGAGCAGGGGCGAGCTGGTACGTCCGCTCCAAGCTGTCCGGAGCCCGGCAGGTTGTCAAGACCGTGATGAACACCTATCCCCGCCCGATCGAGACGCCGGTAGCGAACCTGCGCCCGGCTCCGGAAACCTGCGAGCAGTGTCACTGGCCGAGAAAGTTCTGGGGAGCGCAATTAAAGGTCATCAATCACTTCGCCAGCGACGAGCAGAACACTCCACGGCAGTTGCAGTTGCTGATCAAAACCGGTGGCGGCGATGCCAATGCCGGCCAGGCAAGTGGAATTCACTGGCACATGAACATCGCCAACATCGTTACCTACGCCTCCGATCCCAATCGGCAGAACATACCTTACGTGCAGATCCAGGATGCGAAGGGCAACTCGACGGAGTATTTTGCCAACGGCGCTAAACCCGAAGAGATCGCCAAAATGAGCCGCCGGCGTATGGATTGCGTCGATTGTCACAACCGCCCAACCCACATTTATCTGCCCCCTGACCGCTCAGTAGACGACTCGCTCGCGGCAAATCGGATTGATCCGACCTTGCCATACGTGAAGCAGCAGTCAGTACAGGTGCTGACGGCGGAGTACAAGACTACCCCGGAAGCGATGCAGGCTATCGCCACCGCCATTCCGGCGTTCTATCGCGAGAAATATCCACAAGTCGCCGGCACAAAACAGGCGCAAATTCAGGCCGCCGTCGCCGACTTGCAGCGTATTTTCCGCACCACCATCTTTCCGGAGATGAAGGTCGATTGGCGCACCCATCCGAACAACGTCGGCCACTTCTATTTTCAGGGATGCTTCCGCTGTCACGATGGCAACCATGTAAGCAAAGATGGAAGGACCATCAGCAAGGATTGCAATTCCTGCCACACCATGCTGTCGGAACAGGAAGGCGTGAAGTCGCTCGTTGCCTCCACCGCCGGCATCCCCTTCAAGCATCCGGTGGAGCTGGGCGATCTTACGGCTGTCAACTGCTCCGACTGTCACACCGGCGGCGTCGGACCGTAGCGCCTGGCGCGGGGTTTTCCGTTTCGCTTTACAGTGGAGGGGTGATTCTGCGAAAGTAGATACGTGGAACATCTCGCGATCGAATCCATCGTTATCCTTGATTTCGGCTCGCAATATACGCAACTGATTGCGCGCCGCGTCCGCGAGCAGAACGTTTTCTCTGCCGTTCTGCCGTGCACCGCTCCACTGCAGGAAATCCAGAATTACAACCCGGTAGGCATCATTCTCTCCGGCGGGCCCTGCTCGGTTTACGACGCCGATGCGCCGCCGGCCGACGACCGCGTGCTTGCCTTGGGAGTGCCCGTGCTGGGCATTTGCTACGGGCTGCAATTCATTGCTCACAAACTCGGCGGCAAAGTAAGTCCGGGCGTAAAGCGGGAATACGGCCACGCGGAGGTAACCCTCATGGGCAAGTCTCCCTTGTTTGAGGAATTACCGTCGCAGATGAGCGTATGGATGTCGCATGGAGACGAAGCGCTGGAGTTGCCGGCGGGGTTCGAACTTGTCGCCAAGATCAGCCACGGCGGTGGCCGCCATCGAAAACCGCGCCAAGCGTATCTTTGCCGTGCAGTTCCACCCCGAGGTTCACCACACCAGCCACGGCACGGACATCCTGCGCAATTTTGTTTTCCGAATCTGCGGAGCCAAGCCGAACTGGACCGCGCAACGTTTTATCGAATCGACGGTCGAAAACGTCCGGCAGACCGTCGGCCCGTCGGGGCGCGCCATCTGCGCGATCTCCGGCGGCGTCGACTCATCGGTGGCGGCAACGCTGGTTTCCCGTGCATTGGGCGAACGCCTGACCTGCATTTTCGTCAACAATGGTGTGCTTCGTAAGCACGAGTTCGAGAAGGTACAGCAGAATCTGCGCAGCCATCTCGGGCTCAACGTAGATGCCGTGGACGCGAGCGAACGCTTTTTATCGAAGCTCGCCGGTGTTACGGACCCGGAGCGCAAGCGCAAGATTATCGGCAACGAGTTTATCGAGGTGTTCGAGCGCGAAGCGCTCCGCCTCAAGCAGATTTCGGGCCAAGTCGAGTGGTTGGTGCAGGGAACGCTTTACCCGGATGTGATTGAGTCGCGTTCCGTGCGTGGCCCGTCGCAAACCATCAAGAGCCATCACAACGTGGGCGGACTTCCCGAAAAGATGAACCTCAAGCTCATCGAACCCTTGAAGGATCTCTTCAAGGATGAAGTGCGCCGCATCGGCCGCGATCTCGGCATGCCCGAGGAAATGGTGCAGCGGCAGCCATTCCCCGGCCCCGGACTGGCGGTCCGCATTCTCGGCGAAGTCACCCCCGAGCGTATTTCGCTGTTGCAGGAGGCCGATGAGATCGTGGTAACCGAGATTAAGCGGGCGGGCCTGTACACGCAGATTTGGCAGTCCTTTGCCGTGCTGCTCCCGGTGATGTCCGTCGGCGTGATGGGCGACCAGCGCACCTACGCTTACACCTGCGCCGTCCGCGCCGTAAATTCCGAAGACGGCATGACCGCCGACTGGGTTCCGCTTCCTCACGAGGTGCTGAAGACGATCTCCAGCCGCATCGTGAATGAAATCCGGGGCATCAACCGCGTCGTCTACGACGTGACCTCGAAGCCGCCAGGGACCATCGAGTGGGAGTAGGTCCCGCGCTTTCCGCAAGGCTTTGCCGCCATGCCAGCCGGCCATCTTACTTCGGGACATACTACTTAGGTTATCTCCTAAATATGTTCGCGGCCCGGTACTCTTCCGCGAAGCAATGTACCGGGATATCAAAATCGTTCCGCCGGAGGATGGCTATCCGGCATTGCGCCGCTGGGCGCGCTATCAAGCGCACATGCTCACCTGCCTCATCGCGCAGAAGCCAAGGAAAGTGGTCATGGTTCCAGGCCGTGGCTCGGAGCTGAACCACGGTGGGATGACCGTTTATGCCGGCGTCGAGCTGGCGGTCAATGAGCAGGTCAGGGTCACGTTCACCCCGCCCCACTGTGGAGAGTCAATGACAGTCCAGTGTGTCGTTCGCGATCGAAACGGCTATACCTATGGAGTCGAGTTCATCCACGACGAAAACGCCTGCGACCATATCGTACAGATGCAGCGCATCCTGAATGCCCTCGAAGACTTGAACGGCAAGTGAGCGACTGGGGCCCCGCGCGCTGAGCCTTTGGCTCCTTCATGACGGCGTTTCACATCAGCTCAATCTGGCCGCCAATCCTACGAGTGCCGCGCCGAGGATTGCCCAAACCGTCGAGCGTTTGGTGAGCACAAGAAACAGAAAGCTGCCGACGGCGATCAGAATAGGAACGATTCCTGTCAGCGAGTCGCGGGCCAGCGGAACGATGGCGCTAACCAGCAAGCCTGCCGCCGAAAAAGTCACGGCGCGGATCGCACTCCTCACCGCCGGCTTGTCGGCCTTGCGGCCCAGGTATTGCAGCAATGGGATGATCAGGAACGCCGGCGTGATAACGGCCAGCAAACCGGCAAAGCCCCCTGGAACGCCGCCGACGAAGTATCCAACGCTCACAACGAACAGGCCATTTGGTCCCGGCGCGGTTTGCCCGGCAGCCACCGCCGCGTTCAGTTGCCGGTCCGTCAGAACGTGACGTTGCTCGATCAGGTCGTGGCGGATCACCGGAATCGAGGTCACGCCGCTGAAAGACGTCAGCGTTGCCTTGGCAAGCAACAGGTAAAGCAGCAGGAGACTCATTCCGGAACCCGCCAGACGGAACCGACCGCGGCCGCCAGGCCGAGAATCGCGATCGGCGCCAGGTCGAGTTTGAGCGAGAGCAATACCGAGCCCCCGGCAAGCACCACAACGTGAATCCAACGCTTGCGGTCGAGGTAAGGCTGAAGTAATTGCCAGGAGGCCATTCCCATGATTCCAACCGCTGCCGCCAGGGTGCCGGCGACGGCGGCCATGGCGTTGGAATTCGATCGCACCACGTCATAGCTGCCGGTGAGCAGCATCACGATGATGCCGGTCGGAACGCTGGCCGCCGCTACGCTGGCGATGGCCCCCGGCCAGCCGAGCAGTTCCCATGCGGTTCCGGCGCAGAAGGCGAGCATGTTCGTGCCCGGCGTAATGCGTGCCAGCGCATAAACGGTGGCGTACTGTTCCTGAGTCAACCACTTGCGTAGCGACACCAGCTCCGTGTGCAGGGCAGCCATGGTGATGGTGCCGCCGCCGAAGGTCAGATTCGTCACTCGCAGATACGACAAGAAAAGCTTCAGAAGAGACGGGCGTTGACGTTCCACATCAGTAATCTATCACCAGAGCCGGTGAATCAATGCGCAAGCAGCGCGGCGGGTCAGTTCCGGATGGCTGACGACTCCTTCGGAACGAAATCCTTAGCTGTCCTGAATGCGATTTTGGGCAGCGAGTTGATCTGCTGCCCTTTGTGCCGCAGCCCTACAACTGCTTCCGGCTAGGGCCATCCTGGAGTTCTCCGGCTATTTTGACTGAAAAGCGTCCTGTGATGTTGATTTTCGTGATTCAGAGTGCCGGGGATATTTTCCCCTGGGCGACTGCTGAGCCTTTAACCACCATCTAATTCCTCAGATAAAAAGAACAACAATGTCACTGGTGTCCTATGGAAAGGGGCGCGTCAGAGTTGACGGCCTGCCATAGGTATTCCGGCTTGCAGACAACAAGCGGGAGTGCATGCGCGTGGAAACGACCTCTGGGTACTTGCTGTCGCGAACCGGCACCGGTGAGCGCAAAGGGAGGTCACATGACTCGATCCAATCGTTGGATAGTAGTGATATTCGTGATTCTGGCGTCGGCGAGTTGTTTCGCACAGCTTGCCGTTTCGGTGCGGATTGGTCCGCCCGCTTTGCCCGTGTATGAGCAACCGCTCTGTCCAGCCGCTGGTTACATTTGGACTCCAGGCTACTGGGCGTGGGGCAGCGATGACTATTACTGGGTTCCCGGAACATGGGTGCTCGCTCCTGAGCCGGGCTATCTATGGACGCCCGGGTACTGGGCGTTTTCTGTCGGACTGTATAGGTGGCATCCGGGTTATTGGGGGTCTACCGTAGGTTTCTATGGCGGGATTGATTACGGGTACGGCTATCCCGGGAACGGGTACTACGGCGGCCGCTGGCAAGGGAACATTTTCTACTACAATCGCGCGGTCAATCGTGTGAACGTCACCAACATCCACAACGTTTACTACCGAAGGGTGGCCAATAATGTGACGGTCGGCCGCGTCAGCTACAACGGAGGTCCGGGCGGGACTGCGGCCAGACCCACAGCAGCGCAGAGGGCCGCTGCGCGTGGGCATCATATAGCCGCCACAAGCATGCAAGTGCGGCACGAGCACCGGGCGAAAGCGGATCGCAGGCAGTTTGCGTCGGTCAATCATGGGCGTCCGCCGGTGACAACAACAGCCAGGCCTGCAGAGTTCAAGGCTCGATCGTCGGCAAACCACCATGCAGCTACGCATAACCCGACGTCGCATACGGCCAACAGAACGGCATCTAAGACCGTTTCCCATCCGCACATGTCGCGAAATAATCCGGAGCCGGCGCGTACGGCAAGCCGTACGACAAACAGTGTACCGCTCACGGAGAGACACAGCCCGCCGCGTCCAAGCGAGCGCGTGCACAAAGAGCCTGCTCCTCCATCGAATCCCACTGCGCACAATGGCGTATCCGCACCACACTCGATGCCCCCGGCTCGAGCGGAGCAGGAGACGAGGAAATTACCTCCTCGTCCGTCGCAGCCCGTTCGTAATGAGACTCCACATCGTGCGTCTAGCCCGAACGTGACCGCCCGCGCGGCCAGTCCTCCGCGTGAAGCTGCTTCGCCCCATGAAGCTGCACGGAGGGCGGCGGCGCCTCCGCACGAAGGAACTCGTCCGCCGGAGCCGAAGGGTACGGATAAAAAATCGGATAGGTAGTCCGAGATCGATGGGTAACAATGGCTGGGTGACCCACTCAAGCTTCCTTGAGTGGGTCAGTTTACTGGGCGGTGCCGCAGGCTACTCCGTATGTTTCTTGGCGTCTTCCAGGATGCGCTGTGCCCGGCTCGGATTGTAGACGGCGCAAGAGCAGAAGTGTGTCAGATACTTCGCCGCCTGCTCGGGTGTGCGCCGGCCTTCCTTCACCCAATCGATCATCTTGTGGGCCAAGTTGGCGCTGACCATGCCGTGACCGCACATGGTTGTCAGCATCAACACCTGTGTATTCGGCAGCTTTTCGGTCTCGCCCTCGAAGCCAAGCGAATAGGAGAGACTGTGCCGCGGTTGACCGGCGGCGCAGGAGCATGCCATCGCATTTTCCAGAGAGGTCGACATGTTGACGCACAGCCCAAGGTCGGCTTCCTTGACCTCCTTGAGAAACTTCTCGGCTGCTTCCAGGTTGTTGAGAACGACCACGGCATTGGTTGGAGTATCGATCCCGTCGATCACGGTGCGGAAATCCAGTTCCATGTCACGATGCCAATGCGCACTGGGCGTGAGTTCCTTTGGGCGCAGCGCGCCGCCATGAGCGGAATCGCCCAGGTTCACGGGATTGTACTTGAGCGCCATCTCCAGGAAGCGCTTCAGTTTCGGCACGCTGTCCTTGTCGTTCTTGCCTCTGCTGGTACGGGCGAAGATGACGATATCGTCGCGGAAGCTTTCGGTAGTGCCAAAGCGATGAAGTGTATTAGTCATGGCCAGCTCCTGCTCCTGCCTTTATTGCTTCGGGGTTGGTGATGCGGCCGAGGCCGAAGTTTGTCTTGGCGCGGACCAGTTTGAAGCCCAATCGCTGCAAGATGGGCGCTACGTCATTCTCTTCGCCGTTTTCGTCGCAGCGCACCCCGGTAGCGATCGCGACCACGGTCTTCACCTGCTTCTCGACCTCGCGAACCACCCCGAGAATCTCTTCAAGGCGGTCGATCTTAACCAGAACCTCAATGATTGCCGAAAGGATCTTCTCGTTGAGAACCTCCGGCTGAAGCGCGCCGGTCGAGGGGTTAGGCATGAGCGTGGTGATGGGATTGTTCTTCTCGAAATCCACGCCAATCTTGGCCAGCGCCATCGTCATCTTCTGGATGTCGTACATGCGAACGCCGACACCGGGACGGCCAAGCTCGATCGTGAAGTTAACCTCACCGCGTTTCACCCGTCCGGTCAGGTCGTTGGTCTTGACTTCTTCCGTGCCACGGCCGCGTACGCCGGTCGACTCGTGTGGCACCAGCGGGTCGGAGAACGCGCGCCGTATCACGCGCGGCCATGTCAGCTCGTCGGGCGTCAGAGCGGAGGTTGGACAAACATCCGGTTCGGGGTCGAAGCGCAGGCGAGCCATCTTGAACAAGCGGCGCACGAGCCTCACTACCGTGGGGTTGAGGTGCTCCTTGCTCATGCCGTTGTAGCAGCTATAGCATTCCACGCATTCGTCACGCTCGACGGTTGCCCGGTTGACCACCGGGTCGACGTAGATCGCGCCCATTGGACAAACATAAGTGCAGTTGCCGCAGGCCACGCACTTTTCCTGGTCTATGATCACAATTGGCCTCACACACTGCCACCAACTTGCTCCGTGGCACTTCGGAATCCACGACGATTTAGCGGGTGGGAATCTAAATAAATTTTCGCAAATAGCACACTAAAGTACAAGCTGAAAGCGCCTCAGGACGACGCGGTGTGACGATGAATCACTTACAGGTGTGACGTCGGTCACCGACCGGATGTGTCAGCTAGCCGGCCGAGCTTTTGAGCCCGGAGATAGCTTTCGCAAAACTGCTTTAGAATCGTTGCATGCCGCCCAGCAGACGCGATTTCGAAAAAACGCTAAGAGCCGCTCCGCTGTTTGCGGGGCTTACGGATACGCAGTTCAATCTACTGGCTTCGCGACTCGTCGAGCGTACCTTCGACGCCGGAGAGATGATCTTTCAAGAGGGTCAGCCTTGCGCCGGCCTGTTTATCATCCAGTCGGGGAGCGTGAGGATCTTCAAGAATTCTTCCAGCGGGCGCGAACAGGTGCTCTCCATCGAAGGCGCGGGCGCGTCGATTGCCGAGCTTCCCGTGTTCGACGGCGGTGCCTATCCCGCTTCGTCGCAGGCGCTCGCCAAGAGCAGCCTGCTCTTTCTCAGCAAGCAGGATTTTCACGCCCTTTGCATGCAGCACCCGGAAGTGTCGCTCAAGGTTTTGCAGAAGGTTGGCGCAAGGCTGCGGCAGTTGGTCGGCATCATCGAGGATCTCTCGTTCACCACCGTGCGGCATCGCCTGGCCGCGCTGCTGTTGCGGATGGCGCGCACCGATGGCAGGAAGACCCCAGGCGGAACCGAAATCGTTCTTACCGCCACGAACCAGGATATAGCCGCGCAAATCGGAACCGTTCGCGAGCTTGTCTCGCGCAATCTCAGCCGCTTCCAAAGTGAAGGATTGCTCAGCCTGGACGGAAGAACGGTGCTTATCCCCAGCCTGGACCGGCTTGAACAAGAGGTCGGCGAACCGTAGACAATCGACGGTGCGCGGGTGCCCCAGGTTCCGCGCCGCCGAACACTCCTTTGAGACACGCCGCCCCGGCTTGGTCAGGCTGCGCGTTCGTAGCAAACGGCTCATTCGGCTGTTCGGCGCTAACCTGGGGTTGTTTCTTCCAAAATAGTATGTGCGGCACCCTCGATGTGCGGGGCCGTGCGGGGTGTACAATCCGGCTGTTGAAGCACTCTCGATATGAGCGACTCACCCAGTTTGCCGCCCGACTTGACGCCGCCGGATGCGACTGAACCAACGCCGGCCCCCGTGCTCTTGCCGGAACCTACACGCGATGAATGCACATTGGGCATGCTGGCTCACGTCCTGCAGATTTTTTCGTGGCTCCTCGGTCCAATGATCATCTTCCTGGTACGCAAGGATTCCAGGTTCGTGCGCTATCACGCGCTACAGGCGGTGTTTTTCCAGTTGCTGGTTATGCTGGTCTGGGGTGCAACCATACTGACTCTTTTCGCCGGATTCTTCACCGCCATTGCCCGGCATCGGGGGCCCGTGGGGCCGGCTGCCATCGTTTTTCCAGTTCTCTTTTTTGTTATCTTCTGGGGCGGAGGCGCGCTCACCTGGCTGCTGAACCTGGTGCTCGGCATTGTCTACGGCTTGCGGGCGAACAATGGCGAGTGGGCGGGCTATCCCGGCATCAAGTATCTGGCGGCAAAGGTTGCCGGCGTGGAACTGCCTCACTGACCTTCGCAATGAACCGCAGTTGGATGCCCTACTCTTACGGCGAAGTCGGTTGCCGGGGCTGGCGCCTGAAACAGCGACAACTGTGTGGCGTGTGCGCCGTTCACCGGGGCGCGCGGGCGCGGCTCTCTTTCGAAGTTGATTGCGTACTTCTCCCGCAGCTTCGCTATCAGCTTCGAAATGTTGCGATGGTAGGCCTCTGAGACAAAAGCGCGGCTGGCATAACGCTCCTGATATTGCTTGACCAGGGCAGGGAACTCCTTCTCCAAAAAGGGCAGAAAAATCGCGGCCGAGCATGGCTTAAGGAAGAGCGGATTGGCGAAGATGTTCTTTCCGCCCGCCTCTTTGGTGGCCGCCACCAACGCTTCCAGCGATTCCTCCGAATCGGTTATGCCCGGCAGCACCGGCGCGCAAATCACGCCGGCATCGATTCCTGCCCGGTTCAGCTCCTCGACGGCGTTTATGCGCAGGTCGGGCCTCGGGGCGCGCGGTTCCAGGAGGCGGGCCAGGCGGGCATCGAGGGTCGTGACCGTTACGTTGACATAGAGGCGGTTCTGCTCCGCAACGCGCCGCAAAACGTCGCGATCGCGCAGAACGAGGTCTGACTTGGTGACGATGCCGATCTCGAATCCGCGGTGCTGCGCCAGCTCCTCCAGGATGTCCCGCGTAACACGATGCTGCCGCTCGGCGGGCTGGTAGGGATCGGTTGCGGTGCCGATAGCGATCAGTTCGCCGCGCTTCACCTTGCGCAGATCCCGGCGCAGCAGCCACGCCGCCTGCTGCTTGATGTAGATCTTGCGCTCGAAGTCGAGCCCGTCGCGCATCTCCATGAACTCGTGTGTGTAGCGCGCGTAGCAGTACTTGCAGGCGAATTCGCAGCCTCTGTAGGGATTGATCGTCCACTTGAAGGGCATGCGCGGCGCGTTGCAACGGTTCAGCAGAGTGCGCGCCTCAAGCGTGAAATATTGCACGTTGTGGCCGGGACGGACGAACTCACCCTGGGCGGCAAGCTTGGCGATTCCAACCAGGCCGCCTCCCGGCCGCAAGGATTCCTCTTCCTGTTCAACCAGGTGGAAGAGATACGAATCGTGGAGAGCTGGCATAGGGAACTCTACATTCGCCTTTTATTCGCTTTGCAAGATTAGCCCCGGCGGATAGCCGTGTCAAGCGGCAGGGAGTAGGCAGGGAGTAACGGAGCAGGTTCCGGGGCGGGTGGCCACTCGGGAGTTTGCCACGCCACTGTTTAACACTTGGGCATTTAGCGGGACTGATCCAGAACGAAACTTGTAAACTAAGTAAAGAGACAACACATGCTCGACTCAACCGAAACTCCGCCTCCCGAATCGGAAGCGCTCTCAGCTACGGAACCGCGCAAGCGGAAAATTGACTATACAGTCCGGACGTTTGCCCCTGAACAATGGGGTCAGATAGACCGTTTTGCGAAGTTCTTCGCCGCTTCTTTTCCAGATGCAAAGTTTGCAGAGTGTCGAGCAGTCTCAGGAGTGGGGAATCACTTCAGGAAGGCTCTGGTTTTGCGATCGCTAGCGATGCGCATCGCGCCCACGCTGGCGGTTGACAGGCAGCAGCTCGCCGAAAAGGGGTATACGCCAGCGGAGCGCGCTGTCGAGCTTGCTGCTGTTGTGGAGAATGTTTTTACCGAACTCTACTCTGCCGTCGATTGTGCGAGACAGGTCTTGACGGCACGATATCCAGTTCAGGGGCTCCCCAATTCGACTAGAAAGACGTTCGCCCGCATCCGGAGCGGAGCTCTCGATACTGTTCTACCAACCGAGCTGCTCTCTGTTTTCAGAGAGGCTGATTGGTATGATTCGCTGAGAGTGCTCCGAGATGAGCTTACACACTCAGACATAGGTTCTGTGCATCAAGACGAAGCGACTGGAAAAATCTCGTATATGCACACAGGCCTTGGCACCAGAGAAAGAGCCTTCGTGGTCGAAGACATCTTCGGTCGGATGGAGGCCGACTTTAGCGCCGTGAATCTATTTCTGGGTAAGCTTTTTTGTTACTTGAACACACTTCTGAAGGATTTCCCAACGATTCAACTTTGTGGTCTGCACCAAGGCAAGGCGTTGATTCGGGAGATTCGTCCGGAGCCGACGATCACATTTGACAGTGGAAAGTGTTTAGCAGTGGCATGGATCGAGGTTGAAGGAAGGCCGAATTGCCCACTTCTCTGCGGTGCGTATTGGAGGGCAAAGGCGTCGCCGGGATAGCGGTTTCGTGGCGAAGCAATTGGTCGTCGGAAGCAGCACTTTGTCGATTGACCGCCGGGGGCATGTTTTCCCTCAGGGATTAGTCCTGTGAAGTCGGCTTCCAGGAAGTGAAGAATTGCCGGGTGCCCCAGGTTCCGCGCCGCGCAGTTCGGCGCTAACCTGGGAATAATGATCGCGCCTGAGTAGTGCGACAAACTACCCCATGTTAGCCAGAAGCAGGCGAACATGGGGCACCATGACTTGCCAGGCCTGATCACCGGGCCGAAGCGGCGGGAGCTGGAATTGAGATGTCGATTTTGGTTACCGGGCCAAGCGGCGCGAGCGGCTTGCCGAATTGGCTCGTATTGCCCACCACCAGCACGGCAAATTGTTCAGGGTGAACGTATTTCTGAACCACGCGGTTGACATCGGCGGCGGTGACCTTTTCGATGCCTGCCCGAAACTTTTCCAGAAAATCGAGCGGGAAACCGTGGAACTCGTAAGTCATGCGCTCGTGCAGAACTTTTTCCGGCGTATCGAAGCGGAAGATGAATGAATTCAGGATTGCGTCCTTGGCGAATTTCAATTCATCCTGCGTGGGCGGGTCGGTCTTGAATTTCGCCAGGTCTTCGCGCATTCCCTCAATGGCGTCGACCGTTGAGGCGCTCTTGGTGGCAATGGTCAGCCAGAACATTCCGCGATGGTCCCACCCCGCGCCGAGGCCGCCGCCGACCGAGTAAGCCAGGCCGCGCTTGGTGCGCAGGTCAGCCATGAGCCGCGAGGCGAATCCGCCGCTCAAGACATGGTTCATCACCTGCACGGCGAAATAGTCCGGGTTGCTTCGCTCGATTCCGAGGGTGACAAAGCGGATTTGGCTCTGGTTCACGTCAGGCTTGTCCACGGCGTAGAGGCCGGGCTTGGCGGGCGTGAGCGCAATGTCGGGCTTGCCGGCCTGCGGCCCGCGCGGCCAGCTTTCGAAGGCGGTCCGCAGCCGCTTTTCCATCTCGGCGGAATTAAAGTCGCCGACGATGCCGAAAATGATGTTGTTGGGAGCAACGTGCTGTTTGAACCAGGCGAGCAGATCGTCGCGCGTTACCGCCGCCACGGTGGCGAACTCGGGACTGCGGGCGTAAGGACTGTTCTTGCCATAGACAAGCTTGGCGGCTTCGCGGTCGGCGATGCCCTGGTTGCTGTCATTGCGGCGCGCAATGTTCGTGTTCATTTCATTTTGGCAAGTTCGATCTTGTCCGGGCGGAATGCGGGGTCGCGTAACAACTCGAGGAACAGGCGAAAGACATCGTCGAAATCTCCCTTGAGACAATCGAACGCGATCGTGGTGCTCTCCTTGCTGTCATCGGTTTCAATCTTGGCGGCACGCGCTTCGAGGTAGTCGTCCATCTGGTCGCCGGTCATCTTGCTGGTTCCGCCGGTTCGCCACACGTCGCCATAGATGTCGAGCATCCCGACCTTGTTCGCCGGCTCCGATCGCGAACCTCCGCGAACCGTTGCCTGCCCGCTAATCAGCGGAAGCTCGTGGTCTTCCTGCAAAAAAAGGATCATGCCGTTGGCCAGCTCGATTCGCTTGGGCTGCGCGGCGCTCCACCGGGGCAATGGCGGAATGGGAATCTGCTGCCAACTGGAAGGGACTCCCTCCGTGGCGCTGGGGGTGCCCGCCGATGCGGCCGGTTGCTGAGCAATTGCCGTGGAAACCACGGCGGAAACAAAGAACAGCAATGTCAGCGAGAGAAGCAACGCCCGGGGTCCCCACTACGCGGTTTTGCGAGTAGTGGGGTGGAACTGATGCTGTTCATTGTTCGTTCTCCTTGCCACCCTGTACGGGCGTTATCGTCTCGATGGAGCCGACAGTGCGGTTGGCCTCTATGAAGGTCTTGTTCGCAACCCGGCGGATGTCTTGCTTCGTCACCTTGTCGATGCGGTCCACCTGGCGGAAGAGTTCGCGCCAGTCGCCGTAACGGGTCTGCGCGACTGCCAGTTGCTGCGCCAAGCCGGAATTGCTGGCCAGTCCTCGAATCAGAGTGGCCTTGGCCCGTGTCTTTACCATCTTCAACTCGTCGTCGGAGACGTCCTGCGTCTTGAGGCGTTCAATTTCGCCGTGAATAGCCCTCTCCATTTCCTCGGGAGTGTGTCCGGGCAGTGGCACGGCATAGAAGGCAAAGAGGTGCGGATATTTGCTCCCGGGAAAGGGCGAGAATCCGCCGGCCGCCGCCGCGATCTTCTGGTCGCGCACCATGGAGCGGTACAACCGCGATGTGCGCCCGCTGGAAAGCATATCGCTGATGGCGTCGTAGACCGCGTCATCGGGATCGCGGTAGCTCGGTCGGTGATATCCCTCGATGTAAATCGGCTGCGAGGGGTCTTTCACCAGGATTGAGCGCTCCGAATCCTGCGGAGGTTGCGTGCTGACGAACTCCTCGGGCTTGCTGCCGGAGGGAATGCGGCCAAAGTACTTCGAAATAACCGGCATGGCGGTTGCGGGGTCGAGGTCACCCACGACGGCCACTACAAGATTGCTTGGGACATAGTACGACTTGAAGAAATTCATCGCATCGGTCGCCGAGAAATACTGCAGATCGCTCCTGTACCCAATCGTCGGGCGATGGTAGGGATTGGCGTCGAAAGCGATCGCCAGAAATTGCTCGATCATCCGTTGGGTAGGGTCGGAATCCGTCCGCATGCGGCGCTCTTCCATCACCACATCGCGCTCCTTGTAAAACTCGCGCATCACGGGATGAGTGAAGCGTTCGGACTCGAGATAAGCCCACAGTTCAAGCCGGTTGACCGGCATGGAGTAAAAATAAACCGTCTCATCGTAGGTGGTGAAGGCGTTCAGCCCGACACCGCCCTCGCGCTGCACAATCTCGTCGAAAGCGCCCTTGACGACATACTTGTCAGCCCGGGCGATGGCGTCTTTCCACGCCTTTTCCAGCTCCGCGACCTTCTTAGAATCGGCTCCGGCTGGCTTGATCCGTTCGGCGCGATAAGCGGCATATGCGGTTTCGACCTCGGCCAAAGCCGCCCGCTCGGCTGCATAGTCGGCCGTCCCAATCTTGTCGGTACCTTTGAACGCCATGTGCTCCATCATGTGGGCCAAACCTGTCATGTGAAGCGGGTCTTGCGACGAACCCGAATCGACCCAGGTAGTAAACGAAAAAACGGGTGCCTCCGGCCGCCTGCAGAGGACGACCGTCAACCCATTAGGAAGCTTGTTTACCGTCACCCGCTTCTCGAATGAAGCCAGATCCTGGGCGAACGCCGGAATCCAGCAGAGCACGAGCAGCAACAAGGGGAAGCCAGTCTTTATGCGCTTCATCCTGCCTCCGTCGGGCGCTTCATCGGCGATGGGGATGGCGGATACTAAGCATCCCCACGCGATTCGCCCGAACTTTTCGAAGTTACAGATGCGAGATAGCTGTGTCAAATGCACTAGAACGGCGCAGCATATTCTCCACACTCTGTTAGACGTCGAATATGCGATAAGGCATCGGCGGATTCAGGCGCTGCAAAATGGATAGCGCGACGTTGTAGACCGGAATGCCCGCCGTAGTTTTTCCATCGGCCGCCCCGTGATGGGCATGGCCGTGTACGACAATGCTCGCGCCGTGCCGGTCCACCACCTCAGCAAGGCGCGAGTTGCCGAGATAGGGGTAAATCTCCACCGGTTCACCCTTGACAGTGTCGGCGATCGGCGAGTAATGGACGACGATAACCCGCCTTTCCGTGCGCAGCAGCGACAGGGCGCGCTCCAGCTTGAGCGCTTCGTCGATAGAACTCTGGACAAAGGCTTTCACCTCGGGCTCGCCGAAAGCGGTCAGCATTCCACGGCCGAATCCGCCCAGAAAGCCTTTCGTTCCGGCGAAGCCAACCCCGTCGCCGGACCGGGTGCTGTCCAGGCCGGCGCGCGGGCGGCGGTGAAGGAGATGTGCCGGGGCTGCACCGGCTGCCCGGCGAGGCGGCCCTTGCGGGCCGGGGCGCGCGGCGGGCGGCGGCGCGGGCCAGGGGCGCGGACGAGTTCGGTGCCGCTATATCCAGGCGGCGTGCTCCTGGGGATCAGGGCGGGGGTCTCCGACCGCAGGATCGGCCCGGTGGAAGGCCCGGCGCCGCTGATCGCGGACTTGGCCTCCTTCAGCGCGGTCCCGGACCCGGTCCACCGCCAGGGTACGCCCCCGCGAGCTCGCCAGCGGGGTAGGCCGCGTAATCATGCAGGTCGGTGATCAGGCAGAACAGCTCCGGATGTCCCGGCCGGCGACGGTGACGTGTATTCGAGACGCGGGCGTTCAGGCGTCATGCCGCCGCCGCGATGGTCAGGCAGGTAATAGCCGTCGGGCAGGAATCCCGCCCGGCGCAGCGTGATGCCGTCTTTTCCGGGTAGCCCCGGCGCGTTACCGCGCCGGGGCCCCCTCAGAGCCGGGCGAGCGGGTTTCCCCGCACCACGGTTCAAGCAAGCCGTTCTGGTGTGTCGGGTTGCAGAAGGCCGGGGTTCCTGCGTTCGGTCCGGGAGACCTTGCGCTTGCAGGAGACGTGCACAAGTCGCACATGACCGTTCGGCTGGTCGCGTGGTCCGTGGCCGATCGCCTCAGTGAGGATGGCCCTGCGGACGACGCGCATCCACTGCTCCCATTCGTCTGGATCTTGCGGTGGATGGTCGGCGTGGAGCAGCAGGTCCCGGCAGATCGGGCACTGCCAGTCCTGCTTGGCGAGCAGGCGGCGGGTATAGCCGTCCAGCGGGAGGGTCGCCCTTTTGCGTCGTTGCCGCCAGTAGTCGCTGAGCGCGGGATCATCGGGAGAGGCCGCGCCCTTGACCATCTGGTGCCGTTGGATCTCAAGCCACGCCGTCTTCCACAGGTAGGCGCCGCTGTCGCGGTCGCCGAACACCCAGCGGTCGTCGCGGAACTTGTTGTGCTTACCGAAGTAGCGATTCACGATCCACTTCTTCGGCTTGTCGGGGTGGGTGAAGCAGGCCCACTTATAGGCAAGCCGCCACACGTGATCGTCCACGGAAGTGAAGATCTCCTTGGACACCCCGGGCCGGTGGTAGGCGGCCCAGCCCCGCAGCAGCGGGTTCACCGCGGCGATGAGGGCCGCGGCGTTCGACCCGCGCTAACGGCGCAGGTCGTGGCTGAGCCGCCGGGTGAACCGGCCTGCCGCCGCCTTGGACGGCTTGGTCAGCAGCTTGCCGCCCCGCTGGGTGCGGTAGCGGCGGATACTGAATCCGAGGAAGTCAAAGCCCGCTTCGAGGTGGACGATGCGCGTCTTGTCCTCGTTGAAGGCCAGCCCTCTCGGCTCCAGCCATCCCGCCAGCTGCGCCTTGACCTGGTGGGCCTGCCGCTCGCTGAAACAGCAGGCCACAAGGTCGTCCGCGTACCTGACCAAGATCGGGGAGTCGCGCGCCGCGCGCACGTCTTGTGCTGACGTTGCCGCGTAGCGGACCCCGGCGGCCTCCTCCATCCCGTGCAGCGCGACGTTCAGCAGGCAGGGTGAGATCACGCCGCCTTGAGGGGTTCCCTCCACAGTCGGCGCGAAGCCCTTTCCTGCCTCGAACACGCCCGCCTTCAGCCAGTCGCGGATCATGTCCCTGGCCGGAATGAGCCGAGCATGGCAAGAAGATGGTCATGATCGATTTTGTCGAACGCGGCGGCCGGGTCGGCGTCAGGATCCACACGCGGCGGGCTGTTGAGCCCTTGAGCGTCTGGTACAGCGCCTCGATCGCATCATGGCAGCCGCGTCCCGGCCGGAACCCATATGATCTGGGTTCGAACCGGGCCTCCCACTCCGCTCCAGCGCGTTCTTGACCCGGGCCTGATGGCACCGGTCCAAGATCACAGGAATGCCGAGCGGCGGCGTTCGCCGCGCTCCCGGCTTGGGACGTACACCCGCCGCACCGGAACCGGGCGCCAGGAATCCTTGGTGGCGATGACCTCCAGCGCCACTTTGGCCCTGGCCGGGGAGGTCAGCGCAACCTCCCCGTCGATCCCGGCCGTGCGGCGGCCGACGTTGCGCTGGGTCACCTGCCGCACGCTCACCAGAGCGTTCGACCGGGACGCCAGCAGAGCTTCTGCAGCGACGTGGCCCTGGCCATGTCGCCATCCCGCACCGCCGCGAAAATCCGCCGCCGCAGTCGCCGTACGATCTTTTCCCGGGCCGCCCAGTCGATGACGTCCCAGTCGAGCTCGCCCTCCGGTCCGCCCACTCCTGGCCCGGCCCCGGACACATCCGTTGTCATGGTCATCGGTGCCAGCTTGCCCTTCGGTTCGCGGCTTCCGCCTGCCTCGGTGTTTCACCGGCCCACCTGCCCACGTCAGCGCCCCTTTCGGGGCCACGGCACCGGGCCGTGTATCCGGCCGGTACGCCCGGGCGACCGGCTAGGTGCCAGTCGATGCGCCCGGGGGTTTCCGTCACCTTTCGGCTGCCGGCCTTCGCTTTTTGGGCATGATGCTCCCGCCAGCCACATCAGCTCCCCTTACGGCCGGCCTAGCGGATATCCGTTACTCGGACGGCACCGGCCCGGAGGCTGTCGGGGTTCCTCGTTCCCACGCTGAAGACACGGCCGGGTCGGCGCCCTCTCTCGCCGGGGACGGTGGTGCTGCCCAGCGGTGGCATCTTTCCGGCTCGCACCCGCCGCCTGTGCCGGCGGCAAGTCCCTTCACCCACTGCACCGATCGGCGGGCTGCTGAGTACGGCGATCCGCGAGGGTTCACGTTCTTCCCCGTCCGGCCTTCCCCTGCCTGCGCCCCCGGATGGGACGGGCGGCCTTGGGCTT
The DNA here is from genome assembly GCA_963842345.1 of uncultured Acidobacteriota bacterium. Lineage (GTDB taxonomy): Bacteria > Acidobacteriota > Terriglobia > Terriglobales > Acidobacteriaceae > CAWBRT01. Next base: position 83,827 of record CAWJGD010000029.1, read on the forward strand.
CTCCCTGCTGCTCGGAACCGCCGGTACCAGCGACGCCACAGGGACGGGGACAGTCTTGAGCACTGACCGTAATCATCACCTTCATCAGAACATCCAATCGGCATAACCCCCACTCCAAGCAGGGACCACGATGTCGCAAGACGCGGATGGCACGTGGGTG
>CAWJGD010000030.1:0-231902 GCA_963842345.1 uncultured Acidobacteriota bacterium
CCATCTCTTTGGCGGGTGCGGGCGACTGGTTGCAACCGGTCCCGGCGATCAGAACTGCACCGATGCACAATAGGATCAGCGACCAAAATGCCGTGTCTCTCGATCTCATAAGTTCCCTTCCGAATTTTCATTGCAATATACCAAGCGCTCAACTTTTTAGCTGTAACTATTTCTGCCCATCTCCGCGACGCCGCAATTGTCTAGTGTGGGGCTCGAAGGTGGGTGCCGATGCTAGCCCGCATCGAGGTCCCAAACGAGGCTCGACTCGTTGGGGTGTGGCCACAATGTAGGGTTGTTGCCTCGTAAGTCGATTGAGCCGAATGTTGGCAGGTGGCCCACATTTGCGGAGCCGCAGGCGGAGCTAATGTGGGGTTGTTAGCACGTAAGTCTCTTGAGCCGAATGTTGGTCTCGCGAGCCCAAATATCGGCCTGCCAAACTTTGATGGGCCGTGAAAACCTCGAATCGCAAGGCTTTATTCAAAGTGCCGGCTTGGCAACTCGGTTGCATGTATCAGGAGTGCAGCTCACAAAACAGGTTTGAGATACAGAGACAGCGCGGGGTCCGGCAAACGCTTGGCGTTTGCTGGGGTGAACGGATCAGGCAGCGCGAGGACGCAGCCTTACTGCCGCTGCTAGAGGACAAGCGCAAGGGAGACTGAATGGTTCGAAAGGTGAGAGCTGACCTGCTGATCATGGGCATGGGCGCGGCGGCGCAGCTATGCGCGCTTTATGCCCATGAAGTCAATCCGGAACTGAAGATTCTCATCGCCACCAAGGCGCTCAAGGGCAAAGGCGGATGCAGCCGCATGGTTCAGGGCGGCTTCAACGTCGTGCTCAACCCCGAGGACTCCCACGAGAAGCACTTGATGGACACGCTCAAGGGCGGCCAGTACATCAACGACCAGGAACTGGCTAAAACGCTGGTCGAGCAGGCCACGCCCACCATCAAGGAAATGGAAACCAAGTTCGGCTGCTTCTTCGACCGCAACCCGGACGGATCGATCCACCAGAAACCTTTTGCCGGCCAGTCATTCGATCGCACCGTACACAAAGGAGACCTGACGGGAATCGAGATCCTCAGCCGCCTCACCGAGCAGGTCATGAAACGGCAAATCCCGGTTCTGGAGGAGTGCCGCGCGGTGGAGTTGCTGCTGGATGAATCCGGCGGCATGGTCACCGGCGCGCTCCTGCTTGATATGCGGCGTGGTGAGTTCATTGTGGCCGAGGCTGCCGCCACCATGGTCGCTACCGGCGGCGGCCCCACGCATTACCGCTTTCATGCTCCAGGCCCGGAGAAATCGGTCGACGGCATAGCCATGCTCTACCGCGCCGGCGCGATCATGAAGGACATGGAGATGCTCCAGTTCCACCCTACCGGCCTCATCGTGCCGGGCAGCGTGGTGGCTGGTTCGCTTCTTGAAGAGGGACTGCGCGGTTCCGGCGCCTATCTCTACAACGGCGCAGGCGAGCGTTTCATGCTGAAATACGCGCCCGAAGTGGGCGAGCGCGCCACTCGGGACGTGGTCAGCCGCTCCTCGTACCTTGAGATGATCAATGGACGGGCCTGCCCCGAAGGCGGCGTGCAAATGGACGCCTCTCATCTCGGCGCCGATTTCGTTCTGAAGAATTTTCCAGGGATGGCGGAGCGTTGCCGGCAGTTCAATTACGACCTGGCCCGCGGCCGGGTCCCGGTCGCGCCCACGGCACATTTCTTTATGGGCGGAGCGGTGATCGATACCGACTGCAAAGCCACGCTGGAGAGGCTCTTCGTTGCCGGCGAAGATTCGGGCGGGGTCCACGGCGCCAATCGGCTTGGCGGAAACGGCATCTGCGATTCCTCCGTCTACGGACGTTTGTGCGGCAAGGCGTTGGCAAATACCTGTCGAACGGAAACCGCACCATCAAGGAAACCCGGCGCGGCATGGTTGAAGAGACGATCGAACTCCTCACCCGGCCACTGAAGCGCTCCGCCGGCCCCAGCCCGTTCGACGTGCGCAGGCAGGTGCAGGAGCTCAACTGGAACAAGGTCGGCGTGGCCAGGCAAGAGCCTGTGCTCAGCGAGGGAATCAGCGAGATCGAGTCCCTGGCGGACGCGGTTGCTCAACTGAAGGTTACCGGCTCCCCCTGCTACAACATGATGTACAACACCGCCCTGGATCTGCGCAGCATGATCGACGCCTCGCGCATGATTGCCGCCTCGGCGCAGGTGCGCGAAGAAACCCGGGGCGCACACTTTCGGCAGGATTTCCCCAAGCAGCGCGACGACTACGGCCTTTTCAATACCTTCCTGCATCGCGCCGCCGACGGGAAGCCTGTGATTGAAAAGAAACCCGTGGTCTTCAAATACAAATCACTTGAAGACTGCCAGAAATACAGGAAGCCATGACGACTCTAGCCAGTAGCAAAGAAGCCGGTAAGGAAGGCCTCGTGGATAACATGGCCATCGACTACCGTAAACCGTTGCGGTGGGGCGAACTCGACCCGCATCGCAGAGAAAACGCCAAGATCGGCATGTGGGCCTGGTTGTGGCAGCGAATTTCCGCTCTCGCCATTGTGGTTCTGCTTGCTCTCCATGTCACCCTGACATACAAGCTGTTCATCCAGTTCCTGCTCCTGCTGACGGTCACCTTCCACGCCACGCTTGGCCTCCGCGTAATTCTTCTCGACTTCAATCTTGTGGATGTCAAGTACCAGCGGGCTTTGGTTTGGGGACTGATGTCATTGGGCTTGGTTGTGGTGTTGACCATCTGGTTCTCGATCCATTAGCGACGAAATCGTTGAGGAAAGCATGGCGCAGTCATCGCAAAACACGAGGGAAGTGAAGATTTTTCGATACGACCCATCCACTGCGGACGAGGGTCATTTCGACAGCTATACGCTGGAAATCCCGGACGAGACAACGACAACGATTCTCGACGTTTTGCTGCGCGTGCAACGCGAGCAGGATCCCAGTGTGGCGTTCCGCTACGCCTGCCGCGTCAACATGTGCGGCTCCTGCGGCATGGTCATAAACGGCAAAGATGCCTTGGCCTGCAAGACCAATGTCTCGAACATCCCGCCGGGCAAGGAGATCACGCTCAGGCCGCTGAATCACTTTCCGGTGATTCGCGACCTCGTCGTGGACATGGAGCCATTCTTCAAAAAATACGTAGAGACCCTGCCCTTCTACGAGCCCAAGGAAGACTATCTGGAGCCGGTGATGATCCGGCCCGATTCGCAAGAGCGCAAGGACATTGGCCTGGCAACCGAGTGCATAGCCTGCGGATGCTGTGTTTCCAGTTGCACCATGTGCCACTACCATGACGGATACGCCGGCCCCGCGGCCCTGAACCGCGCATTTACGTTGCTGGCGGACAGCCGCGACGGATTGTTTCAGCCCAGGCTCGAGCGTGCGCTGGAGTCCTGCTACAACTGCCGCACCGAATTTAATTGCACCGAGGTTTGCCCCAAGAATATCAGCGGAACGCGGGCCATCAAGTACATCCAGCGGTTGGCGCTCAAGCACTATACGCGTGAGCCCGAGCCTGCCAAGGTAGCCCTACCGGAGGCGCCGCCGATATTAGCGCCCGCGGTTGACCGCCGCACCTTCCTCACGCAGTTGGGGGTGGGCGTTCTGGGCGTGGGATCGGCGCTCGTTCTGGGCACTGTCGCCGCCGGTTCGATGGTTGGTCCGACCCTGGCGAAAACGCCCAAACAGTGGGTTCCCGTCAGCGCCCTGGAGAACATCAAGCCCGGCAACGTCACCACCGTGCTGATGAAGTACGAGACCAAGAGCAGCTTGTACACGCAGCAGTTCTCCGTGCCGGTCCTGGTATCGAACACCGGAAACGACATCGTTTGCTTTAAGTCTGCTTGTCCGCATCTGGGCTGCGTCGTCAAGTGGGACGCGCTCGCCGGCCGCTTCCGCTGCTCTTGTCACGGCGGCAACTTTGACCGCGACGGCAATGTCATCGCCGGTCCGCCGCCCAGGCCGCTGGACCGCTACGCCTTCAAGGTGGATTCGGGCCACCTGTTCGTGGAGGTTGGCTAAATGGCGCGCCAGCGAACCGGTTCTCGGAACCGCTTCTGGGGTGCGTGAACGACGGAGATACCTGCGCCCCTTCCTTTACAAAGAACTGCCCGCCCGCACCGGATGGGCGGCGACCCTGGGAAGTTTGTGCGCGCTCGTCTTCGGCGTCATGACGGTCACCGGAATCTTTCTCGCCATGTACTACAGTCCTTCGCCGGAGAAGGCGTACCAGTCCATCGACTACATCATGCGGGATGTGCCGATGGGTGCGCTGCTGCGCGGCATCCATCACTGGGGCGCGGGCGCGATGGTTTTGCTGGTATTCATTCACCTGCTGGCCAATTTCTTCTCGGGCACTTTTAAAGCGCCGCGAGAGGCCACCTGGATCGTGGGAGTTTTATTGTTTCTGGTGACATTTGGGCTGGGATTCACCGGCTACCTTCTGCCCTGGGACATGAAGGCTTACTGGGCCACCACCGTCAGCGCCAACATCCCCAGAGATATTCCGCTCATCGGCGATTTCATTGCCCGGGCGATACGCGGCGGTGAAACCATTTCGGGTCTTACGCTGACGCGCTTCTATGCCATCCACATGCTGCTGTTGCCGACGCTGCTGGCGCTTTTCACCGCGGTCCACATCTACCTGGTGCGCATCCACGGCTTGGCCGAAGCGGCCGAACCGGAAACCGATGCCCCCCCGGCACAGGAAAAACCGGTATATCGCTTCTATCCCGAACACGCATTCCGCAGCGCTATAGCATTCGCGGTCGTGTTCCTCGTGATCGTGGGGTTGGCAATTTTCGGCACCATACCGCGGGAAGAAATAGCCGGCACGTTCAGCGAGTCGTATCTGCCCAGGCCAGAGTGGTATTTCATGTGGCTCTTCCAGATGCTGACTTACTTCTCCGGGGCATGGGAAACCGTCGGCAGCCTGGCCATTCCAACGGTGGGGATTGCGCTCCTGCTCGCCGTTCCCTTCCTGGGCAAGGGCCGGCTCAGCCGCGCGGCGGACCGGCCATTGGCCGTAGGCGTGGGTGTAAGTTGCATCATCGCCATCATCTACCTCACGCTCACCGGCTTTGAAGGCGCGAGGCCGTATGGTCAGATTGTCCCCGTGCCTGCTCGCCAACTCACGGCCAGCGAACACCGGGGGCTCTATCTTTTCGCCGATCGGGACTGCGCCTATTGTCACCAGATCAGCGGACAAGGTGGCCATCGCACTGGCCCGGACCTGGCTAACAGCGTCGCCCGGCACAGAAGCAAGGAGTACCTGGCCAGGTACATTAAGAATCCTCAAGCGGTCAGCAGAACCTCGATCATGCCGAAGTACAATTTTTCCGACGCCGACCTCCAGTCGCTTGCCGATTTCGTGCTGGCGCTGGATTTCAGCAAGTACCCGCAGAAAATTCTGCAACGGCAGGAAATCTTGCAAGGGGTCCCCGACAAGCCCGGGGCCCCCGGCGCTTCGGCTATTGAAGCGCCGGGGTGGAAGCCCGTTGTTGGCTTGTTGGGGTCGGAGAGCGGCCCGACCCAGGCAAGGGTGACATCTGCCGAAGATCTGGACGGGCCCCCGGCACGCGGCGTAGTTGCGCGTGTTGGGGCAAACGGAAGGAGACAGTGACAATCATGAAAGAAGCAACGGGAATGGTTACCGAATTCGATTACGGAATCGTCGAAGAGGCGGCTAAACAGACCTACATACGCGCCCTTTGCGACCTGCCGCCAGACGTTCGCGAAGCGCTGAAGAAAGCCTATGCCCGAGAAAAGCATCCAGGCGCGCGAGCAGCATTCGACGCTATCTTCAAGACCATTGAGATCGCCGACCGGGAAAAGACTCTCATCTGCCAGGATACCGGTCTGCCCATCTACAAGGTCAAGATCGGCTCGAAATTTCCCTGGAACGGCTACGAAATCAAGAAGCGGCTTTCCGAAGGGGCCAAACGCGCCACACTGGAGTTTCCGTTTCGCGGCAGTTCCACTCATCCGCTCACCAGAGTGAATCCGCAGACCTCCGTGGGACAAGGTCTGCCGGTGATCTATTACGACTTCACTGGCGACACTGACACGCTCGATATCCTGATGGCGCCCAAGGGTTCGGGCTCGGAAAACATGAGCAAGATGCAGATGTTCTATCCGGCTCATGGCGTCAAGGCGCTGAAGAAATTCGTGCTCGATGCGGTCATCGAAAGCGGCGGAAATCCCTGTCCTCCCGGCATCATCGGCGTGGGCATCGGCGGCACCGCCGATTTGGTGGCAAAACTGGCCAAGGACGCCATCCTGCGTCCGGTCGGGCAGCGTAACCCCGACCCGCAGATCGCCCAGATGGAATCCGACCTCGAAGAGGCCATCAATGCCACCGGGCGCGGTCCCATGGGGTTGGGCGGAGATGTCTCAACTCTGGCGGTACATATCGAGATGGCTTACACGCATATCACCCAGAATCCCGTTGCCGTCAACACCCAGTGCTGGCCGGCAAGACGCTCAAGGGCAATCATTCACCCCGACGGCAGCGTCGAGTACGGCTACTGAGAGGAGATCACCATGGCGGAATATCATCTGAAATCTCCGTTTAGTGAAGCCGACGTCCGGCAACTGCGGGTCGGAGACATCGTTTACTTCGACGGGCTGCTGTTCGGAATTCGCGACCTCACTCAAATCTATATGTTCGACCAGAACCACGAGCCTCCCGTAAGTCTGGCCGGTGCGCCCTGTATCCACACCGCGCCGAGCCTTCGCAAGGTGGGCGACAAGTGGGAAAAAATCTGCGTCGGCACCACTACCAGCACACGCATGGACCGCTTTACGCCGCCTCTTATCGAAAAGTACGGAGTGCGCGCCATCATCGGCAAAGGCGGTTTGTACCAGGACAGTCTTGACGCCATGCAGAAGTTCGGCGCCGTCTACCTGGCGATCACCGGCGGCTCGGCGGCGCTTGAAACAAAAAGCATCGAGGAAGTCGAGGCGGTGTACTGGGAGCACCTTCATCCCGAGGCGTTGTACCAGTTTCGGGTGAAGAATTTCGGCCCGCTTACCGTGGCGATGGACAGCCACGGCCGTCACCTCTATGAAGAGGTCAAGGCGGAAGCGGTTAAGCGGCTTCCGGAGATTTATAAGCGACTAGGCGTTTAAGTTTGTTCCGTTCCCGGCGATGCAGCGAAAGCCTCTGCCGCCAGAGTCCCCGGCACGCGCCGTAGTTGCGCGTGTTGGGGTGAAAGCCGGGGACGGCGGGCCCTGATCTACATTGCTTCACGTTTGCCGTGGAGGAAGTATGGCGAAGGGTTGGTCGCGCTTGTATGTTCCGCTCCCTATCAGGGTAGTCGGGTTACTAATCGTCGGTCTCTGTCTGGGCTTGGCATTTCCAAAGAACGCGATCGTTAAGGGCCTTTACATCAGTGGCACTTACTTTCCGAAAACAATCGTCACCTTCGCCGCCTTCTTCATTTTTTTCCTGCTGGCGTCGGCCATGGCCAAGCTGATCCTGTTCCATAAGGAGAAGGCCGGCAAGATGTTCGGCCTGATCCTGACTATGTATGTCGTGATGGGAACGATCTCGCTGGTGTACGCAAGCGCTTGGATTTCTGTACTGTCGGACATACCGTTCTCGCTGCCAGGACAAAAGGTGCCCGGTGTAGGCGCTTGGGTGGCGCAAGTCGGACACACCTTCGCCCACGTGCTCTCCCAACAGCCTCTGCTGCAAGCATTGGTTGGTGCAATGCTGATCGGTTGGATGTGCGCCAAAATCCATGCTTTGCGCCCCATCGCGTATGGTTTCATCACCGCGGGTGACTGGATTCTGAAGTTCTTCAAGAAACTGCTGTGGTACTACCCGATCATGATCGGCTGCCTGGCGATCGGTATCCCGATGAAGTTCGGCGTAAAGGGTATCGCTCTGTATGGCAAAGGTGTGCTGTGGGTCATGATTATTACCTGCGTCTGGGTAGCTCTTATGATGATGACCTGCAAAATCTTCACTAAGAGAACCTGGAAGCAGATTCTTTCCTACTACGGCGCGGTGTGGCCCACCGGCTTCGGCACCGGCGGTTCTTATGACACGCTGGCGATCAACATCATCTCGGCGGAACAGGATCTTGGCCTCGACTCGGATGTCGCCGAGGTCTCGATTGTGTTTGGCACGGTTCTCAATAAAAACTGTAGCACCATGTCGGTCTTGATCGTGACCATCATCTGCGCCAAGCTGCTGAATATCCCGATTTCCCTGACGGAAATCCTCATGCTGATTCCGCCAGTGATGATTCTGGGATTGGAATCGCCTGGCATACCGGGTGGCGCCGGTTACTTCATGTCGCCAATCGTTGCGGTCATGTTGAATGTCCCCGATCACGCCGTTTGGATTACCACCTTTGTCGCCTGCTACAGCGGTCTGGTCCCGATGTTCAGCACCGCCGGCAACACGACAGATGATGGCGTCGTGGGAGCCCTGTTGCAGGATTGCTTCCCGCGTCTGATCGGCAAAACCAAAGGCGGAGATACCGCGGCAGCCGCGCGCGCGAGTTAGTCCGGATTCGCGAGAGGTATGATCCGCGAAGAAAGTGATATGAGGGGTATATCGGCTGTGGAACTGCTCTCAAGGAGATGCGAACATGCGTAGGATACTAGGAATAATACTGGCCTTGGTCGGCTCCTGGATGCTCGTCTCGCCGCAGGCATTAACGGGCCTGGGAGAGCTCAAGTGGATGTACAAGTACGCCTTTTCCGGCGAGGTTCTGGTCGGCATACCCATCATTGCCATTGGCTTCTATCTGATCGATTTCAAAGCCCCAAAGGTGGGGAAGCCTAGTCACTGAAATCCTTGGCCCTTGATTGAATGTTCACGGCCAGGGGCGCGGAGCCCGTGCGGCGGAGAGTCCAACATGGAGTTAGCTGGTCCGAAGCAAGCTGAAGAAATCGAAGCAGGCGCTCGCCGCGTTAAGCCGCTGGAGAACTTTTACCCCGGGCCTCCGCCCATTCCCGCCGAGTTTGCCGGCCACTGCGAACTGAGCCCCTCCACAGACGTTGAGGCTGGCTCCTGGCAAAGCTTCACGTTGACGTACACTGCCGGCCCGTACGGCATGGATGACACCGCCAGTCTCAAGATCGTCTTCCGCTTCGCTTCCGATCAAACCGCTCCTCAGACTGCCGATCCCAAAGCACCTGGCTATCTCACCGCCGAAGCCTCCAACGGCGCAACTTTGAGTTGTCGTTTCGACTACAAGCAGAACGTCCGGCCCTGGGACCGCACCGTGCATATCAAAGTGGTGAAGGGCTGTATGGCCGAGGGCGAACGAATCGTCATCAGGTTGGGCGACACCCGCTGCGGCTCTCCCGGAATGCGGGTGCAGACATTCGCCGACCCCGCTTATGAGTTCAGGGTGCTGGCCGACCCTATCGCCTGCTATCACTTTGCGCGGCTGCCGGAGGAGCCAACAATTTCCATAGTAGCTGGCCCCCGTGCCAGGGCGCAGGCCGTTGTCCCGGCCTTGCGGCAAACCGGTGATCGCTTCCGGCTGTGCGTTAAGACCGAAGATAGATGGGGAAACCCCAGCGGAAAAGGTGAAGTGCGCTTTGCCCTGTCGGCCAATCTTCCGCTTATCGGCCTGCCCGGCGAAATCGTGCTTCGCGATGGCGAAGCGACTGCGGTGATAGAAGGCTTGTCGTGCGACACGCCCGGCGATCTGCTGATCACGCTGTCGAGTCCGCACGGCGGGATTACTGCTGTCTCGAATGCGCTCCGTATTACCTCTGAAGCCATTGTGCTCCGTTCTTACTGGGCCGATCTGCACGGCCAAAGCGGCGAGACGATTGGCACCGGCACCGCCGCGGACTACTTTTCCTTCGCTCGCGACAAGGCCTTCCTGGACGTGAGCGGCCACCAGGGCAATGACTTTCAGATTACGCAGGAGTTCTGGGCGGAACTGGGCCAACTCTGCTCGCAGTTCAATGTTCCGGACCGGTTCGTGACGATGCCCGGATATGAGTGGTCTGGCAACACCTCGCTCGGTGGCGACCGCAACGTTTATTTCATGCGCGACGACCGCCCCATCCGGCGTTCCTCCCATGCACTCGTTCCCGATCATTCCGATCTTGCGACGGATTGCCGGACTGCGGCCGAATTATTCTCCGCGCTCGCCAGAGATCGTGAAGATGCCCTGGTGATCGCTCATTGCGGCGGGCGTTACGCAAACCTGGCCGCCGCGCACGACCCAGGTTTCGAGACTTCCGTTGAGATCCATTCCAGTTGGGGCACCTTCGAGTGGCTGCTGCATGATGCCTTTGACCTTGGGCTCAGGGTTGGCATCGTCGCCGGAAGCGACGACCATAAAGCGCGCCCCGGCGCATCTTGGCCGGGCGCTTCGCTGTTCGGCGCACTGGGAGGACTGACCTGTCTGCTCATGCCCGAGCTGACCAGGGAAGCGGTATTCGCTTGCCTTCGCGAACGGCATCATTACGCGACCACGGGCCACCGCTTACCTTTGGACGTTAAGGCTATTTTTCAGCTACCCATCGTGCGCTTCTTTGGTGATCCTGCCCGGGGATCTTGCAGAAATCAGCTCGCGGAAAGCGCCATGATGGGGGACATCGTTTATTCTCCGGAGAAGGAATTCTTGCTGCACGTCGAGGCAGCCGGCGCATCCGCCATCGAATCGCTGGACATCTTCAATGGCAAGCGGCTCATTTCAACCTGGCGTCCTTATGGACAGCGTGAATTGGGACGCCGCATCCGCGTCATCTGGAGCGGGGCCGAGTATCGCGGCCGCTTCCGCATGAGCGCCTGGGACGGCGTCGCCAAGCTCGCGGGCAACACTTTTGCCTCTGCCTCTCCCATCAACTTCTTCAATCCCGACAAGCGGCTTCGCATGGTGAGCCCTCGGGAGCTGGCATGGCAATCGGTAACAACCGGCAATTTCGCGGGATTCGAGGCGGTGCTGGAGGATGCCGGAGCTGGCAGCTTGCAGGTGGAGACCGCTTCTGGACGCCTGGAGTTGCCGGTGGATCAGATCGGGTTGGAAAGCAGCTCTGTCGATCTCGGCGGGCTCGATAAGCGCATCATGGCCTACCGCCTTCCCGACCGCAACGATTGCCGCAGGGTGAGCGTTAAGCAAATGGTTTCGTTGCAGCCAGGCGTCGATAATCCGATTTACATTCGGCTCACTACTGAAGATGGTCATCGTGCCTGGTCGAGCCCGATCTATCTGGTGCCCGATCCCGGATGGTGAGCCGAGCTGAGTGGCGAAACGTTTTTTGCAGAGTCCACGGCGAGCCTTGCTCGCTAGGGTGAATGAGTATCAGCGGTTGTGTTTTTTGTGGAAGCTGTTTCATAAATAGTTCTTTGAAGGGGCATGGCTTTAGCCATGCCGTCCAGAGCCAACGATAATGCTGGCTTTAGCCCCTGAGGTGATTTGCCGTTTCCTCTAACTTCGGTTTATGAAGCAAGCTGTAGTTACTGCCGGGGCCCCAACACGTGCTGCAGTTGCGCGTGTTGGGGCAGAATGCCCGCGCCCGGGGTCGAGCCGTTCGGGAGGGCGGCCACTGCGAGGTTGGCGGTGGCTGAACCGGACAGATGGGCAATTCATTTTTGCGAAAGAGGTTTCTATGACTGCTCAATCCGCGGCGCAGCAGACCGGCTCCGGCAAAGCCGGGCCAGAAGGCGCCAGACTTTCTGGTACATGAAGACGGCGATTCGGTCGGCGTCATCGTCATTGAAGGCATCAAGGCCGGAGCAGAACTCACCGGCTGGATCATGGCCCAGGACCGCACGGTCACCATGAAGGTTCTTAACGACATTCCCATCGGACACAAAGTCGCGCTCACGGATCTCGCCGTGGGCGACAGCGTGATCAAGTACGGGGTGAACATCGGCAAGGTCGTTGCCCCCATCAAAAAGGGCGAGCACGTGCACGTTCACAATCTCAAGACGAGGAGGTGGTAGCCATGCAGAAAACATTCCTGGGATATCGTCGCGAGAACGGACGCGTGGGCGTGCGCAATCATGTCATCATCCTGCCTTTGGATGATCTCTCCAACGCGGCCAGCGAGGCGGTGGCCAACAACATCAAGGGCACGATGGCCATTCCGCATCCCTACGGCCGCCTGCAGTTCGGCCAGGACCTCGATCTGCATTTTGCCACGCTGATCGGCACCGGCAGCAACCCCAACGTTGCCGCCGTGGTGGTCATCGGGATCGAACCGGTGTGGACCGAACCGCGTCGTCGAGGGCATCGCCAAGACCGGCAAGCCCGTCGCCGGATTCGCCATTGAAAAGAACGGCGATCTCAACACCATCTGCGCCGCTTCGCGCAAGGCGAAAGAGTTCGTGCAGTGGGCCACCGAGCTGCAGCGCGAAGAGTGCCCGATCAACGAATTGTGGGTCTCCTGCAAGTGCGGCGAGTCCGACACGACCTCCGGCCTGGCCTCGAATCCGACGGTCGGCGACGCCTTCGACAAGCTGAACGATGCCGGCTGCACGCTGGTGTTCGGCGAGACGACCGAAATCACCGGCGGCGAGAACCTGGTGGCCGACCGTTGCGCAACTCCCGAAGTGCGCAAGAAGTTTCAGTTCTTCTTCGACCGTTACGCCAAACTCGTCGAGGACCACAAGGTCGACGACCTGTGCGACTCGCAGCCGACCAAGGGCAACATCGAGGGCGGGCTGACCACGATCGAAGAGAAGGCGCTGGGCAACATCCAGAAGATCGGCAAGAAGTGCAAGGTGATCGGCGCGCTGGACAAGGCCGAGGCTCCCACCGGACCGGGCTTGTGGTTCATGGATTCGTCTTCGGCCGCCGCCGAGATGGTGACCCTGGTGGCCGCCGCCGGCTTTGTGGTTCACTTCTTCCCCACGGGCCAGGGAAACATCATCGGCAACCCCATCCTGCCGGTGATCAAGCTGTCGGCCAATCCGCGCACGGTGCGCACCATGAGCGAGCACATCGATGTCGATGTCTCGGGCATGCTGCGCCGCGAAATCAACATCGATCAGGCTGGCGACAAACTGCTGGAATGCATGTTCCACACCGCCAAAGGCCGCCTCACGGCTGCCGAGGCGCTCGGACATCGCGAGTTCGTCCTCACCCGCCTGTACGAAAGCGCATAGGAGACGGTGTCGTGGGGAAACCCACATCTGTCGGGTGCCCCAGGTCCCGCGCCGCGCATTTCGGCGCTGACCTGGGGTAGCTTCTTTTCTAGTCGTCCTACCCGACTGTATGAAAGTCCCACATCTGCCAACTGCGGCAGATGTGGGGCACCGTCCGGAACCGTCCCAAGTTGGCTGGGTGCCCCAGGATCGCCCTCGTTGGGGCGACTGGGCTAACCTGGGGTAGTTTCTTCTGAATCGTAACGTTGTCCCCAGACCGGACACACCTCGTGAGTGTCATCCAATCGAAACATTTCTGCTCCAGTCGGGTTCAAATCAGGAACACTGAAAAACCGTCGATGCCAAAAGTGCATCTTAGTTGGTGTTGGTTGAAGCGTACTAAACTGAGGTGATCGGATGTTTGCTCACGCGTTTATTTTTTTACCAGCGGCAGGTTTAATGATTGCTGCTGCCGGCGGAATACTGATGCGCACTCGTCGCGAACGTGAAGACAAGCGGACGCGTGAGGGTTTCAAGATTACTGAATGACACCGCTGTTACGCGGGTGCCCCAGGTTAGCCAGCATCGGGGTCCCCAACGAGGCTCGGCTCGTTGGGGTGACTGGGGCTAACCTGGGATAGTTTTTTGACCGGCCCGGTGGCCCACATTTGCGCGCGCAGCAAAGCTAATGTGGGGCTGTGTCTTGTTCAAAGAGTACACCCGAATGCGCGGAGTCCTGAACTGCCCCACGTTTGCCAACAGAGGCAAACATGGGCACCCCGGGCGAACCGGTATTACTTACCTGCGGCGGCTGCCTTCTTGTGCCGCATGAACGTGTGTGGCGGATGACAGGTCACACACGTCTTGCCTTTCATGAATGGATCAGACTTCAGTTGTGCCACCTGCTCGGCGTGACAGGGGGCGCATACGCTCAACGCCGGCGTAGCCGCGACGCTCTGTGCTGTGATCTCGCCGTGGCACATGGTGCATTGGACATCATTGGTGCCATGCGGGCTGCCTTTCCATTGCTCATACGTCATCTGGTGGCAGCTGGAACAGGTTTTCCCGACTGGAATCGTCTGATGGTGCTTCTGAATGCCAGCAGCCTTCTGAGCATTGGCAGGCTGGACGGCAGCAGCCAAAACGAGAAGAACGAGCAGGGCAGAACTGAACAAAAAAGAGCGCAGAGTGTTCATGGGTACAATCTCCTCAGAAGATCATGCAGCATCGGAGCGGTGATCGCCGCCGAAGTGTGTTGTCGAACTATAACCTGAGTTCCTGAATGGCTCAATAGAATTTGGAGCACTCAGGCAGATACCTTACCGACCCCCAGAACGCCAAGCGCCCGGGTCTGCAACCCTAGCGGTAGTCCTGTGGATTCAGGCCATGCTTGCGGAGTTTGTACTGCAAGGTTGACTTGGGGAGGTTCAAGACCGCTGCGGCCCCCTTTCGGCCGCCCACAACGCCCCTGCTCATCGTGAGTACCTTGATCAGGTGAGTGCGTTCCACGTCGGCGAGGACCGTGGACGTCTGCTGTACTTCGACCTGGCCGATATCGAGCAGTGGTTCTATGTCGTGCCTGCTTACTTGCTTGCCGCTGTAAACAATTACCAACCGGTTCATGACGTTGCGCAGCTCCCTGACGTTTCCGGGCCAGGAGTGTTGCTTGAGGGCCGCGATCGCCTCGGCGGTAAACACCGGTGGTACCCGATGCGTAGCCAGCGCTTCGGCTTCGGTCAGCCGATGCACCAACGGTTCGATCTCCTCCGAGCGCTCGCGCAGCGGCGGGATATGGAACGAAATGGCGTTGAGACGATAGAACAGATCGGGACGGAAGTTCTTTTCGTTGAGGGCTTTCTTCAGGTCGCTATTGGTCGCCGCGATCACTCTGAAATCCGCCTCGATGGGGTGGCTATCGCCGACTCGCTCGAAGCGCCGGTCCTGCAACACGTGCAGCAGCTTGGCCTGGAGCTGCGGCGGCAGCTCCGCGATCTCATCCAGAAAAACCGTGCCGCCGGCCGCCATTTCGAAGCGCCCCACACGCTTGGCGTCCGCTCCGGTGAAGGCCCCTTTGGTATGGCCGAACAACTC
Source organism: uncultured Acidobacteriota bacterium (assembly GCA_963842345.1). Taxonomy (GTDB): domain Bacteria; phylum Acidobacteriota; class Terriglobia; order Terriglobales; family Acidobacteriaceae; genus CAWBRT01. The sequence continues at coordinate 15,171 of CAWJGD010000030.1, forward strand.
GCTTTCAAAAAGCGTCGCCGCCAGCGACGGGCAGTTGACCTTCACGAATAACGCATTGCGCCTGGAGCTCAGGTGATGAATGAAGCGGGCGATGTAGTCCTTCCCGGTGCCGGTTTCCCCCGTCAGGAGCACGCTCGCGTCGCTATCGGCGATCACTTCGATCTCGCGCATGATCTTGCGCATCGCCGGACTGCAGTAGAAAAAGTCGGCCGGCCGATAACGCGTGTCCGCATGTTTCAGCAGGTAATCTTTTTGCTGCTGCAGACTGGCATTCACCTCCACCAGTTTGGTATGGGCCATCATGTTATCGACCGCCACCGCCACCTGGCCGGAAAGCTCGATCAGAAACTCCTTGAGTTCCTCAAGGTTTTCAGGCGTTTCCCGGAAGGAAAAGTGCAGCGAGCCGAGCACATCGCTGCGCACGATCAACGGGAACGCCATGGTCGCGCCCAGACCGGCGGCCTTCATCAACCTGATGGTGTGCCAGTGCGTGTATGCCGACATATCAGGGATGATCACGGGCTGGCGGGAGATAATGACCGCGCGCGCAACCGGCCCCTCTTCGAGCGAGCGCGGACTGTCATCCATGCTCTTGACGGAGACGCCCTCGGCGCTGGCGAACCACCGCAGCATCTTTGAGGCGGAGTCGTAAATGTTGATGCTGAAGCGGTCGTAGGCCACGATCTTGCGAATTTCCCTGGCGAGGGCGTGGAAAAGATCTTCGCGGGTGGTCTGGTTGATGATGGCATTGTTAACGTCGAGCAGGAGTTTGTAGCGAATCCCTGAGTCCCAGAGCGTTCGTGCCGATGATGGCAAAAGCTCCGCTCTCGCGGCAACGGAATGGCCATCAAACTGACCCACGGAAGCTCCTCCTCAGGGGGGTGTATGTGTGTTTCTATCGCTAGATCGGCTTTTTGGCAAGCCCAATATTGGGCCTACCTGGCGCATTATCGGACGTAGCTGTTGAACTACAGCACGCAGAATTCGATCTATCGAAGCTGTAAAAAAACGGCGGCTGTTCTTGGCCAAAATACTCATTCGCTTTTAAATCAATAGCTTACGACAATCGTCCAGCTATTTGCAGGCCAATCGTCAGCCTTGTACCAGGGGGCATGAGAGTTCAACTGGCACTGGAAGTATGGCCAGCTAAAGCCTTATGGAACTAGCACGATTTTGCCGAAAGCACCTGGCTCCATGACTTCTTTGTGGGCGCGGGCGGCCTCGGCGAGCGGCAGCTCTTTCCCGACGATAGGCCGCAGCGTGCCATCCTCAAGGCCGGCGACGATCCCAGCGTGAATCTCCCTTTCTTCGGCTTCGGTGATGCCCCACAACGTAAAGGAGTGAATCGAGGCACGGCGCGTCATGAGGTCGCGTGGCGTGATGGTGACATCGCCGCGGCTGCCAATGACCACAACGCGGCCTTGAAAAGCAAGCAGCTTCAGGTCTTTGGCGAGGTTCACGTTGGCGAGCATTTCCACAATGAGGTCGACACCCTGCCCGCTGGTCACTTTCAGAATCTGCTCCAGGTAACCCGGCTGGGTGTGATCGAAGACGTGGTGCGCGCCCTCGCGTTTGACCAGTTCGAGGCCTTTCTTCGTGCCGGCCGTCCCAAGTACGATCATGCCCATGGCGCGCGCGATTTGAACACTCGCGATGCCCACACCACCGCTGGCGCCATGGATCAGCAGGGTTTCGCCGGCACGAGCTCGCGCGCACTGATACAACGCGTGGTAGGCGGTGCCATACGGCACCCAAACCCCCGCCCCCTGGGCGTATGTAATTCTGGCTGGAAGCGAATGAACCTGGTTCTCCATGGTCAGCGCAAATTCCGCGTATGCGCCGGTCAACGTCTTCGCGACATATACCCGATCGCCCGGCTTCACCCGCTTCACACCTTCGCCAACGGCTTCGACGACCCCGGCGCCATCGGAGCCGGGAGTGTACGGCAATGGCGGCTTGATTGCATAAGTACCGTTGCGCATATAGGTGTCATATGGGTTCACGCCCGCGGCGTGGATGCGGACGAGGACCTGTCCGGCGGCGGGACTCGGGGTGGGAACTTCTTTGAGAGTTAGAACTTCGGGACCGCCAAATTCTGGAACAAGGATAGCCTTCATGGTGTAACCCTCCAGGACTTTTCCATTCACTCCTGAATGAATTGTAATGCCTGCGCGCTTCAGCACCCGGTACTCTCCTTCGGTTGTGACTCCGGGAAACATACTCGGCGGCTGCGGGTTATAGAATTCAATCCACGGCTGTGGCTGGTGCACGCGTATGCATATTTTGTGAGGTAAAAAACGATGAGGCTCTCCCGCATTCTGTTTCTGGCATTGATTGGCTGGCTATGGCGATAAGCGCGGTGGCACAGGATCAAACACAGGCTCCGCGTCCGAGCAAGCCTTCGGCTGCTCTGCCAGCTCCGGCTCCGCCGCCAAGTCAGGCTCCGGTAGCTCCACCAAATCAGCCGCGACTGTGGGTTCCGGAGGGGATTGCGGCGCTGGGACAGAATGCCTCGTCGCGGACAGAGCTTACGCTGGACCGCTCCATGCTGGTGCTGGCTTCCAAGCTGGATAAAGCCGACGAGGCTCTGCGGCGAGTGATTGCGGGAGTGAACGGAGTTTCGGTGCACAGCTTCCGCTTCCCGGGCGCGGTTTCGTACGATCCGGCGATCATGGATTCAATCTTCCGCCAATATCGCGAGGCGGGCTGGCAACACCTGGTGAACAAGCACAAGAACGATGGGGGACTGACGACCGATTTGTGGGTTCACCTGGACCATGCGGCGATCCGCGATATTGCGGTGCTGTTTGTAGGGGCGAAGGATCTGAACTTCGTCTCGGTGTCGGGGTCAATTACGCCACTCGACCTGCTGCATCTGAGCGGTCACTTTGGGATTCCGAAGATGGACGGGGGAGTGATGGTGCCGGATCGGTAGGGCGGCTTCCCGAGCGCGAGCATACGTAATCCGGCAATATTGGCATCGTGCAGCAAACTTCAGCCCCTTGCAATTCATCCATTCACCTTGCAGGCCAAAAGCCTGTATTCCGGTGCTCTCATCCATGCTAAACCGCAAGCCTGAGATGCGCACCCATGAGGGCCGGGATTACTGGATCTGCCGGCAAGAGTGGAGAGGTCGCCGTGTCCACAAGAGTAGCAGAGCTGAAGCCGGCGCTGGCCGCTGCCGCAGCCGCGGATTCGCAGTTCCCCGTCGACCGTTTCGAAGGGCGAGGCATTGTTATCTGTGCCGGCGGCGCACGGTTGTTCACCTGTGCATGGGTTTGCATTGCCCTGCTGCGCGGCAAGCTGGGTTGCACGCTGCCCATCGAAGTGTGGCATTTAGGGCCGGATGAAATGGGCCCGGCGATGCGCGGCCTGCTGGAAGACCTCGGAGCTCAGGCGATCGATGCGTTCGAAGTCGCCAAGCGTCACCAGGTGCAATGCCTGGGCGGCTGGGAGCTAAAGTCTTATGCGCTTATGCACTCCCGCTTCCGCGAAGTGCTCTTCCTGGACGCCGACAATGTGCCGGTCAAAGATCCGAGCTGCCTCTTCGAGCGGCCTGAATTTCAGGAGACCGGCGCAATGTTTTGGCCGGATATAGTCCGGCTCTCGCGGACCAACCCCATTTGGGCGATCAGCGGACTTCCCTGTTACGAGGGGGCGTCGTTGGAATCGGGTCAGATGGTGTTGGACAAGTCGAAATGCTGGCGCGCACTTTCCCTGGCGCACTGGATGAACCAGCACTCGGACGCCTTCTACGAGATTCTCTATGGCGATAAGGACACGTTCCTGATCGCCTGGCTGCTCCTCGGTCAGCCATTTCACGCCGTGCGGCACAAGCCCAAGCTCCTGGAGTTCACCCTTTGCCAGCGCGACCTGGATGGGTCGGTGCTCTTCCAGCACAGAAATAGTGCCAAATGGATACTGCGGGGCTCGAATCCCCCTGTGGAAGGTTTCCGCTTCGAGGATGAATGCCTGGAGTTGCTCAGGCAGCTCGGAAGCTTGTGGGATGGGCGCGTATTCAATCCACCCGCGCGCTCGGAATGCGCTATGAAGTTTGAACGGCGTCTCGCGGAAATTCGAGAGTTCCGCTTCGTTCGCGTGTCTTCGGATGAGCGGCGCATGGAATTACTACATGGACATCGCGTAGGGGCGGGCGCCTCCGGACACGAGCTCTACTGGTGGATTGCAGACGGCGCACAGGGGCCAGAGCTGATCCTGGAAGGCGATGGTTATCGAAGCTGCGTGCTGCGATGCTCGGCTGACGGAATTTGGCGAGGTGAGTATCTCTCCAAGCCTGCCATGCCTGTCGAACTCTTCCCCGATCCTTCTGGCGGCAAAACATCCCACATCCGGAACTCTGAATCCGATAGCGGCATGTTGGTCGCGCTGCTGGATCGTGTTCTCGAAACCTACTCATCTCTGCCCTGGAACGGCGAGGTGATGCGAGACTTCGTCGGCGCCATACGAACACTGGCCACGCTTGAGTTGGCCGTGACGGAGCGATTGCACAACGAGACCGAGTTGGCGGGCAGCACGCGGGTTCAATTGGTGCGATGGGCGCTCAAGGGACTTGCCGAACCTGCCTCCTGGGCCGATCGAGGCGGGATTGCCCCGGGACACAAATGGTTGAGTCAGAATTTTCTTGATGCTTCCGAAAACACCTATGAACGTATCGAATAGCCAAGCCGAATTATGATGCCCATGAATACTCCATCCGCGGCGACGCAACCACCATCGAGTCCGACTGAAACGGTTTTGATCCTCACGCCCGTGAAAAACGCGGCCCGGCATCTTGAGAGCTACTGGACGGCGGTTGACCGGCTGACATATCCGGCCTCGCTGATTTCCTTTGGATTTATCGAAAGCGATAGCACCGACGGGACCTTCCAGGAGCTGAGTCAACAACTTGAAAATGTTCGCGCGCGCTACGCCGGTGCCGGGCTATGGCAGAAACACTTCCACTTTCAAATACCGGATGGCGTTCCTCGCTGGGCGCCCGCGTTCCAAATCCCGCGCCGGAAGATACTCGCGAAGGCCCGAAATCATTTGTTATTCCACGCGCTGGAGGATCATGACTGGGTTCTCTGGCTGGATGTTGACGTGGTCGAGTATCCGCCGGACCTGCTGCAGATTCTTATCGGCACCGGGCGCGACATCGTACACCCTCACTGCGTGCAGGAATACGGCGCGCAAACGTTCGACCTGAATGCCTGGCGCGAACATGGCCAGGTGCATATGGACGTCCTGCGGGGCGGAGCGAACCTGGTAAGGCTCGATAGCGTCGGCGGAACCGTGCTGCTGGTCCGCGCCGATCTGCATCGCGATGGGTTGATCTTTCCGCCATTCCCCTACGGCGGTGAAAACCCCGCGATTCGGCGGCCACATCCCCTGGGCCCACAAATTCGCGGCGAATTGGAAACCGAGGGTTTGGGCATTATGGCGATCGATATGGGTTGCCAATGTTGGGGAATGCCTAACCTCGAAGTCCTGCATGCAAAAGGCTGAGCGATCGCATCGGGCATGGAGCTAACAATGAAACGAGCGTCCGTCCTCTATATCACGCCGGTGCTGCCCGCCTGCCAAGGCAATGGATTGGCGATGCGGGCGGGCTTGATTCTGCAGGGCTTGGCGCGCTGCTGTGACGTTCACTTGTTCGTAGTTCCCGTTGCCGGCGAAGGCACTGCAACTTCCGAATTTGTCCGTCAACATACCGCGAGGGTCGGCGGCCTTGAGTTGAGTCGCTATCTTGACCCCCACTTCAAACTGATCGCGCGCGTTTTGAATCCCGAAGAACGATTCCAGGCGGAACTCGCCTATCTCAAGCCGCAGCTCAGCCGATTCTGTACCAGCGAAAGCGTTCGCCGGGTGATGGAATGGGCTGGCCCGCGCATCGACGCGGTTCACGTGATGCGCCTCTATCTGGCACCATTGGCCGAAGGATTCCTGCGACTGTCATCTTCGGTGAGGCCGACGTGCGTGCTGGACCTTGACGATGACGAGGTGCGGACGCGCGGGCGAATGGCCCGACTCGCCGCAGCCTCAGGCGACGCCAAAGTAGCCGCCTTCGAGGCGGCAGAAGCAAAGAAATATGCCAGCGCGGCAAAACGCTATCTCGCAACCTTTGATCGCGTGACCGTTTGCGCTGCCGACGATGCCACGCGGCTCGGCGCACAGTTTCCCGAAGCCACTTTCATGGTCGTGCCCAATGGTTGTGCAACGCCTCGGGCTTTTTCTGCGCGCCGGCCATTGCGTGAGGGACCGCTGCGGGTGCTGCTTGTGGGCACGTTCGGCTGTTACGTCAACCGCGATGCGGCATTCTTTCTCTGTCGCGACGTTTTACCTGCGTTGCGCCGTTTAACAAGCAGGCAGATACAAATCGATCTAGTTGGCAGCGGTGGGGTGAAGGCGCTCGGCGAGCTTTCCACCCCAGCACGCGAACCGCTGCGCGCGCCGCAGACCCCCGCGCTGAACCCGGCGGTCAAAATTCATGACTACGTCGAAGATTTGGCACCGCTTTACTCCCTGGCTGATGTAGCAGTGGCTCCGCTCCGCGCCGGCGGTGGCACCCGGATCAAAATCCTGGAGGCCTTCGCGCACGGCGTGCCAGTTGTGTCGACGCGAATTGCCGCCGAAGGCATCAGTGTGGCTGGTGGCGAGCATCTACTATTGGCGGACGATGCGGAAGCGTTCGCGCGAGCCTGCTTGCAGGTAAAGGAAAACCCGGAACTAGCCTGCGGATTAGCCATGCGCGCCTCGGCATTGCTGCATGAAAGGTATATCCCCGCACGGATAGTTGATGCAGTCTCAGCCCTCTACGCTGGAATCGAAGGGCATGAGCCTTGAATGGAATACCGGCCCGGCCGACGATTCGAGCGAAAGACCGGTCCGGAAAAGGAGTCCTGATGTCCGAAAGCCCGGAGCAGTGCCCCAAAACGGCGCAAGGCCTTGAAATCAACGCGGTCGCCGATGGCTACATCGTGTACCAGTCCGACCGTGACCGTGTTCATTATCTGAATCAGACCGCCGCCTTGATTCTGGAACTCTGCAATGGACGTAACGCGGCCGCCGCCCTTCCCGAACTGTTGCAATCGGCCTTTGATCTGCCGGATGCACCCGTTGAGGAAGTAGAGGAGTGCCTCAGAACGCTGCGCACGGAAGGATTGGTCGCTTGATGCATGTCGAACGGCTTCAGTTCCTGTCCACTGAATTCGAGATAAGGACGAATTCACCGGAGCTGCTCGACCAGGTGTGCGACCTTGCTCCGCACTTGCAGCAGGAGTTTTCGATATCTCATTGCCGCACGATTTCCATCACCTGGACCGGCGAGGAGTTTCGCATCAGCAACGGCGACGGCAGCGAAGACTGCGAACTGAGTACGACGATTGTCATCGATCAACTCTTCACGCGGATGCACAGGCTGGCGCTGGCGAATCTGCCAGATCATATACGGCTCCGCTCCGTCACCGGCAATCATGCCGGGCTGGCCTTTCTCATGGTTGGGCCGAAATGTTCGGGGAAGACGACCTTGGCCGTCCGCCTGCTGCTCGCGGGCTACGACGTTTGCGGCGACGAGCTGGCCTTGCTGTTGGATGGTCAGGCTGTCGCCTTTCCCCGCAGGTTTCTTGTGCGCGGAGACTGTGTGGAGTTGTTGCCGCAGCTCAAGTCTTCCGAGGAGTTCATCGCTTTTGCATCGAACCCAGCCAGAGAGACTCTCATCGGCGTCGACCCTGTTGAGCTAGGAAGGTCCTGGCGACTCACACCGCTGAAGGTTTCGGCTTTTTTCTTTGTTGAGCCCAATTATGGCGCCCGGACAACAATACGGCCTTGTGGCAAATTGGAGATGCTGAGGCGCATCATCCCGCAGTGCACCCCGCCACATTCCAAGCGAGCGAATTGGATTGGCGATCTGAGCCGCACCATCGACAGCACCGACACGTTCATGCTGAATTTAGGAGAGCTGGATTCAGCAGTGCTCGCAATGAAAGAAATACTTGAATAACAGCAACGATGAGTCAACCGCGCGGCACTTTGAGCCATCCATTGCGCGATAAGGAGATTGCTCAGTGGACGATCAACCAGATCCGAAGCTATTAGATACCGTCGATGAAGGCAGGCGTGCGTCTTTGAAGAAGATTCTTCTGGGCTCTGCCTTCGCCATACCAGTCATCGCCTCATTCACCATGAGTGGGTTGGGCGTCAACGAAGCCCACGCCGGCACAACCAACATAACGAAGGGCCACCACCACCATCACAAGCACCATCACCATCATCACGACCACGATCACGACCACGATCACAAGCATCACAAACACCATCACGACTAACGCAACGACACCACCAAACTGGGGGGCCGGCGAGGTTGACGGAGATGCCTTGCCGGCGCCGAACTTCGATACCTGCATTGCCTATGACCTACGGAGTGAGTAAGGAAACGACCCGGCCGCTCGTCTCGGCCACGCTGATCGTGCGCGACGAAGAGAAATTTCTGGGCGGGTGTCTGGCATCAATTCGGGAACTGATCGATGAAATCATAGTCGTCGATACAGGATCGCGTGACCGGACCAGGCAGATTGCGCTCTCTTATGGCGTGAACCTATTCGACTATGCCTGGCGTGACGATTTTTCGGCGGCACGGAACTTTGCGCTTGACCGGGCGCATGGCGAATGGATTCTCTACATTGACGCCGACGAGCGGATTCGCAGCTATGATCGCGGCGCGCTGGAACGCGAACTAAGCGACGAAAGTCTCGTAGCGTGCACCGTGCGCTTTCACCAGCGGACCGGATTCACCGCTTATCCGGAGTACCGCTTGTTCCGGCGCGACGACCGCATTCGTTTTGAAGGTGTGATGCACGAGACCATGCTTCCATCGGTGACGCGCATGGTCGAAGACGACGGACGGCGCATTGGATCTTCGCTCCTGACGATCGACCACCTTGGCTATGACGGCGACCAGACACACAAGCTCCAGAGGAACCTCCATCTATTACTGAAAGAGATCAAGTGCGACCCTGACAGGCTTTATCTTCGGTGGCACCTTGGCACTGTCTATCGCGATCTCGGACGGCTGGCGGATGCTGAGGCGGCGTGGCGTATGGGGATAGCGCTAACGGAGTCCAGGAGCGAACGCGAACCAGAGGACTGCCTGTGCTATATAGAGCTGGCGAAGTTGTTTTACACCCGGCAGCAGGACGCGATGCCATTCATTGACCAGGCGCTGACACTGCAGCCCGGCAACTGGCTGCTGCAATGGCTCAAGGCCAAAGTCTTCATGGCAAGCGAGCGCTATGTAGAAGCAATACAGATTTTCGAGAAGCTGGCAGCGATCGACGCGGACGCGCTGATTACTCCAGTGTCTTACGACAAGCGCATCTTTGGAGCCTCGGCAATTGCCGAGATCGGGCAGTGCACGTTTCGCATGGCGCGGTATGCGGAAAGCGCCGAGTGGTATCGGCGCGCGGAGTTATTGGCCCCCGATTCTATCGAGTTCCGAGTGAAGCGACAGCTCGCCAGTGCACGGGCGGGAACGGATACGAACGACTACGTACCGGCAAATTCGCTCCCATAGGCGTTCTTTATAACCCTCGAACGGGCGTCATCGCTGGTCTTTCTTCTTGGTCAAGGGCGGGGAGGGTGGTTGCAGACGGCTGGCGCCTTGGCGCGGAAGCATCCATCCCGGGTACTCGGGAGGCAGCGCGCTCACCTCATCGAGCTGCTTAATCTCATCTTCAGTTAGCTTGACGTCGACAGCGGCGAGGTTGTCCCGAAGCTGGTCGAGACGTTTCGCTCCGATGATCACGGAGGTGACGACGGGCTTAGTTAGCAGCCATGCGAGTGAGATGCGGGCAGCGCTACAGTTGTGGGCCTTCGCTATCGGAGCCATGGCGTCGAGAATCTTCCAGGTGCGTTCTCTATCGACGAGAGGAAAGTCGAACTCAGAGCGGCGCGAGCCTTCAGGTTTTTGGTTTTCGCGGCTGAACTTACCGGAGAGCAGGCCACCGGCAAGCGGGCTCCAAACGAGTAGCCCGGTCTTCTCGGCTTCGAGCAGAGGGACGATCTCACGTTCCAGGTCGCGACCGGCGATGGAGTAGTAGGCCTGCAGGGTATCGAAACGAGCAAGATTCTTGAACTCGGAGATGCCCAGCGATTTCGCTATCTTCCAGGCCTGCCAGTTGGAGCAGCCGATATAGCGGACCTTGCCCTGATTGACGAGGTTGTCGAGGGCGCGGAGGGTCTCCTCGACGGGTGTAACCGAGTCATTGCCGTGGATCTGGTAGAGATCGATATAGTCAGTCTGGAGACGGCGGAGGCTGGCTTCGATGGCATCCATAATGTGTCCGCGGGAGGCGCCTACGTCGTTGCGACCGGGCCCCATGCGGCTGAAGACCTTGGTGGCGAGAACGACATCCTTGCGGGTGATGTTCAGGTTCTTGAGGGATTGACCGAGTGTCCTTTCGCTTTCGCCTTCAGAGTAGACGTCCGCCGTGTCAAAGAAGTTGATGCCGGCAGCGATAGAGGCCTTAATGAGCTCGTCGGCTCCCGCCTGGTCGACCGAGCCGATGGCCTTCCAGAAGCCTTCACCCGTGTTGAAGGTCATGGTGCCGAGGCAGAGGGTTGACACGAGCAGGCCGGTGTTGCCGAGGGTTTTATATTCCATATTTCACCTTATCTCTGAAAGCGGTTCTATTGCTTGTGGCCATACGACCGCGCTCACCAAGAGCACTCGAATCAGCGATCACATGCTTCTCGACAATTGTACAAGCGGCAAACTCAATAGGCTACGGGGAGCCGCAAACCCACACCAACCAGGGAACTAGGTTTAGGCGCAAGCCCGAACCAAACCGCCAATATCCTGTAGCGAATCAAGCTTCCAAATCAAGTCGACGAGGCGACGAGCGCGGTCTGCGCCAGGGGCGGCAACGTTAACAGGGTTATTGAGCCGAGGTAGCCAGGGATTCCTCATTCAGCGCTGACTTCGTTTTGCCGGGCCGGAGCGGCGGCGAGTCGAAGCGTCTGAATTCGCAACTTCGACTCGCTGAGCGATGGGTCCGCACAACTACTTCGATTGCGATCCACCCGGCTTGAGAATCAACTTCTGTACTCGCCAGTTCAGCAGTTCGCCGACATAGAGTTCGTTTTCAGACGGACACGCGATTTCGTGAACCCATCCGAACTGTTTAAGCTGCCTTCCTGATTGCCCGAGCACGCCGAGTACCTTCCCTTCTAGGGAAAGTTTGTAGATTCGCCCAGGATAGGCATCGGATGCGTACAACACCTGATTCGGCGGAGGCGTGATGCAAATCGCCCACGGCGAGCCAGGCGCAAAAGTTCCTTGCACGCCGAGAGCGGGCTTGTTCCCAATCACGGGGCGAGTGTCGGAAGAAAAAGGAACATCGATGCGGATCTCGCGGAGGAAATTGCCTTCGGTATCGAACACCTGGATACGCCCATTGCCTCGGTCCGCAACATAAATGTTGTTCTGCGCATCGGCAGCAATACTATGAGGTGTATTCAGTTGCCCGGGTTGATTGCCGGGTTCTCCCCACGACTTGATCCAGTTGCCGTCTTTGTCGACTTTGGCCACGCGTGAATTAATGTAGCCGTCGCTGATATAGGTATTGCCCGCCGAATCCCACGTCACGTCGGTCACTTGTCTGAACAGGCCGTCAATTGGCGGCAAGGGAGGTTTAGGGTGTCGAAGAGGCTCTGTCCCTTCATCGGATGCTTCCTGCTTGCGCCCAAAAACCATCACCACGCGGCCTTCCGGATTGAACTTGATAATCATGTCCGAGCCCTTGTCGGTAACCCATACGTTGTCATTTCGATCTACCTTAACGTCATGCGCAAATGACCAGGCGTAGAGGTTATGGCCGATTTCGCGGATGAATTTGCCGTCAGGGCCAAACTCCAGCAGTTGCGCGCCGGCGGCTGCATAAGCGGGACCCGTCGTGTTGCCACGATGAAATACAAAAACATGTCCTTTGGAGTTGACGGCGACGCCGGAAACCTCGCCGAGATACATGTTGGGCGGTAACTTCAGAAAATCGGGCACCGAACGGTACGGAATCTCGGGGACTGATGAGCTTTGCGCCAGTGTAGACCCAGCCAAGGCAAGAACCAGCGCAAGCAAAGTGGTCGCAACCGTAACCAGACGTTTCATTCGGAATCTCCTTTTCAGCTCTGAATCGCCGAATTGTACTGCCCGTCAGCAGTTTTTGGACAGCTTTATCTGTTGCATGCTCTGTTAGCGCAGAAAAGTTAAATCCGGTTCACAATGAAAGGCGGTGACCTCCGTCAATACCAGAGCTGCATCTGCAAATGAAAACCGGAGTTCACGAGCGGCTTGGCCATCGCGTCGGTGGTCGAGATCTTGCTCACCGCAATGTCGAGGATAGCGGTTTGTTTTCGGCCGCGAATGCGCTATATTCGCCAAACGGAACGCTCCCAAACGCAAGGAGAGTCTATGAGTACAACCGCCACACGCCCGCTACCACTACCGGTGGTGCTTTATTTTTCCGGCGATGCGGCGGCGCGCGAGGCGATCAAGGGCATTTCCAACTTCACCTGCGCGGCCTGGCGAAGCGGGGCTTCACACCACAAGAAAGGTGCGGTACTGCTAAGTTCCAGCGAGCCCACCCTGCGCAAGCATTGGGCGAGTTGGCGCGGAGATAAGTGCCTGCGCGTCATCGCGCTTAGTAATGAGCGCTTCCGCGACGCGGGGCTGGACGGGGCGGTCTACGCTTACCTGCCGGTGCATACACCGGCGCCACTGGTGGAGCGCATGGTGGAAAATGCGCTCAGCGATATTCGCATCAGTGGCATGCGGCAGCATTCCGACCAGCGCTTGGACGAAGCCGGTTGGCAAATCGACGAATTGAACCGCATCGGCACCGCGCTCTCGGCAGAGCACGACACGCGCAAACTGCTCGAGATGATTCTGACCAAATCGCGGCAAATCACGCGGGCGGATGCGGGATCGCTGTACCTGATCGAGGATACGGATGGAGAACGCCGGCTGCGCTTTGTATTGGCGCAGAATGACAGTGTGGCAATCCACTTTCGCGAAAGCACGATGGAAATCAATCCCCAGTCCATCGCCGGCTACGTCGCGCTGACCGGCGGGACAGTGAACCTGACAGACGCATACCAACTGCCGCGGGGCGTGCCGTACTCGATCAACCGCAGCTTCGACGAAGCCTCGGGATACCGTACCAAATCAATTCTGGCGGTGCCGTTGCGCAATCAGAAAGATGAGATGCTGGGACTGGTTCAGCTTATCAATTGCAAGCGCGACCCGGCGGTCACGCTGAGCACGCAAGCGGCGGTCGATACGGAGGTGACGGCCTTTACACAGCAGCATCGGGAGCTGGCGGCATCGCTCGCCAGTCAGGCGGCTGTGGCGCTGGAGAACAACCGCCTGGTAGAAGATATCAAGCGGCTCTTCGAGGGATTCCTGCGCGCATCGGTCATCGCGATCGAAGAGCGCGACCCGACTACCTGCGGACATTCCTTCCGCGTGGCAACCCTTACCCTGAGGCTCGCCGAGGCATGCGAGCGGGCAGGCTTGCTGCACTTCACGCCCGAACAGATGCGCGAAGTGCGTTACGCATCGTTATTGCACGATTTCGGCAAAGTTGGGGTGCGCGAGGACATCCTGGCAAAAGCCCAGAAGCTGTACCCGCTGCAGCCGGAACTGGTACGGCAGCGCTTCCAACTGGCGGCATGCGCCACCGAAACGGAGATACTGCGGAACAGGCTGGGCTTCATGCTACAACACGGCTCCGAGTCGTATCTGCGGGAGCAAGACCGTTTCGATGCGGAACTCGCGCGTCAACTCGCCGAGCTTGCGTCCTTCCGCGAGACGATCGAGAGGGCAAACATTCCGAGCCTGCTGCCGGAAGGAAGCTTCGAGCGGTTAGAGCAGATTGCGGCGCGCTCCTACAAGGACGCCGAAGGGCAGTGCCAGCCGTTGCTGACGAAAGACGAGGTGCGTCTGCTGTCGATTCGCAAGGGGTCGCTGGATGATGACGAGAGGCGGCAGGTCGAGGCCCATGTGGAGCACACGTATCATTATCTGAGCCAGATTCCCTGGACAAAGGACCTGCGCAACGTGCCCAGATCGCGCGCGCGCACCACGAAAAGCTGAACGGGCAAGGGTACCCACGCCAGGTCGCGGCGGCGGAGATTCCGCTGCAAGCGCGCATGATCGCTATCTGCGACGTATACGACGGAATTACAGCGTGCGACCGCCCTTACAAGAAGGCGGCAACTCCGGAGCAGGCGCTGGATATTCTGGCCGCAGCGGCCGCAAATGGCGAGATCGATGGCGAGTTGTTCCGCATATTCCGTGAAGCGCGGGTTTACGAGGTACTTCCTAGTGATCCCCAACAGATGGCAGTCGAGCCTGATTTCCCAAGGGAAGTGTAAGGGCTCCCCAAACCTGCCTTAGTTCCCATCTTCAGCTTGCCCCGGAAAAGTTTTAAAATCATCCGCTAAGGCTACTTTTGCACTTACTTAAGTACATTGCCGCCGGAGTTGCCGTCCTGGTTGCAGTGGCTATCCTTGTGCCTATCCTGTTTCGCAACGTGATCTTCGATCCGCCGGGCGACGCTCCTCCGGTCGGCGAGATGCGGGTGCTGAACATCACTCTGACTACTTATCGAACCACGTATGGACATTTCCCTGGTTCGCTGGCCGAGCTTGGTCCGCCGGCCGCTGGCACTACGGCAGGCGAGCACGCCGCGGATCTGATCGATTCTCTGCTGGCCTCGGGCATGAAGCGCGGTTATCGCTTTGTGTACTTGCCGTCGTCGGCCCGGCCCGGCGGTCCGCTTGACGGTTACAACCTCCATGGCGATCCGCAGACGGGCGAGCGCCACGTGCACTTGTATAGCGATGAAAGCGGACAGATACGCTCCGAACGCGGCAAGCCGGCCTCTGCCGCAAGCAGGCCGCTGAACTAAGCGCAATGAGGTAGCCCTGCAACAGGCTCAGAAAGGAGATTCTTAGTGAAGACAATCATAAGTGGACTCGTGCTCTTACTCGCAGCGTCTTGCGTAGCAGCGTCCGCTGCCAGCAAGGTCACCGTTAGTAAGTCCCCACTGACACCCGAACAGATTGCGGTCTATAACGTTTTTCTAAGCGTTTACAGCAACGGCGCCCAGGGACTCGTTAACCTGGGAAATCAAACCATCGCGCTGAATTTGAGCAACCAGGACGCGGATGACTGTTTGAGTGGAACCAAGCTGGAAAATCTGGCGGAGACTAATAGTACCGTCCATACGATTGCTCCTGAGGCAATTGACAGCAAGAAATATAGGTTAGTCGATGCCGATCAGCAGGCCGCCCAGATCCGGAAGAACGATCCTAGCCGCACGATGGGCGAAGGTAAAACGGTAAAGGACGCAGTCAACGCCGCATTTGCTTCCGGGCTGCTTGTAATTTCGGAGATTGCATTCGACAAAGAACATCACTATGCAGTGATGCGCTTTCGATTCGTTTGCGGCGGCCTCTGTGGGAATGGGGCCACGCTGGTACTGGAAAAGGTCGGGGATACGTGGCAACCGACAAAACGGTCCTGCCACGAATGGATTTCTTAAGCCCCGACTGACCCGGCGATCTTGTGCGCCAGCAATTCAGGAGAGAGAGCTAAATCCCGCGGAATCGATGAAGGTTTGGGGTGGGTGGTGGGATTCGAACCCACGACAGCCGGAGCCACAGTCCGGAGTTCTACCACTGAACTACACCCACCGTCGGAACTGCTAAATTATATCAGAGCGAAATCGTGACGTTCCGTTGCAACCATCGGTGACGAATGCAGGCGGCACGGGCTGACCGCGCGGCGCCAGTCTTTATCTACTATCTACTTACAGCCTTTGGCCGCAGACAGACAGGGGCAAGGTCTGTCCACTTCGCCTCGCGCCCGCGCACGAAGCTCAGGTTCTCGATGTGCGCACGGTGCGAGCCTTCATAGCGGTCCCATCGATCGCGCGCGATCTCATAAACCTGGCGTGCTCTTTCGTCCGTCTCCATCTTGGCAATCGTCAGATGCGGCATGAAAAGCAGTTCTTCGGCACAGTCCAATGGCCCGCCATTCATCTGGTCATGGAGTTCACGTATCTTGTAACCAGCGTGCGCCACCCTGATAAAGACGGTGGGAGTTGTGGGAATGAAGTTCTCGACGTCTCCCATAACCACGTCGAAAGGTTCCACCGTGCTGCATCTCTCCACCAGCCATTCGACGGCATCGCCCTCGGTGCCATGCAACGGACGCGGAGGCAACATGGTGATATGTGCGGGAAGATGAGCGTGTTTGGGATGGAGTTCACACCGGAGGTTCTCAACCCACTCGGCGAGTTCCCCTTTTAAATACGCGACGACAGCGTAGAACATTGGACCGTCACAGTGCATTGCACACGTAGACACCATTATAAGCCGCCGGCACGACCGTCAAAGCCACGCTAACAAGCTGCGGGAAAACAGGTTCTCGCGCGCCCCGTGCCTTTTACTTGATGTCTTTCATCGCCAGCAGCGTTCCATAGTCTTGCCCATCCGGCGCCACGGCCCGTACGACAATCGCGCTGAACCCATCGCGGAGCTCGGGATATCTCACTACCAGGGCCTGCATAAGCGCGGTGTTATCCAGAAAGGTTTGCGCGGTATTCGAGATATCGGACGACTGGTACCTCACCACCAGGGCCACTTGATCGTTGACGACAATGGGAAAGGCTGCCAGCAGCTTGACCGTCCGCGTCCCCAGGGTGGTTGTAACCTGACCGTCGGTCGGCATGTCGCCGGGTCTCACCTGCTCGGCTTCATCATAAAGCTTGTCCAACTTGAGGGTACTCATGAACGGAACGGGAGCCGCCAGGTCCCTGGCCTCCAAAAAGTAGAACCAGGCGTTGTGGACTTGCCCTTTCTGTTTGAACTCCCGAGCCTTCCGCGCATACCAGTCCGCATCGTGTCCGGCCACCTGCCCCGGCTTGGCGTAGTATCCGGCTAACTTCCAGGCCCCGCCCAGTTGCTGGAGGATCTCGGACAACATGTACGGTCCCTTAGGTCCATTGATGTCGATAATGACCACGGCGTAGCGCCCCGGCGCCAAGTTGGGAAGAACGAATCCGGCGCTGCTTGGGGTGTTGCCGTTGACGCCGAAGACGCCGCAGTAGAACTCGGCGCGCGCGACCGGAGCCGTGCCCGACACTTCCAGCAGGTAAGTCTTGCGGATGACCGCCGGGCCGGCCAATCCGTCTTTGTTATCGGATACGGCCTGCTCGACTCCGCCAAAACTTGCCGCCAAACTTGGTATGGACGCGGCGCGCAGTCCGGCCACGTCGCCGCTGCCGGACATGCCGAGGAAACTCTTCGCCGTGCTTTCTATCGCCGAGCGCGTTGCCGGATCAATTTCCTCTGCTTCTTTACATGTCTCCGCGACGAGCGGCACGGCAGCTACAAGCAATAACCATGCCATCAGCCACCGCAACCGCGGCTGAAGGAAATTCAAAGAAAAGCAGTTCATGAGCTCACCTGTGCGCTACCAACTCCCGGAACTCTCCTCTGGAATAGATGCACGCCAGCAGCGCTGAAGATGTTCACAAGAGAGGATTTATCCCCGCAGTCTCATCATGGGAACGCCGGCACCCAGAGCTGGAGGCCTTGCTCCGCCCGCGTGTCGCCATCGTACCCGACCCGGGCGCAGTTACTGAAGCTTGTGCAACTCGCGATAGCCCCGTGACATTTCAATGATCTGGATTCCGTAACCGTCGGGGTCGCGCAACAAACCCCAGCGTCCAAAAGGCTCCTCCCGAGGTTCGATACCGAAGTGACCGCCCCGGCGCTTCAACTCGGAAGCCGTTTTCACAATGTCATCCACATAAATGCCAAACGTGCAGCCGGAGGTTGGACTGACTTTCACTTCCTCGCCTTCCGGATGCAGGCCGATCAGGATATTGCCGGCGTCGAACTGGCTCCAGTTGCCTTGTTTGAACAGCAGATCGAGACCCAGCACGTCGCGATAGAAAGCGACGCTGCGCTCCATGTCCTTCACCACAATCATGATCAGTCCGAGTTTGCCAACATTCATCGAAAGCTCTCCCCTGCTGTGAACATAACATTCTGCGCCAAGATCCCGCCCCATGCCTGGCGAGGGTCTCAACAAATCAACACTTCCGGGCAGGCGGCATCAATCCAGAATTGCGTGGCGCTGGAAATCGCAATTCCGAAGCCAACCCCAAACAGACGCAAGCCATGGTCCGTCGGAACCGCGCGCCCCTTCCCAAAACGGAACTAAGACATTACTTTCGCTCCGGCCGCGAGTTGCTGCACATGTTCCTGCCGCACGTCATTGTCCGTGAACAGGCTGACGAACGGGGCCGGAAATGCGGCTTTCTCGACCGCACCGCGCCCGTGCGCCTCTTCCCGCTCCACCAGGCACAAGACGCCAACGATCTCAAAGCCGGCCTCGCGCGCCGCCTGAATCGCGCCGATTGTGGACGCGCCGGTGGTGCAGACGTCGTCGACAATGACCGCCCGCGCTCCCGGCTTACGGTAGCCTTCGATCCTCTGCGCCATGCCGTGAGCCTTCTCCGCCTTGCGCACCAGGAACCCGTGAATCAGCCCCGGCCCCGGGGGTTGCGGTTTGCCCGCGGCTCTTACTTGCTGTAGTTGCGCCGAGAGCATGGCCACGGCGGTCACGATCGGGTCCGCCCCCAGGGTCATTCCCCCAATCGCCTCCGGATGCCAGCCATGACGCTCAATCTCATCCAAGATGGCGCGAGCGGTGTGGCGCGCGCCATCGGCATGCAGCGTCGTCAGCCGGCAGTCAACGTAATAGTCGCTGGTACCACCACTGGTTAGCTTGAAATGGCCAAGTTTAAACGAGAGCGATGCAAGAAGTCGCAATAGTTGCTGGCGTGCGTTTTCCATGATGAAGGAAAAGATATCACGAACTGCGCTCAGGGGTCCCCGGCAACAGTGCTCTTGCCATCGCTGGTGTGGGGACCATCCGCGGGCAATTCCTACTGGCTGAGCCGCTTGAAATCGTGAAATCCAGCGGTTCCCACGTAGAGCAGCGCGAACAACGCCAGATTATAACCCGTGTGCACCAGTACCGAAGCCGCCAGTGAGTGCGCCCGCGCTCTTATGATCGTGAGCACGACGCCAACGATCAAAAGCATGCTCATGGCCGCCCACGCGTGCGCCAGTTGCGAGGCATGAATGAGTGCAAATAAACCGCCCGTGACCACTACGGCGGCGAACATTCCCAGGCGGCGCAGCACCACCGGAAACAGCAGCCCGCGGAAGAACAATTCCTCGCAAAACGGCGCCACCAGCGTGCCAAACCCGGCCATCAGCCAGGCGCCGAACGTGGATTGGAAATACTGGTCGATCGGCATCTGTTTCGGAATCGGCAGTTTTGCCGAGAGTGCCTGGATCAGAATGGCCAGAATCATGCCACCCAAAAGAAACTTCAGCCATTGAGCCGGAAAGCGCCAGTGAACCGCCTGCAAAAAGCGGCTGCGATGACGCCGCTTGATCACTCTGACGATGAAGCCCACCGTCGCCAGATAGGCGGCAGCCTGCGCCGGAACCGCAACCCGCGGGTCCGCCGCCAGCGCTCGCGCATTGCCCCGCGAGACGCCGGACACGGCATCCGCAATCAGCAAGGCGAAGCTGTCGGCCAGGAAAAGCGCCACAAACAACACCACCACGATGCCAACGAGGTCGCGGCCACTCCAGACTGGAAAATCCCCCGACTCGGAGAAACCGGGTCCGCCTCCGGGCAAAGCTTCCATCTGCGGCCCGCTGGACTGATCGGAAGGGTCGGCTTCCATCGGCGCGTCACTGGACTTATCGAGAGGGTCATCGGACATGGGCACGGAGACATTGTACCCGGTAAATCCGCATCTTCCGAACCCGACCGGATGAGGATGTGGCCCGCTGATAAATCTGACGACAAGATTCGCTATAATCAGAACAGTCGGGGCGTAGCGCAGCCTGGTAGCGCACCTGCCTTGGGCGCAGGGGGTCGTAGGTTCAAATCCTATCGCCCCGACCAATTTAAACCGAGCTTTCCTTTCAGCAGGTTACAAGCGTCACTTTAGAACCCAGTGCGCATAGCTCGCGATGTGACCAGTTATCGACGGTTACGGCAGTTTGAATTGTTCAGCGTTTTTGCTCGTTGTGCTCTTGGCTCTTGGGTGATCGGAGCAAACATGCGATGTAAACTCTTTGTCGCGCTGCAATGCAAAGTTCTGCACCAATTCATCGAAAGATTTACCAGCTAGAGCGCTAGAAGGGTTGAAGACCCAGGCGCATTCGGAGCAACCCCAACCCGCAAAACGCTGTCGTTCAATCCATACCAGCTCCCGTCTCATGGCGGCCCTCGTCGTTGCGCCCCATCGCTGTCTGATTCCCGCGCTTAGTGCTACGCCAGTGGTCACCCAGTCTCGCGGCGAGCTGTGCAAAGAGGCTGACGAAGTTATACATGCGCTAATGTGAGTGTCTGTTCGATATCCTACATACGTGGAAGATTTCCCTCGCGCGAACCCCGATTTTGGCCCTCGTTTAAATTAGGGGGTTGCTTAAGTGTTGGTCGCGTTCGTGCGTGGCGATACTTGCGCGTAGGAGCGGCAAAGCCAATGTAGGATATCCTACTGAGTAGGGTGCCCTACCGAATCGTTTTGGGGAACACTGTATGATTTTTCGCGTGGGCGCGAATAAGCAGGGTTCAGGGTTCCTGTTTCCCGTGTCCAGAAAAGGTTTTCGGCTGTGATTCTAGTTGTCTTAAGGCGCGTGCGTGGAAAGCAAAAGCCCCCAAGGCGTGAAGTCTGGCGAGCGGACGAATACAGAAGGGAAGCCCGTCAGCAACCTGATACTTCTATCGATGTCCGATAGCGACTACACCTCACTTCGTCCTCATCTCGAGTACGTCAGCTTGCCGAACCACATGGTCCTTCACGAAGGAGGTGGGAAGCTGGAATTTGTGTATTTTCCGAATCGAGGCATGATTTCTCTGGTAGTCGTAATGAAAGATGGAAAGACCGCCGAAGCCGGCATAGTTGGCAATGAGGGTTTTACAGGAACACCGGCATCTGTTGGCCTGACCAGGAGCCCGCTGCAAGCGATGGTACAAATCACGGGGGATGGGTTTCGGGTAGAGGTCGCAGCTCTACAAAAAACTTTGGAATCCGCTCCACGCCTGCAATGGATGTTGAGCCGCTATGCAGTCGTTCAGGGAATGCAGGTTGCACAAACAGCCGCGTGTAATCGGCTGCACGATGTTAAGCAGCGTCTTGCACGGTGGTTGCTCATGACTCAGGACCGAGTGGATTCGGGGTCACTGCCCATCACCCATGATTTTCTCGCAACGATGCTAGGGACAGATAGGCCTAGCGTGAGTTTGGCGGCCGGTGTTTTGCAGAAGCACAAGCTCATCGAGTACACCCGTGGCGCAGTGAAGATCGTGAACCGCAATAAACTTGAAGACTTCGCCTGCGAGTGCTACGGAATTACCCAACAGTACAATGGCGAGCTGGGTTTGAAATAAGTCCGCGAGTGAAGACTCGCCCTGTTTTTATGGCCGACCGAGCGGGCAGATGCCGCTTCAGCGCTGTATGAAGTCCTCGGTGTAGGTGACGAACTCGGGATACGCGCCGGCGCCAAGCTCGTGCAGGTCCATTCCCTGGCGCTCGCCCTCCGGCGGCACCCGTTGCGGCAGCACGCGGTCAAGCAGCAGATGCAAGCCGTAGCTCAATGGCAGCACAAATCCGAGCAAGGTGGCGATTCCCACGACTTGCGCTATCCACTGCCCCGGAGCCGCGCCGGGCACATGAGCAAAGAGCCCCGCCGCCAGCAGGCTCCAGAGGCCGCACAAGCCGTGCACGGAAAACGACCCGACGGTGTCGTCCACCGCAATCAACTCCAGCCACTGTATGGAAAACGTGACCAGGGCTCCGGCCACAACGCCGATCAACAACGCCGCCAGCGGTTCCAGGAATGCGCAACCGGCACAACTCGCTACTAATCCGCCGACCCATCCATTGGCCACCAGCGAAGCATCCGGTTTACCGAAACGGATGCGCGTGATGAGCAAGGAAGTCAATGCGGACGCGGCCGCCGACAGCGTTGTGTTCACCGCGATGAGTACCACCCGCGCCGGCACTGTGCCGGTAAACAAGATTGCTCCCGCCGAATTCAGCCCCACCCATCCCAGCAACGCCAACAGGCAGCCAAACAGAACCAGCACGGTGTTGTGTCCGGGGATCGCCGCGGGAATGCCTTCAGCCGAGTATTTGCCGCGGCGGGGACCGAGAATCCACAGGATCACCAGGGCATTCAAACCGCCGACGGCCTGAATCGAGCCGGCGCCGCCGCAATCGATAAAGCCGCGGCCGAGCGAGTAATTGACGCCAAGCTGAGCCAGCCAGCCGCCACCCCAAGCCCAGTGCGCGAACAGCGGATAGATGCAACCGGCCAGCAACACGGCAGCGGCGGCACTGGCCCCAAGCCGCCAGCGATCCGCTGCGCTGCCAAGCGGAATCGCCGCCGCCAGCCCAACGCCGAAGATCTGCAGCAGTGCAGCCAGCGATGCCGGAGAACCGTCGAGTTCCAGTCCGCGAAAGAAAAACTTCTCGGCGGCGAGCCAGCTCCACGGCTTACCCGCGATGTTGATCGCGTGCATCGCGCGGCCGGCATATCCCTCCAGGGCGAAGCCGCACGCGAAATAGACGACGGCGGCGATTGCGACGACGCACATCGTACTCAGCATCGCATGCGCCGCGCTGCGCGAGCGCACAAAGCCGGTATTGATCAGCGCAAGTCCGGCAATCGCCAGCGGGACCAGCAGTATCAGGAAAATGCAGAGTGCCATCCCCACTTCCGAGAGTGCGGGAACCGTGGCGGGCATCAGTGACGCTCCCTGGCGAGAGGCGAATGCGCGCGAAAGACAAGAAACAAGCCTAGTATCTCGACGCCGATGCCGGCCAGCACGAAACAAGGATCGGGATGCCGGAGCGGCAAGCAGCACAACAGCAGCCAGCACCAGCAACCATCCGCTCAATAGCAACAGGAAGCCTGCAATCTTCATTTCAATCGAGTCCTCGCCTACAGACGCCTCTGTCGAATGACTTCACTTGTGCCGCGCCACGTAGAGCAGCAAGGTGAATATCACGATGGGAATCAAAGCCAGCATGAGATAGAACAGAATCTTTTTGCCCCAAGGCGAACGGCGTTGCTTCCAGTCGTGCAGTTCGGCGCGATCAGCCGCCACCCCAACCTGGTCCTGGTGTTCCAGGTCCCAGGCAAACTCGTGCGCATTGGGATAGCGGTTCTTAGGGTCGCGCTCCATCGCGCGGTAAATGATCTCCTGCAGTTGCGGAGAAATCGACGGATCGATCTCACGCGGCGGAACCGGATTATTCAGCAGCCGCTCGTTCATGATGACGAAGGGATTAGGTCCGCTGAACGGCACCTTGCCCGTCAACATCTCGTACAACATGACTCCGAGCGCGTAGATATCGCTGCGCGCATCGCCGCGCTTGCCTTTGACCTGCTCCGGAGAAATGTAGTCCGGCGTTCCCATCGTCTGCGAGGCCGACGTGAAAGTAATGCGCCGCGAACTGGCGTTGCCGGCGATGCCGAAGTCGATCAGCTTGATGTTGTCGTCGGCGTCGATCATGATGTTTTCCGGCTTGAGGTCGCGATGCACCACGCCGTTGCGGTGAATGTAGTCGAGCGCCTCGCATATGCGCAGCGCGATTCGCACCGCACGCTCGGGCGACAGCTTGCGTTGCTCGTTCATCAATTGACGCAGCAGCCGTCCTTCCACCCACTCCATCACCATGTAGCGTTCGCTGCGGTCGTCATCGCCCAGAACCTTCATCACGCCGGGGTGATCCAGCTTTCTGCCGATCTCCTCTTCGCGCTGGAAGCGTTCGAAAAACACCGGGTCGCTTTCCATCTCGATGTGCGGAACCTTGATGGCAACCGTGCGGCCCGTGCGCAGGTCCTTGCCGCGGAAGATCGAAGCCATGCCACTGCGCGCGGCCACGCTCTCCAGATAATAGTGGTCGAGTTGCTCGCCAGGATGGAGTTGAGTCATGCTTGTCAGCAGGCCGAGGCCAACTGTCGGCCCGCATCGATGAGCTGAAGCGGATTCGCCGTGAGCTGCTGCGTCTCTTCCGGCGCGCGGTTCAGCCAAACGACTCAGGGCAGTTTGTACGGCCGTCCTCGATACATTCCAACGCGTTCGACATCACGAATGCGAACCAGTTGAAGGCTCACATTATCGCTGCCATCCCGCTCGATTGGCAAGCTGCACCAGTTGCTCGGCCGCGGCTCTGCAGGTCAGCGCTCTCCGCTCACCGCCTTGGCCAGATCGGCCTCCGGAACCGCGCCATGCAGGCCGTCGGAACTCAACAAAAGGACATCGCCGGGAAGCAACAGATGCTCGCTGATGTCGGCGCTCACGAACAGCTCGTTCCCCAGCGAGCGGCTCAACACGTGGCGAGTATCGGATTCGCCTCGCTTGGCCCGATGACAGAATACCAAGCCGGACCTGCTCGTTCGCCAGCGTGTGATCGCGCGTCAGCAGCGTGGCGTGGCCCCGGCGAATCAGATAACACCGCGAATCGCCAACATGCGCCACGGTAACGCGGTCGAAGCGTAGAGCGCAGGCCACCAGCGTGGTCGCCATCGCCCGTCCGGCTGCCTCGGACGCCAGCCCCGCTTCGTGCACATGTATGTTGGCGGCCTGCACCAGGCGCTGCAGCAAAGGTGCATGCGGTTCACCGGCGACAGCGCTCTGAAATCCGGCGAGCAGCGTTCCAACCGCCAGCCGCGAAGCGACTTCGCCATCTTCGTTGCCGCCGACTCCATCGGCAAGCGCAAACAGCCAGCCGTGACTCCGCGCTTTTGCCGGAGAGTCTGGAACCGCATGGCCTAGATAGTCTTCGTTCTGCTCGCGGACGCGGCCGGGATCGCTGAGCTGTGCGAACTCTACATCGAGCATCGAACTCTGTCGTTGTAACCCAAACGCGACAGGGCTTGGCGCGGCTTGGGCAAGTTGGTCTCGATACCTGCGACATTCAACCTCTCGCTGTTTCATCTCGCCTTTGTTGCCAAATCATGGCTAAAAAAGTGGGCGGGCTTGCACCCGCCCCGGGAGGAGAACATCACTAACTCGCCATCGGCCTGGCTGAAACCAAAGTGGTTCTGCCTGTTGACTTACTCATGCGGACAAAGTAAATGCCGCCATAAATGGCCCAGACCAGCGGCAATGCCCAGCGCCAGCAGCGGCTCCATCTTGGTGCCGTATCCCATGAACGGCCCCACCAGGTAGAACCCCATGCACGCCAGGTTTGCCACGAGCCCAAACACTGGAATCACCAGATGCCGCAGCGGGTTGAATTTCGGATGCCCGTGGTAGCCAACGATGCAGATCAGGCAACTCATCCCATACAGCAGGAACGTGCCGAAGTTCGAGGCCAGCGTGACCGTCAGCAGCGAATTCGGCCAGCGCCGCCATCTTGTCGTGAGTCGGGTACCCGAAACTCGACCAGAACCCTTGCGGCAACGCCTTGATTGCGGCGTCGGTCGGCGCGCCGGCGTCGCCGAACGCCATGACCACCGCGATGCAGCCGATCACTGCCGAAATGGCGGCCAGCGTCCAGATGGCGCGGTGCGGGGTCAGATTCTTGCCGTGCAACATGCCGAAGTGCTCCGGCGCTTCCCGATCCTTACCCATGGCGTAGGTAACTCGCGCGCCGGTGTTCATGCAGGAGAGCGTCGTACCGATCAGGGCCAGAAACACCGTCAACGCCTCGCACAGCATGAAGATGCGTCCGCGGCCCGCTCCGAACAGCGCGTCGCCGACCACGATCATCATGTCGCCGATCGGCGCCGCCGAGTTGGCCGCGCTCTGCATGGTATAGCCGCTGTTCAAGAAGTAGTTCGCCGCGAAATACTCAATGAGATAGCAGAACACCCCCTGCACCAGCAGCGACACGATCACCGCGATGGGAACGTCGCGCTTGGCATTCTTCGCTTCGCCGCCCATCGAGGTCACCGATTCAAATCCCACCAGAATCAGGATGGCAACCGTCGCCTGAACGAACGCCCAGCCAATATTGTGCAAACCCGACGACCGATGAGGCCTTCGGGTGGCTCAGGAAGTTGCCCTTTTCATCTTTCTCCGGATAACTGATCAGGAACGGCACCGGCTTGCCTGCGGCGTCCAGCTTCGGTTGCGGAACTGCCCGACGCGTCGCGCACAATGTTCTCGGCTTCTTTTCCATCTACCATCGCCTTTTCCGTCGCGAACTCATAGGTGTAGGCCGACGCCTGAAGTCGAATCGAACTGATAGGCGACGCTTCCCGGCGGGTGATTCATGCGGTAGCCCAGCGCCATCACCGCGAAGACCAGCAGCGCGGTGATCTGGATGACGTTGATCGCGATGTTGACTGCCGTCGACCCGTTGACGCCGCGGTAGGCGATGTACGCCACCAGAAAGGAGAACACGATCGCAACCGCCATCATGAACATCGGTCCGGGATTGGACGCGTTCATGAAGCTCGGCCAGAGCGTGCCCACCAGGTATCCGCACAGGATGCCCATGACGCCAACCATCACGCCCGGATAGATCCAGTAATAAAGATGCGACGCCCAGCCGACGATGAACTTCGAAAGCCGCGCATAGCGCCACACCGTTTCGTGATTGAGAAACGACTGCTCGGCGAAATAGTACGAGCTGCCTGTTCCCGGATACAGTTTCGCCATCTCCGCATAACACACCGCCGTCGCCAAACACAGCAACAGGGCGACGACAATGCCGATCCACATCGACGGGCGTGGTAACGCCCGTAGTCGCTTGGATATAGAAAGTGAGCCATAGAAAGGCCCCGGGAGCGATGAGCGCCATGGCATTCATCGTCAGGCCCGTTAAGCCTACGGTCGTTTCATTTCAACTGTGGGAGTTTCAGCCACGTTTCATTCTCCTTGTTGAACTTATTGTTTTTCAACCCTATCGGCGTTCATAGTCTGCGATAGCCAGCGTGTCCGCTATCGCCAATCTCTATCAGGCAGCGCACATCGAATGCCGCGTTATGATGCTTACTTCAGCATCCGGCTCCAGCACGAAGATCAGCCCACCTGACAACGTCGATTGAGTACTGGCGAACTTTGCCGCATCCTTGTTAAAAGCATGGGAATTGCTCGAGTCGTCGAAGCGATACTCAGCCCGGGTAATCAGGTGCTGCGCAAATTTCCTCTCCACCGTGCCGGTGATTTCGTTAATATGCTGGCGAGTGGCCAGTCGTGAAAACCGGTGTGGTCGTTGTAGTACTCATAGCGCCCCGCCACCGCCCACAACGGGTTGAGCTGGTATTTCGCATAACCGGCCACGCCCGCCCAGTCAACCGCTTTTCTGCACGCGGTGCCACAAGCTGCCGCCGCTACGGGGTCAGGCCTCTGGACGCGGCCGTAGTCGCCATTGGCCATCAGCGACAGCTTGCTGTTTGGCGTGTAAGTAATTACCGTGTCACTCACATTGCGCCAATTGCTGCCATCCAGCGGGGTCGCTCCCGGACCGCCCAGCCAGCTCTCGGTAATGGAAACCTTCTTGTTCGGGTTCCAGGCGAAGCTTAAGCCACCCGTCTTGCCGCTGCTGTAGGTGTCCACAAGGTTGTTCCAGCCGTTCACAACATAGCCAGTCAGCGTGTACTTATCGTTGAACGTGTAGGCGCCGCTCAAGCCGAAGTGATAGAAAGGAATCGCGTAGTTGAACAACAAGCTGCGCGAATAGTTCCAATTCTTGTTGCTCTCAATGACCTCGGCGCCGACAGGCGTCACGAACTTGCCGAAGGTCAGCGTCAGCCCCTTGCCAACGGGAGCCAGATAAGATACATACGCCTGCTTCAGATATTGCGCGAAGCCAAGTCCGCCAGGATCGGTGCTATTCACGACGTTCATCGCATTGCCAAAACCCAGCGTCACGTCATACCCAAGCCGGCTGGTCGCGTCGGGCGCTTCATCCAATCCCACTTCGATCAGGTTGAGCGCGAATTGATTCGTCGCATTATCGAAGAGGCGTAAACCTGAGGTACGGTTGGCCGGGCTATTGAAGTTGAACCCGTAGTAGCCATCCACCAATCCGTTGACGGTGGCGCCTTTGAGTACACTAGAGATGCCATCCAGCGGACCAGGTGCCGCGGCAGGAGCGGTGGCGACGGCCACCGCATTCGACGGCGCGGCCTGCGCCGCTGCCGGAGCCTCTGTCTTCGCTTGTGCGGCAACCTGGGCTTTCAACTGCTGTAACTGCTGCTCCAAATCAGAGATGCGCTGGTTGAGGTCCGCCGTGGCCGGCGGCTGCGCGGTTTGTGCCGCTAGAAGTAGCGGACATAATAGAAAGAACAAATACAACCCAGTTGCGGCACCTGATTTGAGCATGTCTAGGACCTGCTTTCTAGCTTGTGTTGGCTATAGGTTTAGATTCGGGTTTAGTGACCCGGTAGGTTCAGAGTAGACAGGGTTGCTCATTACGTCCAACGCATAGTTCCGTTGGTATAGATCGAAAAACCTTTCACAAATTGTAGTTATGAGAGAGATAAAGGATGGTTATGAGAGTTGCGGTTATAGGCGGGATAAAAGATACTTATTCCGTTAGAGATGTCTTGATCTTAATCTAGCGAGTTACCTGCAAAAGCTACAGCCGCCGAAGCGGCTATGATTGCGGGCAAGGTGCCGCGAGACGAGTGAGTCGCTCAGAATGACACAGGTAAGAGTTACTACGAAAGTCCTCAAACTCAGCTACGCCGCGTCACGATGCATTTCTGATTTGTGTTTGGCCGGCTTCGTACTGCTTGACGGTCGGCTCTTGCCGGCGAGGCATCGCACGTTTGTTGGCTCGCGCAATCAGCGCATCGATGGACGCGCTCCCTGGGCCAAAAACCAAAATCAGAAGCGAGGCGAACAGAAACGTGAAAGGGTCGGCGCTAAAGAACTTGGGAGGGTCAGAGAAGATGGAGAGTAGAGCGGCCCGGTCTGCCGTCAGATAAGCGACCACCATGTCGCCTGTCAGCAGAAACGCAGTCAGTCGCGAACCGAGCCCAAGGATCAGCAAAACTCCCCCCGCGGCCTCCAGGCCAGCGACAAAGATCGCGTTCGCGTGAGGAAAAGGTATCCCGAGACTGGCGAAGAATCCGGTCACTCGTTCCAGGTTATGCAGTTTGCCCCACCCGGTCTGCGCGAACAGAAAACCCCAGTACAGCCGTATTGCGAGCAGCAGCGGCGAGCGCAATGCCGAGACAACCGTGGCGAAGTTTTCATAAGCCCAGCTGCATTTCTCGTAAGACGTGCTCATCTTGTCCTCTTTTCGAAGTTGGACCGGCTTGCCTTACGAGGCCGCGACGCGCTCCGTAGAGAGAGCCAGCCGAGTTTACTCCAGATTCCAAACCACTCCTGAACCTTGCCTGCGCAATCCCCGTCCTCGCCGGCTCGATCCGCGAGCGCGCTCTCGATAGCATCGCCGATCGAGAGTCCGCGCTGCAATCCGGCCAAGACAGCGAACTCGCCCGGCTCCAGCCGCCTGTAGTGGACGCTGAACTCCGCGCGATGAACAGCGAGGAAGATCTCTTCCGGCCCGCTGAACCGCAGCAGCCAGTTTGTCCGTAACCTGCTGTTGAGCGCGGCGACATCGCGCGACGACGCTTTCAGCGCCAGCAGAATGTCATCGACCGGATAGTGCGGCTTCAGCAGGCGGATGTACGGTTGCAGTGCCAATTTTGCATCGCCATTGAGCCCCGCGATCTGGGTCGGCGTCAGTGGTTGCCGTTCCGCGGAGTCGAAGGCTTCGATGTGAGCCCACTCGAGCCGCACCATGTCGAGAGCCAAATCGCGGTAGGGCTCGGTGAATTCCGCATGCGCATCGAGCCACGGGAGCAATCGCGAGCCGAGGTTACGCATCGTAAACGACTGCGACGGGCAATCCGTCAAATACTTTCGCGCCAGCCGGTCGAACTGCTTTTGCCCAATCACGGCGCGCAGTCCTGGAAAATCTTCCGCCAACGAATCCAGTATCCGGAACCAGTATTGCCGGTTGTAGATCTCCAGCCGCTCGAAGCCTGTGAGTCGGCTATTGGGCTTGATGAACGCGGACGCCTCTGTCATCATCGACCGGCCTTCGCCGGTTGTGCGCCGCATGCCTTCCGTCGCCGTCAACGGCTGCATCACGGCCTTGGCCATCCTTCGCTGCAACTCAAGCAGTGAGTTCATGTGCGAATGCCTCCGTGGGCATGCCACGCGCGCCTTCTCCGGCGAATTGTTGCAGATATTTTTTTGCCTTCAGGGCCTCGGCGTGCACTTCCTCGAACGAAGGGATCTTGTCATCCCACTCCAGCAGTGTCGCGGTTGGGCCGCATCGCTTGATGGCAGCCGCATACAACTCCCAAACCGGATCGATCACCGCGTGGTCGTGCGTGTCGAGTATGTACTTCCGATAGCGCGAATGGCCCGCGATGTGGATCTGCGCGACGCGCTCGGCGGGCACATTGTCGACGTATTCTTGTGGATTAAAGCCGTGATTGAAGGAAGAAACGTAAATGTTGTTCACGTCCAGCAGGATGCCGCAGTCGGCGCGCTCCACCACCTCCGACAGAAACTCCCATTCCGACATTTCCGAGTCGTGGAACTCGGCATAGCTGCTTACGTTTTCGACCGCGACCGGAATCTCGACAAAGTCTTGCACCTGCCGAACCTTCTTCGCAGTCGATTTCACCGCTTCCCACGTGTACGGCATTGGCAGCAGGTCGTGCGTGTAACGGCCGTCCACGCTTCCCCAGCACAGGTGATCGGTCAGCCACGGAGTGTTGGTTCTGCGGACCAGCGCTTTCAGCCTCTTCAGGTGTTCGCGATTCAGCGGGTCGGCCGATCCGAAGTACATCGAGACGCCGTGCTGCACAACCCGGTACTGTCCGAGGATGCAGTCCAGAATGGCCAGCGGACGGCCACCGTCGATCATGTAGTTCTCGGAGATGATTTCGAACCAGTCGACGACCGGCTTGCGAGTCAGAATGTGCTCATAATGCGGAATCCGGAGCCCAATACCGATGCCGTAGTTCGGTGTGTCCGTTAAAGCGATTTGCTGGCATCGCCATTCCTCTGAAAGAATTTCGCCAACGCCAAGCCGCAAGAGCGATTCCGCGGCGGGTTCGCCCCGGAGTTATCAACCTTCATGGAATCACCCTGAGCCAGCGGTGGGACAGTTCTAACCTCGCGCGCCTCCAAAATCGTCCCGGCGAGGCACAATTGTATGATGCGGGAAGCGGCATGGCAGACGCAGCGAGGGACCGGATGAACCGGTCCCTCTGCCTGACGCCTAGGACAACTTCTTCGAGCCGTCAGTGGCACAGCCACCCTTGCCTTTGCAGGAGTTCTTGCCCTTGCAGCCGTTGTCACCGGTTTTACAGCCGCCCTGGCCTTTACAGTCGTTTTTGCCTTTACAACCGTGTTTATCGGCGTAGAATCCCGCCTTTGCCAGCTTCACAGTGGCAGCGCCCACGCTCTTCTCGGGAGAAGTCTGGGATGTGTTGGTGGTGGTTGCGCTGGCTCCGCCGAGAAGTCCGGAAATCGCAGCTGTAAGAACAAGGGTTTTCATCGATTTGGTCATCAAAGTTCTCCTTTTTGGTTGGCTGTGCCTCGGTCTCCTCGACCGAACTGCTTCACAATGATGCGGTTTCTCAATATCGGGAGGGCCGCATAAGTCCCTCGTGTTGAAAATCATTTTCAATTAAAGTACGGGGAAACCGCATGGCCGGATGTCGCCATTTAGGTGGCGGGAGTCGAATTCACAGCCAGAGCAGTCCACCCAAGCTGCTGGTTTGCAATCCTGTAACTCTGGCGGGGAATTTCAGCGGTTCGGAATTCGATGGGAATGCCTGGGAGCTTCCGGTCGGAGCGTCGCTACCGCCGGACGTTGCAGAGGCGCATGGCCGATTCCACTAATTCGCTCATGCTGAAGGGCTTGGAAATAAACAGCGAAGCGTCCGATTCAGTCGCACGCCGCACTCGTTCTTCGTCGCCGTAGCCGGAGATAAGGATCGTCTGGATCGAGGGATTCTGCATTTTCAGCAGCTCGACAAGCTCGGTGCCTTTCATTCCAGCCATGACAACGTCAGCAATCACCAGGGTTGGCTTTATCTTGATGGCAGCCTCCCGGGCGTCCTGTGAAGATGCTGAGGCGTGAACGCGAAAACCTTCACGGCGCAGTGCCTCTGCAATCGAATTCCGCACCATCTCCTCGTCTTCCACCACCAGCACGGAACACGGTTCGGGAGCCAGCGCCACCTCGACGCGGTTGACCTTCTGAGGGAGGCCGGCTATGGGCTGTTGCGTGCGCGGAAAGCAGACGAAAAAGGTGGCGCCCACGCCAACCGCACTGTCGAAGTTGATGAATCCGCCGCTCTGGATAACGATGCCGTACACGGTTGAGAGGCCCAACCCGGTTCCTTTGCCCGTCTCTTTGGTTGTGAAGAAAGGCTCAAAAACACGATTTTGCGTAACCTCGTCCATCCCGGCTCCGGTATCGCGGACAATCAAGCGAACGTAGCTCCCGGGAGAGACCGGGCCACTGCCGGCTTCAGACTCCGCAGTCACTTCGAAGTTCTCAGTGGAGATTTCCAGCAGCCCGCCATCGGGCATTGCGTCACGGGAATTCAGCGCAAGATTCAGGATCACCTGCGTGATCTGAACCGGATCAGCCTTGATGTTGCCGAGCTCGGGGTCGAGGTCAAGGTGCAGCTTAATGTCTTCCTGGAGCAGATGATTCAGCAGCTTCACCGTGTCGCGAATCACTTCATTCAGGCTCAACACTTCCGGCCGCATTAATTGCCGTCGGCTGAAGGCGAGAAGCTGCCGGATGACCCCGGCTCCCTTCTGGGCCGCGTCGACCGTCTCCTTGATCCTGGCGTCCTTGAACTCGGGATCATTGCTGGTCAGCGCCAGGTGCGAGGCGAGAGTCACGACTTGCAGAACATTGTTCAGGTCGTGCGCAATGCCCCCTGCCAGTTGACCGACAGCCTCCATTTTTTGTGCCTGTCGCAGTTGGTTCTCCAATTCCTCCAGGCGCGTCACGTCCCTCTTCACCGCAACATATTTCTGAGGTTTCCCATGGGCATCGTGAACCGGAGCGATCGTAGCCTCTTCCGTATACAGAGTGCCGTCCTTACGGCGATTGATGAAGCGTCCTTTCCACTCGCCTCCGGACTTCAACGTCCGCCAGAGCTCGGCGTAGAACTCTCTTGGCTGCCGGCCGGACTGAAGAACCCGAGGATTCTTCCCGTAAACTTCCGCTCGCGTGTAGCCGGTCAGCTTTTCAAAGTGCGGATTGACGTATTCAATCGATCCGCGAAGATCCGTAATCACGATGCTGTCGCTCGTGCTTTCAACCGCCCGTGCCAGCAATAGAACTTGCTGTTCGTTTCGCTGCGCTTCGTCAAGCAGGGTGCTCTCAGAGCCCGCGGTGCGCCTCACCGAGCGCCGCCATAAAACCAAAGCCACCACCGAGGCGGCAACGACATAACAAACTGATTCGATAAGCTCAAAGACAAGCTCGGGATACCCAAGGGGGCGCCACACCAAACGCTTGATCAG
Source organism: uncultured Acidobacteriota bacterium (assembly GCA_963842345.1). Taxonomy (GTDB): domain Bacteria; phylum Acidobacteriota; class Terriglobia; order Terriglobales; family Acidobacteriaceae; genus CAWBRT01. The sequence continues at coordinate 48,814 of CAWJGD010000030.1, forward strand.
CGTCAAGCTGACGGCGCACACTCCTAGCCAAGCAGCAGCGAAAGAATCAGTCCCTTATGCTTTGCGGCGAATTCGGGCCAACTGGAACGCACTCCACCCCCCACAACAACAGGGTAGCTCTTATGGAACTTTTCGTCGAGGTCTGCAATCGAAATCGCGGAGTGCGATAATCGATTGCGCCCGCATGGGAATGCAAGGAACAATCGCGGAAGAAGCTGACACCCGGCGCCAACGGCTGGCGGAATTAGCCCTCCTTTTTCTGAAGCTTGGCACAATAGCATTCGGTGGCCCCGCCGCGCACATCGCCATGATGGAGCAGGAGGTCGTGCAGCGCCGGCATTGGCTGACCGAATCGGAGTTCCTGGACCGCGTCGGCGCCTCTAATCTCATCCCCGGCCCCAGTTCAACCGAGTTGGTGATCCACATCGGCCATCGCCGCGCGGGGTGGCCGGGCCTTATTGTCGCCGGATGCTGCTTCATTCTGCCGGCCGCATTCAGTGTTGGCCTGCTGGCATGGGCCTACGTTCGTTTCGGCACATTGCCAGTCGCCTCCGGCCTGCTCTACGGCGTCAAACCGGTGGTAATTGCCGTGGTTTTGCAGGCGCTCTGGAATTTTTCCCGCACTGCGATTCGCAGCCGCTGGCTCGCGCTGGTAGGGGTGATCGCAGCCGCGCTGGCGCTGGTGCCAGTGCATCCCCTGCTTGTGCTGATCGCGGGCGGCGCTGCCGCCGGGATAAAGAACCTGCTCTCGCGCGCGCAGCTCGACCCGCAAGTCCGCGGCGGGCGCCATGATCTCGCTTGGCCCTAAAGTGGCGGCCAGTGGCGTGGCCGCCGCAACCGCCGTCGGGGTGGGCGCTATTTTCACCACCTTCGTAAAAATAGGCTCGGTGCTTTTTGGCAGCGGATACGTGTTGCTCGCCTTTCTGCGCGCGGAATTTGTCGAACGGCGCGGCTGGCTCACTTCGCAGCAACTGCTCGATGCGGTTGCCGTTGGGCAAATCACGCCCGGACCCGTTTTTACTACCGCAACGTTCATCGGATATCATCCTTCATGGTCCGGCCGGAGCCTTCGCCGCCACCGCCGGGATATTTCTTCCCGCCTTCGTTTTCGTGGCGGCCAGCGCGCCGTTGATCCCCCGTCTGCGCCGCTCCGCCTTCGCGGGTGCGGTTCTGGACGGAATCAATGTCGCCTCACTGGCGGTGATGGCGGTAGTGACGTGGCAGCTTGGAGCTGCCGCGCTGGTGGATTGGCTGACCGTGTTGATCGCTGCCGTCAGTGCGCTGCTGCTGTTCCGCTGGCGCGTGAACTCCGCCTGGCTGATCCTCGCCTCCGCTGTTCTGGGAATCATTGCCAAGGGCCACTTACGAACTTCTAACGGATCAGTAGTCCCGGCCGGCCGGCTCAGATGAACGAAGTTGACAAAGCCGGACGAAACACTTTGATAGCGGTCGACGATCGACGATCCCGTCACGGTCAGCCCCGGGAGCGCGATCCCCACCCACAACTTCAGGATCAACAGCAACGAACGAATACGCAGTTGCAAAGCCTGTTCGACCACCGCTTGCGCGGTCGATGCAACTTCGGGATTCGGGCTGGTTTTCGCCGGGTCTGCCATGGCGATCAGCAGCGCCGCATTGTGCGCAACCGCTTTGACATAAGCCAAGACTGCGATCTGACGCTGCCGCTGTACCGCGCGGAACGCGGCTGGCGCGAGCTTCTCGCGCAGATACCGGGTTTCGTTTGCGTCGACAAGATTGCGGAACGCGGCGATATCGACAGGCACCAGTTGCCGGCTTAGTTCGTCGTAGCTTTGTGAGGACAAAACACTACGACGCGCTATGTAGAACACAAAGATCAGCGCGGCGACAACCCCGATGACCAGAAAAATCGTGATCATGAAAACTCCGGCGTGTCCTTCCTGTCAGTGAGCATGGTGATGATTGCACAACACAGGTTGAACTTAGCCCACAGTGTTGCCTTGGAGCATGCGAAACGATTCCACGTTCTATTTCCGGAACAGGTCCGTGTTTCGTTTCGGAAATCGCCCGAATCGATGTACTCTTGGTACACGCGTCGCGTAATCCGGCAGGCGTGGATGAGGGGGCTGAATGCCACTGTTCAGTGCTTCGGAAGATTTCGCCCGGCGGACATTGTCTGGGATTCCCGGGCTTTTGTCTCGTCTGGCTTACCTCACCAGACTTCGAGATGAGAAAGGAAACTACCGTCATTGGGGGCTGGCACGCACCCATGGAACCGCCGCCGCCGACGGAAGCCATGTGCACGCGCGCACTTGGAACTGTTGACGCAGGTGCTTCGCACGCCGCTCGTCCCAACTCATGCGGGAAGTGGAAGATCCTCAGCAAGTCGCGCTCGGGGCGCCACAGGTTCTGCTCAAGAAATCGGCTCCTCTGCGATCGATTGTGCCGGCCGGGGCGCACGCCGCCACGCTCATCCATGCCAAGGCTACGATTCTCGCGTTGCGCGCGTTGGAAGACGCGAGGAACCGGCTGCAAACCACTCATCGAGCCGCATAGCAATCCCAACAACCTGTCCCAGGATTTCCGCCTCGTTCGGCTGCTTGAGGGAGCGAGGAAGCTCCGGCGAGAGCGGATGCGGTTGCAGTATCAGCGAATCGCCAACTACCGCGCACCACGAACACACAAACCCTTCGCGCGTCTCGATAAAGTAAATCGGCCGTTCATATTCGGAGCGCCACGTTCCTTCCTGCACTTTGTTGCGCGACTCGTCGACTTGCACAAAAGTGCCCGGCAGCAGCAGCGGATACATGGTGAGATCCTCGCTGCCGATATATCCGTAGACAAAGCGCTCCGGCTGCAGGTGGGCCAGGTGCGAAAGCGGCACCAACCCCCAGCGCTGGATCATGCGGCCCATGTTCGTCGTACGCCTGACATCGAAGCCGGGATCGATTTCCGTCGGCAGATACATCGCCGTTGCGCTTGCCAGAGCCTCCGAAAGGTGCGAACGCGGAGGCTCGACCAGCGACAAGTCGCCGGCTGTCTGGTTGATGTCGATGCCGTACCAGGAGAGCAGTTCGCGCACGTCGCGCCGGTAAATAATGCTGAACGAGTACAGCCGGAAGATGCTGGGGATGACCCCTTTCGTCTCAATGTCGGATAGTCTGCTTAATGGAACACCAAAATCGTCGTTCTGGTGTTTCGCCGCAATCCGTAAACTTGCCGCTTCCACTTCTCGAATGGTGAACCCCAACTGCTCACGAAGTGCCCGGAGCTTTTGCCCTGCCGTGGTCAACAGCATGCCCCCTATTGTTGTCCTAAAGGACTAAAGCCAGAACCTTAACAAAGTACAGGAAGACAAAGGATATTTACAATCTGCATCCCGGGTGTATGGAGCCCGTACCGAAGTTGCCTCGCCAGAGTGGATCGAACATCCGGCCGCAAAACGGGAAGATTCAAGCCGAGAGCCGAAATCCATGGTCCGAAGCGCGCGGAAGCTTGCGGTGAACGAGGCTGGCAGAGATCACGTGCGGGGTGATGTGCTCTGGATCACATCTGAGCGTGATATCTGTGGTTGACCCCCGTGCCGCTCTGGCTGACAATAGAGCTGGAGTTGAAAATGATTTTCAGATTCGCAGGTCGGGCCCCGTCCTCCAAGACGCGCCCGCCGGCTCGTGCGACAAAGCACGCCAGCCAGCGCCGCTCCGCATCGGGACTTCCGGAGAGCGCCGCTTCCGCGTCTGCTCAGGTATCGGGCTCCAGGGCAAACGGTGCCGATTCCAGCCGGGAAATACAACTTTTGCCGCTTTGCGATCTTCCTCAAGGTGTTCACGCTATCATTCACGAGATTGATCTGGCGGCAGGCGCCGCCGAGCAAGTCATGCTGTTCGGGTTCATGAACGGCGTCGAGATCGTCGTCCGGCCAATGCGGCCCCGGCGGCGATCCCAGAGTTTACCGGCTTGACGGAACGGAAGTGGCAATCCGGCGCGCTACCGCACAGCACATCCTGGTGCGAATCCCCTTGGCCCAGGAGCAGGCCTGATGTCTTCGCGCGAGTGCTGCGGCCCTTCCTTCGGCACAGGCGTACTGGAAGGTGTTGAGCAGAAATCAATCCGCACGATCGCTCTCGTAGGCCCGCCCAATTGCGGCAAGACCACGCTCTTCAACCAGCTTACAGGCCTCAACCGCAAGGTGGCGAATTTTCCCGGCGTCACCGTCGAACACTTCACCGGATACATCACTTTGCAGGACGGCGAGCGTGTCGCCCTGATCGACCTGCCGGGCATCTACAGCATGCACGCAAAATCCGAGGACGAGCGCGTCACGGTCGATGTTCTGCGCGGCCAAATGGTGGGAATCGAGCCGCCGGACGCCATCGTGCTGGTGCTCGACTCCACCAATCTTGGCCGTCACCTGGCGCTGGCGGCGCCGGTCATCAGCCTCGGGCTGCCTACGCTGGTGCTGCTCAACATGGCCGATTCCCTGCGCGCCCGCGACGGTCATATCGATGTGCTATCGCTGGCGAGGCAGTTAGGCACTCCCGTGGCTCTCGTCAGTGCCGTCAGCGGAGAGGGTCTGGAGGCCGTCGATCACTTCATCAGTTCGGCCATGCACCAGCCGCAACCGACTGAGTTGCCCATGCTGCACGATGTCCGCGAATGTCGGCAATGGGCTGAACGCATCAATGTTCAGTCTAACTACCGCAAGCCCTTGCCGCCCGTATGGACACGCCGCCTGGATTCCGTTTATCTGCACCGTCTATGGGGCCCACTGATCTTTTTCCTGGTGGTTGTTGCGGTTTTCCAGACGATCTTTGCCGCCGGCCAGCCGATCTCCAAAATTCTTCAGGACGCGCTCGATTACCTGGGGACCGCCGTTTCTCCCCATATCCATAACGCACTGATCCGCTCTTTGTTGATTGATGGCGCCTGGAAGGGTGTTTCCTCGGTACTGGTCTTCCTGCCGCAGATTCTGCTGCTGTTCCTACTGATCGGGGTACTGGAAGACTCGGGATACCTGGCGCGGGCGGCCGTGATCGCCGACCGCACCATGTCCCGCTTCGGATTAAACGGCAAGGCCTTTATCCCGCTGCTTTCGGCATACGCCTGCGCGGTTCCGGCCATCATGGCGACTCGCACCATCGAGAACAAGCGCGACCGCCTGGCCACCATCATGGTTGCCCCCTTCATGACGTGTTCGGCGCGTCTGCCGGTTTACACCATGGTGATCGCCGCGTTTGTGCCTGACGCGCGTATCGCGGGAGTATTTTTCGGCTCGCGCGCGCTGGCCATGCTGGGGCTCTACGTGATCGGGTTTCTGGCCGCATTGTTTACCGCGCGCATGCTGAAGTCCTCCATCCTCAAAAGCAAGGATGTTCCCTTCCTGCTGGAGTTGCCGTCCCTATCGCTGGCCGACATTGCGCTCGCTGGGAATGCGCCTCCTGGACCGCACTAAAGCCTTCGTCTGGCGCGCTGGAACCGTCATTCTCGCGGTTTCGCTGCTGCTGGCGGTTCTGACCAACCTGCCGCTCCATCAGGGACAACCGCCGGCCATTCAGGACAGCATCGCGGGACGCCTCGGTCATTCCCTTGTGCCGGTCATCGCTCCGCTCGGTTTCAACTGGAAGATTGGCGTCGGCTTGCTTACCTCGCTCGCCGCGCGCGAGGTCATCGTAGGCACGCTGGGCACACTCTATGGCGTCGATCCCCAACAGCACGCCATGAACCTGCAACAGGCGCTGCACAGCGATCTCAGCCTGGGAGGCGCGGCCGCGCTGCTGATCTTCTTCGCCTTCGCCATGCAGTGCACCTCGACGCTGGCCGTTGTGCGCCGTGAAACCAACAGTTGGAAGTGGCCCGCGCTTCAATTCGCCTACATGACCGCAATGGCTTACGGCGGCGCTTTCATCGCAAAACACCTCGTCGACGCCTTCATTCGATAGCCCAGACTCGCGGACCTCAGGATGACACTGCTACGAATTTTTCAGCAGCCTGCCAGGGTGGCATACTGACAGTTGAATTGCTCTAGTCGCCTCCGCTCTACGACGCGCAACCGCAAAAAAGCCCACCACTCAGGAAGTGGTGGGCCGCTCACCACCGAGGGGCGAATAACATCCTCGGCTTTAAACATGTGATGTGCGCGCTGGCGCCGCGGTAGCAGGAATATCTCAATATGACAAAATCTTCATCTTGCCGTGTTCGGCGCTACATTTGCACGCTCCGATCCGAAATTGGGGAAAGCAGCCGTTGTGTCAGCGCGCTGTAGGCTTCCGGAGTCAGCGCGGCGATCCTGTCGTCAGTAGTCATCCTCGGGTTCTCCTCCTGCGCGAAGCCTGTGCCTATGCTCGTCGCCGCACGGGTCTGCTAGGCCTTGAGCACGCCCGAAAGCGCCTGCCCGGTATAGGACTTTCTTACCCGCGCGACCTGCTCCGGCGTTCCCTGGGCGACCAGGCGTCCGCCCTCTTCGCCGCCCTCCGGCCCGAGGTCGATGATCCAGTCGGCGTTGCGGACGACATCGAGATTATGCTCGATGATGATGATGGTGTTGCCAAGATCGGTGAGCCGGTGCAGCACGTCGAGCAGCTTGTTCACGTCCTCGAAGTGCAGGCCGGTTGTCGGCTCGTCGAGCAGGTAGAGCGTGCGCCCCGTCTGGCGCTTGCTGAGCTCGCGCGCCAGCTTGATGCGCTGCGCTTCGCCGCCCGAGAGCGTGACCGAGGACTGGCCGAGGTGGATGTAGCCGAGCCCGACATCAACCAGTGTCTGCAACTTCTGCCGCGCCTGCGGAATGTTCTCCAGCACGCCGAGCGCGTCCGCGATCGGCGTATTCAGCAGGTCCGCAATCGAGTATCCCTTGTACTTCACGGCCAGTGTCTCGCGGTTGTAGCGTTTGCCGCCGCAGACCTCGCAGAGCACGTAGACATCGGGCAGGAAGTTCATCTCGATGCGGCGCTCGCCCTCGCCCTGGCAGGCCTCGCAACGGCCTCCCGACACGTTGAAGGAGAAGCGGCCGGCCTTGTAACCGCGCTCGCGCGACTCCGGAAGCATGGCATAAAGCTCGCGGATGTTGGTGAAGACCCCGGTGTAGGTCGCCGGATTCGAGCGCGGCGTGCGCCCGATGGGCGACTGATCGATGCGTATCACCTTGTCGATGTTTTCGCTTCCGCTGATGGCGCGGTGCTTGCCCGGATCTTCGCGCGAGCGGTAGAGCTGGCGCGCCAGCGCGCGGTAGAGGATGTCATTCACCAACGTCGATTTGCCGGAACCGGAGACGCCGGTCACCACCGTCATAACGCCCAACGGAAAACTGACGTCCAGGTTCTTCAGGTTGTTCTCGTGCGCCCCGAGGATGGCAATGGCCGCGCCATTGGGCTGCCGGCGCTCGTGGCGCACGCCGATCCGCCGCCGTCCGCTGATGTACTGGCCGGTCAGCGATGCGGGCTCATCGGCAATCTGCTCGGGAGTCCCGGCGGCGACAACCTCGCCTCCGTGCCGGCCCGCGCCGGGCCCAAGGTCGATGACGTAATCGGCGCGCCGGATGGTTTCTTCATCGTGCTCCACCACCAGCACGGTATTGCCCAGATCGCGCAGAGATTCGAGCGATTGCAGCAGGCGGGCGTTGTCGCGGTGATGCAGGCCGATCGAAGGCTCGTCCAACACGTAGAGCACGCCGCGCAGCTTGGAGCCGATCTGCGTCGCCAGCCGGATGCGCTGCCCTTCGCCGCCGGAGAGCGTGGCCGCCGAACGATCCAGCGAAATGTAGCCCAGGCCGACATGATGAAGAAAGCCAAGCCTCTCACCGATTTCGCGCAGCACGCGGCCCGCGATCTTCTCCTCGCGTTCGTTCAGGCGGATGGCGCGCACCGCCTCGACGGCTCGCGAAACCGGAAGCGCCGTGAAGTCGGAAATGGACATGCCGTTGACCTTCACGGCAAGGCTCTCGGGCCGCAGGCGCTTGCCCTCGCAGCGCGGACACGGCGTGGCGGACATGTAGTTCAGCAGCCACTCGCGGTAGCTGTCGGAGTTCGACTCCTCGATCATTTGCCGCAGGAAAGCGAAAACTCCGCGAAAGCCGGCGGGGCTGCTCTTCTCCGGACCGTAGAGGATCAGGTTCTGTGTCGCCGCCGGGAGCTGCTCGAATGGCGCCGCCAGGTCAAAGCGATAGACCTCGGCCGCACGCTTCAGCAACGACTGGAGATAGGTGGACCCGCTGCCGGGTCCCAGGCCGCCGTCCAGCAGGGGCTTGGACCAGTCCACCACAACCTTGGCGGGGTCGAAATCGTATTTCGAGCCGAGGCCGTTGCACTCCGGGCACGCGCCGTAGATGCTGTTGAAGGAAAACGATCGCGGCTCCAGTTGCGGAACATTGATGCCGCACTCGGGACACGCCATGCGCGAGGAATACAGCCGCTCGTCGCCGCCGACGACAGCCACCTGCACCAGCCCTTGCCCGAGCTTCATGGCAACCTCGACGGAATTGGTCAGACGGCGCTCGATTCCGGACTTTAGCAGCAGGCGGTCCACGACCACCTCGATGGTGTGGTTGCGGCGCTTGTCGAGACGGATCTCCGCTTCGATGTTGACCAACTCGCCGTCGATGCGGGCGCGCGTAAATCCGTGCTGGGCGAGCTTCTCCAGTTCCTTCTTGAACTCGCCCTTGCGCCCCCGCACCAATGGGGCCAGCAGCATCACGCGGGTCTGCCCCGTGCCGGATTCGTCGTGGGGGACCATTTCCAGCAACCGCGCCACGATCTGGTCGGCCGACTGCCGGGTGATCTCCCTGCCGCACTTTGGGCAGTGGGGCAGCCCTATGGAGGAGTAAAGCAGGCGCAAATAGTCGTAAATCTCAGTGATTGTCCCTACAGTCGAGCGCGGGCTGCGGCTGGTAGTCTTTTGTTCAATGGAGATGGCAGGGCTCAGACCGTCGATCGCATCGACGTCGGGCCGCTCCAGTTGGTCCAGAAACTGACGCGCATACGCCGAGAGCGTCTCGACATAGCGCCGCTGCCCTTCGGCATAGATGGTGTCGAAGGCCAGCGATGACTTGCCCGAACCGCTCAGCCCGGTGATCACCGTCAGGGAGTTGCGCGGAATCTCAACCGAGATGTTCTTGAGGTTGTGTTGGCGCGCGCCGCGCACCGAGATCTTTGTAATTGGCATCCCAAAAGTACGCCCCCGGCCGCGACCAGGGGACAGGACCCACAGTGACGTGGACAGTTCACTGGAAACGTCGGAAAGTGTGGAAGACATTTCGACTCAGGTATCTTAGAAGGCAATAGAGTCGAGCGTCAAACTGAGGCATAACAGAACAAGCGGCGCGCGTTCGCCGATGCGCCGTTGGCAACGGATTCCCGCAACAGAGCCGCGGAGAATTCGGAACGGGAATGGTACAAGAATTCGTGGAGCAGCCGGAGATTCCTAAATCGGACTTGTTCTCCACAGGCACAAAGGTTTAACGTGGACTTGATCTTTCCCGAGCATCTTAATTGTCATGGGCTCTTGGTTGCTGCTTCCCCGCTGACATTCAAGCGGGCTGGAGTGAGCGTATTTATAAAAAGGTAGAGAGACTTGACGACTCTATTGGTTCCACTCGCATTGCTTTTGACCATTGTGTTTTCGATCGCATTTGGAATTGGTGCCGGATATCTGGCGATTGTGGGTATCCTGAATGCTTTCAGCCGTAACCGCGGAGAGCGGAAACCCGCGGCTGCCGCTCTTATCTCCACTGCCGGTCCATCAGGCGACTGACCGGGGATTGGTCAGATATGCGTCCGCTCGCGCTCCAGGCGCGGGCACGCAGAATTTCAGCATCACCAACATGTTACTTTTTACTTTCTTATAGCACCCCCACCGAAGTCCCTTGTGCTTCGTCGCAGCCGTTTTTATTCTGGCGTGCGCGGAGCACTTTCTGGCCCCGTGTTTGCGCTTCTGAAGAGTGACTTGGAAGCAAGGCAACGATTACACAATAGAAGCACTCGCCTAAAGGAGCATTGCATGTCAAAGAAACCAAGCTTGATCCGTGGCGTCCTCATCATTCTCGCCTTCTTTGGTGTCCTCAGCGGAGGCGTCCTCATCGGCCAGGAGCACGGGTATCGTCGTCATATGGGTGCGGCCCTGGATTCGCTCCGGTCCGCCCAGCATTCCATCCACGAGGCAATGAGAGATAGGGGCGGCCGTCATCCGCAAATGGCCTTGGAGCACATAGAAAGAGCCATACACGAAGTCCAGGAAGGACTTCATTAGATTGAATTCCGCGGTCAGGAAACAGCCCCAGAATCGCAAGGGCTCTCAAGCAATTGAGAGCCCTTGGTGCATTACGGCCCAACCGGGCGCTTTCCATCAAAGCATTACGTTACGAATCGTCAGCAAGTTCCCTGTGGTATTACGGCTTACGACAACCGGGCGATTCAGGAAACGGTCGCCACGCTATGGTCCGGCCGCAATGCCTGCTTGGCCCGCATCAGCTCCGCGGCCTTCTGCGCGATGTGTTCGGCCGCAACCTCGAACTCCTTCACCAGTTCCCAGGGAGCGCCGGAATCGCCAAAACGGTCCTTGACGCCGATATAGCCGGCAACCACCGGGGTTTTCAGGGACTCGGGATCTTCCAGAATGAGTCCGGCGACGCGCCATGCCAGCGCACCGATCTGGTGCTCTTCCGCGGTAACGATGACCTGAGTCTCGCAAGCGGCGCGCAGAATCGCCCGTCGATCGATCGGTTTCAAGGTGTGTACGTTCAGGATGCGCGTCTCGTAACCGAACTCCTGTTTCAGAATCCAGGCGGCGCGCATGGCCTCGGGCACCATTGGACCGCAGGCAATGATAGTCAGGTCCTCGTGTTCGTTGCGGTAATCGCTTTCCAGACAGGTTTCGAAGGCGTCGATGAAGTTCGGCTGCTCGCCGCGGAAACGGATTACATTGGCCTTGCCGAATTCGAAGGGCGTCTGCTCGGTGGTGACGACCGGCGTCGCCTCGCGGGCAAAGCGGATGTATTTCGGTCCGATCACCCCCAGAAGCAGCTTCTGGGTGGCCTTTCTCGTCTCCACGGAGTCGCAGGGAACCACGGCGCTCATGTTGGGCAATCCGCAGATGGCAAACAGGTCCTCCAGAGCCTGGTGCGTGGCTCCGTCCGGACCCACCGAGACGCCGCCGTGCGCACCGGCGACCAGGACATTGAAGTTGCCATAACAAACCGAGACGCGCAGTTGATCGAGGTTGCGGGCCGCCGCGAACGTACCGTAGGTGCCCATGACCGGCAGCTTGCCTTCCTTGGCCAGTCCGGCGGCAACCGAGGTCGCCGACTGCTCGGCGATGCCCATGCTCAACCAGCGGCTGGCCCGTTCCGGGTGGCCTTCGTAGAATTCGCTGATCGTGATCGATCCGGAGATGTCCAACCCGAGGCAGACGACGCGCGGATCGCCGCCCTCCAGCGAAAGCGCCTTGCCGAAGCCTTTGCGCGTCGGCTCCATCTTCGCCTTCATGTTGTCGCCCGAGTTCCACCAGTAATCGCGTCCGAAGCGCGGCATTTTCGCTGCGAGAGAGACATCGATTTCCTGCTGATAGCGCCGCATGCGCGCAAACATCTCCTCGACCGGGACCTGGCTTTCCACTCCAAGAATTCGCAGCGCCTCATCCAACTCTTTGCGATTCGGCGCCTTTCCGTGCCAGCCGACGGCGTTCTCCATGAAAGTGACGCCTTTGCCCTTGACGGTTTCCGCCAGGATCAGCAACGGCTTGCCCGACTTGTTTTGCTTGGCCGCCTGCAACGCATCGACGATTTGCGTCATGTCATGCCCATCGATTCGCGCGACCTGCCAGCCGAAAGACTCGTATTTCGCGGCGATCGGTTCGACGTTCATAACCGTCTCGGTCTTCCCGTCAATCTGCAGATGGTTGTTGTCCAGGATGGCCACGACGTTGTCGAGCTTATAGTGAGCGGCCTCCATGGCAGCTTCCCAGACTTGTCCCTCCTGCTGCTCGCCATCGCCCATGATGCAGAAGACGGTGTAAGAGCGGCCATCGAGCCGGCCGGCGAGCGCACTGCCGATGGCGACGCTCAGCCCTTGCCCTAAGCGAGCCCGAGGAGCATTCCACGCCCGGCAGCTTCAGCCAGTGCGGATGCCCTTGCAGAGGAGAACGCAAACGCCGCAACAGGCCCAAGTCCAGCTTATCGAAGAAGCCGGCGAAGGCCAGTCCTGCATAAAGTGCTGGGGCCTTGTGTCCGCCCGACCAGAAGATGCGGTCGCGATCGGCCCAGGAGGGATTACGCGGGTCATGTTTGGCTACGCGCAGATACAGGGCGGCGGTGATGTCCATCATCGAAAGAGTTCCGCCTGAGTGTCCTGAACCCGCGCAACAAAGTCCCGTCAGGATATAACCGCGCATCAGCGCAGCCGTTTTTTTAAGCTGTTCGACCGAGTAATCCTGCGTAACGCTTCCTTGGTTTGAGTCCAATATCGGCACTGCAATCCTCCGCTGGAAGCCCCGCGCAACGCCGGGAAAATGCGCGGGGAGAACCCAGCCCGCACGAGGTTATGCCCGCACCAACACCCGTGCAGTGAGGTAACTCACAAGACATGTGTGATCACCTGCGGGACCCTGTCGGGCGGGAGCTAGCGGCCGAAATTGTTCTGTTTTTGAAGTTGTTGTTGCAATTGGAGTTGTTGTTGTTGCTGCTGCTGCAATTGTTGCAAATCGCGCAACAACTGCTCAGGCGTTTTTGGCTGCTGCCAGGCGGTTGCCCCGGCGCTGCTGCTGACCCGCGCATTCGGCTCGGCGGTTGCCCGGCGCCTGGTCGGCTGCCACGGGGGAGGCTGGGTTGGCGGATTCGGCACAACGACGGGTTCGCGGTCAGGTGTCTCGTCGGCGGTGTCGATTTCGTCACTATTCGCCGCCGGGGTCGGAGGAGGAGCTGGTCGAGCCGCGGCAGAAGCGGATGGCTGTTCGCGGAAGTTCTGCCGCATGGTCAGCATGACCCGAGCGACGGAATTCGGCTGCTGCTGCGAACCAAGCAGAATGTAGTCATAGCGCGAGCCGTTCAGCAGCGACGCCAAGATGTCACGTGGTCCCCCCGGCCCAAGGTTGACGTAAACTCGTTCGCTGGCAAAGCCAGGAGAATCGATGGATGCGCCCGTGGCGCTTTGCACCGCCCTCAGCACGTCGCCCAAAGTGGAATTTTCGGCACGGATACTGAGCAATCCATCACGAAAAGTGACCTGCGGCGGAGTGGCCGCTGTCTGGGTCGGGCGGGGAGCCGGAAGTCCGGGCTGGCGCCGGCTGCTGCCCTGCCGCCGAGGGAATGGCCGAAGCCGGCGTGGATGGCGTCTGGCCCCAAAACCGCCAGCAGCACCGAACCTGCGCAGTCTATTCCAAAATGGAGCGGCATCAGAACAGGGTATCCAAGCCGGCTTCACGGAATATACCTTTCGCGAATCTGGCTACTGATCAGTCATTCTACACCTGTATTGCCGCGGCGCGTTGCTCGGATTGATTTCGTCATCGCCCGAAGCGTGTATTTTGGCGGCCTGCTAGACTAGGAAGTCGTACTGATCCCAGACTTTATAGAAATTCCCGACGGCTCATAGTGTGCCGTCGCTACGAGGTCCCCGGCGGACGCCGCAGGGTTGGGTATGCCGGGGCGGAGGGCTGAAATCGGTGGTAAAAACTCTGGAATGGACTGACGCGGGCGTGCGCTTCATCGATCAGACGAAGCTGCCGACGGAAGAGGTCTTCGTAACCTGCCGGACTTATCAGGAAGTCGCCGAAGCGATTCGGACGATGATTGTGCGCGGGGCTCCCGCGATTGGAGTGGCGGCGGCAATGGGGATGGCCCTCGGTGCGCGCGATCTCGATGACTCCGATATCGCGGAGTTTCGCACCGGATTCGGGGAGATTTGCCGCGTCCTGGGCAATACCCGTCCCACCGCAGTCAACCTGTTCTGGGCCATACGCCGCATGCAGCGTTGTTTCGAATCGCTGATCGGAAACCCCATACCGCAGGTCAAGCTGGGATTGATTGCCGAAGCTCAGCATATGCATGAAGAAGACATTGCAGCCAACCAGGCCATGGGCCGTTTTGGCGCTTCCCTGCTGCCGGACAGCGGCGGAGTGCTCACGCATTGCAATGCCGGCGCGCTTGCCACGGCGGGTTATGGAACCGCTCTGGGCGTGATCCGGGCCGCGGTCGAGGCCGGAAAACAGGTACACGTGTATGCGGACGAAACCCGCCCCTTCCTGCAAGGCGCCCGGCTAACCGCCTGGGAACTGATGAAAGACGGAATTCCGACCACGCTCATCTGCGACAACATGGCTGGCGTCATGATGGCGCAGGGCAAAGTCCAGGCGGTGGTCGTGGGCGCCGACCGCATCGCCGCCAACGGCGACACGGCCAACAAGATTGGCACTTATACGGTCGCCATTCTCGCGCACGAGCATCACATCCCCTTCTACGTCGCGGCGCCTTTTTCAACCGTGGACCTGGAGACGCCGGATGGATCGCGCATTCCCATCGAACAGCGCGCGGCCAGCCGAAGTTACTCACATCGGCGGACGCCAGATGGCGCCGGACTCCGTGCTGATCGAGAATCCGGCATTTGACGTCACGCCGTCCCGCTACATAAAGGCGATTATCACCGAACGGGGCCTTGCCCAGGCGCCTTACGTGGAATCGTTACGCGCTCTGTCAACGGCGCCCGCTGATGTTGGGCAAAGGTGAGTGCGAAAAGCTAGAGCCTTTAGGTGTAGGTGTGCCGGACTGTCGAACGCCAGGCGTTCACCATGTGCTCCGGGCGGCTATTCGCCGAACTGGCTTGAATCGCTGTGGTTTCGCGGGCTTAGCAGTCAACGCTTCGGGTGTGTGCCATCTCAGCCGGAGTTTGCACGGCCGTTAATTCTCTTCGCTCTGCGAACGCAGAATCTCGCGGATTTCACGATTGATACGTGCCGCATCGCGAGAAGCAGTGTCGATGAGCTCGACCCATTTCTTGTTGGTGTCGTCCAGCTTGGCCTGACTCAGCAGGTAGGAAGCCTGCATGATGGTCTCGATAGAGTTGCTCAAATCGTGTGCCAAGGTGCGCAGGCTCTTGCTGATCGCAAGCGGAATTAGTGGAACACTCCCCATCCCGGGCTCAGGTGTCATTACTCCCTCTCGTAAAGCTGCGCTCATGAATCGCGCCACTGCTAAGGTTAAGCTAGCAGCACTCGTCAGCTAATGCTTGGAGGCGGGCGCTTACGGCTGTGGTTGTGCCCGCACGTTTCTCCAACTCAACGCGATAACAATATAAGGTAATCAGCTACTTAGCGCAAAACCCTGAAATTGCTCGCCTGGGTTTCACATGCCCCGGACCTCTGGTCCTGGCGGCAGGCTGAACCCGGCCTTTCGACTTTCGAACCTCTCCGTCGGAGATAGCGGCCTGCGCGCCAAAAAAAGCAGCCTCGCGGCTGCTCAAATTTCCCGTTGTTTCTGGAGTTATTTTGGAGCTTTTTCAAAGCGTTTGTTCACTTCGCTCCAGTTCACTACGTTCCACCATGCTTTGAGGTATTCGGCTCTCCGGTTCTGGTATTTGAGGTAATACGCGTGCTCCCAAACATCGTTTCCCATGACCGGATAGAGGCCCTGCGAGAGCGGGCTGTCCTGGTTGGGCGTGCTGATGACCTGCAAACCGCCCGAACCGCTGACCAGCCAGGCCCAACCGCTGCCGAACTGCTTTGCGCCGGCATCGTTGAACTTCTCCTGGAATGCCGCAAAGTCACCGAAGGCTTTTTTGATGGCGTCGGCGATCGCGCCGGTGGGCGCCCCGCCCGCATTCGGTCCCATGATCGTCCAGAACATCGAGTGGTTCACATGGCCGCCGCCGTGATTGCGAACGGCGGTGCGAATCGCCTCGGGAACGCTGTTGAGGTTCTTGAGAATCTCCTCGGCGCCTTTGCTCTTTAGCTCGGGAGCCTTTTCCAGGGCCGCGTTGAAGTTGTCAACGTAAGCCTGGTGGTGCTTGTCGTGATGCAGGTGCATCGTCTGCGCGTCGATGTACGGCTCGAGCGCCTCGTACGCGTACGGCAACGCGGGAACTTCGAAGGCCATTCTTCTTTCCTCCAACAAATCTTCGTAGAACCATCAAGATGGATGCGTGGGGTTCTACTCGGGTCACAAATACTTTGTTCAGCGAGAGCCCCCTATGCCCCAATCAACGCAGCCTTTCGCTGGCCGCGCGGCGTGTTCCTGACTGGGCGGTCGCGAATACTGGAAACGCCTTGCATCCAGATGCAGTGCCACATGGCCCGGGTGCGCCCGTCCGCCCGCAAAACGCGCGATTCAGTGAATCGTCGCACGGCTTGCCGCATCCAAATCCAGTAGCTCGCAACTGGGAAGACTCAATTGCAGACGACTTTTGCCACTTTCAATGGAAGACAAATCCCCGTCGATGTTTTCACGCCGGGCTCCGAGGGACGCTTCCCCATCGTATGTGCTCTTCATGGCTCCGGAGGGCTGCACAACACGGGGGCGTTACAGGTCGGAGAACTGCTGGCAAGCCAGGGATTCTGCGTCTTTGTTCCGCACTATTTCGCCGCCACCGATACCCAATGGGCGGATGTGACTACTATCTGGCGGGAGTTTCCCAACTGGCTGCGGGTGGTTTCAGATTTGCTGGATTTCGCGGAGAAACATCCGAAGGCCGACCCCGGCCGCATTGGGCTCATCGGCTTTTCGCTCGGGGCATACCTGTCGCTGGCATTGGGGTCGCAGCAGCAGCGCATTAAGGCCATTGTCGATTTCTTCGGCGGGCTGAGCGATTACTTCATCGAGCGGCTCACGCAGCTGGCTCCGGTGCTGATTCTGCACGGCGAAGCCGACAAGGTCGTGCCGGTGAGCGAGGCGCACAAAGTTGCCCAAACTCTCGAGCAGCGTGGTCTGCCTTACGAAATGAAGCTCTACAGAAACGCGGGACACGGCTTTCACGGCCTTGAGATGTTGGACGCCGGCCAGCGAGCCTACAGATTCCTGAAAAAGCACCTCGCAAACGGCCAAAGAGATTGAGCAGCAGATCGCCTCTGGTAACGACTTGGCTTCTCTTTCAAGGACAATCTTGCCCGCACGAGGCAGGCGAAGTATTCTCAGCTCCTGAGCTGCTGAAAGGAACCGGAAGTATGTGGCGATTGTTCCTTCCCGTCGTGCTGTTCGCGTTGCCAACGCTCGCCTGGTGCGAAAACGCTGAAGCGGCCGATCCCGAGCTCATAGTTCACCGGGCGTTGTTCCAGATTTCGAAAGGCGCCTACAACGCGGAAGATGAAAAACAGGTACGCCGGCTCGGAGATGCCGCGTCGGTAGCCTTCACCAAGGAGATTGGCAACCAGCAGATGAAGTGGACCGATATCGAGAACTTTTTGTTCCTGGTCCACGAAGCTTTTGCCACGCCATCCACAATCCAAAACCCACGCGATCGCAAGCCAAAAACCAGCTTGTTCGTGCTCCAGACCTTGAATTGCTTGCCCTTGGCAGAAGAGCTCAAGCGATCCATTGCGGATACAAAGGTCTTCCTCGAGGGGCGGAAATAGTCGCCGTGCCGAACTGGCGGACGATTCGAAATCCATCGCCCACACTGGCTATGCGGTCGTCTTTACTCCGCTGGCAAGAACATCCATCTCTTTTAGTGTCGGACTGATGGTCAGTACCGGCCCGGTTGCCGCTTGCACGTCTTCGGGCCGCAATCCAGGCGCGATTTCTTCCAGCACGAGCCCTTTGCCGCGGACCACCTTGATGTAACCCATCTCGGTCACGATCGTGTCGACGACGCCGAGACCAGTAATCGGGAGCGTACAGCGTTTCAGGATCTTCGGGCTGCCATCCCTCGCAGTGTGTTCCATGGCGATGATTACGCGCCTGGCGCCGGCGACCAGGTCCATGGCCCCGCCCATGCCTTTGACCATCTTGCCCGGAATCATCCAGTTCGCCAGGTTGCCTTCCTCATCCACCTCCATGGCGCCGAGCACGCTCAGGTTTACGTGCCCGCCGCGGATCATGGCAAACGATTCGCCGCTGGAGAAATAAGCGGTCCCCGGAATCTCCGTGACCGTCTCCTTCCCCGCGTTGATCAGGTCCGGATCTTCGGTGCCCGCGACGGGATAGGGTCCTACGCCCAGCATTCCGTTCTCGCTTTGCAGAACGACATCCATTCCCGGTGGCACATGATTGGCGACCAGTGTCGGCATGCCGATACCAAGGTTCACATAGAAGCCGTCGCGCAACTCGAGGGCGATGCGTCGCACGATGAATTCCCGTTTGGCTGCGTCCTGTTCCTTACTAGTTTTCGTGGCCATATTTTTCCTCGCGTCGAAACCTGTTCCCGGATCGTGCCCGGAAGCTCAGGCAGCCGTCTTTCTGACTGTCCTGCGCTCGATCCGCTTTTCTTCTCCAACCGCCTGAAAAATGCGCTGCACATAAATGCTGGGAGTGTGGATCTGCTCCGGCGGAATTTCGCCGGGCTCGACCAGCTCTTCCACTTCAGCAATGGTGACTCCGCAGGCAGCCGCGATTATCGGGTTGAAGTTCTGCGCCGTTTTGCGGTAGACGAGGTTACCCCACCTGTCGCCTTTCCAAGCCTTCACCAGCGAGAACTCGGCTTTCAGCCATCGTTCCATAACATAGCTTCGGCCCTCGAACTCATGGGTTTCCTTGCCTTCGGCAACCACGGTTCCGACGCCCGTCGGAGTATAAAAGGCCGGAATCCCGGCGCCCCCGGCGCGAATACGCTCGGCAAGCGTGCCTTGCGGAATCAGTTCCAGTTCGAGTTTGCCGGCCAACACCAGCTCTTCAAAAAGACGGTTCTCGCCTACGTAGCTGCCCTTGTGACTGCGAATCTGCCCCTTCTGAAGAAGCAGGCCCAGTCCGAAGTCATCCACGCCCATGTTGTTGCTGATGGTGTTGAGATTCCTGACGCCTTTCTCCACTAAAGCAGCGATCAGGTTTTCGGGAATTCCGCACAAACCGAACCCGCCAACCATCAACGTAGCGCCATCTTCAATGTCAAAGATCGCCTCTTTGGCATTGGCGAATACCTTATCCATGTATGCCCCCCACCAAGTGGAAACCGCGCAACAAACTCTACATGAACTTAGAGGCAGCCGCAACTCGGTCGATGCCTGTGCCGCGCGGATTCCCGCGAAAGGTTATGTTGAAGCGAAGCCGGGCTTTCCCGCCCGGGGGGGTGGCAATTCGGTGCCGAGCCAGTCCTGAAAAGCCTTGTGAAGGGAAACCGGGTCGAATTAGCGCCCGTACTTTTCGATCCATTCATCTTGCTGGCGTTCGAGTTCCAGGTCGATCCAGCCGATGTAGGAACGGCTGTCCCGGGCTTTGCCGATCCAAACGCGGGTCGTGGGCTCGATCCGGGCGTCACCCTGCTTGCTAAAACTGATGCCGGCCTCGCGAGCCAGCGAGATGCGCAGCGTCTCCAGGTCCGTTGGGTAAAACAGAGTCGTCATGAGCCGGTCGTTATAGAAAGTCATCACCAGCTCGCCGCTGGCGCCGAATTTCGTAAAGCCCTGGCGCGAGATAGTCAATATCCTGAACGGCGGCCTTTGGTCGCTTGTCAGCGGGCGCCGGTCTTCAAGCACCTCCCAATCGCCGGGGTTGAGATTCAACTCGCGCTGCACTTTTTGCAGGCTGTACCCGCTGTAGAGCGGCGGCATCAGCTTGGTAGACTTGGGTTCGTTTTTCCCCCGGCAGGCCGAGACGCATAGCAAGGCCAGGAGCGCGAGGGCGAGTACCCGCATTACGTTTCCATACGTCGGCGCAAATGGGAATTCGCGGCGCGGAGGCGACGCTGTTCGATCGAGCTTCACGGCGGCAGTATAACTCTGCCCCAGCCCGCGCCTTGCAAGGTCGCCGGCACACGGGAGTGCTGTGCCTATCGGTGCTTCTGCGCGGTAGCCGGGGACGGGATGGATTCGACTTTGGGGGCCGGGAGAACGTAGATCAGCTCGCCCGGTTTCGCATACTTCAGTTGCTCACGGGCTTCCTTCTCGATGGCCTGCGGATCTGTCTTGAGGGAGTTGACGCGCTGCCGTAACCTTTCGTTTTCCGCCTGCGCCTGTTGCACTTCCTGTTGCAGGTGCTTGTACTCATTCACCTTCTGCCGGTAGGCCACCATGCCGTTTGCGCCGAACATGACGTGATAAAACAGCCACCCGGCAAACACAGCCACGCAGCCCGTCGCCAGCCACTGCCGGCGCGAGCACAAGCCTCGGGCGATTGCGCGCAAAAAGATCATTCCAGCCTTGCAAATCTCGTCTAGCCCTGAAACACCCACTGTTTGGCGGCCGCGCTCAGCTTCTCAAGGTCGCTTTCGCTGCGCGCTTCGGTGTAAATGCGCACCACCGGTTCGGTTCCACTCAGGCGATAACAGACCCAGGAACCATCCTCGAGCACCAGCTTCAAGCCGTCCGTGCGCACCACTTGCGCAACATTTTTCGATGCGAACTCGCGCGGCTGCGCCTGTAACCTTTCAGTGAACTTCGCCTTCACCTCATCCGTCAAGCGGAAGTTTTCACGCAACGGATAAAAGGAACCAACTTTGGCAAACAGAGCCCGCAGTTGTTCTTGCAAGGATTTTCCCAGCGTGGCCACCATCTCGCAGCATAGCAGCCCGGCCAGCACCCCGTCCTTTTCCGGAACGTGGTAGCGAATCGAGAGGCCCGCGCTCTCCTCGCCGCCAATCGCGATCTTGTCCTGCTTGATCAGTTCGCCGATGAACTTGAAGCCCACGGGCGTCTCGTGCAGCTCTACCTTATGATGCCCGGCCAGGGCATTGACGAGATTCGTGGTCGCAACCGATTTGGCCACGCCGTTTCTCCAGCCGCGACTCGCCACCAGATAGTCGAACAGCAACGCGATCACGTAATTCGGCGACATATACGTGCCGTCTTCATCGACAATGCCGAAGCGGTCGGCATCGCCGTCGGTAGCAATCCCTATGCGCGCTCCGCTCTGGCGCATCTTGTCGCGCAGATCGTTCAGCAAGTGCCCGTCGGGTTCCGGGGCGTGCCCGCCGAACAGCACGTCGCGATAGTCATGAACCGTCGCGACCTCGATTCCGTTGGCCCGCAGCAGTTCGTCGCTGTAACCGCGCGCCGCGCCCCAGAGCGGATCGAAGCAGACCTTCAGCCCCGCCTTCCTGATCGCCGCAAAGTCGATAACCCCCTGCAAGCGTTTCAGGTAATCGCTCTTGATCTCAATTTCTTCGCGTTTCGGCCCGCCGCCATTGCCCTTCGCCATGCCGGCCTGGTCCGCGGCGGCCACTTCGGCCTCGATCCTGTTGGTTACTTCCGGCAAAGCGGGAGCGCCGTCCGGGGTCGAGAACTTAATGCCGTTGTACTCCGGCGGATTATGGCTGGCGGTGAAATTGATTCCGCCATCGGCCTGGCGGCTCATGATCGCCCAAGCGATCGTCGGGGTCGGCGCCGCCTCCGCGACGACAAGCGGCTGTATCCCATGGCTGCGCAAGACCTCGCTCGCAAGCTCCACGAAGCTCTCGCCGAGGAATCGCGGGTCGCGGCCGACGATGATCCGGGCCGCTTGCGGCTTCACGCTGGAAACGTACCGCGCAATCCCCGTGACCGCCCGCCGGACGTTATGAAAGGTGAACTCATCGGCCATTACCGCCCGCCAACCAGAAGTGCCAAACTTGATCTGAGTAGCCATCCCTGGACCCTCGCGCACCACGCTTGAAGATTGACTTCGGGCACGTAATCATGCCGCTAAATCGCCAGATGATGTTATACGCGACCCCAAGAAGAATTCAAAAATGCGCAGCCCCGGCCCCCGCCGGCAGTCCTTGCCGGTGGGGCGGTCAGGCGAGCGGCTGGGTTGCGCCAATTCGCCGCTGGAGTAGATAATGCGTCCATGACGGACAAGCGGCTGGTGCTCTCGACATGCGGTTCTCACGAGGTGGCGACGAAAATTGCGCGCGCCCTGGTCGATGGACAGGTCGCTGCCTGCGTCAACGTCCTCGGTCCAATGGAATCGGTCTATCGCTGGAAAGGCAGAGTGGAGACCAGCCAGGAGTTCCTGCTGCTGATCAAGACTACGGCTGAAAACTTCGAGCGCCTCTGCGCCGAGATCCGCCGGTTGAATTCCTATCAGCTTCCCGAGGTGCTTCAGTTCACCGTGGAGGCGGGACTGGAAGCCTACCTGGACTGGATCGGAGACTCCGTCACCGGAACCCAGCCCTGAGGGCTAAACAGCGACCCATCGACCCAGACGCACCCAATCGTACAGCAGGCTGCTGAAAAATTTGTAGAAGTGTCATCCTGAGGTTGCGCCGGTTTTGCGCGACCGAAGGATCTGCTTTATTCCAGCACGCACAAACAGCAGCTCCTTCGCTACGCTCAGGATGACACCTCGGGAAATAGCCTTTCAGCAGCCTGCCAGGCAGTAGCCCGGATCGCTCATTTGCTGACGTGATTCTCCAGCTCATTTCTCCGGACGCACCGCGCGGAGATTCAAACGCACGTAGTCGATCAAAAAAGGCGGTGCATCCCCGCCCGCCTGCTTGATGAGCCGGTTCATGAACTCCCGTTGCAGTTTCTCGTCGAGTCTCGCCAGATAATTTCGCGCGATCACGCTGGCAAAAAACGAGCCAAACGAATCGGGGTCGGGGAAGCTGACCGGCGACGGCCAGCTCTCCACCTCAACGGACGCGAAACCGGCGCGTTTCAGCCGTTCCACGGTTTGCCTGGTGTCCGGAAAGTGAAACTCCTCAACCCAATCGCGAATATAAGTTACGAACGGGAGCTCACCGGCGAGCACTGCCATGCGCCGCCGCCAGCGCTCGATGTTGCCCTGGCCCCCAAGCTGCGCCACCAGCCAGCCTCCCGGACGAAGCATCTGGAACAGATTCGAGAATAGACGGGCGTGATCCGGTATCCAGTGGAAGGTAGCCGTGCTGAAAACTCCATCGACGGTTTCGTCAAGTTCCAGGGCTCCCAAATCTGCCTGCACGAAGCGCAAGCGGTCGCCGGCTCGCGGGCGCAGGAACTCGCGGGCGGCGGCGAGCATGTTCTCCGAAACGTCGACGGCGATCACCCGCCCTTCGGGCAGCCGTTTCATCAACTCGGCTGTGAGCCTGCCGGTGCCGCAGCCTGCGTCCAAAACGGTCTCATCGCCGCGCAACTCCAACCGCGAGAGAATCTGCCGGCCCCACTGAAACTGCGGATCGGAAAGACGATGGTAGGCGGCGGCATCCCACTCGCCGGGCTTGGTTTGGCCGGAACTCATGAATGTTCTCCCTGAACTCGCCTGCGGCTAGTGTAGAAATATCGCCTGCATACAACCAGAACAGTTTCAAGGTTGATGGCCCGGTATTAGCACCGCCGGGCTGGATGCCGCCCCAGCAAACGCAAAGCCTTCGCCGGGACCCCGTACTCCCGGCTGCTTCGCAAAATACACCTTCCGCGAATCCAGTCCGGTTGGAGCCTTCAACTTTGAAGTTCAAAGGTTACGCAAAGGCTGCGGCCAGGGTCAAATTCGCAGGCTTTTCGCGCAGAAAAAAGCCCAGCGGGTTGCTGGGCTTGAAATCAGAATTCTGGAATCCGGGGTTTCCGGAGACAGCTCGCGGCGCGGGTTCAACCGAGGTCAGCGTGCAGCCCGTCGCGCGTCATTGGCGTAGTAACCGCTCCGTGTACGCACCTGCAAACGCTGCTTGTAAGCCGACGAGTGCACTTCCACTTTTACGGTGCGGTATCCGCCGCTGCGCTGCGGCGTTGGAGGGCTTGTAGCCAATGATGTACTGATTACGAATATCGTGCGCTACCTGGCGGCTGATCTCATCGACCTCGGTGAGGTCCTTCGGGAAGAAGGCAACGCCGCCGGTTTGCTCGGCCAGAGTATGCAGCGCACGGCGGGCGCGCTTCTCGCGCTCGCTGCCGAGAATGCCGATCGTGTAGATTGTCGGCCCGCCATCGACGGCAACCTTGCGAACAGCCTGTTCCAAGGTGTCCATGCTTGCCGTATCCTCGCCATCGGTCACCACCAGCAGCACTTTCTTCTGGTCCGGCGGCGCGGTCTTCGTCAGGTGGTCGGCCGATGCCACGACAGCGTCGTAGAGCGCCGTGCCCCCGCGTGAATCGAGGTGATTGAGCGCGTCCTTCAGCAGGTTGATGTTGTCCGTATAGTCCTGATCCAGATACGGCGTCTGGTTGAAGTTAACAATAAAAACCTGGTCCTTCGGGTTACTGGCCTTTACCAGGTTCAGAGCCGCCTGGTTCACCGCCGGACGCTTGTCCCGCATGGAGCCGGAATTGTCGACCAGGATTCCCAGCGCTACCGGCACATCGCCTTGCCGAAACGACGTGATCTTTTGCGGCTGGCCATTCTCAAATACGACGAAGTCAGCCCGGTTCAGATTGGTCACCGGGTGCTGCCGGTCATCGACCACCGTGGCATGCAGCGTGACCTCTTCCACTTCTTTTTTGAAAACGAAAACCCCGCCCTCCTGGCTATCGGGAGACTGTCCCTGTTGCGGAACCTCGACCGTGTCGCCGGGCTGATTGAGCGGCGGATTCTCGGGGACAGTGGAATCCTGGTATCCGGCGCGCGGACACCGCAGGCGGAGGCGCGGGCGTGGAACTTCCCTGCCCGACATTGGTGGACTGCTGCGGCGCTCCGGTTGCCGGCATCATCGCCCAGAGGATGAGGCACAGCAATAACGCCAGAGGGAACGATTTTATTCATTCGGAGCATAATAGCCTGTTCTCGCGTAGACCGTAAGGGGTGGGAGCCCTTTCGGAAGCTGAAGCTTTACTTTGATCTTGCGCCACTTTCCATCATGCGCTGTATTAGTTGGACGGTATCCGAGCACATATTGGTTGCGCAGCTCCGCTCCAATCTTCGTTGCCGTGTTGCCGAGCTGCGTTCGGATTATCGATGGTAAACATCCGTCCGCCGGTTACTTCCGCCACTTCTGACAGCAGCAGCGGCCCCTCCCGCTCCTCCGGCGTCTGCGGAGCGAGGGAAAAGATCCCGACGGCATAAATCTGAACATCCGCCTCCCTCACCAGCGATCTTGATCTCTCCCTCCGTGTAGCGGCTATGATTGTCGCCGCCGTCGGAGATGATCAGCAACGCCTTTCTTTGATACTTTGCCTGCCTCATCTTGGAGACCCCAAGATAAATCGCATCCAGCAGCGCCGTACGGCCCTTTGGCCTGGTGAATACCAGCTTACTCTGGATGTCTTCCACCGACTGCGTAAAATCGGAAAGAACTTCGGGCGTGTCGCTGAAGGTGATCAGGAAAAACTCATCCTCGGGGTTTGCGGTCTTGAAGAACTCGACCACGGCCTCCCGCGCCTGCTTGATCTTGCTCTCCATGCTGCCGCTGACGTCGAAAATCACCCCGAGCGAGATAGGCGCGTCTTCGCTGGAAAAATACTTGATTTCCTGCCGCTGGCCGTTGTCGAAGAGGACAAAATAGTCCTTTTCGAGCCCTGTCACCAGCCGGTTCATGGGATCGATAATGGTTACCGGAACCAGCACAAGGTCCACATCCACCAGGATTGGCTTGGTGTAGGTCTTCAGCGACGCGTCTGACGATGAGACCTCGGCCATGGGAGCTGGCACTGTATCGGTCACCTTCGGGCTCTTTGGCTCAGGCGCAACCCGCGGACGGACGTGCACTTCATCAAACCAGGGCTCCGGCTCAGAAGTGGCGGCGCCATCGCCTGTCCCGGGCGGCTGCGCAGGGGCAATAGCAACAGCCGAATCAGTCGCCGTCTGGGCGAGGGCCGCCTGCCCAAGCAGGGGACAGGCCAATGCCAGCCATATCATCAAGATCCGGACCCTGCGGGTCATACTCTCTCCGTTCGGGCTGGGACCATCCTTGGAAGCCGCTCCCCATGTCGTATCAAGCGGCGGAAAAGCGAATTCTGACAATTATCGATGTTACTCGAGGCTGGTTGGTTTGCTTTTGTAACTGCTACAATCAGCTCAGCTTCCGCATGATCCAGCAAACGAGTTGCCCCTTTTGCAAGCGGAGCATGAAGTCACAATGGCGAAGAAGATCACCCCTCCAAGGGCGGCACTTTCCGGCTCCAAAGGGCCTGGATTGCAATTTTCCGCGCCTGAATTGGCTCATCTGCCATACGCCGTTACGTCCGATAATGCGTACCTCTACGAGCAAGTGCCGCAGGGTGACTCTCCAGCAGGCGCCTATGGCGATCCGGGCGAGCCCGGTAGACCTCCGCGACAGCCAACCCTTCGCGGCTTGATCGCCACACTGGATGTCGGAACCTTAGAACGCCGTGTGGCGCGTTTTCAACAAACGGATGCGGCTGAGTTCGCGGCGCGGTCTTTTGAATTGGATGCGGCCGGCGGGCAGATTGAGCCGCTTGCTCTGCTGGCGGATATTTCTTTTCCAACGCTCCAGATCAGCACGGCCCCATCGCTGGAGGCTGCCGGAGACAGCGTGCTGCATCTCTTGTGGCGGCTTACCTCCGGCGGCCGCGATGAGCTTCGTTCGCTGTTGACGAACTGCAGACTCACGGTTGCGGGCAGCGAAGCCCTTTGGGATGCCCTGCACCACAATGCATCGGATTCGCGAACCGGCAGGCTTGTACTGGTCATCGCTCGCCAGCATAGCGCTGAACTTCTTCGACCGGTTCATCGCGTCGTCCGTAATCTGCCTGGCTTTCAGGCCGGCGAAATGGTGCGCGTCGTGCGCGAGAATTTCTTTTTCGAAGACGTGACCCGTGCCATGCCGAGACTCGACGGTTGCGGCCCCCGCTTCGATCTCGAAACCGCCAAGGAGTTGCTGAGACCGGTGCATCCAGGCGAGGTAACCATGCTGGCGATTACGGCTCACAGCAGTTTCCGCCTGCACTCGGAAGCGGGGTGGGCCGATACCGTCCTGGCCCACGTAAGCCCCAAACTCCGGGAGTGCGCCAGCGTTCAACTGCACGAAATCATCCTGGATCGCCATCTGGGAGTTCCGTATCGCACGAGGCATGACGGGCGGCAAGAAGCCTCCGATCATGTGATCTACGAAAACGACATGGCCGCGGCCGTCAGGGCTGTCGCCGACGGGGCGAATGCCGCCTTCGTGATGGGTGTTCCGGATTCGGCCGCGTTGCTGGACATCGCCAGCCGGGGCGAGTTGTTACCAGCCCGATCGGCACAACTCGACTTGAATCTGCAAGGTTTAGTGAAATATGTGGTTGCCGACTAGAACTGGTTGCACGAATGCGTATTGGAGGAAATGGCGTTTGCCTAAGGGGCTGAAGCCCGCATTCTTGTTGACTCTGAACGGCGCTAAAGCCGCGCCCCTTCAAAGACCCAAGCGCGCGCGCGTGCTGATCGCGGCACTACTTGTCACCTGGCTGGCCAACTCGCTGGCCCAGTCTACAGACTCGGAAGGGCAATTGCGCATCTTTGCCCCGCAGACCACCTACGTGGTGCCAATCGTCGAGCACAATGGGACACCGTATGTCGGTCTGTTCGAGGTGCTGGAACCGCTCGGGCGGGTCGAGTCGCACTTCGATAAACAGAAGTGGAAGCTGAAATTCACGGCCGCTTCGTCGCGCTCGGTTGAAGTTGAATTCACCCAGGGGGAGGCCAGAGGCAAACTCGCCGGTTCGGGCTATGACTTGCCCGCCGAGTTTGTGCTGCTTGGCGGCAGAGGTTTTGTGCCGGTGACTACGTTGGGCGGCATGTTGCCGCGCATACTGTCACAACCGGTGCAACTGCATCTGGGCAACCGCCTGCTGATCGGAGCCCTCGGGTTCAGCTTCACGTCAGCAGGTGCGGCAGAATCCCCCCGGCTTGGTCCTTACCTTCCCGTCGGCGGTGAATCCGATGATCGCGACGGAGCCGGGGCGCATCCGGCTGACGTTCACGCGCGAACCGGTGATTCGCCCGGCGGACGGCGGCGCGCAGAAGTTCTCCGACCCGGTTTTCCAGTCGAGCAGCGTTGCGGCCTCCAATGGCGCGCTGCAATTGACGGTCAATGTGGCAAGCCCGGTGATGGCAAGCTTCTCCGACGGCGGCAAAATCATTACCATTTCTCCGCTTCCACCGCCGGCAAGCGCGGAAGTGAAGCCTCCACCGCAGAGCACGGTTCCTCAAGAGGGCCCAGCGCAGCCGGTGGCCGCTCCGGCGCCGCCGTTGCCGCCCAAGCCGGTCGTCGTGATCGACGCCGCGCATGGCGGGAGCGACCACGGAGCGATACTCGCGGGGAACATTCCCGAAAAAGATCTGACCTTAGCGCTGGCCCGGCTCATCCAGCACGATCTGGAAGCGCACGGAGTGGCGACCCGCATGGTACGCACGGCCGACAGCGATCTCGATACCGACCAGCGCGCCGCTGCCGCCAACTCCTCCCATATCCTCGCCTATATCGCGATTCATGCCGCCAGCGAGGGACACGGGGTTCGCCTGTATACGGCGCTTCTGCCGGCTTCCGCGCAGCCGCCCACGCGCAGACAGTTCCTGGCATGGGAGAACGCCCAATCCAACTGGCTCGACCTGAGCGGCAGCCTCGCCGGCTCGGTTGCGGCGGAGCTCAATCAGCGCAACATCGTGGTGCGCGCCTTCGCCTCTCCCTTGCGTCCGCTCAATAACATCTGGGCTCCGGCCGTCGGGCTTGAGGTGACGCCACCGGCGGAGGAGAAGGACATCAAGTCCGGCGCATACCTGCACACCATCTCCGCCGCAGTTTCGGCGGGCATCGTGGCTGTGCGTTACAAACTGGAGGCCGCGCGATGATCTCACGCCGCCTCGGTAAACCTGAATTTTTGTTGGCGTTGACCAGGTCATATCTGGAGGCCGCGCGATGATCTCACGCCGCCTGCAGATCATTCTCGCCGTGCTCGTTTTTTCCGCGCTTGCGCTCGGTTACTATGCATTGCGCTTGAAGAACCGCGCCGAAGCTTTGCAAACTGCCATTTTCGACAGCCGTCCCATGACTCCGCCCGTCTCTGGGGTACCAGAAGTGGTGCGGATGTTCGTGGCCGACGATCGCGATGGGACCATCCACAAACGGCAGGTTTCAATGGTGCTGCCCGCCTCGCCTTCAAGCCGGGGTCTGATGCTGCTTCGCGTCCTGACCGCCAGCTACCTGGAAAGCGCGTCTACCCACAAACTCGGCGATGGAGCGGACATTCGCGGCGTTTACTTCGTGAATGACACGCTGGCCGTGGTGGACGCTAATGCGGAGTTTGCCGACAAACACCGCTCCGGGGCGCTCGTCGAAGAGCTGACCATCGCCTCCTTTGTGCAGACTTTATCCGCCGCATTCCCGAAGTTGACCCAGGTGAAGTTTCTGGTGGACGGCAAGGAGCGCGAGACGCTGGCCGGACACGCCGACCTGAAGGCCGTCTATGATGTAGCTGCGGTGAACCAGTTGGTGCGAGAGATGCAGTGAGCACGCCATCGACATGGAGTAGGCTTTGCCTCCACTGGCGGTGAACCAGTTGGGAAGTACCAGAGATACTGTATCCTTCGCCTAAGGGTGTCATCGTGAGGAGGTTCGCCGGGCGAACCGACGTGACGATCTCTGTATTTATCGAGCGTCACCCGAAGGCTGGGAAGAACACATACATAGACCCTCACGTCGCGTCCTAACGGACGCTCCTCAGGGTGACACGCTGCCATAATCGCTCTTGGATACACCAACTCTGGAATGTGGTACGGGAGATGCAGTGAGCACGCCGGCCGAAAATTCGCGAGCCTCGGAAGTGCCCGCCGACGTTGCGGAGGCGGCGACTGGCCGTGACGGCAGGCCCAGGATCGCGGTTTTCGATTCCGGCTTTGGCGGACTGACTGTACTGCGTTCCCTGGTTTCGCTGGTGCCGAACGCAAACTACCTCTATTTTGGCGATTCAGCCAGGCTGCCTTACGGCAACAAGTCTCGCGAAACCGTCGCGCGCTATACGGTGCAGGCCGCGCAGTTCCTGGAAAAGTGCGGAGCGGAGATTCTGGTGATCGGCTGCAACACCGCCAGCTCACTGGCCCTCTACGACGTGAAGAGCGCGGTCGAGATTCCGGTCATAGGGGTGATTGAGCCCGGGGCGGACCATGCCGCCGAACTGAGCCGTCACCGCGAGGCCATCGTGATTGCGACCGAAAACACGGTCGCCAGCCACGCTTATCAGCGCGCCTTGGCGCGCCGGGGATTCGCCACCTATGAAAAAGCCTGCCCGCTGCTGGTGCCGCTGGTGGAGGAAGGATGGACGGATCATCCGGTGACCGAGCAGATTGCGCGCATTTACGTCATCGAGGCTCTGCGCAGCGCTCCGCCCAATACCGATGTCATGGTGTTGGGCTGCACTCATTACCCGCTGCTGCGTCCGCTGCTGCGCCGGGTGGTGCCGCAGCGCATAGAGTTTGTCGATCCAGCCGACAGCACGGCGCAGGTGGTGGCGTCGCTCGTGAGCGGTTGTACACCACAACAGACGCAAGGACGGCGTCTGTCGGGGACCCCGGAACCGGGTTGCGGCAACGGCGAGCCGGCGTTCCGCTTTTTCACCACCGACTCGGTTGAAAAGTTCAAGCGCATGGTTCCGCTGTTCCTTGGCCGTGAGGTTGAGTGCGTCGAGCGCGTGGAGTTGGATAAGGGGTGAAGGCGCGGGAAGGCTTTCAAGGCAATTGAAGGAACTGCCCCACTCAAGCCGACGAAAGGCTTGAATGGGCCACCAGCCGGAAATTCGCGCCGTAACTCTTATTGTGTCATTCTGAGCGATCGAAGGGAGCGAAGAATCCCCGTACGGCGGGTGCGGACGCGCAGCCGAAGGATTCATCAAAAGTCCGCAGCGGCGCGGTGTAGGACAGTTTCCGTGGATGCTTCGCTTTGCTCAGCATGACACCCCGAGTTATGTCACTAACTTTTGAGACTCTAGGGACTGAATACATCTGCTAACAGGAATCAGGAACTCATCATGATCTATCGCTCCGACAACCGCACGCTCGAACAGATGCGCCCGGCAAATATCATCCTCGACTTTATCCGCACCGCCGAAGGCTCGTGCCTGATCGAGCTCGGCAACACTCGCGTGATCTGCACTTGCTCGATCGAGGAAGGCGTTCCCGGGTGGATGCGTAATCAGGGAAGAGGCTGGATCACAAGCGAATATGGCATGCTGCCGCGCTCCACACTGACCCGTTCGCCGCGCGAAGCCAGCCGGGGGCGCGTCGGCGGACGCACCCATGAAATCCAGCGGCTGATCGGCCGTTCGATGCGCGCCGTGGTCGATCTGGAGAAGCTCGGCGAACGCACCCTGTGGATCGATTGCGATGTCATCCAGGCCGACGGGGGAACGCGAACCGCCTCGGTCACCGGCGGTTTTGTTGCCATGGCGCTGGCGCTGGAGAAGCTGGTCTCGGCTGGAACTTTGAAGGCGGTGCCGCTGCGCGACCAGGTCGCAGCCGTGTCGGTGGGCATCGTGGACGGCGAAGCCATGCTCGACCTTGCCTACGAGGAAGACTCGCGCGCCGAAGTCGACATGAACTTCGTGATGACCGGCTCGAACCTTTTTATCGAATTGCAGGCGACGGCGGAGCAGGTGCCCTTCAGCGACGATCAACTGGCACAGATGACACGCCTGGCGCGTAAAGGGATCGGGGAGCTGCTGGCATTGCAGAAGAGCGTGCTGGACAGATTCAGGTCGCGATCCGCATAGCCTTGCACTTGCAAACAGTCGCGGCGTGAAGACATAAATGAATCTCGCCACGGCCATCCAGCAATTCTGTTGATAGTTGCTATCAAGATTTTGCGTTTCACATCCGACGGGTGCGGAACTAAAGTTCCCCCCAATGAAGTAACCCTGTTGTGTCGCTCATTGTGGGGATGGCGGGTGCGACGAGTCTGACGTAGACGGACGTTGTTTCATCCGCGAACCAGTGAGGATGGAAGCGGTTCGGCGATGCCAGCAGCGCTACAAGCACAACATTGCGTGCCTCGCACTATGGAGTGTGAGGCTTTTTTCTTGGCCGAAAACAAAAGAGGCCGGCTACTGCCGACCCCCTTGCTTTTGGCGAAACACCGATTAGCCGCGTTCTTCGATGGTGATGTACTTGTTCGGATACGCCGGTCCGATGTACTCGGCGCGCGGACGGATGAGGCGATTGTCCGCGAGCTGCTCCATCACGTGGGCTGTCCATCCGGCGACTCGCGAAACCGCAAAAATCGGGGTGAACAGGTCAACATCGATGCCCAGCGTATGGTAGGTTGAGGCCGAGTAGAAGTCGACGTTGGCGTTCAGCTTCTTCTCGGCATTGATGAACTCTTCGATGCGCCGCGAGTAATCGAACCACTTCGTCTGCCCGCTGGAATAGCCCAGGTCGCGAGACATTTGACGAAGATGGGTGGCGCGCGGGTCTTCGGTGGTGTACACGCGATGCCCGAAGCCGGGCACCTTGGCCTTTTGCGCCAGCATGCCCTTGATGTATTCGACCGGATCAGCCCCGTTGCGGTCGATATCCTCCAGTATGCCGAACACGGCTTCGTTGGCGCCACCGTGCAGTGGCCCCTTCAGCGCGCCAATGGCCGAGGTGATGGCCGAATGCATGTCTGACAAGGTGGCGGCGGTTACGCGCGCCGCGAAGGTCGAGGCGTTCCATTCGTGGTCGGCGTGCAGGATGAGGGCGATGTCGAGCGCGCGAGTCGCGGTTTCGCTCGGCAGTTCGCCGTTCAGCATCAGCAGGAAGTTGCCGGCATGCGACAAGGCACGGTCGGGTTCGATGATTGGCTTGCCCTTGCGAATGCGGTCGTAGGCCGCCACAATCATGGCTATTTGCGACGTCAGCCGAATGGACTTGCGCAGGTTCGCCCCGGCATCGTTGGCCCGCTCCTCGGGATCGAACAACGCCAGCGAGGAAACGATGCTGCGCAGCACGTCCATGGGCAGCGCATGTTTGGGCGCTTGCCGGATCAGGCTGATGATTTGCGCATCCAGTTTGCGCTCGCGCACGAGAAAGAGGTTGAATTCCTGGAGTTCGACGCGCGTCGGCAACTTGCCAAACCAAAGCAAATACGTCACTTCTTCAAAGGTGGAGTGGTCGGCCAGTTCGTGAATGTCGATTCCACGATAGGCCAATATGCCTTTATCGCCATCGATATAGCAGATACCGGAACTACCCGCAATTACGTCTTCTAGACCGCTGCTGGGCTGCATGGTTGTGGACATAGAGTCCCTCCCGGAATCAGTGGATTGGGTGATCACTGGACCTGGTTGGCGGACGCGCACCCCACGCGCCGCCTGTTGCAGCAATTTCCCGGTTACTTAGATGCTCCAGCGGGTTACGGCGTATCTCAACTTCAGAGGGTTTCGTTGATTTCAGGTCATTTCGCCAGGGAAACCGGGGTCTGGGACGGCCCTGGCGGACTGGCAAGCGGCGGGCCGCCCGGCGGTAATTGGTGATAAGGCGATTTTTCGCCAGTTACGCACGGAGATGGCTCGAGTGCGTGGTCTGCTATTAAGATGCACGACTGCGAAGGTACCCTGCCTAATCCTAATCAGCTCTATGGGAGAGCGCAAAGACAGTAGGCTCCGCAATACCGCCTCAGGGTTTCTTCAGGCGCTTGAGGACGAGCACTCCCCGCATATTATCTGTGTTGCTCTTGAACTCGGTCGGGCGCGGGATGGATTTGCCATCGCGAAATGCGGGGCCCATGCAGATAGTCAACTCGTCGCCTTCCAGTTTGTAAATGCCGGTCTGCATCGCCCCTCCACCCCCGTCCACGTCGATCCATTTGGGCTGCTTCGACGAATCCAGCGTGTACTTTGCCCCCATGCTGGAGTTCCTCTCATGGAATACTATGCGGTCGCCCTGGAACTCGAACGTGACGTCACGAGTTGCTTCCACGGGCTCAGCCTCTCCATTGGGATCAATCGACCGCGTTACCTGCCAGGTGCCCTGGAGCTCTGCATCTCCTGCTGGACGGCGGCGTTTTGCGGCCCCTCATTCGTGGGTACTTCCTCGGCCCATGCGCCGGCACTTAACAACACTGCAATCGCAATCACTAAAAAATCAATACACAGAGGGGCAATAGACAATAGGTGTTTTCTTCATATCGAACCACGATTTAGCTCTGGATCGCCCAGATTGTACCACTCGTGCATGCTTCTGCAAGGCCAATATTGACCGCCTTCACTTCTTGATGGGATTAGGGCGCCATGATTGTTGTAAACAGGCGTTAGCATAACTTACGCCCAAAACGAGAACCGCTGGACCGGTGACCAAGGACGGTCAATCCACCCCAGCAATGGAAGCCAGGGTGGAGTACCCTCCAGCTTGGAGTTTGTCGTGCGGGCTCAATGCAGAACCAGCCCGGTCACCGCGACTATGAGTCCGATGGCTGCCGCCACGAATCCGGCTCCCCAGAAAATGCGTTTCCGCGTCAGCAGGGTGATTGAGGTGACGACCAGCGCAATCTCAAGAAAGCTTTCAGCGAGATCGAAGCGGTCGGCGCGCCGGCGCTCAACCTCCATCTCTTTCTCCAGTTTGCGGGCTTCGGTCTTAACTTCTTCCTGTCTTCCGGAAAGGGCGCCGACCGCATCCTGGTACTTACGTTTCAGCGTCTCGGCTTCTTGGTGCTTGAACTCTGAAACTTTCAGCAAATCCAGGAATAGCTCGGTCGTTTGCCGCTGGGTGTTTTTCGCCTGGTAGTAGGCCCAGGTGTCGGTTACGCGATTCTGCAAGATGATTTCTTCGGTGTGGGCCCGATGACCCAGCACGGAAACGGCGGCCACAAACACCGCCAGTATTGCCATCGTCAGGCTGACGGGCGCAAGCCGCGCTTCGTGCCCCTGCTCGGCCGCTCTCTTGTAACTCTTGCATCTCCTCTGGGGAAGAAGTCATGATGCCTCCGTCGCATATTTGTGACACTCGCGTGTCCACCCCAGCAAACGCCAAAGCGTTCGCCGGGGACCCCGAAGTCTCCCATAGTAAAGGCGGAGGCCCCGGCGTGGAAAGTGGGTTGCGCGATACTACCCCACGTAAGCCCAGTCACCCCAACGAGCCGAGCCTCGTCGCGGACCCCGACACGAGCGAACATGGGGCATCCGTGCGTCTTACGCCTGCTACGCGGGCTGGACCACGCGAATTCCACGTCTACCCCAGGTTTACGCCGTGGGGCTACCGTCTTTTGCCCGCTACGCGGGCTGGCGCGGCGAACACGTGCGATACTACCCCACGTTGGCCCAGTCACCCGCGGACCCCAACAACGGGCGAACGTGGGGCCCCACGGGCACCACCCGTCGGGTTCGACCCAGTGCCGCGGGCTTCGGGTGCTCAATCTGCTTCTTGCTTCCGCTTCCAACTCAGTGAGAGCTTTGCGCATCATCGCTTGAGGGAGTTAATGTTATTTGTCCACTTGCGGACGACGGCATCAATGACGGCGTACAACGTAATAACGATTGAACGGGAGTACGGGGCCGGCGGAAGTGTGATCGCCGCCAAGCTGGCGGAGCGTCTTGGATGGAAGCTCTACGACCGGGAACTGACGGCCGATATCGCGCGCATCGCGCAAGTGGATCGGGAGGTGGTTGCCCGGTGCGACGAACAGGTCGATCCCTTGCTCTACCGACTCGCCAAAGTATTCTGGCGCGGCAGTTATGAGCGCATGCTACCCCTGCCTGAGGACCGCGTCTTCGATACCGACTCGATGGTCGCGCTGGCGCAGCAGCTCATCGAAGATGCCGCCAACCGGGGCCGTTGTGTGATTGTCGGTCGCGGTTCCCCTTACATTCTCCGCAATCGCAAGGACCGCTTCTCGGTATTTCTCTACGCCCCCCGCGAGCTCAAGATTCGGCGCGCCGTGGCGCAGAAGATGTCCGAACAGGAGGCGACGGAACTGGTCGACACCATCGATCTGGAACGCGCCACGTTCGTCAAACGCTATTTTGGCAAAGACTGGCCGTCTCGCGATCTTTACCATCTCATGCTTAACACGGCGTGCGGATACGAGACTTCGGTGGATCTCATACTGCAAGCCATGGAAATAACCGCCGGGCTTTCTCTCGCCAAGTAAACGCTCGCCAAGTGAAATTCCGCCAACCGATCCCAGAGCTGCGTCATCAGACTACGGGGCTGGAATTGCTCCGCATCAGGTGGAGATCGACGACTTGAAAAACCGAGCCGAACAGCTCCGCATTTGCCAACAAATGGCAAATATGGGCCACCAACAATAACGGCTTGTCGGGGACCCCGGACAACCCCAACGAGCCAACGGCAGGCTCGTCGGGGACCCCGGAAGGAGACCATATGAAAACACCAGACGATGACCACCCCAGCAAGCACGGCTTGCCGGGGACCCCGGCGCGGCGCTTATTCGTGAAGCGCGCCGGCGCAGCCCTGTTCGGCGCGGCACTCTATGCGCCGACTCTGGCCGCGCAGTCGGCGGCTCCCACGGCAAAAGAAAAGACAGCCGAGGAGGTCTCCCCAACCGAAGACCTGATGCGCGAACACGGCGTGTTGAATCGCATTCTGCTGATTTACGACGAGATCGCGCGGCGCATCGTCGCCCGCAAGGATTACGATCCGAAGGTAGTGA
This sequence comes from uncultured Acidobacteriota bacterium, assembly GCA_963842345.1. Classification (GTDB taxonomy): domain Bacteria; phylum Acidobacteriota; class Terriglobia; order Terriglobales; family Acidobacteriaceae; genus CAWBRT01. Next base: position 85,314 of record CAWJGD010000030.1, read on the forward strand.
TCGCGTCCGCCGACATTATCAGCAAGTTCATCGAGCAATATCACGAGAAACTCGAGGAGAACTACCTTTTCCCTCGATTCATTCAAGCCGGAAGGCTGACCGATCTGGTGCAGGTTCTTCTAATCCAGCACGCCGCCGGACGTGACGTTACGGCGCGCATCCTGCAACTCGCGAACGCCAGGACGCAACCCGATCGTGCACACCTGCGCAACGCCCTGCACTCGTTCGTTCGCATGTACCGCCCGCACGAAGCACACGAGGATACGGTGCTGTTTCCGGAGTTGCACCACATCGTCTCGCAACATGAATTCGATTCGCTGGGGGAGGAGTTCGAAAACCAGGAGCGGAAGTTATTCGGAGCAGACGGCTTCGAAAAGATGGTTTCGCAAGTCGGCGGGCTCGAAAAGCAACTGGGAATATTCGACCTCGCGCAGTTCACGCCGAAATCGTAAGCGGTTTGCATTCTGGCCGTCCGCCGCAGGGCTGGCTTTTCGAATACGATTATCTTTTCGGAGTGCTGTCATGGCGAGCAAAGTCGAGCCACCCTTTGTTTTTAATTTCCAAACACAAGGTTCCTCCACTTCGCCGCACGTTGTGCGACTCCGGTCGGAATGACGTTCAATTTTTGATCGATACATCAATTCTGGTTTTGCTAACCTGACGGCCGGCTGCATGCGGTAAAAACTCCGAGCCAATCTATGTGTTTGGACTTGGCGTGGCTGGCAGTCCTAGGCAGTCCTATAAAATGAGGCCTCGTCCTTGCCAGATGACACAAATTTGACAATGTAATGACTTTAGGAAGAGTTCCTTCAGTTCACATCCAACATCCAAATTGTTATTGTTTAGCAGGCAGACGCTTCTTCTGTCTCCGAGAGAAGGTTTTGATATGCGAATTGCCGGAGTGGCAAGCGCTTTTCCCAGGCAATATTTCAGCCAGCAAGAGATTACAGCGGCGCTGAGGCAGCGCTGGGCCGATAAGCTTGAAAATCCGGATGTCCTCGATCGCCTTCTCTCCAGGGTGGGGGTCGAGGCCCGGCACTTGGCATTGCCTATCGAAGCCTACGATGGCCTGACGAGCTGGGGAAAGGCCAATGACGCCTGGATCGAAGTCTCCGAGGAGCTCGCCGAGCAGGCTTTGTGCAAGGCGCTAACCCGCGCGGGACTTTCCGTAAAGGATCTTGGGGCGATCTTCTTCGTCTCGGTGACGGGGATTGCCAGTCCGTCCATCGACGCACGCCTGGTGAACCGGATGGGCTTGCCTACCTCGATCAAACGCATTCCTATTTTCGGTCTGGGCTGTGTGGCTGGAGCGGCGGGCATAGCGCGCGCCGCCGACTACGTGCGCGCCTATCCCGCGCAATGTGCTGCCCTGGTTTCGGTCGAGCTATGCTCGCTCACCTGGCAGCGGGACGATCTTTCGGCTGCGAATGTGATTTCGTCGGGCCTGTTCGGCGATGGCGCGGCTGCCGTGGTGGTCGCGGGAGAGCAAGTCGAGGCGGGCGGCCCGCGGGTTTTGTGTTCTCGTTCTTCTTTTTATCCCGGGACGCAGGATGTGATGGGCTGGGCCATATCGGAAAAGGGCTTCCGCATTGTGCTCTCCCAGGATGTCCCGCGCATGGTCTACGAACACTTGGCGAGCGATGTGGAAACCTTCCTGGCCGACAACGGTCTTAAGCGGGCCGACATTCAAAGCTGGATCATGCACACCGGCGGTCCCAAGATCCTTGAAGCCATGGAGGATGCCTTGCAACTGCCGCCCGGTGCGCTGGACGCCTCATGGGAGTCGCTTCGCAAGGTCGGCAATCTGTCGTCGGCTTCCGTGCTGATGGTGCTGGAAAATTTTATGAATGTGCGCCGCCCTGCTGCGGACAGTTACGGCTTGCTGGCGGCGATGGGACCCGGTTTCTGCTCCGAGCTTGTGCTGTTGCGTTGGTAGAGCGATGGCCGAGAGATTCGATACCGATGTATTCGTCGCCGGTGGCGGTCCAGCCGGACTGGCGGCAGCCATCGCGGCCAGGCAGGCGGGGCTGACTGTCATACTCGCGGACCCGGCCCGACCGCCTATCGACAAGGCTTGCGGCGAAGGCATCATGCCCGAGGGCGTAGCCGCGCTCAGGCAACTCGGGATCACACTTCCACCCGGGCAATTCTCCGCGTTGGCCGGCATGCGGTTCATCGATTCCAATGGCGTGATCGATGCCCGTTTCCCGCACAGCGCCGGTTGTGGTGTGCGTCGAACTGTGCTTCACCAATTGCTGGTTGATCGGGCTGCCGAAGCCGGGGTCGACTTGCGCTGGGGAACTCGCGTTACCCTCCACCCCAACATGCGCAACGACGGAGCCTGTTGGGGACCCCGGGGTCTTGGCAACGAAGGCGTTGTCCTGGATGGCCGCACGATTCGCTGCCGGTGGCTGATTGGCGCGGACGGACAGAACTCGCGTCTGCGAGTGCAAGCCGGGCTCGGCCCGTTGCGCAGCGCGCGGCGGCGTTTCGGGTTTCGCTGCCACTATAGCTTGGCGCCGTGGTCGGAATTCGTTGAAGTTCACTGGAGCGAGCGCGGCCAGATGTACATCACTCCGGTCGCCTCCGACCAGATTTGCGTGGCCCTTATCACCGCCGACCCGCATTTGAGTTTCGACGCGGCTTTGCCGCATTTCCCGGTGGTTGCCGAACGCCTTCGCGGCGCGACACGGCTCGCCAGGATGCGCGGCGCGGTTAGTGCCACCCGGAAGCTGCCATCGGTATGCCGGGAAAACCTGGCGCTGATCGGCGAAGCGTCCGGGTCGGTCGACGCCATTACCGGAGAGGGTCTGACCATGGCCTTCCAGCAGGCGCTGGCGCTGGCTGAGGCGCTGCAGGCGGGCAACTTGCAGCTCTATCAGGCGGCTCATCGCCGCATCGTCAGGCTTCCGCATTTCATGACCAAGCTCATGCTGAGTATGGATCGGCATGCCAATTTCCGGCAGCGCGTGTTTCGCGCTTTTTCCGCCGAGCCCAGCTTATTCGCCCGGTTGCTTGCCATTCACGTTGGCGCCTCGTCTCCGTTTTCCTTCGGAGTACGCGGAACTGTCTCGCTCGGATGGCGACTGCTCACCGCGTGAGCCGATCACAACTCACACACAGGAGTGAAGCTGGGTGGCATATCGAAAAAAGAAATTCTTCCAATACCCGTATCGATGGTTGGTCGCGCGTAGCGTGCTCGCCTTCGCCTTGTTCGCGCTCTTCAGCGCCTCGCGGATGTTTGCGGAAGAGGCGGTAGTCACGCTGGACCCGGCGAAATCGCAGGTGGAATTCACCCTGGAAAGCACCTTCCACACTGTGCACGGCAGCTTCAAACTCAAGAGCGGAACGATCAACTACGATACCGCGACCGGAGCCGCCAGTGGCGCCATCGTGGTCGATGCCACCAGCGGAAATAGCGGCAATCGCGCTCGCGACAACAAGATGCACAAAGATGTTCTGGAAAGCGCGCGCTACCCGGAAATTGTTTTCAATCCTCAAAAGGTAAGCGGGGCGGCGACGCAGGGAGCGTCCCGCGTCGAATCTCCTGGGAACCTTTCGGGTCCATGGAGCAGAACACGCGTTGACGTTGTCGATTCCGCTCACGATCGACGGAAACAGCGTTTCGGCCAGCACAAACTTTGCAGTGCCCTACCAGGCTTGGGGGATGAAAAACCCGAGCGCGTTGTTCCTGCGGGTCAGCGACAAGGTGAGCATCTCCGTCCGAACGGTGGGTTCAATTGTCCGCCAGGTGTCCGCGCGATAGGGGCGGCGGATAATTCCCTCAGGGGCTAAAGCCCACGCCATTGCTGGCTCTGGACAGCATGGCTAAAGCCATGCCCCTTCAAAGAATTTTTTTGTGCAACCAGTTCGAGTCAAGCACTAAGGACTTTGGCCAGTGGCAGGGCCAACTCGATATGCGCGCCCCCGCCCGGACGATCCGCCACCAGTACCGCTCCGCCGTGCGCCTGCGTGACGGCATTTACGAATGCCAACCCCAGCCCGTGACCGCTCGAGTGCGGTCCTTTGACGAAGCGCTCCAACACGTGCGGACGCAAAGCGGGAGCAAACCCCGGGCCATCATCCTCTATGATCAGCTCCGCTGCACCGTCCTTTGCCCTGACAATTACTTTCACGGAGCATCCACGCGGCAGATGCGCGGTTTCGTTGTCCAGCAAGTTGGCGATCATGCGATTCAGGAGCGAGCGATCCGCCTCGATAAACACATTGCTCTGCAAATCGCACTCGAGGGTGTGATTGTGTTCGGCCATCGACGGCTGGTAGAGGTCGACAAGCTGCTGCACTAATGGCGCCAACTCCACGTTCTCCCGGCGCAGGCGGAGTACCCCGGCGTCAGCCTCGGAGATGTCGAGCGCGGTATTCAAAGTCTGCGCAAGGCGGTCGAGCCCTTCCAGAGCTTCGGCCACCGACTCCCGCCACTTGCCGTTCTCGCCATCGGAGAGCGCGACTTCCAAATTGCCGCGGATCGAGGTGATCGGGCTCTTCAGGTCGTGAGCCACCGAATCCGTCACCAAACGCAATTCACGATTGGACGCCTCGATGCGGTCCAGCAGGCGATTGAAGGTGTGCGACAGCCGCGCGATCTCATCGTAATGCGGTCCTTCGGGAATCCGGCCTTTGAGTTCGTTGCTGTCGATATTGTCCACCGCGTTGGAAATCCGTTCGACCCGCAACAAGGTGCGATAGGCGCCCACCAAGGAGATCAGGAACCCGAGCGCGACGGTGCCGCACCAGACCAGCAGGAAGTGAGCCGTGAGCTGCTGCATCGTGCGCGTGCCGCTGACATCGCAGTAGCCGAGGTAGAATCCGCAATCCGCTCCCTGCGCTTTGCGAATCACGCGGAATGGGAGCGCCCAGCCGTGGACGTAGATTGACTGTGGCGCATCCGCCGAAAGCCGGGCCGCCGCGATGGTTTGCACGAAAGGTTCTTGCGATTCCGGCCCCACCCACACCGATGGACACCCTGCTCCGGAATTTAAGAAAAAGACGGTATCTTCACCGGGCATCAGGCGGCTGGCATGCTCTTGCAGCACGTCGCGCGTGGCTAATTCGGCCATCTCTTTCATCCGCTGCGCGTATGAGTCGTCGCGCGGGAGTTTCGCCGCAATCTCGGCCAGTGTTCCAGCTTCGCCTTCCAGCCATACATCGCGTCTGGCTTCCGCATTCCCGGCCACCAGCATGTACACGATGGCGAAAGCGATGGCGCTGCCGACGGCGAACGCCAGCGTCGTCCAGACGGAGATCCTCCATGCGGCCGTCGACTGAACGCCTTTAGGAATCCTTAAGGACATAGCCGACCCCGCGAATCGTATGGATCATGGGTCGATGCGGTTCCTGATCCACCTTGCTCCGTAAGCGGTAAATGTGGACGTCCACGACATTGGTGGCGGGATCGATGCGCATGCGCCAGACGTGGTCGAGAATCATGGTGCGGGTCACCACCCGGCCGGCGTTCCGGCAAAGGTATTCGAGCAGCGAAAACTCCTGCGATGTAAGCTGCAAGAGCTGGTTCTCGCGGCGGGCCTCGCGGCGCACCAGGTCCAGTTGCAGATTGCCAACCCACAAGCGCACCGACTCCTGCCGGGCCGGCGTGCTTCGGCGCAGCAGATTTCTTACGCGCGCCAAAAGCTCCGCGAGGGCGAAAGGCTTGGTGAGGTAATCGTCGCCGCCCTGTTCCAGGCCGCGCACGCGCTCATCGACCGAACGCCGCGCGGAAAGAATCAGCACTGGCGCCGGGTTACCCTGAGCGCGACAGCGCGCGATTAAATCCAGGCCGTCCATGTCAGGAAGCCCAAGGTCGATCACCATCGCGTCGTAAGCGCTTTCCACGGCCAGCGCTTCCGCCGAACGCGCGTCCGGTGCGGCGTCGACATGGTAACCGGCTTCCGCCAGCCCGCGTTGTAAAAAATCCCGGATGGGATTGTCATCTTCGACTACGAGCAATCGCACTGGTTGCCTCGCGCTTTGCGCAGATTCAGTTCGGCAGGGCAAGGAATTCCCATGGCCGATCAACTCTGAAGTTAGATGTCGCAAGCCGCTGGAATGAAACGCCGCTTTTTTTCAGCTCAGACATTTGTTGGCCTGGCGCAGTCAACAAGAAATTAATATCTGCGTAATGTCGGATGCGTAGTATCAGGGTCATTGCTGCTCTCGCCGGGCGGCGTATACAATTATTCTGCTCTGCTTGGCAGGCCGACGGTCAGGAAACCAGGAAAGAAGTGCGGCGTCGCGCTTACTACGATCGGCAATAACGCCGGAGAGACCAGCATCACTCACGTATGTGCGCTTGGTCACTTCCCTGATGTGACACGGTTGGTAAAGCTTGTAGTATGAATCCCCAATTCCGGGGACTCCAGCAACGACGTTGCCGCCGTTGCCGGGATGGTGGGCGAGGCGCCGGGGTTCGCGGTCTGTTTCGCCTGATGGTTTAAGTCTGCGGTACCCGTCTCAGGCTACGTCCGGGTGACGGGGCTCCGGCAAAATTGGTGTTGCCATTGCCAGAGCAACTGGCGCGCCTCCGTCGGTACCGTGCATTCCCTACGTTGGAGAAACGCCGGATGGCTGATCAGTCCTTGGATTGTTCTTCCTTTACGATCGAAGGCGAGATTGTGCGCCGCCTCGAGGAGGAACGTGCCCGCCTGAGGATGGAAGCAGGCTTGCAGGTGCGCCACTTCCGGCGGCCAGAGGAAAGACCATTCACGACGGGCGAGCGCGACAAGGTTACGATTCTATTCGGCGGTCTCACCTGGAAGCACGAGGCGTTCATTCGCGCCGTCTTCCAGAACTGCGGATATCGTTGTGAGGCGCTCTCCGCGCCCGATCTGTCCGCCTTCCGGCTGGGAAAAGAATTCGGCAACAACGGGCAATGCAATCCAGCCTATTTCACGATCGGCAACCTGGTACAGTTTCTGCAAAAGCTGGAAGCCCGGGGCCTGACGCGGCAGGAGATCATCGACCAATATGTTTTCTTCACCGCCGGCTCTTGTGGGCCATGCCGCTTCGGGATGTACGAGGCCGAGTACCGCTATGCTCTCAAAAACGCGGGCTTCGGCGGATTCCGCATTCTGCTCTTCCAGCAGGCCGACGGCATCAAGGCGAGCGCCGGCGAAGCAGGACTGAAATTCAGCGCCGATTTCGGTCTCGGCGCAATAAACGCCCTTCAGCTTGGCGATGTTGTCAGCGACATCCTTTATCAGGTACGCCCCTACGAAACCACGCCGGGCGAAACCGACCGCGTTTTCCGCTTGGCCGTGGACCGGCTCAGCAAGGTTCTGGCCGAGCGCGAAGCGTTTGAGTTTAAGCGCGACGCTCCGACTTGGCTGGCGCGGATGGCTGCGCGCAAGCCGATGCTCGGGAAGGTGGGCAACGGGCTCATGAAGACCTACGATCACCTTTACGGCAAGGAATTACTTGACGCCCTGCATCAGTTCCACGACTCCATGAACGCCATCGAGGTGGACCGCATCAGGGTCAAGCCGGTGGTCAAGATCAACGGCGAGTTTTGGGCGCAGATTACGGAAGGCGACGGCAACTTCAACATGTTCACCTTCCTGGAGCGCGAAGGCGCGCAGGTGGTGGTCGAACCTGTCTCCACGTGGGTGGGCTATATGATGCACGCAGCCATCGAGACGGCTCGCGCACACAAACCGGTGACTGCGCCCTATCCCAACGCTCCGTGGTGGGAATTCAGTCATCGGCTCGCCAACGAGATGAAGTTTCGCAAAAAGTGGCTGGCGCTGAAAGCGGGCGACTTACTCTGGAACCACTTTTATGAGCGGGTGATTCGCCACAGCGGCGGGCTCACGCACAAGTTGGTTTCACAGAAGGAACTGGCGCGCCTGGCGCATCCGTTTTATCACCAGCTTGCGCGCGGCGGCGAGGGGCACCTCGAAGTCGGCAAAAGTGTCTACTACACGGTCCATCGCCTCTGCCACATGGTGCTCGGGCTGAAGCCCTTTGGATGCATGCCCTCGTCGCAATCGGACGGAGTCCACTCGGCGGTTGTCAATCGTTACAGGGAGATGATCTTTCTCCCGATCGAAACCTCCGGCGAAGGAGAGGTCAACGCCCACAGCCGGGTGCAGATGGCGCTGGCGGAGGCGAAACTGCGGGCGCGCGCTGAATTCGAAAACGTTCTGAGGCGCACGGGTAAGCGGCTCGACGATATCCACGACTTCGTGGCCGATCATGCGGAATTGCGACGCGCCCTGTATCACGTGCCGCAGCGGCACGGAATCGCGGGAACTGCCGCACAGTTCGTGGCGCACGTCAGCGACTTGATGGACTCCCATGGCTGCCGGCGGAAGCAGGCGCCGGCCCCGGTACTCTCCGAGTTCACTGCCGCCTAGAGGGCTGCGGCAGCTTAGATATCTCCGCGGAGTTTCCGCCCGGAAGAGAAGCTGTAGATGAAGGTTCGCAACTCATTGATTGTTGGTCTCGACATCGGATCGACGACGGCGAAGGCGGTCGTGGTTGAACCCGGCGGCGACCGCATCGTGTGGCAGGACTATCAGCGCCACGAGACCAAACAGCCCGAGAAGGTTCTTGAATTCCTTCAGCGGATGGAATCCGAGGCCGGCATCACCAAGGAGAATTGTCGCGTTTTTATCACCGGCTCGGGAGGGGCAGTTCTCGCCGATCTGATCGGGGCGAAGTTTGTGCAGGAAGTGCATGCCGTCTCGCTGGCCGTGGAGAAGCTTCATCCGGAAGTCTATTCGGTGATCGAGCTCGGCGGGCAGGATGCGAAGATCATCGTCTTCCAAGACGACGAGGGTAGCGGGCGCAAGAAAAAAATCCCTTCGATGAATGACAAGTGCGCCGGTGGAACGGGCGCGGTCATCGACAAAATCAATTCCAAGCTGCGCATTCCCATCGCTGAACTCTGCAACCTGGGCTATACGGGAGTCAAACTCCACCAGGTTGCGGGCAAGTGCGGCGTCTTCGCTGAAACCGACATCAACAGCTTGCAGAAGCTGGGCACGCCACCCGAGGAGTTGATGGCTTCTCTGTTCGAGGCCATCGTGCTGCAGAACCTGAGCGTGCTCACGCGCGGCAACACCTTGCGTCCGCACGTGCTTCTGCTGGGCGGCCCGAACTGCTTCATTCGCGGCATGCGCGAGGCCTGGCAGGCCAACATTCCGCGCATGTGGGAGGAGCGCAGACTTGAAATCCCCGCCGGGGCGTCTCCCCGGGAACTGATCAAGGTTCCCGCCAATGCGCAGTATTTTGCGGCGCTCGGGGCGGTGGAGTATGGCAAGGACGAAGAAGAGCATAGCGGACGCTACCGCGGCACCAGCAAGCTGAGGCACTACCTGGAATTTGGCCGCGCCCAGGAAAAAGCCCGGTCCGGCGCGCGGGCACTGTTTGGCAGCGACCAGGAACTGGCGCGTTTCCGCCAGCTCTACACACCCCCGAAGTTCGTTCCCGCCACTTTTCATCCGAATCAAACGGTGCGGGCCTTTGTCGGCATCGATGGCGGATCGACTTCGACCAAGGCCGTGCTGATCGATGAGCAAGGCGAGGTTCTCTGCAAGGCTTATCAGCTCTCGAACGGCAATCCCATCCAGGACACGATTGAGATGTTCGAGAACCTGCGCGGCCAGGTGGAAGACCAGGAAGCGCAACTCGAAGTGCTGGGCGTGGCCACCACCGGCTATGCCAAAGACATTCTGCGCGATGTGCTCCAGGCCGACGTGGCGCTGGTGGAAACCGTCGCGCACGCCGAATCGGCGATGAAGTTTTACGACGATCCGCAGGTGATCGTCGACGTCGGCGGACAAGACATCAAGCTGATCATCGTGAAAGACGGCCGGGTAAAAGACTTCAAGCTGAATACGCAGTGTTCGGCCGGCAACGGTTATTTTCTCCAGTCCACGGCGGAAGGCTTCGGCGTGAGTGTCGAGCAGTACGCCGACCTTTCGTTTTCCGCGAAGAACATGCCGGTGTTCGGCTATGGCTGCGCGGTTTTTCTGCAATCCGACATCGTCAATTTCCAGCGCCAGGGTTGGCGTGCGGAGGAAATCCTGGCCGGTCTGGCCGCGGTTTTGCCAAAGAACGTCTTTCTCTATGTGGCCAGCATTCCGAATCTGGCGCAGCTCGGCTCACGCTTCGTCTTGCAAGGTGGAACGCAGAACAACCTCGCGGTGGTGAAGGCCGAAGTCGATTTCATCGGCGGCAGTTTCCGCTCCGGCGAGCACAGGCCCGAGGTCATGGTTCATCAGCACTGCGGAGAATCGGGCGCCATCGGCGCGGCGATTGAGGCTCTCCGGCTGTTTCGCGACGGCCGCAGGACTACGTTTATCGGCCTGCAAGCGACGCGAAACATCTCTTACCGCAGCACGCGCGGCGAAGAGACACGCTGCTATTTCTGCAAGAACAACTGCCTGCGGACCTTCATCGACATCGATCTCTCCGGAAAGGTGGAGAGCGCCGGCCTGTTGGAACAGCGAGCGCCAAGCGGCTTTCACGATCATCTGCACGAGCACGACCGCGATGAGCGCGCAAACATCAAGGCCACGAGGCAGCCGCTGGTACAGATTCAGCTCTCGTCCAATTCAGCGGAAACCGCGGTGCTCGAATCACCCCAGCGAGCCGTGCTCGCCGGGGGCCCCGATGAGGGCATGGATTCGGCCGGGCTCCGGCAGCGCGGAAGCAAGGTTCCGCTGCGCACGGGCGAACGCCGCCTGATCATCGCCACCTGCGAAAAGGGCGCCGTCGAAGATGTCCACAAGATGAAAGACATCAGGGCCGGGCTCGACAGGGTGAAGCAGGCAAATCCGAATTTCGTCGAGATTGCAGCACGCGAAGTTTTCCGGTCGCAGAATTCCACCAGCGTATCGGATGCAATTCCCACGCGCGCCTGGACGTTCTCATCCCGCCAGCGCATTGCGCGGATGCGCGATCGACGCAACCTTCGCGTTGGCATCCCGCGCGTGCTGAACATCTACGTCTACGCCCCGCTCTTCCAGGCCTACCTCGAGAGCCTCGGGGTGATGCCGGAAAACATCGTCTACTCCGATTACACGACCTCCGAACTTTATCGTGCCGGATGCAGCCGCGGAGCCATCGATCCGTGCTATCCCTCCAAGGTTGCCATCGCGCACGTTTACAACCTGTTGCAGGTGAAGCACGCCCGCAAACCGCTGCACGCGATCTTCTTCCCGATGTACGACGTTCTCTCCACCCCGCTGGTCAACCTGCAAGCCTCCAATGCCTGCCCAACGGTCTCCACCACCCCTGAAACCGTCAAGGCGGCCTTCACCAAGGAAGGCGATGCGTTTGCGGAAAACGGAATCCAGTATCTCAACCCGCTGCTGAATCTTCGCGACCGCCGGCTGTTTGCCTACCAGATGCTCCAGGCCTGGAAGCCCATTCTTGGTCTCTCGCCCGAAGAAAATGACCGTGCGGTGGCAGCCGGTTTTGCCGCCCTGGACAGCGTCGAGGCGAGCATCCTGCGGCGCGCTCGCGAGGTCATCGATCAACTCGAACGCGAGGATCGCATCGGCATCGTCATGCTCGGCCGCCCCTATCTGCACGATCCCGGGCTGAATCACGATATCCTCGAGGAGTTTCAGAAGCTCGGCTATCCGATCTTCTCTCAAAGTACGCTGCCCAGGGATGAGGACCTGCTGGAGCGCCTCTTCGGCGATGAAGTGCGCGCCGGAGTTATCAAGCACCCGCTCGATATCGGCGATGTGTGGAAGAACACGTTTTCGGCGAGCACCAACCACAAGATCTGGGCGGCTAAATTCACCGCGCGCCATCCCAACCTCGTGGCCGTGGAGATGTCCAGCTTCAAGTGCGGACACGACGCCCCCATTTACGCCGCCATCGAATCCATTATCGAGCGGTCGGGCACGCCGTATTTTTGCTTCAAGGATCTTGACGAGAACAAACCTTCGGGCTCCATCAAGATCCGCGTCGAAACCATCGACTACTTCCTCCGCCGCTACCGCCAACAGATTATCCGGCGGCGCCAAGCCGAGTCGCGAATCGCGGCCCAGCTCTCCACTTACGAACAACAACTGCGGCAACAGTACGGGCTGGCATCCGACTAGAAGCTGGGTGAGGAAGTTTGTGTAATAGCGTCTTTGTCTCATTTTGGGCGACCAGCAACACCCCACCATCTGAAGGATTTCATCAAGAAACCCAGAGCGGCGCGGGGTGGGGGGACAGTTTCGTGGGATACTTTCCCCACCCCACTCAAGCCAACAAAAGGCTTGAATGGGCCACCAAGCCTTCGATGTTGATTTAGTCGCAGCCGCTCAGCATGACAGCGCGGAATCCGTTCTCACCCGCAGCGATGGCAAAGCCGCCGATTGCTCGCGAAATGCACTGGAAAACACAGGGGCATCGGCGTACTCTCGAATTTGAACGCCACAATCCGATGCGAGGCGACGTGCAGGTGAGCGAGGGGATGCGAGTCATTGATGCCAGTGACTCTTCCATGTTGGTGGTCTTCGGCGACGAGATCTCGCGGGACTTGAACCGGCGGGTCATTCAGCTCTTCCATGACTTACAGGAAAGCGACTTACAGAAAAGCGCCTGCCCGCGCATCCGCAACCTGCATCCCGCATACGCCTCGTTGCTGATCGATTTCGATCCGCTGCTGCTGCCGCCCGCGGAGTTGCGGGCACGCATCCGGGAACTTATCGGGCAGAGCGACATAGCATCATCGGACGCCGTACGGCGCCCGATCGAAATCCCGGTCTGTTACGGCGGGGAGCTGGGCCCCGACCTGGCGGATGTCGCCCAGCACACCGGATTCTCGCCGGAAGAAGTGATTGCGCGGCACAGCTCGCCCGAGTACACCGTCTATTTCATCGGCTTTTCTCCAGGATTTCCTTACATGGGAGGGTTGCCCGAGTCGCTGGCGACACCGCGCCTCAAGACGCCTCGCACCTCCGTTCCCGCCGGCAGCGTCGGAATTGGCGGCAGCCAGACGGGTCTCTATCCCATGCAGTGGTCCGGCGGCTGGCGGCTGCTTGGCCGCACACCCATGCGCATGTTTGATCCCGAGGCGAATCCGCCTTCGCGTTTGCAGCCCGGAGATCTGGTAAAGTTCACGCCCATCACTCGCGAAAGTTTTGACGCGATGGTCGCCGGCAGGTAGCCCTCATGGCCCTTCGAATTATCAATCCCGGCCTGATGACAACGATTCAAGACCTCGGCCGCTACGGATACGCGCACCTCGGTGTGACGCCCGCGGGGGCTGCCGACGCGCTTGCCTTGCGGGTTGCCAACCTTTTGCTCGGCAACGACGAGAACACGGCGGCGTTGGAGATGACTTTGCTTGGGGCCACGGTCGAGTTCCAACGCGCCGCGATTGTCGTGCTGACGGGCGCTCAGGTTGATTGCAGGCTGGGCAACGCCAAGGCTCCCATGTGGAGGCCGTTCCCGGTTCTTCCCGGCGCGGTTCTCAGATGCGGCGCGATAACCGGAGGCGCCCGCGCTTATCTCGCGGTTCAGGGCGGCTTCCGGTTGAAGCCTGTCATGGGCAGCGTTGCCACGCTTCGTTCGGCTCATCTTGGAGGGCTGGAAGGCCGCGCGCTGAAGGCCGGCGACCAGCTCGCCGTCAGCCATGTTGCCTCCAGCGGCGTGCGCAGGATTTCCCGGCAGGCGTTTGCATATCTTGAGCCGCGCCGCGAACTGCGCATCACGCCCGGGCCGCAGGCCTCGTGGGTTGGGCCCGAAGGATTGCAAATGCTGCAACGCGGCCCGTACGTCGTCTCCGGAGACTCCGATCGCCGCGGCATCCGCTTCCAGGGAGAGGCGTTGACGCTGCCGCCGAAGTCGCAGCTCATCACCGAAGGAATTTCGCTGGGCGCAATGCAGGTTCCTCCCGATGGGCAACCGATCATCCTGTTCGTGGATCAGCAGACGACGGGAGGCTATCCCAAGGTCGCCAACGTGATCGCGGCCGACCTGCGGCACGTGGCGCAGTTGCGCCCGCGGGATGAGGTACACTTTCGCGTAGTCACCGTCGAGGAAGCCGTCGGGTTGCTGCGGGAACAGGAAGAGTGGCTGCGGAAAGCATTTGAGATTGTTTGATTTCAGATTTCAGATTTCAGGGGATATCCGCACAGCGGCAAATCACTCCCGTTGAAATAGGACAGCACCATGAGCGTAATCACGATCGATATCAATTCCGATATTGGCGAATCGCCGGAAGCGATCGCCAATGGCACCGAAGAAAAAATCATGCGCCAGCTAACTTCGGCGAATATCGCCTGCGGAGGACACGCCGGCGACGAGCAGACCATGGAGATCACCGTCGGTCTTGCCAAGAAGCTTGGCGTGGGCGTGGGCGCGCATCCCGGATATCCGGACCGCGAAAACTTCGGCCGGACGGAGATGGAGATGGCGCCAGAGGCCCTCGAAGCCTCCGTGCGCCAGCAGATTTCCGCCTTGCAGAAGGTGGCAAAGCGCCACGGCGTACCCGTGGTTCATGTGAAACCTCATGGCGCTCTTTATCACGCGGCGAACAATAGCAAGCAATCGGCCGACGCGATCAGCCGCGCCGCCCTGGCCTGCGATCGCAATCTGATCATGGTTGGCCAAAGCGGTTCCAACGCATTGCGCTGGTACGCCGAGATGGGCTTGAAGACCGCGGCGGAAGCCTTCGCCGACCGCGCTTACGAACCGAACGGCACACTGCGCAACCGCAAGCTTCCCGGAGCATTGATGCAGCCACCCGAGCGCGCGGCTGAGCAGGGCGTGGGAGTCGCCACCCGTGGCGAGATCATCGCCATCGACGGCAAGCAGCTTGCGGTGTCAGCGCAAACGCTCTGCATCCACTCCGACACGCCGGGCGCACCCGATATCGCGCGCGCGCTGCGCGAGAAGCTACAAGCGGCGGGGGTTAAAGTCGAAGCGCTCAGGGCCAACGTTGGGAAGTAATTGGCACCGGCGGCGGGCCGCGCTGCTTTGCCGGGTGCCCCGTTCTAGCGCAATTAGAGAGGGGCTTCAGTGTTGGGCGGTGATGAAAAACGAAAGCCCCACCCAAGCTCCGCTTGAATGGGGCACCCAAAATAGAGGGTCCGGCGAGCGTTTGCTTCTCAGCCTTAGACCGTTTCGATCAGGCGATTGTTGATGGCGAACAAGGCGAGTTCCAGGCGGCTGGAAACTCCCAGTTTGTCGAAGATGTTGGTTAAGTGATGCTTGACCGTATCTTCGCTGAGCGAGAACTTCTGCGCGATTTCCTTGTTGCTGAGGCCGGAGACGATGGTCGACAAGATTTCGATCTCGCGCCGCGTCAAGCCATAGCTTTTTGCCTTGGCGTTTTGCTGTCCGCCGGCATGCGCCCTGAGATATTGCGCCAAGTCTGCGACCGGCTCTCGCCCGACCCAATACTGGCCCGACATGACCGTGCGGATGGCTTTCAGCAGAATCTGCGTGGCGGCTTCTTTCATCACCACGCCGCGCGCGCCGATCTGTAAGGCCTCAACCATCTGGCGATTTTCTACCGCGGCGGTCAGCAGTATCACCCGCGCTTCAGCGTGTTGAGCCGCAAGTTCCCGCAACGTTTCCAGCCCGGGCATGCGAGGCATTGCCAGATCCAGCAGAAGAATGTCGGGGCGGAGTTGCTGAGTCTGGGTAACAGCCTCGGCGCCATCGGCGGCCTCGCCCACCACCTCGAACTCAGGCTCTGACTCCAAGAGACGGCGAAGGCCGTCGCGAAAGATCGCATGATCGTCGGCGATAAGAATGCGGATCTTGGAAGCGTTGTTATCCATGAGCGGACTTTCCTTTCGGTGGCAGGGCGATTTCCAACCGGGAACCACGCCCTGGAATCGATTCTATGCTGAGCTGCCCGCCAATGCCACGAACTCGTTCCTTGATGATCATTGGCCCCTTGGTGGTGTTGGCAAGCTCTTCCGGCGAGATTCGTCCCTCAAACTCAAATCCGCGGCCGTTATCTGAAATGGTCAACAGTAGAACGCCGCTCTCGCGCCGGGTTATGCCCACAATCGCGTGCGTCGCCTTGGAGTGCTTGCGAATATTCACCAGCCCTTCCTGCACAATGCGCACCAATTCGCGGCAGATCTGCGAACTGACGTGCACGTCCTGCAGGTCAGACACAAAGCTGGCTTCGATTCCCGTATCGCGCCGGAAGCGGTCCACAGTATCCGCAATGTAATCCAGCAACTGCTCGGGCGTAAGATCCACGGGGCGCATCTGCTGCATCAGGTCGCGCAGGTTCAGCACCTCTCTCCTCAGCAAGTGCTGGAGCTCGGCCAGTTCGGGCGCCAGCCCGTCCGTGCCCCGCTCGGCGCGCCTGCGTAACACGTCAGCGCGCATTTCGGCGGAGATCAAGCTTTGAATGGCGCCATCATGCAGTTCGCGCGCGACCCGTGCCCGTTCCATCGCGCCCGCTCGCGAACGCAAGCGGCGAATCAGGAAGAGACTGTAAAACGCCGACGTTGCCTGCCTTGCCAGGCTTTCCGCAAACCTAAGTTCTCGTTCGCGCCTTTCGCCAACCCGCGCGTCGATGAGCACGAGCCGGGCGAACCACTGGTCCCCCATCTCATTGGCGACACAAACCATCGAGCGAACCGGGTCGCGGGCGAATGCGACGCTCGGCAGCGCATCCATCTCTCTGCTGCGCACCACTCCGCCTTCCAACCAATTCATCTGCGCGCGCTCGTGAAGTTGCCGGCAGTAGAAAGTCTTGGGCAACTCCCGAAGCATATAACCATCCGCCTCGGCGGACGGAATCTCGCGCATATGCGGCTTGGCGTCAGGTAAAAAAGCCTCCAAGTGCCAGACCAGAACTCTATCGGTGGTCAGCTCCTTGATCGCCACGTAGGCACGTTTGGCGGAGAACAGGCGCGCATATTCCGACAAAACGATTTGCATGCTGCTCGTCAGTCCAGCCTCCGGACGGACAGAGTGCAGCAAGCGATTCACCATGGCCGCTTCGGCGCGGCGCTCCTTCGCATCTTCCGCTCCCATCCCAATCAGCAGCCCCAGCACGGCCAGGAACGCGCAACGCACGATCAACCGGTTGACCTCGAAGTGACCTTGCAGCAGGTCTTGAAAGGACCCGGTTGTCCCCTTGCCGAAAAATGCCTCGATGTTCAAGATAACGACATTGATGGCAGCCGTACCCATGGTCTCCGGCAAACCCCAGCGGAAGCCGGCGGCCACCAGGCTGAACGTGAACAGCGTAAAGAAAGGCCCCTGGGTAAGCCAGGTGATCAGAATGATCCACAGAATGTCGAACAGGTGCAGGGCTCGACTCGGCGGCGAACTCTCCCGATAGTAAAGCCAGATGACAACGACGCAGCTATAGAGTACCCAGGCGCCCACCGTCAGATAAACCAGGGGAGTGAAGCTGGCCGCCCGGCGCGAATCCACATAGATAGCCAACAGCATCAGGCCGGACAGCATGGCCCGAGCGAGCCCGAGTGCACGCTCCGTCCGCAGACGGTCAACTTCGGAGGTAGGAGCGTTCAACCTGGTCAGATATCGATAAGAGTTCGGCCAACGCAAGCGTCGTCTCATTCCGGGGAGCAACATTTCGATTATTTCTCAAACCGCTGCGGCCCGCAACACGCAATCAGCGATGGCGGCCCACGGACCACGCTCCGGTCAAGACCGAGAAAAGGTCACCTGCGGCTGTGACAACCCTCACTGCGAGCGCCTTAGAGCAAAGCTAAGGAGACTCTGATTTAGTTCTTCATTTCCACAACGCCAGTGTGTTAAGTGAAGTAGCCAGAGACTCTGAAAATGAAGCAGAGGACACTGGCCATGGCGAACGGATTCGAGCGGTACAGCAAGAAGACGCGGCGTGCGCTGTTTCTGGAAGAGATGGAGCAGGTGGTGCCATGGAGCAAGATGTGCGCCTTGATCGAGCCGCATTATCCGAAGCCGGGCAACGGGCGTCCGCCAGTCGGCGTGGAGCGGATGTTGCGCATTTACTTTCTGCAGCAGTGGTTCAACCTGGCGGACCCGGCGGTGGAGGAGGCGTTGTACGACTCGGTGGTGATGCGGCAGTTCGTGGGCATCGATCTGGGGTGCGAGCCGGTGCCGGACGAGACCACGGTGTGCAAGTTCCGCCATCTGCTGGAAGAGCACAGTCTGGGCGGGGAGATGCTGGAGGCGGTGAACTTGCATTTGCAGAGCAAGGGGGTACGGATCACGACCGGGACGATCGTGGACGCGACCATCATTCATGCGCCGTGCTCGACGAAGAACCAGCGAGCAGGAAGCGTGACCCGGAGATGCACCAGACGAAGAAAGGCAAGCAATGGTACTTCGGGAGTGCGACCTGAAAATCGCATTTATTTCTGTTTCACGGGAAATACCTGATGAAACCGGTTGTTCCACCAACCGTTCCCTACCCGGACATGCGGAGCCGGTAACAGCCCCGTGTGAAGCTCCGGAGACAATGTACCCGCCGATTCCATCGGTACGCCAAGCCGTGAGGTAAGGCGGACTCTGCCAGCACCAAGGCGGAAAGGGGCTAGGGACGAGCGACTACGGCCAACAAATGTGAACCTCTGATAAACGTCGTCATACCAGACAAGCCAAAGGTGCCGATAGGCTTGAACCAAAAGGTGCGCGGCAAGGCACGGATCGTTACCGATGATCCGTCGTGGGCAGTAGGCCGCCGGCGAAATGGAGGGGCCCGCCTCGCTCTGAAATATATGTGGAACAGGGTAAGCCCGTAGTGCCGCCGGAGATGGCAGGCGAACCGCAAGGAACGCTGTTGGCGCTGCGGGTAGAGGAATGCGGAGAAAGCTAAGGCCTTCCGGCAATCGGGAGGATACGGGCTAATACATGGTCCGGCGCGCAAGTGAGCAGACTTCCGCAAGGTCTTTCATGGCGAGAGAACTTGAGCAATCGTTATACGAAGGAAAGCAGATGACGGCATCCTCCACTACGGCGCGAACGGTAGAGGTGGGTGCTGGTGCACCTTCGCACTCCGAACGGATATGGCTGCAGGCTGAATGGCATCGTATCCAGGCAGAAGTGAGACGACTTCAGGTGCGTATCGCTAAGGCAACACAGGAAAGCAGATGGGGCAAGGTGAAAGCCTTGCAACGCCTGCTGACCCGCTCGCACAGCGGCAAGATGCTCGCCGTGAAGCGAGTGACAGAGAATCGCGGCAAGAGAACACCGGGTGTCGATGGCAGGATCTGGTCGACCCCGGCAGCCAAGTCACAAGGGGTGCAATCGCTGAGGCATCGCGGTTACCGACCGCAACCGCTCCGGCGGGTCTACATCCCCAAAAGCAACGGTAAGAAGCGTCCTCTTGGCATCCCGACTATGTCCGACCGCGCGATGCAGTCTCTCTGGAAGCTCGCGTTGGAACCGGTCGCGGAAACCCGAGCAGACCCGAACTCATACGGGTTTCGGCCTGAGCGTTCGACCGCTGATGCCATCGGCCAATGTTTCACTTTACTTGCGCGGCGCGACTCGGCCGCATGGGTATTAGAAGGTGACATTCGCGGCTGTTTCGATAACATCAGCCATGAATGGCTGCTAAGAAACATTCCGATGGATAGGACGATCTTGGGACGGTGGCTTCAGTCCGGGTATATCGACGAAGGAACCCTATTCGCAACCGAGGCAGGAACCCCGCAAGGGGGAATCATTTCGCCGACGCTTGCGAATATGACGTTGGATGGACTTGAATCGGCAGTCATCTTGAGCGTTGCCCCAACGGAGCGCGCAAGTCGCAGGTTCAAGGTTCACGTTGTGAGGTATGCGGACGACTTCGTGGTGACCGGGGTCTCGAAAGAAATTCTGGAACATCAGGTTCGTCCGGCGGTCGTGCAATTCATGGCCGAACGTGGTCTGGAACTCTCGGAAGAGAAGACCCGGATCACCCATATCTCACAAGGATTCGACTTCCTTGGCCAGAATGTCCGTAAGTACGCTGGTAAGCTGCTCATTACACCAGCAAAGAAGAGCGTGCAGGCGCTCTTGGACAGAGTTCGGGAAGTTGTGAAGGGCAACAAGGGAGCTACGCAGGCAAACCTGCTCCTCACGCTCAACCCGATTATCAGGGGTTGGGCGTTGTATCACCGCCACGTAGTTTCTGCGTCCCGCTTCTCGTGGATAGACCATCAGATTTGGTTTCTCTTGTGGAAATGGGCCGTGCGTCGGCACCCCATGAAAAGTGCCGGTTGGGTGAAGCAGAAATACTTCCACGTCGAGGGCAGCCGTCACTGGGTATTTGCCACGACTAGTCCAGTTTGTGGCCTAGCCAAGAATTTGCGGCTTTTCGGGGCAGCGACTGTCTCTATCGTGAGGCACGTAAAAATACAAAGTGCAGCGAATCCCTACGACCCAACATGGTTGCTATACTTCGACCAACGCCGACTCGGTGCGTAATCTGTGGCGAATGCCGGGTTCCATCACGGCTACTGAGAGGCCTGAGCCGTATGAGGGGCGACTCTCATGTACGGTTCTCAGGGGAGGACGGAGCGGTAACGCTCCGCCCTTACCCGACTGAAGGCGCACGTCGGGGTGGACAGCAAGACGAAGATGATTCACTCGGTGGTGGCAACGGCGGCGAATGTGGCCGACAGCACGGTGCTGCCGGAGTTGCTGCACGGGGAAGAGACGAAGGTCTGGGGCGATCAAGCCTATCGCGGGCAGACGGAGGCGATCCGGGAAGTCGCGCCGCAGGCGCAGGACTGTACCAACCAGCGTTATCGCTATAAGGATCTGGATCGACGAAGTGGAGCGGGCGAAGAACCGGACGAAGTCGCGGGTGCGCTCGAAAGTGGAGCATGTGTTCGGGGTACTGAAGTTGAAGTTCGGGTTCGTGAAGGTGCGCTATCGAGGTCTGGCGAAGAATGCCAATCGGTTGTTCGCCGCTTGCGCCCTGGTGAACTTGTTTACGGTTCGTAAGAAACTCCTGCGCCTAATGGCGACGTAGGACACAGAGGATGCTGCCGGGCTCTTGGTCGGGCAGATCAAGCAGCCGAAAACCCTCGTGAAACCAAGCAGGGCCGTTTCACTCGTTCATTGCTGGCGAGCGATGCGCTCAAAGCAGGGTGAGAGCTAAGCTTGTCCTCGATTCGGAACCTATGCCGATATCGGCTGAGGCAGCGGCTGCGGCGAGTTCCGTACGGCCGGCGCCGGTGATGGAGCACCCTCCACTTCGCCGGCCGTTTGGTATTTGAGGTTAGACCGAATTCGCGGAAGGTATACCCCGCGAAGCAGCCGGGCGTACGGACCCGGCGGTGATAGTTAGGAATACAGCGACCCTGGAAGTGCTCTAGTATGCCGTCTGGTTTGAAAACGCCGAAACCGAGGCTCGCCAAGTGCCAAGTCTCTGCTCCCTCTTTCGAGGCACACACCGATCACAAGGTGGAAACCAGCCGCGTAAGCGCCAGCATCGTTGAACCAGAGGCTCTCGACAGCTCTCGCCGCACCGCTTCCGAACACGCCAGGCCCGGCCAGAAACTCCGTTCGCGGTGCTGGCCCGAAATCTGAGCCGGAAGCTAGAATACTGTATCCTGCGCTGCGGGTGTCATCGTGAGGAGGTTCGCCGCTCTTGCGAACCGACGTGACGATCTATGCATTTCGCCGGGCGTCACCCGCTGGTCGGAAGAGCAAATACATGGACCCTCACGTCGCGTCCTAGCGGACGCTCCTCAGGGTGACACGCTGGGATAATCGTTCTTGGGATACACCAACCCTCGCACTGCATGGGAGCGCATTAGAACAGATTCTGTGCTGTCAGGCTGTACGAAACTGGCTATCGTCTTCTTGAAGAATTCGCTCCGGGAGCCGGAGGAATCACCACGGGCGCGCTGCGCCGCACCGGAACCAATGCATCTTTTGGCTGATTGGTCTGGGCGCGCAACATCACCTCCTGCTGGACGTATTGCACAAAGTCCTGCATCTGATGCTGCATCTGCTCCATGCGTTCCCGCATGTTCAAGATGATGCCGATGCCCGCGATGTTCACGCCGAGATCGCGCGCCAGGGAAAGAATGAACTCCAACCGCTTCAGGTCGTCTTCCGTGTAGAGGCGCGTGTTGCCTTCGCTGCGCGACGGCTTCAGCAAACCTTCGCGCTCGTACAGCCGCAAAGTCTGTGGATGAATCTCGTACATCTCCGCCACCACGGAGATCATGTATGCGCCTTTGCCTTTGCGTTTCGTCATCGAGATCCTTCGCTGCGCTCAGGATTTCGCCTGCGGGCTCCCGCTTCGCTCACGCCCGCAAAACGGCTCAACATCTCCGCCACCACGGAGATCATGTATGCGCCTTTGCCTTTGCGTTTCGTCATCGAGATCCTTCGCTGCGCTCAGGATTTCGCCTGCGGGCTCCCGCTTCGCTCACGCCCGCAAAACGGCTCAACATCTCCGCCACCACGGAGATCATATATGCGCCTTTGCCTTTGCGTTTCGTCATCGAGTTCTTCGCGCTATCGTTCTACGGCTGGCCGATCATCGAAGCCGGTCACCCAATCTTGCTCCACAGCTCTGCCCTGGGGTCTTCCGGATGCAGCTTTTGCAACTGCTGCCACAACTCTTTTGCGCGCACGTCCTGCACCGTGGGCGCCACGATCTTGATCTCGACAATCTGATCGCCGACGCCGCCTTCCCTGGTCGCGCTCTTCACGCCTTTTTCGCGCATGCGCAGCTTCTGGCCGCTCGGCGTGCCTGGTGGAATGCGCAACTGCGCCCGGCCGTCGATGGTGGGCACTTCCACTTTGGCTCCCAGGGCAGCCTCCCACGGCATGACCGGCAGCGTGATGTGGATGTCGTCGCCCTCGCGCCGGAACACCGGATGCGAATCGATATGCACCACCAGGTAGAGATCGCCCGGCGGTGCGCCGCGCATTCCGGGATTCCCTTTGCCTGCAAGCCGGATGCGCTGCCCGTCGCGCGTGCCCGGCTTGATGCGGAACTCGACCGGTTCGCTAATCATCTGGCCGTTCGCGCCGGGCCGCTGAATGTTCAAACGGATGTTGCCGCCGCGAATCGCCTCCCAGAAAGGAATTGAAACCTGGTACTCCAGATCGGTACCACCCATCGCGGCTGTCTCTGCCTGGGCGGCACCGCCGGCGCCGAAGATGCTGGAGAGGATGTCGCGGAATCCGCCCCGCCCTCCGCCACCGCCGGCTTGTCCGTAATCGAAGTTATCGAAGTCGAAATGCACCTCGCGCTGGCCACCGCGCGGATTGCCTCCGGCTCCCGGAAACCCGCCAAAGCCGCCGGCGCCGAAGCCCGAACCGCCGCCACGCGCGTAAGCCTCGGCCGTTGCCGAGTCGATGTTGTCGGAATAGAAACCAACCTGATCGTAAATTTTGCGCTTCTTCGGGTCGCTGAGAACGTCGTTGGCTTCCGACAGGACCTTGAACTTTTCCTCGGCCGTCTTGTTTCCGGGATTCACGTCGGGATGGTACTTGCGCGCGAGTTTGCGGAACGCCTTGCGGATATCCTCCGCCGAGGCGCTCTTCTTTACCCCGAGAGTCGCGTAGTAATCCTTTTTTTCCGTCGTCGTGGCCATTGGGTAGAATTTCCGTTCTTTTTTTCAGCACTCTGGACGAAAGCCTATTACGTCCCCCAAATTGTCATGCTGAGCAAAGCGAAGCATCCCTTTACACTTTACTGACCTTTGAAGCCATCTGGCTTTCCAACCGATTCGTCGCCGAACTGAAATGGCAAAACTCTCAGCCTCGCTGATGCCCCCAACATCTCCGGGATGCTTCGCTTCGCTCAGCATGACATCAGAAACAGACTCCAGTCATCCGCGCCTCAGTGCACGGTCTCTGGCTTCTCCGGAATCAGGTCAGCCTCCATCGGCCGTGCGCCGTCATCGCCGTCATCCAGCACCGCCATGCCAGTGAATCCGTCGAGCGTCCGCTTCAACAGATACCACCGCCCCACGCCTGGATCAAACTTCAAATAGTAATTCTGGCCTTGTACCTGAAACTGCATAGCCTCTTCCCTCTTTTCCTATCTGGAACCCGCGGCTCCAAATAAGCGGAAGGGGCGTTCATCACGCCCCACCCGTATAGATGCCGAATCACTCGCCAATGCAAGAGAGTCCTTCGACTCGCCCGCTACGCTAGCAAGAGATCCTTCGACTCGCCCGCTACGCGGGCTCGCTCAGGATGACCGCGGCGGACTCCCGCGGCGCCAATCGGCGCCGCTCACGCCCGCCAAGCGCGGTCACTTCTTTTCGTCGACGTCCACGTATTCGGCGTCGATCACGCCCTCGTCCTTTTTCTGGCCGCCTGCCGCCGAGCCTGCGGCAGCGCCGCCGTCGTGTGGCGCGGCCCCGTTCGCGCCTGCTGCCGGCTGAGCCTGGCTTGCCGTGGCCTTGTACATGGCCTCGGCCAGCTTGTGCGAAGCCTGCTGCAGACGATCGCGGGCCGTGCTCATCGCCTGCACCTCGCCACCCTCCAGCGCTTTCTTCGCATCGGCCAAGGCGTTCTCGACGTCGCCGCGCTCGGAGCCGGAGATCTTATCGCCGTGCTCGCGCAGCATTTTTTCCGTCTGGTAGACCATGCCGTCGAGCTGGTTACGAGTCTCGATCTCTTCGCGCTTGCCTTTGTCCTCGGCTGCGTGCGCATCGGCTTCCTTGGCCATGCGCTCGACTTCTTCCTTGCTCAGACCGGAAGACGACGTGATGGTGATCTTCTGATCCTTGCTGGTAGCCATGTCCTTGGCCGTAACGTTCAGAATGCCATTGGCGTCGATGTCGAACGTCACCTCGATCTGCGGCACGCCGCGCGGCGCCATCGGCAGTCCGGTCAGATGGAACTTGCCCAAGGTGCGGTTCTGGCCCGCCATCGGACGCTCGCCCTGCAGCACGTGAATCTCGACGGAAGTCTGGTTATCGGCCGCGGTCGAGAACGTTTCCGTCTTGCGGGTCGGAATCGTCGTGTTGCGCGGAATCATCGGCGTCGCCACGCCGCCCAGCGTCTCGATCGCCAGCGTCAGCGGAGTAACATCAAGCAGGAGCAGGTCTTTCACCTCTCCCCCGAGCACGCCGCCCTGGATGGCCGCGCCGACGGCAACCACTTCATCCGGGTTGACGCCCTTGTGCGGCTCCTTGCCGAACAGAGTCTTTACCAGGTTCTGGATGAACGGCATGCGTGTCTGCCCGCCAACCAGCACGACCTCGTCAATTTTATCGGCAGTAACGCCCGCGTCCTTCATTGCCTGGCGGCAGGGCGCAACCGAACGATCCACGATGTCACGCACCATCTCTTCCATCTTGGTGCGCGTCAAGGTCTTGACCAGGTGCTTCGGACCAGAGGCATCGGCCGTGATGAACGGCAGATTGATTTCGGTCTGCATCGTGGTCGAGAGCTCGATCTTGGCCCGCTCAGCCGCGTCGCGCAGACGCTGCAGCGCCATCTCGTTGCCCTTGCCGCGCAGATCCAGCCCTTCGTCCTTCTTGAACTCCTCGATCAGCCAATCGACCAGGCGCTGGTCAAGATTGTCGCCGCCCAAGTGCGTATCGCCATTGGTCGACTTCACCTCGACAACCCCTTCGCCGACCTCGAGGATCGAAATATCGAAGGTGCCGCCACCGAAGTCGTAGACCGCAATGGTCTCGTTCTTCTTCTTGTCCAAGCCATAAGCGAGCGCCGCCGCCGTCGGCTCGTTAATGATTCGCTTGACGTCGAGACCGGCTATCTTGCCGGCGTCTTTCGTCGCCTGGCGCTGCGCGTCGTTGAAATAAGCCGGAACCGTGATCACCGCTTCAGTTACCGACTCGCCCAGATAATCCTCAGCCGCCTTCTTCAGCTTTTGCAGGATCATGGCCGAAATCTGCGGCGGGGTGTGTTCCTTGCCCTGCGCCATTACGGCTACGTGGTCGCCCGACTGCACGACCTTGTAGGGGACCATTTTCATTTCTTCGCTGACTTCATCGAAGCGCCGCCCCATGAAGCGCTTAATGGAGTAAATCGTGTTTTCGGGATTGGTTATGGCCTGCCGCTTGGCGACCTGGCCCACCAGGCGCTCGCCCGTCTTGGTGAACGCCACAACCGAAGGTGTGGTGCGCCCGCCCTCTTCATTGGCGATGACCTTGGGCTCGCCACCCTCCATAACCGCCACGACCGAGTTGGTAGTGCCCAGGTCGATGCCTATAATCTTCGCCATTGGAAACCTGCCTCCTGCTGGAAATCGTCTTGCCTGATTGAATCGCTCGACTCTGCCCTTATAACAAATTGATGATAGAACTTGAGTCAAATACTGTCAACTTTTAGATCAATTTTACGGCAGGTAGGATGCAGAAATTGAGATACCCCATGCTTAACATTTAAATGTATGTATTATTTAGACTTATCTTGCCGGTTTGGGTTTGGCCAAGGCTTGTTCCAGAGGAGGAGGCGGGCGCAGACACGCCCATTGGGAGAAACTACCAGGCATAGGCGCGCGAGAAGAAGCCTATCCTTCGCTTCTCCACCCCCGGCAACGGCAAAGGCGACCGTCGCTGGGAACCCCGGCTTCCACCCCAGCAACGGCAAAAGCGACCGTCGCTGGGGACCCCAGCGCTGCGCTCAGGATGACGCTCACGAGGGGTGTTTATTGTCGCGATTGAGAAGCAGCCATCTATGCCCGGCGGGTGGTTAACGTTCAAGGACGGCCCCGTTCCAATCTGGCACTATGCAGCGCCGGAATGCAGGACATTCTCTGACACATACGGCCTTTCCTCCAGAGATGCCGTCTAAACGACGCATAGGTCTGTGTCGGTGGATGGGGCCACACGCCATGAAGAGAACTTTTACCAGCCTGACGCCGCAGGAGGCTTTGCACGTCGCCATCTTCATCGAGGAGCGCAACGCCGAGGTTTACCACCGCTTTGCCGAGATGTTCGCCGAGTTCCGCGACGTGCAATCGCTTGAGATCGCCAGCGTTTTCTGGGACATGGCGGCCGAAGAGCGCCACCACAGCACGCTGCTCCAGCAGCGCTACATGGAGCGCTACGGCAACGCATCCTGCGTGCTGACGGAAGACGATTTGCAGGAGCTGATTGAGGTTCCGCGGTTGGAATCCGGCAATCTCTTCGACGACTACGAGGACCCCGCCAAGCCGAGTGCGCGGGAAAGGGCCTTTCAGGTTGCTCTGGCGGCTGAAAACAATGCGCGGAGCTTCTACGCCGAACTGGCTGGCGTGACTGCCGACTTCCGCTTACGCAATCTGTACAGGGAACTGGCCTCGTATGAAAAGGATCACGTTGAATTTCTCGAGAGGCGAATCGCCCAGAGTTCCTCCAATAAGCACAGCCCGAGCTAGCGACGGTTCTGAGCGACCGAAGGGGTGCGGACTGGTTTAGCGAGTCGCGGTTACCGCCCTGGAGCGCTCTTCGGGTGACATCTGCCGCCATATCATCTCCCGATTCTTTTCCGTCCACTCACTTTGCTGGCCATCATTGATAGCCCGCGTCAGCCAGCGATAGGCCTGGACACGATCCTGCGAGACGCACTTGCCGGTCGCGTAAAGCGCTCCCAGTTTGCCTTGCGCCTGGGCGTTTGCCTTTTGCGCCGCCGAACGCAGCAAAATCAATCCCTGGTCGCAGTTCTGCGGCACACCCTGACCGTAGATGTACATATCCGCGAGACGGACCTGCGCGTCGGAATTGCCCAGGGCGGTGGCGCGCCACAACAGCGCCCTGGCGACCTCAGGATTGGTGGTCGCCAACGCCTGCTGGTACTCCCCTTGCCCGGCCACCGGCTTTGAGGATTGCCGGGCGGAGGGCTTGGGCGAGACGGCTTTCGACGGTTCAGCGGCGGGCCGGGGTCCTCCGGTCGCACTAGGCTTGGGCTTAACTGCCTGGTTCTGTCCGGTGCTGTCGCCGCTTTCGGCTTTCGCGTCCACATTCGTCGTGGGAGCCGTAGTCGCGGGCGATTCTGGAGCAACGGGTTTCGCCGTCGTTTTTTCCGCCGTCGTCGGCCCCTCGCTTGGCACTGAAGGCGTTTGCGCCGTAGCCGGTTGCGCCGGATGCTGCTCTACGACGAAATCGGGAGCGGCTTTTTCGTTGGACGCGGCGGGGCCAGCGCTCGCACTCGACGGCTCGGTGTTCTTAGTTGACGAGTCTGCCTTGCCGGTCCTCAGCATCTGCACGTAAATTGCTCCAACCCGCGCATAGCGAGAGGCGGCGCCGTAAACCCGAGAGGCTGTGCCGCTAACCGCTGGCCAGTGCATGACCGCCGCCACAATAAGCGCTGCAATGAAGGCGCTGACGACAACCGTTGCGACATACCGCGGCCATTTTCTGACCTTCGACTTCTCGCTCTCCGGGGGTTCGGCGTCGCCGCTCAGGCCCAGAAAAGAAGGTCCGGAAAGACTGGCGGATTCGTTGTGATGAGCGGGCGTGAAATCGAGATAACGACTCAAATCCGCTTCGGGCTCAGGCGCTTCTACGGCGTTCCCCCAAGCCTTTTGCATGGCCTGGCGAACCGACTCGGGGGTTTGGCGCCGGCGATCCATTCCGGGCTCGGCCAGCAGCGGAAGCCCGTTGTCGTAGTCGATCACCTCTTTCGGCAGTGGTTCAACTGTCCAAGGACGAGGATCTCGTTGGCCGTCTTTCGAAAGACTTTCGCGCGGATCAGGACCAGGCAAGCCGGCATCGCCGTTGGAGCCGCGCGGGGGCTGCGCGATGACGTCCTGCAACGGAAAGGATGCCGTTCCAGCGCCGCTTGCACTCCCGCGCAACGGCGTTCCGCACTGGCCGCAAAAGCGGTTCCTATCGGGATTTTCCTCGTGACATGCTGGACAAAGCACCCGGGGCCTCCGCGATCGCCTGGACCGACTTCTCGCTGTTGAATGAGTCCAGAGGCGAATTTGTGTTGACCTCTCCCGTGGAAGTCATGGCAGACGCTGCAAAATTAGATGCAGGTAGAGCAGGCGAGTGCTGCTGCGGGCAAAGCGGTGCCGGGTGGCGAGATCGAGAGTAGCTGAAGGACAGTACCGCCTCAGTCGTTTCCGCCCGCCGGCACTGGCGCGACTGACAGGCTACTGAAAAACAGCCCTTACTCTGATGTAAGCATGCAAGCGATTGCGCAGTAGCTCTGTGGGTTACACGTTCGGTAGCGCCTCGCTTGGTGCTTCGGCGCGTTTTTCAGCAGCCTGTGAAGCCGCTGGCGGAGCCTGCCGGGAGCTGTAACGCTTGAGAGCCGCGGTGAAAACCCTGTAGCCAAGCAAAGCCGTCAGCACGAAGGCATAGATCATCGGCTGGCGGATGTCCTTCTTCACCAGCCAGAGAAAATGAATGACTCCCGCCACAGCGCTGAAATAAACAAGGCGATGAAGCTGCTGCCAGCGCCGGCCAAGCCGGCGTATGGCGCGCTGCGTCGAGGTAAGAGCAAGCGGCACAAGCATCAGGAAAGCGGCGCTTCCCATGGTGATAAACGGGCGCTTGACAATGTCTTTTAACATCGAGTGGACATTGAAAAACTGATCGAGCCACACATAGGTGAGCATGTGCAGCACTGCATAGAAAAACGCAAAGAGGCCGAGCATGCGGCGGTACTGGATGAGCCATAGCTGGCCTGTAACCCGCCTGACGGGAGTTATGGCGAGCGTTACCAGCAGCAGGGTCAGCGCCCAGAGGCCGGTCTGGTGGGTAATCATTTCAATCGGATTGGCGCCCAGTTCGCCGAGCAATCCCAGCACAGCCAGCCGAAGCAGCGGGACGAGAGCCAAGGTAAAGACGATCGGTTTCAACGTACGATTTCGCATTGGGTTTCAGCCAGTCGGCTCAACTGCCTGAGCCGCTTACCGCCTCTATTCTAAGATGCAGGCCGCGAGCGCTCAGAACCACTTCCGCAGGTCCATGCCGGAATAGAGACTTGCCACCTGGTCTCCGTAGCCGTTGAACATGAGCGTCGGCCGTTTGAAGAACTCGCCGAGGCGACGCTCTTGCGCCTGGCTCCATCGCGGGTGATCGACTTGCGGGTTCACGTTGGAATAGAAGCCGTACTCGTTGGGCGCGGCTTTGTTCCACGCGGTTTTCGGCATGTAGTCTACGAACTTGATCTTGACGATGGACTTGGCGCTCTTGAAGCCATACTTCCAGGGGACCACCAAGCCGTATCGGCGCGCCGTCCTGGTTGGGCAGCGTCTCGCCGTAAAGCCCCACCGCAAGAATCGCCAGCGGATTCATCGCCTCGTCGAGCCGCAAACCTTCGACATACGGCCAATCGAGCACGTCGCGCTTTTGGCCGGGCATCTGATTGGGACGCAGAACCGTGGTGAACTCGACGAACTGCGCCTTGGCGGTGGGCTCGACCTGCTTGATCAGCGCGCTCAGCGGAAACCCGGTCCACGGGATCACCATCGACCAGCCTTCGACACAGCGCAGGCGGTAGATGCGCTCTTCCAACGGGGCGAGCTTCAGCAACGCATCCATGTCGTAGGTCTTCGGCTTCTGCACCAGGCCTTCGACGGAGACGCTCCAGGGCAGCGGCTGAAACGAGCCCGCCAGCTTGCGCCGGGCCGTCTTTGTCGGTGGAGAACTCGTAGAAGTTGTTGTAGTGGGTCATGTCATTCAGCGGGGTCAGCTTTTCGCTGGTGCTGAATCCGCTCTTCTGATATTGCAGCTTGCTCCGCCGGCGCTGCGCCGCTTCCGGAGCGAACGCCCGGTACAGCTTGTGACCGGCCAGCGCCGCCGCTCCCAAGGCCAGCGAGCCCATCATGAAGTTCCGCCGGTTCAGGTACACCGGCTTCGGGGTAATCTCGGAACTCGCAATCTCGGAAGACTTACGGATCACCATGGCTAGACGCCTCCACTACAATCAGATTCGTTTCCGGCGAAAATGTTTCAAGAGAGTTCGTAAGCGTTAAGAGTACGAAAGGGGCCGACAGATCGGAGTGAGCAGCAGCGATTCCCCAGTAGTTATATTCCGACATATCAGACTGTCATGGCGAAGTCTGCGCGGCTACCCGATGGCGCTCACGCCCGCCTAACGCCAGATCCTTCGCTTCGCTCAGGATTTCGGCAGGCGGCTCAGACGCCGCCTAACGCCTCAACTCTCAAATGCCAGCGTGAGCAACGTCTTCTGCTCCATGGCGTGGGCCTTGGCCGAACCGGTTGCCGGACTGGCCGCCGCCGCCCGCTTCACCGAGCGCACAGGATGATTGGTGATGGTGCGGCGCAGGCGCGGTATGACGAACCAAAGCGCGCCCATGTTGGCCGGTTCTTCCTGCACCCAGACGATCTCGCTGGCATGGGCGTAGCGCTTCATCAACTCCGCAATCTCGGCTTCCGGAAAAGGATAAAGCTGATCGACAAAGACGATGGCCGTCTCCTGATCGTTGCGGCGCTTGCGTTCATTCACCAGCTCGTGGCCAATCTTGCCGCTGCACAGCAGGATGCGCTTCGGATCGGGCACCTGCTCGTCGGCGATCACCAGCTGAAAGCGTCCGCCGGTGAACGCCGCAGAGCGGGCTCATCGCCTGCGGATTCCGCAGCATGCTCTTGGGCGTGAAGCAGACCAGCGGCTTGCGCCACGTGCGCATGGCCTGCCGGCGCAGCAGATGGAAGATATTGCGCCGCGCTGGAGGGCTGGCAGACCTGCATGTTGTCGCGGGCGCAGAGTTGCAGATAGCGCTCGATGCGGGCGCTGGAGTGCTCCGGTCCCTGGCCTTCATAGCCGTGCGGCAGCAGCATCACCAAGCCGGTGAGCAGGCCCCACTTTTCTTCTCCGGCGCTGATGAACTGGTCGATGATGATCTGCGCGCCATTGGCGAAATCGCCGAACTGCGCCTCCCACATCACCAGCGCCTCGGGATAGTCGCGGCTGTAACCGTATTCAAAACCCAGCACGGCGGCCTCGGAAAGCTCCGAGTTATAGATCTCGACCCGCGCCTGCTCCGGCGAGAGATGACAGAGCGGAACGTATTCGTGCTCGTCTTCCACGTCGATCAAACATGAGTGCCGATGATTGAAGGTGCCGCGCCGGCTGTCCTGTCCGCTGAGCCGGATCGGAGTCCCCTGCATGGCGAGCGAAGCGAAGGCCAATGCCTCGGCCATGCCATAGTCGATGGGGAGTTTGCCCTTGGCCATTTCCAGCCGCTGCTCCAGCAGCTTCTTGACCTTGGGATGGATGTTGAAGTCCGGCGGATATTGCGTGAGCTTGCTGCCCAGGCGAGCGATTTGCTCCGCGTCGATAGCGGTCTTCACTTCCAGGGCGGGCGAGTAAAGACCTCCTTTGTAGGCGTCCCAATAGCTCGGCAGCTCGTAAAGCAGCGGCTTTTTCTTCATCTGCTGCGCCTGCTTCTTGGCTTCCTGCATCGTGGTCCGCACCCGCTCGACCTGCGGGGAGGCGTCGGCGCCGATGCGGCGGGCGTAAATCTCGTATAGCGGAGGATGCTCCTTGATTTTGCGATAGACGATGGGCTGCGTGATCGTCGGGTCGTCGACCTCGCTGTGGCCGTGCCGCCGGTAGCCGATGAGGTCGATCACCACGTCGGAGGCGAACTGATAGCGGTATTCCACCGCCCAGCGCGCGACGCGAACCACCGCTTCCGGATCTTCCGCGTTGACGTGGAAGATGGGAATCGGCAAGCGCTTCGACATATCGGAGGCAAAGTGCGTGGAGCACACCTCCGCGGGGTTGGCGGTGAAGCCGATCAGGTTGTTGACGATGATGTTGACGGTGCCGCCGACCGTGTAGCCGCGCAGATAGCTCAGGTTGAGCGTCTCGGCCCAAACGCCTTGTCCGGCATAGGCCGCATCGCCGTGCATGATGAGCGGGAAATGTCGTTGCTTTCCGATTTTGCCGCGGCGCGTCTGGTGGGCCCGCACCCGGCCTATGCAAACCGGGTCGACGGCTTCCAGATGACTGGGATTGGAAACCAGATGGATTTCAACCGAACGGCCGTTGATCTCGCGAATGTTGGTCGCGCCCTGGTGATATTTCACGTCTCCGCCGCCGAGCGTGCTGCGCGGGTCCACGTCCTCGAAGCCGGCGAAAATATCGGCCGTCTGCCGTCCCACGGAGTGCGCCACCACGTTGAGGCGTCCGCGATGGGGCATGGCCATCACGCATTCTTCGGCGCCGTGCTCCACGGCCACTTGCAGCGCTTCCTCCAGCAGCGGAATCAGCGCGGTGTCGCCCTCCAGCGAGAAGCGTTTGGTTCCGATGTAAAGCGTCTGCAACATCTGCTCGAAGATGTCGGCCTCGACCAACTGCGTCAGGATGCGCTCGCGATCGACCGGCTCGGCTTCGGCTTCCATGCGCTCGCGCACCCAGTTCCGCCGCTCGGGATCGGGCATGTGCATGAACTCGGCGCCCACGGTGCCGCAGTAAATGCGCCGCGCCTCGTCGGCCAGCGGGCCCGTCAGGTTCAACTCCGGATGCTCTTCTCCGACATAAGTTCCCGAGCGGGTCCAGATCCGCCCGCACGTAGCCCCAACGCCGAAAAGCATCGAATACTTTGTCTCGCTGTTCGCTCTCAACGCTGGCCAGCTCAGCCGATGGCATTGCATGAGTTTGCAATAGAGTGCTCCTGTGGAAACTTAGATGTAATTGAGAAGCGGGCCGCGACTGCCCCGCCCTATGCCGACATCTGCTAGGCGACCCACCACCAGAATAGGGTAGTCCGGCAGTGCCGCTGGAGGCAAACAGGGTACGGCGAGCCCTTACAGCTAGATTAGATGCGAGAGGGGCTGGGTTGGGCGCTAAGGGCGCGGAACTGTTGAGCTTTGTGAAACTGCTGCAATTCCCAGGGCGAGGCGCATACACAAGAAGCCAACTACCTACGAAAAGCGCGTGAGGTGGGCCGCCCGCCATTTTTCGATTAAGACTTCAGCGTATTGCTTCGATTCGCGATAGTCCCAATGATTAAACTTGTCGCACTTTGGCGGCCTTTGCCAAAGGGCTTTTTCGGCGTATGGAGCGCATTCAGCTTGTCTTTATCAAATTCGGCGATAGCCTTTGCGCACTCCTCCGGCATTCCATCACGGCGGCCTCGCTCGAAGTCTTCACACGCCTTCGGTGGGAGCGGAAGAGGAGCCTCGGCCTGTTTCACCATGCCTGCGCACGCTCGCTGTGCGAGCAGAACTTTACGAAGACCGATGAGATTGAAAGTCGTCTCCGCTTTACGTGAGCGTTAACACGGGGTGAATCTAAACTAATCGATTGTGTGAAAGGGGGTCCTTCGGCACCATTAAGGCGTTCCCTGCGAAATAGCCCCTTCGAGTTGTTAGTTCAGCCCACACTCTGGTCGCCTGCCCCTTGTCATAGCGCACGAGAATGGTATGCTCGCCCGTCGTGCTCTCCACAGCAGCTGCTGTCCCATTGTTGATGTAGACGTAAAGCCCTTCCGTGGAGCACTGAACAAAAAGGCGCGGAGTTATGTCGAAAGCCATGCCCTAATTGGTTTGTCGGCCGCAGTCGAGACGATTACATCTGTGCGCCCATCTATCTCGTGATGACGGGCTTACCACCCACTGAGCAGGAGCACGGAAGCGCAAAGGAGGTTTCCAGCATTCGAAGAATGGGTCAGAACAAAAGACTGTTTCATCTTCCTCATTCACTTCGGGTCCTAAAGGCTCCAGAGTAGCCGCATGTTTAACGATTGCAAGTAACTTGCTTACGCCTTCAGCGCTCCGGTGTAGAGCGCCATGCCGACCACGGCATCCACGCCCATGGCGTGCAACTGGTCGATCTCTTCCTGGCTGCGGATTCCGCCGGCGGCGATCAGCTTGCGCTTGGTGGTCGGCGCGCAGCCGCTGGATGACGTCCATGGGGATTCCCTTCATCAGCCCTTCGGTGTCGATGTGGGTGTAGAGAAAGCCTCCGCAATAAGGTTCGGTTTCGCGCATCATCTGCTCGGGAGTGAGGTCGATATCTTTTTTCCAGCCGTGAATGCTGACCTTGCCTCCGCGCGCATCCACGGCAACGATCAGCCGCGCCGCCGCCGCCGCACTCGCGAACTGCTGCGCCGCTTCCAGGTTCACCGCGCCGTCCTTCAACAGCGCGGAGCCCACGATCACCTTCTTGGCTCCGGCGCGAAACATGCGGTGCACGGCCTCGACCGAGCGGATTCCGCCGCCGACCTGGCACGGCAGCCGCTCGCAGAACTGCCCGACGAGCGCTTCATTCGAGCCCTTGCCCATGGCCGCGTCGAGGTCGATCAACTGCACCATCGGGATAGGAAATAAAGCGCTCGACCCAGTATTCAAAGTTGTCAAATTCCAGCGCCTTGCGGTCGCCCTGCACCAACTGGACGATCTTGCCGCCCATCAGATCAATGGAAGGAATCAGCATGGAAGCCTCATCGGAATGCCATTCTCCTGCAGTAACCGCTTAAGCTCGCGAACATCGTGAATGCCGAAGTGAAAGATCGAGGCGGCCAGCGCGGCATCGGCACAGCCAGCCTTGAAAACGTCGACGAAGTGCTCGCCGTTTCCCGCGCCGCCGGAGGCAATCACCGGAATGGAAACCGCGCGCGCCGCCGCCGCCGTCAGCGGGCAATCGAAACCGATCTGCGTGCCGTCGCGATCCATGGAGGTCAGCAGGATTTCGCCCGCGCCGCGCCTCTCCACTTCACGCGCCCAGTCCAGAATCTTGAGCCCGGTCGGAATGCGGCCGCCGGAGACGTACACCTCGGCTTGCTCGACCGGAGTCTGGCCGCGCTTGGCATCGATGGCAACCACCACCGCCTGCGAGCCGAAGCGTTCGGCCACCTCGGTGATCAGCTCCGGAGTGCGTACGGCCGCCGAGTTCATGGTGATCTTGTCGGCGCCGGCCTCAAACAGCACGGCGGCATCGGCCAGCGTGCGCACTCCGCCGCCGACGGTGAACGGAACGAACAATTCACGCGCCGCGCGCCGCACGGCGTCGATCAGGATGGGCCGCGACTCATGCGTCGCCGTGATGTCGAGCAGCACGACTTCATCGGCGCCGCTCTCGGCGTGGCGCCGCGCCAACTCCGCCGGATCGCCGGCATCGCGCAGATCGAGGAACTGCACGCCCTTGACCACGCGACCGTTGGTCACGTCCAGACAGGCAATAATGCGTTTGGTCAGCATGCCACCTCGCAGAAATTCTTCAAAATGCGCAGCCCCGCTTCTCCCGATTTTTCCGGGTGAAACTGCACGCCGAAGACGTTGCCGCGTTCCACCATCGATCCGAATTCCTCGCCGTAGGTCGTCGTCGCAATCACGCCGTCCACCACGGGCGCGCGATACGAATGCGTGAAATAGACAAACGCTTCGCCGGGGACGCCCTTCAGCAGTTGCGAATCGCCGGTGCGCCGCAGACTGTTCCAGCCCACGTGCGGCACCTTGAGATCGGTGTGAAAGCGGTCGCAGCAGCCGCGGAAGCAGCCCAGTCCGCTCACCCCCGGCGCTTCGGTCGAGCCCTCGAACATCCATTGCAGCCCGACGCAAATGCCCATGCAAGGGGTGCCGCGGGCAATCGCTTCCTCAATCGCCGGCCGCATGCCCGACTCGTTCAGGCGGCGCGTGGCGCTGAAGTGTCCGACGCCGGGCAGAAGGATGCGCGCGGCCTTGCGAATCACGTCCGGGTCTTCCGTCATGAGCGCTTCGTAGCCGAGTTGGCGAACCGCCTTCTGCACCGAGCCGATGTTGCCGGCCTTATAGTCGATAATCGTAATGATCACTTTGCTCTCCCCTGCGAGTGTTCTGTCCCGTAAGTTCGCTGCCTAAGTTTCAGGGTGTCATCCTGAGCGAAACGAAGGATCTGCTGCGTTTGCTAACAAAGCAGATCCTTCGGTCGCGGAAAGCGACGCGACCTCAGGATGACACGTCAAAGATTTATTGCGCGAATTTCTGGGACACGACACGAGATTCGCGACACCCGACCCATTACAACAACCCCTTCGTACTGGGAAGCATCTTTGCCAGCCGCTTGTCTTTCGAGCAGGCCACGCGCAACGCCCGGGCGAAGGCCTTGAACAGCGCCTCGATTTTGTGGTGGCTCGAGCGCCCGTAGAGCACCTTCAGATGCACGTTGGCGCGGGCGCCGCGCGCGAAGCCTTCGAAGAAATCAAAGACCAGCTCCGACTGCAAATCGCCCACGTACCTGACCTTGACGTTCGGTTCCACGACCGCCGCCGTGCGCCCGCCAAAATCGACTGCGGCCAATCCCAGGGTCTCATCCATCGGCATCAGGAAGTACCCCGCGCGCAGGATTCCCTTTTTATCTCCCAGCGCGCGCTCGAAGGCTTCTCCGAGGGCGATGCCGACGTCTTCCACCGTGTGGTGCTGATCGACATCGAGATCGCCCTTGCAGGAGAGTTCGAGATCGAAACCGCCGTGCCGGGCAAACAGTTCCAGCATGTGATCGAAAAAACGAATGCCGGTCGCAACCTTGTAGGTGCCGCGGCCGTCGATCTTCAGCAGCAGCCGTATGTCGGTTTCATTCGTCTTGCGCTCTAAACGTGCGCTTCTCATACGAACACCTCACCCTGGCTACCAGCGGTTCTTAACGGATCGCGTAACCAGTTCAGCCGTGCGCGCCGAGAGTTCTTTGGAGAAGCACGGTTGGCGGTTGTGGGCGGCGAGTTTTTTAGCCGGGGGCTCTCCTGTCTCATCGCCGCACCTCCCCGGCGCCATAACAGCCATCTGCTATGGGAGTCGCTGACTGATTGGAGCCGCTCTCCACGTGGCAAGAGCCGGTTCCGGCGACAAGGCGGGGCTGCGGTTTAAAGCCGATGGCCTCGAAAGCTTCGCTCAGCTCACGCAGCAGACGGTCCGTCTGCGGGCGCGTGCCCACCGTAATGCGAACGCATCCGGCACAGCCCGGATCGCTGTTGCGGTCGCGCACCAGGATTCCTCTGCGCCGCATCTCCTCCACCAACGGCTTTCGGTAGTCGCCAAAATAGGCGAGCACGAAATTAGCGCGACTCGGCCAGAAGGGGATGTTTCGCTCGCCATAGAACTGCTCGAGCCGCGTCCGGCCCTCCCGCACCTGGCTGACGTAGCTGGTGATGAACTCCTGGTCGGTGAGTGCCTCGGTAAGGCAAGCCAGCGCCACTCCGTTGACGTTATAGGGCGAGCCCACGCGGCGCACCATTTTCATCTGCGCCGCGTCGCCAATCAGCACGCCGACGCGGAACCCCGCCAGTCCGAATGCCTTGGAAAAGGTTCGCGCGATGAACAGGTTCGGCACCGTTCCGACCTGGTCGAGGAGCGTCTCGCCGTGA
This sequence comes from uncultured Acidobacteriota bacterium, assembly GCA_963842345.1. GTDB lineage: Bacteria > Acidobacteriota > Terriglobia > Terriglobales > Acidobacteriaceae > CAWBRT01. The sequence continues at coordinate 123,442 of CAWJGD010000030.1, forward strand.
AAATCCCAGTAGGCTTCATCCACCAGCAAAGCCGCATTGGGAGCGGCGGCGGCGATCGCCAACAGATCCTGACGCGAGGCCACCGCGCCAGTCGGATTGTTAGGAGTCGCCAACATGATCAACTTCGTCGCCGGAGTGATTGCCCGCAACACCTTGCGGGCCGGAAACGCGAAGTCATCCCCGGCTTGCACGTTCACGACTTTTGCGCCCGTCGCCAGCGCGTAAATCTCGTAGAGCGAAAACGTCGGCACCACGATCAGCGCTTCGTCGCCGGGCTCGAGGTAGGTTTCGCAAAGCAGATGAATCGCTTCGTCCACGCCGTTGGTGAGCAGCAGCCGGTCGAGTGCGACTCCGAGATAGCCTGCCACCGCCAGCTCGCCTACTTCCCGCTCCGGATACTTGTTGAGCACTTCGGTCGAAATGGAGGCCAGTACCCGCAGTACGCGCGGCGAGCATCCGCCGACATTTTCGTTGAAATCGAGCCGCAGCCCTTCGCGCCGTCCCAACGGCGGGTGATACTCCTTCAGGTTCTGTACCACTGCCCGTGCGTTCAGCATTGCTCTTTTCCTCACTCGGACGGACTCGGCATGTCCGCCCCGTTCACATTTCGCATCCGCGTTACAGCTATCTCATCCTCACTCGGACGGACTCGGCATGCGCCTTTAGGCCCTCCGATTCGGCCAGCAGCGCCACCGCCGGGCCTATCCGCTTCAGTCCCGATTTCGATACCTGCTGCACACTGATGATCTTGACGTAATCCAACACGCTCAAGCCGCCTCGATAACGCGCCACGCCGCCGGTTGGCAGCACATGGTTCGGCCCGGAGGCATAGTCCCCCAGCGATTGCGGCGAGTATTCCCCGACGAAAACCGATCCGGCATCGAAGACCCGGTGTACATTGGCCGCATCCACGGTCAGGTGTTCGGCGGCTATGGCATTGATCCAGACGAAAGCCTCATCCGCATCCGTTGCGACCAGCGCGACCCCGTTTTTACCCAGCGATTTGCACGCGATTGGATTCTCCGCCGCCATCGCCATGGCCGCTTTTGCGACCTCCTGGGCGAGTCGTGCGTTGGTGGTCACAAAAATCGGCAGGGTTTCCGGGTCGTGCTCCGCCTGCGCCACCAGGTCGGAAGCAAAAAACTCGGCATTGCCGCGGTCGGCGAAGACAATCGCCTCGGTGGGACCGGCAAGCATATCGATCGAGCAGTCGAAAGCCACCATCTTCTTCGCCGCCGTCACATAGCTGTTGCCAGGGCCGACGATCTTGGCGACTCGCGGCACGGAATCGGTGCCATAGGCAAAGGCAGCCACCGCCTGCGCGCCGCCAATGCGATAGAAGCTCTCCACGCCGAGCATGGCGGCAGCCGCGAGCGTCTCGGGCGCGGGGCGAGGAGACGCCACCTGAATGCGCTTGACTCCCGCAACCTGCGCGGGAATCACCGTCATGAGCAGTGACGAGGGCAGCGGATACCGCCCGCCGGGTACGTAGCAGCCAACCGACGCAACCGGTTCCACCCTCTGTCCTACGCGGATGCCCGGCTCCATGGTCCGCACCCACGACCTTGGCATTTGCCACTCCGCAAACTTGCGGATGTTGCGCGCGGCGCGCTCGATGGCTTGCGTGAACTCCGGAGAGACCTGGCGGCGGGCGGCTTCCAGTTCCTCACGGCTAACCAGAACGGATTGCTTTTCGCCGAGGCCGTCCAACTCCCGCGCATACCTTCGCAGGGCTTCGTCGCCCTTCGCACGAACATCGCGAATGATCTGCGCGACTGTTCGTTCCACCTTCGGCTCGATTGTCGAGCCGCGAAAGACGAGTTTTTCGGTCACGTAGCTGGCGGCTTCGCTCCCGTCGAGCACGCGCATTAGAGCACCACCTTGTTCAACGGATACTCGACGATGCCCGTGCCGCCGGCGGCCTTCAGCTTCGGGATGACATCGCGTACCGCGGTCTCGTCGAGAATCGTGTTCACCGCCACCCAGCACTCATCGCTCAAGGGGGAAATGGTCGGGCTGTTAAGCGCCGGCAGAACCCGCAGCACGGCCGGCAAGTCCTTCCTCTGAACGTTCAGCATCAGACCGACTTGCCCCTGGGCGGAAATTGCGCCTTGCAGCAGCATCGCAATGTTTTCGAGCTTCTGCCGCTTCCATGGATCGGTCCAGGATTTGGTATTCGCAATCAGTTGCGTGTTCGACTCCAGCACGGTGTCAATGATGCGCAGCCGATTGGCCCTCAGCGAACTGCCGGTCTCGGTCACTTCCACGATGGCATCGGCCAGCATCGGCGGCTTCACTTCGGTCGCGCCCCAGGAGAAGTCGACCTGCACGGGAACATTCTTACCGGCAAAGTAGCGCTTGGTCACGTCCACCAATTCGGTCGCGATCGTCTTGCCCGCCAAGTCTTCCGCGCTTTTGAACGACGATTCTTCCGGAACGGCAAGCACCCAACGCACTTTGCCGCGACTCTGCTTGGCATAGTTCAGATCGATCACGGTGTGCACGGTCAAGCCGCTCTCTTTGACCCAGTCCAGCCCGGTGAGTCCGGCATCGAGGGCGCCATGCTCGACGTAGCGGGCCATTTCCTGGGCGCGAATCAGCATGCATTCCAACTCGGGATCGTCCGTGCTGGGGAAATAGGAACGTCCATCGGCGTAAATTTTGAACCCGGCAGCGGCAAACAACTTAATGGTCGCATCCTGCAGGCTGCCTTTGGGAATACCCAGGCGAATTTTCATTTCCGCACCTCCGGCGCTTCACGAGAAACGTCCAACGACATAGGCTTGGTAAAACATGAGCGCGTGCCCTCGTGGCAGACCAGTCCATCGCCTTCCACTCGCACCCGGCACAGCACCGTGTCGCGATCGCAATCGGTGGAGGCCGCAATCAGCCGCAGCCGGTTGCCCGAAGTTTCGCCCTTGGTCCAGAGCTGATTGCGCGTCCGGCTGTAAAACGTTACATAGCCGCTTCGCAGCGTCTTGTCGAGCGCTTCCCGGTTCATGAATCCCACCATAAGGACCTCGCCGTTGTCGGCATCCTGCACCACCGCCGGGGCCAGGCCCTGCATCTTTTCAAAATCGATTGTCTCCATTCTCACCTCAACTTTTTTCCTCGCTGTCCTGTCGGACCACGCACGCTGATTCGGCGATCAAAGCCCGGCGGCACCAATGAAAAGCCCGCTGAGCTTGATCGCATCAGCGGGCCAGAAACCTGAGGACTTGCTTCGATCTATCCGCACATCCCCGCCGACACGATCATCTCGTGGTGATGATGGTGTGGCGATGATGGTGGAACAAAGTCATCTCACCTTTGATTGTAAAAAGTAACTCGCCGGGATGTCAACCTGAAAAGCGCATCAGCCCTTGTCGAAGGCGAACAGCAGATCCTTCGCTAACGCTCAGGATGACACCCCCGAGTTTTGTTCGGCAAGCACCTGCAGCGAGGGGGCAGCGTACGATTCAAAGAAAAACTGCTCACCTTTCAGCGGCTCTCCTCGTATCTTCGGCGCGTTTCCCGCTAGCGAAACTGATCTAATGCGTCTGCTGCAGCGCCCGCCTGCGTTGCTGAGACTTGGCAGTACTGCTTTCCAAAACCTCCAGGAACTTAGCGAGCCAGGCAGGATGCGCGGGCCAAGCCGGGGCTGTCACTAATGGTCCGTCGACAACCGCCTCCGTCATGCCCACCGGGACATAGATGCCGCCGGCACTCTCGACTTCCGGGGCGCAGGCCGGGTAGGCGCTCACCCTCTTGCCTTTTATCACGCTGGCCGCGGCCAGCAATTGCGCCGCATGGCAGATAGCGGCAATGGGTTTCTGCTGTTCGTCGAAATGACGCACCATATCGAGCACCTTCGGATTCAACCGCAGATACTCCGGCGCCCGTCCGCCCGGCAGCACCAGCCCGTCGTAGTTGGCCGGATCAACCTGCGCGAAGGTAGCGTTCAGGGTGAAATTGTGTCCTCGTTTTTCGCTGTAGGTCTGGTCGCCTTCGAAGTCGTGGATTGCGGTACGGACGAATTCGCCCGACTTCTTATCGGGACACACCGCATCTACCGCGTATCCAGCCATCTGAAGCGCCTGGAACGGAACCATGGCTTCGTAATCTTCCACGTAGTCGCCTACGATCATCAGCAGCTTTCGTTGTTGCATATTGCATCTCTCCGGAAAGTCAGGGATTGATCATTACCGAGCGCTCGCGGCGCTGATCCCCCGTTGCATCGGGGGACACGCATTCACCACTTCGATGATAAAAATAACATTGTCGACTCTGCAATGCAGTGAACCCGGCTAATGAAAAAGAAGGCGCAAAAGCGAACGCCTGCCATTCGGATTGGCCACGATGACCGGCTCTTTGTGCTCACCGGCGCGGGCATCAGCGCGGAAAGCGGCCTGGCGACGTTCCGCGGCGCCGGCGGGCTCTGGCACGGCCATCGCGTGGAAGAGGTTGCTTCTCCCGAAGCCTGGGAGCGAGATCCCGAGCTGGTTTGGAACTTCTACTCCATGCGGCGCAAGGGAGCCTTGGCGGTCAAGCCGAACCCGGCCCACCTGGCGCTGGCCGAGCTTGAGCACAGACTGGGTGAGCGGTTTTTTCTGTGCACGCAAAATGTCGATCACCTGCACGAGCGTGCCGGCTCCAAACGCCTGGTGCACATGCACGGCGAACTCTTCCAGTCGCGCTGCGAGAGCTGCGATGGCGAGCCTTTCGACGACGAGAATCTGTACGAGAGCCTTGCCGACATTCCGCGATGCCGCTGCGGCGCTCGCATTCGGCCGAATATCGTCTGGTTTGGCGAAGCCATTCTCCACCTGCCGCTCATCGTCAGAGAGTTGGAGCGGTGTACGGTTTTGCTCGTCGGTTGGCACCTCCGGGCTAGTGCAACCCGCAGCCAGCTTTGTGCACTGGGCCGGCACCCTGCCGGACGGAGCGTGGGGATTCGGACCTATTACGTCGGTCCGGAGGAGCCGGCAAATGCCTTCGCCTTCACCGATATTTTCCTGGGAAAAGCAGGCGAATTGCTGCCGGGTCTTTTCGCGACTCAGGAGTCCAGAGTTCGGCAAAAGCGGAGACGTTCCTCCTAGGGCGACGCGCTCGATGCCGCGCTGAAGTCATGGCTATTTCGCGGGGCTATGGAACTTGGCCAGACCGGGCTAAGGGATTTTTCCACATTGTTTCCTAATCTTTCCTGTTGACCGATGGAATGTGAAAAGTACAATTGGAGTTCCTGGTGCGGAATTCTCGCATCAGCCATCGGGGTCCCCGGCGAGCCCTGCTCGCTGGGGTGATTAGCGCAAGCGGTCCTTGGCGGGACCGCGGAGGCCATGAATGCACGCTTATTTGTGCGGGTCCGTCGAGTATTCTCCCGACCAAGGAAGAAGTTGGCGGGCCGCTATAACTCCATTTTTACAAGCCCTCGGACACCACGTCTACGATCCTCAACTCGATGATCGCAAGAGTCTGACAGAGGTCGAGCGGCGCGAGTTCCGCAACTGGAAAGCCGACAATCTGCCCAGATTCCAGAAGGTCATGCGCAAGATCATGGACTACGATCTGCAACGCCTCGAAACCCGTTGCGATTACGTGGTCGCCTACTGGGACGAGCACGCCTCCCGCGGCGGCGGCACCCAGGGCGAACTCACGCTGGCTTACCGACGCGCATGTCCCATTTACCTGGTTACCAATATGCCGATCGAGCAAGTCAGCAGTTGGATTCTGGGCTGTGCCAGCGAGGTGTTCACCGATTTCGAGCAACTGAAGGACTTCCTTCGCGGGAAATTCGCTTCCACACCGAAACCGGAGCTTTCCGAGTTGCAGCCCGTAGACACGCCGTAAGCGACTGGCTAACGAGCTGCTGAAAAACTCGTAGCGGTGTCATCCTGAGGTCGCGCCGGTTTTGCGGGGTCCTCGACAGGCGCCGTATTTGCGCATGTTGGGGTGGGCGACCGAAGGATCGGCTTTATCTTTGATCTTTAGCACGCGCAAACAGCAGATCCTTCGCTCCCCCACCCCAGCAACGGCAAAAGCGGCCGTCGCCGGGGACCCCGGCTTCCACCCCAACAAGCCAATAGCGGGCTTGTCGGGGACCCCGGCTCCGCTCAGGATGACACCTCGGAGAACAGTTTTTCAGCAGCCTGTAAAAGCCGCGCCCCTTCAAAGAACTACTTGTGAAATAGGTTGTGGAAGAAATTCCGGAATCGGTCTGCTTCGTCTCGGACCGTTACCGTTGGCTCGCGTTGGCTTCGAACTCGGCCAGCGCCTTTTCCAGCTGCCATTGTTGGCGAGCCTTTTCGCTTCCCGCCAGGAACTTCTGGCAGGCTGCTCCGGATGGGCGCGCAGTCAGTTTCTCGTTGGCGCACTCTTTCACCAGCATGAACTTGCGCGCATCCGCCCAAAGGCTCTGCCCGGGGAGAAATGCGTGTTCCATTCCGGTGCGCACCATCTTCTTCAGGCATGGGTAATCGACACCTTGGTCTTCGACCGCCCGCTGATACTCGCGCGTGATTTCCGAGCGCGCGACCCCCTCGTCATCGGTCGAGAGCGCGACCGGAACTCCCGCTTTCAAGTAAGCCGCCAGTGGATGCTGCTTGCCTTTGACGCCCAGGATCATGTCGTTGCTGCTCAGATTGATCTCGACCATTACGTTCAGGCGCGCCATCTCCTCAAGCAACTCATGCGGGTCCTGCTCGTACATGATGTCGACGCCATGGCCAATTCTCTCCGCGTGCCCAATCTCAACCGACTCGCGGATGTGGAAGCGAAGCGCCTCGGGAGGAACCATCCCCGGCGCCAGTTCTCCGGCATGGAGCGTAACGTGGATGCTGGGATACAGCTCCTTGAGGAAGCTCAACATGCGCATGTGCACCCCAAAATCGCGCAACGGCACCAGCCAATCTTCCGGCTGCACCATGTTGACGGCGACCATGCGAGAATCCTGCCGCGCCAGTTCGAAGGCCAGCAGCATCTGCGAAAACACCTGGATTGGCGAAACCGCCCGCAGCACCGGATAGATGTAACGCACAGTTACGTCGCACCCCGGACGAACCAGCGCCTTGTTGCGTTCGCGGCAATTGAGAATCCGGTCTCGCTCGGCCTCCCATGCGTCGAGATTGCGCCGCGATTCCGCCACCAGGTCGCTCATGCCCGAGGCCAGCAGCTTGTCTCGCATGTGGCCGAAATTATCGTCCCATTGGGTTTTCGCCGCCTGCGCGATCGCTTTGCCTCCGTCGGGAGACGCCATCAGTTCCAGGTACTGCACTTTGCCATCGGCCGCCCGGGTAACGACCTCGGCCAGAATCTCGCCATCATGACCCTGCACGGCCGCATGGAAGCGGTAGAAGGCGTCGAAGAAGTGGTCGTGCCCGGACTCGGCCATCCGGTTCCAGCCCCGCATCGACCAGGCATCGATCATCTGGCGATAGAGAACGGGGTCGGTCAGCGACTGCGCGGCATCAACCTGCCCATCTTTGCAAGGCGGCTGCATCAACGTCATGGTCCGCACTTCGAGGCAAAGGTGCGACTCCGCCGCAAAGCGTGCATAAGTCTCGGCATAGGCCGCGCCCGTCAGGTGATTGTGCAGATCCGTCCCCTTCGGCATCTGCTTCAGGAAGGCATAGAGCGCCGGTCCGTTCGACTTCACTGAGTCCATCAGACGCGCGGTTTTCTGCTCGGGAGTCTCCGCCGCGGACGGCGCACCTTGTCGCTGCGCGCTTCCTGTCGCAGTGGCAGGCCTTGCGGGAGCCTGGCTGAAGGCCTGGCTGGCCGCGCCTGGCTGAGCGAAGACGAGTTGCAGGCAGAGCAAAACCGCGACACACCATGCGCAACGCAAGCGCATTCGCTGGTCCTCCGGACGGAACGGTCAAGTATTAGCATCATAAGGGAGAGTCTCGCACCGGCAAAGCGCGAAGTCACAAACAGGTTGCAATTTTCTGATTGGCAGCCGATCTTGGCTCGTGAGCCCGCTCCGCAGGCTGCGAAGGCACGCAATCAGCACTCTTGCCGCACTTTAGTGGCGTTCAGAGCACCCGATCAGGCAAGTCATCGCCATGCGCCGGGCATTGCGGTGGCGCTTGAACATTTGCCGAAATGCTTTTACCATCATCCGTTTTCCAACTTCCTGAAAGCATAAATTTTCTGGAGCTGATAACAGTGTCCGATCTCAGAGTCCTTCTTTCGCGTGACCAGATAGCCAGACGGGTGGCGCAACTAGGCGAAAAGATCACCCTCGACTTCGCCGGAGAGCAAGTGGTGCTGATTGGCGTGCTCAAGGGCGCCGCGATCTTCCTCAGCGACCTTGCACGCTGCATCCAGCTCGACGCCACCTTCGACTTCATCTCCGTTTCCAGCTACGGAAACGAGAAACAAAACAGCGGCGAAGTGAAACTGCTGAAAGATGTCGATCAATCGATGGAAGGCAAGAACATCATCCTCGTCGAAGACATCCTCGATACCGGATTGACGCTCTCATACCTGCGGGAGTCCTGCTGGCGAAGCGCCCCAAGACGCTGCACATTGCCGCGCTGCTGGACAAAGTGCCTCGTCGCATACAACCATCAAGGCGGATTATGTCGGCTTTGAAATCCCCGACGAATTCGTCGTCGGCTATGGCATGGACTACGCGGAGAAATACCGCAATCTGCCCGACATCTGCGTCGTTCCCGAATGATCGGATACACGTACTCTGGAACTGCTATAGAATTCGACAAGTCATGACTCAAACTGGCCTTTTATCTCCCACAGGCGCTTTCCGGCCAGGGCTTCCGGACTGGAAGGACGCAGCCAAACTCATCGATCACACGCTGCTCAGGCCCGAAGCAACCCGGAAACAGATCGAGAAGCTGTGCCGCGAAGCCGTAGCCTACGGCTTCCATTCGGTCATGGTGAATCCCTGCAATGTGGCTTACGCGGTTTCGCTGGTGCGCGGCTCCGGCGTTTTGGTGGGGACGGTGATCGGGTTTCCGTTGGGAGCGACCACCACCACGGCAAAGTTGGCCGAGGCCGCCGATGCGCTCAAACTGGGAGCGCAGGAACTCGACATGGTCATCAACATCGGCGCTCTCAAGTCAGGCGAACGCGACCAGGTCGAATCGGAAATCCGTGCGCTCAGCAGCCTGGCGCGACGCTCCCGGGCGTTGCTCAAAGTGATTCTTGAAACCGCACTGCTAAGCACGGAAGAGAAAATCCTCGCCTGCCAGCTTTGCCTGCGCGCCAAGGCCGACTTTGTAAAGACCTCCACCGGTTTCGCATCCGCCGGAGCCACTGCCGCCGACGTGGCGCTGCTGCGCGGCGTGGTCGGCCATGAGATGGGAGTGAAAGCTGCCGGTGGAATCCGCACTGCCTCCGACCTGGCGGCCATGATCGAGGCCGGAGCAAACCGCGTGGGCGCTAGCGCCAGCGTCTCAATCGTGCAATCGATGGGCGCGCCAGCCCGATTTAACCCCACATCGCCAACTACGGGCGGATGTGGGCCACCGTCCCTCCGTTTATGCGGCCATCCCGCTTAATCTGCTTCCCTTCCCTCGTGCCGTGATTTACAACGTGATCAGAGGCGGATACCTTCCGCGAATCTGGTCCAGGGACGGAATGGGACGATTTACAGGTTTGATTGGCATCGTCGTGTTACTCGGCTTGGCCTTTGTGTTATCCAGCAATCGCCGGGCGATCAAGCCCAGAACCGTCGTCTTCGGACTCGGGCTGCAAATCCTGTTCGCTTTTCTGGTCCTTAAATTCGAATACGGCCGGCGCACACTGACCGTGGCCGGAGAGGCCGTCAACCGGTTGTTAAGTTATTCTTTTGCCGGTTCCCAATTTGTCTTCGGCGAGCTTGGCGTCAAGCACTCGAAATACGGTTTCGATTTCGCATTTCAGGTCTTGCCCACCATCATTTTCATCGCCGCGTTCTTCGCCATTCTCTATCACTACGGCGTCATGCAGTTCATTATCCGCATCGCGGCCCGCATCATGATGCGCCTGATGGGGGCCAGCGGCGTAGAGTCGCTCAACGTCGCGGCCAGCATTTTCATGGGACAAACCGAAGCGCCGCTGACCATTCGTCCGTTTCTGTCCACGGTGACACAATCGGAACTGATGGTCATCATGACGGCCGGCATGGCGCATGTCTCGGGCGGCATCATGGGCGCATATATTCTGAGCGGAGTCGAGGCCAAGCACCTGCTCACGGCCGTCATCATGACAGCACCCGGAACCATCCTGCTGGCCAAAATGATGGTGCCTGAAACCGAGAGTCCGCAAACGCAAGGCGCCGTGGATGTCGGCCGCAATGAAGAAGAAAAACACGAGAACGTACTCGCTGCCGCTGCGAAGGGCACCAGCGACGGGCTGGGCCTGGCGCTGAACGTGGCCGCCATGCTCATTTCTTTTCTGGCCATCATTGCGCTGCTCAATGGAATTCTCGGCGGCGCGCATAGCTGGCTGGCGGCGCATCGGTTCCCGTGGTTTCCGGCAAGCCTGGAGACGATCTTCGGCTGGATGTTCGCGCCGATAGCGTTCATCATCGGCGTTCCGCTGCGCGATTGTCTCGCCATCGGCAACCTGCTGGGCACTCGCATGGTACTGAACGAACTGGTGGCTTTTACCATGCTCGGCGCGCAAAAGGCCGCGCTCGATCCGCGCTCGTTCACCATCGCCACCTTTGCCCTCTGCGGATTCGCCAACATCGCCTCCATCGGCATCCAGATCGGCGGTCTCGGCGCGCTGGCTCCCAATCGCCGTGGAGACTTGGCCCGCCTCGGCTTCCGCGCCATGATCTGCGGTACGATGGCGAATCTGATGTCGGCTTGCATCGCGGGAATCTTTTTATGAACACCGGGGCTATGAACACGGCGGCCACACCCGAACCCGATGAGTTCACCCGCGCCGAACAGGCGGCGCAATTCATTCTTGCCGCACTCGCACAAAACCCTGCCCTGGGGATTCCCCGCATTGCCGTCGTTCTCGGCTCAGGCCTGGGAGATTTTGCCGGCAACTTGCAGCCCGCGGTCGTGATCGGCTACGAGCAGATTCCATTTTTTCCGCGCTCGACGGCCATCGGCCACGCCGGCAGGCTGGTCATCGGCAAACTCGGCAAGGTGACAGTCGCGGTCATGCAGGGCCGGGTTCATCAATACGAAGGCTACACGGCGAAGCAGACGGCGTTTCCGATTCGCGTTCTCGGACGCCTGGGCGTGCGGGCGCTGGTGTTGACCAACGCCGCCGGCGGCATCAACCCGCAATACGACGAGGGAGCGCTGGTCCTCATCAGCGATCACATCAACTTGCAGGGAGCCAATCCTCTCAGCGGCCCTAATGACGAGCGCTTCGGCCCGCGCTTCCCCGACATGACCGAGGCCTACACGCGCGCCTACCGGCAGATCGCACTCGATGCAGGCCGCAAGCACGGCATGGAACTCCACGAAGGAATCTATGCCGCGCTGGTCGGGCCGAGCTACGAGACGCCCGCCGAGATTCGCTACCTGCGCGCGATTGGGGCCGATCTGGTGGGCATGTCGACCGTCCCGGAGGTGATCGTCGCCCGCCACATGGGAATTGGCGTGCTGGCGATCTCATGCGTCACCAACATGGCCGCCGGACTGCGACCCCAACAAGCCAACAACGGGCTCGTCGGGGACCCCGTGCGACCCCAACAAGCCAACAACGGGCTCGTCGGGGACCCCGTGTCGCCGCGCGAGATCAATCACCAGGAGGTGCTCGCCACAGGAGCGCGAGTGCGCGGCAAACTTCTGGCGCTGCTTGGCGACGTTATCCCCGGCATCGAAGAGTCGTTGAGGGGTTCGAAGTAAGGTGAGCAGAAGGTGTAGCTCCCTTTTACAGAAGAAATGCATAGACCCTAACGTCACGCCGCCGACAACGGGCGGCGCTCCTCAAAGTGACACGTTCAGCGGTTTGCGGGCAGGATACACCAACTTTGGAACCGCTCTGGTTAGGCGAGCATGAAACCATACATGATCGGCATTGCCGGGCCGTCGTGCGCGGGCAAGAGCTACCTGAGCACGCATCTCGCGCGGCATCTGGACGCCGCCATGCTGAACCTGGACTCCTACTACGCCGACCTGAATCACCTCGACATGGCGCAGCGCGCGCACTTCAATTTCGACGCTCCCGAGTCGCTTGATTCACCCTTACTGATCGAACACGTGCGCCAGCTTAGCCGCGGCGAGGCCATCGAAAGGCCGATCTACGATTTCAAAAACCACTCTCGCACCGGGCGGACGGAACGCCTCGAAGCGCGGCAGTTCATCATCATCGAGGGCCTGTTCGCGCTCTACTGGGAAGAGGTTCGCGCCGTGCAGGCGACCAAGGTCTTTGTCGATCTGGGCGAGGAGATTTGCCTGTCGCGCCGCATCGAGCGCGACACCCGCGAGCGCGGGCGAACCCGGGAAAGCATCCTCGAACAGTTCCGACCACCGTGCGGCCCATGGCGCAACGCTATGTGCATCCCACCCGCCAGTTCGCGGACGTGGTGCTCACCGGCAACAGCGAAATCGCCGACGAAATGAAGTTGGTGCTCAACCACATCAAGGCTGGAAGCTCTCGCGGCAGCGGGAAGTAAGGCCGCGACGAGAGAGGTTGGCAGGGTGGCCACATTTAGTGCTTCAGCCCTTAATGTGGCGCCAAGCCCCACATTAGCCAACTGCGGCAAATGTGGGCCACCAGCGTAGTGCTCACCGGCAACAGCGAAATCGCCGAAGAAATGGAGTTGGTGCTCAACCACATCAGGAACAGAAGCGGCAGGGGTGGCAGGACATAAGGGCCCTGGGGTGGCCCACATTTAGGGCTTCAGCCCTTAATGTGGGATGTCAGTACTCTGCCTCATCTCAACTTGTACGAGAAATCGCGCCAAGCCCCACATTAGCCAACTGCGGCAAATGTGGGCCATTGCCAGCTCGATTGGTCGATCCTCAAGAAATGAACTTCCTGCTCGGCCGCCGTCTTTTCACACCGGCAATTCTTCCTGTTGCCAGGGCGAGCGCTCGATGGGTTTGGGTTCGGATGAGAGTTCGAGGACGAGTTTTTCCAGCACCAGGCGTTTGCTCGGAGGACTGGAGCGCAAGGCCAGGTCGGCGCGCGCGATGAGCCGGATGGCCCGCGTCAGTTCGCGGCGTGATTTGTAGCGGCGCGCCTGGCGCACGATATCGTCGGCGGCGAAGGGCGGCACGCGGAAGCCCTGCCACAGCACCTGCCACAGGGCGCGCGAGTCGCGCACGTTGTGCTCGCTGATGATCAGCATCTGGCGGAAGGTTTTGGCCAGCATATAGAGGTGCCCGATGGCGGCTTCGTCGCCATCGCCGGTGGAAAGAATCGCGTCCATGATGGCCAGCGCGCGCGGGCGATCCTTGGCCGAGATCGCATCGGTCAGCTCATAGAGCGTGCGCTGCTTGGCGGCCAGCACCATGGTCTCGACGTCGCCGAGGGTGATGCGTTTTTTTTCGCCGGCGTAGAGGATGAGCTTTTCCAGTTCGCCGGAGATCATCATCATGTCGCCGCCGAGCGCATCCACCAGTTCGCGAGCCGCGTCGGTTTCGATCTTCACGCCCTGCCGGGCTGCGGTTTCGGCGATCCACCGCGACGGCCTCGGCTTCATCCACGCGGGCCAATTCCACCACGGTACAGAACTCGCCCAGGGTTTCGCGAATTCGCTGGTAGCGATCCTTGTCGGTCAGCTCCATGCGGCGGGGATCGGCGGGAATGCCAATGTGGTCGGCGATGAAGAGGATCAGCGCGTCCGGATTCGGATTGGCGAAATACTGCCGCAGCGCCTCGAACTCGGCATCGTGCTTGCCGCGTCCGTAGAGCGCCTTGACGCCGCGCACGAAAAAAACCTGGAAAGGCGCCATGAGCGAAGGCGTAAGCGCCTGGTCCAGAATTTCCTGAAGCGGAGTCTCTTCCAGATCGAGCTCGTGCAGGCCGAAGTCGCGGAGTTCAAGCCGGGAGCAGATGTTCGAGCACAGCCTCGCGGCACTTCCGGCGGAAAAAGGCTTCATCGCCGGCGAACACGTATCCCGGCTTCAGCTTGCGTCCGCTGACATCGGCAACAAAGCGCTCGACTACGGCGAAAGTCTTCAGAAGGCCTCCAGGACGTTGCTCACCAGCGTGCGCGCGAAATCGCGGCAGAGGCGGTCAAACGCGGGGTCTTGCTCCTCGAAGAAGCTGAAGACCTGCGCGGAGGCCTGGTACTCATCGCGGAACAGGTAGTTTGGGTTGCGGAAAAGCACTTCGACCATTGCCGCCGGTGAGCGTCACACTCATGCGAATGGTGATCACGCCGGAAGAGGCGCGTCCCGTCCGCGAGTCGTAAGTCAGCGGCTCGATCTGCGTACTCAGTACGCTGCCGCGCATGGTGGCGTCGGCATTGGCGGGATCGCTGACAATGCGGTATTGGGTTCGAGCATTAAACTCGCGCACGACAGCCGCGGTGAGCTTAGCCTCGATACGGTAGGTCTGGCTTTTATTCTGAAACGTGGGCACGGCGATGGTATGAACGTTCTGAGGCAAGCGCGAAGCTTTGCCCGCCACATGGTAGCCGCAGCCTGGCAAGCTCACGATCGCGAGCAATGCGACTCCGCAAAAGACCTTCCATGAGCGGGTCTTCACTGCACCTTCCCCCGTGGGCGCGTGGCAGCCATGTCTTCGGCCGACTCCACCGCGAGCGACGCCAAGACGCGCAGGTTATCAGCGGCCGCCCAGATCCAGAAACCGGTCTTGCTGTCCGCGTCTCTGCCGGACCGCAATCTGAACGTTCTGCTGGCCGGCGGCGTTCAGATTACTGGGCTCGCTCGGCGGCTTGCGGACGAACTCCAGGTGTTCGCCGGCAAGCGCCGCCTCGAAGTCAGCCAGCGAGGCCGGCGATGCCAGATCAATGTATATGGAAAAGGTGTGCGCGTGGAAGACCGGAGCGTGCAAAAACATCAGCGAAGGCACGGGCGCGTGCCCATTGGTGATGGCGCGGTAATGCCGCAGCACGCGCTCTTCGATCGGCGGCCATCGTCGGCTCGGCCCCTTCGCCATAGCCTGGCACGACGATTGAACGCCACCTGCGTGCCGAAAACCATCGTCGGCAATTGCTGAAACGAAAGCAGGTTCACCGTCTGCTCGTGGAGTTCATCCATGCCACGGCGCCCGCGCTCGCTGGCTGGCTCCATAATCGTCGCATTGGCACGACGGATCTTGTGATGCTTGTGGAGTCTCACCAGCAACAACCCGAGCACCACCGACGCCGGATGCGCAATGACCACGGGAGTCGTGACCAGCTCCACCGGGTGCCCCTCGCCGAGTTCCTGCTCAAGCCATGGGGCGCGAATCACGGCCTCGGGGCGAGCATCCAGCGCATAGGTAACATCGATAATCTCGCTGCCCGCGCGGCGCACCATCTCCCACGTCTTGCTTGTGTAGGCTTCCTCGGCGGCAAAAAAAGTAAAATCGACTCCGCTCAGGTGTTCCGGCCGTAACGCTTTGAATGAACGACGGGCTCGTCGCCCACCGACTCAAGTTGTCCGAGCGACTCTTCATCATCAAGCAATCGAATATCGCCGGCCGGAAAGTTGCGCTCCGTAAGCAGGTCCTTGAGTTCCTTCCCCTTGAGCGTAGCGGCGCCGATAATGGCAACCAGGAATTTTGCTCCCCCCTGGTTGGTATCCGGCTTCGAATTTTTCACCTCTGGTTTCGAGATTTTCCATCAATGTCCGGTGACCTCTTGCGGAGGAGCAGGCGGCAAAGTCGCGCGCCGCCTCAGAGCGTAGAATAACCGCGCCCACACGCCCGAAATCATGTAAAGAACCGCGAGCGCAAAAAGCACGTAACGAGACCAATAAAAGATTAAGGCGATAAATCCGCACATAATCAGTATCAGCCGGAACGGATGCCGGCTTCGGAAATCAATGCTCTTGGCGCTCCAGAATCGCCATCGGCTCACCATCAGAAATCCCAGGATCGTTACCACCACCATCCAGATGACCGAGTACCACCACTTCTCGATCGGGTCTCCCTGCACAAGATGAACCATTGCGGCGATGCATCCCGCCCCGCCAGGGATCGGCATGCCGACAAAATACTTGCGCCCCGGACGGCCCGGATTAGTAGGCTGCGGATTCACCGCAATATTGAAGCGCGCCAACCGGGCCGCGCCGGCAGCCAAGAATATGAAAGAGGCGATGGCGCCAAGCTGGATGATCCGCGCTCTCAAGGAAGGATCGAGCACCAGCGGAAGCTGCCGGAAGCCCCACATCCAGGCGAGCAGAGCCGGGGCCACGCCAAACGTCACAACATCGGCCAACGAATCCAGCTCGCGTCCGAAGTCGCTGGTCGTATTGGTCAGGCGCGCGATGGCGCCGTCCATGCCATCGAAGAGCACGGCAAACCCGATCGCGATGGCGGCAACGTTGAAGTGCCACGGCTCCTCCGCGCTGCCTATCACCGCCTGCGAAATGGCATAGTAGCCGGCGGCCAGATTGGCTGTCGTGAACAAAGACGGCAGCAGGTACAGGCCCTTCCTCATCCGGCGAGGCGGTCTGTCCTCCCCGCGGCGATGGAAAACACTCATCGTGAGCTCCCCGACTGCTGTTCGTGCACGTCCAAAATCTTTTGTGGCACCGGCTCCGGCAGTGCGGCCAGAACCGTGGAACCGCCCTTCACGTTTTCGCCAACCTTGACCGCGGACCGCGCGCCGACAGGCAGCAAAACATCGCAGCGCGAGCCAAACTTGATCAGGCCCACGCGCTCGCCACGCTCCACGCGCTCTCCCGGATGGCGATTGAAGACGATGCGCCGCGCCAGCAGACCGGCAATCTGCTTGAAAACGATAGGATAGCCGTCATCGCTAATCAAGCTGCAAATACTCTGCTCGTTCAACTCCGCCGAGGCCGCGCCCATGGCGTTTTGGAACTTGCCCTTGCGATATTCGACGCCGGTGATCACCCCCGAGACCGGCGAGCGGTTGACATGAACATTGAAAACATTAAGGAAGATGCTGATGCGCAGCCATTGCGCTCCCGCCACGGCTACCGGAGAAATGTCCGTCACTTTGCCGTCGGCGGGCGAAACCACTGCCCCGGCGGCTTGCGGAATGACTCTTTCCGGATCGCGGAAGAACCACAGAAAAAAAGCCGCCAGCAGCAAGGGAACGATCGCCAGGGCAGGAGTCGTCAACCAGCCGACGACCACGGCCACCAGCAGCAAAGCACCCGCGTAATAGAATCCGTCGCGAACCATGTAGATGAACTGATTATATAGAACAGGTATTGGCGGGGCTTTGGAGAAGAATTTTCGCCCGGCTCCGGCAAACAAAAGACGGGGCTGCGCGCCGGAGACGGCGATGCTTCCGGACACACTTCAGCGGCGGCCCGGGTTCGAGCGTTCAACGGACTTTAACAATTCGCGGAAGCTGGATGATCGGGCTTTATGCCACGTGCTCGGGATGCGTTTTCACGTATTGCTGCTCAAGCACCAGCATCTGGTCTTTCAGGCGAAGCTTTAACTTCTTAAGCCGGACCTCTTCAACTTTATCGTCTTCGGAGAGGTAGGGCTTCTGCGAGAGGTGATCGAGGCGTTGGGAGTATTGCGCATGTTCCTGAACCAGGTGCCGGAATTCTTCGTTGCTGGCCAGGAGCGACTCGCGTACGAGATTTACCATTTAGGACCTCCTTGCGGTACCCGGCGGCGCACTACCCTCGCCTACGGGCCGGCGTACCCGATGAGCCGCAGCTTCCGCGACCTCCGGGGCCGTTCAACCTGTTGCACACACTAGCACGGGGGAAGATATGGGTTCAACCGTTTTTGAAAGAACGATTCAAGGCACCTAGGGAGAACGGCTATTGCACCGAAAATGGAGCAAAACCGCATCTTCCTCAGGGTCGCGGTAGTAGTTCCTGCGCCGCCCAATCATCTGGAATCCCCACCTGGCATAGAAAGCCCGGGCGGCCTGGTTCGATTCCCGCACTTCCAGCAGAACTCTCCCGACACCTTCGTTGCCGGCGCGGCTGAGCAACTCCCGCAAGAGCAAGTTGGCACACCCCCGCCGGCGAAGCGCCGAATCAACAACGATGTTCTCAATCTCCCACTCCTGGCCCAGGCAAAGTGCCACCACAAATCCGGCGATGGTGGAATTGTTGCTGTTCGCGTCAATCTCCGCTGCCATTTCCACCACCAGGCAGATGCGCTTCGGCACGCTGCCCCCGGGGTCCCCGACAAGTCCTTTGTTGGCTTGTTGGGGTTGCTTATCCGCCTGCGTGCCGGGGAACAAGGCATGATATTCCCGCTCACTCCAGTGAGCGGCGCTCGGCGATTGCCGTTCGATGGCGAGCAGGCGCGGGATGTCATTGATTTCCGCCGGACGCACACGCATGCGGTTACTCCGGCGGCCGCCCTGATTTGGGAACGGAGAATATCTCCGCGTCAGAGCGGCGCAGGTAATTCGCATCCAGCGAAGCGGACGATATCGTCAGCCCCTGGAGGTATTCAGCCACTCCCAGGCGAGCGATGAGATCCGCCCCCGGGCGCGGAATTCTTTCCACGGGAGAACCGGACTGATGCAATGCCCTCTCGATGGTTGCGTCAGGCGTGTACGTAACCGGCACGGGGATGCGCGCGCCCAGCGACGCTATGAAGTCGTCAAGGCTCAGCAGAACCTCGTCGATGCGGTGCATTCTCAGCCCCGCAGGCACTTCGCTGTGCGCCATCTGGTACTCGCCGACGTACACCTCGCCCCGTTGCGCATCCAGCGCGGCAACCACGGAAGCCGTCTGCCGGCTGGCGGCGGCCGTGGCCGCCAACACCGACACCGCAACGATTGGCTTCCTCAGGGCTTCAGCCAATCCCTTGACGGTGGACAGGCCCACTCGCAGCCCGGTAAAAGATCCCGGGCCGGAGGCGACGGCCAGCAGATCGATCGCACTCTTGGCCAGAGACGCACCCGCCAGCAATGCCGATATCGCCGGAATGAGCTGCGCCGAGTAGGTCCCGCCCGCAATCGGCATGAAGCCGAGCACCTCGAAGCGCTCCCCGCTGCCGCAGGCCAGGGCAACGCTGCCGTCACGGCCGGAAGTATCTATGCCAAGAATAACCATCGCCGCCCAATGCTTCAGCCGCGCCCAAATCTGCCGAGGATGTCCTCTAGCACCGTGTAGGGGTCGCACTCGTGCGCCGCAATTTTCGCCGCCAGCTCCCGCCCCGCTGCCTCCGTCAGGTACTCGCGTCTGACGTGCTGCATCAGTGCGACTCGCAGCATCTCAACCAGGCGCGTGCGCCAGCTCTCGATGCGACGCTGAAGCCCCAGGCCAGACGTCTCAAGAAACGCTTCGTATTGCGCGATGGCGACCGCCAACTCGGAGATGCCGCGACCCTCGCTGGCGACGGTTTTGACAATCGGCGGCGTCCAACTCTCCCTCGCCGCGCCGTCTGCGCCAGTCGCGCCTCTGGCCGGAGCAGTCGACTGCAAAGCACGAACCTCGCGCTCGACCCGGTCGGCGCCGTCGCGATCGCTCTTGTTGATGATGAAGATGTCGGCGATCTCCATGATTCCCGCCTTGATGGATTGCACATCGTCTCCCATGCCGGGAACCAGGATCACCAGGGTCACGTCGGCCAGGCGCACGATATCCACTTCATCCTGTCCCACGCCAACGGTTTCGATCAGCACCACGTCGCGCCCGCTGGCGTCGAGCACAGTGGCCACGTCCGCCGTGGTGCTGGCCAGGCCGCCGAGGGAACCGCGGGTGGCCATGCTGCGAATGTAGATCCCCGGGTCGGCGTGGTGCCGCTGCATGCGGATGCGGTCGCCCAGGATCGCGCCTCCCGTGAACGGGCTCGTCGGATCGACCGCGACAATGCCAACGCTCTGCTGACGCTTGCGATACTCGCGCGCCAACTGATCGGTGAGCGTGCTTTTTCCCGTTCCCGGAGCACCTGTAAGACCTACGACACGGGCGCGCCCGCTGTAGGGAAAAAGCGCCCGCAGCAACTCGTGTGACTCCTTCGTGCGGTCTTCGACGGCCGTGATCGCCCGGGCCAAGGCGCGCGGGTTTCCCGCCCGAATTTTTTCCACCCAGCTTGCAATCGAATCGCTCACGGCAATCCTGATCACCGAATTTCTTGTAGTCACAATAAAGGGAGTAGTGTAGCAAAAGCCGCGGCGGCGAATGCCAAGGGTAGGAGCGGCGGTGGAATTTGGCTGCCAACGGTGGACTTTAGCAACTCCGCAAATTCCCAAATCGGTAACACCACCTTGCCAGTTTCCAAATTTCCCGGCAAAACCAAGCCTCCATTCTGTCGCTATTAGCATCTCTTATATATCTATAAGTCAGGTGGATGCCCCACCCTTTCGGCGAAGCCAAAGGATGGGAAGTGAACACGGGCTTGGCAACGTTCGAAGCGCCTCTGGCAATAACAACTTATTCAGCAGCAATCTTATTCATAGCAGCCCTGGAGGAGACCTTGGATTTCCAGTTTACCGAAGAGCAACAGCACCTTCGCCAAATGGTCCGCGAGTTCGCCGAGCGTGAAATCGCGCCGCACGTGATGGAGTGGGACGAAGCCGCGCGTTTCCCGCTTGAGACAATCAAGGAACTCGGGCGGCTCGGGCTCATGGGAGCGATCTTCCCGGTCGAATACTGCGGCGCGGGCATGGGCTACATCGAATATGCCATGGCCATCGAGGAGCTTTCGCGCGTCGACGGCTCGGTTGGCATCATCGTGGCCGCGCACACCTCTCTCTGCACCAACCACATCTTTGTCGCCGGCAACGAGGAGCAGAAGCGGAAGTACGTTCCCCGGCTGGCGACCGGCGACTTCATCGGCGCCTGGGCGCTCACCGAACCCGGCTCCGGCTCCGATGCCGGCGGCGCGCGCTGCTCGGCCGTGCGGGTGAAAGACAAGTGGGTGCTGAACGGAACCAAGACTTTCTGCACCAACGGCCACTACGCCGACGTGTGCGTGGTTCTCGCCGTCACCGACAAGACGGCCCAAACTCACAGCCATCATGGCCTCTCGGCTTTCGTGGTCGAGAAGGGAACGCCCGGCTTCAAGCTCGGCAAAAAGGAAAACAAGCTTGGACTGCGCGCCAGCGATACCGCTGAACTGATTTTCGAGGATTGCGAAGTCCCCGCCGAAAACCTGCTCGGACACGAAGGCCACGGGTTTCGTCGATGCCATGCGCATTCTCGACGGCGGCCGCATCTCGATCGCGGCGCTCGGCCTCGGCATGGCCCAGGGCGCCTACGATTGCGCGCTGGCATACTCAAAGCAGCGCAAGCAGTTCGGCAAAGCCATCAGTGAGTTTCAGGCCATCCAGTGGAAGCTGGCTGACATGGCAACCGAAATCGACGCCGCCCGCCTGCTCACCCTGCGCGCCGCGTGGATGAAAGATAACGGCATGAAAACCACCCTGGAGTCCGCCATGGCCAAGCTCTACACCGGCGAAGTCGCCGTCAAGGCAGCCAACGAGGCGGTGCAGATCCATGGCGGCTACGGCTTCATCAAGGACTACCCGGCCGAGAAGTTTTATCGCGACTCCAAGCTCTGCACCATCGGCGAAGGCACCAGCGAAATCCAGCGCATGGTCATCGCGCGCCAACTGCTGCGGCAGTGACCCTGCGCAAGAATGGCGTGAGCTCACACGTGAGCGGACACCACGGTAATGGTCAGTTTGAATTTGCACTCGCCTTGTGGGTCGACGCGATCTCGTAATGGGCTGCTTTGGCATCGTGCCGGGACAAGTACTTGCGGCGCTCCTTGGGAACCACGGAAGCCTCGTAGTCCGCTCCCGCAAAGGCGCGAATCGCATCGATGGAATCCCACAGCATGATTGTGATGAACTCGACCTCGTCTCCGTGGTCTCGCCTGAGCAGGTAGCTGCTTTTGTAACCTTTTACTTTGCTGATGCCGGGCAGAAGCTCCGGCTTCAGCATGGCCTCATAAGCGTCGGCATGTTCAGGCTTGGTGTATCCGTGCCAGATTCGTGCGATCATGTGACCTCCTTTGAAGGTTGCGGAGTTTACTTCAGGGCTCGTCTAAATTACTCAGCGACGGTGCCCCACATCTGCCGCAATTAGCAGATGTGGGACCTGGACACCAGTCTAACTACCCCACGTTAGCCCAGTCACCCCAGCAAGCCGAGCCTCGCTGGGGACCCCGACGCGGGCGAACGTGGGGCACCAAGCAGTAAGATTCATCCCAAAAACCAGAGCGGCGCGGAGTGCGACAGTGTCCTGGGTTGCTTCGCTCAGGATGACATTCTGAAACATCGATTCGCTCAGACGCCGTCTCAACGCCTCAACGTGCTACGCGCTTGCCCGCGCGGCACAGATCTGCTCGATAACCCGCAAAGCCCGTTCGCACTGCTTGCGGCTCACGTCCAGGTGGGTTACAAAGCGCATGGTTTGCGGGTTCACGCCGTTCGCCCTCACCCTGTGTTCAGCAAGTTTGCTGGAGAGCTCGGCCGACGTCATTCCCGTGCCGGCGATATCGACAATCAGAATGTTGCTCTGGACGGTTCGCGGATCGATGGAAATGCCTGGAATCTGCTGCCAGACCTTCGGCCAGAAAGCGGGCGTTCTCGTGGTCTTCGTGCAAGCCGCTTCGGGCCCTCCTCGAGTGCGATGAGTCCGGCGGCCGCCAGAACACCGGCCTGCCGCATGCCTCCGCCCAACGCCTTGCGAACCGCGCGCGCTTCGGCAATGAATGCTTTGCTGCCGACCAGAAGCGAGCCTACGGGAGCCCCCAAGCCTTTGGATAGGCAGAACATCACCGAATCGCACTTGGCCGTAAGCCGGTCCACCGGCACGCCAAGCGCAACCGAGGCATTGAAAATGCGCGCGCCGTCCAGGTGAACGGGAATTCCGGCCTGATGCGCGCCGTCGCAAATCTCGTTCATGACGGCCTGTGGCATCACCGCTCCTCCGGCCATGTTATGCGTGTTTTCCAGCGAAACCAGCCCGGTCTGCGCCAGGTAGTAGATCTTGGCCGAGAGCTTTGTCCGAACCAGGTCCCAGGTAAGAATGCCGTCCGGTGCGGCAACCGGACGCACCACGCATCCGCTGAACCAGCTCAGCATTCCCATCTCGTAATTGAAGACGTGACCGCGTTCTTCGCAGATGATCTCCTGTCCGGGCCGGGTGTGCAGCTTGATGGCGATGGCGTTGCCCATGCTGCCGCTGGGCACGAAGATTGCCGCCTCGCGCCCAAATATCTCGGCGGCCCGCGCCTCCAGCCGATTGATCGTTGGGTCTTCGCCATAAACGTCGTCGCCGACCTCGGCCTCGGCCATCGCTCGACGCATGGCTGCCGTGGGCAGAGTTACGGTGTCGCTGCGCAAATCTATCACCCCATCGAGCGGGGCTCGCTGGGGACCCCGATCCACCGGACGATCTTGTTCAGAGCTGAAATTCGAATTCGGGCGAGCTAGAGGCATAAATCGAGTTCTCCGGGATAGTGAACTTTAGAGGTGCATAAAAAATTCTATCCTAAAGGCAAAGACCCCCATCCAATCGGTAACTGAGCAGCCGCAGGTGGCAGCGGCCATTGTCGAATTTCAATGTGGGAATTATCCATTCGGGATGGGGGAATAAACCGGCCTTGATGTGGTTTATTACTGACAGAAGCGGCGACGAACTAGAGCCCCGGCCAGAAACACAACCAGAGGACTCAAGTTCGAACCTCAGGGGTGAGGAAATGACGATCCATTGCGGTATCTGCGAACACAAAGGGGAACCTTCGAGAGGCTCCCGCTTTTCTCTGTTTCAACTGCTGTGACGCCATCCGGCGATTGGTTTGGATCAGCGAGCATGAGCAGGTGCGGTCAGTGCATGGAGAGCTGGTTCAGAATGCCGAGCGTGCCGGAGCGCGCTTGCCGAAGTCGGCAGTCCTGGGAAAGCGTTAAGCCAGGAATCGGCTGAAGACTTCGTTCGACAGCAGGCGTCCGCGTGCCGTCAGCCGAACCCAGCCGTTTTCGATGACTATCAGTCCATTCGCTTCAAGTTCGCTGAGCAGATCTTCGCAACGCGGGAGCACTGCGGCGCCAAATTCGCATTCCAGGCGGCTCAGCTCCACCCCGCGATTCAGCCGCAGTCCAAGAAACCACGTCTCTTCCAGTGCCAAGCGCTCGTCGATCCTGGTCACCTCGAACTGCGAGCCCAAGAGCAGCGCCTCAAGTTCATCGCTGGTTGCAAAGCGCACGGCGGAATGCCGTGAACTCGCGTCGCGGGTCAATAGCATGGAATGCGCATCGACTCCAAAGCCCATGTAAGGCTGCCGCAGCCAGTACTTCAGGTTGTGGCGCGAGGCATGGGCGGGAAAGCCATCGCCGCTTCGCGAGCCACGCGCAAAATTCGAGATTTCATACTGTGCGATCCCCGCCGCGGACAGCTCTTCGCAGGCCAATGAGTAAAAGTCGGCGGTCAAGTCCTCGTCCGGCACGTGGTGCGCGTGATAGCGCGTGCCTCCGGCGATCAGTTCCCTGCCCAGCCGCGAGTCCTCGTCCACTTCCAGCATGTAAACACTGACATGTGGCACGTCCGCAGCCACGGTCTCCGCCAGTGTGTAGCGCCACGATTCTCCGGTCTGGTGCGGCAGGCCGGCGATGAGGTCGATGTTGATTTCGGTGATTCCGGCGTCGCGCAGTCGTCCAATGTCGCCGAGCACGATGGCGCGCGTGTGCAACCGGCCCACGGCACGCGCCTCCTGGTCGATAAACGATTGCACGCCGAGGCTCACACGATTGACCCCGCAACTTACCAGCGTGCCCACCACTTCAGGAGTGAGCGTTCCGGGGGCGCACTCGACCGTGATCTCAGCGGCTGGCTGCACGGCGAAGCGGCCTGCGATGGCAGCGAAAATTCTCTCCAGCTGTTCCGGGGCAAGAATGCTGGGCGTCCCGCCGCCAAGATAGATAGAGTCCACCTCGCGCTCGAAGCGGCCGCCAACCTGCTCGGCGATCTGCCCGGCCCGCCGAAGCTCGCGCTCGAGATGAGCGACATAGCGCTCCAGCAGAGGCCGCGAGAACACGCCCGAGGCAAAGTTGCAGAAGCTGCACTTGGTGCGGCAAAACGGCACCGAGATGTAAAGTCCCAGCGGCATGCACGGATCACGAAAACCGGGAATTCTCGATCCGCCAGATGGTATCGAGCACGGTTCCGTCGACCCACTTCACCACCGCGGCAGGCTCGTCTATGAAGCGAGGCTTGTGCGGCTTGCCGCCGCAGATCCGCTCGACCTCCTGCTTGATCTGCTCGATCGGCCGAATCGGCAGATCCGATCCTTTCAGCGCATCCAGCAAATCCTGGCGGCGCGGATTGACCGCGATTCCGCGTTCGGTGGCCACCACATCGATCAACTCGCCGGGGCCGGTCAGCGTCGTCACTTCATCCACGATGGTCGGAATGCGATCGCGGAACGAGGGTATGGCCAGAATGGCGCAGCCCGAGTACAGGCAGTTTTGCCATCCGCCGATGCCGTGCAGCATGCGGCCGTCGGAGTGGGTGACGACGTTGGCGTTGAAGTTTACGTCGACTTCCGTGGCGCCGAGCACCGCCGCATCCACCATCGACGCGAAATTTCCCTTGCCGTGGAAGTTGTAGGAGGTGAACGGAGAGGTTGCGACGTGACGCGGATCGCTGGCGATGGAACGCACGGCATCGAGATCGAATGTCTGCCCATCCAGGATGTAATCGATCAGGCCCGCCTTCAGCATTTCAACCAGGTATTTGGTCGAACCGCCGCGCACAAATCGTGCTTTGACTCCCTTCTCGCGCATATACCGGCCCAGATAATCGACAAAAGCCAGCGCGATTCCCCCGGCCCCCGCCTGGAAGGAAAAGCCGTCGCGCATGATTCCCGTATCGCGCAGGAAACGGGCGACCATCTCCGCAATCAGCAAGCGGTCCGGTGAACGCGTGATCTGAGTGGTGCCGGAGACAATCTTCGCCGGATCGCCGATGGAAGGCACTTCGACGACAAAATCGACGTTGTTTCCCTGGATTTGCCACGGAATGCAAGGAAACGGCACGAGGTTATCGGTGACGACGATGACGCGATCGGCGTACATTGAATCGGCCAGTGCGAAACCAAGCGAGCCGCAAGCCGAGCGGCCGTGAGAGCCATCGGCGTTGCCGAAAAAATCGGCGGTCGGGGCGGCAATGACGGCAATGTCGATATGCACTTCGCCGTCCTGGATCGCCTGCCAGCGGCCTCCATGCGAGCGCAACACTCCCAGGCCGCGCATCTTCCCCTGGGAACAGTAATCGCCGAGAGGACCGTTCATGCTGCCTTCAATATGATGGACCACGCCAGCGTCCATCAGCTCAATGACAGGAGTGTGGCATGGAAAGGAGGCGCTGGGGAACCATCGCAGATCCTTCACCCCCAGGCCGGCTGCCGTTTGCAGGGCTTCAAGTGCGATGAGATCGCCATTGCGGAGATGATGATGCGATGAAATTGTCATGCCATCGCGCAGCCCGCACAGTTTCAGAGCGGTTGCCAGATCGGGCACGCGCTTGTCGCCGTTTTCAGGCCAGTCGATAGCACTCCTCACCGGTGGCGCCGCCTTGCGGCCCGTGGGACGGTGACGGCCTACGCCGGCGAACGGAACCTGCTCGGCTCCATTCACCACGGCTGGCACCATGCGCCCAACGGCGTTACGCGCCATTTGAAGTTTGGTTGCCGGCGATTGCGTCATTGTTTTGCCTCCTGATTCTTGCCACCCCGGCCAACGCTTAAGGCAGCGTTTGCCGGGGGCCCCGGGGGAGCAACTGGAAGAATCCCCATCAGCCTGGCTCGCTCCACCAGTTTACGAGCACGAATCACGATCGGGGCATCGATCATCTTCGAGCCAAGGCTCACCACGCCCAGTCCCTTTGCCTGCGCCTCCTCAAAGGCAACAACGATCTTCAACGCCTTTTCGACCTCAGCCTGCGCGGGCGCAAACGCCCGTTCGACGACTGCGATCTGCGAGGGATGGACGCAGCCCATGCCCTCGAAGCCGAGCGCGCGCGACTGCTCGCCCCAACGCGCCAGTCCTTCGAGGTCGCCGACATCGGCGTAAACCGAGTCGATGGCCTGCACGCCCGCGGCCTTGGCTGCGTTCAGCATTCGCATACGAGCAAAGAGAGTCTCCTGCCCGCCGGCAGTCTTTACCACGCCGAGATCGGAGGTGTAGTCCTCCAGGCCAATCGTAATGGCACAGATGCGCTCGCTGGCGGAGGCAATCGCAAATGCGTTTTCGATTCCGACGGCGGACTCCAGAATCGGCATCAGCCAGATTGGCCGTTCGATGCCCTCGCGGGCGGTGATTTCGCTGATGCGACGATCGGCTTCCATGACCTGCTCCGGATTCTCGGTCTTGGGGAGCAGCAGCAAATCCGGGGCTTGGGGCACAACCTCCTCCAGATCCTGGAGACCAAGCGGAAGCTGGTTGATGCGTACCATGCGCTCCGCCGGGCCGAAATCAACCGCCCGTAAGCCGTTGCGCACCAGGATGCGCGCGCTATCCTTCTCGGCGAAGTGCACCGCATCTTCAAGATCGAAAATGATCGCGTCCGGCTTGTAGAGCGCGGCATTGACAAAATACTTGGGCTCGCTGCCGGGAAGATAAAGGCGGGTGCGGCGCAAACGGTCCTTGGCAGACGGCTTCGGCAACGCTACCCGCTCGGGCAAGACGCGGCGAGCGGAGGGCAATCCGGCGCGACGCGCCGCCGCCTCGATCCGCGCCGATATGACAAACGGCAGTGCGCCACTGTCTTCGATCAGCACGCGAGCGTGCTCAACGCCGAGTTCACGCAGAGTATCATGCGCCTGCCTGCGGATGGCCTCGCCATAGTAAAGGTCGACGCGCGAGACCAGTTCCAACTGGATTCCCCCGGAGGCGCGCGGCTCCAATAGAACGCGCAGGTCGGAACGAATATCGGCGCCGGAACGGCCCGCCTCGCCCGCGCCGGTGAGTTTCACTTCCGCTGAAAATGTCATCTACCTGCCTCCATCGCCCCCTCCAAAGCCTCCGCGGCTGACCGATTGCATGCCAAAAACCCGCCGGAATCATGTGACAAAACAACAAGCTATTCGTATACTGACGCCAACATCAAGCGAAAGGGAATTTTATGTTCAAACCAACCGGTTCGTGGGTTGCAATTCCCACCCCCTACGATCATAACGGCAACGTCGATTTTGGCGGTTTCAAGGAAATCATTGACCACCAGATTGCTTACGGCACCTCCGAGCTGTTTGTAATGGGCTCAGCCGGCGAAGTGACGCTGCTTACCTCCGAAGAACGGAAGACCATAGTCAAGCAAGTCATCAAGATCAGCAAAGGCCGGATTCCCGTTTTCTTCAACGCTTCGCATCCCACGACGGCAGATACCGTAAAGTTTGCCCAATTTGCCGAAGCTGAAGGGGCCGACGGCCTGATCTTCACCGTTCCGCCGTATCTTCTGCCGCCTCAGTCGGCCGTGCTGGAGCATATGCGAGCCTGCATGAGGGCAGTTTCGATTCCCGTGGGTGTCTACAACAACCCCACCCGTGTCGGGGTGAATCTTGATCCCGAAACGCTGGAGACACTGGCCAATGAAATACCCAATTTCATTGTCGATAAAGAGGCAATGCCGAATGTGTCTCAGTTGGTGGAAGTCAAGCGGCGCCTCGGGGACAGACTCAACATCCTGTGCTGCGATTTCCCCAAGTATTCCATCGTCCTGCCGACGCTGGCGCTGGGTGGAAACGGCACGGCGAATATCGGCGGCAACATCATTCCCGAGGAAATGGCCCTGATTTCGCGGCCATGGGATAGTTTGGAAAAGATGGAAGAATGCCGGAAATTGTATTTCCGATTCTATCCTCTGTTGCAAGCTCTCTATTGGTTTTCCAACCCCATCGTCATCAAGGCTGCGCTGAAGATTCTGGGCTTGCCGGCCGGTGGAATTCGCCGGCCCTA
Organism: uncultured Acidobacteriota bacterium; assembly: GCA_963842345.1. Taxonomy (GTDB): domain Bacteria; phylum Acidobacteriota; class Terriglobia; order Terriglobales; family Acidobacteriaceae; genus CAWBRT01. Next base: position 152,360 of record CAWJGD010000030.1, read on the forward strand.
TCCTGAACTTGAGGGAGAAAAACTCGCGGAACTGCGCGTCATTATGACCGATTTGGGTGTCGTTGATAAGTACGGGCGGCGCAAAGCGGCGGCTGTGTAAAGAGAGACTCGAGGGTGAAACATCGAGGGATTTGCCAAAGGCTGGCCGGAACTGAAGATTGAGTCCTGGTTAATGCCGGCGAATATCCAACCGATTGGACAGAGAGAATGGGCGCGCATGTTCCGGTAGCAGACGTATCTAAGCTGACGCCATCCAGCAGGAAAAGCATCTGCTTTCCGGTGGGTGGTCATGGCCCTCATTTTTCTGGTGTATACCCTTGCCAACGCTGACCGTGCCAATCTTGGCGTCGCCCTGCCTTATATAAGAAAGGAGTTCAATTTCAGCAACACGGAAGCGGGCCTGATGATCAGCTTGTTTTTCGCGGTCTATGCCGTGGCCCAAATCCCCGTCGGCCTGCTCTACCGGAAAATCGGCCCCCGCGTTCTGATGGCCATTTCCATGCTGTTGACGTCGCTTTCGACTTGGCTGATCGGGACCGCCTCCTCGCCGTTACACTTGAAACTCAGCCGTGCGCTTCTGGGATTTTCGGAAGCTCCGCTGCCGATCGGGTGCGGCACTACCATTGACCGCTGGTTTCCGCCAAGGGAAAAAGGCACTGCCGCCGGATTGTTTTGGGCGGCGTCAAAGTCTGGACCGGTGATCTGCCCTCCCATATGCGTGGCGGTTATCGCCTGGGCCGGATGGCGCCAGATCTTTCTTATTTTCGCCATTCCGGGGATCGTTCTCTCTCTTCTCTGGGTTCTCGTCGTCAGGAACAAACCTGAAGAAAGCCGGTTCGTTTCGCCCGCCGAACTTGAATATATTCGCGACAAGCAAGTAGCCGCCAAGACAACCCGCGGAAACAACCTAACCCTCATGCGGATCGTTACCCAAAATGGTTGGACAAGTTGATCAGGGTGAAGCGCCTTGAACCCGTGGACACGATCGCCAAGGTATTCCGCTCCTGGAACATCATGGGCAATACGATTGCCTGGCTCTGCATGGTCGGCATTGTAAATGTCATCATGGCCTGGATACCTTCCTACCTGGTAACGGTAAAGCACTTTACCGCGATCAGGATGGGCGCTCTGTCTTCCGCCCCTTTTGTCGGCGCGGTGTTGGGCAACCTGCTCGGCGGCTGGATTTCCGATCGGGTACTCAAAATGCGCCGCAAGCCGCTGATGATGGTCAGCGCCTTGTCGACTTCCATCATGATGTACAGTCTTATCTACGCCCCCAACAATGCCGTGTATCTTGGAGCCTTGCTGTTTGCCATGGGCTTCTTGTTGAGCCTTGGGATATTCAGCTTTCACGGTCTACCCTATGGGCTTGGCGAACAAAGAAACGTTTCCCGTGGCTTACAGCCTGGTCAATACCGGCGGCTCCATTGGTCCCTCGATATTTCCGTTGATCGCTGGCGTGATCCTGGATCACTACAACTGGAATGCTGTCTTTTTGTTCCTGGCCGCCTGCTCTTTTTTCTGCTTGCTCGTGCTCTTCACCATGCATGAACCCCTTCCTGAAAGAGAGGCGGAATCGGCATGAAGGCAGCATTATGCGTACTCATTTATAAGGAGCGGAATACATGCCTTCGCAACCATGCTGAAGCGCGAAGGTGTCCAGCACATCACAAGATCCCTCCACTCCGCGCCCGAACAGCTTCTTGCTTATCGAGTGCAATGTCGGGTATGCAGCCTGGCTGCTCCGGCCACAGGCGTTCGGCGCTTCGGTCGGGATGACGCCTTTTGGAAACATCTGGATACACCACCAAGAGACCCGCGCTAAAAGAAGTACAGCCGTCCCGGATTATCGGACAGCAGTTTCCTGAGGTGCTCAGGCTGCGGCACCCAGTGCGCAATGCGGTTCAGTGCGCGGCCGTCGTCCTCGCGCCGGAAGCGCTCGATTCCCTCTCGCGTGCGCTTCTTGCCCGGAGCCGGAATCGTGTGCGGCCAATCGGAGCCCCAGAGCACGCGGTCGGGATTCGCCGAAACCATCGCCTCGACGTAGGTCTTGGCGTCGCTATATCCCTCCAGTTCCGAGATGCGATACGGTGCGGAGAGCTTCACGTACACTTTGCCGCTTTTCATCATGTCGAGCAGCGCGGGAAGCCCCGGTTGTTGCAGGCCCTTCTTGGCTTCAAGACGGCCGAAGTGATCGAACACGACCGGCACGGGCAGCGCGGGGATCACATCGCGGAGAGCGGCGATCATCGCCAGATTGGTATAGATCTGCACATGCCATTTGAGCGGAGCCACGGTGTCTGCGGCCTTGGTCAACAGGCCGATGAGAAGCTTCGCATCGTTGGTGCCGCCGGTCTCCACGTTCAGACGCACGCCGCGCATGCCTTGACGGTGCAGTTCCTCGAGTTCGCTGTGCTTTACGTTCTCCGGCACCACGGCGATGCCGCGCGCCCGCTTTCCGAGCCGCTCAATCGCGTAAAGCGTGCTGCGATTGTCGGTTCCGTAAGGGCTGGGCGTAACGATCACCACGCGATCCAGGTGCAACACCTTGAGGTGGCGGGCAAGGTCTTCGACCGGCGCGTAGTCAGGCGTGTACAGGCGCTCGGGCGTCATGGGGAAGCGGTCCTGGGGACCGATGACATGCACGTGGCAATCGCAAGCGCCTTTCGGCACCTTGAAATCCGGTGATGTATGTGCGACCGAGGCGCCAGACTTCTCTGCCTCTGCCGCGAGCTTTCGCGTCGCCATCATCGCAAACGCGAGCGCGCTCATTGTACCGACAAACTGACGGCGGGTGGCCATGCTGTTTTTCCTTTCTTACTTGCCTGTCAAGTCGAACAGGGTTTTTGTCTCCATGTCGTCGCCATACCAAGCCGCAATGGCGGCTTCCCGTTTACCGATGTAGCGAGGTTTCCCGTTCTGCTGCATCATGGGCACATCGTGCCCGGGAATAACGATGCTGCCGGGACGGCGCTTCCAGATATCCCAAACCATTTTGATCGTGGCGCCGCTGACGGCGGGGTCATACGTCATGTCGGTCTTGCCCGCGACAAACTCGGCGCGGTTCTTGACGGCATCGCCGGTAAAAATCACGTCGTGCTCGCGTCCCTGCATTACAAATACCAGGGAGCCACGGGTGTGCCCCGGCGCCATGCGCGCCGTGATGCCGGGAAACGCTTCGTCGCCGTCGTTCACGGTCTGGAGTGTGGGTAACTTCTGTAATTCGCGCGCATACAGCTCCGGGACGGGCGTTTCGCCCCACGGCACATTGAGCGCCCACTCGAGTTCCTTCGCTCCAATCACGATCCGGGCATGGCGGAACAATGTCCAGTTGATCATGTGGTCGTGATGAGCGTGCGTCAGCAGCAGGTCGGTGACATCGGCCGGCTTGACGCCATGTTTGGCGAGCTCGTCGATGAGCAGGCGACGCATGCCGATCGAGCCGCTGTCAATCACCAGCACCCGGCCCCCGCCGCGAACCAGAGCTATCGTGCTCCAACCCAAGCCGGCGTGATAAACCGACCTGCCCGGAAAGCCTTGCACGAGAATATCGATTTCGTAGTGATCAAGTTTGATGTTCATCTAGCGTGTTCCTCGCCAATCCGATTTGAGCGTTTCAGAACAGACGTATCCCGCGGCGAAGCTGATTCAGCTCAACAGCCGCAGAGGCGGAATGCCGGCCTTTGCCGCTTCTTCCTGTAACGGCGCAAGTTCATTGGCGCTGTAGGGTATGCCGTCCTTGCGCCGTTGTGTTTCCATTCGGGATTCAGGCTCGCCCGCCACCAGAATTTCGGAGAAGCCCGCCGCCTTCGGACAATCATGCACTCGCTGGACCAAAGTATCCATCCGATCACGGAACTCTTCCAGCGGCACGAACAGGTCTGGCCGAATCGCCATGAAAATATGTCCGACGTTCTGGGGACGATCATAAACCTTATACTGGTCGCCAACCTCGCCGCCATAAGCGGCTCCCGTGAGCACGCCGCCGAAAATGTCCATCCACATGGCGATGCCGGAGCCCTTCGGGCCGCCCACTGGCAGCAACACGCCTTCCAGCGCCTTTGCCGGATCGGTTGTTGGCTGGCCCTCGGCGTCCAGCGCGTACCCCAGCGGTATCGACTCGCCTCGACGCAGCGCTTTGCGAATTTTTCCGCGGGCGACAACCGTCGTCGCCATGTCGAGCACGAAGGGACCCTGTTGTCCCCCTGGCACGCCAATCGCCAGTGGACTGGTTCCCAGCAGCGGAGTGCGCGAGCCCCATGGCGGCAGCCCGGGCGAGGCGTTGGTGAAAACCATGCCGATCAGGCCGGCTTTGATCGCCTGCATCGCATAAGTCGCTGCCGTGCCGAAGTGCGTGCTGCGGCGTACCCCGGCCATGCCGATGCCGAAAGTGCGCGCCATCTCGATTGCCTCTGCCATGGCGCGGGTAGCCACCACAAAGCCGAATCCGTCTTTTCCGTCTACAGCAGCCACCACCGGCGTCACGTGCTTCACCTCGATCTCGGGCCGCGCGTTGATCAACCCGCGCCGCAGGCGGTCCAGATAGCCTGGCAAACGCACGGCCCCGTGGGTATCGACACCGCGCAGGTCATTCACCACCAAACAACCAGCGATAACCGCGGCATCATCGCCGGGAACGCCATTGGCGACGAGAAGCCGCTGCACAAATTCAAGCACCGCTTCCGCCGACGCATACACCAGGTCGCTCTTCGCTTTGGCGCCCGCTTGCTTCGTGCTTTCGGCTGCCGCTTCGCTCATAGCTGCCTCCTGCTAGTTTCCTGAAAGTTACTCTGCGCCCTGCAAATCGAATAAGGGACCGTTACGGGAACCCTGAACCAAACCTGTTTTTCAGCAGCCGGCTAACAGCCGCTCGCGGCCAACGGTGCGCCGACCCCGGCTGGAGGTCAAATTATTAGACCTTATCCGCCAGACGTCAAAGGATTCCGCTGTTTTTGATTGCGAAAAGGAGTGTTGCAAAGACAAAGCGTAGAATAGAGCGATTCCGGCCGTGCCGGTGCCATGCCGCCGTTATGAGTATTCTGAACAAACAGAGCCGGAGTGGTTCGGGCTCCGCCAACCGAGCAAGTACTTCGAAGAATCTCCAAGGAGAAAACCGATGACGCGAGTTGTCCTGGCAGCGGCGATGATCGTGCTGGTTGGAAGCGCGCTCCCAGCCGAGCTAACCGCCGCACCGAAAACCGACCAAGTACGCGCCGAAGGCTGCGTGGAGGCGGGTGTCGAGGGCTACGGTTGCCTGGTCGTGAAAGACGTGAAGAGCGGCACTCTCTACAACCTCAGGATCAAGGGACCGCGTCCCCAGGTGGGAGAAGGAATTGATTTTGTCGGTGTGCCGTTCGACGGAGTGTCGATCTGCATGCAGGGCATCATCCTGGACGTGAGCAACTGGACGCGGAAGGCGTCTCTGAAATGCACCCAGGGTGAGGCGCCCAGGAAATGATGTCAGGCTAAACTGGCAACGCCTTAGCCGCCCTTCCTGCAGAGAAACAGGTTCATGGCCTTGAGGCTCATGACGACTTCCTTGTCCTGGTTGAGCACCTCGACTTGACTGCGGACGAATCCTCTGTCGGGTTTGGAAGTGGAACGTCTGGCTTCGAGAATGGTCACGCGGATCGAGAGCGCGTCTCCGGGCCGCACCGGGCGCGTCCAGCGCAGTTCGTCAACCCCCGGAGATCCCAGGCTCGCGACCTTGGAAACGTAGTGATCGGCATAGAGCCGCATCATGAGCGAGCAGGTGTGCCAGCCGCTGGCAATCAAACCGCCGTAAAACCCCCGGGCAGCTCTAACAGGATCTATATGGAACTCCTGCGGGTCAAATCTCCTGGCAAACTCGATGACGGCGTCTTCGGCGACGGTGATGCTCCCATATTCGCCGACGAAGCCGGGCCGATAGTCCTCGAAATATCTGTCCGTGATCGGAGCGGAAAAGTCTGAAGTGTTCATCATTATTTATTCTTGAAAGCTGGTGGCGAAAAAAACAGTACCCTGCTACTCGCCGGTCGCGGTTTTGAGCCGTTTGAAGTTGCTCTCCTTGGCGCGCTCAAGTTGAGCCGGAAGCTGGAGTTCCCAATCGAAATAAGCGTTCGCCGCCTGCTTGAATTCGGGGCTCATCGGTTCGAACTGGCCCCAAAGGAACGGCTGCCGGAAGATATCGTCGGTCTTTGTCGCCAGGTTCTCGAAACCCGGCGTGAGCGGCAGGTTCGCCTTGCGCCAGGCGGCGTTGCCGCCTTCGAGGATGCTGACCGGTTTGCCTGAAATCTTCGCCAGATCACGCGCGCTGAGCGTAACCAGCGCCGAGTCGTCGCCGGTAACCACAAAGCTGGATGACTGCGGGAGCGTCCCGAGGCTTTCCTCCAGCCGCGAGCGAATGGCAAACCACGCGCCCGGAATGTGTCCCCGCCTGTAACTGAGACTGTCGGCGACGTCGATCACGGCAACCTTCTTTGTCTGCAGCAACGCATTCAGCTCGGCACTCCCGATTCGCGGGAGCTTGATCTGGTCGAGGCCGGGAACAACCGGTTTATAGTCGCCCGACACCAGACTTGCGCCTTCGAACGGATTCGCCAGAACGTAAGTTTCCGGCCAATCTGCCTGTACCATCCAGGACGCAGTCATCAGCGCCCGAACCATGTAGTTGTCAATCAGTACGACCCTGGCGTTACTGGTCGCTGCGTACTTATCCATTCCCTGCACTAGCTGCACGCCCCAGCCGTAGGTCGAGTCGGGACGATGGCCGGCGCGATACTCGTCCGGCGTGCGCAGGTCGATGATGTAAAGGCTTCGATTTTTATCGGCCTTGAATACTTCAAGCTGCTTGGAGTCGATTGTTTTCACTCCGAACCGGTCCGCCACCTTCTGCGCCGTTTGCAGCGCTTTTTGAAGGTTGGTTCCCCATGGTTCCGGAGCGTGCCGGGTCGATCCGTGCTCGAGCTGGAATCCGGCCATCTGCCAGGCCATGGTGCCGCCGCGCATGGCGGCAACCTTGTTAGGTATCCCCGCATTGATTAACGTCTGCGCACCGATAAGGCTGCGGGTGCGTCCGGCGCAATTTACCACGACCAGCGTGTCGGGGTTGACTCCAAGCTGGAAGAAGCGGAAGACGAGTTCGGACACGGGCACATTGATTGAACCCGGTATGTTCATGTTGACATACTCGTTCGACGGGCGGCTGTCCAGGATCAGCACCTTTTCCCCCGCGGCGATTCGCTTCTGCACTTCTTCCGGCGTCATCGTCGGGGGTTCGTAATTGACGGTGATCCACTCGCCGAAGGCTTTGCCGGCCACGCTCATGCCGCTGAAGATTTCGTACCCCGCCTTCTTCCATGCGGGATAGCCGCCATCGAGAATTGCAACATCGGTATAGCCGAGTTCCTTCAGTTTTGCGGCCGCTCGTTCGGACATGCCTTCTCCCCCATCGGTCAAGACGATACGGGTAGATTTGCGCGGCACCATCCTGAACACACTGAGTTCCAGCTTGCTCAACGGCATATTGACCGCGTAAAGAAGATGGGATTCGCCAAAGATACCTTCTTCTCGCGGGTCTATGATGGCGAGCTCTTTTCCGTCAGCCTCCATCGTCTTCAGCGCCGTAGCGCTGATGCGCACTAAGGGAGAGTCGGCGGCAAATGCGGTTGTTGCGATGATCATCGTGGCTATCAATGCTACCGCAAACCTAAGCTTCGTCGTCATAGGGCGTTCCTTTCCTCATTCCACATAACTAAACGCTCGCTCATCTAAAGAGCATGATTTTGGTAAGTAGAGACGGCGAGCGTCGGTTCAATAATCGATACACTGCGGGCGGCGACTTGGATGTGACCGGCGTAACAGGGGACAGTGAGCACCAAGCCGGAGCTTCGCCTGCTCGTACGCCCGTTCACCGACGAACTCAATCGACGGGCTCACTCCTGCAACTCCTTCTGCAGCGTTTTTACAAAGGCGTCCAGGGCGGGTGAAATCCATTTATCCCGGTGCCAGATCACTTGTGTCGAAATATCCATCGGAGTGCCGCTCCAGCGTAATGCCGTCAGTCGATGCTCGCGGAGTTCGGCGGCCACGACAATCTCAGGCAACAGCGCGACCCCCATGCCCAGCGCCGCGCAGCCTTTGATCGCTTCCACACTGGTAAATTCCGTCGTGTTTTTCGGGCGAATGCCTTTCAGCGAGAGCAGGTCGTCGAGCTTCTTCCGGTAGGCGCAGCCGGCTTCGGTCAGGAGCATCGTCTGACCCCTGAGATCTTCGGGCGCCACCTTTGCCTTGGCCGCCAGCGGATGCGCCGGGCCAGTAACGAAGATGACCCGCTCGGTTCGCAGGTGGATACTCGATAGCCGCTCGTTTGCAATTTCGTCCGCCATCCGAATTGTCACATCCAGCCGGCCTGACACCAGGGGTTCGACCAGGTTCGCATCCTCGTAGGGGCGAAAGATCAACTCAACATCCGGATATTGTTTGCGGAACTTGCGCAGGACCCGCGGCAGGCGATAGGTGAGCACCGATTCCGGCGCGCCCACTCGCAGCGGGCCGGATGGCGCGGAACTGTTCGACAGGGCATGTTTTGCTTCCGTAAGCGTGACCAGCACTTTTTCCGCATAGGGCAGCAGACGCTTTCCGGCGTCGGTCAGCACCACCCTCTTTGCCAGACGATCGAACAGTTGTGTTCCGAGTTCTTCCTCTAGCGAGTGGATCTGTCCGGTGACGTTCGACTGAACGCAGTGCACTCGCTCGGCAGTCCGCGTAAAGTTCAACTCCTCCGCTAACGTTCGGAAAATCTCGAGTTGCCGCACTTCCATTGTCATCTCCCGTAATGATTATCACAATCATTATAATCTATTGGACTGATATATGTCTATTGGGCATCATCAAGGTGGAGCAGAAAGGTGAAACTCCATGTTGTGCACGCAATTCGCTACCGGCAATTCGGGACGACGAACATCTCCGGTTCGTTGGACTGCCCTTCCCGGAATCGAAAGCTCAGGAGCCGACAGGCGAGGTGCGTGCACTTCGCGGAAATGGCAAACAAAATGAGCAGATATCTAAAAGACAAGCTTACTGCTGCGATCAGCCAACTGCTGCGCTCTGAGCGCCCCGGTCGCAGAACTCAGGGAGGCCCCATGAAAAACGAATCCATCACTCTTGCCGTAAATAAGACCTATGCCGCTGCTGTCCGTGGAAAGGCCAGCGCAAGCGTAGCGCCGGTCGAAGCAGTAGGTCGTGCTCTCGGCTACACGGAGAAAGAACTGCTTCTTGCGGGCGACGTGTTCAATCGGTTTGTGTGGCGGTCTCCGGCTAGCGACGAGAAGACTCTCGAAGCCAAGGCCCACAAAGCCGCATAAGACCAATTGCCAGTGGCCAAGTGACAGAAACGGGAGGCGAAATACAGCGCCTCCCGTTGTAGTTGTCGGGCACCAGGGAGCGGCGCTGCCAACCCCTCGATGACATCGAAAGCGTGTCAACATTTGCCTCGACGACTGTGGAGCAAAAGAGAACAGCGAAGGTCCAACGATGAGAGCGGTCGAGGGCGACCGGACCCGGCTCTGGGCCATGCAGTTCTGGCTGCCGGATCTTCCAAACCCGGTTCCGTGGGCGGTGAAAACCTTGTAACATCTATTCACGACATCATGATCCTCCTGAAACTCACCTTGGCTCCCATGCTGATCGGTTTAGTTTCCTTGGCCGAACGTAAATGGGGCGCCAGCATCTCCGGGCTGCTGGTTGGATTGCCCCTGACGGCAGGCCCGCTTCTGTTTTTCCTCACTTTGGAGCAAGGCAAATCGTTCTCCTCCAGAACTTCCATCGCCAGCATGATGGGACTGGTGGCGTTAGCGGCATTCGCTTCCGTCTACGCGCGCGTTTCCCAGGCGCACGGCTGGATACCGAGCCTGCTTGGCGCCACGGGAACCTACATTGCCATCTCGGCCTTGCTGATCAAGCTGCCTTCTCTGTCCGTGGGTTGGGCTTTCCCGATTGCATGCGGCGCTCTCTTGCTGGCGCTGCTCAGCTTTCCTCGCCAACCCTCGCTCACGCCGGAGTTCAAAATTTCCAGCGGCCGCGAAATCAGCCTGAGGATGGCGATGGCGGCTGCCATCGTATTCCTCTTGACTTCGCTTGCCAGGCTGCTCGGTCCGGTGTCCAGCGGCCTGGCATCGATATTTCCCGTCTACACCAGCATTCTGGCCGTGTTCAACCACATGAAGAGTAGCGTGCTGGCTCTCGCGGTGCTGAAGGGAGTCGTCACCGGAGCGTTGGGGTCCGCGGTATTTTTCGTCATTGTGGCATCTGCCCAGGGCCGTTTGGCTACGGGCCTCTGCTTCGGGTCCGCCGCGCTGGCAGCCATCGCGGTGCAAGCGCTCTTATTTCCTTGCCTCAAACCGGCAAACTCCTAGACCGGATTTGCGGAACGAACGGCTGCTCGCACGACACTACCTGAGTGAGCCGTTGCTCATAGACGTTGACGTTGGCGCAGTCTTGCCCGTGTCGGAGAAGAGGGAACTCGGCGCCGGCTCGCCCAGCCGGAGCGGAATTAACTTCTGTGCGGGAACTGCCGAATCTGCCACGGTCTGAAAAACATGGGAGAATTGTTCCGAGATGCATAGATCATAGGTCACGTGATCGCGAATCCAATGCTCCGGAAATGGCAACCTACGCTACGGCAGATGTTCGCCCTCAGCATGTTAGCTCTGATGCTGAGCTTGGCTGCCCTCTTTTATCTGTTTTGGGAAGGTTCGCAGCAGACGATCTTGCAAAGCTCGGAACGGCTTCGAGACATGGCAAGTCGCGAGGTTGTCGATCGCGTGACGGGGTATCTGAACGAAGCACCGCTCGCCGTAGTCACGTTCGAGAAACAAGTAAATCACGGGCTCGTCGATCCCGGAAATATCAACTCCGTTGAGGCGGCCCTGTTGTCGCTGGTGTTGGCAAACGACAACGTTTCTGAGGCAAGCTTCACCTATGCGAGAAGTGCCGGGTTTGATCGGGAGGGCAATCTCCAAATTCGTAAACCCTCCATTGGCGAGGTGACAGTTTTACGGTCATCAGAAAAGCAGCTACTAAGCGAGCGCACATGGTTTGACGGGCGGCAATTTGTTTCCGAGTCCCACCTCATGCAATCTGGAAGGTTCCGGCGTCCGGCGGTTGGGCGCGGAACTCCCTCTCCGGATCCCGCCTCTCACCCAACATTCCGCACCTCGACGAATAGGGACTTTTACGGAAGGCTGCTTTGGACCGACCTCCATTGGTTACAGCTCGATGAGAATTTGCCGGAACCGAATCGTCGGGTGGAAGTGAGCGTCCAAAAGGCAATCGAAGATCGGCGGGCGCAATTTGCAGGTGTGGTGCGCGTCGGATTGCTGAAAGGGCAAATCGATCGTGCGACTCACTTGCACATCGCCGAACTGAATGAGAGCGATCCGCATATGGTCTTCCTCACCGACAACCAGGGACGACTGGTTACCGGATTCGGGAGGACCAGTCACGTTATCGAATCGGAGGGAGATTTGCGGGTAGCCGGAGACCTGCCTCCTCCGGTTGCCACGGCGCTGCGGCAACCGGTCTTGAGACTGGTCGACCATGACCACCCGGTCTTCGCCACGTCCTTTCGCGCCGGCGAGAGTGTTTACCTTTGCACCTTCAGAGCGCTTCCCGAAACCCAGGATTGGATCGCCGGTATTGTCGTGCCGCGCGATTTCTATCTCGCGCCTCTGCTGCGCATCCGACGGCGCATCTTGTGGGTCACCTTCGTACTCATCGTCGCGATTATTGTTATCGGCAGTCTTATTCTGCAAAGTGTTGGGCGCGCCCACCGCATGATCGTGCAGGAAACATCGCGGATGAATAGCTTTCATTTTCTTCCCTCGCGGAACTCCTCACGGTTGCGCGACGTGAATGATGTTTTGGTGAGTCTGGAGAAAGCAAAAACCGCCATGCGCGCCATGGGCAAATATGTGCCGGTAGACTTGGTGCGGCGATTGTATCGCGAGGGGAAAGATCCGGTCTTGGGTGGCGAATCGATTGAGGTATCGGTTCTGTTTACGGACATTAAAGAGTTCACCCCGATTGCAGAGCAGATGAGTCCGGACACGCTGGCCGAAGTTTTGGGCCGGTATTTGCAGGTCATGGCCGCAATGATCCAAGGCAATCAAGGTACGATCGACAAATATATTGGCGATGCCGTTATGGCGTTCTGGAATGCCCCTGAGGAGATCGCGGATCATGCGACCCTGGCGTGCCGTGCCGCATGGGAATGCCGGACAGCCTTATTAGAGTTGTACCGTTCTCCGGAATGGGACGGGGCTCCACCATTTGAAACCCGCTTCGGCTTGCACCGCTGCGTCGCCTCCGTGGGAAACTTTGGCGCGCCGGACCGGTTCAACTACACCGCGATTGGCGACGGCGTAAACCTCGCATCCCGGCTTGAGGGACTCAACAAGCACTATGGAACCAGCATCATCGTGAGCGCGAGCATTGAGGCGGAAGCAAAGAACAGTTTTGAATTTCGTCAGCTTGATCGCGTTTCGGTAAAAGGAAAGACGCAGGGCATCACGATTTACGAACTGCTCGGCCCGAGAGTGCCGAATCAGCCGCGACCAGTGCACATCCTCCGTTACGAGCAGGCGCTGGAAGCCTATTCCCGCGCCGAGTTTGAACAGGCTCTAACTCTACTGGCAACTGAAAAAGATGATCCACCTAGCGTCGTGCTGGCGGATCGATGTCGGTTTTTCATCGAGCATCCGCCGCCAGACGATTGGAACCGGATCCAAGTGTTCGATGCAAAGTGATCTCAGGCGGTGCTCGCGCATCCTGGCGGTCAACCCGCTCAAGCCCGGTTTTCTTCAGCGTGACTGCGACGACAGGGCTGCGATCCTTTCTCCTTGCGAGCCTTGACTGCGCTGTTGCGCCCTCTTTAGTGAGTTCTTCAAGGTTCTGGCCCTTAGGTTCAATCCCAAACCAAATCGTGGCCAAGCCCATGATCAGGCTACCTGCTGCCAGGAATAACCACATCCCCAGCGATATGGCCGGCTCCCACGAAAAGGCCGACGGCGTCCGCACCGATTGCGCCGCCAATGCGCCCCAGACCCATGGAAGTCGAGGCCCCCAGCACGCGGATGTGAAGCGGGAAAACCTCCGGCGTATAGATCGTGGCGCCGCACACGCCTATTTCACTGAAAAGCCTGGAGAGGGCGGCAATCAAGAACAACTGGGTTGCAGTCTTGGCCCCAACCGCGAAGCAGAGCGCAATGCCTAGCCAACGTGAAACCCCAAGACTATGAAGACCTTCCGGCCAACCTTCTCACTTAAGAAGTACACCAGAAGCGTCCTACAATGGAGAGCATGCGAGATGTACAGCATGTAGGTGACCGCTTGCTTGAGGGTCGACCCGTACAATTGCATAAAAAGCTTTGGCAGCCACATGTTTAATGCCCACGCAGCCATCTGGGGCAGTATCCAAAGCAGCCAGGTGTGAATCGTGCGGCGGCGCATTTGAGGCGTGAACAAGTCTCGGAAAACCGCGGTGGGAAGCATCGGCAGCGGCGGTTCGTTCTGCACCGCAATCCGGGAGCGTTCGATCGCCTCATCTGAAATGTGAAGGTAGTGGAGTGCCTTCCTGGCCTCGGCAAAGCGGCCGCGATTAGCCAGCCAACTGGGAGATTCCGGCACGTTACGCCGGATCCAGAAGGTCAGCAAGGCCGGCACCACGAAAACAAAAAACAGCCCCCGCCAGCCCCATTTCGGAAGTACCAAGAGCGAGATCGCAGAGACGAGGAAAGTCGATATTGGCCAGGCGATCGGCATGGCGCCCGTGGAATAGCCCCGAATGCGAGCTGGAGCGAACTCAGCCAGAATGGAAGCATCGACGGGTACCGCACCTCCGATTCCTAATCCGGCGAGGAAGCGCGCACCGATCAGAAAACCCATGCTGGTCGCCAATCCGCAAATACCTGAAAAGACTGAGAACATCAGGAGGGTCACGGTAAAAGCGAGTTTGCGGCCCGCCTTGTCGGCAATCCACCCCCAGACGATGGATCCAACGGTCATGCCGACCAGAGAGCACGAGGCCAACAAGCCCAGAGTCTCCGGCTTGGCGTTGAACTCCTTGCCGATGCCCGGCATGACAAATGCCAACATATAGGCATCTCCGGCATCGAACAAGGACGCCAAGGCAGTAATTACGATCACTCCGATCAAAGGGCGGGTTATCGGCGATTGATCGATCGCGTGTCCGACAGTCCGGTAAGTGAGCGTCTCGCCGTCTTGTTTCTCCTGCTGCATAGATTTGCCCCTTCGTTTGAAATCGCACGAACATGAAACTCTGGCTGACTGCTCAAACCGAGACAAGAGGCAGAGGTTCTAATCTGGAATGATCGGCAGCAGCAGATACGATCCCCACTGGCCGCCGGCATACAGCTTTACTTTGCCGCCGAACACGTCCGCCGGCCGGTTGTCGGGATCATTGTGCGTCATGCCGCCCGTGCCCCGCGTGCCGTAGTAGAACTTCTTGCCGAACTCGTCCAGCTCGCCTTCGTACTCGTAGTCCTTGCCGCGAACCGTGAGCGCCACCCGCCAGCCCGCCGGCACCACGATGCAGCTCGGCACGATTTCGATGTCGCACTCGTAAATCTCGCCCGGAGTCAGCGGCTCCACTCGGTCGTGCGGGTGATAGGGCTGGTACGGCAGGGTGCGCGCCGGATCGAGCCGGCGATGCGAAGCCCGCAGCCAGCCGTTGGCGATCGGAGTGTTGGGTCGGTCGAACCCATGAAGGTCAGTTCCTTGCCCTGCGGGTCGAAGACGCGCACGATCAGAAACAGATCGGCATCCTTGGTCGAGGAGGAGATGAACAGCTTGGCCGCCATCGGCCCCGTGATCTCCGTGGCCTTCGGCATCGGCGGCATCCAGAAGGTCAGCCCGTTGCCCAAGGCCTCATACTCGATCGCCTGCGCCCTTTGCGACGGAGTGGAACTGAGAGCCATGTTGGCCGGGATCAAGATAGAACTTGGTCCACTGGGTGCGCGCCAGCGGCCACTCGTTTTCCGCCCGCAGGACAAACTTCTCGCCCGGGATGGCGAATGTTGAGCTGCACGCGCGGCTGCTCGCTTCTCCCAGCCGTTGTCGATGCCCTTCAGGAAGTAGTCGAAGAAGCGCTTCTGCAGAGCCAGCCCATAGCCGCTGGAGAAAAGCGACCAGTGGGAATCGCCGTGCGCCTCCAGCCACTTCTGCTTCGAGGCCGACTCGACGAAGCCGTTGAAGTTGCCGCGCGGATGAATGCCCTGGCCGCCCCAGTTGGCGCAGGTCAACAGCGGGACCGTAACCTGCGAGAGATCGGCGCTACGCGCGCGGTGCCACTCGTCGCACAGAGGATGCTTCTTGATTTCCTCGATAGACGTTGACGCGGTTCTTGGCCAGCTCCTCGTCGGAGAGCGTCATCGGCCCGGCGATGGACTCGCCGGTGTTCGGGTTCTTCTTGGCCTTTTCTCCGCGCCCATACTGCACGTTCGCCACCTGGTGCTTCGCCCAGCGCTTCTGGAACTCCGACAGAATGCCGCCATGATAAGGATTGTCGCGGTAGTAGTCGTTGCGCCCTTCCCAGGGAATGATCGCGGCCAGATGCGGCGGATGCTTGGTCGCCACTCGCCACTGGTTGGAGGAGTAGTAGGAGATGCCGAGCATGCCGACCTTGCCGTTGCTCCAGGGCTGCGTTCCCGCCCACTCGATGCACAGATAGAGGTCGTCGATCTCTCTCGGAGACATGGGGTCCATGAATCCCGGAGACCAGCCGGCGCCGCGGGAATCCACGCGGATCACGACGTAGCCATGCGGCACCCAACGCTCCGGGTCGGTGGTCTCCCAGTTCTGATATTTGTTGGTCGAGCCCTCGAGGATCTCCGGATGGTCGGTGACCATCTTCTCCCACTGCATCGGATAGCCTTCCTGGTAGGAGAGACCCTTGGCGTAGATCCCGTAGGTCAGGATCACCGGATACTGCCCATCCGCGATCGGGCGGTAGACATCGGCCCGCAGAACGATGCCGTCATCCATTTGGATGGGCACGTTCCAGTCGATGCGCATCCCGTCCCGCACCTCGCTTCGCATCTTCAGTTCAGTTGCTTGGTTCATTGCCGGCCACTCCTCCCTTGAGTCACTTTAACTGGAATATATTCTTTTCGATAAACTGCCAGGTCTCGAGGTAGTCCCCTTGAGAGATCAAACGATCCAGCTCACTTATGTCCAAATCTTCCAGCATCTGCCAAATCTTGTTTGTCAGCCGACTGTTGGCTTCGAAGGTCTTTTTTACATCCCAACGTGTGGGGGAGGTGTCGGATGTTAAATAATCGGTGTAGCCATATTTCCGCAGGTAGTACAAAAACTCCACATACTCCAGGAAGTGCTTTGTGCCGCAGAAATAGTCCCAGTCCCAGCGCCCGTCGTTGTCATTTACGTGCACATAGTAGCGGTAGGGGCTATTGGCCAAAAGGGCAATAGCCTCGGAGGGATTTTCATTGCCGTACAGAGAATGGCCAAAATCCACGGTTACGCCTATCCCGGGACACTTGATGTCGTTTAGCAGGCAGAGGGTCTTTGCCGCTGAATCAATGAAGCATCGCCCTCGGGTCTCGCTCGGTTTGTACTCGATAAAGAGTGGCACTTCCGGGCGGTATCGGCCCGCCTCCCCGAACGTCTCAACCAGGTATCGCCACATGGTTGCGTAATCGTTTTGAAAACTGAATTCGTATCCGTCACCGAGGGGGCAACAGGTCACTTTATCTGCACCGATTTCGGCGGCGAAGTCCTTGGACCCTTTTATGAGTTGCACAGCACGGGAACGGGTATCGGCATTGAGGGATGTCAAGCCGCCGTTTCGAAACTCCGGCTCAGCCTTTACATTCACGTTCACCGCCGCGACTCTAAGTCCGTACTTGCCGAGGAGTTTCCTGGTCTCAGCCGGATCGGTCACCTCGTATGGGAAAACAATCTCGACCCCATCGTAGCCTTCAATCCGAGTCATCAGCTGGAATTTCTCCTCCAGCGTGAGCGGTTGATTGTACTCGTGAAAGCGATCCTTAGTACGACTCAAAAAACCGGTGATGATGGCCATCTTCGGCATGCTCTTGCTCCTATACTTGCGTCTTTCACGCAGAGGCTCCCTATCTGAAGTACCAGACAAGTCCCATGGGTATAAAAGTAACGTAGGTGATCAAGAAAAGTGCAAATAAAGCCACTAAAAAGAGGGGAACCATGGCCCGGGTGATAGCCATTACTCCAACTTCAGCGATGCGCGAGGACACGAACAGCGTAGCTCCGATGGGCGGTGTGAACAGACCCAGGGCAAGATTGCAGGAGACGATCAGACCCAAATGCACAGGATCGATACCATAGACCTTGGCCAAGGGGATAAAGATCGGCGCGGTCAAAAGGATGGCCGGAACAGGTTCAAGGACGTGGCCAAGGATGAGGAGGGCGATATTGATTAGAAGCAGAAATACCCACCGACTGCTGGAAAAATGCGTGATCCAGTCAAGCAGGATGACCGGCATCTGTTCCAAAGTGATCAACCAGGTCAGGGTCTGGGTCGCGCCAATAACCGTCATGACCACGGCGCTGATGATAAAGGCATCCGTGATGAGTTTTGGGACTTGCTTCCAGGAAAGATCACGATAGACCACTGTGGCCACGAACAGCCCGTAAACCACGGCCAGCCCGGCGGCCTCGGTCGGGGTGGTGACTCCGGAAAAGATACCGCCCAGGATAATTACCGGCATGAACAAGGCTGGGGCGCAGCCAATAAAGCTCGACCAGATTTCTTTGAAGGAGGAATGCTCTCCTCCAGTATCGCAACCTGTCTTCTTTCCCTCCCTAATGGCCACGGCCATCATGCACAGAGCGAAAACCCCCCCGGGCACAAAGCCTGCTATAAACAACTCCCTGACCGAGACGTTGCCTACAAATCCATAAACAAGCAAGGGGATGCTCGGAGGGACAATGATCCCGATGGTCCCGGCGGCCGCGACAAGGGCAGCGGCAAAAGGTTTGCGGTAGCCGCGCTGGGCCATACTGGGAATCATCACCGATCCGACTGCTGCAGAGTCGGCGATGGCCGAGCCGGAGATCCCACCGAAGATCATTGCTGCCGCAACCACGCAGACCCCAAGGCCGCCAGGCAAAAAACCCAACAGAGTCCGAACGAAGCGGATGATGCGTAAACCCATTCCGCCCTGATTGAGCAGCTGTCCGGCAAGAATGAAAAGCGGAATGGCAATGTAGATGTTGGGCTCGATCCCGCCGATAAAATTCAGAAACACAGCTTCAAGGGGATAGGTTCGGCTGAAAGCGAACATCGGCAAAAGGGTGCTGATTATGACCGCCCAAACCAGCGGAAAGCCTATAACGATCGTCCCCAGAAAGACCACGCAAAGGAACAATAGGATCATCGCCTACTCCTTTTCGTGGGCATAGGGATCGGTCGAAACAAGCAGTCGCTGGGTATGACCAACCAGAAAAACCAGAGTCAAAAACACCCCAACGGGCATGGCGGCATAGAGCAGACCCACGGGCCAGTAAAGTACCGTGGAGTCCTGATCCCATGTGCGGATCGAGATCTTGATCCCATACCAAATGATGATGACCAATGTCGCCGCAATGACTGCGTTGATCCCGACATCAAGCCGCCGTCTAGCGCTGGCTGAAAAGATATGGGCCGCAATCTCCGTTACCCGCATGTGAACCCCGCGCGCTTCCGCCGTGGCCAAGCCCAGAAAGGTCACCCAGAGCATCAAAAAGGTCGCCACCTCCCGCGCCCAAGCGATGATCGTAGTTGGCAATGAACCTCAAAAGTGCATTGCCAAAGACGATTATGACCAGACCCGCTCCACAAAGGGCTATGACGGCATCGAGTATGCGGCTCAATTTCCGGAGCGGTTTGGGTAACGCATCAAGACATTGGCTCATATCCCCGTCCCCTTTCAGCTTGAAATGCCTTCGGGGCAGTTCCTTACTTAGCCGGCAGGGCCGCGCGGACGGCTTTGGCGTCAGCCAGGATTTGATCGACGTCTGCTCCGTAGACTCCCTTGGCCTTGTCATAGACGGGTTTCACGGCCGCACGGAAAGGTTCGATGTTCGGCCTGTTCACGATTGCTCCCTTGGACTGCATGTCCTTGAGTTGACCGGCCTCCGAGTTCTTGACCGCGTTGCGGCTCCACTGAGCTGCCTCGATAGCGGCCTTCTTGACCGCGGCCTTGTCGGCATCGGAGAACCTGGACCAAGTTGTCTCGGAGATGGTCAGAGGAATCGGGCTGTAGACATGATTGGTCAAGGTAATGTATTTCGCAACTTCATAGAACCGCAACGAATAGATGGTGTCGATGGGGTTCTCCTGTCCATCAACCGTTCCCTGCTGGATGGCCAAGTAGACCTCCGTCACGGGCAGAACGACAGGACTGAAACCTATGGCCTCCATGATCCAGCGGATCATGTCATTCGGGTAAACGCGCATCTTCTTGCCTTTGGCGTCCGCTGGTGAATTGAGCGGCATCTTCGTCGAGAAGCACCGGAAGCCGGCCTCGAAGGTGGCCAGGTACCGGAACCCTTTCGGCGGCAGAAGGGAAAATTGCTTTTGCAGCCATTGGGACTCGTCGTAGAACTTCCAGCCCTGCTCGTAGGTGTCCACAAGGAACGGAAGCGCCGTGAGGTTGAGGGTCCGCAAATGGGTGGCGTAGGACCCCGTGGCCGAGACGGTGAAATCTATGCCCCCGAGCTGCAATTGTTCGATCGCCTTGGGGTCGTTCGCCAACTGCCCCGAAGGAAATACCTGGACCTTGTAGCGCCCCTGAGTGTATTTCTCGACTTTTTGAGCAAAAATTTTAGCCGCTTCATCGCGCAGGCCCCCGGGATTATCAGTGTGACTGAATTTAAGGACTTTCTGGGCTCCGGCCTGCGGGACGGCAAAGGCCAAAAGGAAGCAAAAAGCGAGTAACTTGGAGAAAAAGAACTGAGTTTTCATGACTTCCCCTTCCATTCTTTAGATTTGTTCCCAGGGCCGCCTCTGCCGTGGCGGTCCGCACCTGTCCTGGTTAGACTGCTTGGGTAAATGCCTGCAGGACTAAGAAGCAGGAGGTTGCACCGGCATCCTGGTGGCCACGGGTGCGCTCCCCAAGTCGGCTGGCACGCCCTATTTTTGCCACCATGTCCGTTGTCGATTCCATACCCGCGCGGGCAGCCTTTTCTAAGCGCGCCAAGGCTTCCGATAACGATTTCCCATCTCCGGCGAGCTTCGTTCAGCGCGTCGACCGCCGGCTTCAAAGTGTCCAAAAGGGTTTTGTCACCGGGTTTTGCCTGGCCGATGCCGATGATCCCCTCCAAAGCCGACTCGAACATGCCGGTCAGTTCAGCCAGGTTCACCTCGCGTCTTTCCCGCGGAAGCCATGGCCAGACGGAGGAAAAGCGTACCGTACAGCGCCCCCATGGCCCCGCCCACAGAGTTCATGACTTCGAATCCGACGGAGTTCAGCACGGCCCCGACATCGACAGCCGGCGTTACGGCCAGCTTGACTTTGACGCCGCGGAAACACTTGGCCATATTGACCCCGTGATCGCCGTCGCCGATTGCGCCGTCCAGTTCAGAGAGGTAGTCTTTTTCACGTTCGATGGTATCGCACAGCCGGGTCAGAGCTTCATGCAGCCGGGCCGCGTTGATTGTCTCCGCCATTGTCTGTTCCTTGCCTAGAGGCTTTTGAACATGCATGCGCGAGCAGGCGCCTTGATGAGTTGCTCCAGTTCGGCATCGAGCCTGCTCAGTGTCACGGAAAATCCGCCCATTTCCAGTCCGGTGAAAAACTCGCCTACCAGGGAAATCTTTACTTTCAGCCCCGCGGCTTCAGCCAGTTGTCTGGCGCGGCGGTATGCGATGTAAAGCTCCATCTGAGGGGTGCCGCCCAAGCCGTTGATCATGAGCAACACTTCGTCACCAGAGGTAAAAGGAAGATCGGGGATGATTTCCTGCACCATGCGGTCCACCACTCGATCCACCGGCAGCAAGGCCGTCTTCTCTATTCCGGCTTCTCCGTGGTGGCCGACGCCGTATTCCATTTCGTTTTCGGCCAGCGTGAAAGTCGGGCTGCCTTTGGCCGGAACCGTGCAGGGCGAGAGCGCCACGCCTATCGTGCGCGTATTGGCGTTCATGCGGTCCACCGCGGTCTTGCAATCCTGGAGCGTGCCGCCCGAAGCGGCTTTCGCGCCCGCTACCTTCCAGCACAGAATCGAGCCTACAACCCCACGCCTGCGGTGCTCCTCTCCCTTGGGAGCACTGGCGACGTCATCGGTGGAAACGCACCGGGCTACCTCGATTCCCTGGGCTTTTGCAAGATCCGCAGCCATTCCGAAGTTCATGACGTCCCCGGCGTAGTTGCCGAGAAGAAACAACACGCCCCGCCCTCCGTTGGCGCACTTTGCCGCTTCCAGGCAAGCATTAGGCGGAGGGGAGGTGAATATATCGCCAACGGCGACTGCATCGAGCAATCCTTCACCTAGGTATCCGATGAACGCCGGCTTGTGGCCGGACCCTCCTCCGGAAACCAGTCCTACTTTTCCACTCGTTGGCGCATCCACCCGGACAAGGACGCGCACGCCATCGATCTTGCGAACGATGTCGGAATGGACCTGGACGAAGCCTTCCAACATTTCATCCGCAACGTCATAAGGGTCATTGATGAATTTCTTCATAGCATTCTCGCCTGCTAGAGCATTTAACCCCGTCGATTCTTATCGCCTGAATAGTCGTAAATCCTTTGCATTTTCGAGGAGGACCTTCCTCCGGGCACATACTCCACGCTGAGCCATCTGGTTACGAGGCTCTTGGCGAGTTCGATCCCCATGACCTGTGCTCCGAGGGTCATGATGTTGCAGTTGTTACTCAGAACCGACCTCTCAGTGGAATACACGTCTGAGCATAGCGCGGCGTAACTTCCGGCGACCTTGTTGGCTGCAATGCACATTCCCAGGCCGGTGCCACAGATGAGAATCCCGCGGTCGTGCTTTCCGCTTGCGACCGCTTCCGCAACACGTATGGCGACGTTGGCATAAACCGGGTCGTCGGCCCCGTAATCTTCCACCTCGTGGCCAAGTTCGGCCAGAAGCTTCTTTATTGCTTCCTTCATCTCTGCAGCATTGGGGTCACACCCTATGGCGATGTTCTTTTTCATATTGACTCTTCCTATGGCCGCGCATGTAGGGCTTTGGTCACAAAACTCCATGAATCAGACAGTACCTGGCGGATACGATCCAAAGGCACCGGCTGGGCAGCCCTGACTCCGCGGCTGTCCGGCGCTCGGTGCAGGCGTAGCGGTATCTCGAGGGACATCGGAATGTCGAGTTCGGCCAAGCTGTACAAAATCGGGCCGTAGCCGATGGATCCCTTCCCGATCTCCGTAAAGACCCAACCGGGCTGCTCACCCCTGCGAACATCCTTCAAGTGATAATGGCTAGTTACCTTGATCGCCGGTTTGTAATCGTCCCGGGGGTCCACTGTCCCGAACTTATGCGAGATCAGGTTGCCGAAGTCATAATTGACCCGCACCCGGTCAGACCCGATGCTCTCTATTAGAGACTCTGCTTCACACCCCGTATCCAGCAAGTTGGGGATGCCGTCTCCCGGGTTTTCCAACCCAATGGTCAACTCCATCTTCTCGGCAAACAGAGCCAGGTTTCTGATATTACGAAGGAATGCCCTGCTTTGCTGCACCGGGGCGGCGTTGCTTATGATGAGGGATGCTCCGATCATGCGGGCAAAGCGCATGCGTTTTTCAAAAATCGCCTCGGCCCTGTCATCGCCAAGGTTTATATGAGAGGAAAAAGCAAAACATCCCAGTCCGTAGCGAGAGAGCAGGCCGGTGATCGCCCGTGCGTTGATCTCGTTGAAATAGTCTTCGGTAAAGGGGTCCGTGTAGCCCTGAATGAAGGCAACCTCGACGTATTTGGCGCCTAGAGCAGCTATTTCTTCAAATGCCGTTTCAAAGGGATAGCCGTCAAATGCCACCGTGCTGATAGAGAGTACCGGTTTCATCTCTTATTCGTGTACATCCTGCGCATTGGCGCATGATTGAAGGTCGTTCATTCCCCTTCCGGCTTGCTCTTCTTTTTGGACCTTCCTCGCTTTTTCAGCAAAATCCCTCCACACGGCGAAATGGTTGTCCATTGCAGCCCTCGCTGCAACTGGGTCGTGTTCGCGGACGGTTTTCAGGATGTCGATATGAGTGGCGTCGGTCTGAGCCAATCCGCGGGGTGCGCGGCTAACCAACAGCCGCCGCTCCTTGTACACACGCCTCAATACGAAGGAGAGGTCTTCGAGCAAAATCATGACAACGGGGTTATGCGTGGCTGCGCCCAGGGCCATGTGGAAGGCTACGTCCAGGTCGGCCCCGTATTCTGCGTCTGCGGTTCCCAACATGCGGTTGAGGAAGTATTCGAGTGCCTTCACGTCTTCTTCGTTGGCATTTAGCGCAGCGGCGCAAACCATTTCCATTTCGAGCATTTCACGGGCTTCCTGGAGCTGCTCGATGGTGATGGAGCCCAGTCTCAAAGCTACTTCGTAGTAGTACTTGTGGAGATTTGAGCGAGGTATGCTCAGGAAAGTGCCACTGCCCTGAGTGCGCGTGATAAACCCCAGCGCTTCCAGCACTGCCATCTTTTCGCGAAGGGAAGAGCGGTTGATCCCCAACTTGTCGGCCAGTTCCCGTTCGGGAGACACGCGGGTTTCTCCGCCCGGGCCCGGTTGTGAACCAGCGATGAGGTCAATCAATCGGTCTAGTAATGGGTCCAAAAGTCCACCATTGCAACCAATTCCTAAAATATCCAAATGGTACGACCAATGCTGGAATTATCATCGCCTAAATCCTGTTGTCAAGGAAAAAGTTGAAAGACGCCTGGCATGCCGCAGAGGAGGCACTCTGCGCCTCATACCCCCCAAGGCGGTGATACATCGCCCAGAATCGCGTATAGGGACTCTGCTGCTTTGATGGACGACACTTAGTCGCAATCTGTCACGAACGTAACAACAAACGTTGCCAAGGTCTGGGAGGAAGCGCGGCGACTGCCGGGGGTCAACCCCGGCTTGGAAGCCAAGACCGTCCTTGACACACGGACGTTGCGAGACAAATATCATAGCGAGTCGCGAATGAAAATCATTGATGTGAAGACGCATGTTCTGAGTTCTCCGTTGGCGGAGCCCTTCGCTTTCTCCATGGGCTGGGTGAAACAGCGCAGCACAATGATTGTGGAATTGATTACAGATGAAGGAATCACCGGATGGGGTGAATCGCTGTGCCACGGCCTGCAGCCGCCGCAGATTGCGGCCGTAATCGTAAACTCCGCGCTCAAGCCTATCGTGTTGGGACAGGACCCCTTCGACGTCGATGTGCTGTGGGAAACAATGTACAACCTCACGCGGCCTTTCGGACAAAAAGGAGCCGTCCCGAACGCTATCAGTGCAATGGACATCGCGCTCTGGGACTGCATCGGGCGCACGCTGGGCAAGCCCGTCCACAAACTGCTGGGGGGCGCATATCGCACGGCGGTACGTCCGTATGCGACCGGTTTTTACAGGATCGAAGGCCGGCGATATCCGGAAGCGGCGGTCGCTGAAGCACGAGGGCACATCGAGAAAGGCTTCACGGCGATGAAGCTGAAGATAGGGTTTGGCGTTGAGGAGGATATCGATTACATTCTCGCCGTTCGCGAGGGAGTTGGTCCGGACGTGGTGCTCATGCTCGATGCCAATCACGCCTACAACGTTTCTTCCGCCCGGCGAATTCTGAAGGCGATCGAAAAGGCAAATATCCATTGGTTTGAGGAACCGATTTCCCCTGAGGACATCGACGGGTATCGCGAGTTGAAGGGTTTGACGGCAACCTATATTGCGGCAGGAGAAAACGAATTCACCAAGTATGGATTCCGGGAGTGGATCTGCCGGCGTGCGGTTGATGTCCTGCAGCCTGATCTTTGTTCGGCGGGCGGATTCACCGAGTGCAAGAAAATACTCGCGCTGGCCCAGGCATGGCACATGATGCTCGTGCCTCATGTATGGGGATCGGGCATCGGGCTGGCGGCATCGCTTCAGTTCCTGGCAACGGTACCGCCGGCTCCGTTGGCTCTCAAGCCTGTCGAACCCATGCTGGAGTATGACCAATCCTCGCATCCTTTCCGGCAAGACCTCATCTTCAAAGCCATCGCGATGCAAGATGGGGTCGTAAGAGTGCCGGATAAGCCCGGCATCGGAGTTGAAGTCAACCGTGAAATCCTGAAGCAGTACTCAATAGAAACAAAATAAAACGCGCCGAGGGAGAATGCGCCCTGCAAGGGCGTTTTTGACCCGGCGCCGTGACGACGGAGAGCAGACAAATGAAGAAATTGGCGATAACCCTACTCGGCGCGTCCCTGATAGCGGGCCTGCTTGGCGCTTGCTCCAAAAGTCCTCAGACGGGCGCTGCGACCAATGAAAAGTACATCCTCAGAGCAGCCCACTACTTCAAGGAAGATCACCCCTGGAACAAAGGCCTGGTGTATTTCGCGAACAAAGTCAAAGAGGAGAGCAAGGGCCGGGTTCAGATCGACATTTTCAACGGCGGCGTACTTGGAAGTGAAGCGCAATACATGCAATTCCTGAAAGACGGATCGCTTGATTTCGCGGTCTCCGACCCGTCCGGCGGTTCGAACTTTGCAAAGGAACTCGATTTCTTTGCCCTTCCTTTCATGTTCCGCGATTATGCGCAGTGGAAGAACTCGCTTGACGGGGAGCCTGGGCAGAAGTACGCAAAGCTTATCGAGGACAAAACGGGAATCAAGATACTTGGCTATTGGGGAGGTTCGAGCAGAAATCTTCTCTCCACCAAGAAACCGGTCAAGAAGATCGATGATCTAAAAGGCTTCCGCCTGCGCCTGATCTCCAGCCCGCTCAAGGTGAACGTTTGGAAAGCGGTCGGCACCGTCCCGACTCCCATCGCCTTCATGGAAACTTACCTGGCGATGAAATCGGGCGTGGTGGACGGGATGGAAAACGAGTCCGTCGCGGTCTTGAGCATGAAATTCTATGAAGCTGCGCCATACATCACGCGGACAGAGCATGAGTACACCGTCAGGCCATTATTCATGTCGCAAAAAACGTTTGCCAAGCTGCCCCCGGATCTGCAGCAGGTGGTGATGAAAGCAGCCCGCGAGGCCACCGATTACGAGCGTAAGGTCGAAGTCGAAGCGGGCCAGGCGGCCGACAAGGAAATGCAGGATAAGTTCAACGTGAAGTTTTTCCCGATTGAGAAGGAACCGTTCAAGCGGGTAACAAAGCCGGTGATTGCGGAATTTGCGCAGTCCATGGGGTTGAGTGACCTACTGAACGATATCGATAAAGTCAAGTAAGCGAATTCCGTCGAAGACCTGTTGCCGGGGATGTTGGTCGGAGAGCTATGGGGGCGATGCAGATTAGTCAGGCGAGTAAACAGACGGCAGCGGCCCCCACTAAGGCATCGCAGAACATCGATCGGCTGTTCGGTGGGATGCAGAAGGCGGCGGAGGTCGTGGTGATTGCCGCCTTGATTGGTGAACTTGCGGCCATGTTCGGCAACATGGTCGCACGATCCGTTTTCGGGTCATCCCTTCTTTGGAGCCAGGAGGTATCCGAGGTTGCGCTGGTGGTGATGACTTTCATCGGCGGCGCAATCGCCTATCCACGAAACGAGCATATGGCGCTGCACGCAGTGGTTGAGAAGCTGCCCGCAAGTTGGCGCCCCGTGTTCAGTGCGCTTGTGAATTGGCAGGTGTTCTTTATCGCCTTGGCAGGGGCGTTCCTCTGCTTCGAGATGATGATCAGGAACTGGGACGACCGTACGCCATACATGGGCCTAAGCTTGATCTGGTTTGCCTTGCCCATGGTAGCCGGATTCGTCATGGTAAGCCTATTCGCTCTCCAGCGGTTGCTCATCATACGAAAAAGAGTCGTACTTGTCTGCGCCGCTATTACCGCCTCCATCGTCGCCGCATTACTCTATGTCGGCGCGAGCTCGGGATTGTCCAGCCTGGGCCTCGGAGCCCTGGCTATCGCGTTTGTGCTGTTCGCGGTGCAGTTGTTGATGGGAGTTCCCATCGGGTTTACCCTGCTGATGGTCGCCACGGTTTACCTATTCGAGTCCGGCACCGCTCCTGTCTCGGTCATCCCCATTAACATGCGACACAGTATCAGCAGCTTCGTCATGCTGGCCATCCCTTTCTTTATTCTTGCGGGGTACATCATGACTGAGGGCGGCTTGAGCAAGCGCCTGACTCAGTTTGTGATTTCATTGGTCGGCGGCATTCGCGGCGGATTGCTCCAAGTCGTAGTGGTTTGCATGTACATCATGTCCGGGATTTCCGGTTCCAAGGTGGCCGATGTTGCTGCCGTAGGGACGACCATGAAGGACGTGATGAAGGAGAACCGGTACCACCCTGGAGAAACCGCAGCAGTGCTGGCTTCCAGTGCAATCATGGGAGAAACGGTTCCGCCGAGCATCGCCATGCTGGTGCTGGCCTCGGTAACTTCCCTCTCCATTGGAACGCTGTTCGTGGCCGGGTTGCTTCCAGCTGCCGTGATCGCGCTCTGCCTGATGGTACTGATTTACTTTCGTGCTCGAAAGTCGACCGCTCAAGAGAGGCGCAGACCGTCGACACGGCAACTCTTGAAGGACGGGGCGAATGCTCTTCCGGCTCTCATTACGCCTCTCATCCTTATCGGCGGAATTGTCAGCGGAGTAGCGACGCCCACGGAAGTTTCATCCACTGCCGTCGTCTACGCTCTGGTGCTCTCGACGCTGCTGTACAAGGAATTGCGCGTTGGACAACTGCGGCAGGTCTTGGCCGAAACCGCGGCCAAAGCCGGCATGGTGTTGTTCATTACCGCCACGGCAAGCACGTTTTCTTGGTCGTTGACGATCGCCAAAGTACCCCAGCAGATCGCCACCGCGCTGCAAGTCTTGCACGGGTTTCCCTGGCTCTTCATGATCGGAACCATCGCCACCCTGACCTTCATGGGGGCGCTGCTGGAAGGGCTGCCCGCCTTGCTGATCTTCGGCCCTCTGCTGCTGCCTCTCGCGCCAGAGTTCGGCATCAGCCCCTTGCAATACGGGATCGTAATGATCATCGCCATGGGATTGGGCGCATTTTCTCCTCCCCTCGGCGTTGGCATGTATGTGACTTGTTCTATATGTGACACCACGGTCGAAGACTGCACCCGGCACATGATGCCGTACCTCGTCGTTCTGGTATTGGGACTGCTCATGGTCGCTTTCGTACCCTGGTTTAGCTTGGTTCTTCCGAAGGTGCTGCAGATGAGCGGACAATAGGGCCCACAAGCGGATCGGGACTAAGTGCAACATGTGGGGGGGGAGATCGATGGAGCAAGATGTTCTCCGGCGTATCGAAAAACACGGCATCGTTGCAATCATCAGGAACATACAGAAGGAAACTCTCGACGAGGTTGTCGAAGCGCTCCATCGCGGCGGCGTTAGCATCGTCGAGGTTACCTGCAACACACCCGGGTACCTGGCGATGATCGAGAGGTTGAGCCAGCGTTGGAGCCAGAGCATGCTCGTCGGAGCCGGCACGGTGATTGATACTGTGCTGGCGCGGGAAGTAATCTCTGCAGGAGCACGGTTTCTGCTTGCACCGAACCTGGATGAAGAAGTCATCGCCATCGCCGCGGAGCACGATACCCCGATAATTCCAGGCGTAATGAGTCCGACCGAAGCGGTCAAAGCGCATCGCTTGGGAGCTGCGATGGTCAAACTTTTCCCTGCCGGAATTTTGGGTGCTGCCTACCTCAAGCAACTCCGCGGACCGTTGAATCAAATAAAGTTCATGCCGGTGGGAGGCATCAATATCCAAAACATGCCTGATTTCCTCAAGGCAGGAGCTTGCGCTTTCGGAATTGGCAGCGAACTGGTCGACAATTCCCTGGTCAAGCAGGGCCGTTTCGCGGAGATCCAGCGCCGGGCTCAACAGTACACCGAAATTGTCGCCGCATTCAGTGAGTAACAGTGTTGACACAACGCCGAAGGTCGGCCTGAGATCCTGTACCTTTGTTAATTGCCGCAGCTCACGAGGAAGGGTTCCGGTCATTTTCATGCGGCGGGAAACCACGAATTAGCGCCCGACATCTTCAAATGGAAAGACATGCAGCACTACGCTGCGCCTCTGCATAGAGAAACGGTAATGGAGTTGCGGGTGGGCGGTGCCGAAGGTCCTGGAGCATCTTGTGATCTCTCGTCGGAAGTTCCTGAAAAGAGGTAGTGAAGCGGCCCTTGCCATGGCTGCAATGACCACCAACCTTGGCGCGAGGCTCTCCGAACCTCCTATCGCCGCTGCCGCGGCCAAGACTGAACCGCCCAATGTTGACCGACGCGCTACAGAAAATTGTGGGAGGGTGCAGGAGACTTCTATGAACTACGTACAGAGTGAACAGTCCGAGGAGCAGGGGACCCGCTTAGTTATCGATAATTTTGGCGAGACCTTCAGCCGACACGATGCCGATGGCTTAGCGGCACTATTGACCGAAGACACCGTGTTCGAGGACACATCGCCGGCGCCGGACGGGCGGCGGATCGAGGGCAGAGCTGCGGTGGTCGAATTCTGGCGTGGATGGTTTGCCCGTAATCCCGACGCTTTGTTCGAAACCGAGGAAATCATCGTGTGTGGCAAGCGCGCCGTGGTTCGGTGGGTGTACCGCAAGATTCGTAATGGCCAACCTTGGCATCTG
This sequence comes from uncultured Acidobacteriota bacterium, assembly GCA_963842345.1. Lineage (GTDB taxonomy): Bacteria > Acidobacteriota > Terriglobia > Terriglobales > Acidobacteriaceae > CAWBRT01. The sequence goes on from CAWJGD010000030.1 coordinate 182,130, forward strand.
CGGGGAGTAGACATCTTCGCGGTTCGCGACGGACGCGTAGCCGCAAAGCTCGCCTACGTAAAGGGCTGAGACACCCGAGAGCTGATCAAATTCTCGCTCTGATACTCTCTAGACACGGGGGAACTGCATCCATGTCCCGTACCGATTTTCATTGCCGATAGCGCTGTCCTACCGAAGAACTCCCTTGTCGCGCATCACCTGGCGCAAGGCCTCGGCAACTTCCTCCGTGCGGGCGCAAGCGACCCGTTCCAGTACTTTCGATATGCTCGGCGCTACCTCGCCTCCGGTAACTCGATGAACCGGCTGATCGAGCCAATCGAAGAAGCGGCGCTGAATCTCGTCTCCCAGCCAACCACCATAGGACGTGCCTTTGGCACCCTGCTCGACGATCAACACAATGTTCGTCTTGCGAATACTCGCGCCCACGGTGTTCCAATCGAGGCTCGCCTTATCAAGCCAGCGCAGGTCAATCACCTCCGCATCGATTCCCGTCTGCTCGACAGCCTCAAGCGCATGCGCCACCATCGAGAGATAGGTCAACACTGTTACTTGGCTGCCTGCGCGGCGAACCGCGGCCTTCCCCACGGGGATCTGATAATCCAGATCGTCAACCGGCGCCATACCCGAAGACGCGTACAGATCGACGTGTTCGACCACGAGGACCGGATCCTGGCAGGCAAGCGCCGTATTCATCAGGCCCACGTAGTCGAAGGGCGTGGATGGCGCAACGATACGCCAGCCCGGCGAGGTTGCGAAGATGCCCACCGGATCCATCGAATGCTGCGATCCATAGCCGGTTCCCATGGCGACCTTGGTGCGCAGCACCAGCGGGACCGCAATATCGCCGCCGAACATGTGGCGCGCCTTCCCAATCTGATTGAATACCTGATCGGCGGCAACCCAGAGGAAATCCGGGTACATGAACTCGACGATAGGCTTAAACCGGCCATCCATGGCCATCCCGCCGGCCAACCCCGAAAATGCGTTCTCGCTGATCGGAGTTCCCAGAACGCGGCTCGGAAAACGCTCCCGAAGTCCGCGGGTTGCGCCATTGGTTCCGCCCCGCACCCAGTGCACGTCCTCACCGAGAACCACGATAGCGGCATCGGTTTCCATGCGCCGGCCCAGCGTCTCGGCAACGACATCAATGAACCTCCGCTTGGCAAGCTTGCCTGCGAAAGTGGACTCTTCTGCGGTGCGTGCGTCCTTCAGTTCAGCCAAATCGCTGCGGATACCAACGTCACAAAAATCGGGACTTGGCCACAACTCTGGACGGAGGCGCCGTTTCCGGGCATTGCTGGATGCATCGTAGTCGGTGAGTTCGGTTACCGCGCGCTGCATGGCCTGCTTCACCCGCCCGCGCAACGCCTGAACGTGAGTGGCGTCAATGAGCCCGCGGTCTTGCATTCTGGCCGCCACCAAATCGAGAGGATCCCGCGCCTTCCACTGCTGCTCTTCCTCTTTCGACCGATAACCGAAGGCGCTGCCCGGCAAAGGCCCGCTCTGGTGGAAGAAGCGATAACAATCAGCTTCCACGATGGTTGGCCCGTTGCCCGCCCGCAGATGAGCCAACGCCTGCTGCATCGCCAGATAGACCGCCAGCGGGTTCATTCCGTCGACCTTCCAACTGCGGATTCCGAAAGCCAGACCCCGAGCAGAAAGACGCGTTTCGGCAGTAGACTCTTCGACAGGCGTCGAGACCGCGTAGCGATTGTTTTCAATAAAAAAACAAAGCGGCAATTTCCAGACCGACGCGAGGTTCATGGTTTCCAGCACGGAACCGATGTTGACCGCGCCATCGCCGAAATAGGTGACCGCCACAGCGTCGCTACCAGCATGCTTGTGTGCCCAGGCCGCGCCGGCCGCAAGCGGCACACCGCCACCCACAATGGCGTTCGTGCCTAGCGCTCCAGCTTCGGCCCATCGCAGGTGCATGGAGCCGCCGCGTCCTTTGCAGAAGCCCTGAGCTAACCCGAGGATCTCGGCAAGCGTGCGCTGCAGCAGGTTCTGGAGTTCAGCCCCGAAAGGCGCGCGCGGGTCGAGTCCATTCGGCGCAACGTAACCCAAGGCTTTGGAAAGAAACTGGTGGTGGCCCCGGTGCGAACCGTTAATCTGGTCGGCCGTCGTCAATCCGACAATGGAGCCTGCGGCAGCACCTTCTTGGCCGATGCTGGAATGGGCAGGGCCATGAACCAAGCCCTCAGCCGCCAGTTCCAGTACGCACTCTTCAAATCCGCGGATTATATGCAAGTGGCAGAGGAGCGTACCGAGGAGAGCCGGATCTGCTTCTTCCCAGTCCTGGTCATTCACCCGTAATTCTACCCACGCAGATGCCGGTGATAACGGCAGACATTCAGTCTCTCTGGCTGTTTTTGTGCGCATCCTATTCGCAATCTCCGTTTTCAAGATGTTCTGGTTACATGTCGTCAGAGCCGCACTTGCAATCTCTGCGGGCTGCCCGCCTCGGAAAATCCGCGGATACCATCACATCTTATGTATTTTACTCATCTTAAATAGCCATTTGCGGTCCAACCACCATCCGCCACGAACGCTTGACCCGTGATGAACGCGGCATTATCGGACGCCAGGAACAACGCTAATTCCGCGATTTCGCTCGGCTCGCCGAGGCGCCCCATGGGCGTGCCTTGTTTCAGTCGCTCAAGGTCGATCTTGCCCGCGCGAGCTAATTCATTTACAAGGGCCGTTCCGGTGAAGCCGGGTGCAAGCGCGTTGACTCTGACGCCAGACTGGGCCCACTCGACGGCAAGCACTTTGGTCAATGCCACGACCGCTGCCTTGGTGGAGCAGTAACCGGCTCTTTGCGGCGCAGCGGAAACGCCGAACATGGACGCCATGTTAAGGATGACACCGCGGCCCTGCCGCGTCATGTACTTTCCTGCCGCCTTGGCGCACAGAAAGACCCCCGTCAGATTTATGTCCACTATGTTTCGCCACTCGGCGGCCGACAGTTCGAGAGTTGGCTTAACCATGCCGATGCCGGCGTTGTTCAGCAAGACGTCGATTCTTCCAAAGCGACTTACGGCCTGAGCGAAAGCGGCTTCTACCGCAGCTTCGTCGGTGGTCGAGCCACAAGCGGTTCCGACTCCGATGCTGGGATTCGCGGTCTTCAGGTTTTCGCTTACCCGCGCCAGCCCTTCGGAATTTATGTCGAGCAGAGTCAGGTGGGCTCCATTCGCGGCAAAAGCTTCGGCGAACGCGAGGCCGAGGCCGCTCGCGCCGCCTGTGATGAGCACTGATTTACCGCTCAGACTGGGATATGTTACGCGCTGACCCATCGTGGTCATGGCATGTTCCGGAGTTGTCGACATAGTCACTGGCGAGCCCCCTCCTGGTTTGAGTGCGAATTATGATCTCAGACATCGGAATTAAGACTATATATGCTGGAGTAAACCCATTTCCAGAACCATTTGGAGGTCAAAAGCTCGCCGGCGGCCAAAGCTTGACTCCGCGCCGGCGGTCAGCCCTTGCGGGAAGGATGTGTCGCGTCGAGGTCAGTTCGCGAATCGGCAGCGGTTTGGTCACCCCGGCGGATTCATCTTCACAATGCGCCACCGCCCGGCTGCCGAGTTGGCGGAGCAGTACCGCCTGAAATACAGGTGAATCGCGGATGTAACGGATCGCCAGGAATGCTCCGATGAAAAATCGTTTCATAATGTCGCGAACAGGCGAGATGGACGCACAAGGTGCCGTTTTCGAGTCAGAAAGGGAATTCCAGCTAAAGTTTTTTCAGGAATATGTCCATAATTTTGGGGCCGCTTTGCGCCCAATTGACGCTTCCAGTCCGGAATCTGTCCGGGGCTGAGGACGTATTTTGGACTTGCTTGTTTCGTTTGATTGTTGCATCTTAACAGTTTCTGGAAAAACTACACGGAGGAGGTGGCTGTGAAAAGCAAGGGAACTGTAATCCTAGCTTTGCTGGTGCTATTGTCATTTTCGGCGGCTCTGACAGGATGTGCGCAGTCCTCATCGTCGGGAAATAAAGGACCCATTCGTCTTGGCCAAGCCACCGCCCTAACTACGGAATACACGGTTGTTGGCCAATATCTGGCCAATGGCGTGAAGATGGCTGTGGACGAGATCAATGCCTCCGGCGGCATTATGGGCCGGCAGATTGAACTGGTGAGAGAGGATTCCGCCAATACCAATCCGGCCGCGGTTAACGCCGTAAATAAACTCATTGATGCAGACAAAGTAGTTGCCATCATGGGCCCGGATCTAAGTACACAAAACTTTGCGGTGGCGGCGATTGTAAACAAAGCAAAAATACCCTTCTTTGTGGAGGGAACTAACGCCAAACTACTGGACAATAACCCCTGGTTTTTCCGTCTGCGACCGGATGATGGTATCGCGGCAAAATCAGCGGCCAAGTTCGCCATCCAGACCCTCAAAAAAACCAAAATCGGCGTAATTCACGACAGCGATGAATTTGGGACCGGCGGCCGCGACAACATCATCGAAGGGATAAAGGCGTTCGGTGGGACCGTTGTCCATATCGAATCCTATAACAGTAGTGATAAAGATTTGTCCGGCCAGTTGACCAATCTAAGAAAGAAAGGCGCGGAAGTAATTATCGATTGGGGACATCCATCCCAGTCGGCCACTCTGCAGCGGCAAAATAAACAATTAGGAATGAACTTGATCATCATTGGTTCGCCGGGCTACTCGATGCCGGCTACCCTGCAGTTGGCGGGAGATTCCACAGATGGCAGCTATGCCGTTGTGGATGGCATTCCGATGCAGAATCCGGACCCCAGGGCCAAAGAGTGGTGTAAGAAGTATCGTGAATTATTCAAGGCCGATCCTGATTTCCACGCTTCGGCTGACTACGACGGTGTTTATCTGCTCAAGATGGCTATTGAAAAGGCCGGGTCCACGGATGCGGAAGCCGTTCGCAAAGCCATGCTTACCATCAGAGACTATAACGGAATCGCGAATAAATTCACCTTTAAGGATGGAAACGGTCCCCACCAGGTGGCAATCGTGCAGCTCAAGAAAGCCGGTCCTATGGAAGTTATACAGACCGTAACTGTTGAGTAACAGTAGCCGGGAGTATTCTTCTTGCCTACGCATCTGATTGGCCGTATTGGCGCGGGTTATGTTGGGGCATTATGGACGTCGTCAACGAGTTGACGTCAGCATCCATAATGCCTCATGCCTTCGAAGTTCAAAAATCTACATCCCAAAGGGGACGCCGGCAATGGCACAACTGTTGTTGAATGGTTTGGCGATGGGGGCAATTTACGCCCTCGTAGCCTTGGGATTTGTTGTTATTGCTAATGCCGTCAATGTTGTGAATTTCGCTCAGGGCGAGAACGTAATGCTGGGCGCCTATGTGGCCGCATGGTTGACGCTAACTCTGCATTTGCCGCTTCTAGCCGCCTATATCATATCCATTGCGCTATTGGCAGTTTATGGCTACGTGTTTCAAAAGGCGGCTTACTATCCGCTACGAAAAAAACCGTTTATAACGGTTGTAGTCAGCACCATTGGGGTCAGTTTGTTTCTCAAGAATATTGCCAGGATTATTTGGGGCCCCCAGCCAATCTTTTTTCCCGGACCGTTCGGAGACAAAACCGTCCAGGTTGGAAGCATATTTGTTAATCCACAGAATCTGGTGATCCTGGGCGTTACAACCTGTCTGGTGATATTCCAGTACTTCTTCTTTAGCAAGACGACATTAGGAAGGAAAATGCAGGCCACCGCTCAAGATCAAGAAGCGGCCTCCTTGATGGGCGTGAAGGTATCGCGGATGATCACCTTGACCTTTATTTACAGTTCGGCGTTGGCCGCTGCGGCCGGGGTACTCCTCGCACCAATTTTCTTTGTTTCCGCCGATATGGGAGGCAATTTGGGATTGAAGGCTTTTTCCGCCAGCATCATCGGCGGGTTTGGATCCGTGCCGGGCGCCATTGTTGGCGGTCTGTTTCTGGGAGTATTGGAGATTTTCTGCGCTACTTATATTTCCTCTTTGTACAAGGATGTATTTGCATTTGTCGTTCTAATTCTAATTCTTGTGTTTATGCCGCGGGGACTCTTCGGGGAGAAGATTTCCACCAAGGTATGATGACTTCCCCTTGGGACGATCGCGCCCGGCGTTTGGCGTGATAGTGGGGGCGGGAGGGCTTGTGAACAGAACGGTATTGCGATTATTTTTCAAGATTCTTTTGGTGGTTCTGGTCTTGGCCATCCCGGTGCTGATGCCGAACAATTACTATATGGGTCTGGCAAACCTATCTCTCATCTATATCATCGTGGCCATCGGACTCAATTTCATCTACGGCTATACCGGCTATATTTCCTTTGCGCAAGCCGGATTTTTTGGCATCGGCGCCTATACCTCCGCTCTCCTGGCTGTAGATGGTCATATGGGCTTCTGGGTAACGCTGCCTTTATCCGGTTTGATCGCTGCAGTGGTCGGCATTATGCTGGGAATACCGGCGCTGAAGCTTTCGGGACACTACCTGGCGATGTGCACGATCGGATTTGGGATCATTGTGCAAATGATCCTGCAGAATTGGACCGCGTTTACTCATGGAGCCCAAGGCATCGGAGGTATTCCCGGGATATCCCTTGGACCGTTTGCGATTACCAATCCGACTCAGTACTATTACTTCACGCTTGTGTTTGCTTGTCTGGCGGCCCTGTTATCTTGGGCTATCGAACACTCTAACTTGGGCCGCTCATTTAAAGCGGTCCGCGAAGATGAAATTGCCGCTAGTACCTCCGGTATAAATCTGACCTTTACCAAGGTGTTCTCCTTTGCGCTTTCCGCATTGTTCGCCGGTGTTGCCGGCAGTCTTTACGCTCACATGTCTTCCTATATCAGCCCGGATACATTTTCCTTCGATCAATCTATTGTTTTTTTTACCATGGTCCTTGTGGGCGGGGCAGGTACGTTGTGGGGACCGATCGTGGGCGCAGTGCTACTGACATTTATTCCGGAATTGTTGCGGTTCCTGCAAGAGTATTACATGGCATTGTTCGGTATTGGGATTTGTTTGGCAATGCTGTTCATGCCGCAAGGAATTGTGAGATTGTTTGCTCCAGACAGCAAGATCGCCGAGTGGTGGGCTAATTCTAAATTCTCGGCGAAGGACAAGGGCGGAGTGTACTAAATGGACGCTCTACTGGCCATTAAAGGTCTCAGCGTGGTCTTTGGCGGACTCCGGGCGGTGGATACGTTGGACTTGGCTGTCATGCCAGGATCGATTCACGCCCTGATCGGGCCGAATGGCGCGGGCAAGACGACGGTCCTAAACGTAATTAGTGGATTTTACAAACCGACCGAAGGAACCGTGCACTTCGACGGGGCGCCGATCCAGGGAAGAGTTTCGTCCTCAATTTCCCGTCTCGGCCTGGGCCGCACCTTTCAAAATGTGCGCTTGTTCAAAGCGCTTACGGTTCTGGAAAATGTGCAAATCGGCATGTACAGCCGAATTAACGATGGTGTTATCGGCACGATCTTCCATACGCCTCGCTTTCGCAAAATGAACAAACAAGCACAGGAAGAATGTCTGGATCTTTTAAGGCCGGTCGGGTTGCAAGACAAGGCTTACTTTAAGGCCAGTAATTTGTCCTACGGGCAACAAAAAGTTGTTGAGATCGCCCGCGCGTTGGCGCAAAAGCCCAAAATGTTGCTTCTGGATGAGCCTGCAGCAGGACTAAATGCTACCGAAACAACCGAACTAATCAAAATGGTGCGCAGTTTGGCGGGACAGGGTATCACCATCCTCCTGATCGAACACAACATGCGGTTTGTTATGAATTTATCGGATCGGATCACGGTTTTGAATTTTGGCAAAAAAGTCGCCGAAGGTACTCCTGCTGAGATCCAGGTTGATGAAGGGGTTATAGAAGCCTATTTAGGAAAGCGGCGCGCCTATGCTTAAAGTGTCAGAGATCGATGTCTTCTATGGCAAGGTGCAAGCCTTGAAGAAAGTTAGCCTCGAAGTCAATCAGGGAGAAATTGTCACGCTGATTGGTGCCAACGGGGCCGGCAAGACGACGGTGCTGCGGACAATTTCCGGGCTCGAAAGGCCGCAACACGGAAGCGTTGAGTTTCAGGGACAGAATATTTCTCGGCTTGCCCCCGAGGAGATCGTGGGCATGGGGATTTGTCATGTTCCGGAAGGGCGACGCATCTTTCCTGGACTTACAGTTTTCGAAAACTTGGAAATTGGTGCGACGGTCTGGCGCAGGAAGGCAGACAGGCTGGACGGGGAACTGGATAAGATCTATGAGCTTTTCCCACGCCTGAAAGAAAGGACAAATCAGCTCGCCTGGAGTCTGAGCGGCGGGGAACAACAAATGCTGGCGATAGGCCGGGCGCTCATGGGCAAGCCTCGTGTCTTGCTTTTGGATGAGCCTTCCTTGGGCTTGTCACCGGTATTGGTGGAACAAGTTTTTGAAGTTTTGAAGACTATCAACAAACTCGGGATTACCATGTTGCTGGTAGAGCAGAATGCCTATATGGCCTTAGCCATCGCTGATCGGGGCTATGTGATTGAAAGCGGTCATATCGTATTGAGCGATACAGCAGCAACCTTGGGCGCCGATGCAAAGGTCAAGGCGGCGTATTTGGGCGGGTAGTCCTGCACGCTACAAGCGATTGGCCAGATTCGCAAAATTTCAAAGTCGTTGTGTTCGAGAATCGCCGCTTTGGTCGATTCTTAACTTTGCAAATAGATACTTCAAACCAGAACGTGGCTTAGAGAATACCCGACAGGAGGCTGAGCGCACTATGCTGACCCAGGACATGGTTGTCTTCATTACGGGTGGCGGACAAGGTATTGGCCGCGCTACTGCGGTGGCATTTGCCCGCGAGGGCGCTTCCGCGGTCATCGCTGCGGACCTCAACGAAGACACCGCCAAGGAGACAGCCGAACTTGTCAGCGCGTTTCCCCATGCTACCGGCCTTGGCTTGAGACTGGACGTCAGCGATTCCGCAGCGGTCTTTGCCGCCGTAAAGTGCGTGATCGAACGCTATTCACGTATCGACGTCTTGGTCAACAACGCTGGAATCTGCCAGGACAAAACTCCTTTTGCCGAGATTACCGCTGCGAATTGGCACCTCGTCTATGACGTGAACGTAGTCGGCACTGCGAACTGCATCTCCGCCGTTATTCCATATATGAAGGCCCGTAAATCGGGACGCATTGTCAATTTAGCATCCATGGCGGGAATGACCGGCGGTCAAGCTGTGTCCGCCACCTACGCTTGTTCCAAAGCCGCTGTTATCTGCATGACCAAAGGAGCGGCTAAAGAATTTGCTGCTTTCGGGATCAGGGTGAACGCGGTGGCGCCGGGCTTCATTCGTACGCCTATGACTGCTGGGCTCGACCACAGCAGTACCGCGATTCCGCTGGGCCGGAGGGGAGAACCGGAAGACGTGGCTGATGTAATCGCGTTCCTGGCCTCGGATCACGCTCGTTACATGACAGGTTGCACAATCGATGTCAATGGCGGATTACAAATGCGTTAAGCCGATACAAGATATCGCCCACTTCGCTTTGTAAAATCCTGTTACTTCAGCCAGTCCACCATCACAGGCATACCATTCCGCCGGGATTGCCAACGCCATCGATGAAGGCGATACCGCCCGGATATGGAAGCCGCCCAGATGAAGGGTGAGCACAGTGTCCTAAGCAATAATCGTCCGGACGTCCTTCACTCGAAGCTGAGTTGTACTTTCATCGCCTGAGTCCGGTTGCCGGCCAAGGCAAAGGCTTCGCTGAAGCGTGTGAACGGGAAGCTTGCCGTGATCAAGGGCTGTACGTCGATCAGCCGTTTGTTGAGGAAAGAGACGGCGTGAGCGAACTCCTCATGAAAGCGGAAGGAGCCGCGCATCTCCAATTCCTTAGCAGTGATCACATTGACCGGCAAGGTCATCTCGCCGCCCAATCCGATCTGCATGATGATGGCGCCCGGACGCAGGGCTTCGAGAGCGCCCCGCAAAGCCTTTTCCGAGCCGCTGGCTTCGAACAGTATGTCGAAGGTCCCCTTGTTGGCGCCATAGGGTGCAAGCGCAGAGGGATCATCCGCCGTGTTGATCGCTCGGTCGGCACCCGCCGTCAGGGCTGCCGAAAGAGCGTTGGCTCTGATATCGACGGCGACGATCTCGATGGCCCCGGCCCGTCTGGCCACCATGACGATCAGCGCACCGATCGGCCCGCATCCGGTCACCAGCACCCGACGACCGAGCATCGGGCCGGCCCGGCGCACCGCGTGCAGGGCGACCGAAAGCGGTTCGGCCATTGCCGCCTCGCCATCGCTGATGCCTTCGGCGACCGGATGGGCCTGGGTGGCATCAATGACGATCTCCTGGCGAAAGGCGCCGTGGATATGCGGCGTTGGCATAGCGCTGCCATAGAACCGCATGTTGAGACAGTGGTTTTGACGGCCTTCCAGACAATAGTAGCAGTGGCTACAGGGCAGACTGGGACAGATGGCGATCCGATTGCCCGGGGTAATGCCGGAAACCGCGTCCCCGACCTCGACGACGGTGCCGGCGACCTCATGGCCGAGAATCATCGGCTCCTTGACGCGGACCGTGCCGAAGCCGCCCTGGTGGTAATAGTGAAGGTCGGTCCCGCAAATACCGCCGGCCCCGACGCGGATTCGAAGTTGCGCCGGGCCGACCGAACCGGTTTCGACGTCCTCGACGCGCAATTCATGGGGAGGATGGATAACCAGTGCTTTCATGGGGCATCGTCCTTTCACGATCAGATGGTCGCCAGCACGCCGCCATCGACATAGATGATCTGGCCATTGACGAAGTCGGAGGCCGCAGACGCCAGGAAAATGGCGGCACCTTGCAGCTCTTCAACCTTACCCCAGCGCCCGGCCGGTGTCCGCCTCTTGAGCCACGTATCGAACTCGGGGTTATCGACCAGTGCCTGATTGAGCGGGGTGGCGAAATAGCCGGGCCCGATAGCATTGATCTGGATGTTGTAGCGCGCCCAATCGGTGCACATGCCTTTGGTGAGGTTTTTCACCGCGCCCTTGGTTGCCGTATAAGGCGCAATCGTTTGGCGCGCCGCCTCGCTCTGCAGCGATCCAATGTTGATGATCTTTCCGCGCTTGCGCACAATCATGTGCTTGGCGACGGCTTGGCTGACATAGAAGACGCTGTCGAGATTGGCGCGCACGATTTCGTGCCAGGTTTCGACCGGGAAGTCCTCCAACGGCGAGCGCCGCTGGATGCCGGCATTGTTAACCAGAATGTCTATAGGGGCGATTTCGGCTTCGATCTTTGTCACCGCCTCCACCACTTGGGCGTGGTCGGTCACATCGAAAACGGCGCCGGTGGCATCGATGCGGGCCGCCCGCAGACCGGCCACCGCTTCGTCGAGACGGGCCGCCGTGCGAGCATTGAGGATCACCGAAGCGCCGGCTCGCCCCAAACCTTCGGCGAGAGACAGGCCGATACCCTGGCTCGAACCGGTGATCAGGGCGCGCTTGCCCGAAAGATCGAACAACTGAATGGACATGAGGTGTGCTCCTTGGAATCTGTAACGTCAAACAGCGCAACCCGCTTTCTTCGTTGCCGCTTTGCCGAAGATCAATGCTCCTCAGAGCGCGTTCAGAAATCAGTCATTCTCAAAGCCGTACACCTCCGGCAGGAGAAAGGTCGCCGCCAGAATGCCAATCATCGGAAATATCGCCACGAAGAGCGTGGCGCCCGGACAGCCTATAGGCGGCATGATAACTATGCCCTTCGAAATTGATGTTCGCCGCCAGCGATATTGCGCCTCGCGGTGATTGTCGACATCCCGCGCGATCGCTTCCAGGCCCTCATAGTGCTGGTGCGCTGAATTTGGATTCTAAAGCACAGCGTGCCGGCTTTCGAGTGTTCCGAAAGTTTGGTACAGCAGGTTCTGGGCGGATCGTCGGCAAACCGGAAACTGACCCACTACAAGTACAAGACGGGCACACAGAGCCGAATCCTGTTCTGTTGCTGACATGGCGCTGACACAAACCAACGATAAGGTGTTCTTGGGTGGGTACTTGGTAAAGATAACCAGCTTATTATTAGTTGCTTGAAGTTGGTGAGCGCGGAAGGAATCGAACCTTCAACCTACTGATTAAGAGTCAGTTGCTCTGCCAGTTGAGCTACGCGCCCTTCAATGACTTACAGTGACAGCTTGAGAATGTGTTACGGAAATCGTAGCGGCTTTTCGCTTTTGCGTTTCCTTAGTTAGCGCTGTTCGCTCATTCTCGTCCTCGTCCTGCCGTTCTGATTCTAACGAACGCGCATTCATTCTGTCCAGCCGCGTCGGAGCAGAGAAACATGGTCTTCCAATCCCTTACAGATGGATACGTCTCGGCACCAAGTAGCTCTTTCGGATTAAAAGTCAGCTGCTCTGCCAGTTGAGCTACACGTCCTGATTCCCGGCGATGCCTGCTTCGGAACGACGTTGGATGGCGTGGCCAATTGCGGCTTCTGCTTTACTCGGAAGTTCAATCGCAATCTAACCAACGAGTTCTTATTCCGCAAGCGACCACCGAATGATCGCTTCCGAACCCAACCAACCGGATTTCAGTCGGCAGCCGGGGGCGTGTTGATTTGTATCAAATCAGCCGTTGGACGCGCCGACAGCCGCCGTGTGGGCTGTGGCATCGGACTTCCAGGCAGGCGGCTTCGCTGGACCTGTTCGGCGGCGGCAACGCCCCTCGGGCAAGCCCGCTCCGGCCGCTGCGGCGCACGCCAGAAGTCAAGGTAGGCCACCTGATGCACACAACTGACGGTGCACTGCGGGGCGCAACTTTTTTCCGTCAAAAATTCGCGGCGGATATCAGCCAGCGTGTATTCCGCCAATGCTTTGCCAGGGTAACCGCGCTGCTGCGAGCAGTAGTGCACCAGTCCATCTTCACAAATGTAAAGATAGCGGGCACCGGCGCGGCATCGCCACTCGTTCGGCAAGCCTAGCGCAATCCTGTCCTGAAAGTAATTGAAGCGCGAATAGTTCCGCCGGTCCGCATCTTTCATTTTGAGGAAGACCTCACGCTCTTCGGCCGAGAGCGGACGCAACTGGCCATCGCCATCGTGAATGATGCCTATGGTCGAGGTGAAACCCAGTTGATGCGCGCGCCTTCCCACCACCAGCGCGTCATGCGGATTGCGGATGCCGCCGCCTACCACGCTGTTGATGTTCACATGGAAGTCGGCGTGTTCGGCCAGCAATTGCAGCTTTTTGTCGAGCACCTTCAGGCTTTTCTTGCTAACCTCGTCCGGCAGGACGTTGTCGATAGAGATCTGCATGTGGTCAAGCCCGGCACGGTTGAGCCGTTGGATGCGCTCCGCAGTGAGCAGATACCCGTTGGTGATCAGGCCGGTGATCATTCCTTTTGACCGGATGTAGCCGATAAGCTCGTCCAGTTCCGGATGGAGAATGGGTTCACCGCCGCTGATGGTGACAATCGTGGTGCCCAGTCTCGCAAGGTGGTCGACACGCTCTTGCATAACGGCGAGCGCTACCGGTTTGGACGTGCTGTCGTACTCGTTGCAGTAGGCGCAGGAGAGATTGCAGCGGCGCATGGGAATGATGTGCGCCATCACGGGATGGTCGGTCGACACCAGCCCCTTGGCAATCATCGCCAACTCGCGCAGGCGACGCTTTGCCGCGATCATTGTTCTGCCTAGCCCACGATTCTTAATCGGCATAAGGGTCCAATCTCCCATTACAACACAGAACCCCCCGCCGATTGGAACCCGCTTACGCTGATCAGCGCAAAAGGCGGGTTTATCGGCGAGTAGCGGCAGGTGGATTGATTCGTGCAGCTCGGCGCAATTCGGGCTGCTGCAACGGTCCGGGCTGACCGCCGCCCCTGCGATGGCAAAGCGACAGCCCGCCCGGCGGTGTCGAATTCGCGGCCACTCGGGCCAGGGAGACTGCGGCGCTCATTTATAATCATCTTTTCTGTGCCGAATTTCGGAGCTTTAGAAAAACATGATTCGATTTCTGCAAACCAAAGGCCCGATTCAGAAGGTGTTACTGATCGGCTTTTTGGCCATCATCTGCATCATGATGGTCGTTACCCTTGTTCCCGGCGGCATTCTCAATGAGTTCGGGATCACCCATGAGGGCCTCATCGCCAAGGTTGGGTCCGAGCAGATCACGGCTCAGGACGTCAATCAGCAGGCCAACCAGATAGCCCGCAGTCAATTCCCGCGTGGAGCTCCTCCGCAGCTTCGCCCTTATCTTGTGCAACAGGCCGCTGAATCGCTGATGATGCAGGGCCTTTTGATCAACGAAGCCAATCGCATGGGCCTCCGCACCGGCGACGAAGAACTGCGCTACGAACTGCAACACGGCGGGCTTTCGGCCCAGCTTTTCCCGAACGGCAATTTCGTCGGCACCGATCAATACAAAGCGTTTGTCGGCACCAACTTCAATATGACCATTCCGCAATTCGAAGACAAGTTGAAGCGACAGATCACGATTAACAAATTGCGCAATGTTATCGAGGGAGGCGCAAGCGTCTCTCCCGATCAGTTGGCCAAGCAGTTCCGCCAAGCCAACACCAAGGTGAAATTCGACTATGCCGTGATCGCGCTACAGGACATGGCAAAACAGTTGAAGCCGACCGATGCCGAACTGCGGGCGTTCTACGAGAAGTCGAAGGCGCAATACGCCAACAGCATCCCTGAAAAGCGCAAGGCGGTTTACATCCCGATCGAGCAGGCGAAGCTGCCGAACCCGCCCAAGGTCACGACGGAAGATTTGCAGAGTTACTACAACGCTCATCAGGACCAGTTTCGGGTTCCCGAATCGGTGACTGTGCGCCATATTCTGATTCGTACTCCGCCAGCCGGGCCGGACGGCAAGGTGGACCCCAAGGCCGTTGCCGAGGCGCGCGCCAAGGCCGAGGACATTCTGAAACAGCTCAAGGCGGGCGCCGATTTCGCGGCGCTGGCGAAGAAGGTATCGCAGGACCCGGCGAGCGCCCCCAACGGAGGATTTCTCGGTCCCGTTACCCGCGGACGCACCGTTCCCGAGTTTGAAAAGAGCGCCTTCTCGACACCCAAAGGACAGACCAGCGGCATTATTCAGACCGATTACGGCTTCCATATCCTTCATGTCGACGATAAGACCGAAGCGCACGTGAAGACCCTGGCTGAAGCCAAGCCGGAGATCGAGCCCGTGGTCGCGCGCGACAAAGCCAAAGCAGCGGCCGAGACACTGTCCCATACGGTGGAAGCCGAGGCGCGCACCAGTGGCATGGAAAAGGCCGCCAAGAATCATGGCCTGCAGGTCGTCAATACGGGTTACTTCGTTCGCTCCGAGCCGCTTCCCGGCATTGGCAATGCGCCGGGCTTTATGGATGCCGCGTTTTCCGCCAAACCGATGGCGCCGCCGGCCGCTGTGGCCACGGCGCAGGGTTTCGTGATCCTGCAGGTCACGGAGGTGAAGCCTCCCTCGACTCCGACTTATGAGGAAGTAAAGGACCGCGTTGAGCAGCAGTTCAAGACGGATCGGGCTCAGGCGATGCTCTCGCAAAAGACGCAGGAGCTCTCGGACCGGGCTCGCGCCGAGCACAACCTTCGCGCCGCGGCCAAGGAACTTGGCGCCGCTTTACACACCAGCGAATTGGTAACGCCCCAGGGCCAAGTGCCGGACATCGGCGCGCTCACCGGGCCGGCAGCGCAGATTTTCACCATGAAGCCGGGTGAGATTTCGGGCGCAATCAACACCGCACGGGGCGGGCTGGTGATGATGCTGCTTGAGAAGCAGGAGCCGTCTATGGCCGACTTCGACAAACAGAAAGACGACATCCGCCAGCAACTGCTCCAGCAAAAGCAAACGGAGATGTTCGAACTCTACATCGCCAATCTGCGCAAGGTGGGCGAGCAGAAAGGCATCATTAAGGTTTATGACAAAGAGTTCACTCGTTTGATGGCCACCGTTAGCGAGTAGCCTGATTCATTGGTGCCTTTCCGATTCGGGGTTGGAATTTCCCTACCGTCGCTCGCGGCTGGCAAGCCGGCGCCAGCGCGGTAATGCTCTTTTTGCCGTACATCTTAAGAGATTGAAAGACGCTGATGCCGAACGAGCGAGCTTCCGGAATTCTGTTGCATCCGACTTCATTTCCGTCGCACGGTGGAATCGGCGACCTGGGTCCGGCTGCCTACGAGTTCGTCGATTTCCTTGCTGCCGCCCGGCAGTCGCTCTGGCAGGTTCTGCCGCTTAATCCGGCGGGGATCGGCAACTCGCCCTATTCTTCCACCTCGGCCTTTGCCGGGAACGTTTTGCTGATCTCGCTCGACCGTCTCGCCGAACGTGGATTGATTTCGCGCGAAGCAATTTCGCGGCTTGCCGATACCGGGGACCGGGTCGACTTTGAGCGCGTAGCAGCAAGCGAAGTTGCCACTGCTGGCGGGCGCCGCGCGTGAATTCCTGCTCAGCGCCGGTGGAAACGACAGCTCCGCCTATGACGCTTTTTGCCGCGACAACTCCTGGTGGCTTGAAGATTTTGTCCTTTTCGATGCCTTGCGCCGCCGTTTTCACGGGGAGAGCTGGAACCGCTGGCCGCGCCCACTCGCCCGACGCGAGCCCGATGAGCTGACCCGGCTTCGCGACGAGTTGCGGGACGAACTCAACATTGGCCGTTTCTTGCAGTTTGCGTTTTTTGAGCAGTGGCGTGCGCTGCGCTTGCGCTGTGCCGCCAGCGGCATCCGCATCATTGGCGACATCGCCATATTCGTGAGCTATGACAGCGCCGATGTCTGGATGCATCCGCATCTTTTCCGCCTCAATGCCGATCTCGAACCCGAGGTCGTCGCCGGTGTGCCGCCGGATGCGTTCTCCGAAACCGGCCAGCGCTGGGGAAATCCCATGTATCGATGGGACGTGCTGCGGCAACGCAATTACGACTGGTGGGTGCAGCGCGTCAGTTGGGCGCTGCGTTTTTGCGACATCATACGGCTTGATCACTTCCGCGGCTTCCTGCAGTCCTGGGAGATCCCTGCCGCCGAGCCCACGGCCGTTCACGGGCGCTGGGTCGACGGGCCGCGAGACGAACTCTTCGAGGTTTTGCAGGCCAGGCTGGGGGATCTTCCTTTCATCGCCGAGGATCTTGGGCTCATTACCCCCGACGTTCCTGCGCTGCGCGAGCGCCTCAAGATTCCCGGCATGCGCGTTCTCCAGTTCGGCTTTGGCAACCCCGGCGCGCATATTTATTTGCCGCACCGTTACGAGGCCAACACGGTCGTGTACACGGGGACGCATGACAACGACACCACCGCGGGCTGGTGGCAGTCGATTGCCGGGCAGGAGCGCCGCGATGCCCTGGCTTACCTCGGCGATGCCAGCGATGGCATTCACTGGGCGATGGCGCGGACAGCCCAGAACTCAATCGCGAACCTTTGCGTCATACCGCTGCAAGATGTGCTCGGACTCGGTTCGGAAGGGCGCATGAACACCCCGAGCCGTTCGCAGGGAAACTGGGATTGGCGCTACCGAAAGTCCGCTCTTACGCCGCAACTGGCGGAAAAGCTGGCGGCCATGGCCGAGGTTTCCGACCGGCTGCCGCGCCCCTCAGCGCAGCAGCAGGCCGAGGGGAAAGCTAGCGAAAACTTCGTGGCATAACAGAGTCTGCTGCCCGGCCGGCAAAATTTCTCCGGTAAGCAGGTTCTTCATCGGCGGGCCGGGCGATATGGGCGGCAGCACGATTTCCGTCGTTCCCCACGCCTCGCCTATAGGCATGCGCTCTTCGCCGCCCATCATGCTGTAGGTAAACCGTGGAGTCGCCACCACGGCCATCCGCTGGCCGAATGTTCTGGCGTAAGCCACCACATTGCGCTCGCCTTTTCCCGCCACTTTCAACGGAACATAGTCGCCGAGTTCGAACAGCTCGCGATATTCGCGTCTGGCATGTAGCGCACAACGTGTCACCCAGAGTTTCAGGCGGCCGTCGTTCCAATTTTCCAGCATTTCTCTGCACAGACGGCTGATCCCTTGCTCCTCCCGCGCACGTTCGATCGTCTCGCGCAGGTGGCGGCTGCGCAGCTCGAAGTCCACCGGGCGACGGTTGTCCGGGTCCACCAGGCTGAAATCGAAGAGTTCCTGGCCCTGGTAGATATCGGGAACTCCGGGCGCGGTCAGCTTGATCAGCGTCTGCGAAATCGAGTTGATGACCCCGAACAGCGCGATCCTGGGCACAAATTCCTCGATCTGCCTGAGAAAGCTGTTAGGGCGACTCTCCGAGCCGGGAGTCAGGATACGTGCGATGAAGTTGTGCAACGCCTCCGTGTATTCCTGGTTCGGGTTGATCCAGCTCATATTGACCTTGGCCTCGTTCACCGCCTTCGTCATGTAGGCCTGGATTCGCGCCAGGAAGTCCTCGCGCTGTTGCTTGTCCAGTGCCCAGGGATGGGTGGTCCGCGGGTTGCCATTTCCTTTGCCGGCCACTGCGCCGCTGGGATCCTCGGCGAGCCCCGCTCGCTGGGGTGGGTGAACGTGCTCTTCCGCGGCTCCCTGCGCCGCTTCTTTCGCCGCTAAGGGCCATGTGCCCACCAGAGTTTGATAGAGCAGGTATTCCTCGTTGGCGTCGGGGACCGTGCGTCCGTCGCTCAGGGTCCGTTTTTTTCCGCGATTGCCGCGGCGCCAGCGCAGCACTTGGGCGGCCCATAGCCGCGGAATTTCCGAGAGCACGTCGAGGCGCATACGAACGTCCTCGCTGCGCTTGGTGTCGTGCGTCGAAGTAGCCAGCATCGAGTGGCGCCACTGCTGCTGACGCTGAAGATTGCCGCGATGGAACTCGTCCAGTTCTACCCCGAACTCCTTGGGCGATCCGCCCACTTCATTCACCGAGACGAAACGGTTATAGACGTAGCAAGCGGTGTCTTCCAGGCCCTTTGCCATCACCGGGCCGGTCAGTTGCTGGAACTTCAAGGCAAAATACAACTGCTTGCGGTAGCCGTAGATGGCCGCCTCGCCTCCGTCGCCGCCCCGCAGCAGCAGGATGTCGCGCAGGAATTCGAATACCGAGCCCGGCATGCTGCTGTTGCGCCGCTTTGCCAAGGCGATCGCTTCGTTGATATATCCCCGGTCGCGCTCGCTGATGTTGCCTCGTTCGTCGATGTAGGTGCGATAGACGGGAAAACACGCGATGGTTTCGCGAATCGCGTCGCGCAGAACCGACCTCGTAAAATCGCGCGCCCGCCGATTCATCGATGAGATCTCGTCCAGCATGTGGGTGAGCACGTTCACTTCGCTGGAGAGCGCGCTGTGCATGATCAGTTTCTTACTCTGATAGATGATCGCATCCACGTCCATCCACTGGCTGAGAAAGCGCTGGTAGAGATTGGTAAATGACTTGCGGTTGCGGGTATCGATGAAAATCCCGTTCACCAGGTTCGCAAAGTCGTAGCCGACTGTCCCATCGACTGGCCAGTCTCCCGGCAGATACTCCCCCGGCTCCAGAATTTTTTCCGCCACGACGTAGAGCGGCGCGCGTTCGCCGGCCGCGTCTTGCTGGCTGAAGGCGTTCTGTAGTTCCAGTTCGATTCCGTTCTCGGCCCGCGGTTGCTTCGCTTCGCTGCCGTAACATTGGCTGGCGGCATAAAGCATCTGCAGCCGGGCAAAGTACTGTGGTGGATTAAACAGCCCATCAGGGTGATCGATCCGCAGCCCGGACACCGTGCCGGCGGCGAGCAGTCGCCGGATCAGGGCTCCAGTCGCGGCGAAAACCTGCGGGTCTTCCATGCGCAGCCCGACCAGATCGTTGATATCGAAGAAGCGCCGGTAATTGATCTCCTCGGCGGAGACGCGCCAATGCGCCAACCGGTATGGCTGCGCCTCCAGCAGCTTGTGCAGCGCGTCAAAGCTGCGGCCATCGCCCGCACGCCCATTAATGCGGCGTAGCGCCTCCTCCACCAGTCCCTTGATCTCCGGCTTGCGCTCAACCATGTCTATCAGCCGCTGGACAATGAATGGGGCTTCGCGACGCCGCGCTGTAGCGCGCTCCGGGTCGACGGTATCGTACTTCGGCAGCTCGGCAAATCCAGCCAGCACGCCCATGAGTTCACGCGCCGATTCCTCGCCCGCCCGGGAGGTGAAATCGCCTCGCGGTTCGAAGATGAGCGGAATCGTCTGTGGGTCGATCGGGAAGATCTTGTCGTAATAGTCGATCCGGAATTCGCCGTCAACGTACTTGAGCACAAGCTTGCCCGACTCGAGTTCCTCGCCATACTGATCGCCCAGAATCGGCAACAGAACTTTATTTTGCAGTTCGCCTTTCAGTGGGTTCCAGTCAATATCGAAGAAGTCCGCAAACTTTGAGGTGCGCCCGTTCCGCAGCACATCCTGCCACCACGGATTGCTGCCGTGCCCAACGCCCATGTGGTTCGGCACCACGTCCAGCAGCAGCCCCATGCCGTGGTTCTTCAGCTCCGCCGCAAGTTCGTCGAGTTCTTCCTGAGTTCCCAGCTCCGAGTTGATGGCATTGTGATCGATGATGTCATAACCGTGCATGCTGCCGGCATGCGCCTTGAGAATAGGCGATGCGTAGCAAGTGCCGATCCCGAGTTCATGCAGGTAGCCGACCAGCTTGCGCGCATCGCTGAAGCGAAAAGCGCGATTGAATTGCAAGCGGTATGTCGAAAGCGGCCGCAGGCGCTCCTTGCCGGCGGCGAGGCGCCCCAGACACTCGCGTAATCCAGACGCCTCATCGACAACAACAACTGACTGGTTTAGCATTCCGGGCCAAGCTCTCGGAAGTTTATCAAGACACCACTAAGATGCGGCCCAAAGGCGAGATGTCCGCCCGGGTCTGCCCGCCGCCTTCCAGGCCGGGCAGATGTCGTGCTGCTGCTTTTCTTGTCCCAGCCAATCCCTTGGGCCTCACATTCGCCCTCGGGGCCTCCGGCTGGCTTTCGCGTTTGGGGTGATAGGCGGGTCTCCGGCGAGCATCGCTCGCTAGGGTGATAGTGTTAGCGTGGGGTTATTTTTATCGCGGTAACGTGCCCATTCGACTGGTGTTCACCTTATTTGTTACAGCCAGTCCTTCCCGCCGCTTTACTAATTCGCCGCCAACGCGGAAAATAGCGGGTTGCCCACTACGGGGGCGCGCATCACTGTTTGCGAACCCTCACTTACCCCAACCTGCTGAAAGGACGATCATGGCATCCAGTGGTGAACTGATTCGCTTGATGAACTACGTCGACGATATCTCCACAACCCTACGGAGAATCAAAGTCGCAAGCGCGTTTATTGCAATTGATGAAAAAAAACGTCTGTCCGAGTACATGCGAAACGCTGATCCGAACTTTCTTAAAGTGCTGGAAGCCCTGGAGCGAGGAGATTGATGGCCGCAATTCACACTGTTGCCGTCATCGGAGCCGGCGTAATGGGGCGCGGCATTGCCCATGCCGTGGCTCTCGCATCGGACCGTTCGAGATGGTCGATCTGGTTGGACTTGACACGCGCCTGCACATCCTGGAATATCTGCACAAAACCCTGGGTGAGAAGTACCGGTCCTGTCCGTTGATGGTGCAATACGTTAAAGCCGGACGCCTCGGTCGCAAATCAGGCCACGGCGTTTACGAATATCCACAGCCCAATGCCGCGCAAACGGGGCCCCCTACAAGCGCCGCAGTTGCGCATGGTGGGGTGGAAAAACCGGTCGGCGGCAACAAGACATAAGCCGGTGTGCCGGTGGAGTTTCAGTCTCCGCTGGCAGCTACCGGGCTGCGAAGAATGGAATGCTCACGATGTCGCACAGAATGATAGTTGTGCTTGCCGTATGCCTTCTGGTTGCGGAGCCGGCTCTTGCCGCATCATGGCCACGCATCCAGCCATTCGATCACAACTACAATTTCGCCCGGCCGCAGGACATGTATCTGAGCTTGTCGATTACGGCCGTTAACGGCAAGCAAGCCTACATCCTGGAATGCGCCAGTCCGGAGAACGCCCGCGCCCGCGCTGAAAGCTTTCACTATACCCATGAGTTCGAGTGCCGGCTGTCGCTGCCCGGCGCGACTCAGGCCCCCGATAACCAGCTACTGACCGATGGCTCCAGCAAAGCCGGCGCGCTGAGCCAGGCCGGCTTCAACTGGAACCAGCTCAACGGAGACTGTTACCGTCACCCGGACTACGGCGCGCAGCGTATCTTCCATCTGCGAAACATCCGGCTGATTATCACCGTTTCCAACGTGCGATTCACCCCCGAGATTCATGTCGGGCAGGCCCACAAGCGTTCTATCCAGGGGCTGAGTGTACACGTGGAGGGTTTCTATGATCCCACAGCGTTGCGCGAGTTCGCCGCGCCCAGCCGCTACGAAGAGCCGAAGCCCTTGCTGCCGGATCAGCCGATGGGACTGCTCGATTGCATAAAGCCGGTGCTGAAACCGTCGAGTGCGGAAGTTCGCTAGAGTCAGTTCAAGAATAGTTCATAGGGGGAGCGCCTTCAGCCGCGCCCTTTCTAAAGGTTCGACGGTGCCCCACATCTGCCGCAGTTAGCAGATGTGGGATCATAATTCTTCTGAAACCGCGCTAGCAGGCTGCTGAAAAACTCGAAACAGTGTCATCCTGAGGCCGCGCCGGTTTTGCGCGACCGAAGGATCTGCTTTACTTTTAACGCGCGCAAACAGCAGATCCTTCGCTGCGCTCAGGATGACACCCCTCGGAGAAGAGTTTTTCAGCAGGCGCTAGAATTCCCTTCATGTCCTCGAGCCCGGAACATCTCGCGCTTGTACGCCGGCAACTGGAGCGCTACGAGCACCCACTGCTAAGTTTCGAGGCGGAACTCCACAACGGGCAGGTTCAGGTCAAAATAGAGTTCAAGAATCCGCCGGTTCCGGTGCACACCTATTTTTTCTACGTCCATCCGCGCGATGCCGAGAATCCGCAGTTCGAATGGGCTTTTCAGCGGCAGCTCTACGATTGCATGCACGACTATTTTGTCGAAATGTTCACCCGCACTCCCTACAACCTCGAACTGCCTCCCGACGACGAAGTTTTCGAACCGTGAGGAGAGATGGCCGCTAATCCGCTGCGCCAGCGCATTGTCGACGCCATCCGCCGCGAAGGGCCGATTCCCTTCTCGCGTTACATGGCCATGTGCCTGTACGAGCCCGAGTTGGGTTACTATGCGCGCCAGCGCGAGCAGTTTGGCAAAGCCGGCGATTTTTACACCTCGTCAGACGTGCATGCCTTGTTCGGGCGCCTGCTGTGCCGTCAGTTTGTCGAGTTCTGGCAGACGCTCGGCGCGCCCGCCATCGTCGACCTCATCGAACTCGGTCCCGGGCGCGGCCTGTTTGCCCGCGACGTGCTCGACTGGGCGGCAAAGAAGCATCCGGAGTTCCTGCGGGCGCTCCGCTATCGGCTGGTCGAGACATCGCCATGGCTGCGGCAACGCCAGCAGGAGCGGCTGGCGGAATTCGCCGCCACCGGACAGGTCACGATCGACAGCGATTTCTCTCCGGCTCTGGAGCGATGCGGAGACGCGCTGATCGTATTCGGCAACGAATTTTTCGACGCCCTTCCCGTGGAGGTGCTCACCTCCGGCGGCGAGCTTCGCGTGGCGGAAGAGGGCGGCGCCTTGACCGAGCAAACCGTCGATCCGCTTCCGCAGGTGCTCGAATACGTCGACCGCTACGGCGTGCATCCGCCTGCCGGAGGCCGCGTCGAGGTCTCGCTCGCCGGCCTCGAATGGATGCGCCAGATTGCTGGCGGTTTTGCGGGCTCGCGCCGCGGCTTCGCCCTCTTCATCGATTACGGCTACACACGCCCGGAGCAACTCGCCGGACGCCATCTGGACACGCTCATGACCTACCGGCAGCACCGGGCGAGCGGCAATCCCTACGAGGCCCCGGGCGAGCAGGACATCACCGCGCATGTCAATTTTACGGCTCTGCGCGCTGCCGCCGAGCAGGGCGGTCTCGACTATCTAGCGCTGTTGACGCAAGCGCAATTTCTGATGGGAGTAGGCGAGCCGACCCAGTTCGCGGAGGCCTTCGAAGATTGTGTTTTGCCGCAGGAACGCGCCAAGGTGGCTATGCAACTGAAACACCTGGTCACCCCCGCGGGCATCGGGGAAATCTTTCAAGTGCTGCTGCTCTCGCACGGCATCGACGCCGAGAAGACGCGCTCGTCTGAGCGGCCTGAAGTTCGCTCGGTAGGAGAAAACCAGAGCCCGTGCAGAAGTTGATATGGTCCATATCAGCCGGGTGCCCCAGGTTCCGCGCCGCACAGTTCGGCGCTAACCTGGGTAGTTTCTTCACGAAAGTCGGCAGGTGGCCCCGATCTCCTCTGGATCGACGGTGCCCCACGTTCGCCCGTTTTTGGCTAACGTGGGGTAGTTTCTTCGGCCAGATGATAGGTGCCCCACATTTGCCTTCCGTTGGGCAGTTCCCCTCACATGCCGTTGGCTTCCTTGCTGCGATTGAACGGCGATTGCAGGTATTTGCGGGCTTCGTCGAGAGCGCCCTGGGTGTTGTCCTGGGTTTGCAGTGCCTGCTGATACTCATTGACGGCGCGTTCGCGCTGCCCGGTGACGTCGAAGATTTTGCCGAGCTGGATATGGCTCCAGACCTCGGTCCACTTGGGCTCGCCATCGCCGTTGAGGGCGTCGCGATAGGCGTTCGCCGAGGCCTGGTAGTTGCGCTGCAGGAAAAAGACCTCGGCAATCCGGTAGTGTGCCAGCGAGCTGCTCTTGTTGATGTCGAGCGCCTTCTGGAATTCCTTCAGCGATTCGGCGAGGTTGCCCTGCTGCACCAGTTGCTGGCCGCGCATGATGGCCGTCCGCAGCCGCAGCTCGGGAGTATTTTTCAGCACGTCGTTGTCGGGATCGATGACGATGCGCCGCGGCTTGCCAAAAGTCTCAAGCGAATAGGCGGAATTGGTGCCGACGACATTCACCTTCTTGCTCTCGCTCTGGCCGTCGGTGTCGATCTTGAGCTCGACCGGCATGCGGAACAGGTCGAGATCCTGCTGGATCTCGCCCACCACGCGGAAGCCTTTGTTGGTGCGGTAGATCGTGTACTTGTTCTTAAACTCCGGAGCCCCGGTCGAGTCCAGCCACTGGGCGAAGAACCACGTCAGCTTATCGCCGGCGGTCTGGTCGGTGAGTTTTTCAAGATCGTCTACACTGGCCGGCTTGCCCTGGAACTGCTGCGCCAAGCTGCGCACGAGTTTGTCGAAGTTCTGCTCGCCGATAACCCAATGAAGCATGTGGAAGACCATGCCGCCCTTGTCCGTGGCCAGCGACTGAAAACCCGGATCGAACGGTTCCAGGGTTCCCAGTTGGCCAAGCGGAACCGAGTCGTAGGCTAGTGCGCCGACAGACATATCCTTGATCGCTTCTTCCTCGCCGCCTTTGCCGGAAACGTGCTCGACGTACTGCGTTTCGGCGTAACGGGCCAGACCGTCGGTGACCCACCAGTCGTTGCGCGTCGCCGGCGAGACGGCCACTCCCCACCACTGGTGCGCAATCATGTTGGCCAGCAGCCGGTAGTTCAGTTTGCCGCCAACCACGCGGCTGGAAATAGCTGCGATCTCCGGTGCCCAGGCCGCAGGCACCGTATCATCGGGAAGCTCAACCACTTTCAGGTCGGTCGACATGGGCACGCCATAGAGCGTGGTGAAATAGTTAAACTCCTTGCCGGCAACGTCGCCGTATTGCTGCGCCTGCTGCTTATGGTCCGCCGGGAAGAAGACATGGATGACGAGACCACCGGCCGTTACGGTCGTGTCTTCAAACTTGCCGATGACCAGGGTTCCCGGGAAGCTGGGCTTGTCCCATGCGAAGCTGTAGGTGGTTTGCGGTCCGCTCAATTTGGCCGCGGGGCTCTCGGCCGGTGGCGCTGTCTGTCCGGTTTTGCGAGCGAGTCCGCCGCTACCGGTGCGCGCGTGAATGGGAGGCTTGCCGGTTTCGCCGGCTGCGCCCGGAGTTGGAACCGGCGCCGCCGCCGGGGCGCCCGGCGCGGACGACGGATTGTTGCCGCTGCCCACCACCGTATAGCCCTCGGGCACGGTTACGCGGATCGTGGCCGTGAAGCGATTGGTGCCGTATCCAACCACCGGGAACCAGCGTCCGGCATAGAGCAGGTAGCTCGAAGGGTCGCCGACGTATGCGAGCTTCAGGCCCGCAACCGGACTGTCCTCGGCCGAAATCAGGTCGCCTTCATACTCGAAGTTCAGCGTGCTCGACTGGCCTTTCTGCAAGCCATTGGGCAGCGGAATGCGTACGGTGGAATCCTGCGAGACGCGCTCGACCTGCATGGCGTGGCCTTCCGCGTCGCTGACCTTGGATGGCCGCAAGTCATTGTGCAGCTCAAAAACCGCGATGCTGATGTCGTCCAGCGCGGTGAACTTGACCTGCGCGCGCGCCCAGAGATGGTGTTTCGCCGGGTTGACGGTGGCATCGATGCGGTAGTCGTTGACTTCTATGCGGTTCTTTTCCGCGGCCCGCGTCTGCAAGGCGAGGGTCAAGCCGGCCATCAGGCAGATCAGCGCGAACGAGATTCCCAACCGGCGACGAAGCTGCGCTTGAGTAAGGGCGCGTCCCAGAGGTTTGCGTTGCATGCATGTTCTTGAAGCTCCTGAGCTTCCATTGTAAGTTGATGTTGAAAAGCCCATAAAAGGATGTTGAAAAGCCAATTTTAAAGATGGTAGTCCTCTGACCCGTCTTGGTGCCCCACGTCCCGCCCTTCTGTTGGGCTGACGTGGGGCTTGATGCCCCAGGTTCGCCCGCGTCGGGGTCCCCGGCGAGGCTCGGCTCGCTGGGGTGACTGGGCTAACCTGGGGTAGTTTCTTTCGGCTGCGCCCGCCCTAACCCTGTTTATAACCTCGTTTAACACGACGGAGCATCTTGAATTCTCGCCCGCCGCTCAAGCTGGATAATCTTCAGGATCTCGTGCGCCGCCGTCACCGAAGCCGAAGCGCCAGCGGCGACGCTCAGCTTGGCTCGCACCTCCCGTAATCCGTCGAGCATCTGCTGGCGCTCCAGGCCGTCCGCGAGCACGCGCTCAATCCGGGCGGCCACGTTGACGGCAGTAAAGTCGCGCTGGACCAGCTCGGGGACGACCTCCCGGCCGGCGATGAGGTTGACAATGCAGAAGAACGGCACCTCGACCAGCCGCCGCCCCAGCAGCCAGGTGAGAGGTGTCAAGCGGTAAACCATGACAAACGGAGTTCCGGCCAATGCCGCTTCCAGGGTGGCCGTGCCGCTGGCAACCACGGCCGCCTGCGAGCTGGCCAGCGCCTGCCGGGCGTCTGCCACCAATTCCAGTGGAAATGCTACGGACGGCGCCGGTGGTATGCCAAGTTCGGGTGCCCCACGTCCCGTCCCGCTGTTGTCGGGGTCCCCGGCGAGCCCGGCTCGCTGGGGTGATTGGGACTGACGTGGGGTAGTTGCGTGTGCTGTGGAAGACAGCCTGCCGATCAGCTCCGCCAGCCAAGCCCGGCTGATGGTCGAGGCCACTGGCAGGCTGAAGTGCAGTTCGGGATGTCGCGCATGCAGGTCGGCGGCGGCCGCGAGCATCGCCGGCAGGTTCAACTCGATCTCCTTGCGGCGGCTGCCGGGCAGCAGGGCGATTTGCCGCGAATCCCGCTCGCTGACGTTGACGCTCGCGCCCTCTGCCGCAACATCAGCCAGCGGATGCCCGACGAACTCCACCTCGACCCCGTGCCGTCGGTAGAACTCGCGCTCAAAAGGAAAGATGACCAGCATCTTGCGCACGTAACGCTGCACCAGCTTGACGCGTCCTTTGCGCCAGGCCCAGAGCTGGGGGCTTATGTAGTAAATCACCGGGATGCCGCGGCGATGAAGTTGGCGCGCCAGGCGGAAGTTGAACTCCGGGAAATCGATGAGCACGGCGGCATCGGGGCGGCGGCGGTCAACTTCCGCGAGCAGGCGGCGGAACTCGCGGTAGATGCGGGGCAGGTGCGACACCACTTCGGCCAATCCCAGCACCGCAACGTCTTTGGCGTCGACTACGGTCTCGCATCCGGCGGCGCGCAGGCGCTCACCGCCCAACCCGAAGCACTCGACGCCCACGGGTGAAGCCAGTTGGCGCAAGGCGGCCAAGCAGCGCAGCGCCGTGCATGTCGCCGGAAGCTTCGCCGGCGGAGATCAGCAGCCGCACCGGACGCTCTCCGCCGACCGGGCCCATCGCTTGTTGGAGTGTTGGCGGCATCGCAGCCTAGTTTACAGAAAACAGGCGTTGTGCGGGCCATCAGGACGAATTTGGCAGCGGTCCCGTTTCGGGCAAACAAGTGAGAATGCCTGTTATAGCCAGCGAAGCACCAGTTAGTTCCGTGTAGCCCGTGATCCGCGCGGAGGCCAAAAAACTGCACCAGCCCTTATACTGGATACGCGAGAGCACATAAATGAGCCAGATTAGGGACTTCTCTAAAAGGTATGGGTTTCAAAAGCGCCCTAGTTCGGGAGGTGAATCCGTACGAAGAACTCTCGCTGTACTCCTCTTCGCTCATTTGTTCTCCGAGAATTGAGCACCCGGGGATCAGGGGGCTCGCCAATTCTACTGGATCGTGGCGCCGACTGTCTGTAAGCCACACAGTGAAGTACATCCCCAATCCGGCTACACCAGAGCGTCGATGGGACGATACTGGAACGAAATTGCACATGGCGGTTAGGGGATCCCGATTGGTTTCTGATTTACGACTTAGTCGAGGAAATGTACAGGGATTTGTTGCATGTGAGCTGTGACGATCAGAGATGCTTTCCTCAGGCGCGTCAACAGATAATTTTCTTGAAGACCAAAACAATAGGCTGGCAGTTACGGACAGTGGAAGTTAAAGAGTTTGGGCTTGTTGCACCCGAGATAGTCATTCGGGGCAGCAACGCTTTCGAGATGACTATCAAACAGGCAGTCGATGCGCTTGCTTCATCTGGCCGCGCCAGTGCCAACAACGAGCTTAACGAAGCGATTCAAGACCTTTCTCGGCGCCCGCAACCAGATCTAACAGGAGCTGTACATCATGCGATAGCAGCTCTCGAGTGTGTCGCAGCTGATATTTGCGGCCAGACTGGCAAGACGTTGGGCCAGATCAGCAAGCTTGATTCAGATCGCTTTCCTGCGCCATTAGGGGATGCGGTAAGCAAACTTTATGGCTTCGCTTCTGATCGGGGCAGGCATGTGACTCAGGGCAAGACACCCTCACAAAAAGAAGCCGAACTCGTCGTGGGCATCTCCGCCGCGATCACAACGTTTCTACTCCGGTGATGTTCAGGCTCGCGGTAGGTGCCCCAGGTTCGCCCGCTGTTGGCTAACCTGGGGTAGTTTCTTCCACCGCCTCTCAGTCGTCTCCCGCCCCCACCTCGCGCGGGGTCTCCAGCGATTGCGGTACCGGCACGCTCGCCAGCTCCTGATCTCTGTACTGGAGCTGGTAAAGCTTGTAGTAGATGCCGCGCTGGGCCAGCAGTTGCTGGTGGGTTCCCATCTCGCGCACCTTGCCCTTGTGCATGACGATGATATTGTCGGCGCGCTGAATGGTGGAGAGCCTGTGCGCGATGATCAGCGAGGTGCGGCCCTCGACCATGTGCGAGAGTGCCTCGCGCACGCGGAACTCGGTCTCGGTATCGACGCTGGAGGTCGCCTCGTCGAGGATGAGTATCTTGGGATTATGCGCCAGGGCGCGGGCAAACGAGATGAGCTGCTTCTGGCCGGTGGAGAGCGTGCTGCCGCGCTCCTTGGTGTGCGACTGGAAGCCCTCGGGCAGCGAGCGAATGAACTCTGAGAGGTTCACCTCTTCGGCGGCGCGCTCCACGGCGGCCAGATCGACGCTCTCGGTGCCGAGGCGGATGTTGCTCTCGATTGTGCCCGAGAACAGAAACGGGTCTTGCAGAACCACGCCGAACTTGCGCCGCAGGGCCTGCAGATCGAGCTCGCGGATATCGACGCCGTCGAGCCGGATTGCGCCCTGCTGCACGTCATAAAAACGCAGCAGCAGCGAAGTTAGCGTGGTCTTGCCCGCGCCGGTGTGGCCCACAACGGCGGCGGTTTCGCCGGGCTTCACCGTGAACGAGACATCGCGCAGCACCCAGTCCCAACCGGGGTCCCCGGCGACGGGTGCTTCTGCCGTTGCTGGGGTGGAAGAGCCGGGGTTCCCCGCAACAGCCGTTGGTGAGGTGGAAGAGCCGGGGTGGCCGGCAACATTGAGCTTCGCTTCAATCTCCGGCTGCTTCGGATCTTGCAGTGGAATGCGTCGATAGGCGAACCAGACGTGTTCGAACTCGATGAGTCCGGGGCCATCGGGCAGCCTGGCATCGGGCGGCGACGCGATCTCGGGCTTGGTGTCCAGCAGCTTGAAGATGCGCTCGCTGGATGCCATGGCCGACTGCAGAATGTTGTACTTCTCGCTCAGGTCCTGAATCGGCCGGAAGAAGCGCTGTGCGTACTGCATGAAGGCAACCAGCACACCGAGCGTGATCGTTCCGGCGAGAATCCTGTGTCCTCCGTACCAGATGATGGAGGCGACGGCGGTGGCCGAAAGGATTTCAACCATGGGGTAATAGAGCGAGTAAGCCATGATGGCGTCTTTGAACGCCAGCATGTGCGTGGCATTGATGGCCTTGAACTCGGCGAAGGCCTTCTCCTCGCGGTTAAACAACTGCAAGGGGACGATTCCGGTTATGTGCTCCTGCAGGTAGGCGTTGATGCGCGCGATGGCCACCCGGATGCGCCGGTAGCTGTCGCGCACGTGTTTACGGAAGATGGTGGTTGCGATATAGATGAGCGGCAGCGCGGCGAAGGCGATCAGCGCCAGTTGCCAGCTCATGTTGAGCATAATGGCAATGATGCCGGCAAGCACGAAAACATCTTCAAAGATGGACACCACGCCGGCGGTGAACATCTCGTTGAGTGCGTCCACGTCGGTGGTGACGCGCGTGACCAGCCGGCCCACCGGGTTGCGGTCGAAGAAGGCCACGTGCATGTGCTGCAAGTGGCGATAAATCTGGCTGCGCAGATCGAACATTACCTTCTGGCCCGTCCACTGCATCAGGTAGGTCTGCGCGAACTCGAGCAGGAAGCTGAAGGAAAGCAGCGCGATGTAAGCGGCGCCGATCTGCGCGATTCCCGTCAGCGGCTGCGAACTCAGAAATTGGTCGAGAAAAGAATGTCCGGCGCCGGGCTTGTGCGCCAGGTACTTATCGATGGCAACTTTGGTCAGATAGGGACCGAGTACGTCGGCGACCGCCTTGAGCACGATCGCCACCAGCGCAATCACGACCTGGAGACGGTACGGTTTGAGATAACCCAGCAGCCGCCGCATCAGCCGGGCGTCGTAAGCCTTGCCGAGCACCTCTTCTTCGTGACTGCCCTGCGATTGGTGGTGATGGGCCATGCAACTCTATTGTAGATGGCGAGCTGACTGAAATGGTCGCATTCCATGTTGCGGGATGCCGGGGAATGGCCCGGGTGGACTGGTGGCCCATTCAAGCTTCTTTTGCTTGAGTGGGGCAGTTCTCAGGCTGAAACTGAAGGAAACTACCCCAGGTTAGCCAAAGACGGGCGAACCTGGGGCACCAACGGTTAGTCGAGTGGCAGGCCGTTAGCGTCGCCGTGAAATCCCCTCATCCATTCAGGACCGGAGCGTCCACCACGGACTTTTCCGGATCAATCAAGAATATCCAGATAAGGGCGCCCGCAACCATCACACTGGCGGTAACAAAGAAAGGAGCAATCCACATGCCTCTGTCGAAAAGGGTTCCATAGATAACCGCGGTCAGCGAAGCTGCCAAGGCGCCCACCATGTTCATGATGCCGGTAGCGGTGCCGCTGAATTGACCGCCCACATCCATGCAAACCGCCCATGCGGGTCCAAGCACCACTTCCAGAAAGAAAAACGATGCAGCCAGACAGAGGACAGACACCAACGGGCTGGTCGTCATGGCCGCCGGTATGACGAAAAGCCCTGCCAGCAGGAACCCCGGCACAGTCACCGCGCGACGCCCAATCCTGGCGCTGCCGGTTCTCTTGACGATTGCATCGCTTATGCCGCCCCCCACTACATCTCCCAGCATTCCCGCAACCAGCGGAAGCGCGCCCAGCAGACCGAGGGTTTTTAGTGACATATGGCGATATTCACGCAGGTATGTCGGATACCAGGTGAGATAGAAATTGCTTCCAAAAAAGAAGCAGCCCCAGCCGACCGCGATATACCACATGTTGGCAGCGCCCAGAATTCGCCGCCACGGAGTCTTCGGTCGTTCTTTCAAATCGAAAGTCTTAATCGTACCGTCCGCATTCAGCCCTCGTATGTGCGCCAACTCAGCCTGATTCACGGCTTTGTGCTCTTCCGGATTATTGCGGTAGAAGAAGTTAAACCCGATTGCCCATAGAATCCCGAACGACCCGAACACATAGAAAATGGCGCGCCAGCCAAAGGCCAGCATGATGGCCGCTGCAATGGCCGGCGTAATGGCAACGGCAGCCCGGCTGAAAAGGTGCGTAATGCCCTGAATGCGGCCACGCTCCGACTTGGCGAACCACGTCTGCATGCCTCGGCTGGCCACCGGGAATGCGCCCGCTTCCGCCGCTCCAAGAAACAGGCGCGCTCCCATCAAGGAGTTCATCCCCATGGTCAAGCCATTCAGAATCGGTGCAATGCCAACCGCATATCCGATGAGGGTGAGCACCTTCTTCGGGCCGAAGCGATCTCCCAGCCAGCCCACCGGTACCTGCCCAGCCGCATAGGCCCAGGTGAAGCAGGCTAAGATCAACCCCATCTGCGTCTTGCTCAAATGGAATTCTTTCGCGATCTCCGGCGCGGCCACTGAAATATTTCCGCGGTCCATATAACAGATCAGGTACATCAGGCTGATCAGGAACAGAATCCACCAACGCGTCTTCGTCGGCTCGGACACTCCGCTCTTTTGGACGGCTGCGGCGCTCTCACTCACAATTTCCTCCAATAAATCCAACGGTGGCCGACCATTTTCCAACGGTGGCCCACATTTGCCCGTAGTTGGCTAATGTGGGGTCAGTATGCTTCCATCGGACCAACAACGCCGGTATCTTGCGATCGAATTACGTGCTCGCATTGCGGTCGGAGCCCCCGGCGACACATCCGCTGGGGTGATCTTAATTCCTCTCCAGCACCGACCGTTCGGGGTTAATGGCAAATGCCCACAGCAGTGCGACGCCAATCAAAATCGCGGACATGATGACGAATGGCGCCACCCAGAAGCCTTTCTGCACGAGGGCGCCGAAGACAATCGCCGAGAGCGAACCGGCGAACTGGCCGATCATGTTCATCACGGAGGACACCGTGCCGGCATACCCCCCGGCGACATCCATGGAGATCGCCCAGCTCGGCGCGGAACACAGCGAGACAAAGAAATTGCACAGGACCAGGCAGATGATTACCGGCAACAGGCTTCGACAGCAAAGCCGCAGGGACGATCGCAATGGCGGCGCCGATCATCGCAGTAATGGCGACGCCGCGGCGGGACCATTTTAGATTTCCGGTTTTTCTCAAGGCATAGTCGGTGATGATTCCCCCAACTACGACGCCCACCGATCCTGCAAACAGCGGCAAAGGAGCGAGATAGCCCATGTTCTTCAGCGAGAAATGCCGGAACTCCAACAAGTAAGTCGGCAGCCAGTACCAGAAGAAGTACAGACTGTAGGTATAAGCGCTCCAGGCAATTCCCAAAATCCATGTGGTAGGACATCCAAGGATCAGCTTCCACGGAATAACCGGCTTTTGCTTTGGAGCAGGCAACCCGTCGCGAATATAAGCAGCCTCGGCAGCGTTGACTCTCTTGTGTTGCATCCGGCCGGTTGCGATAGATAAACCAAAAACCAATCGACCACAAGATGCCAACTGTGCCGAAGATGTGGAAGATGGACCGCCAGCCCCAGCGGGTCATAAGAGCAACGGCGACCAACGGCACGAGAGATGCGGCAAATTGGCCGCAACTATGTGTGACACCATTTGCCAGGCCACGCTCTGACTTGGGGTACCAGAACTGCATCGCCTGCGTCCCGGCGGGCCACGAGGCGGCTTCACCCAAGCCAAAAATGAACCGTATGACGAGCAACGAGACAAACCCCCACGCGTGAGCCGTCGCCATGGTCATTACCGACCAGAACAACACCACCAGGGTCAATACCTTCCTCGGACCGAACTTGTCGCTGAGCCATCCGGCGGGAATTTGAGCCGCCGCATAGGCCCAGGCAAATACGCTGAAGACGAAGCCCATCTGGATTTTGCTTAAGCCAAATTCCTTGGACATCCTCGGCGCCGCTATCGAGATATTGGTCCGATCCATAAACGTGATCAGCGCCATCATGGCAATCATGAACAGAACTGCCCAACGATAGCTGGTTCGCTTCTGGTGTTGCACATCGCTCGAAACAGTGGACCCAACATCGGTGCTGCTTACGCTTGCGTGTTCCATAAACTAATGACTCCTTGAAAGACTGGGGCAAGCGACTGCCGCGCTGGCGTCAGCTTATTGTCGCGTCCCAGAAGCTCCGCAATAATCCTTTGAAGTGTCATTCTGAGCGAGCGCAGTGAGCGAAGAATCTCTGTATTTGATTTGTACTGCATAGATCCTTCGCTTCGCTCAGGATGACATCCTGAATCTAGCTACCGAACTTACGGGACAGCAAACTAGTTCAGCGCGGCAAAACCTTAAGCTCATTTGCCGGGGTCCCCGGCGAGCACCGCTCGCTGGGGCGGACTGTCGGGTGGCGACTTGATAATGATCGCCCTCATGACTTCGGAATTCGGGTTATAGGTGGCGTGTGCGACTCCGGCAGGAACCAACACTACATCGCCAACCCCGATTTCTCTCTTCCCGCTAGCGGTTTCCGATGCGCCTTTTCCCTCCAGGACGAAGATGATCTCATCCTGCGTGGGGTGGACGTGAAGCTTGTGCACGTAACCCGGCAAGTACTCGGTAATTCTCACTTGCACTTTGTCGGAGCAAGCAATCGATTCCTTCGCCACCAGGCCCTTGGTCCGCCCCCAGTCTACGGCATAAAAGAGCGCATCTTTTTCGTTCAAGATCACCTTATCCTGCATCGCCGAATCTCCTTTACCACCAGTTCCGAAGTTGCTGTACCCTGGCCGCAAACCGTTGACGTGTCACCCTGAGGAGAGCCGCCCGTTGTCGGCGGCGCGACGTGAGGGTCTATGCATTTCTCCCCGGGCTCGTCCATCACTTCTTTTTCGCCTGGTTCTCGTCCGCCGCCACTCCCGCCAGATACTCCTCGACCAGCTTCTTATTCCGCATGCGGAATTTGTTGAAGTCCGGCTTTCGTTTTTCGAGGAACGCCTTCATGCCCTCAATCGATTCCTCGCTGCCCCAGATTTCGGCAAGCAACTCCATCCCATGCTGCCATGCGGCATAAAGCTCGTCGGATTCGAAGTTGAGAGCCTTCTTGGTCGCGCGCAGCGTCTGCGGAGAGTGGGATTTGATACGTTCGCACCATTCTTCGGTAGCCTTGCGCAGCTCCGCTTTGGGAACCACCTTGTTGATCAATCCAATGCGCACAGCCTCTTCCGCACTGAACTTACGCGCCAGGAAAATCATCTCCTTGGCCACGCGCTCGCCCAGAATTCGCGGCAGATACTGCGTGGCGCCCACCGTAGGGCATGCTCCCACGGACGCGCCCGTCTGCCCGAACACCGCATCATCGGAAGCGATCACCAGATCGCACCACAAAGCCAGTTCGTGGCCGCCACCCATGCAAGCCCCCTGAACCATGGCAATCACCGGGATGGCCAACCCGCGGATCGTCATTGCCAGACCGAGCATGCGGTCGTTCCAGTGGCTTGAATTGGCGCGGTTCAGCCGCATCATCGCATAAAAGTCACCGCCGGCCGAAAATGCTCTACCGGCTCCCGCCACCACTGCGCACGCAATCGAGGGGTCGTTGCGGGTTGAACGTAGCGCGTCGGTTAGTTCATCGAGTGTCTGCTCTCGAAAAGCGTTCAACACCTCCGGGCGATTGATCGTCACCCACGCTACGCCGTTTTTCACTTCGAACAATATTTCTTTGTAAACAGCTGCTGGCTGTATCACTGGATTCATCGGATCTCCTGTTGCCGGCTCACGATAATGTTATGAATATGCCGCCAGGCTGTAATTGCAGTCACTCCCCACTCGGCGTACAGGCGTACGCATAGACGTGGATTCCCTTAGCAAGCTGCGGAAAAAACGCGCCGACGCAACAGCCAGGCGCGAGCGGCATGTGCTTTTTTGGAGCCGAAAGCAATATCCCAAAGGCCGCAATTGATGTCAATTGAAAAGGGTGCTGTCTTGGTGCCCCACGTTCCGGTAGTGGCCCACATTTGCCGCAGTTGGCTAATGTGGGGTTCGAAGAGAGGTGGTCCCCAGGCATGGTGCCCCAGGTTCGCCCGTGTCGGGACCCCCGACGAGGCTCGGCTCGTTGGGGTGACTAGGCTAACCTGAGGTAGTTGCTTGAAGCCCGACGTCGCCCCACGTTTTGCTCCTCAGCAAAAACGCCTATTCGATTGTGCGTGTGTGCACTCGCATGTAAGAAGCTGTTGGGCCTCGATTTTGCCAAGCACCTTAGTCGAGCATTGCGGAACTCTGCCCCCGGGCTTCTGCACCAGCATCATCTCTGGCCGTTGATTTTCAAGGCGGAAACTCTGCTTGCCCGCAAACCGCTTTGCCTTAGCGGCTTCGCGTTCAACCGACTCTACCTTAGGGATTAACTAGGGCCTTCACGCCTAAGAAACTAGGCGATTTCAACCGTGCGAATACTAACAGTGCCTCATTCTCTCATCTGTCGGCTGCTCGTAGTCTCCGGACATTGGAGTTTCCACTCCCGGAGATGTGGCAGTGAAAAAATTAACGACCTTCGCAACGCTGGCAGCCGCCGTTGTCCTGTTGGTTACCGCAACTTTTGCGCAGGTCCCGGCAAGCAATCATGTGGTTTGGGTTATGGAAGAGAACGAGAGCGCCAGCAGTGTAATCGGCAGCGGCTCGGCTTGGCAGTACCTGAACAGCCTGGCAACGCAATATGGACAGGCGACCAACTATTACGGCAACTACCATCCCTCGATCGACAACTACTTCATGGTCACCACCGGCACGAACCCCGCCAATGATAATGACTCGTTCACCGCGACGGTCAGCGCGGACAATATCGTCCGCCATATGATGACGGCCGGTAAAACCTGGAAGTCTTATGCGCAGTCGCTTCCTTCGGTTGGTTACACCGGCGGCAACGTTGCCGACAGCCAAGGGATGTACTACATCCGCCACAACCCGTTTGCCTACTTCTCCGACGTAAGGAACAGCACCGGCGAGGCGGCCAATCTTGTGCCTTTCACGCAATTCGCCACCGACCTGGCCGCCAACCAGTTGCCGAATTTGACTTACATCGTTCCCGATGGCAATTACGATGCGCACGACGGCACCCCGGCAGCGGCAGACGGCTTCCTTAAGACCAATCTCGCGCCACTGCTCGCCAGTCCAGCCTTCCAGCCGGGCGGGGATGGCTTGCTGATCATCGCTTTTGACGAGGCGGCCACCAGCGACTCTACCCATGGCGGCGGGCGTATAGCCGTGGTGCTGGTCGGCCCGAACGTAAAGCGCGGGTACCAATCGACCATTCTCTATCAGCACCAGAACCTGGGACGGACCATCTTCGAGGCGCTCGGTCTGAGCAGCACGGGGTTCCCGGGCGCGATTGCCACCGCCGCCGACATGGCCGATTTCTTCGTGCCAACCTCCACACCAACCCCCGCCAGCGGCGGCGGATCGCCCGACTTTACGATGACCGTGCCCGCGAGCGTCTCCCTCAGCTCCGGGACCGGCAGTTCGCAAATCGCCATCACCCCGGAAAACGGCTTCAACAGCGCGGTAACCCTGAGCTGCTCCGGCTTGCCGGCCGGCGCCACCTGCTCGTTTTCGCCCAACACAGTAACGCCGTCCAGCGGGATGGCGAGCGTCACCTTGACGATCAACATGCCAACGGCCACCGCTTCGTCGACTCCGGCACACCAAAGCAAGCCGCTGTTCGCGTTCACCCTGCCCTTCTTCGCCCTCGCCGCAGGCTCGCTGGTCGTTGGCGGCAAAGCGAAAAAGAAGACCGCCTTCTGGGTAGTGCTGCTACTCGTACTCGCACTCGGTGCGGTGAGCATCGGCTGCGGCGGCGGCTCCGGCGCCGGCAAGTCCGCCACGACCACCTCCGCCACGCAAACTTCCCCTGCGGGACCCCCGCAGCCAGCTCCCCCGCGGCTAGCTCCCCCGCGGCTACAGCAGCTACACCATCACGGTAAACGCATCGGCGGGCGCGATTCAGCACTCCACCTCCTTGACGGTGACCACAAACTAACAACCATGAGAAAGCCGGTTTTCCACGGTCAACCAGCCGCGGGAAGCCACTAAAAAGGGCCGCGCAAGCGGCCCTTTCCCTTTGCGAACCTCGAACGCCGGACGCGGTCCCGTGTTTCTATTCAAACTGGCGATAAGGGAATCAATCGCCAGTTACGCTGCTCATCCGGATACTTCCGCCGCCAATACCTGGTTATGAGCCGCGATGATCCGCGATGATCCGCGGCACGCCACCAAACACAAAGCAGCAGAATCTGCTATCCCGGACATTGTCATTGTTAATGACGGTAGTAACCCGCCGAGTCGAGACATCCTTCGAGAATTCTTCGAGATTGAGTTTCCACCCCATGAGTGGAGCCCGGGCAGGAGTGCCAATGCGCGATTGCTGGTGATTTGCTTGAAAACCAGCAACAAACGCCTTGCCCTGTGCGGATCGAAAAGCTATGCTGAATCTGCTCGCTTCCAACTGTAAAAGACCGTTGTACCGTGGGGCGGTACGCGTGGCCCTATCAGCGGATAAATCAAAAGGGATTTATATATTTAATAAAGTATAAAAGGGAGATTCATGAGCAGGAGTGCTGCATTGCGCTTATTGGGCGTTGCATCTGTATTGGTGCTCGGGACGCTGTTGATTGCCTGCAGCGCCGACCCTTCGGTCCCAGTCAACCCGCAAACCAACTTGCTGGTTGTCAACACACAGTCGCTCTCGGCGGCTACCTATGGCTCGGCTTATAGCGATGTTCTGGCGAGCAGTGGCGGCACATCAGGTTATTCCTGGAGCCTGGCTACAGGTAGCACCCTTCCTCCGGGACTTACGCTGAGCGCGGGCGGTACCCTGTCGGGCACGCCAACTGCAGCGGGAACATACAATTTCACGATTGCTGTTTCTGACATCTCATCCCCACCCCAGACCGCCCGGCAAGCTCTCTCGCTTACGGTCAATAAGGCGGCGCTGACAGTGACGGCGGATAACAAGATGATGACCTACGGGCTCCGCCCGCCGGCTTTGACCACCGCCGGCTATAGCGGATTCGTAAATGGTGACACCGCTGCAACAGTGAGCGGCAGCCCAAGCGTGACAACGGCGGTAACCAGCTTCACGGCGGCGGGCAGTTACCCGATCATTGTTGCGGCGGGGACGCTCTCTGCCACCAACTACACCTTCAGCTTTGTGAATGGCGCGTTGACCGTGAACCCGGCTCCTCTCATTGTTCCCGATCGTGGGAATAACCGCGTGCTCATCTACAGTTCTCCGTTCAGCAGCGATCAGAGCGCCAGCGTCGTTCTGGGGCAAACGGGTCCCGGGACCGCCACGGCAGCCACCACACAGGCTGGTATGTCCGGTCCGGTAGCCGCGACTTTTGACAATGCCGGTAATCTATACGTCTCTGAGAGCGGCGGCCCCGGTGCGAATTGCCGCGTAACACAGTTTCAGCCTCCGTTCGTCAACGGCGGCATGAACGCAAGCATCGTAATCGGCCAGACGGACTTCGTGACAGGCAGCTGCGAGGCAGGCGGAGTGCCCGCCGCCGGTTCGTTCTGCCAGGCAGGCATAGCGGTCGATGCAAACGGCAACCTTTGGGTAGCCGACGCTAACAGCAATCGCGTGCTGCAATTCGCAGCACCCTTAAGCAGCGGCATGTCGGCCACCGTTGTGATCGGCCAAGCTAACTTCACCTCGGCGTCTAGCGGCGTTAGCAGCACCAACCTGCAGGCGCCTGTAGGGATTGCGTTTGATTCCTCGGGTAATCTGTGGGTCGCCGACACCTCGAATAATCGCGTGTTGCAATTCACTCCGCCTTTCACAATCAACATGGCGGCTACTTTGGTGTTGGGACAGCCGGATTTCGACCAGAGACCGCCGAACGACGATCCGATTACCGGTACGATTTCCGCGCGCACTTTCAACGGGCCACAAGGACTCGTGTTCGATGGTTCAGGGAATCTTTGGGTGAGCGATACGGCCAACAACCGTGTCTTGCAATTCAGCCCGCCATTCAGCAACGACATGTCCGCAAGTCTCGTGCTCGGGCAAGCAAATCCTAGCGGCAATTCCGCCAATCAAGGTGGCACTGCAACGATTGCAACACTCTCTTCGCCAAAGGGGCTGTATTTTAATGGAGCCACCCTTTTCGTGGGAGACACAGCTAACAACCGCACCTTGGGGTTTACTGATCCGCTCATTAACGGCGTAGATGCTTCCCTGGTGCTAGGGCAGTCTGACGGCAGCAGCATTGCCGCCAACCAGGGTGGAGGTGCGACGCCCACAGCAACTTCCCAAAGCGATCCTTTCGACGCCGGCGCTTCACCCCTCGCGCTCTGCGTTCTTGCTGGGTTAATAGCCGGCTGGTTTGTTTTCACTTTAATACGCCGGAGACTGGCACAGCCTGTGAGGCGGTAGACATGGACTCACAGATTTCTGCGGTGTGCCAGGCGGATGCGGCTGCGAATGTGGTGGTTAACCCATGGCTGCGCAAGCATCAAGCGTTTATTTGCCGCCTCCTCCTGGTGCCTCTTTTTGTCGCCGTCTGCCACATCTTTGACTGGTATTGGTTGCGCATTCTGCTGACGATCACAATTGTGAAGATCTCTGCGCTTCTCGCGATACCCATGCACCGCATTGGCGTGGATCTGGTTGAGTTGGGTGGCGTGCAAATGCGGTTCGCTGTTTCCTGTACTCTGCTGGATGCCTTTCTCGGGGCGGTCCCCCTACTCTGGCAGAGTTCCGTTAGCGTGCGGAGAAACTTCGCTCATTTGGCAGTGGTATGGATCGCGATGTCAGGTCTTAACGTAGTGCGTCTTGAAGCTGGCTTCGTGGCGTTGAATGCCGGTGCGCCCTGGTGGCTAGCTCACGAATGCGTGTCAGGCGTGAGTTACTTCTGCCTTTTCTTGTACATCGTTTATAGGCGCCGCTGCTCAATTCCATCGAGCGGGGATGATAGGTGTCTAATTAGTACTTAGTGCTCTAGCGTCCGCCGGGGATTTCCCGTTCCGCGCCGAGCTCATGTGGGGAGCCGAGTGCCGCGCTGTCGGGGTTCAGCAATCCTTCGTGCCGGGGGCCGAGACCGAGTTTGATAAGGGCGCGCGAATCGGGGGTAATCTTGGTTTGCCAGCCGTTTTCCCCCTGATAGCGGATCATCGCATCTTTTGTGCGCTGGTCCCAAACGCCGGTTGCCTCGCCATCGAGACGGTGCTCACGAATGAGTGCGGACTGAATTTGCCCGGCCCGCTCGGAGCTGATGACCTGTTGTCCACGGGCTCCGCGTACAGCGCGCTTGCCTTTTGCCGCAGCGGTGCGCACGTGGCTCTTGGCGGTGCTAGCCGCGTGGCGCACTTTTGTAAGCTCAATGGAAGTGTGGTTATGCTGGCGCCCGGGATGTCCGGAAAACTGTGGCGGGCCGCTCTCACGGCTGGCCTCGGCGGCAGCGGCGCTCGCCAGGAAAAGAATCGAGCAAACCGCTAAGATAATGGCGTTTACAAAAGCCGCCCGCGAAAAAGCTGCATCCGAACGCAAGTAACACCTCAGCGACAAAAAATCGGATCAAGGTCCCGCCAAACGCCGCCTCTAGCGTCTGTTTGGGGTGACAACAGCATCCCACTCCCCCGTTCGCCAAAACCAGGAGCGGGTCAAAGCAAAACTAGGATATAGGAACCTTCCGGCGAGAATCCATCCTCGGCCGGTACCGAACATCATGCCATATTAGATGCTTCGGTACCAGCCGCAAGATGAACACACCGCAGGTTACGGGAGAGTACCAGCCACGAAGACATTGGAGCCGTTCCGACCCTGTCCATTCGGACGAACCAGGAATACTACATCCTGCCCGGGCTTCAACGTCGACTGCACCTTATCGAAGCTCTTTTCATCGGTGATCGGCTGTTGATTAATCTGCAAAATCACGTCGCCCCGGCTCAGGTTGATGCTGTCGGCAAAGCCTCCCGGCTTCACCTCCTGAACCATAACCCCTTCACCCTTCGGCAGATTCATGCGTTGAGCGATTTCCGGCGGGATTGAGCGCACGCCCACACCGAGTTTGCTTTCCTTCGGCTGCTCGGCTTCACCCTGATCTTCGGTCAGTCCGAGTTGTCGTCCAAACAGCTTTTCGCGATCGGCAATGGTTACCGTAAAATCCTGCTTGCTGCTGCGGCGGACGACTGTCAGGCGCACTTTGGATCCAGGTTTGCGGTTCGAGATGTCGTTCACCAGATCGTCGCCCGTCTTCACCGGCTGGCCTTCCACGGCGATGATCGTGTCCCCGGACTGCAGACCGGCTTGACCCGCCGGGCCTCTGGGTTCGACGTCGCTGATGGTAACGCCGCCGTTGACGCCATAGACGCGGGCAACCGCCGGGTCAGGCATGGCGTTGAACATGACGCCGATGGAACCACGAACTACCTTGTGCTCCGCTCCGATCAAATCCTTGTAGACCTTGACCACCGTATCGGAGGGCATGGCGAAGCCTACGCCCTGGTAACCCGAAGATTCCGTGT
Source organism: uncultured Acidobacteriota bacterium (assembly GCA_963842345.1). Lineage (GTDB taxonomy): Bacteria > Acidobacteriota > Terriglobia > Terriglobales > Acidobacteriaceae > CAWBRT01. The sequence continues at coordinate 224,928 of CAWJGD010000030.1, forward strand.
AAATAGCGGTGTTGATGCCAATCACCTGACCCGCCATATTCACCAGCGGCCCCCCCGAGTTGCCGGGGTTGATGGCGGCATCGGTCTGTATGAACGATTGGAACTGCCGCTGCGGCACGATGTTGTTGCGGCCGATGGCGGAGATGATGCCCGCCGTTACCGTCTGGTTCAAGCCGAACGGACTGCCGACGGCAAGTACCCATTCACCAACCTGCGACTGCTGGGAGTTCCCGAATTTTGCTGCCGGCAGGCTACGGCCGACTTCGATCTTGAGGACCGCGAGATCGGTTTCACGGTCGGTCCCGATGACCTTGGCGTTGTAGCTCACCGACGGCGGATCGCCCATCAGGTTGACGCGAATGCGGTCGGCCTTCTCGACCACGTGGAAGTTGGTGACGATGTAGCCATGCGGATCGACAATCACGCCCGAACCCAGCGAGCGCTGACGCATCCCCTCGGGAGGAGCATTGGGATTCTGTCCACCGAAGAAGCGGTCAAAGAAGTCCTGGAAAGGATTCTCCTCGCCACCCTGTCCGTTGTCTTGGTTGTCATCGCCTGGTGGCGGCTGGCCGCGGCGGAAGCGGCGGTGCGGGTTCTTGACCGTCGATTCGGTGTTGATGTTGACCACGGCGGGCTCGATCTGCTTTGCCACCTGGGTAAAAGAGTTCGACAGCGCCTGTGGATTGATATTAGTGACCTGTAGCGGGCTGGCGTCGGTGGAATCGACGGTCTTGCCTTTTACACCTGTGGCAACAACCGTGCCGATAAGTATCCCCAAAGCCAGCGTAACCAGGATCACCAGTGTCGAAGCATAACGATTAGTTTTCATCTTTGCGAAAGCCGCCTCCGTTCAGCGGATCGATGCACACTTGTCTTTAGCCCGGCTCATGACAGCGCAAGCATAATAGTTCCGTGCCCTATTGAGCAGATTATTCTCCAGACGTGATCCTTGGCGCGATCGGGTACCTCCCGGAGAGTACTCCCTGTATTTAGACGCGCGCACAGGCACGTTCGTTACCAAAAGAATTGTAGCCCGGCGCCGCCGCGTCTGTATCTCACCGGACCTCCTTCACCAGCTCTGCCTCCGGCTGCCGCACCTGCCCGAGCAATTCGCTGATCAGCACACCGGCGAGGATCAAGCCAGCTCCGATGGCCGCCCTCAACCCGAGCCGCTCGCCGAGCAGCAGGTACGAGGTCACCCAGGCAAAAACCGGTTCCAGCGAAAAAATCAAAGCCGTGTGCGTCGGCGGCGTGAACTGTTGCGCCCAACCCTGCACCACGAATCCGGTGCAGGTCGACACCAGCGAGGTGATCCCCAGAGCCCAAAGCACCGTTGCTGACCACACAATGCGAACCGGCTCCAGCAGCGGCGCCGAGACCAGCATCACTACGGCGCAGGTGGCGATCTCCACCACTACGATCTGGGCAAACGCATACTTCTGTGTGGCCCGCCCTAAAACGATGATTTGAAAGGCAAAAGATACGGCACAGCCGAGTGTGAGCAGGTCGCCCAGGTTGATTCCACCCAGGCCGCCACCCCCGCCCGGAACCGCCAATAGATATAACCCGAAAAAAGCCGCCGCCACTCCCGCCAGCGTCCAGCCATTCACCCTTCGCCGCCAAAAGACAGCCAGGAAGACCGGAACCAGTACGACCGCGATGCCGGTCAGAAAGGCCGACTTCGAGGGCGTGGTCAGCCGCAGCCCCAGGTTCTGGAATTGGTAGCCCGCACACAGGCAGAGCCCCACCCTAATGCCGGCGAACAGCGTCTGGCGGTTGATATTCGCCAGATGCCTGCGGAAAATCACCGCCAGAATAATAGCCGCCGTCGTGAATCGGACCGCGTTGAAGGTCAGCGGTGCGGCCTCGAGCAGGGCGTTCTTCACCAAAACAAAGGTCGAGCCCCAGACGAAGGTTATAAACACCAGCAGAATGTGAGCTTTCAGCGAGCGCGACAGGGAAAGCCTTTCCACTCGAAGATTTCAGATCGAAGGCCTGAGCCTCGTAGCCATCTTAAATCTTAGAGCCTGTTTCACAATTCGATCTTGAAGGGGCGCGGCATCAGCCGTGCTGTTTCCTGAGGCATATTCTCTGGCTTTAGCCGTCGAGGATTCGCCGTTGGCTCCAGTCCGAAATGAGTTATGAAATAGCTTGTAGGATTTATTACCAGAGCGCTTAAGTGCGGAGAATACGAAATGCTTAGGGTGGCCCACATCCGCCCGCAGTTGGCGAATGTGGGGACGATGCAGGTTGAGAAGCTATTGCACTGTTACCGAAACGTTCATCGTATGGGATGCCGTTCCGCTCGCCGCGGTCAAGGTTAGCGAGTACGTCCCTGCCGGCGTCCCAGCATCCATCTGTTTTCCACCTGTGCTGCCGCTTCCGCTACTGCTCCCGCCGCAGCTTGTGATGCCAAGCAACAGCAAGAGGAGAATGAACAACGCCAGCAGACCAGCGCGTCGCCGTTTGACCTTCGGGACTCCCAAGAGAATGAACCCGGCGAAGACAGCACCGATCCTCGACGCCATCCAGCGGCCAGGTCTTGCACTCGAAGCAACGGTATGGGCCGCTGTGGTGTTAACCGTCAGGGTCGAGCTTGCGCCTGACGATGCCGTGATTTGAGCCGAAGTCGCCGAGCAAGAGGCCTCACTCATGCTCGCGGGCACCGAGCAGGTGAACACAACCGTGCCGGCAAATCCACTCATAGAGGAGACGATGAGGCTTGCAGTCGCTGTCTGGCCGGCAGTTACGGTAACGGCCGCCGGTGCAGCCGGCAGAGAAAAGTCCTGTACGGTGAGTGAGACCGTCTTAGTCGCGGAGGCGTAATCGGTAGCATCGGTCGGCGTGAAGGTGACCGAGAGCGCATCCGTTCCGACTGCCGGAGTAGCCCCTGCCGCCGGGCTGTATACGAACGTTCCCGCCACACCGCCGGAGTTGGCATTCAACTGCGTCGAACTCAGCGCCGTGCCGTAACTGATCGTCGCGGGCGCTGCCCAAGTCAGCGTTGGCGTCGTCTGGCTAACCGTGAGTGAGACCGTCTTGGTCGCGCTGGTGTAGTCGGTCGTATCGGTGGGTGTGAAGGTAGCCGTCAGCGTGTAGCTTCCGGCGGTCAGTACGCTTCCGCTGCTTACTGCGGTGGCGCTGCCGCCCGCTGGCGTGGCTGTGTAAGTGAAGCTGCCCGCAATGATCGAACTGCCAAAGATCACAATTGGGTTCAGTTGCGTCGCGCCCAAAGGCGTGCCGTAAACGAGGGCGGCTGGATTCGCCCAAGTGAGGCCGGGTGTGGCCATGCTGACAACAATGCTCGCCGTCGTCTGCGCTGGCGCGTAATTGGCGTTGCCCGCCTGGAGGGCGGAGACCACAATCGTGCCTGCGCCGGTAACGGTCAGTATGCTGTCATCAGGACCGCTCAGCGTGCCGGGACCCGAAACGATGCTGAAGATTACCGGATTGTTCGAAGCTCCACCCGTCGCGCTCAGCGTAATCGGCGTGACGCCATAGGTAACGGTTGAAGGCGGCGAAAAGCTGATCGACTGCGAATTCTGCGTCGTGCCGTAGAGGGCCAGTGTCTGCGTCAGGCTGGCGTTCAAATTGTTATCCGTAAGCACCAGCGAACCGCTGTTGGGGCCCGCCGTAGCCGGAGAGAAGCTCACCAGATAGGTGCAAGAGGTTCCCGCGGCCACTGTGCCCGCCGAAAAGGAAGAGCTGTTGAGCTCGGGACAGGTGCCGGCATTTCCCAGCGTGAAACCGCTGGAGATACTGGTTGTTCCCCGCCGAAGGAATGGGGAAGGTCAACGCTGCGTTGCCGATATTGCTCACCGTCACCGTCTGCGGGCTGTCAACGCTGGTCGAACCGACCAACGTCGGCGCAAAAATCAGTTGCGGCGGGTGGGCGTGATCCGTTCTCAGCACCCGGTCGTTGGCGGTATCGGCCGTAAAGACGTTGCCGCTTGCGTCCGTGGCCTGGAGCACGGGATAGGTAAAACTTCCGCCCAGCGTGTTGACCGTGGTGTATCCGCCCGCCGCCAGAATCTGCTTCACTGCACCGTTGCCGGCGTCGTTGACGATGATATTGCCGTTCTGGTCCACTGCCACGCCCGTGGGCGCGCTGAATCCGCTGCCCAGTATGTTGATGGTGGGCGAGGCCGGGATGACTCCATTCGCCGCTACAATTTCCTTCACCATATTATTGCCGGTGTCGGCGACAAACACATTGCCCGCCCCATCCACCGCCATCCCCTGGGGTGCGCTGAATCCGCTGCCCAGCGTCCTGACCGTGGTTGCCAGAATCTCCTTCACCGCATTGTTGCCGGTATCGCCAACGAAAGTACCCGCCGCCGTCCACCGCCACCCCTTGGGGCGCGCTGAAACCGCTGCCCACCATGCTCTGCACACCGGGAGCAAACGCGATCTGCGGCCCCGAACCTGTCCCGTACACCGGCGCCGTCACAATCGCCGCGCCGGAGCTGTTCAACAACTGGATTGCCCCATACCGGCTTCCGGGATGCTTCGGCGCAAAGGTCACGTTGACGGTGCAAGTTTCGTCGATGTTGTAGATGTGGCTGGTTCCATCTGTCTTACAAGTTCCCGTTCCCGCATCGATAAAGTCCTCGCCCGCCGCCCCCTGCGTTAACACCGCCGGCGGCGCAATCGTCCCCCCCGAGGTGAACCTGAACTCATACGTCGACGTCGGCGGCGCCGCCGTACCAACTGAAACCGTCCCAAAATCGCCCCCCGCGCTTCCCGCCAGAATCTCCTTCACCGCATTGTTGCCGGTATCGGCGACGAAGATGTTCCCGCTCGCGTCTACGGCGACGCCCATGGGCGCGCTGAATCCGCTACCCACCGGGTTCACCGTGACGTAGCCGCCGGCCGCCAGAAGCTCCTTCACCGCATTGTTGCCGGTATCGGCGACGAAGAGGTTCCCGTATGTGTCAAACGCCAAACCCGACGGATTGTTGGATCCGGCTGCAAGCCTAGTGAAAGCGTGGTAGTTAGGCGCAAAAACCTCGAGCACATCCGATGACCCGCCGACAAAGAAGTTCCCGGCGCCGTCCACCGCCGCGCCGGGGGTGAGGTTGAAGTCGTAGGGGAGTGTCCCGCCCGAGATACCGGTCCCGTTGTTCGGGTACCCGAACTCAAATATAAAAACTCGACCAAGGAATAGCTAAAGAAGAAGATGAACTGGTGACGAAGATGTTGCCGTTTTTGTCGAGCGCTACGCCCGCGGGGAAGCATAAGGTGTCGAAATAGGCAGGGGTCGCTGGTAAGACTGTGGTGTAGCCGCTACCCGCCGTGATCACTTTCACCACACCGTCCACGGTATCGGCGACGAAGACGTTCCCGATCGCGTCTAGCGCCAAACTTTGGGGTGTGTTGAAGTTGCCGCTGCCGCTGCCCAGGGTGACGACCGTGTTGTATCCGCCCGCCGCCAGAATCTCCTTGACCGCACTGTTGCCGGTATCGGCGACGAAGACGTTTCCGTACTTGTCTACCGCCACGCCCCCGGGGTGATTGAAGTTGAATCCGCTCGCCAGCGTGATCGTCGAACCGCTGGTCAGGTATGCCATCTGCGCGTGCACGTGCCACCCAACAGCACCGTTAAGAAAAAGACGGAAATGAACCGCATGAGCCGCCGGTTGCGGCTGAACAACAGAGAGAACGATGGGTGCATATAAGGGCCTCTATAAATTCGGTTGCGATCACCGCGGGTACAGAAACAGTTATGACGACTGGGGCCTGAACAACTTACAGCCCGAAACCGGAGCAGATTGCTCCGCCGACTCTCTGGGGAGGTCGATAACATCACCTGTACGGATGGGGCACCATGATTAGGCCGGAACTCTGCATTTGAGTCAATATCAAAGTCGCAAAGCCCGTGTTTTGTGCTTGCACGACTGTAGCTCCTGGGAACTCCCGTGCAGCAGACGAAGTGGAGTGGAGAGACGAGATCGTCTTCCAGTCACGCCGTTAAGTGGTCCGTTTGGGGCAGAGTCGTGCAGTTCGACGTTAAGGAGTTGGTATGCTCACTCCGCCAGGCCGGCAAGGGTGAGTACGGTCAGCAGAATGCGCTTGAGCGCGACGGCGCGTCCGCGGGCAATCAACCACTCTTGGAGCGTGTGCGCCCGCGCTCCCTTCTACCCGCACCGATAGCCAGAGCCTGCACCCCAAGCGACAGCGGATATTGGCGTCGGTGGAGGCGCAGTGCACGTGCGACCTGATGCCTAACCGCGAGTCAACGGCCCGCAACGCTTCCAGGATGAAGGCTCCATCGCTGAGCTCGCCCGCCGGACGATCACCGATGACGCGCACTCGGGATTGCACCCCGAAGATGCTCCCACTCCATCAATAGCCTCTTTCAGGATGGCCTGAAGTTGCGCCTCGATGGCAGTGATCCTGGCCGGATCGGTGGAGCGCAAATCGACCCGCATCAGCGCCGATTCCGGAATCGCGTTCACCGCCGTTCCGCCTTCGATGATGCCCACGTTCACTGTCGTCCTGGGGTTGTCGGGTAGGGCAATCCGGCTGAGCCGTTCGATCACTCTCGCCAGCAAAACGATGGGATCGGGGGTCCCGAAGTCGCTCCAGGAGTGCCCGCCCGGTCCGCTGATGGAAACCTCGAAGCGGCGGCTGCCGAGCGCCTCGGTCACGATCGTGTCCGTGCCGGCGCCATCCAGGGCGAGCATGCAATTTATCTGCGTGCGCCATTGCGGATCTTCGAAGAAGTGCCGCATTCCGCGCAGGTTGCCTTCGCCCTCCTCGCCCACGTTGGCCAGAAACAACAGCGGCAGACGGGTTCCGTCTCCCGCCGCCTGCATGGCCGCGGCGATCGCCAGCAGCGCCACCAGGCCCGTGCCATTATCGGCGATCCCGGGACCCACCAGGCGTTCGCCATCGCGGCGCACCTCCAACTGGGTTTCGGAGAACACGGTATCGACGTGGGCGGAAATCAACACATACGGCCCCTGCGCAGTG